>NZ_JAYEES010000004.1:0-1862104 GCF_034653275.1 Nitrospirillum guaranorum | reverse complement strand
TTGGAGGCCGCTTTCGGCAGCGTGCCGTCGGGCGGCACGTCCTCGTCCACGCCGGTGGCCGGCCGGTCGTAGGTCTCACGTTCATAAGGGTCGACCAAGGTGGCATCGCCCAGGCCGGCGAGTCGGGCGAGCGGCTCCAGCGGCGGGGAGTCGACCACCAGGGCCGCCGCCGCCTCATCCCCCCTGGGATCGCCGGACGGAACGATGGCCCAGCCCATGCGGGCCGCCCGTTCCACCTCGTTATAGGCCAGCACGGTGCGGTTGCGGCCGCCCTTCTTGGCCTGGTAAAGGGCGCCGTCGGCCCGCGCCAGCAGATCCTCCAGCGTCTCATCGGGGCTGCGCCACTGGGCCACGCCCAGGCTGGCCGTCACCTGGGCCACCTGCCCGTCGTAGGCGACCTCCATCTCCGCCAGGTTGGTGCGGATGCGTTCCGCCACCACCTGGGCGCCGGCGATGTCCGTCTCGGGCAGCAGCATCATGACCTCCTCCCCGCCGAAGCGGGCCAGCAGGTCCACGGTGCGGCAGGCCTTGGCCGCCACCGCCACCGCCGCCCGCAGGACCTCGTCCCCCATGAGGTGGCCGAAGGTGTCGTTGATGCGCTTGAAGTGATCGAGGTCGAACAGGATGACGGAGAAGGCGCGGCCGTAGCGACGGGAGCGATCGCATTCCAGCCGCGCCAGTTCGAAGAAGCGGCGCCGGTTCAGGACACCGGTCAGCGGGTCGGTGCTGGCCAGCTGTTCCAGCTTGGTGTTGGCGGCGCGCAGGTCGCGGGTGCGGGCGGCGACGATGCGGCCCAGCGCCCGTTCGCGGCGCATCTGCGCCTCCGTCCGGATGGCCAGCACGCAGGCCATCAGCGCCACCAGGCCGAAAACCATCAGCAGCCGGAACCAAGCCTGCTCGTACCAGTGGGGCAGGACCTTGACATGAAAGGCCAGCTCGGCCATGGGCGCGATGGACAGCGCCTCGGCCGTGTTCTGGCCCGGCTGCGCCACCGGTTCGGCGTCGGGGTCGAAGCCGGCCGTCGCCTCCTGCCGGTTGGACAGGGCCAGCCCCGGCAGGTCGGTCCAGGCGCGCACCCGGAAGGTGTAATCGCCCTGCGGCAGGTTGGTGTAGACGGCCTGGGGCTGGGCGCCGTTCACCTCCACCCAATCCTCGTCGAACCCGTCCAGGCAGTAGGCGTAGCGGGTGTCGTGCGGGGCGCGGAAGTCCAGCAGCGACAGGGCCAGACGGATGGTCTTCACCCCCGCGCCCAGGGTCAGGGTGCCACCCGGCGGGGGCAGGCGGCCCGGCGGCTGCGCCTTGTGGTTCACGTCCAGCGCGGTGACGGCCAGCACGCCCACGGGCACGGAGGGGCGGAGCATGCCGGGGCGCATGACCGTCAGGCCGCCCATGCCGCCGAACAGCACCTCGCCCCCGGCGCCACGGGTCGCCGCCTTGATGTTGAAGGCGCGGACGATGACGCCGTCGCGGGCGCCCAGGACGCGGGGTGGGAAGCCGGGGCCGTTGAACTTCACCAGGCTGGCGGCGGCGGCGGCCCAGACGCTGCCGTCGCCGTCCACCGCCAGCGCCGACACGGCGTTGTTGGCCAGGCCCTGCGTCTCATCCACCACCAGCGGGGCGATCCCCGACCGCCCGGCCAGCGCGTCCCGCATCTGCGCCGGCGTCAGCACGGCCACGCCACCACCATAGGTGCCGGCCCAGAGGTTGCCGGCGCCGTCCACGACGACATCGTTGACCACGTTGTGCGGCAGCCCGCCTATCGCACCCGCCTGCGGCGCGCGGCGCAGCGTGTGGAAGCGCGGGCGCGGCAGATCCGCCAGGTCGGCCACGGCCAGGCCACCGGAGGTGGCCAGCCATACCGCACCCCCGGAGGACGCGCCGGGGGGCACCACCAGGATCTTGTTCACCTGGTCGGCCGGCAGGCTTTCCGCGTCGGCCGGATCATGGACCAGATGGGTCAGCGTGCCGTCGGGCTGGCGGATGTACAGCCCGTCATAGCCACCCATCAGCACGGTGGTGCCAGCGGGCGTGGTCGCCGTCGCCAGGGACAGGACGACGACGCCGTCCAGCGCCGGTATCCAGGACGAGGTGCCGGCCAAGGTGGCGGGGTCGATGCGGGTGACGCCGCGCCCGCCCGCCAGCACCGCGCCATCGGGCAGGACCGCCAGGCTGTAGATGTCCCGGCCCTGGTCCACCCCCGGCAGGACGACGTGGCGCAGGATGCCATCGGCGGGGTCGACCACGTCGACCAGCCCACGCCCCAGGCCCAGCCACACCCGCCCCCGCGCATCCGTGGTCAGGGCATGCACGTCGGCGTCCGCCAGGCCGACGCCGCCGGGCGGGGCGGCCTGCACGGTGGAAACCAGGCGCTGCCCCGCCTCCACCCGGTCGGCGCCCCGCTGGGTGCCCACCCAGACATTGCCGCTGCGGTCGCGCAGAAAGGCGCGCACGACGTCGCCCGCCAGCGAGGTCGACACCATTTCGGAATGCGCCAGGACGCCCACCCGGCCGTCGGTCTCCAGCGTCAGGATGCCGACGCCGTCGGTGGCCAGCCACAGGGGGCCACCGGGCCCCTCCGGCTCGGTGATGGCGCGCACGGTGTGGCGCGCCGCCAGGCTGTCAGCGCCGCTGAGGCCCTTGATCGTCAGGGGGCGGCCGGGGGTGGTGTCCCCAGTGGTGACGTTCCCGGTGGTGATATCCAGGGCGAAGGCCCCATTCTCGCCCGTGCCCACCCAGACGCGGCCGTGGCCGTCCTCGTACAGGGCCCAGACGTCGTCGGCCAGGGCGCGCGCCAGGACGGCATCGTCCGCCGGGGCGGCCACGCGGGTGAAGGCGGTCTCGCCCGCGCCGCGCCGGAACAGCCCGGGATGGCCGCCCAGCCACAGGGCGCCCCGGCTGTCCTCCAGCACGGCGAACAGGCGGGGGCTGACACCTCCGGCACCCGCGTCGGCCACGGGCGAGGCCGTGGCGGTATGTGGATCGTAATGGTCCAGCCCCTGGTCCGACAGCACCCAGGCGCCGCCGTCGCGGGCCGTGCCCATCGCCATGATGCGGGCGGCGACGGTGCGGTGCGCGATGGGCACGGGCCTGAAGCCGTTCGCGTCCGCGTCGAAGCGCGCCAGGCCGCCGGCGTTCGTGCCGATCAGCAGACCGCCGTCGTCGATGTACAGCAGGCTGCGCACATAAGCGTCGGGCAAGACATAGGAGGGCGGCGGCGCGGTCCCCGGCTTGCCGACCGGCGAGCCGGGGACCGCGCTGGTGTCCGCCGCCCCCCGATATATCTGGGTCCGATAGCCGTCAAACCGCACCAGGCCGCCAAAGGTACCGAACCACACCACGCCGTGGCGGGTCTGCGCCAGGCTGGTCACCACATCGCTGGGCAGGCGCAAGGCGGGGGGAAGTGGTCGAACTCGGGGCCCGAGAGGCCGGTCCAGGGATCGGGGGCGTCAGCCGGCCGGGGCATGGGGGCGGCAAAGGCCGGCACGGCGGCGCAGGCGAGCAGCAGCGCCAGGCCCAACCGCCCCGCCCCCAGCCGCCCCGCCAGGGCGCCCCCCGCCTGCAAAAAGCGCCGCCCAATCATGACCGGGTCCGCATTCCCTTCCCAAGAAATCGCCGCAGCGGGCGACCCACCGGGCATGGTTAACGCCAAATGATTACCAAATCCTCGACAACCAGGCGCCCGACCCATGTTCCTGTCGATTTTCTGCCAGGGGCGCGGTGCGAAGGCCAGGACCGGCACGTGCCGGCGCCGGTGCAAAAGGTTAGGCGTCCGCCAGCGGCGGGATCTGGAAAAACGCTTCCAGCGCCCGCCGCCCCGCACCCGCCCTCAGCGCCGCCACCGCCTGGTCCAGGCGGGCGTCGATATCGGGCAAGGCCTTTTCCGGCACGATGGGCACGAACATCGCCGGCCCCCTGCCCCCATCCAGGCGATAGACGCGCCCGGCCCGGTTGATGGGAAGCAGGCGATCAGGGGTCAACACGAAGCGGACGCCGGCCACCAGGGCGACCTGGTCCAGGAAATAGCCCAGCACCGGGCCCCCTTCCCGGCTGTGGTGCCAATGATACAGCAGCAGGTCGGCCACGCCCCGGGTGAAGGCCCGGGCCACGTCCCCCGGCCCGACCACCACCAGGCCCCCGCCGACCGCGTCGTAGGGGGCCGCCAAGTTGGCGGGGCCCCAGGTGGCCGCGACCGGACGGCCGGCGGGCAGGGCCGCGACGAAACGGACGGGGTCGGTCAGGAAGGCGGCGTCGATGTCGGCGACCACCAAGGGTGCGCCGCCGTACCGGTCCTGGATGTGAGGCAGGCGCAGGAAGCGCGCGGCGGTCAGATAGGTCAGGCGCGTCTCATGGTGTAGGTGCGGATCCAGCGCCTCCGTCGACCATCCCAGGCGCAAGCCGGGCGCCGCCGCCGCCAGGAAGTCGACATCCCCCGCCGCCGGGTCGCAAATATGGACATGCAGGCGGGCGCCGGCGGCAACGGCGGCGATGGAGGCCGCCAGGAAGGGCAGGAAGCGGCGGACATAGCCGCTGTCGGCCGCCACCAGCACCACGGGCTCGTCGGCACCGCCCGCCGCTGCCCGCCCCCAATCCAGCGTGGCGTCGAAGCCGGCGCGCAAGGGAGCGCCCGCGGCGGTCCAGCGCTGGAAATCGTCGCCCAGGGGAACCTGGGCCGCGAAGGGCAGCGCCCGTTCCAGGCCGGCGAAACAGTCCCGCGCGCGCCGTTCCTGTCCCAGGCGCAGGGCGACACATCCGTCCAGGAAGGTGAACCAGGGATCCAGTAGGGGGTCGCGCCCCATGGCCGCCGCCGTCACGGCCGCGACCAGCCGGGGCAGGCGCGCCGCGCCGTCGGGTTCGGCCAGCAGATGGTTGCCCGTCTCCAGCGCCAGGTAGTAGGCGCTTTTCCAGAAATAGTCCCGTGCCCGCCATTCCGTCGCGACCCAGGCGACCAAGTGGCCAAGGGCGTCCCACGCCTGGTCCGCCACGGGTGCGATGTCGGCCAGCAGGCGGGCCAGGCGGTGGCAGTCCTCCATCCCCGCCGCCCCGGTGCCCGGAACCAGAACCTGGATGTCGGACAGCAGGGCCGCCGCCGCCGCGACCTCGCCCCGGGCGACCAGCAGGGTGGCGCGGTTGCTGGCCGCCGCCGCACGCAGATCCGGGGCCAGATCGCCCATGGCCATGAGGGCCGCATAAGCGGACACCGCCTCGCCATCCCGCCGGGCCTGGTGCAGCAACCGGGCGCGGGCGAACAACAGGTCGGGGCGGTCCGGCGCCAGCGCCAAGGCGCCATCCAGGGCGGCCAGCGCCTGGTCCGGCCGTTCCTGCCGCTCATGCAACTGCCACAGCGCCTCATGCGCCATCAGGTTGGCGGGATCGCGATCCAGCACCGCCCGGAAGCAATCGCCGGCGGCCTCCAGCCGACCCAGGCCGGCCAGCACCTGGCCCAGGCCGAAGCGGGCGGGCAGCAGGTCCGGCGCCAGCGCCAGCGCCGCCTCATACGCCGTGGCGGCGTCCTGCGCCTGGTCCTGCTTGTGCAGCAGCGCGCCCTGCGCCTGCAGGCCCTGCGCCGCCATCAACGGATCGGCCGCCGCCAGCCCGGGCACGGCCAGACCGGCCTGGTAGGCCGCCAGCGCCGCATCCTCCCGCCCCTGCGCCTCGCGCACGCGGCCCAGCGTGATGTGGGCGCCCGCCGCCGTCGTGCCCGTCGCCAGGAACAGGGCGCGGGTCAAGGCGGCGGCCGCCGCGTCCAGGCGCCCAAGGGAATGAAGGCAACGCCCCTGATCCAGGGCCAAGGCCGCGTCCGCCGGCGCCAGCCGCGCGGCGCGTTCGAACAGGGCGGCCGCCTCATCCTTGCCAATCGGGGCTCCTGGGCCACTTGGCTCGCCCTGGCCGGCCAACAGTCGCGCCAGGGTGGCCAAGGCCTCCGCCTGGTCCGGCTGCTGGGCCAGGATGGCGCGGAACTGGGGGATGGCGGCCTCCGCCCGGCCGGACGCCATCAGCGCCTTGGCCAGGGTCAGGCGATAGGCCACGGCCTCCGGCCGCAGCGCCAATGCCCGCTCCAGCCCGGTCGCCGCCGCGTCGAAGTGGCCGGCCTGCGCGTCCAGCACGCCCAACAGGTAAAGGGCGTCGGGGGTATCGGGCGCCACGGCCAGGACCCGGCCATAAAGGATGCGCGCCTCGGCCAGACGGCCCGCCTGATGATGATCCAAGGCGGCCTGCAGCGCCTCAGCGATGGTCGCCACGGCGACACCCCTTTCCCCAAAATGCCCCAGAGAGCCCTTCCCCGCGCCGCTGGCGCGGGGGTCGACTTATGGTAAACTAACGATTGTCGACGCAGTCTCGACCAAAGAGGCCAGGCCGCACAAGCATGTCCAGGGAAACGGCGTCACCGCCGGCCCCCATCCCCGATGTCCGGCGCCGTTCCCAGGAGGGACGGCGGCCGCGTGACGCCGACCAATCCCGCCGCTATCGCGCCACCCGGCAGAAGATCGCCCAGCTGAACGAGGCCGTGCGCGCCCTGGGCGCCGATTGCGCCCGCACCCTGGCGGCGGAACCGCACGTGGACGAGGCGTATGCCAGCCTGCGGCGCCTGTCGCCCCTGTTCAGCGAGGTCCTGTCCTTCGTCGCCGTCATCGGCACCCAGGTGGACACGCTGGAGGAACCACGCCGCACCGAGGCGATGGAGCAATTGGCCCTGCTGGAACGCCACCTGGCCAGGCTGGAACTGGAGACCAGCGCCACGCTGATGGACCAGCTGGCGGCCTCGACCGCGCCGCGCGCCCTGGGCACCCGTCATGTCTTGGAGCGCTGGCTGGCGGGGATGGAAGGACTGGAGGAGAAGCTGGACCAGGACGGCCAGACGCGGCTGGAGCATATGCGCGCCCTGGCGCGGGCGGTGGCCGACGGCTGCCCCGAGCTACCCGACTTCTCCAAGGCGCAAACGCCATCCGCCGAGGGCGGGCGGGTGGATGCCGTCCCCTTGCTCGCCCGCGCGCCCGTCGCGTCGCGGCCGGACACCGGCACCGTGCAACTGGCCTTCCGCACGGGTGAGAAGGGCGTGCACATCGACCCCGGCCAATCGCACAACCTGGCGGCGGAGGTGCGGCGGCTGAAGCTGCAGGTGGCCATCGCCGCCGTGCTGGACATCACGCCGGCCAACGTGGCCCTGGTGTTGACCGGCCACGACCCTTTCCGCGCCGTTCAGGCCACGGCCCTGGCCGACGTGCTGCGCCGGCACATCGGCGCCGATCGGCTGGTGGTCAGCGGGCCTTGAGACTCACACCTCCTCGCGTCGGGCGTGGGCCAGCAGCCAGCAGCCCAGCAACGCCAGGGCGACGGCGCCACCGGTGGCCGACACGGCCGGCCAGCCGCCCAGGTCCCACGCCAGACTGGCCACGGCCGAGCCGCAGGCGCCGCCCACGAAATAGGTCGTGAGGTAGACCGTGGTGACCCGGCCCCGGGCGCCATGGTTGCCGGCGTAGATGACGCTCTGGTTGGTGATCTGCAGGCCCTGCACGCCGATGTCCAACAGCACGATGCCGGCGGTCAGCGCGATCAACGACCAGTGGGTCAGCGCCATCAACCCCCAGGCGGCCAGGCAGGCGGCGGCGAACAGGCCGGTGGCCGCGTGGGCGTGGCCCTTGTCGGCCAGGCGTCCCGCCCGGCTGGCGGCCAGCGCGCCGGCCAAGCCCGCCAGACCGAACAGGCCGATGGTGGCCTGGTCGAAATGATAGGGCGCATCGCTGAGCACGAAGGTCAGGCCCGTCCACAGGACACTGAATCCGGCGAAGCCCAGGGCCCCCATCAGCGAGCGCCAGCGCAGCACCGCGTCCGTGCGGGCCAGGTGCAGGACGGAGGCCATCAGCCGGCCGTAGGGAATGCTGGGACGGGCGGGGTCGGCCGGCAGCGCGCGCGCCAGCAGGGCGCCCAGCACCGTCATCACGACGGCGGCGGCGAGGTAGACGGCGCGCCAGCCGGCGTAATGGGCGATGGCGCCGGCGATGGTGCGGGCCAGCAGGATGCCCAGGATGAGGCCGCTCATGACCGTGCCCACGGTGCGGCCCCGGCTGTGGTCAGGCGCCAGGGACGCGGCGAAGGGCACCGCCACCTGGGCGGCGCAGGACAGCACGCCCACGCCCAGCGAGGCGGCGGCGAAGGCGAGGAAGCCGGGGCTGGCCGCGGCCGCCAGCAGCAGCGCGATGCACAGGGCCAGCAGGGTGAGGATCAGGCGCTTGCGGTTATGGGTGTCGCCCAGGGGCACCACCAGCAGCAGGCCCAGGGCATAGCCCACCTGGGTCACCGTCACCAGCATGCCCGCCGACCCCATGCCCACCTGGAAACTGGCGGCGATATCGGCCAGCAGCGGCTGGACATAATAGATATTGGCGACCACGGCGCCGCAGGTGACGGCGAACAGCAGGGTCAGCCCGGCGGGCAGGCCGCCCGACGCTGTTTGGCCCGACGCTGTTTGGCCCGATGCGGTTCGGTCAGGCGTGGTTTCGGACGACGCGGTCATGGGACGGCGGACCTGTGCTGGGGAGGAGCGCGGCCGTCTTCAGTACCGGGGATCGCTTAAATAGGAAACGGTTAGTTGCGAAAACCAGACCTACCCTGGGCGGGGGCTTGACGGCGGCCTATTCAGTCCGGGTCCACCACCCGCAGCAGCGGCCAGCGCTCCAGCCAGCGCTTCTCGCGCACCCGCTGGCGCAAAATTTCGTACTTGGCGCCCCGGAAGGTGGGGGTGGGACGGATGAGGCGGCCGAACAGGTCGTCCAGGCCGAAGGGCGCCAGGATCTCCAGCGCACCCTCCGGCGTCAGGCGCATCGCCACGGCCGTGGCCGTTTCCGGCCAGTGGCGTAGCGCGTCGGCACAGCCGGCATAGGGCGCGTCACCGTTGCGGCAGTGCATGCGGGCTTGGTTTTTCACCGACCAGGGGACGTCCGGCGCCAGGGCCAGCAGGCGGTCGGTCAGGTCACGATCCACGGCGATGGACGGGCGCGCGGCATCGAACCACACCACATCCACGTCGCTGTCGGGCGCCTCTCCCCCCGTGCCAGGGACGGCCTGCTGGCGGTGCAGGTGGTCCCACACGGCGTTGCGCACGAAACCGGCGCCAATCCAGCAATCCGGCAGGTCCAGGGCGCGGACATGGGCCAGCAGCCGCATGCGCCGGGCATCATCACGGATCACGGCCTGCAGGCGATCGCCATAAGTGAGCTGGTGCATGCGATCCGTCCCCATCCTACGCGGGAAAAAGAACGGGCCCCGCCGGTTAGCCGGCGAGGCCCCTGAAAGATATATGTCTTTCCTCATAAGGAGTGAGGCCGCAAAAGGTCACACCCCCAAAATGTCGCACTTATGCAAGTTATGCGACCTTAGAACTTCTTGCGCACGGAGACGAACACGGCGGCCGGAGCACCGGCCTGCAGCGTCTGGAAGGAGCCTGTCGGGTCGCTGACGGTATACCCGTTGGTGCCGATGGACGAGACGTAGTGGCGGTCGAACAGGTTGGTGACGTTGCCCTGGATTTCCAGGTCACGCTGCCAGCCGCCGCCCTGGAAGCGGTAGCCGAAGCTGAGGTCCACGGTCATGTAGCCGGGGACCTTGCCATCGTCGATATAGGTGTAATAGCGCTCGCTCATGTAGTTGCCCGAGATGGCGCCGAACAGCATGCCGTTGTCGAACGACAGCTCGGCCTTCACCATGTTCTGCGGGCTGTCCACCGTGATCTTGCCCTTGGTGGCGGCGTACAGGGTGCCGTCGCCGTTCCGGGTGTCGTCGTCGTAGGTGGACTTGTTGTACGAGTAGGAACCGTACAGCGACCAGTTCTTCACGAACTTCCAGGTGCCGGCCAGCTCGATACCCTTGGAGGTGACACCGCCCACGTTGGACAGGGCGGACGGGTTGCCCTGGATGCCCGAGCCCACGGTGGTGGCCAGCAGGCGGTCGTGGAAGCTGACGTAGTAGGCGGCGGCCACCGCCTCGAACGTGTCGACGTGGGCGCGGGTGCCCACTTCGAAGGCGTCGGAGGTTTCGGGCTTCAGCTTGTCCTTGATGGCGTTGAAGCCGGACTGGGTGGTCGAGAACGGACCGTCGGTGTGCGAGCTGACGAAGGCGCGGGCGTTCTTGGCGTAGTCGCCGAACAGCTCGGCCTCGTCCGACAGCTGGTAGTTGAAGCCGATCTGCGGCAGGAAGCCCTTGGACGTGTCGATGGAGCCGTTGATGATGTCGCTGGCCGAGGTATAGCGCTGCGTCTGGCTCTCGTTCTCCACCTTCATCGACTTGAAGCCGTAGTTGATCTTCAGCTTGTCCAGGGCCTGCCAGGTGTCCTGCAGGTGGAACACGTAGGTCTTGGTGTTGAAGGTGTACTGCCACTGGGTGGCGAAGGGGTTCTCCTGGAACTCATCCGCCGTGCGGCCGGGGCTGTTGATGCCCAGGCCGTAGAAGCGGCGGGCCTGGTCGAAGTCGTTGTTCTCGAACCACAGGCCGCCTTCGATGGTGTGGTCGGCCAGGGTGTAGGTCAGGCTGTCCACCGTGCCGATGCGCGACACCGTGTATTCGGTGGTGCGCATGGAGATGGGGGAGCCGCCGAAGGCCGCGGGCGTCGCCAGGTAGGGCGTATCCCAGGTGCCCATGCCCTTGTCGTGGTGGCCGTAGACCATGGCCTTCAGCGACAGGCGGTCGTTGATGGGATATTCCAGCTGGGTCGAGCCGATGATGTCTTCACGGTTGCCGGCGCCGTCGAAGTAGACGTCGTCGGGCGTGGAGTAGGGCGCCGGGATGGGCTTGCCCGCCTGGTAGGCGGTCGCGATGGCCTTGGCCAGCGTGTAGTTGTCCGAGATGTTGTCCAGCTTGTAGCCGAACTTGCCGATCAGGGCCAAGGACAGGTCCTGGTAGTCGTTCTCATGCCGGTCGGAGTAGTTGACCATGGTGGTCAGCGTGCCCTCGCCCACCGGCTGGACGAACTTGCCGTTGGCCTGCTGCTGCCACTGCTCGCCCTGGCCCTTCCACTTGTTGCCATGCTGGTAGTCGTAGCTGAGGTAGCCGCGGCCGCCGCCGTCGATCTCACCCGTTTCGATGCGCCCGAAGGCGCGCACCGTGGCGTTGCTGCCGTAGCTGACGGCGGCCAGGCCGCCGGCGGTGGTCTCCGGATCGGCCGACTTGAACTTCAGCGTGCCGCCCAGGTTGGAGGTGGAGGCGGTGTCCAGGGCGCCGGTGCCCTGGGCCATCTGGGTCACGCCCAGGTTTTCCGACGAAATGGCGCGGCTGATGTGCAGGCCGTTGTCGTTGGCGTAGCTCATGTCACCCAGCGGGATGTCATCGAGCGTGAAGCCCAGCTGGTTCTGGTTGAAGCCGCGCACGGAGATGCGCACCGCCCATTCGTAGGCGCCGTAGGGATCGGCGGCCTGGTAGTTCACGCCCGGCAGCTTGGAGATCACCTTGATCGGGCTGGCGCCCGGGACGGCGATCTGCATGTCCATGGGCGTGATGGCCTGCACCTGGCGGGTTTCACCCCGGCCGAACACGACGATTTCCTGCAGCGCGTCGGCATCCGCAGCGGCGTCCGGCGCGGTCTGCGCGAACGTGGCGCTGGAAATACCGAGGATGAGCAGAGACACACCTGCCAACAACCGATTCTTCAGCATCGAATTTCCCCCTTCGATTTATTTGAAATCTTCCCCATCCGGCAATACACAGAAGTGATATGGTCACCTTTATGTCCGGCTTGAAAGCGCATGCTGCATAGCAACGTGATGTGAATATTTTAAGACACTGCGATTACCGATCCGTTTACTGGCAACGGTGTGACATTTTTGTATGCCACCTTCCGTCACGCGGGATGCGAACGCCCTACCCGGGGATGGTTATGGCCGGCTCCCGCCAACGGAGTGGTGACCCCAGCAGCGACAGCGACAGGGTCCGGCGGCACCTCACCAAGGTCATGGGCGATCATCCAGGGGTGGGTTGAGAAAGACCGTCCGTTACGCCATCCGCTTGAAAAGACGGCGACATATTGGTTAACGATTCATGACCACGCCCGCCCCCGGGCCGCCGCGGCGCCCAACGCTGGCATCCCCAGCCCGGCTGGGGCACCTTAGGCGCCGTGGGCCGGCGCCCTGGGAGAGAGGTCATGCGTATCGTTCTGTTCAAGGGCCAGTCGCAGTACGGCTCGCTTCGGCTGCACATCGACCAGCTGGCGGCGGCCTTCGCGGCCATGGGGCATGAGGCCATCGTGATCGACCTGCTGCTCCCGGATGGGATGGCGCGGCTGAACGCCGCACTCAGCCAGCCGGTGCAGTTCTTCTACGCCCTGAACGGCATGGGGGTGGACATGCGCGCCGGCGACCAGACGCTGTTCGACGCGGTCGACAGCCTGTTCATCACCCTGCATGTCGACCATCCCGTGCATCTATGGCCCCGGTTGGAGATCAAGATGGACCGGCGGCACATCGTCAGCTTCCTGGACGAAAGCCATGTCACGCTGGTGCGCGACAGTTTCCCGCCGGAGCATTTCGCCGCCCTGTCGTTGATGCCGCCCGGCGCCAACACCAGCATTCCCCCGGCCATGCCGGATGAGGAGGCGCTGTTCCAGGACTGGGCGGAGCGGCGCGACATCCCCCTGCTGTTCACCGGCACCTACCGGGGCACGCCCGAACGGGGATGGCACAGCGCCGAACGCAACTTCGTCACCACCCTGTTCGATGACGCCGCCGACCTGGCGCTGAGCCAGGACACGCTGTCGCTGGAGGAGGCCATCGACCAGGTGCTGGCCGCCCGCGACACCAGCCTGACCCCCGCCGGACGCACCCAGCTGATCCGCAAGTCGCGGGAGGTGTACCGCTATGTGGAGGCCTATCGCCGGCACCAGATGCTGGCCGCCCTGAACGCCGCCGGGGTGCCCCTGGTGGTCTACGGCAAGGGATGGGAGGACCGGCCCTTCCCCGCTTTCGACTGGCGGGGCGAGGGCAGCTTCGAGGAGACGCTGCGCCTGCTGCGCCGCGCCCGTCTGGTGCTGAACAGCAACAATAATTTCGTCGCGGGCGGACATGAGCGGGTGTTCGCGGCGCAGGTCAACGGTGCGGCCGTCGTGTCCGACCCCAGCCGCTACTACGACCGTCACTACACCGACGGGCGCGACATGCTGTTCTATCGCTGGACCGCCCTGGACGCCCTGCCCGCCCGTATCGAGGCGGCACTGGCCGACCCGGCCGGCCTGGCGGCCGTGGCCCGGGCAGGCTTCCGCCAGGCCGCCACGCACCACACCTGGGACGTCCGCGCCCGCCACATCTTGGATTTGTTCGCGGCCGTCAACATCCTGACCCGCTGAGTCCTGATCCACTGAGCGTGGGCGCGGGTCGCGGCCCGCTGCGGCATAGTGGCGCAGCGGGTCCGCCCGTGCGTCGTGAAAATCATTATCAGTATAAAGCTGGATCCGCTTCCGGAGTTCATGTCAAACGACGATCGGTCCCAAGGCCAGGCCGACAAGAATCAAGTGGTTCCGCCGGCTTCTCGCGTCCGTCGCATCAAAAATAACAGAATGTTTAATTTATAACGATGTCGTTAATCGGCCAAAGCCGAGGACAACTTCTTTTCCGGTAATAATACCGAAATAAACAGTCAACCAAAATTTAACGTGCAGCCCCAAGGCGCGAAACCTAGTGAAGCGCCACGTTTTTCATGGGGAGCCGAAAAATGTTCAACAAAACAAGAAGCAGCCGCCGTTTCCTCCGCGCCGCCTTGTTGGCCGGCAGCGCCGTGGGCGGGGCCTGGGCCGGCGGGGCCTGGGCGGCACCCGCCGGTGCCGCCGTGGACGCCGGCGCCAATGGGGACACGGGCGGGGGTGCCAGCCGCTCCAGCGCCGGCACCGGGTCGGAAGGTGTGGACGTGGACACCATCCTGATCGAGGCGGAGCGCAACCGCGCCGCCGCCGAGGCGCCCGTGAAGGCGTCGCTGGACCAGAGCCAGCCGAAATCCATCATCAGCCGTCGCTATATCGAGCAGGCGACGCCCGAGACCGGCGATTTCACCACCACCGTCCTGATCGCGCCCAGCATCGGCGGCATCGCCTCCAACGGCGGCGGCGTGGGCGAAACCAACAAGGTCACCCTGCGCGGCTTCGCCGATGGCCAGTACAACATCACCTATGACGGCATGGCCTTCGGCGACACCAACGACCCGACGCATCACCCCGCCTCGTACTTCCCCGCGTCCACCATCGGGTCGGCCGTGGTGGATCGCGGTCCGGGGGCCGCCGGCGACCTGGGCCAAGCCAACTTCGGCGGCGCCATCCACTATTTCTCGCCCACCGTGGACGACCAGTTCGGCCTGTCGCAGAAAATCACCTTCGGGTCGTTCAACACCCAGAACTTCGTCTCCACCATCCAGACCGGCAAGTTGGACGACCTGGGCGGCACCAAGATCCTGCTGAACTTCGATGAGCGCCAGTCGGACGGCGAGCTGAGCTTCTCCAGCGGCGAGGCACAGAACCAGCTGATCAAGATCCAGGTGCCAATCAGCGAGACATGGCAGGCGACGCTGTTCGCCACCCACAACCGCACCCACTTCTACCAGTCCGACGCCGGCCCCGGCGAGACCTGGGCCCAGGTCGTCGCCTACGGCAAGGACTTCGCCCTGAACGACAACCCCAACGACGAGCATTACTACAAGTATAACCAGCAGCGTAAATCCAGCGACTTCGACTATATCAACATCAAGGGCGACCTGGGCGACGGCTATAGCATCGACAACGACGCCTACACCAATTTCTATTCCAACCAGACGGAATCGGTGAACGACGTCACCGGCCTGGTGGGCGCCGCCAACACCTCCGCCCCCGGCAACAAGAAGCTGCCCAAGACCGACATTGGCGGCTACAGCAAGGGCAACCGCTATCGCGTCTTTGGCGACATCCTGCGCGGCAACAAGGATTGGACCTTCGGCACCCTGAAGGTGGGCGGCCTGGTTGAAACCTCCAGCACCGACCGGCACAACCTGCTGCAGGATCTGACCCAGGGCATCGACGACCTGAAATATTCCAGCCTGACCAAGCCGGTGGTGGCCAACGTCTCCAACGTCAAGACGCTGGAGGACAGCTCGTGGTTCCAATACCAGCTGTTCGCGGATTTCGAGCTGCGCCCCATCGAGCGGCTGACCATCACCCCGGGCGTCAAGTATGTGAACTTCGACCGCACCGTGGACGCCGCCATGGAGAACAGCGGCGTCACCAACTTCACCCGCGGACCGCTGCACGGCGACAACGTCTATGACAAGACGCTGAAGTTCCTGACGGCCAACTACAAGATCACGCCGGAGGTGGCGGTCTACGCCCAGTACGCCACTGGCTTCCTGATCCCGTCCCTGTCCACGCTGTACGTCAACAACCTGGACCTGAACGCCCTGAAGCCGCAGGAAACCACCAACTATCAGCTGGGCGCGGTGTGGAGCCGCGACAACGTCACGGTCGACGCCGACATCTACAAGATCGACGTCACCAACCTGTCGATCGCCGATCCCACCGGCCAGTTCTACGTCAACGCCGGCAACGCCCGGTACAGCGGCGTGGAAGGCCAGGCGGCCTACAGCTTCGACAATGGCGTGACCTTCTTCGTCAACGGTTCCATCAACGCCGCCAAGGACCTGACGGCGCACCAGGGCCTGACCAAGGTGCCGAAGTGGACGGACGCCGTGGGCGTGCTGTTCAACCAGGGCCCCTGGCAGATGTCGCTGAGCCGCAAGCAGGTGGGCCGCCAGGTGGTCGCCTACAACGGCAACACCGCCACCACCACCGCCGACGGCACCTTCCTGGCGCCGGGCCAGGCGTGGGAGATCCCCGAGTACACCACCACCGATGCCTCGATCTCCTACGATTTCGGCATGGTGCGGCTGAAGCTGGCGGCCTTCAACCTGGCCAACGACCGGGCCATCACCACCTACGGCGGCGGCCTCTACACCTTCCAGGCCGGGCGCCAGATCCAGGGCACCATCCAGGTCAAGTACTGAGCCTCACCGCGACCGTCGGGGGCGGCCGCCTGGTCGCCCCCTTTTCCCTTTTTGCAGGATTCCCCCCATGATCCGCCCCGCCCGCCTGCTGGCGCTTGCCGGCGCCTGCCTGTCCACCGCCTTGCCCGCCGCCCCAGCCGCCTGGGCGGCGCCCGCCGATGACCCGGTGGTCTTCCATTTCGCCACGGTGGGCGACAGCCGCCAGGATCCGGAAGACCCGCGCCTGACGATGCACGACGCCCCCTTCCTGCAGGCGACGCGGCAGCTGGCCCGCATCGGCCGCGAGGTGCAGGCGGTCCACGCCCAGGCCTTCATCTTCCTGGGCGATATGGTCATGGGCTACACCGCCGACCGGCCGCTGCTGGACCGGGAATACGCCTATTGGCGCGGCATGATGGCGCCGTTGATGGAAACGGGCACCTACGTCCTGCCCGTGGCCGGCAACCATGAAACGGAAAGCAAGGTCAAGCAGCCCAACGGCAAGACCCTGAAGCTGGCCAACACCGCCAACGAGGACGCGTGGCGCGCCAACATGGGCGACCTGGTGCTGGACGCACCGCTGTGGCAGCGCCTGACGGGCATGCCCGCCACCCACTGGTCGGTGGACAACACGCCAGCCATCGGCACCGACCGAATCACCAGCGACCAGCGCCAGCTGACCTACAGCTTCGACACCGGCCCGGTGCACATCGCCGTCATCAACACCGACCCCAGCGGCGCCGACGGCACCGCGCCCATCGCCTGGCTGGAGGCGGACCTCACGGCGGCGCAGGCGCGCGGCGCCACCCACCTCTACGTTTTCGGCCACAAGATGGCCTACAACTATGATTTCCCCGTCCCCAAGGAGAAGGCGGGCAAGGCCGAGAAGGAAACCGGCCTGGAGACGGGCGGCGAGGTCATGCGCGACACCTTCTGGCAGATCGTGGAACGCCACCACGCCACCTATTTCTGCGGGCATGAGCACATCTTCCACGCCTGGCAGCCGACCAAGGCGCAGGGCGGGCAGGCCTGGCAGGTGATCATCGGGTCGGGCGGGTCGCCCTTGGCGGCGGTCAAAGCCGGCGGCACGGGGGAGATGGACCGCCTGTACGCCTGGGCCGAGGTCTGGGCCTACCGCAGCGGCCGTACCCACGTCGCCATCCACGGCTTCGACGACGGCGACGCGCCCAGCCGCACCCTGCAGGAATGGGACATTCCGGCCGGGCGCTGACCCGGGTTCACCCCATCAACCCCCGTAACCGTATGGCCATGGCCTCCAGTGCCAGCGCGGGTTCCAACTGGTATTTCTCCAGCGCGAACAGGCGGTGCGACGGGAACCACGGCCGCACCGGCGTGCCCAGCGTCGTCCAGTCGCGCGAGGCGAAGCGCCAGCAGGGGGTGCCCACCGCCCCGGCCATCTCCCCCACCGCCGTGGCGGCGCTGATGACCAGGTCGCAGGCGGCCGTCAGGGCCGCCGCCGTCTCAAGGTCGTCGCGCAGGTCGGCGTCGGCGAAGCGGTGGACCGTCAGGCCGTGGTCGCGCTTCAGCGCCGCGATCTCCTCCACCGCCGCCTGGTAGTGCAAGCTGACCGCCCTGATCCCCGGCAGGGACAGGATGGGCCGCCACTGGGCCAGCGTGGAATAAGCCCGCGAACGTTCGGTGCTGAGCTGGCCGGAGCGCCAGGCGATGCCCACCACCAGGGCCGGGCCCCGCGCCATGTCGGCCAGCCGGCCCCGCCAATGGGTCACCCGCCCCGGATCGGCCAGCAGATAGCCCGCCCCGCCATCACCGGCGAAATCCGCCAGCGCCGGCGTCAGAAGGGCGGCAAGGTCGCCGGCCGCCACCACCAGGTCGGCGCCCGCCGGTTCCAGCGCGGCCGCCCCTTGCCGGCGCGGCCGAGGCAGGAAACGTAGGGTGGGAAAGCTGCGCGCCAACAAACCGGCCAGGCGCGGGTCGCATTCCACCAGGACGGCCGTGGCCCCCTGGCTGGCCGCCCGCGCGGCCAGGGCCCGATAAAGGCTGGCGAACAGCAACTCATCCCCCAGTCCCTGTTCGTGCCACACCCGCAGGGTGCAGCCGGCCAGGCTTTCCCCGCGCCAGGCCGGCCGGTCGAAGCGGGGGGCGCCGCCCTTGTCCTCGGCCGCGAAGCGCCAGGCATAGCCCTGCCAGCCCCGGTCCAGGGTGCCCAGTTGCAAATCGACCAGGCCGCGGTTGAACCGCGCCGTGGCCAGGGCCGGATCCAGGTCGATGGCGCGGGCGTAGCTGTCGCCGGCGGCGGCATAGCGGCCGGCATCGTTCAGGCAGCGGCCCCGGTTGTTCCACGCCGTCGCCTGCTCGGGCGCCAGGGCCACCGCCCGCTCCAACCAAGGCGGCCCCGCGAAGATGTGGCCGTCGCGGCGCAGGGCCTCGCCCAGGCCGCAGAGGGCGTCGATGATCACGGGATCCCGGGTGTCCGGCACCTCGTGCGGCAGCAGGGCGCCGCCCAGCGCCCGGCGGAAGGCGTCGATGGCCGCCGCCGGGCGGTCCAGCGCCAGCAGGGCGGTGCCCAGGTTGGACGCGGCCGCCGCCAGGTCCGGCGCCAAGCGCAGGGCCCGTTCCTGGCAGGCCGCCGCCTCCGCCGCGCGCCCCTGGGCCAGCAGGGCGTTGCCCAGGTTGGTCAGGACGTCGGGCCGGTCCGGCTCCGCGTCCAGGGCCAGGCGGTAATGGCTCTCGGCCTCCGCGACGCGGCCCAGGGTCTGCAGCACGTTGCCCAGGTTGGACTGGGCGGCGGCGTAGCCGGGCGCCACCTCGACCGCCTGGCGCAGGAAGGGCAAACCCGCCTCCGCCCGGCCCAGCTGCGCCAGGGCCAAGCCCAGGAGGTGCAGGGCCACCGGCTGGTCCGGCTGATGGTCCAGCACGGCGCGGTACAGCGGCAGGGCGCCGGCGGCGTCACCCGCCTCGTGGCGCGCGGCGGCGGCGGCCAGCGGGCCGTCCACATCGGAAGGGGGCGGCTGCGGGGGCGGAAGCGCCCCGCCGCGCAGTCGATCCACGGCGGCCACCACCGTCGCCACCGTGTCGGCGGCGCGGCCATCGGCCGGGGCCGGCACCACCGCCATGGCGGCGAACCAGGGCCGCACGGCGGTGCCCAGCATGGACCAGTCCATGCGCGTCCCCACCCGCCAGACCGGCACGCCCAGGGCGCCCGCCAATTCGCCGACGGAGGTGGGGGCGGTGACCACCAAATCCAGGCAAGCGGTCAGGGCGCCCGCCGCCTCCAGATCCTGGCGCAGGTCGGTGTCGGCCCAGCGGTGCAGCGTCACGCCCAGGGCGGCCTCCACCGCGCGCACCTCCTCCTCGACCTCGCCATATTGCAGCATCACCGGGATGACGCCCGGCAGGCGCAGCAGGGGCGCCCAGTCGGCCAGGCGGGTATAGGCACTGTCGCGGTCCAGATCGCGGACCATGCTTTGCCAGCACAGGCCCACGCGCAGGCCCGACCCCAGCGCGTCCACCCGCGCCCGCCAGGCGGCAAGGCGCGCCGGGTCGGGCGCCAGATAGGCCTGGCCCGTGAAGGCGCCCAGGCCGCCCCGCAGCAGCTGGGCCAGGCCGCCGGCGGGGATGTGCAGGTCGGCGCCAGCGGCGGCGGCGGTGATGAAGTCCGGCGCCACCGTCACCCTATCCTGGCCCGGCCCCCCGAAGGCGCGGGTGAAGTAGCCCGCCAGCCGGGCATCGCACTCCAGGACGAAGCTGGCCTCGGGATGGGCGGCGATCAGGTCGCGGTAGAGGCTGGCGAACAGCAGCTCATCGCCCAGGCCCTGTTCCCGCCATACCAGCAGGCGGCGGCGGCCCAGCGCCTCCCCCTGCCACCGGGCTTGGGGGAAGCGACGATCGGGCAGGGCCTGGCCGGCGTCGAAGCGGGCCTGGTAGCCGGACCAGCCGGCCGCTAGCCGCCCTTCGGCCAGGTCCAGGACGGCCAGATTGTAGCGCGCGGAGGGAAAGTCCGGCCGCAGGGCCAGCGCCCGCTGGAATCCCACCCTGGCCCGGCCCTGGGTCCGGCGGATGGCGTCCCGCGTGGGGCCGCGTTCACCCAGCCAGGTCAGGGCGAGGTTGTTGGCGGCCTCGACATAGCCGGGGTCCAGGGCCAGGGCCCGTTCATGGCACGTCCGCGCCGGGCCCCACATCTCCTCCGTCCCCAGGGCCAGGCCCAGATTGGTCAGGGTGTACGGCGTCTCCTCCGCCGCCACGGCGGCCCGCGCGGCGGCCAGGCCCTCCGCCGTGCGGCGCAGGCCGGCCAGGGCACGGGCCCGCTCGACCAGAGCCTTGGCGTAACCGGGACGCAGCGCCACGGCGCGATCCGCCGCCGCCAGCGCCGCGTCCCAGGCCCCCCTCTCGGCCTGGACGCCGGCCAGGTTGCCCCAGGCCTCGGCATAGTCCGGCGCCAGGTCCGTGGCGCGGCTGAACGCCGCCAGGGCGCCGGGCAAATCGCCGGCGGCCCGCAGGGCGCCGCCCAGGCTGTTGTGGGCCTGGGCGAAGGTGGGGTCCGCCGCCACCGCGCGGCGCAGCAGGGCGACCCCCTCGTCCACCCGGCCGTCCTGCACCATCACCACGCCCAGCAGATGCAGGGCGTCGACATCCCCGGGAGCCCGCGCCAGCACCGCCCGGTAGGCCGCCTCCGCCCCCGCCAAATCACCGGCGCGATGGGCGGCCATGCCGGCCTCCACCGTGGCCCCCATGTCCATCGGGGGGGTGGGCGCCGCCTCCGCCCTCAGGCGCAGCAGCGCCGCGCGCATGGCCGGCACCACCACCTCCGGCGGGCCCCAGCCGGAAAACCACTGGCGCTGCGCCGGGAACCACGGCCGCGCGCCGGTGCCCAGCGCCGCCCAGGCGGGCATGTGCTGGAAACGCCAGGTGGGCACGCCCAAGGCCGCCGACAGCTCACCCACCGCCGTGGCGGCCGACACCACCAGGTCCAGCCCCGCCATCAGCGCCGCCACCCCATCCTGATCGTTCCGCAGGTCGAGGTCATCCCACAGGTGCAGGGGCACGCCGGTGGCGGCGGCGACCTCCGCCATTTCCGCCACCGCGTCGCCGGCATGGGCGTCGTACTGCAACACCACGAAATGGACGTCGGGCACGGTCAGCAGCGGCGCCATCTGCATGAGGGTCAGATACAGGTTGTGCCGACCCAGGCTGCGCAGGCCGCTGCGCCAGCACAGGCCGATCTTGAGGCCAGGCCCCAAGCCGGCCAGCCGGCCACGCCAGAACGACGCCCGCTGCGGATCGGGACGCAGCCAGACCGGCGGTTCCGCCGGAAAGTCCCCAAGCGCGCGGCGCAACAGGGCCGGCAGGCCGCCCAGGGGCACATGCATGTCGGCGTCGCGCGGGGTGTCGGTGCGGCCACGCACCACCAGCTCCAGACCCGCCGGCGCCTGAGGCTCCAGCGCCCGGGACAGCAGACTGACCAGCCGGGCGTCCACCTCCACCACCAGGCGGCGGCAACCGCGCGCGCCCAACCAGGGCAGCAGACCGGGCAGGCAGCTGGCGAACAGGATTTCATCGCCCAGGCCCTGTTCGCCCCACACCAGCAGGGCGCGGTCCCGCACGTCGCCACCGGTCCAGGCCGGCAACACCAGGTCCCGCCGGGCCGTGCTGTCGGGCACGGCGAAGCGGGCGGGATAGTCGCGCCAGCCGGCCTCAAGGTCACCCAGCTCCAGCGCCAGCATGGACAGGTTCACCCGGGCCTTGGCCCAGCCGGGACGCAGCGCCAGCGCGCGGCGGTAATGCTCGCGCGCCTCCTCCGACAGGCGTAGGTCGCACAGGGCCCGGCCCAGGTTCAGGTGGGTGTCCGCATCATCGGGCTGCGACGCCAGCACGGCGCGCAGGTGGACGACGGCGGCCCCGGGATTGCCCAGCAACTGGTGCAGGTTGGCCAGCCCCATCAAGGCCGCCGCCGACCCAGGCTCAATCGCCAGCGCCCGGTCGAAGGCCTCCAGCGCGGCGTCGGCCTGGTTCAGCCGGGTCAGCGCGACGCCCAGGTTGACCCAGCCGCCGATCCAGCCAGGCTCGACCTCCGTCGCCCGGCGCTGGGACTCGGCGGCCCCGGCATCATCGCCCAGCGCGGTCAGCGTCAGGCCGCGATTGGCATGCAGGGCCGCCCGGTCGGGCGCCAGCTGTACCGCCCGGTCGTGACAGCGCAGGGCGTCCGCCCCCTGGCCCAAGCCCTGAAGGGCGAGGCCCAGGCCGGACAGGGCCTCGGCATTGTCGCCGCGCAGGCGCAGCAGCTGGCGATAGCGGTCAGCCGCCGCCGCCCAGCGCTCCTCCCGTCGCAGCAGACCGGCCAGCGCCGTCAGGGCGCCGGCATGGCCGGCGTCCGCCGCCTGGCCCAGCCTCTCCACGGCCAGGTCCACCCGGCCCGCGTCGCGCGCCGCCAGGCCCTCGGCGTACAGCAGGTCGGGTGTCGGTGCCGGGGGCGAGGACGCGAAGCCATCGGCAATGGTGGTCCGGGCCAAGTCGGCCAGCCGCCAGGCGAGGTGCGGCAGCACCACGCCGATGACCTCGGCCTCCGGCGGAAAGACGGGCCATTGCGCCGGGAACCAGGGCCGCGCCCCGCTGCCCAGCCGGGTCCATTCGAAGGTGGCGCCCAGCCGCCAGCACGGCACGCCCAAGGCGCCGGCCAGTTCCGACACGGCGGTGCCGGCCGTCACCACCAGGTCCAGGCCGCTGATCAAGGCCGCGACGCCGTCCAGGTCATCGCGCAAATCCAGGTCGGGCCAGCGGCGGATGCGGATGCCCAGCCGCGCCTCTGCCGCCGCCAGCTCGGGCTCCGCCGCCGCGCCGTCATACTGCAGGCTGACAAAGTGCACATGCGGCAGCCGCAGCAGCGGGTCCCACTCATCCAGCTGCGGGTACAGCAACCGGCCGCGTTCCTCCGTCCGCAAGCCGCTGCGCCAGCACACACCCACCTTGAGCCCCGGGCCCAGCGCCGCCAGGCGGCCGGTCCACAGCGCCGCCAACCCCGGGTCGGCGGTCAGATAGGCCGCCGGCCCCCCGATGAAACTGGCCAGATCCGGCCGCAGCAGGGCCGGCAGGTCGCCCGCCGACAGGGCGGCGTCGGGCACCGGGGCGTCGCCACCATCGAGCGTTCGGCCCGCCGGCGCGATGACGGCCCCGGGAAAGGCGCGGCTGAACAGCGCGGCCAGGCGCCGGTCGCAGTCAATGACAAGCCGGCCCACCTGTCCCGCCAGGTCGGGGTAGAGGCTGGCGAACAGCAGCTCATCCCCAAGGCCCTGTTCGCGCCGCACCAGCAGGGTGCGCCCCGCCAAATCCTGCCCCCGCCACGGCGGCGCCGGCAGCGGGCCGGCCGCCGCCCCGCCCAGGTCGCGGCGGGCATAGCCCCGCCAGCCCGCCGCCAGATCCCCCTGCGCCAGGCGGGCGAGGCCCAGGTTGAACTGGATCAGGGGCTGCGCGGCGTCCAGCGCCTCGGCCGCGGCCAGGTGGCGCGTTCCGTCCGCCAGGCGGCCTTGGGCCACCAGGGCGGTGCCCAGGTTGCCGTGCGCATGCGCCATTCCCGGCGCCAGGGCCACCGCCCGGCGGGCCAGGGATTCCGCCTGCCACGGCGCCCCCAGGGCCGTCAGCGTGCCCGCCAGGTTGACCAGCGTTTCCGCCCGGTCGGGTGCCAGCCGCAAGGCGTGCAGCAGCGCCGCCTCCGCCCCCGCCAGGTCGCCCCGGTCACGCAGCAGCGCCCCCAGGTTGGATGCCGCCGCCGCCAGGGCCGGGTCCTGCGCAAGCGCCCGCCGGTAAGCGGCCTCCGCCTCGGTCAGGCGGCCCAGCTGACGCAGGACGTTGCCCAGGTTGTTGGCCGGCATGGCCGATTGCTCCGGCGGCAACAGCGCCAGGGCCTGGACGATGGCGGGCACCGCTCCGGCCGCATCGCCCCCCTGGAAGCGCGCCAGTCCCAGCAGGTGCAGCGCCTGGCCCCGGGCTGCCGGCGCCAGTTCGCCCCATGCGATCAGCGCGTCCAGGGCGGCCATCGCCTCTGTCGCCCGGCCGGCCGTCAACAGGTCGTAGGCCTGGGCCAGGGTCGGCAGGTCGGGGGGCGGGACGCCGCCTGCGGCGCGGCCTCATGGATATTTATTTCGATATCGAAACCAGCAAGCACCAGCAGGGCCGTCCGCACCTGGTCCAGGGCATCGGCCACGGTCGCCGCCGGAAAGATGCGCATGGCCGGGTACCAGGGCCGCACCCGGGTGCCGAGCATGGACCAGTCGTCCGGCAATTCCATGCGCCAGATGGGCACGCCCAGGGCCCCCGCGAGCTCGCCCACCGAGGTCGGGGCGGTGATGACCATGTCCAGGGCGGAGATCAGGGCGGCCACGCCCTCGATATCGTGGCGCTGGTCCAGGTCGGTGAAACGGTGCGGCAGGCGAAGCCCCTCCGCCGCCGCGGCCTGCCGCTCCGCCGTGACATCACTGTATTGCAGATCGACCCAGGTGATGCCGGGCAGGGACAGCAGTGGCGCCCACCGCGTCAGCCCCAGGTAATTGGGGTCGCGGTGCGGCGCCTTGATGCCGGAGGTCCAGCACATGCCGATTTTCAGCCCCGGGCCCAGGTCGGCCAGGCGTTGGCGCCAGTGCGCCACCGCCGGGGGATCGGCCACCAGCCAGCCGCCGGCCCGCCCGGCATAATCACGCAGGCGGGCGCCGAACAGGCCGGGCAGGCCGCCGGCGGGCAAGTGCACGTCGAAATCGTCGCCGCCCAGCGGCTCGGGCCGCAGTTCCACCCGGTCAGCCAGATCCGGCACCTCGCGCCGCAGGTAGCGGGACATCAGGCCGATCAGCCGGGGTTCCGTCAGGATGACGACGACCCCGCCGGTCGCCCCGCCCAGCGCCGCGCGGAGGGCCGGGACATGAGGGGGGAGAACATGAACTCATCGCCCAGCCCCTGTTCCCGCCACAGCATGAGGCGGCGCCCGTTCAGGGGGTCACCCGCCCACTGCGGGCGGTCAGGATAACGCCAAGGCTGGATATTTCCGGTAGCGAAACGACTGGCGTAATCGGCCCAGCCGTCCGGCAGCCGGCCCATGGCCAGCCGCACGTAGGAACGGTTGTAGCGCGGGGCCGGATCCTGGGGATCGAGGTCCAGCGCGCGGGTGAAGGCGGCCTCCGCCCCCGGCAGATCGCCCACGACCTGAAGCGCGTTGGCCAAGGACATGTGGCCGGCGGGATTGGCCGGTTCCAGCGCCAACAGACGGCGGGCCATGATTTCCGCCCCCTCGCCGTCATAGCGCTGGCGCATCAGGTCACCCAGGTTCAGCAGGGCGGGCACATGGTGGGGCGCGATGTCCAGCAGGCTGTGATAGGCGGCCATGGCCGCCGAAAGATCCTTCAGCTCGGCATAGGCCAAGCCCAGGGACATCCAGGCGGAAACGCTGCGGGGATACAGGCGCAGGGTGTGCCGCAACAGGGGCACCGCCGCCGCCGCGTCCCCCTGTTGCACCAGCAGCAGGCCCAGGTTTTCCAACGCGCCTTGGTCGTCCGGCCGCGCGGCCAGCGCCCGTTCCAGCAAAGCGCGCCCCTCGGCCGAGCGCCCCTGCTGGTGGCAGGCCACCCCGCAGAGGTTCAGCGCGTCGGCCTGTGACGGATCCAGGGCCAGGATACGGCGGTACAGCGCCTCCGCCCCCGCCAGGTCGCCCACGCGGTGCCGGTCCATGGCCTGGGCCAGCAGGCCGGCGACCTGCCCGCCAGCCTGTCGGTCGCCCTTCGCACCCGTGCCGGCGCCGCCATGGACCATTCATCACCTGTCTGGGACATTGTTCGGAGGTTTAACCACCGTTCCACCGCCAACGGAACGGCCCACCCCGTGTAACCACCCCGTTAGGATAGCAGTTGTGGGGTGATTACATAAACCACACAGATTGTTGATACTTGCCGGGATGTTGGCGCTATACTCCCCCCGACCATCCGGCGACCGTCCTCTCCGGGCGATCTCCGCGATCTTTCAGGCCCGGGGGGACGATTCCACCGGCGGCGGGGGCAGACATGACGTCGAGGTTCCTTAAATCGGCCCTGGCCGACTTCAACGGCGCATCCATCCTGATCACCGGCGGCACCGGTTCCTTCGGCCGCCAGTTCGTGCGCTATCTGTTGGAACACGCCAAGCCGCGGCGGATCATCATCTTCTCCCGCGATGAGTTCAAACAGTATGAGATGCAGCAGCAGTTGGGCGTGGCCCACGAGGGCGTGCTGCGCTTCTTCATCGGCGACGTGCGCGACCGGTCCCGCCTGGAAATGGCGATGCGCGAGGTCGAGTACTGCATCCACGCCGCCGCCCTGAAGCACGTGCCGACGGCGGAGTACAACCCCATCGAATGCATCCGCACCAACATCTACGGGGCGGAGAACGTGGTGCACGCGGCCCTGGCGGCGGGCGTGCGGAAGGTCATCGCCCTGTCCACCGACAAGGCCGCCAGCCCCATCAACCTGTATGGCGCCAGCAAGCTGGCGTCCGACAAGATCTTCGTGGCGTCCAACAACCTGTCGGGGTCGGTGGGCACCCGCTTCGCCGTCGTGCGCTACGGTAACGTCGTGGGGTCGCGCGGCAGCGTCATCCCGCTGTTCCGCCGGCTGATCGCCGAGGGCGCCGGCGAACTGCCCATCACGGATGAGCGCATGACGCGCTTCTGGATCACCCTGCAGCATGGGGTGGAGTTCGTGGCGTCCTGCTTCGGCATGATGCAGGGCGGCGAGATTTATGTGCCCAAGATTCCCAGCATGCGGGTGGGCGACCTGGCCCGCTGCATGGCCCCGGACCTGCCGCACAAGGTCATCGGCATCCGCCCCGGCGAAAAGCTGCACGAGGTCATGATCACCGAGGACGATAGCCGCCAGACCTTCGAGATGGAGGATCGCTATGTCATCGAGCCGGCCTTCAACTGGTGGACCCGCCAGGCCTACGTCAAGCTGGGGGCCAAGCCGGTGCCCGACGGTTTCAGCTATCGCAGCGACAGCAACACCGACTGGCTGACCCCCGAACGCCTGGCCGTGTTGCTGCAGAGGCCGTGATGGCTGCCGGTTCCCCGTCTTCGCCGCCCTATCTGCCCTACGGCCGGCAGGCCATCGACGAAGACGACATCGCCGCCGTCACCGCCGTGCTGCGCGGCGACTGGCTGACGCAGGGACCCACGGTCACCCGGTTCGAGCAGGCCTTCGCCGAAGCGGTGGGCGCCCGCCACGCCATCGCCTGCGCCAATGGCACCGCGGCGCTGCACCTGGCCTGCATGGCGCTGGACCTGCAACCCGGCGACGCCGTGGTGGTGCCCAGCGTCACCTTCCTGGCCACCGCCAACGCCGCCCGCTATTGCGGGGCGGAGGTGGCCTTCGCCGATGTCGATCCTGAAACCGGCCTGATGGGCGCGGCGGACGCCGAGGCCGCCATCGCCCGGGCCGAGGCCGCCGGCTGGCGGGTGCGCGCCCTGGCGCCGGTGCACTTCGCCGGCCAGGCGGCGGACCTGGACGCCCTGGCCGACCTGGCCCAGGCGCGCGGCCTGGCCATCATCGAGGACGCCTGCCACGCCGTGGGCAGCCGCCGCGCCGGCCGGGCCGGGGACACCGTGGCCATCGGCGCCTGCGACCGCTCCGCCATGGCCTGCTTCTCCTTCCACCCGGTGAAGACCATCGCCGCCGGCGAAGGGGGGATGGTCACGACCAGTGACGACGCCCTGGCGCGCAGCCTGCGCCGCGATGTCAGCCATGGCATGGTGCGGGATCCGGCGGCCTTCCAGGACAGGACGGCGGCCTTCGGCGCCGATGGCGGCGCCAACCCCTGGTATTACGAAATGCCGGCGCCCGGATACAATTACCGCCTGACCGACATCCACGCCGCCCTGGGCCTGAGCCAGTTGGGCAAGCTGGACCGCTTTGTCCGCCGGCGGGCGGAGATGGTGGCGCGGTACGATGAACGCCTGGCGCCCCTGGCCCCTGTCATCCGCCACGCGGGGCGCAGCGGCGGCGCCCCGGCCTGGCACCTTTACGTCGTGCTGATCGACTTCGCGGCCCTGGGCCGGGACCGCGCCGCCGTCATGGCGGCGCTGAAGGCCCAGGGCGTGGGCAGCCAGGTGCATTACATCCCGGTGCACCACCAGCCTTATTACCGCGCCCGCTATGGGCGCCTGGACCTGCCCGGCGCCGACGGTTGGTATGGCGCCTGCCTGTCCCTGCCCCTGTTCCCCGCCATGACCGACGGCGATGTCGACCGGGTGGTGGCGGCCCTGGAGCACCTGATCAAGGCGTGACCGGATCAGCCCGCCTTTTGCGCCAGCTTGGCCACACGGTCCTGATAGGCGGGCGGGTAGAGGGCCAACTGTCGGTGCATCAGCGCGCCCCCTTCCGCGTCGGCCTCGCGATAGGCGGCCACCGCCTCGGCCCCCTGGCCGGCACCGTCCAGCACCATGGCCAACAGCAGCTTGGCCAGCGGCTGGTTGGGCGCCTGGGCGCTGGCCTGCTTCAGGCTGGCAACAGCCGGGGCCTGGGCCCCCGTCTCAAATTCCACCAGGCCGCGGCACTGGTTGGCGAAGTAGTTGCGCGGTTCGCGGGCGCAGCCCGCCTGGGCGTGGACCGCCGCTTGGGCCGCGTCGCCCCGGCGCAGCGCCACCAGGGCGCGGTGGCTTTCCGGCAGGGCCCAGCCGGTATCGACCTGGGCGCAGCGGCTGAAATGCTCCTCCGCCGCCGCCAGGTCGCCGGCGGCCAAGTCGCGCATGCCCCATTGCAGCAGCAGGTTCTTGTCATCCCCGGCGGCCGCGCCCACCAAGGCGACGTAGCCCTCGATCTCGGGCACCGCCTCCTGCGGGCGCACCAGCCGCACCAGGCAGCGGATGATCTGGAAGCGCAAATCCTGGCGGCTGGGAACCAGCCGGCTGGCGACCCGCGCGGCCGCCAGCGCCAGTTCCGTCCGCCGTACCTGATCGTCCTGCCACTGCGCGAAAAGGGTGTTGGAGACGTCGGCCAGGGCGCTCGCCAGGTCGTCGGCCGAACTGGCCGGGATGTCACTCGCCACCGTCAAGGTGTGCGCCCAGGCGGCCAGCGCGTCGGCGACGCGCCCTTCGACGTGGGCCGCCAGGCCGGCCAGCGCCGGCACGCGGATGTCGGTGGCGGGCGCCAGCTCCACGAAACGGCGCGCCCACGCCACGCCTTCCGCCTTGCCGCCCTTCAGCAGGCGGGCCGACAGGTTGGCGCAACCGTCCAGCCACAAGGCCGGCGCGCGCGCCTGCAGGTCGGCCTGCCGCTGTCGCGCGGCCTCGGCCTGGCCCAGCCGCTCCTCCGTCCACGCCAGCAGGGGATACAGGATGGCCAGATCCGGCTGGATCTCCACGGCCCGTTGCAGGGCGCCGTGGGCCGCCTGGGCGTCGCCGCCCATCAGCAGGGCGATGCCCATCTCGAAATGATAATTGGCGAAGGTGGTCTGGCGTATGCGATCCCGCCAACGGCCGATCGCCGCCTCATCCAGCGCGGTTGCCGCCTGGTCCCCTGCCGTCACGCTCATCTCCTGCCTTTCATGATCGCCGACGCGTCGGCGACACTGTACCAATCCACGGCGGCCAAGCCACGGCCTATCGCCGCCCGCGCGCCTGGGCGATGCAGCGTTCCATGCGGGGAATGAATTCCTCGGCCTTGAAAGGCTTCAGGATGACGCCGGCGGCGCCGTTGCGCAGAGCCTCCTGCAACACCTCGGCCTCGGCATGGCTGGTGACCATGATGACCGGCACCATGGACAGGGCGTGGCTGCCGCGCACCGCCCTCAAGGTCTGCAATCCATCCAGCGTGGGCATGGTGATGTCCAGCAGCAGGGCGCGCGGCTGCACCTGGCTCAGCATCCGCAGGCACTGGGCGCCGTCGGACACGGGCACGGGGGTGTAACCGCCGGCCTTCAGCAGGGCGCCGATCATGGCCCGCAATCCCGGTTCATCCTCCGCGAATACGATGGCGCCCTTGCTCATGCTTTCCTGCCGGCATTCCTCGCGGCTCAGTCGCCCGCCGCCTCCACCGCCTTACCGATAAACCGTTCGCCCAGCGCCGTCCAGGCACCGGGGCCGGCGCGGCCGACACGGGCGGCCAAGGCGCGTACGGCCGGCAAGTCGTTGTCGGCGCAGGCGTCGTGCATCTGGCGGCCCAGCGCCTGCAGCCCCACCAGGCCGACGTTGCCGGCGGTGGAGATGAGATCATGCGCCTCGGCCCGCAGGCCCGGCAGGTCCGACGCCTCCGCCAGGGCCTGGATGCGCCGCACTCGGGCCAGGCCATGGTCGACGAAATTCTCCACCAGCACCTGGAAGTCCGCCGGCGGCACGATGGCCTGCAACCCGGCCAGCACGGCGGGGTCCAGGCGGGCCAAGCTGGCGTCGTCCTGCGCCATCGGGTCCGCCGGCGGCGCGGCGTCCGCGTCGGGCACAGGGCCGGCGGCATGGTCGGCGCCGCTGGCCACCCAGCGCGCCACCGTGTCCAGGAACTGCTGCTGGTCAAAGGGCTTGGAGACGTAGTCGTCCATGCCGGCGGCCAGGTATTCCTCGCGCATGCCCACCATGGCGTTGGCGGTCATGGCCAGGATGGGCAGGTGGCGTAGGCCCAGGTCGCGGCGCAGCACCTGCGTGGCGGTCACCCCGTCCATCACCGGCATCTGCACGTCCATCAGCACCAGGTCATAGGCCGTGGTCCGGCAGGCGGCCACCGCCGCCTGGCCGTCCTCCGCCATGTCCACGGTGTAACCGTCGCGTTCCAGCATGATGCGGGCCACGGATCGGTTAACCATGTTGTCATCCACCAGCAGCAGGCGGCGGCCCAGTCCCCGGGCGCCCTGGTCGCGCGCCAGCGGGCCGTCCGCCTCCGCCCCCATCGTCCCCTCGCCGCCGCCGAACAGGCGCAGCAGCAGGGCGCGCAGCGCGGGCGGCCGCACCGGCTGGGTCAGCACGCCGTCCACCGCCGTGTCGGCCTCGGCCACCCGCGGCCGGCCGGTCGCCACCACCATCTTGGCCGCCGCCACCCGGGGCAGCGTCCGCAGCCGGGCGGCCAGGGTGGGGCCGTCCCCGCCGACGGCGGCATCGGAGGGGGGCTCGGCGATAACCACGATGTCGAAGGCCCAGGCCTCATCCGCCGCCCCTTGCGCCATGGCGGCGTCCGCATCCGCCACCGACGTCACCATGAGGTCCAGGCGTTCCAGGGCCTTCACCAACCCGCCGCCCCCCACCCCACTGGCCCCCACCACCAGGGTGCGCAGGCCGCTGAGCGCCGCCACGGCGGCGGCGCGGCGGGCCACCTGCACGCTGGACGGCCTCAGCGGGATGGTGAAGGCGAAGGTGGAGCCGGCGCCCGGCGCGCTATCCAGCGTGATGCCGCCGCCCATGAGGCGCACCAGCTCACGCGAGATCACCAGGCCCAGGCCGGTGCCGCCATAGCGCCGGTTGATGGAGGTGTCGGCCTGGGTGAATTTCTCGAACAGGCGGCCCTGCTGGTCCGCGTCCATGCCCACTCCGGTGTCGGTGACGGCGAAGCGCAGGCGGCGGCGTCCGTCCGCCGGGTCGCCGCCGCCGTCGGCGGGGGCGGCCGTGACCGCCAGGCTGACGCGGCCCTCGGCCGTGAACTTGACGGCGTTGCCCATCAGGTTCAGCAGCACCTGGCGCAGGCGGGTAGGGTCGCCGCGATAGGCGCCGGCCACCTCCGGCGCCACGGTGACGGCCAGGTCCAGCCCCTTTTCCCGCGCCTGGGGCGTCAGCAGGGCCACCACGCCCTCCACCACCTCGTCCAGGACGAAGTCCACCATCTCCAACTCGACCTTGCCGGCCTCCAGCTTGGAGATGTCCAGGATGTTGTTGATGATGTTCAGCAGGGCCTGGGCGCTGTCGTGGATGGCCTCGGCATAGGCGCGCTGCTCCGTCGCCAGCGCGGTGCCCAGCAGGATCTGGGTCATGCCCATGATGCCGTTCATGGGCGTGCGGATCTCATGGCTCATATTGGCCAGGAAGTCGGATTTGGCACGGTTGGCCGCCTCCGCCGCCTGCTTGGCGCCGGCCAGGTCATCGGCCAAGGCGGCCAGATCGCCCTCGCGCTTCTTCTCCCGCGTGATATCGGACAGGGTCACCACCAGGCCACGCCCCCAGGGCACGGCGGTGATGCGGAACCAGCGCCCATCCTCGTCGCGGTGGTATTCGAAGGTGGCGGCGCGGCCCGTGTCCACCACCTCGACATAGCGGTCGAACAGGCCACCGGCCGCAAGATCGGGGAACAGCTCCTTCAGGCCCCGGCCCACCAGGTCGTGGGCGGAGCGGCCGGCCATCTTCTCGGCGGTGACGTTGACCAGCTCGAAGCGGAAGTCCCTGATGTCGAAGTTTTCGTCCCGGATGGTGTCATAGGCGAAGACCCCGTCCAGCGAGGCGTTCAGCACGTTGTCCAGCAGGGTCCGCTGAGCCTGCAGGGTGGCGCGCGCCGCCTCCAGCTCCGTCACCTGGGCGTTCAGATGCAGGGTCGCGGCCACCTGGTCCGACACGTCGCGCAACAGGGCGACGTAATGGGTGACGCGGGTGCCCACCCGCGCCGGGAAGATGGCCAGGTCGACCCAGAAGGGGCGTCGGTCGCGGGTATAGTTCAGCAGGCGCTGGCGCACCGGTTCCCCTGCCGCCAGCGCCTGGCGGATGCGGTCCAGCGCCGCCCTGTCGGTCAGCGGCCCCTGCAGGAAGCGGGGGGAATGGCCCACCGCCTCATCCCAGGAAAAGCCCGTGACGGTGGTGAAGGCCTCATTGACGAAGATGATGCGCGGACCGGGCTCATCCAGGGCGTCGGCCTCGGTGATCATGATGCCATCGGTGGCGTGCACCGCCACCGATTGCAATAGGCGCAGGCGCTCTTCCGCCGCCACCTGGTGGGTACGGTCGCGCCCCGATCCGCGAAAGCCCCGGAACGCCCCGGCCTCGTCGAAAAAGGGCTTGCCGCTGACCACAACGTGACGCAGCGCCCCGTCCTCGCCGTACAGGCTGTAGGTCAGGTTGCGGAAGGGTTGCCGCGCCGCCAGTAATTCCTCATAGGCCTGGAATTCGGAACTGTCGGGGTCGACCGCGAAGTCGCGGCGGGTACGGCCCAGGAAATGGCCGGCGGGGATGCCCAGGCTGCCGACACCCTGGGACATCTGGGTGAAGCGCCCCTCCGGATCGGTTTCCCAGAACCAGTCGCTGGACACCTCCGTCAGGTCGCGGAACTGGGCCTCGCGCTGCGCGATCTCGCGCTCGTGCCGGTCCAGGGCCGCCGCCATATGGTTGAACGACCGGGCCAGCTCCGCGAACTCCGCCGTGCCGGGCGCGATGGCGGCGCGCACGCCCCTGTCGCCGGCGGCCAGGCGGGACACGGCGTGGCGCAGGGCCAGCACGCCGCGCAGCACCGTCGCCTCCACCCCCACCCAGCCCAGAAGCAGGGCGCACAGGGCGGCCACGCCGCCAAAGGCCAGGGTGCGCCGCTGGTCGGCCAGGATGGGGGCCAGGACGGCGGCACGATCCGCCCCCACCACGACGTGCGCGCCGCTGCTGGGCAGGGCGGCTATGCCCACCAGCCGGTCCACCCCGTCCAGGGTGACGAATTCCCCCCGGTCCGCCGGCCCGTTCAGCACCGCCTGGATGAAGGGATCATCCTTGAAATTACGCCCCACCAGATCCCGCTGTTCAGGGATGCGGGCCAGCACCGTGCCGGTACGGTCCACCAACAGGAACAGGGAGCCGTCGTGGGTGAACCGGGCGCCCGTCTTCTCGATCCAATCCATGCTGAGGCCGGCCAGCACCAGGGCGTCCGGCTTGCCAGCACCCGCCGACGCGCCGGCCCGGTACACCGGCTGGGCGGTGCCCAGGATGACGCGGTTGCTGGGCCGCCCGAACACATAGTCGCTGGTGCTGGCCCGACCGGTTTCGAAGGCCTGGCGCACATACTCGCGGTCGCTGTAATTGGACCACGGCTGGTCCGCCGACGAGCAGATGACCGAGCCGTCGGGCAAAACCACATGGATGTTGGAAACCCAGGGCTGGGACGCCTTCAGGATGCGGGCGTCGTCGACGCACTGGTCCGTGGGCAGCAGGGCGGAGTGCTGGGCGAAACCCAGGCTGAGCCGACGCACCTGGTCCAGCAGGCGTTCCTGTTCGTCCGCCGCCATGCGGGCCAGTTCCACGGCCTGGGCCTCGACGGCGGCGACGGCCTCGTCCCGCCGGGCCCGGCTTTCGCCCAGCAGCAACAGGAAGAAAGGCACGGTCGTACCGATCAGCAGCAGCAACAGGCGCCGCCGCAAGCCCAAGGCCATCCCTCGTCCCCCAACAGGCCGGGGGCATGGGAGCCCCGGCCGATCCCGCCAGGGAACCTTTGTCGCATCAGGACGTCGCGTCCGTCCAGGGCGCGGACGGAGAAGCTACATAGATAGGGTCTTCCCGGATGGGGCCTAGTCGGCGGCCCCCGCGACCACCTGGCCGCCGGCGGGACGCTCGGCCTGCCGGGGCATGAGTCGGGAGGCGAAGTAGGCCAGTTCCAGGGCGGGGCCGCGGGCGCGGGCCGCGTCATCCAGGCCACGTGTGCCGTGCCCGCCCTCGTCGCTTTCATAGAACAGCACGGGCTTGCCCAGCGCCTCCATGCGGGCGGCGAACTTGCGGGCATGGCCGGGGCCCACGCGGTCGTCGTGGGTGGCCGTCATGATCAGCGTTTCCGGGTAGGTGCGCGTCGGATCCAGCCGCTGGTAGGGGGAGATGCTGGCCAGGAAGGCCCGCTCCTCCGGCACCGCGACGCTGCCGTATTCCGCCACCCAGGACGAGCCGGCGGCGATGGCCTCATAGCGCAGCATGTCCAGCAGCGGCACCTTGATGGCGACCGCCCCCCACAGGTCGGGATGCTGGGTCAGGGCGACGCCCATCAGCAGGCCGCCGTTGGATCCGCCGCTGATGCCCAGGCGCGCCGGCCGCGTGACCTGGCGCTGGATCAGGTCACGCGCCACGGCGGTGAAGTCGTCGAAGGATTTCTGCCGGTGGGTCTTCAGCGCCGCCTCGTGCCAGGCGGGGCCGAACTCACCCCCGCCCCGGATGTTGGCCACGACATAGACACCGCCCCGGTCCAGCCACAGCTTGCCGATGGTGGCGGAATATGTCGGCAGGCGCGACAGGTTGAAACCGCCGTAGGCCGTCAGCAAGGTGGGGTTGTCGCCGCTGAGCACCATGTCCTTGCGGTGGACGATGAAGTAGGGGATGTCGGTGCCGTCCGTGGACACGGCCTGCCACTGGTCCACGGTGTAGGGGCTGGCGTCGAAGCCGGGGCTGCCGGCCTTGACGAGGGTGGCGGCGGCGCTGTCCAGGTCCACGCTCCACACCGCCTGGGGTGTCAGGAAGCCGGCCACGGTCACGGTCAGCTTGTCCTTGTCCTCGCTGCTGGACTTGATGCTGACGGCCGACATGTCGGGCAGGTCGACACGGGTCGTCTTCCAGCCGCCGTCGACGCGGGTCAGCACCGTCAGGCGGCCGCGCACGTTCTCGTCACTGGTGACCACCAGGTGCGACCGGGCCTTCACCAGGTTGGTCACGGCCTCGCGCGGGCCAGGCAGGTAAACGGGGGCCGCCTTCAGCTTGGCCGGGTCGTGGCGGGCGGCCTCCAGATCCACCGAGACGTAGGAACCGCCGGGGAAGGTGCGGCCGCTGGCCGCCTGCCAGTCCTGCCCCAGCTTGACCACCAGCTGCCCGTTGGCCAGCACCGCCAGCTCGGCCAACGGCGGCAGGCCCAGCTTCAGCGTGTGGCGGCCTTCGACCAGATAGTGTTCGGTGGTGAAATAGCTGGGCCGGCGCACCAGCACGATGGCCCGGTGGCCCTGGCGGTCGCGGAAGATGGCCGGGCTGACGGAGGTGTCGGTGACACGGCCCCGGAAAATCTCGTGCGCCTGATCCAGCGGCTGGCCGCGCTGCACCACCTTGACCACGTAGGGATAGCCGGAACGGGTCAGTGCCGTGTCGCTGGAATCCCAGCCGCGGGCCACCAGCAGGGTATCATGGTCCAGCCACACCACCGTCTGCTTGGCGTAGGGCAGGTGGAAGCCGCCGGGCACATAGGCCTTGGCCACGGGGTCGTACTCCCGCACCTCCACCGCGTCCTCCCCCGTCCGCGACAGCGACACCAGGCAGGTGCGCCCCATGACCACCGGGTCCGCCCCCGGGGCCGGCGGCGGCGCATCGGGATCGACCGTGCCGTAGCAATTGGACCCGGCATAGACATGGCGCACGCCGTCGATGGTGGTGACGGCCGGATCCTTGCCGTCCACCGCCCCGCCCGAGGGCAGGGCGCCATTGCCGCCCTCTTCCGACGCCTCATGCGCCAGCAGGGTGGCGGTGGAAATGAAATCGGACAGGGGCGCGTCCTGCGTCAGTTCCGCCAGCGTGCGCTGGTTCTGCCGCGCCACCCAGGCCAGGGCATCCGGCGAGTCGGGCGTTTCCAGCCAGGCGTAGGGGTCGGTGTAGGTGGCGGACAGGCCCGACAGCGGGGCCGCCTGCTCGGCGGCCGGGTTCTGGGCGCATGCCGCCAGCGACAGCGCCAAAAGCAAAGCCGGAAGGACACGGGAACAAGGGGACGGCATGGGACGCGACAGCCTCGGCGGATCGGGACGCGTCCCCCCGGCGACAGCCGTGGCGGCCGGGTCAAGGGGACGGCGGAACGGAGGCAGGGAACATCTGCCCCCGTTCCAGGATTGATCCCTAATCCTTGAGTTTCCGTAAAAGGTAGGTGAACTCCAGCGCCTGCCGGCGGGCGGTTTCCTTCAGGTTGGCGCTGGCGGCGTGACCGCCCTCGGTGTTCTCGTAATAGAGGTAGGGCAGGCCCATCTCCTTCATTTTGGCCGCCATCTTGCGGGCGTGCCCGGGATTGACACGGTCATCCTTGGCCGAGGTGACGAACAAGGGTTCCGGATAGGTCACCCCTGCCTTGAGATTATGGTAGGGCGAGATGCCGGCCAGAAAGGCCCGCTCCTCCGGCACCGCCGGATCCCCGTATTCCCCCATCCAGGAGGCGCCGGCGCCGATGACGGGGAAGCGCAGCATGTCCAGCAGCGGCACCTGGATGACGACGGCGCGCCACAGTTCCGGATGCTGGGTGAACTGCACACCCATCAGCAGGCCACCGTTGGAACCACCCTCGATGCCCAGCCGGCGGGTGCTGGTCAGCTTGGTGGCGATCAGGTCGCGGGCCACGGCCACGAAGTCGTCGTAGATGGCTTGGCGCTTGGTCTTCAGGCCGGCCTCGTGCCAGGCGGGGCCGAACTCCCCACCGCCCCGGATGTTGGCCAGCACATAGGCGCCGCCGCGTTCCAGCCACATCTTGCCCGTGGCGCCCAGGTAGCGGGGCAGCATCGGCACCTCGAACCCGCCATAGGCGTACAGCAGGGTGGGGGTGGATCCGTCAAAGGGCACGTCGCGCGGCCGCACGACGAAGTAGGGCACATGGGTGCCGTCGCTGGACACCGCCTCGCGCTGTTCCACCACCGCCTTGGACGCGTCGAACTGCGGCGGCGTGGATTTCAGCTTTTCCACCGACCCCGTGTTGGTGTCGACCAGCGACAGGGTCAGCGGCTCCAGGAAGCCGGCCACCGTGACGAAGGCGCGGTCATGGTCGCGGTCCGCGCCGGTGACGGTGATGTTGGCGTTGTCCGGCAGTTGCAGCTGCGCGCGGCGCCAGCTGCCGTCGGCGTTGCGGTCGGCCACGTAAACGCGGCCCTTCACGTTGTCCGTCAGGCTGATCAGCAGGTGATGCCGGGTGAAATCCAGGCCGTTCAGGCCTTCGCGCGAGGTCGGCGTGTAGACCGGGACCGGGTGCAGGTGGTCCGGATCGGCCATGGCCGCCGCCAGATCCAGCGCCACGACGGCCCCTTGCGCAACGGCGACGCCGCCCGCGTTCCAGTCCTGCTTCACCTCCACGATCAACTGGCCCTCGTGGATGCCGTGCACGCGGGACTTCAGCGGCAGGGCCAGGCGCTTCGGCTGGCCGCCCGCCAGCAGATAGGTCTCCACCTCGAAGAAGCTGAGGTTGCGGGTGATCAGCGTGGCTTGGTGGCCCTGGGCGTCGCGCATGGTCTCGGCGCCCACCGACATGTCCGACGGCTGGCCGCGGAACACCTCCCGCGCCTGCTCCAGCGGCTGGCCGCGCTTCAGCGACTTGATGACCAGGGGGTAACCGGCGCCGCTCATGGTGCCGGCACCCCAGTCACGGGCCACCAGCAGGGTTTCGGTGTCCGCCCAGGCGACATTCTGCTTGCCGCGCGGCAGGGCGAAGCCGCCGGGCACGAAGGCCCGGTTCTTCATGTCGAACTCGCGGATGGTGACCGCGTCCTCCCCCCGTTGGACAGGTGGACGACGCAGTGGCGACGGGTTTCCTCGTCGCAGTCGGTGCCCTTGAACACCCACTTCACGCCCTCGGCCTTGGCCAGGGCGTCGACGTCCAGCACGGTCTGCCAGTCGGGCTTGGCCTTGGCGAAGCTGGCCAGGGTGGTGGTGCGCCACAGGCCCTGGACGTGGTCCGCGTCCTGCCAGAAATTATAGACGGCGTCGCCGCGGAAGCTGACGCCCGGCACGCGGTCCTTGCTTTCGGCGATGGCCGTCGCCTCCGCCAGCAGGGCGGGATAGCGCGGATCGGCCTGCAGCACGGCGGTGGAGCGGTCCGTTTCCGCCTTGGCCCAGGCCAGGGCGTCCGCGTTGTTCATATCCTCCATCCACGCCCGACTGTCCTCGGGGATGCCGGTCGGCGGCGTGGCGGGCGTGGAATCGGCGAAGGCGGCGGTCGCCCCCAGCATCAGGCCGGGCGACAGCAGAAGTGCGCTGATCGTGTTTTTCATGAACCCCATCCGTGAGGGCGGTCGTCCGCTGCCACGGATCGCCCCCGCCCCTGTCTGTTGCCTTTAGTAGTGGGTCAGGACGGGGCCGGATGCAATACGCTGCTTAGGACAAATGGGGGTGATCCGGAAGGAGATGTCAGGCATCGGCCTCGTCGGCCTCGATGACGCCGTCGGCCGACTTACGGAAGATGGACGGGGTGCCGACGTACAGCAGCACCACGTCCCGGTCCGAGGCGTTGCGGGCGCTGTGCGGCTGCAGGCTGTCGAAATGCAGGCTGTCGCCGGCGCCCAGCTTGGCCTTGGTCTTGCCCACCGTTCCCGTCATCTCGCCCTCCACGACGTAGAGGAAGTCCTCGCCATTGCGCTGGTCGGTGGGGAAGGCATGGCCCGGCGGCACCCGCATCAGGATGATGTCCAGCTTGCGGTCCGCCAGGTCGCTGGCCAGATCGATGTAATCCACCGGGCTGTCGACCTCGATACGCCGGGGCTTGGCCGCGCGGTGGACGATGGTGCCGCTGTCCGGCACCTCCATGAAATAGGTGAGGTCCACGGTCAGGGCGTCGGCCAGGGCCAGCAGCGAGACCAGCGAGGGCACGCTCAAATCCCGTTCCGCCTGGCTGATGAAGGGGGCCGACAGGCCGGAGCGTTCGGCCACCTGCTGCAGGGTCAGGCCCAGCGCCTTGCGCCGCGCGCGGATGCGGTCGCCCATGGGCATTTGCCGCCGACGGTCGGTGGTGCTGACGATCTGCATGGCTGTGCGGCCTCCCCCTTCAACCCAGGCCCATCCCGGGGCCCCCCGGCCCCGGCCCGTCTTCGCCCCGGTTGGCCCGGGGAAACACGATGGCGGCTTAACGTTTGTCCCTTCCTGGTAAAGCGCGCCCGCGCGCGGGTAAAGCCGCCAACCCCCGCCGCTGCCGCATAGCGGCGACGCCCGGGGCGGGACGGTTCAAATTTGTGGATGTGTCAAAATTTTTACATCCCGGTTTTCACAGGCGTCCGGGGGACCGCTATTCGTCCTTGAACGCCACCCGGACGTTGCCCCAGATGCGGCCGCGCACCCGGATGGGGGCGTCCACCTCCTTCAGGCGGACGATGACGCCACCACCCATGTCGCGCGAATAGGACTGCACCAGGAAGTCGCCGGTATTGCGGCCGGCGGCCAGGCCGGCGCGGTCGTTGAACAGGCGACGGTTGCGGCTGTGCGCCATGTTCCAGGTGTAGTCGCCCGGCCGCTGCGGCTGCGACACCCGCTTCATGTGGGTGGGCAGGTAGCCGGAGGGCACGACGGCGGCGCAGAACTGGATGCGCGGATCGCCCGCCGCCACCGGCTCCTGGATGTCGGGGAACAGCCGGTCGGTGATGGGGGTGTAGGCCGCCATATACTGTTGCGGGTCGGTGCCGGGAATGGGGTCGAGGTCGTGCGAGAACAGCGCCGTCTCGGTGATCTCGCCCGCCTGCACGGCGCCTTCCAGCGCCTGGCCCATGCGGCCGGCGGCGCCCAGCGCCAGGTCGATGAAGCCGCGGTGCCGTTCCAGCGCCCGGTCCAGCGTCGCCTTCAGCCGGCTTTGCGTCGCGGCGTCGACATGGATGAAGCACAGGTGCAGACCCAGTTCGCTGGTGCCCGCCACCACCGCCGCCACCGTGCCCACACCGTCCACGGCCAACGCCACCTCCTGCTGGTCGGCCAGGGCGGGCAGGCCATCCGCCGCCACCAGGGCGCCGCGCGCCGACAGGTCCTGCAGCCGGCCGGCATAAGGGCGGCCGTTCACCTGCACCGTCGCCGGCATGTCGCAGGGCACGCGATCGGCGGCGCGGCGGTCACCGGCCAGCGACTGGCGCAGGGCGATGGTCATGCGCCGCTTCAGGTCCACCACCGCCGTCTGCGTCTCGCTCACCCGCAGGTCCAGGTCGGCGGCGATGGTGGCGATCTCATCGGACTGCCCCCGGATGCTGCCCACGCTGTGCGACACCTGCCGGGCGGCGCCGGCGGATTCCGACGCGCTGCGCCCGATCTCGGCATTGGCGGCGGACTGCTGTTCCACGGCCGCCGCCGTGGCGGACGAGGCCTCGTTGATTTCGCCGATCACGGTGATGACGGCGCGGATGGCGTCCACGCTGGCCGACACGGCGCCGCGCAGCCCCGCCACCTGGGTCCCGATGTCATCCGTGGCCTTCTGCGTCTGGCCGGACAGCGACTTCACCTCATGCGCCACCACGGCGAAGCCCTTGCCGGCGTCGCCCGCCCGCGCCGCCTCGATGGTGGCGTTCAGGGCCAGCAGGTTGGTCTGGCCGGCGATATCGGCGATAAGGTCCGTGACGGTGCCGATCTGGCGCGTCGCCTCCTCCATGCGTTCAATGGCGCCGGCCGCCAGGCGCGCGCTGTCCACGGCGCGGCGGGCCACGTCGCTGGAACGGGCGGCCTGGCGGGCGATCTCATCCCCGGCGGCGCCCAGTTCCTCCGTCGCGGCGGCGACGTTGCCGGCGTTGCCGCTGGCCTGCTCCGCCGCGGCCGACACCGCCACCGTGTTTTCCCGCACCACGGTCACGGCCTGCTTCAGATGGGCCACCCCATCCACCGCCCGGTGGCTGCCCCGCTCCACCCCCATCCAGGTGGCGGTCAGGTCGGCCTCGATGGCGCGGCAGGTTTCCAGCAGCGCCAGGCGGGCCTCTTCGCGCGTGCGCTCCATCAGTTCCACCCGCTCATCTGTGCTGAAGGCCAGGCGCGCCCGCAGGGCCCGCAGCGTCGCGGTCATGGCCTGGAACTCCGCCACCGGGTCCGCCGGCATGGCGCGGTCGAATTCCCCGGCCGCGACGGCGGCGAAGTGCCCCTCCACCCGGCCCAGGGCCTGGCGCAGGGTGCGCAGGATCAGGCTGCCGCCCAGCACGGACACGGCCAGCGACACCAGGATGATGGCGGCGTTGGCGCCCAGCCACAGGGCGCTGTCGGCGCCCGCGTCGCCCACCTTTTCGCCAAGGGGCCCGAGGAAACGCAGGCCGCCCGCCACCAAGGTGCAGGCGATCATGGTGCCCATGGTCAGGATCATGCGGCCGCGCACACTGCCGGCATAATGGCGCAGGCGGGGGCCCAGGCCGGTGGCGACGGCCGCACCGTCCCTCAGGGTTCCCCGGCCGGCGCGAAGCTCGGCATACAGCGCCTCGGCCGCGCGCACCTCATCCCGGCCGGGCTTGCTGCGGATGGAGATGAAGCCCGCGACCGTGCCCCCCTCCATCACCGGCGTGACGTTGGCGCGCACCCAATAATGATCGCCGGCCTTGGTGCGGTTCTTGACCAACCCATCCCAGGGCCGCCCGGCGCGGATGGTGGCCCACAGGTCGGCGAAGGCGGCCTTGGGCATGTCGGGATGGCGCACCAGGTTGTGCGGCGCGCCGATCAGTTCCTCATGGCTGAAACCGCTGACGCGGACGAAGGCGCGGTTGGCGTAGGTGATGCGGCCCGACGGATCGGTGCGGGAGACCAGCAGTTCCCCCTCGCGCAACTCCACCTCACGGTTGGTCACGGGCCCCGTGTCGCGCATCGCGTTCCTCCCCAAGCACCTGTCCCAGGCCGTTCCTTGCGCCCCCGGCACGGGGGCCTTGGCCTGGTGTCCACCCTCGCGCGGGAAAGGTTAACCCGGCGTAAAGGCTTTAACCGCCTGACCAAAAGTAGTGAATCATCCCCCTAAAAAGTCATTAATCTTCGATATTGAAACTAATAATGATTCTCACTATCGTGATCGAACCGGAGACGACAGCAGCTAGGCCCGAGATGCCCGACGATCTGATGATCACCCCCCGTGACAGCCTGCCCCAGCCCGCCCCGCTGGAAGGCCTGAGTTCCGGGGAAAGGCTGCTGGTGTGGAGCCTGCGCCACATGGCCCAGCCCTATGCCAGCCCGGCCCGGCGCGGCTGTCCCCTGATCCGCCACGCCTTCCTGCAGGCATGCGGCGAGGACGCGGACGAGGTGATGGCCACCTTCCGCGCCTTCCTGCTGCTGTATGGCCGTTCGGCCCGGCAGCGGCCACGGGTGGGGTGCCCCGGCTGCCAGGATCTGACGCCGGATGAGCGCCAGCTGCTGCGCCTGCTGGCCTTGGCGCAGCCTTCCGCCGACCCTACCGCCCCGGCCAGGTTTTATGCCCTGGTGGAGCATCTGATGCGGCCGGGCACCACCGACGGCCTGCTGGTGGCGTCCCGCGCCATGGCCGGCACCCTGGGCGCCCACGGCCTGTCCCTGCCGGTGCGGCCCTTGGCGCTGGAACGCGCGCCCACTTCCGGCCGTTACGACGCCTGACGCGGCGCGCCACCTTGCCAGGCCCCACCGGAAAGCGGCGATCAGACGTCGGCGCTGAGCTGCACACGGTTGCGGCCCGCCGCCTTGGCGGCGTAGAGGGCCATGTCGGCCCGGCGCAGGGCGTCGGCCAAGCCCTCGTCCCCGCCGGACACCCGGGCGGCGCCGATGCTTACCGTCCAGGCCAGGGTGGCGTGGCCGTTGACGGGGGCCGCCTCCACCGCGCGACGCAGGGTTTCGGCCCGCGCGGCGGCGTCCACGGTATCGGCGTCCGGCAGCAGGACGGCGAATTCCTCGCCGCCGATGCGGCCCGCCACCTCGCCCTCGCGCAGCCAGCCTTGCAGCAGGCGGCCGAACTGCGACAGCACGCGATCGCCCACGGCGTGGCCGAAGGTGTCGTTGATGGCCTTGAAATGGTCGATGTCGATCATCAACAAGGCCTGGGGCTGGCCCGCCTCGCGCCCGCGGCGTACCTCCCGCTCCCCCACCTCCAGGAAATGGCGGCGATTGGGCAGGCCAGTCAGCACATCGCGGGTGGCCATGTCGTAGAGGCGGCCGGCATAGGTTTTCAGCCGGCCGACCAGGGGGCGGAAGATGAACACGGCCTCGGCCAGCAGGGTGGTCAGCAGGATGGCCAACACGCCCTGCTGCGCCCGCCGCAGTCCCTCGATGCGCTCCGTCGCCTCGGTCTCGAACTGGCGGACCGCCTGGTCCAGCATGGGCATCAGGATGTCGCGGGTCTGAACGCGGATGTCGGCGAAGGCCCGGGCACGGATGTCGGCCGTCCCCGCATCCGGCCCCTCCGCCCCCGCCAGGATGCGGGCGGCCAGGACCAGGTCGCGGGTACGCTGGTCGAGGTCGGTGGGCAGCGAGAAATATAGCGCCCGGGCGGCGTCCGACAGGCCGTGGGTGATGCCCATGTCGCCGGTGCCGCCCAGCAGCGCCCGGTGCGCCCGCTCCATGGTCGCGGCCGCCTGCAACAGGGGGACGCGCGCCGCCTCGTCATGGCCTTCATAGAAGTCGCGGGCCAGCAGGCCGATGCGCTGCGACAGCATGCGCTGGCGGCCGGCGACGTTGATGATGGTGCCGCTGTCGCGCTGCTGGGAAATGACATGGTCCAGCAGCAGGTGCACCGATGCCGACAGCAGGGCGATCAGGGACAGGGCGGCGACATAGGCCACCGTCAGGCGGCGCGTCGGAAGGCTGTCGTCGGCACGCGTCATGTTACCGGGGCGGTCCTGCAAAGGGGACGGGCCTCCCCCGCAGGGATACGGCCGCGCTTGCCAAGTGAAACGGGCCTGATCATCAACCGGACCGTTTCGTATGACAAGTGTCGGCGCCCCTGACCAGAGGGCTAGTGCCGGTCCCCGGGACCTGGAACATCCCTGTCCTGCTCGGAGTCTTGCGGGGCAGGGCAAGGGGGAAGGGCCGCGTCGCGATCCTCGCCCGGGTGAACGACCCGCCGGCCCAAGGCGTGGGAGCGGGACAGGGCCAGCAGGCGACCCCGGATGTCGATGGCGTTCACGTCACGGGTCCGGGGCAAGTCACGGGTACGGGTGGGCATGGGCGTCCTCTCCGTTCACGTGGGATGGCCGTCAGGCCTGCTCGATGGCCTGCGCCGCCTGGTCCAGGGCCAGGGCGATGGCGCGGGCCTGGTCTTCCGTCAGGGTCCCGCCGCGCAGACGCAGGCGCAAGGCCATTTTCAGGTTTTCCATGGCGCGGACGACGGGGGATGGGGGCATCCAGCCGCGCACCGCGCTGATCTTGTCCAGCCGTTCCTTGATGGCGGCCAGCACCAGGCGGTTATCGTTCAGGAAGGCGGCGCCGCTCTCGGTCAGGGTGTAGAGCTTCTTGCCGCCCTCCCCCACCGAGACCTCGGTATGGCCCATTTCCTCCAGCAGGGTCAGCGTCGGGTAGACGACGCCGGGGCTGGGGCTGTAGCCGCCGCCGACCTTTTCCTCGATGGCCTTGATGATCTCATAGCCGTAGCGGGGCTTTTCCTGGATGAGGTCCAGGAACAGGAAGCGCAGGTCGCCATTCTCGAAGACGCGGGCGGCGCCGCCGCGGCCGCCCCGGCCGCCGAAGCCCTCGCCCCGCTCGCCCCGGCCCCAATGGTCGCCGTGACCGCCCCAGGCGCCCCAGAAGCCTTCGCCGTCGCGGCCCCGGGCGTGGCGGCGCCCGCCCTCGGGATGCTTGCCGCCGTGATGTTTGAAAAAGTGCATGATGGTCTCTCGATCCTATCTCGTCTGTTATTCGATATATCGTAAATCACGATATATCTCGATCCTTTCTTGAGTCAAGGCCTCCCCGCCGGGATTTATCGCAGGTCATTGACGGGCCCGGCCCGGGGCCCGGATAGTCGGGGCGGAAGATAAGGAAACGCCCCCATGTCCCAGCCTAGCGACACACTGCACAACCCCATGAGCCTGGCCAGCCGATCCATGCTGGTCACCGGCGCGTCGGCCGGCATCGGCCAGGCCACCGCCGTGCTGCTGTCGCGCCTGGGCGCCCGCGTCACCCTGAACGGCCGGGACGAGGGACGCCTGGACGACACCCTGTCGCGCCTTGCGGGGGAGGGGCACCGTGTGGCGCCCTTCGACATGGGCGACCTGGACGCCATCCCGGCCTGGATGAAGGAGCAGGCGGCCCTGTCCGGGCCTTTCGACGGCGTGGCGCACTGCGCCGGCATCCAGACGCTGCGCCCCATCCGCATCTTCTCCCAGGATTTCTTCGACCTGGTGATGCGGGTCAACCTGGGCTCGTGCCTGGCCCTGGCCAAAGGCCTGCGTCAGAAGGGCGTGCGGGCCGAGCGCTCGGCCATGGTCTTCATCTCCTCCACCGCCGCCACCGCCGCATCGCCCGCCAACATCGTCTACGCCGCGGCCAAGGGCGGCATCATCGCCGCCACCAAGGGCCTGTCGGCCGAGCTGCTGCCAGACGGCATCCGCGTCAACTGCGTGGTGCCCAGCATCGTCATGACCGACCTGATCGAACGCGGGTTCGAGAAGCTGAGCCAGGAACAGATCGACCATCTGCAGCGGCTGCAGCCCCTTGGATTCGGCCATGTCGACGACGTGGCCCACGCCATCGCCTATCTGCTGGCGGACACCGGCCGCTGGATCACCGGCACGGCCCTGACCGTCGACGGCGGGCGCACGGCGTGACGGCCCCCTGGATCAAGCTGGGCGACGCCGCCAGCGTGGCCGGCCATGGCGATTACCTGACGGGCCGGGCGCCGGATGCCGGCGGGGCCGCTATCCCCGTGGTGGTGCAGAATTTCCAGGGGGCGCTGAAAGCCTTCCGCAACGTCTGCTCCCACCGCTACGCCCTGATCCACGATCAGCCCTGCGGGCGCGGGCTGCTGCGCTGCCCCTATCACGGTTGGGTCTATGACGCGGCCGGCGTGCCCATCGGCATCCCCTTCGACGACAGCGACTTCCACCTGGACGCGGACGCCCGCCGCCGCCTGGCCCTGACGCCGGTGGGGCTGGCCGTGGCCGGTGGCCAGGTGTGGGTGAACGCGGACGCCGCCGCCATCTTCACGGAGCCGGCATGATGGGGGGAGATGGGATGGGGGAGATGCTGCCCGCCCGCTGGTTCGACGATCCCGGCTGCCACGCGCGGGAGCTGGCGGCGCTGCGCCGGCAGTGGCTGTACGTCGGCACCCGGTTCGACGCGCCCCTAACACGTACGGTGCTGGGCACGCCCGTCACCGTGACCGCCGCGCTCACGGCCACGGATGAGGAGGGCCGGGCGCTGGAGGTGGACGCCTGCGGCGCCTTCATCTTCGTGCGGCTGGAGGGCGGCGGCCCCGGCCTGGCCGACCATCTGGGACCGGTGGCGGCACACCTGGCCCGGCTGTCCGGCCAGTGCGACCAGCCCATCGCCGAGGACCATGTGGCGTTCGCCGCCAATTGGAAGGCGCTGGTGGAGAACACCATGGACGACTTCCACGGGTCCACCGTCCACCCCACCACCATCCACCCCGCCGTGCATGCCGACTGGCAGACCCACCTGGCCACCACCCGCCACGGCCGCCACAGCATGTCCAGCTGGCTGCTGTCGGAGGGGACGGAGACGTGGTGGCGGCGCATCGACGGCAAGATGGGCCTGCGCCGGATGACGGACCACGCCCGCTATGACCATTGCTTCGTCTTTCCCAACCTGTATGTGGCCAGTTTTTACGGCGCCATGGTCATCACCCACACGGTGACGCCCCTGGCGCCGGACCGCAGCCGCCTGGACTGGCGCCTGTTCCTGCCGGTGACGGCACCGGAAAAGCCGGCCGTGGCGGCGTTCCGCCGGTCGCTGACCAGCGTTCTGGCTGGGTCCGCCCGCGCCGTCATCCTGGAGGACCAGCCGCTGTGCGAGCGGGTGCAGCAAGGGCGGGCGGCGGCCCTGGGCCCCGGCATCCTGGGCCGGCGTGAGCGCCGCATCGCCGATTTCCACCACGCCTGGGCCCGTGTCCTGGGCCTGGACACCCCGCCCCTGCCGGCGGACGCGCCCTACAAGGAGACCGCGGCATGACCCTAAGCTATCGCCGGCCGACGGAGGACGACGCCCGCCTGCTGCTGGACTGGCGTCTGCGGCCCGACATCTCCCGCCACCTGTTCACGCAGGTGGAGGACGACATCGAAAAGCAACGGGCCTGGCTGACACGCAGCAACGCCCGCGACGACTATCACCACCGCATCATGATGGTGGACGGGGTGCCGGTGGGCTACGCCTCCATCACCGTCACCCACGCGGCCTGGGGCGTCGCCACCCTGGGCGCCTACATGGCCGACCGGCGGGGACGCACCGGCTCTGCCCCGCTGAACTTCGCCCACGCCCTGAACCATGTCTTCTACGCCCTGGGCCTGCGCAAGGTGGTGAACCAGGTCATGGCCGACAACGACCGCGTCCTGCGCGGCCAGACCATGCTGGGCTATCGCCATGTCGGGGTGCTGAAGGACCATGCCGTGAAGGAAGGTCAGGCATACGATGTCCACCTGTTCGAGATGTCCGCGGCGGAGTGGGCGGAAAAGCGCCTGAAATTCAGGGAATACGCCGATTGGGATGGCCAGGCGTGGCCCCCTGGCTAAAAGGCGGATAGGCCGCAAGGTCTCTTGGTTAACGGTCGTGGAAGGTAAAGACAGTCAGTTCCCAGGGCAAAGGCCCCAACCATGATCCCGACCGATTATTCGCCCGCCATCGCCCCCCGCCGTGTGGCGCTGTTCGCCCATTTCGACCGTGACGGCCAGATCGACGATCATGTCCTCTATTACCTGCGCAGCCTGCGCGAGGTGGCGGAGCGCATCCTGTTCATCTCCGACGGCGCCCTCATGGACGGCCAGGCGGAACGGCTGGCGGGACTGGCCGAACTGGTGCACGCGGGCCGCCACGGCGCCTATGACTTCGGCAGCTGGAAGCTGGGCTTCCAGGCCCTGGGTGCCGACATCGCCGCCTATGACGAGGTCATCGTCGCCAACGACAGCTGTTACGGTGGCGTGTTCCCCTTCGCCCCCGTGTTCGACAAGATGGCGGGGCGGGACTGCGACTTCTGGGGGCTGACCGATGGGCTGGTGGATGGCGACATCCGCTATCTCACCAGCAACTTCCTGGTCTTCCGCCCGACGGTGACCAGCCATCCGGAATTCACCCGCTTCTGGGAGGGGGTGACGCGCCAGCCCGACAAGGCGGCCGTCTGCCGCGCCTACGAATTCGGGCTCAGCCAGCGGCTGCTGTCCCTGGGCTTCCGCCCCGGCCGCTACCTGCCGCAAGCCTTCGTGGCCAAGGAGCTGTATTCCGACATCTATTTCGACGCTTGTCTGGAGACCCACCGCATGCCGCTGGTGAAGGTGGCGGTGTTCAGCCAGAACCAGCAACGGGTGGCCCGCCTGCGGGAACGGCTGGAGCGCATGGCGCGGTACTATCCCGTGAACCTGATCGAGGCGCATGTGGCACGCCTGTGCGGGACCCCCCATCCCGTCATCCACGACCTGCCCTGGCGGCAGGAGCGTACGCGCCTGGCGCCGCTGCCCGGCACGTACAGGCGCAGCAAGTACAGCCGGAGCTTGCGCTGGTGGCTGTGCTATGTCCGCGTCCTGGGCGTGCCGGTGTTCGCCACCGCCCGGCGGGTGCGGGCGGTGGCGTAGCGGCCGGTCAGGCGGCCCGGATTTCGGAGAGGAAGCGCACGACCTCGGACCGCAGCGCGTTGGATTGGCCGCCCAAGGAGCGGGCGGCGGCCAGCACCTGGGAGGCGGCGGCCCCGGTTTCACCGGCCGCCCCCGTGACCCGGGCGATGTTGGATGACACCTCGCCCGTGCCCTGGGCCGCCTGGGTGACGTTGCGGGCGATCTCCAGCGTGGTGGCGTTCTGCTCCTCCACCGCCGCCGAGATGGTGGCCGAGATGCCGTTGACCTCGCCGATGGTGCCGCTGATGCCCTGGATGGCGGCGACGACGCCACTGGTCGCTTCCTGCATTTCCTGGATTTGGCGCGCGATATCCTCGGTCGCCCGCGCCGTCTGGTTGGCCAGGCCCTTGACCTCGCTGGCCACGACGGCGAAGCCCTTGCCCGCCTCGCCGGCCCTGGCCGCCTCGATGGTGGCGTTCAGGGCCAGCAGGTTGGTCTGGCCCGCGATCGACTGGATCAGTTCCACCACCGTGCCGATGCGCTGTGCGGCGTCCGCCAACCCCTGGACCAGGGCGTCGGACCGGGTCGCGGCCTGCGCCGCCTCGGACGCCACGGTGCTGGACCGGGCGGCCTGCCGGCTGATCTCCTGGATGGAGCTGGTCATCTCCTCGGCGGCGGAAGCGACGGTCTGAACATTGGCGGAGGTTTGTTCCGCCGCGGCCGCCGTGGCGGCGGCCTGGGCCTTGGTACGCTCCGCCACGTCGGCCATGCTCTGCGCGGTGGCGTCCAGCTGGGTGGCCGCCCCGCTCACGGCTTCAAGAATGCCGGCGACGGCGCCATCGAAGCCCTGGACCAGCCGGTCCACCGCCTGGGCACGGCGCAGCTTGGCCTCCTCCGCCTGGCGCTGTTCCGCCGCCAGCCGGTCCGCCTCGATGGCGTTCTGCTTGAACACTTCCAGCGCGCGGGCCATGGCGCCCACCTCGTCCCGGCGCTGCAGGCCATCGACGATGATGCCCCGGTCCCCCTCCGCCAGCCGGCGCATGCGGTCGGTCAAGGCCGCGATGGGGGTCGCGATCGTGCCGGACAGCATCAGCGCCGCCAGGATGGCCACCACGATCGCGGCGATGCCGCCCAGCGCCGTGGTCCAATAGGTCATGTGAAAGGCCGCCTGCTGTTCATCATGCCGCTGGTCCAGCAAGCCGCGCTCCGCCACCGTGATCTCGGCCACCTTGGCGCGGATGGCGTCCATCTGCGCCTTGCCGCCGGTCACCGATTCCAGTGTGCGCGCCTGGTCCCGCTGGTCCGTCTTCATGCGCGCCACCAGCTTTTCCGCATAGTCGTTGCGCCACGCCCGGGCCAGGCGATCCATATCGTCCAGGCGTCGCTGCTGGGCCGCATTGTCCGCGGTCAGGCCGCGTGCCGTCGCCATCGCCCGGGCATAGGCGTCGGCGCCATTGGTGTAGGGGGCCAGCACCGCCTCGTCCGCCGACACCAGATATCCCCGCAGGCCCGTTTCCTGGTCGACCAGGGCGGCGAGCGCCGCGTCCACGGCGTCCAGCACCTTGTAGCTGTGCGTCGTCCATCCGGTGCTGTCCTGGATGAAGGACACCCGGGTGTAGGTCAGGCCACTGACCACGAAGGAGATGACCAGCACCAGGGAGAAGGCCGCGGCCAGTTTCCCCAGGATTCGAAGATTGCTCAGCAACGTCATGACGCGCGCTCCACCGGATGATGTTCACCCATGGATTACGCAAAGTGGGCAGGTGTTGGACCACAAGACCTTGGTTTTGCTACAAAGGTGGTATTCCAGATGATGGATACGCCGGCAGCTGTCGCGCGTATTATGCGGGTGTATCAGCCCTTGGCCGATGGAATAGGCCGTTTAGGCATCCCCACCTTGATCACCCATCGCGATCCGCCGCAGCCGCGCCAGCGTGCGGGTGAAGACGCCGGTGTCGTTCAGCGCCCGGGCCAGCACCAGGGCGCCCTGGATGCCGGCCACCACCTCCTCCGCGTCGGCTTGGGCGTGGTCGGGGTCGCGGCCGGCCCGTACCAGGGCGCCGGCCAGGGCCCGCACCCAGGCGGCGAAATAGCCATGGACCTGGTCGGTGAACAGGTCGCGGGCATCGCCCAAGGCGAAGACGCCCACGACGCACACCCGCCGGCCAGAGCGAAAATAGGCGTCGGTGGCCTGGAACATCGCCTCCACCGCCATCAGGCCGTCGTCCGTCCGGTCGAGCGGCTCGAAAACGTGAGTGCGGAACCAGCCGTCGATGTGGGCCAGCACCACCTCCGCCATCTCGGCTTTGCCGCCGGGGAAGAAGTTGTACAGGCTGCCCTTGCCCAGGCCCGTGCGGGCGGTGATGGCCGAGAGGCTGGCGCCTTCGAAGCCATGGTCGCGGAAGACCTCGGCCAGGACGGGGATGACGTCCTGGCGGTCGGCGAGGGTGCGGGCCATGCCTTACAGGCCCAGGTCGCTGAGGCTGGGATGGTCATCCGGGCGGCGGCCCAGCGGCCAGTGGAATTTGCGGTCCGCCTCCGTGATGGGGTGTTCGTTGATGCTGGCGTGGCGCGCCCGCATCAGGCCATCGGCATCGAACTCCCAATTCTCATTGCCGTAGGCGCGGAACCAGTTGCCGCTGTCGTCACGATATTCGTACGCGAAGCGTACGGCGATGCGGTTTTCGGTGTATGCCCAGATTTCCTTGATCAGGCGGTAGTCCAGTTCCTTGGCCCACTTCCGGGCCAGGAAAGCCTCGATCGCCGGGCGGCCGGTGACGAATTCCGCCCGGTTACGCCAGCGGCTATCCACCGTGTAGGCCAGCGCCACCTTGGCGGGATCGCGGCTGTTCCAGCCATCCTCGGCGGCGCGGACCTTCTGGATGGCGGTATCAAGAGTGTAGGGGGGTAAAGGCGGACGGGACATGGGGACCTCCAAAGATCAGGGTTTGCATGGACAACTTGTACCGATCGGTACGTCGTTGACCAATTGGTACAACGCCGCCCATCGCCTGGCAAGAGGTCTTTTTCGTCCCGTCCTATTTTGGCAGGTGCCAATCCTCAAGCGACCGCGCGCTGGGGATCCGCCACCGCCACCAGATCCTCGATGCTGACCAGGGGCATGCCATGGGTTTCGGCATAGGCCACCAGGTCGGGCAGGCGGGCCATGCTGCCGTCGGGCTTCATCACCTCGCACAGCACGCCGGCGGGCGCGCGGCCGGCGCGGCACACCAGGTCGATGGTGGCCTCGGTATGCCCGCGGCGGGCCGCCAGCCCGCCGGGATGGGCGCGCAGGGGGAAGACGTGGCCAGGGCGGGCCAGGTCTTCCGGCCGGGCATCGGCGGCGATGGCCGTGCGGATGGTGGTGACGCGGTCGGCGGCCGAGACGCCGGTGGTGACGCCGGCCTTGGCCTCGATGCTGACGGTGAAGGCGGTGCCGTAGCGCGAGGAATTGGCGCCCACCATGGGCGGCAGGTCCAGGGCGCGGGCGTGGTCGTCGGTCAGCACCAGGCAGACGATGCCGCTGCAGTCGCGGATCAGCAGGGCCATCTGCTCCACCGTCAGGCTGTCGGCGGCGTAAATGACGTCGCCTTCGTTCTCACGGTCGGCATCGTCAACGACGATCACGCCCTGGCCCGCCTGGATGGCGGCCACGGCGCGGGCCACCCGGGCTTCGGCGTCGCCGAAACGGGACAGCAGATCATCGTCATGGGTGGCGGCGGGGATAGGGGAAATCTGACTCAAGGGTCTCACTCCGTTGAACAATCGGGCGAGCCTGAATCAGGGCGAGAAAAGACGACGGGCGGACGGAATCGTCCCCCGGGGCAGGCCCCGCGCACGTGCGCGTCCCCAACCCGGCCCCGGCGGGGTCCAAGGGGGTGTGCGCCCGCGTACCGCAGGCCGGCTCATCCTCTTCCATCCGGACTGTAACCGTCGGCCCCGGCGTTTCACCGGGTCTGCTGACCCCAGGGGCGTCACCGCCCCTGGGCGCTCGCGGGCTCCCCCTCCGTCAAGAGGGGATACCGCCGGTCGGGATTTCCACCCTGCCCTGAGAACAAGCGTGTCGCCATCCGGCAGGGCCGGACGGCCCGCCGATAGGACTATCCCGCCCGCGCCCTGTCAACACGGGCACGGTTGGAAATTCCCCATGGGCCTTATGAGGGGCCGGGCCCTTGCGCCACACGGTCCAGGAAACCAAGGGCGGGGCCGCCCGTGCGCGGCAGTCCTTTGTAGCGGGCCACCGGTTCCGGCACCGTGCGCAGGACACGGGCGAACTGCGCCGCCTCGGTCGCGGTCAGATCGGCCAGGGCGCGCTGATAGGTGCGGATGGTGAACAGCACGGCGCCGGTGGCGGGCAGGCGGCGCAGGGTCTGACGTTCGATGCGCAGGAACAGGCGACGCCCGGCGTTCCCGGGCGTGATGGCGGCGTCGGCCTCGGTGTGCGCCACCTCATCCGGCTGGAACAGAGTGGGGTCGTCGTTCAGGCCCCAGTTCATGCGCCACACCGGCCGTTCCGGCGCCAGTGTTTCCAGGAAGCGGTCCACCGGCCGCCCCAGCCTTTCCCCATAGAGGGCCACCGGCGCGTGGATGCCGGCCATGGGCCGCCCCAGCTTCTCATGCAGGCGCCAACGGTTGGGGAAGCACAGCACGGCCGCGGCCAGCACCGGGGCGCCATCGGGACCCGGCAGCAGCAGGCAGAGATCCTCCGCCACCAGCCGGCCGGCGACCTCCAGCGGATTGGGGCCGGCCTCCGCCAAATCCCACGCCTCTCCGGTGAGGTGACAGGTGAGGCGGCGCCCGTCACGGGCATAGGCATGCGGGAAGTGATGGGGCAGATGGTCCGCCAGCAACGCCAGCAGTTCGGCCTGGGCATTCGCGCTGCCCGGGAGGAAGCCGGTCACGGCCCCGTGCCGTTCGGCCAGCAGTTGGCGCCGTTCCGCCAGCAGGGCGGGGCAGCTGTCATCCACCATCAGCCAGCGGGCGGGGTCCAGCGCCATCAGGCCCATGGCCATCCGCCAGTCGCCGCCGTCGAACGGCCAGCAGGGCTGTTCCGGCGGCAGGTTCCAGGCGTTCACGGGCGTCAGACTTCCAACGGCGGGAAATCGTCCGGCAGCTCGGCCAGCGTGGGCTGGGCGATGGGACCGACCTCCGCCACCAGGGTGCCCCAGGACCAGCCGACGCCGAAGCCGGCCATCAGCAGCTTTTTCGGCCCTTCCGCCAGCATGGGCCCCAGCCGGTGGCAGATGGCCAGCGGCACGGAGGCGGAGCTGGTGTTGCCGAACTTCTCCATATCGATCAGGAAGCGCTCGGGCGCCGCCCCGATCTTTTTCCGGATATGGTCCAGCATCATGCGGTTGGCCTGGTGCGGGACGATCATGTCCAAATCGTCCAGCGTCACACCGGCGTGCTCCATCGCCTCGCGCAGCAACGGCGGGACGGCGCGCAAGGTGAAGGTGAAGACCTCCGCCCCGTTCAGGTGCAGGCGGGCGTCGCGGTAGAGGCGCTTGTGCTCCTCCTCCGACCATGGTTCCTCACCCGGGATCAGGCAATCACGCTTGCCGCCGGCCTTCACGAAGATGTGCTTGGCCCCACTGCCGTCGGTGCCCAGAACGGCGTGGATGGGGGGCGCCCCCGCATCCACCTCCAGCGCCGTGGCGCTGCCGGCGTCGCCGAACAGGGGCAGGGTGGCGCGGTCGTCCGGGCGCAGCCAGCGGGCGGAATTGTCGCCGGCCAGCACCAAGGCGCGCCGCGCCGTGCTGCCGCCCAAGAGGCGTGCCGCCATCCAGGTGCCATAGGCGAAGCCGGAACAGCCCAGCGGCACGTCGAAGGCCGCCGCGCTGGTGGGCAGGCCCAGGCGCCGCTGCATGACGGCGGCGGTGACCGGCAGGACATAGTCGGCGTCCTGGCTGACGAAGATCAGCAGGTCGACGGAGGCCGGGTCCCAGTCCAACTGCCGCATCAACCCCTCGGCCGCCGCCACGCACATGTCGGACGCCATGTAGGGCCGGGGCAGCAGGCGGCGCTCCGCCACGCCGATGGTGGCGTAAAGCTTCTTCGCCTCTTCCTCGGTGAACAGGGTGTGGTCTTCCAGGTAGGAATGCCGTTCCTTCGGCACCACGGCCCGGAAGCCCTTGATCCGCACGCCTTCGACGATGGCCTTCACCGCAACCCGCCCTGAGAGAAGTGTCTTTAGCTGTTATACTATGGCCATTCCGGTCCCGATGCCAAAGGCCCTCTGTTGATCGCGTCCCCCATACCCGCCGGCCCAACCGTCCTGATCCGCGCCGACGCCACCGCATCCATGGGCACCGGCCATGTCATGCGCTGCCTGTCGGTGGCGGAGGCCCTGAGGGAACGGGGGGTGACACCCCTGTTCGCGGCCGTGGACCTGCCGCCGGCCCTGGCACAGCGGCTGAACGCCGCCGGCTTCGGCGTCGGCCTGCTGGCGGGCCCGGCGGCAAGCGGCGCTGACCTGGCCAGCCTGGCGGAGCAGATGCGCCGGCACGATGCCCGCGCCCTGATCCTGGACGGTTATCACTTCACCGACGCCTATCGCGCCGGACTGGCGGCCCAGGGTGTGCCGATCATGGCCTTCGATGACGGGCCGGGCACGCGGCCCCTGCACGCCCGCCTGATCGTGAACCCGGGGGCGGCGGTGGACCAGGCCGCCTATCGCGCCGCCAACCCGGACGCCGTGCTGGCGCTGGGCCCCGCCTATGCCCCCCTGCGGGCGGAATTCCGCCGGGCGCGCGGCCAAGCCCTGCCGCCTTTGGATCAACGCCGCCGCCTGCTGCTGACCTTCGGCGGCACCGACCCGGCGGGCCTGACCCTGCCCTGCCTGAAGCGCTTGGCCCCGGCCCTGCCTGACGGCGTCGGCCTGGATGTGGTGGTGGGGGGCAGCAACCCCAACACCGATTGCATCCGCACCGCCGGCGACCGCTACCCCAATACGGTCGTGCATGTGGAAACACCGCGCATGGCCGAGCTGATGCGCGAAGCCGGCCTGGCCGTGTCCGCCGCTGGCGGCACCTTGGGGGAACTGGCCTGCCTGGCGGTGCCCACCCTGCTGGTGGTGGTGGCGGACAACCAAGCCAGCAGCGCCGGCGCCGTGGCGGCATCGGCCAAGGCCCGGGTCATCGACGCGCGCGGCATGGACAAGACCGAGGCGGCGGAGCGCGTCACGACCGCCGCCCTGGCGCTGTGGGCCGACGCCGACGCGCGCGCGACCCTGAGCCGCCGCATCGGCGAGGGTGACGACGGTCAGGCGGTGGATGGCCAGACGGTGGATGGATTGGGCGCGGTGCGCATCGCCGACGCGTTGCTGGCCCTGCCGGCCTGATCGCCGTTATGGTCGCCGCATGACCCCGTCCGATCTCGACGCGCTTTCGCCGCCCGACCGCATCCTGCTGCGCCTTATCGCCCTGGTCGGCCCGCTGCCGCCGGCCCGCGCGCTGCTGGACTGCCTGAACCAGGCGCGCGTCAGCCCCCTGCTCTGGACCCATGAGGCGCTGACGGAGGCGCAGAACAGCCTGCGCCGCCACGGCCTGCTGAACAACAAGATGGCCTGCCCGCCCGCGCTGGCCCACGCGGTGGCCGTCGCGGCACTGGAGACGGCGGAGGGCAAGGCCCTGGCCATCGCCATCCGCACCCAGCTGCCTGGCGAGTCGAAAAGCTATTGGGACCCCAAGCTGGTGGAGCTCGACCTGGCGCGGGGCTTGCGCCTGGCCGTGTTGCAGAATGATGCCCCGGGGGTCCAGCGCCTGCTGGTCCTGGCCAAGCGCCCCGCCACGGGGCTGACGGAGCAATTCACCCGCCACTTCACCCTGGTGCCCCTGGGACTCGATTGGCTGGCCGGGCGCGCAACCATCATCCAGGCGACGCTGATGGCGGTGAAGGTCGGGCACTGGGTGGCCACGGCCGAGATGTCGCCGGACCTGCCGGACCTGGTGGACCACGCCCAGGCGCACCCCACGCTGCGCCATGACTGCTTTCCCCTGATCGCCGACTTCCGCCTGCTGAGCGGCCAGTTGACAGCGTTGCAGGCATTGCTGGCCAATCCGCCCGCGGCGGAAGCGGCCCTGCCCTATGCCGCCGCCCACGCCCTGCTGTCGGACGACGCGCCGCGCGCCCGCGCGCTGTTCGCCGAGGCCGTGACCCTGCATCGCCGCGCGCTGCGCAAGCGCAAGGGGGGGCTGCCCGGGCATCTGGGGGTGTTGCACCTGTGCGCCCAGCTGGCCGGCGGCGACCCGGCCCAGCACGCCGCCATCCCTGCCCTGGCGCAGGACCATATCCAGGCCGGGCAGATCCCCCTAGGCTCCATGGCCATCGAGGCCCTGGCCAACCTGGCCGCCAACAAGCCTGAGGCGGCTCTGAACGGCGTGAAGTGGCTGCTGAGCGCCACGGACACCATGGCCCGGCCCTCACCCTTGGGCCTGGGCCTGGTGGCCGTGGCGGCGGCGGTGGTCGATGCCGCATTGGCCCGCCAGCATGCCGACGCCTGGGACCAATGGTTCCGCCACCTGGCCCCCACCATGCCCCTGGCCGCCGACCTGATGGCGGAGGTGCTGGCCCGGGTGGCCAACGATCCCACCCCCTACCATGCCCACTTGGCGCGACCGGGCCGGGAAACGCGCCTGCGCTTCCTGGCCCTGCTGCCGGTCAAGGAGCCGTGGGAACGGGCGCTGGACAGCCTGGAGGTGCTGCTGGAACCGCCGGCCCCGGCGGAGAGGAAGACCACTGGCAAGCGCCTGGCCTGGCTGGTCGACCCCAGCAGCGGTGCCGTGGAAGCGGTGGAGCAGGTGCAGCAGCGGGGGCCCACCAAGAGTCCGACCCAGGGCTGGAGCGTGGGCCGCCCCATCCCGCTGAAGCGCCTGTACCAAGGCGACCCCCAGCTGACCTATCTGGACGATTTCGACCGGCGCGTCATCGCCACCATCGCCCGCGACTATGACGGCTGGGGCCACGGGCGGTCCCGCTACGAGTATTTCCTGCCGCCGCGCGACACCCTGCCGGCCCTGGTGGGCCACCCCCGGGTGTTTTACCGGCGCGAGCCGGGCCCCCCCGTTGAACTGGTGCTGGCGCGGGTGGAACTGGTGCTGGCCGGCGCGCGGGGCGGCTATCGCCTGGCCCTGTCGCACCCGGCCCCGGAACCGGACGCCGTCATCGAGGTGGAAGGGCCCACCCGCTGGCGCGTGGTGGTGATCGACGACAAGGCCGTGGCGGCGGGCAAGCTGCTGGGCGAGGAGGGCATCACCGTGCCGGCCGTGGCCCGCGACCGCCTGGCCGCCATCGCCCGTTCCCGCATGCCCGACCTGCCGGTGCGGGTGGAGGCGATGGAGCTGGACGAGGGCCGGACGGAGGACGGCGATCCCGCCCCGGTGGTGCGGCTGCGCCTGCTGGACCCCGGCCTCAAGGTCTCGCTGGTCGTGCGGCCGCTGGGTCCCGACGGCCCCCACTTCGCCCCCGGCCAAGGCAGCCGCCGCGTCACCGGCAACGGCCGCCGCGCCGTGCGGGACCTGGCGGCGGAGGAGCGCCTGGCCCAGGCCCTGGCCGACGCCTGCCCCAGCCTGGGCGGCGAGGGCCGGGAATGGGAGCTGGAGGGCTTGAGCGCCGCGCTGGAATTCCTGAGCGAGCTGAAGGCCCTGCCCCAGCCGCCGGTCCTGGAATGGCCGGAGGGGCAGAAGCTGACCTTGCGCGGTGACGAGGCCGGCGCCAGCCATTTCAGCACCACGGTCAAGAGCACCGAAAGCTGGTTCGCCGTGGCCGGGTCCCTGACGCTGGACGAGGGGCTGGTGCTGGACCTGAAGGAGCTGCTGACCCGGCTGGAGGATGCGCCCGGCCGTTTCGTGCCGCTGGGCGACGGCCAGTTCGCGGCGCTGGACCGCCATTTCCGCCAGCAGCTGGACCGACTGCTGCGCATGGGGGGCACGAAGGTGCCGCGCGCGGCCGGCGCGGCCCTGCGCGGCCTGATCGAGGAGGCGGCATCGGCCCAGGTGGACCAGGCCTGGCGCGCCTTCATCCAGACCCTGGATGAGGCGGCGGCCTGGCAGCCGCGCCTGCCCAACGGCCTGACCGCCGAACTGCGCGAGTACCAGGCGGAGGGGTATTTTTGGATGAGCCGGCTGGCCCGCCTGGGTGCCGGCGCCCTGCTGGCCGACGACATGGGCCTGGGCAAGACGGTGCAGGCCATTGCCCTGATGGCGGCCAAGGCCGGCGACGGCCCCATGCTGGTGGTGGCGCCCACCTCCGTCGCCGGCAACTGGCAATCGGAACTGGCGCGCTTCGCCCCTGGGCTGACTGTCCACCGCCTGGCCGAGACGGATGGGCGCCAGGAGGTGCTGAGGGCGCTGGGGCCCGGCGACGTGCTGGTCACCACCTACGGCCTGCTGGTGCGGGAGGAGGCCTTAATGGCTGCCGTGCCCTGGGCCGTGGCCGTGCTGGACGAGGCCCAGGCCATCAAGAACCCGGACACCCGCCGCGCCCAGGCCGCCCGCGCCCTGACCGCTGGCTTCCGTCTGGCCCTGACCGGCACGCCGGTGGAAAACGACCTGGAAGAGCTGTGGAGCCTGTTCCAGTTCACCAACCCCGGCCTGCTGGGCAGCCGCAAGGCCTTCGCCCAGCGCTTCGGCACGCCCATCCAGGCGGCGCGCAACCCGGGCGCCCGCGCGGCCCTGCGCGCGGTGGTGCAGCCCTTCCTGCTGCGCCGGACCAAGGCGGCGGTCCTGTCCGAACTGCCGTCGCGCACGGAGCAGACCCTGCTGGTCGAGCGCGGGGCGGAGGAGATCGCCTTTTACGAAGCCCTGCGCCGCCGCGCCCTGGAAAAGCTGGAGGAGATGTCGGGCGAGCGGTCCCGCATCCACATCCTGGCGGAGATCACCCGCCTGCGGCAGGCCTGCTGCCATCCCGACCTGGTGGCGGCAGACGCGCACCTGCCCTCGGCCAAGCTGGACGCCTTCCTGGAACTGGTGGAGGAGTTGCGCGAGGGCGGCCACCGCGCCCTGGTGTTCAGCCAATTCATCGGCCACCTGGCGCGGGTGCGCACCGCCCTGGACCGCATGGGCGTCACCTATCAGCTGCTGGACGGCAGCCTGACGGCGGCGGAGCGGCAGCGGCGGGTGGCGGCCTTCCAGGCGGGCGAAGGCGAGCTGTTCCTCATCAGCCTGAAGGCCGGCGGCGTGGGCCTGAACCTGACGGCGGCAGACTACGTCATCCACCTGGACCCGTGGTGGAACCCCGCCGTGGAGGACCAGGCGTCGGACCGCGCCCACCGCATCGGCCAGCGCCGGCCGGTGACCATCTATCGCCTGATCCTGAAGGGTAGCATCGAGGAGGGCATCGTGGCCCTGCACGGCCGCAAGCGCGACCTGGCCGACGCCCTGCTGCGGGACGCCGACACCGCCGGCCACCTGTCGGACGAGGATCTGCTAGCCCTGATCCGGGGTATGGGCTGAGCGGCGGGCTTGTGGTAGGCTATCCTCATGACTCAGCCCGCCTCCATTTTCGATATCGTGGACGAGGACGCCAAGCGTCGCGCCATCGAGGAGGCACGCGCGTCGGTTGCCAGGGGCAACGTCGTTGATCACGATGTCGTCGTGGAGTGGCTTGAGCAGTTGCTGGCGGGAAAAAAAGTTCACCCGCCCGCTGTCCCTGGGCAAACTTGAAGCGAATTCGCTGGTCCATTGACGCCTTGGGCGACGTCGACCGGCACGTCGCCTATATCGCCACTTTCAATCTTGTCGCCGCCGAACGGGTTTTGCGGGCGCTGCTGACCACGGCGAACAGTCTGCTCACCTTCCCGAACCGGGGCCGTCCGGGCAGCGTGCCCGGGACGCGGGAATTGCTCGTCTTTCCGCCCTACGTGATCATTTACGAAATCACGGATGATGAGGTGGTCATCCTGCGCGTCTAGCACGGGGCGCAGGATCGGGGCTGATCCCGCCTACCAGTGGCGATCCACCCAGATCCACGCCTCGATGAAGCCACCCAGCGCGGCCAGCAGCGCCACGGTCAGGCCCAGGCTGCGGGCGAATTCGCCGAACTCCCCCTGCTTGTGGGCGCTGCGCGCGGTCAGCAGCAGGTAGGCCGCCACCATGACGCCGATGATCACCCAGACGGAGACGCCGTGGATCCAGCCGCCGATGGTGTCGCTGAGGTCGTAGTACCAATCGGGCATGACGGCGGGGTCCGGAAACAAATGGGGCGGGACGCCCCATCGGAACGCCCCGCCCCCTTTAGACGATAATGCTCAGTTGCGATAGGCCGGCGGCAGGGCCGCGTCCGGCGTCTGGTAGCGATGGGCCAGATCCTGCGCCCGGCTGGTCAGGGGCGCCTCGGTCCCGCGGACGAAGACATGCTCCGCCACCGACAGGATTTCCAGGGGATCGCCCGACCACACCACCAGGTCGGCGTCGCGGCCGGGCTCGATCGTGCCCGCCCGGTCGTTGAAGCCGAAAACCTTGGCCGGGGTGGCGGTGATGGCCGCCAGCGCCGCCGGCCACGGCATGCCGTGGGCGACCGCGTTGCCGGCGTTGTAGCGCACCTGGCGGGCGTAGTGGCCGACATACGGCCCCTTGATCACCACGGTGGCGCCGGCCGCCTGCAGGATGGCCGCGTTCTCCAGCCGGGCGTTCAGGCTTTCGAAGTCGCGCGGCAGGTTGGCCAGGGGGTCGATCACCACGGGCACGCCCGAGGCCGCGATCTCCGGCGCCATCATCCAGCCTTCCTCCACCCCGTCCAGGATGAGCTTCAGCTTCAGCCGCTTGCCCAGTTCCAGGGTGCGGCGGATGTCGGCGACCCGGTGCACGCCCACCAGCAGGGGCATCTTGCCCTGGATGACGGGCAGCAGGGCCTCAAGGTCTTCCTTGCTCTGGCGATAGGGGCGGTGGGCGCCGTGCTCGTACCCCCCCTTGTTGGCGGCGTAGCTGGCCGCCTCCTCCAGGCTGGTCTCCAGCAGCTGCAGCACGCCGCCATGGCTGCCGCCCAGATGCTCCATGGCCTCGGTGCCCACGTCCACCACCAGCACGGCCCGGCGCTTGGTGACGCTGTCGGTGCCGCCGGACATGTCGACCACCGCCGCCTGGCCGGCGAACAGCTTTTCCCCTTCTTCTCGCCCCGGCCGGACAGCTCCGGCGTGACCAGCGCCCGGGTGACGCCCCCCACCCGGGCCACCGGCACCAGCATAGAGGCGGGGTTGATGCCCAGCGACACGTCGAAGGACGCCGACATCTCGGCCGTCGCCCCGGCGAAATCGTTGCTGGAGGCCTCGCCCTCCACCTCGCCGGCGCCCAGGCTGGTGTCGCTGGCCACCAGGCCGGGCGTCACGATATGGCCCTGGGCGTCGACGCGGCGGGCATCGGCGGGAATGGCGACCGACGCGCCCACCGCCTGGATGCGGCCGTCGCGGATAAGGATGGTGCCGGACGGAATCTCTCCCGCCGGGCCCATGGTTTCGATGCGGGCGTTGGTGATGGCCACCGTCTCGGCGCCGGCCGCGCCGGCCAGCAGGCTGAGCGTGGAGGCCGCCGCCATCAGGATGTGACGGGCGCTCATCGCGGCTGCTCCGTGCTGGTGGTCAAGACGGGGCGCCCGGGGCCGACGCCCTGGGGCCCGGGATGGGCGGGGCCGGTCTGGCCCAGTTCGAAATCGGACTTGGGCTGCACCGCCGGATCGTGGCGGTCGTAGACCAGGGCGCCGTCGATGAAGACCTGGTCGGCCGTGGCGTAGACGCTGAAGGGATCGGCGCTCCACAGCACCACGTCGCCCATCTTGCCGGTCTCCAGCGTGCCGGTCTTGTCCAGCACGCCGATGGACTTGGCGGGGTTGGCCGTCACCCACTTGATGGCCTCGGCCTCGTCGATCTGGATACCCATGCGCCGGCCGGCGGCCAGGGCGATGGTGGCCTCCTGCACCAGGTGCTGGGTCAGGATGTCGTCGTCGGAATGGATGACGGTGCAGACGCCGGCCTTCTGCAGCAGGGCGGCGTTCTCCTCGATGCCGTCGTAGGCTTCCATCTTGAAGCCCCACCATTCGCCCCAGGTGGCGACGCAGATGTCTTCCTTCTTCAGGATGTCGGCGATCTTGTAGGCCTCGGACCCATGGTGGAACATGGCGATGTGGAAGCCGAACTCATGCGAGATGTCGATCATCTGCGCCATCTCGTCGGCGCGGTAGCAGTGGTTCTGCACCAGGATGCTGCCGTCCAGCACGCCGGCCAGCGTGTCCATCTGCAGGTCGCGCTTGGGCGCGTCGGGCGCCTTGTCGCCCTTGCCGGCCTTGTAGTCGGCCAGCTTGCGGCGATAGTCGTCCCACTTGCGGCGGTATTCCTGGGCGTCGATCCAGGCCTTGCGATAGCCGAAGACGTTGCCCATGCGGGTGGCCGGGGTGCGGCCCTTGCTGCCGTAGACGCGTTTGGGGTTCTCACCGCAAGCCATCTTCAGGCCATAGGGCGCGCCGGGGAACTTCTTGTCCTGCACCGTGCGGCCGGGCACGTTCTTCAGGATGACGGCGCGGCCGCCGAACAGGTTGGCGGAACCGGGCAGGATTTCCAGCGTGGTGATGCCGCCCTCCAGCGCGCGGATGAAGCCTGGATCCTGCGGCCAGACGGAATGTTCGGCCCACACCTGCGCGGTGTTGGGGTCCGTCATCTCATTACCGTCGGAATTGGCCCAGACGCTGGGCGTGGCGTAGACGCCCAGGTGGCTGTGGGCGTCGATGATGCCCGGGGTCACGTACTTGCCATGGGCATCGATGACCTTGGCGCCGGCCGGCACCGGGATGTCCTTGCCCACCGCCGCGATCTTGCCGTCCATCAGCACCACGGTGCCGCCGTCGATGCGGGCGCCCGTGCCGGTGAAGACGGTGGCGCCCACCAGGGCCGTCGCCACGGACGGCAGGGGATGGTAGGTGCTGGGGAAGGGGTTCTTGTCATCGGCCGGATCCAGGCCGGCGTAGACCGGCTTGTCCTTGCCCTTGTCAGCCGAGCCCTTATCAGCCGAGGATACGGCCGGGCCGTCCTGGTGCGCGCTGGAGGCGCAAGCGCCGAGCAGCGCCAGTGCGGCCACCAGCGGGAGCACGCGATGGTGTCGTTTCATGGAAGTATCGTCTTCCCGTTCTGCCGGGTGCCCAGAAAGGCGCCCGCCCCGGCATGGGACCGCCGCCTTCGCCCCTGTTGATTGTTGTAACGCCCCAAGGGGTTAAGGCAGATCGCCTCAAAAAAGTGCGCTGCTTCAACCTTGTTGACGAGGCTAACAGAGGCCAGGGCGTCTGGAAACGGCGCGATACAGATCCGTTACAAATCGGATGCATTATAAATTCCGCGGCCCTCGGTCACCGGGCGGCCGCATCCGCATGAGGCCCAGCCTTATGCCGCCGGGGTCTCCAGATACAGCGCCGCCAGTTCGCCGGCGGTGGTGAACTGGCGGAAGCCGGCACGGAAGGGATCCGTGCCGGTCAGCTGCTCCAGCGCCACCAGCAGGGTGGCGAGGTCCAGGCTGTCGAAGGGCAGCCCGCCGTCCAGGAACCGCGTCTCCGGCCCGAAGGACCCCGTCCAGGCCTCGCCCTTGTCAGCCAGGATCTTCAGGACCTCGTTATGGATCAGCGCCAGCATGGCGCCCTCGTTCAGTCCGATCGTGCTCATGCGTGGAACTCCGTCAGCAGGGCGTTGACCCGCGTGGCCGCCTGGGCCTGGGGCATGTGGCCGACGCCGGGCAGTCGATGCAGGGTGATATGGGATGGGATGGCGCCGACTTCCGGGGGCGGCACGATGTCATCGGCCTCGCCCCAGATCAGCTGCAGCGGCGGCAGCGGTTGGGTCCAGTCGAAATGCCGCGGGGCGGCGTCGATGTCAGCCACCAGCCGGTCCAACAGCCGGGTCAGCGGCCCGCGCGCCGCGGGATCAGCCAGGCGGGACAGGAAGGCGCGGGCCAGCACGTCGCGGTTGGGCGGGGCCCCCGCGAACAGCCGGTCGATCAGGACGCGGGCCTGGTCCAGGGTCTCGAGCGTGCACAGCGCGTGCAGGAAGGCGGCGTCCACCCGGCTTCCCAGCCCGGCGCAGGCGATCAGGCTCATACGGCGCAGCCGGTCCGGATGGCGTTCGGCCAGCAGCAGGCTGACCCTGCCGCCCATGGAATGGCCGATGATGTCAGCCTTATCCACGTCGGCGGCGTCCATCAACCGCACCACCCAGTCGGCGACACCGCCCAGGCCGGACGGCACGTCGAGGGTGGACGCGCCATGGCCCGGCAGATCCACGGCCAGCACCCGGCGGCCGGGCGAACCCGGCGCACCCTTCACCAGCGCCTGGATGTTGAATTGCCAGGACAGCGCGTCACCGCCGAAACCGTGAATCATCACCAGTGGCGCGGTGCCGGTTTCCTTCGGCCCCCGGTCGACGGCGGCACCGGGGCCGCCGGCGAAGCGCAGCACCCGGCGGCCGGCCAGCAACCGTTCCGGCTCAGCTCCCGAACCCACCGGTCAGGCCGTGACGTGATCCGACACCAGGGCCAGCAGGTCGTCCACCGTCTTGGCCTTGGCCAGATCCTCGCCCGCTACCACGATGTTGAATTTCTCGTCCACCAGGGCGATGAAGCTGATGACCGCCAGGCTGTCCCAGCTGTCGATCCCATCCAGCGTTTCGCCGCCCGTCAGGGTGCCGGGGTCCAGCTCCAGCATCTCATCCAGCGCCGCCAGGAATTCGTTCCGGTTCATCTCTTCTTTTCCTCTCAAGCCAGGGTCTTCTGCACCACGTCGCGGTTCAGCAGCACCCAATCGGGGTGCCGGCGCAGCACGTCCAGACAATCCGTCCAGGTGAAGTGCGGCTTGGCCGGCAACAGGGTTTCAAGCAAACGGCGGACCAGTTGGAAATCCTCCACCGTGTCCACGCACCAGCGCTGTGGCCCCATCTCCACCGGCGCCGGCCCCGTAGGGGGCAGGGAGCCCAGGCGGAAACGGTCCGGCCGGCGGTAGATGAAGGGCGTCACATGCTCACGCTCGAACGGTTCCCTTGCCTCTTGCCACGCCGCCTGCAAGGCCGTCATTGATATGGCTTCGGCATCCAGGCCGCGCGGGTAGTAGCCGATGTCGACGGAGGCATGGTCCAGCGGCGGGTCCGCCGCCAGGAAAAGGGTCAGCAGCCGGTCAATCAGGCCGGGGTCGATCAGGGGGCAGTCGCCCGTCACCCGCACCGCCACGTCGGCATGATGGGCAAGGGCGGCCCGGCAAAAACGATCCAGCACGTCATGCTCGCTGCCCCGGAAGCAGGCGATGCCCAGGGCGCGGCATTGGTCGGCGATGGCGTCGTCGGCCGCGCGATCGCTGGTGGCCACCACCACCTCATCCACCAGGGTGGCGCGCCGCAAGCGCTCGACCTGATGGGCCAGCAGCGACTTGCCCGCCACGGTCAGCAGCACCTTGCCCGGCAGGCGGGTGGAGCCCATGCGCGCCTGGGTGATGCAGACGACCCGGGGTTTTGGCGTCGTCACGACTGGACCATGCCCCAATCCAGGGGCTGGCCGGCATCGATATCGCGGGTGGCACGGGCGCCCAGCACCTGGTCCAGATGCTTGGGCGGCAGGCCCAGGCCGGGGCGGACGGAGCGGACGTTGGCCGGCGTGAACGCCTCCCCCGCCTTCACCGGCGCCGAGACGTAGAGTGAGCGGCGGAAGGATCGCCCGCCCGCCTCGGACGGCTTCACGGCATAGCCGACCTGGCCCAGCGCCGCGTGCGCCACGCGGCAGGCGTCGACCATGGCCTTGAACTCCGCGGGCTCCAGCGAGAAGGAGGCGTCGACGCCGCCCTCGGCCCGCGACAGGGTCAGGTGCTTTTCAATGACCACGGCGCCCAGGGCCACCGCCGTCACCGGCACGGCGATGCCGTGGGTGTGGTCGGACAGCCCGGTGGGCACGCCGAAGGCCTGGGCCAGGTGCGGGATGGTGCGCAGGTCGCATTCCTCGGGCGGGGTGGGGTAGCCACTGGTGCAATGGAGCAGCACGGGATCGGCCGTGCCGGTGGGGGCGGCGTCACGCGCCGCCGTCACCGCGTCGTCGATCTCGCCCAGAGTGGCCATGCCGGTGGAAATGATCAGCGGCTTGCCCTTGGCGGCGGCGTAGCGGATCAGGGGCAAATCCACGATCTCGTACGACGCGATCTTGAAAGCCGGCGCGCCCAGCCGGTCCAGGAGGTCCACCGCCGTGGGATCGAAGGGCGAGCTGAAGAGGGTGATGCCGATATTGGCGGCGTGGGCGAACAGCTGGGGATGCCAGGCCCAGGGGGTGTGCGCCTCCTCATATAATTCATGCAGGCTGCGACCATCCCAGGGGCCACCATGGATCTGGAACTCCGGCCGGTCGGATTTCAGGGTGATGGTGTCGGCCGTGTAGGTCTGCAGCTTCACCGCGTCCGCGCCCGCCGCCTTGGCGGCGTCGATCAAACGGATGGCGCGCTCGATCTCCCCCTTATGGTTGCCGGACATCTCGGCGATGAGATACGGCGCCTGGCCGGGGCGGAAGGTGAGGCGGGCGGGATCGGACATGGCGCAGACCCTTGGGCGGAGGCGGATTGCTCACAATGCTGTCGCCCTTGATAGCACCTTGCGGGGGGCCGCTGGAATGGCGCTGCGGGGCGGACGGATGGCCTTCACCAGGCACATCAGTCGGCCAAGGCGTCATCGACACCAAAGAAGTTGCTTATCGCGCAACATTACTCATGCTAAGTTGTGAACCTCGGCGCGAAACACCCCAAGGGGCGAGGTCATGGCGGCGGAGCATACGGGTTTTGAAGGCGAAAGCGCCGGCGCGCGCAACCTGATCAGCGGGAAGCCGCGCCACTGGCCCTATCGGCTGGCTGGGGAGTTGCTGCGCCTTCGGGCCGAGGGGCTGCGGCGACGGTGGGCCAAGGGCGCCCGTGGACGGACACCCGAGGGGGCGTCCATGGTGGATGAAGCCTTGCTGATGGAATTGGGGACGGCGATCACGGACGTGACGCACGCGCTGAACACCCAATTGGCCGCGAGTTGGCGATCCCCCAACGATCCGGCCACGCCCGGCACCATCCAGGCGGCCTGCGACGCCGTGACCGCCGCCGCCTTCACCGCCATCGCCTGGGGCGAAAAGGTGCGCGCCCTGCCGCCCTCACCGCTCACGGACGCGGTCCGCCCGCTGCTGCTGGAGCAGGTGGACCATTTTCTGGCCGAGTTCGAAGCCATACCCAAGCGGTTCTCGGGCCTGGCCCTGGCGCTGACCTTCGGGGGCCCCTTGCGCCTGCGCATCACCTTCACATCACCCCCGGGGTGGAAGCGGCGGTTCAAGGCCGCCATGCGGCGCGCGCGATCCCTCATCGTGCAGGAGGCCCTGGCCGAGATGCGCGCGCGGCGGTCCGCCTGAACGGGTTCCATTTCCAGACGTACAGGGTTGGCCGTACGGGCTTGCCAGCCCGCGCCCTTGATTGCACCCTGGTCTGGATGGATTGGCCCGGACGGGCTTGGATGGGTTGACCCGGATGGATTGGAACGACACGTCGAGGTCGAGGCCGCAATGCCGTCAACATCCCTGGAAACCAGTCCAAGCGACCTTCCCTCCATCGACCACCTGATCGAGGCGGCGGTGGCGGAGATGCGGCGCGACGACGACCGCACACCAGCCCTGGTGGTCCTGCAGGGCATGGGCACGCCGGAGGGGCTGGCCCGCATGCTGGACCTCAGCCGCTCTGCCGAACCGATGCGGCGGCGCCTGGCCGCCGTGGTCCTGGGGCAGATGCATGGCCCCGGCCAGCGCAGTGACGAGCGCGCCTTCCCGGAGCCGGCGTGCGACGCCCTACTGCGCCTGCTGGACGATGAGGATACCAGCGTCATGGTCGACGCCGCCTTCGCCCTGGGCCACCTGGGCAACCGGCGCTGCGACCCGGCACTGGCCGCCCGCCGTCACCACGAGGACCCGCACGTCCGCTATGCCATCGCCTTCGCGCTGTGCGGCAGCACCACGCCCGTGGCGGTGGAGGCCCTGCTGGCGCTGATGGACGATCCTTATGACCAGGTCAGGGATTGGGCAACCACCGGCATCGGGCAGTGCACAGGGGTGGACGGCCCCGTCATCCGCGCCGCCCTGCTGCGCCGGGTGGATGACGAGGATGTGTTCACCCAGGTGGAGGCGATGCACGGTCTGGCGCGGCGGGGGGACGCGCGGGTGCTGCCGCCCCTGATCCGCGCCCTGGGCCATGAGCACCTGATGCCGCACCTGTTCGTCGATGCCGCCTTCACCTACCTGGGGCTGGAGGAAGATGCGGACATCGATGAGGCGGAGCTGATGGTCCGCCTGAAAGCGCGGTTGGCCTGAAAGCGCGGTTGGAAGGCGGGACGTCTTAGCCGGTCGTACGCGCCACGTCCAGGCCGGCCAGGTCGTGCATGCGCAGCAGCCCCAGCACCTTGTTGTCCGCGTCCACCACCGGCAGGACGTAGACCTGCGAGGGGCTTTCCATCTGGGCCAGGGCCGCCATGGCGGTGGTGCCGCTGCGGCAGGTGCGGGGCTTGGGCGTCATCAGGGCGCGGGTGTCGCGGTCCAGCAGATCCTTGCCCACGCGGCCCAGGCCGCGACGAATGTCGCCGTCGGTGATGAGGCCCAGCAGCCGGTCGTCGGCATCCACCACCAAGGCGGCGCCGGCGGGGTGGCGGGTCATCTCCAGCAGGGTTTCCAGGATGGGCCGGTCGGGGCCCACCAGGGCCACGTGATCCGGCGCCTTGGCCATCAGGTCATCGACATAGGCGCCCAGCACCACGCCCAGGGTGCCACCGGGATGGTTGCGGCCGAAATCCTTGGCGGTGAACCCCTTCTCCGTCGCCACCGCCACCACCAGGGCGTCGGCGAAGGCCAGCATGGCGGTGGTGCTGGCCGTGGGCAGCTTGGTGTCCGTCGCCTCGGATTCCACATGGACCTTCAGCGTCCAGTCGGCCATGCGCGACAGGGTGGAGGGCACGCGCCCCACCATGGCCGCCACCTTAACGCCACGCGGCTGCGCCGCCTTGGCCACGTCCACCAGTTCCTGGGTCTGGCCGCTGTTGGACAGCAGGATCAGCAGGTCGCCCTCGCGCAGCAGGCCCAGCTCGCCATGCAGGCTGTCGATGGCGCTGTAATAGAAGGCGCGGGCGCCGATGCTGGCCAGCTTGCTGGCGAACTGCCGGGCCACCAGGCCCGACTTGCCGATACCGGCCACCAGCGTGTTGCCGTGTTCACCGCAGATATGCTCGACGACGTTCAGGAAGTCGCCGTCCAGCGCCTCCACCTGATGCAGGACGGCGTTGGCCTCGATGCGCAACAGATCGGAAGCGGCGGCGAGAACGGCGGCGCGGTCGATGGTCATGCGGACGGTATCCATTCCCTTGAGAAGGCCGGCGCCGGGGCCCCGGCGAAATTGGGCACGGCAAAATTGGGCAAGGGTGTAACGCAAAGTCCGAGAACCCACCACGCGCCAGATCACACCGGCAGCCGTGTGTTACGGGTATGGTGGGTATTTGGCGCGCCAGGCGAGGAACACCTACGCCACATCGAACCCCAGGGGCGGCAGACGATCCCGCGCCCGCGCCGCCATCTGGGCGTACGCCCTTTCCAGCCGGCGGCAAAAGGCGCCGGTGTCGAAGGGGCCGCCGGGCAGCGCGCGTGCCGTGGCCAAGCGGGCGCGTACGTCGCCCAAGCGCACCGGATCCCGGGCCAATTCCAAGGCCGCGGCCTCGTACGCCGGTAGGTCGTACGTCACCAGCTCGGGCAGGCCCAAAGCCATCAGCAGGCTGGCCGCCACCCGGGAAATGAAGGGCCCGCCCGCCCGCGTCAGGACCGGCAGGCCGGCATAAAGCGCGTCGGCCGCCGTGGTATGGGCGTTCACTGGATGGGTGTCCAGGAACAGGTCGGCGCAGGCGTGGCGGGCCAGATGGTCGGCCATGCGCGCCTTGGGCAGGGCCGGCGCCACCACCAGCCGGCCGGGATCGACACCCTGGCTTGCCAGCGTCGCCTGCAATGCAATCACGGCGGGGCCTGGATCCAGCAACCACAGCACCGATCCAGGAACCTGGGCCAGCAACCGGGCCCAGCAAGCCACCACCTCGGGCGTCAGTTTGTAGGCGGCGTTGAAGCAGGCGAAGACGACGCCCTCGGCCGGCAAGCCCCAATCCGCCCGCGATGTGGGCGGACCGATGGGGCGCGCCCCATCGTTGGCCTGGTAGCAACCGGGCAGGCGCACCACCGCCTCATCCCAGAAGTGCGCCCGCTCCGGCGGCAGCACCGCGGCGTCGGCCAGCACATAATCGATGCCTGCCCCCCGGCCCAGCGTCCCGGGATAGCCCAGGTACTGCACCTGAACCGGGGCGGGGCGCAACTGGGCGATGCCGGGCCTCCCGCCCTCGGTGTAGCCCTTGAGGTCGACCAGGATATCAACGCCAGCGGCCCGGATGGCCTGCGCCGCCGCCCGGTCATCCAGGCCGCGCAGATCGACGAAGCGATCGGCCCCGGCCCGCAGCCGCCCCCGCATGGCGCTGCCGTCGTCGGGCCCATAGGAGAAGGCGGTGACCGTCACCGCCGCGCGATCGTGCCGTTCCAGCACCCCGGCCATCAGATAGGCGGTGGGGTGCTGGTGCCAATCGGCGGACAGGTAGCCGACGCGCAAGGGCCGCCCGGCGGGGCCCAGGCTGGCCGGCGGCAGGGGCGGGCCGGCGGTGCGCGCCACGGCCGCCGCGTGCAGGCGGGCCGCCCGCTGGTGCCAAGCCTCGTCCACATCCAGGCACAGCACGGCGAAGGGCGGGGCGCTGTCGTCGCCCGCCTGCAGCGCGGCCAGCAGGTCGGGCGTCCGCGCCGCGACGTCGGCCCAGCGGCAGAGGCGGGCGTCGAGGTGCACCAGATGGGCCAGGGCGCCCGCCCGCCGGCTGGTGCCCCGGTCCAGCGCCGCCCACAGGCAGGGCCGCGCCTCCACATCGCGGTGCCGCCGCTGCAGGAGCGTGCCCAGGTTCAGCCAGGCATCGGCCATGTCCGGCCGCTGGACCGTCAGCGCCCGGTATTCCGTCTCCGCCGCGTCCAGTCGGCCCTGGTCTTCCAGGACGGAGGCCAGGTTGAAGCGGGCGATCGCCTGGGCGGGATCGGCCTGGACGGCGGCGCGCAGGACGCCTTCGGCCTCCACCAGGCGGCCCAGGCGGTGCAAGGCCACGCCCTGGTTGGCGCGGGCCGCACCGTGCGCGGGATCCAGCGCCACCGCCCGCTCCAGCGACGCCACCGCGTCGCCCGGGCGATTCAGGTTCAGCAACAGGGTGCCCAGGGCGAAGGCGGCGCCGGCGTGGCAGTCGTCGCGCGCCAAGGCGGCGCGAAATGCGGCCTCCGCCGCCGGCATGCGGCCCAGCGCCGCGCGCAAGCGGCCCAGGTTGGTCAGGATTTCCGCATCCGGCCGCAGGGCGGCGGCGCGGGCCACCAACCCCTCGCCCGTCGCCGGATCCCCTTGCTGGCCGCGCAGCACGCCCAGCAGGTGCAGGGCGTCCGGCTGATGTGGTTCGGCCGCCAGCACCTGGGCGTAAAGGTCGGCCGCCTGGTCCAGGGCGCCCGCCTGGTGGCGGGCCACCGCCTGATGCAGCGGCGTCATGGCGGCGGGGTGGCCAGCCAGGCGCCCAACCGGGCGGTCAGGCGTGACAGCGGCGCGCGCCAGTCGCCCATCTCCTCCTGCCGCAACTGCGCCAGGCCGGGGTACCAGACGCTGTCCACCCGCCCCTTCTGCCAGCGCCAGCAACCGTCATAGCGGTTCAGCAGCCAGACGGGGCGGCCCAGCGCGCCGGCCAAGTGGGCGACCGAGGTGTCGACGGTGATCACCAGGTCCAGGTTGGCCACCAGGGCGGCGGTGTCGGCGTAATCCGCCAGCCCCGCCGTCCAGTCGACCAGGGTCAAGGCGCCGGGCGCGGCGGGGCCGCCCTTCTGCAGGCTGACGAAGGCGACCCGGTCGTGGAAACGCTCCAAGGGGGCCAACAGCGCCGGATCGAGGCTGCGCCGCGCGTCGACCGGATTGCCCGGCGCCCCCGCCCAGCACAGGCCCACCGTCCGCCGGCCCGCCGCGACGTCGTTCAGGCGCGCGCGGACCGCCGCCGCCTGGGCCGGATCCGGCGTGAGGTAAGGCCCGGCCGTCGCCAGATCCGCCGCGCTGGTCAAACCCAGACGGCCCGGCAGGCTGAGCAAGGGGCAGTAAACGTCATAGGTGGGCAGCCCGGGATCCGCCGTCGACACCACCTGGGCAACGCCGGGCGCCGTGGCCAGCAGGCGCACCAGTTCCGGCTGGCAGGCCAGCACCACCCGGGCGCCCCGGGCGGCCAGGGGGGCGATGAAACGCGCGAATTGCAGGCTGTCGCCCCGTCCCTGTTCACTGTGCACCAGGATGGTGCGACCGGCGGGGTCGGCGCCATCCCATTCCAGCCCATGCGGGCGGGCCAGGACATGGCCGGCACGGCCCCGCCGCGCCTCGAACTGGGGCCAGCCGGCGGCGTAGTCACCCGCCATCAGCAGGGCCACCGCCAAATCCCAGCGCGCCTCCCCACCCCGTTCGCCCAGGGGTTGGCCGGGCGCGGAGGCCGTCACCTCCACCGCGCGGCGCAGCAGGCCCAGGGCGCGGGGCAACTGGCCCCGGTCGGTCAGGGCCACGCCCAGGTTGATCAGGGTGACGGCATGGTCGGGCGCCAAGGGCAGTGCCCGTTCCAGGCACGCGATGGCGGCGGCCAGCCGGCCGGTGGCGTGCAGCACGCCGCCCAGGTTGGCCATCGCGTCGACATGACCAGGATCAATGGCAAGCGCCTGGCGATAGGCTTCTTCTGCCAGATCGAATCGGCCCTGCGCCTTCAGCGCCGTGCCCAGGTTGCTGCGATAGGTGGGATTGTCCGGCACGATGGCCGCCGCCAGCATCATGCTTTCGGTGGCGCCGTCCAGGTCACCCAGCTGGATGCGGGCCAGGCCCAGCAGATGCAGGGCCCCGTGGTTGCGCGGCTCGACGTCGAGGATGCGGCCATAGAGGGTCACCGCCGCGTCCAGCCGACCGGCGACGTGATGCTCATAGGCAGCGGAGAGGGCTTCGGTCACACTGGCCATGCCGCCAGAATGGGGGTTGCCGGGCGGCGGGACAAGACCGGGTTGCAATTGGGCCGGTTCGACTTGGAAAAGAGATTTGGGGCAAAGGGATTCAGGGCATGACGGACAGGTTGGACGCGATGCGGGCGGCGGTGGGGCCGGAGGATTATGGCGCCGCCACCGCCGCGGCGGAGAGCCGGGCCCTGTTCGCCCGCCTCTGGCACTTCGTCGGCTTCGATGACGAGCTGACGGCGCCCGACGGTTATCTGGTGCGCACCATCGCCGGCGTGCCGGTGGTGGTGCAGCGGTTCGATGACGACATCCGCGCCTTCCGCGACGTCTGTTCCCACCGCCACGCCCGCCTGCACATGGCGGAGCGCGGCCACGGTCCCCTGCGTTGCCCCTACCACGGCTGGACCTACGGCCGGGAGGGCGTGCCGGTGGGCATACCGGGCAACGACCCCTGCTTCCAACTGGACAAGGCGGACAAGACCGCGCTGGCGCTGACCCGGTACGAGGTGGCGCGGCGCGGGCGCTTCGTCTTCGTGCGCCTCATTCCAGGCGGGCCCGACCTCGACACGTGGCTGGGTCCGCTGGGCGTCTGGCTGGACGCCGTGTCCGACGGCTTCGCCGCGCCCTTCGACCAAGCGCCGCTGGACTGGCGGGCGGACTGGAAAGTGGGCATGGAAAACGTGCTGGAGGTCTATCACGTCGACAGCGTGCATCCGGAAACCTTCCGCACGGTGACGGAAGGGACCTGGACGTGCGCCGAGCACGGCCCCCACAGCACCGGCACCATCGGCCTGACCGCCGAAACCCGCCGCTGGTGGGAGGGGGTGGCCAAGCGGTTGAAGCTGACGCCGCTGACAACCTTCACCGACTATGACCACGCCATCATCTTCCCCAACCTTGCCATCGGCCTGACCGCCGGCCTGATGGCCAGCGTACAGACGTACGAGCCGGTGTATGCGCCGGATGGCACGGTGCGGCCGGGCCGCTGCCATCTGCGCTACCGCCTGTCGCTGGCGCGGCAGCAACCGGGCGCCAGCGCCGCCGCCCGGCAGGGCGTGGAAGGGCATCTGGCCGACTTCAACCGCCGCCTGCTGGCGGAGGACCAGTCGGTGGCGGAGGCCGCCTGGGCCGGCAGCCAACAGGCCGATCGCCCCGCCCTGCTGGGTCACAACGAGGGACGCATCCGCGCCTTCCACACCGCGTGGCTTAAGGAAATGGGCCGTTAGAATTTTCCACCTGGAGCGGTCGCGCTTTAGCGCTGCGCCGCGATCCAGCCGTTCACCTGGTCCTCCAGCAGATCCAGCGGCAGGGAGCCTGAAAGCAACACGGCATCGTGGAAGGCCCGCTCATTGAAGCGGTCGCCCAGCCTGTCCTGCGCCCGCTGGCGTAGTTCCAGCAGTTTCAGCTCACCGACCTTGTAGGCCAGCGCCTGCCCCGGCCAGCCGATGTAGCGCCGCAGCTCCGTCTCGATGTTGTGCGGGGCCAGGGCGGTGTTGTCGGTGAAGCAGGCGCGGGCCTGGTCCAGGGTCCAGTGCTTCCAGTGGATGCCGGTGTCGGCCACCAGGCGGCAGGCCCGCCACATGTCGAAGGACAGGCGCCCGAACCGCTCATAATCATCGCGGTAGATGCCCATCTCTTCTCCCAATTGCTCGGAGTAGAGGCCCCATCCCTCGCCATAGGCGTTGATGTAGGCGCGGCGGCGGAAGGGCGGCAAATCCTCCAGCTCCGCCGCTAGCGCGGTTTGCAGGTGATGGCCGGGGACCGCCTCATGCAGGGCCAGGGCCGGCAGTTCATACAGGGGGCGCTGGTCCAACTTGCCGGTGTTGACCATGAAGCCGCCGGCGACGCCCTTGGCGGCGTCGCCGGGGAAGTAACGGCCCGTGGTGTACGTGTCCTCGATATCCCGCGGCACCTCGCGTACGCCATAGGTCAGGCGCGGCAGCCGCCCGAAATGGGCGGGCAACTGGTCGTCGATGCGCTTCGCGATTTCCGACGCCTTCTCCAACAGCGCCTGGCGCGTGGTGACGTAGAAGCGCGGGTCGTTGCGCAGGAAGGCGAGGAAATCCGCGAAACCGCCGGTGAAGCCGGTGCGGCGGATCAACGCCTCCATCTCCCCCCGGATGCGTGCCACTTCTTTCAGGCCGATCTCGTGCACGGCGTCCGGCGTCAGGCTGGTGGTGGTGTGGTGACGGACGGCCCAGGTGTAATAGGCCTCGCCACCGGGCAGGTCGCGCGCCGCAAGGCTTTCCGGGGCCGCCGGGCGGTATTCCTGTTCCAGGAAGGTGACAAAGGCGCGTTGGGCGGGACGCACCGTACCGGCCAGCACCTGGCGCGCCCGCGCCCGCCATTCCGCCATCGCGGCCGCGTCGTCCCCACCGGCGAAGGGTGACAGCAGGCCGTCCTCGTCCAAGGGGATGTCCGCCTGCTTGCGGGCGATCTCCAGCACCGCGTCCACGATCACCCTCGGCTGGACGAACCCCGTGGCGATGCCGCGCCGGGCATTGGCGATGTTGGCGGCGTAATAGTCGGGCGCGGCCTGCAGGCAGGCCAACCAGGCGTCGGCCTCCGCCTTGGTGCGCACATGGGTGCGGTTGGCGGTGTAGGTCAGGGTGGCGTAGAAGCCGCTGTCACTGTTGAAGGGCATGCGGTCCTGGTCGAAGGCCATGCCGGCCAGCCGATCCTCCGCATCCCAGCGCATGAAGCGGTAGGTCAGGCGGTCGGCTGGCGCCAAGCCCGCGGGATCGACCGCATCCAGGCGGTGGACGAAGGCCGCCAGGTGATTCCGCCGATCGGCCGCCGCCTTGGGGCTGACATCCGGCAGGCAGCGCCCGTCCTCTTTTCCGCCCTGAAGCAGGGCGTCGTAGTCAGCGACCAGGGGTGCCAGGGATGGCGGGCCCGCTTCAGCCGCCGGCGGCGCCAGCAACGCCATCGAAATCAGAAGGAAAATCGCCGCCTTGCCCATACCGTCTTCCTTTCGCTTCCTGGCAGGAGAGGCGAAGGGGCCGCGAGGGGCAAGCCTGACGATAGATATGGAAGGATTAATCGGTGCGCCGGCAGCCCATATGGCCACTGGCGCAGGCGCATCTATACAGCCACAGGCGCAGTCGCGCCGGCCAGTTGGGCGTACAGCGCGCCCACCTTGGCCATCTGCACTTCGGGCCGGAAGCGGGTGAGATCGACGGGCCGGGCAGCCACACGACCATCCAGCGCGGCCAGCAAGGTCTCGGCCATGGCGGCGGCGTCCTCCGGCGGGCAGAGGAAGGGATAGTCGAAGCCCAGGATTTCCAGCGGCCCGCCGGTGCGGGTGGCCACCAGGGTGATGCCCGCGTCGGCGTATTCCAGCAAGGTCAGGCCGAAAGGTTCATGGCGGGAGGCGACGACGCCCACGTCGAGGGCGGAAAGGTAACGGCGCACGTCGGGGCGGAAGCCCGCGAACACCACCTGATCGCCCAAGGCGAGTTGTGCCGCCTGGTCACGCAGGGCGGCCATCTCCGCCCCCTGGCCGAACAACACCAGGCGGGCATCCGGCCGTTGGGCGCGCAAGCGGGCGTAGGCATCCACCAGCACATCGAAGCCCTTACCCAGTTCCAGCCGGCCCATGCCGCCGATGACGGGCACGTCCCGCGGCAGGCCCAGGGCCAAGCGGGCCTCCGCCCGGGTCAGCGCGCCCCGCTGCGGCAATACCCAGTTATGCACGGTGACGGAGCGGTCGCGGGCCGCCGCCGGCATCATGCGACCCTGGTAGTCGGCGATGCGGATGATGCCGTCGAAGCGGTCATGCAGGCCGGCGCGAAAGCCGTTGTGCAGGGTGACGACGCGGGGGCAACCCGGGCGGCAGCGCAGCACCCGCCGCGCGGCGGTGTTGAGATGGGCATGAACGATGTCGGGGCAGAGGGCCAGCAGCTTCCAGAACAGCGCGGCGGTGCGCATGCGCGCCGGCAGCCACACCACCGACACCCGCGGGTCCAGCGATTCGGCAAGGTGCCGGGCGCCGGCGCCCCCATCCTCCCCCGGGCCCAGGATGACCATCACCTGGTGATCGTCGGCCTGGAATTCAGCCAGCTCCATCACATGCTTTTCCGCGCCCCCGAAGCCATGGGGGATGATCACGTGGGCGATGCTGGTCACGGCCCCCGCCGAGGACGGGATCAGGCGCCGGGCGGCGCCACGGGGGGCCGGGTTATCTGACAGGGCGATGGAGGACATGCCGGCGCACTTCTCCCCTACGGATTGGAAAGTTCTGCGACCGGCGGGATGGGCGATGCGAAGCGGTGCCGCCGGACTGCCGCCGGCCATAACCACGACTGCTTGGTTGTTGCTTCGGCGCGCCCCACCCGTCGCCCACAGAATGGCAACTGTTCCGTTATACGCCGGGTACGGTGCTAACCTGTCGCGGGGCTGTAACATAGAGGCCCAGAAGGGGTATCCGACGAGGACACCCCTCCACGCCCCCGCCTACACGGGGACTATCAGTTGTCCGCGACGACGTGCCAGGCGCCATCCGGCTGCTGGCAGGCGGTGCCATAGGCCTGTTGCGTCTGACCGCCTATGGTCACGTTCTGCTGGAATTCGCGGCAATACTGGCCGTCGGTGGTGTGGCCGTCGCGCAGGGTGACGACGCTGCCGCTGGCCGGGCCGTCATTCCAAACGACAGGCTGGCCGACCGGCGCCATGGTGGCGCGGATCTGGGCGTCCTCAAGCGCGCGCTGCTGCTGCTCGGCCAGGCTATCCAGCAGCGTCAGGGTGATGGCCGTCAGGCCCAGCCAGCGATAAGCCTCGTCGTCGCGGTAATAGTGGCCGTAGCCGGTGTAATAGACACCGAAGGGGCGCAGCACGACCACGTCGCGATACACATGGCGGCGGTATTCCGGAACGATGACCGGCCCGCGGCCATAGATGAAGACATCATGGTCGCGGAAATGGCCCCAATGCGGCGCCCAAGGCCCGCCCCGGTGATCGTCCCCGCGATGGTCGTCCCACCGGCGCTCCTCCCCCCGATGATGATCATCCCAACGATCCTGGGCCAAGGCCGGCACGGTGGCGGCGGTGACGGCCACGGTGGCGGCCAGGGCAAGGGACGTGAGGGCGCGGGACGGGGTGCGGAACGTGAGGCGTCGCATACGGGAATTCCTGTTCATCGAAAACAGCATGGCCCCTGCGGGGGCCGTCACAGCCAGGCGGCCGGGCAGGTTGATAGAACACCGCCATTGCGTTCGATTTATGGCCGGTCACGGTCTGGTTCAAGCGGCACGCCGGGATGGCGGGGTGAGTCAAAGCGTCGCGCGCGGCGCCGTCACACCCCACGCCAATAGTGTTCCAATTATGGAACGCGGAGTGCCGACAAGCCCAACTACCGCCAAAATCGTTCCAGAAATATAGTTCAGACATCAAGCACGCTAGACCCCGGCCCCGAGCCCCCGCAGCACCGCGCTAGGACCCGACGCCAGGAAAGGAGACGACGATGACCACGCTTTGCCTCGCTTGCGCCGCCCGTTCGGCTCCGGCCCTGTTCAGCCGCGCCCCGGGCCGCGCCGCGGTGATGGACACCCTGGGCCGCCGCGCCCGCACCCTGCTGCCCGCCCTGCTGGCCCTGACCGGCCTGTCCTTCGACCAGATGGTCGTGCTGCGCGCCGGCCTGGACATGGTGCTGCAGACCACGCGCAACGGCCGCTTCCACTAATCCCCCCCCCTCGCGACCGGGAGACCGAGTTGCGGGTACGGCGCCGCACCGACATCGCGGCATGATTCATTTATCCAATATACATCGCCATCCCCAGGCGATCCGTGGCTTTCGGCCCGCCCCCACGCCCCGTTTCTGCCTAAAGAATCCGCTGTCTGCCGCCGGGATGGGCGCTAGCCGGAAGGATAGGCCGCGACTTGACCATATGGTCAGTTTTTTCTTTGTCCGTCCCCCGGATTGTCACACAGTGATCATCAAGATTTCCTATGACTGTACGGACGTCCAACCGGCCTGATGGGGGCTTTTAGGGGACGGCGTTCGCGGTCAGGGGAACGGGACGGGGCTGAACTCCGCCCGGTGACATGGGGGAATGACGCGCCCAGGCCTCTCCAACCGCATCGGGAAGGGACGGAGCCATGGTCGCCGTGACGACACTGCCTACAATTATGCGGAATGCCGACATGCGGAATACCGGCCGCACCCAACAGGGCAAGCGGCGGTTGGGTCTGGCCGCGCGGCTGGGCCTGGCCTTCGGCGCCATCATCCTGGCCATGCTGGTCATCACCGGCCAGAGCTGGCTGACCTATGCCCGCGTGGACAGCACACTGAACGGCATTGTCGACGAGACCCTCCCCCGGTTGGACACACTGGATGCCCTGACCCGAGCGGCCGAGGGATTGGCCGGCACCTCCATGGACGCGTCCATCGCCACCACGCATGAAGAGGCGCAAGCCACCCGCAAGGCCCTGACCGTGGCCGAGAAGGCCTTCAACGACGCCCTGCGGCAAGCCAATGCCCAGCTGGGCCAGACGCCGCAATTGGATGAGCTGCGGGTGCTGGGCGGCCGCTTTTCCGCCCTGCTGCAGGTACTGAATGGGGCGGAGGATGCCCGCTGGCGCCTGCGTCAGGCCGTCGCCACGCAGGAGGCGTCCGCCGCCGAGGCCAACGCGCGGGCGCAGGCTGCCCTGATGGCGGCCCTGGGCCGGGCCCCCAACCCGGAGATCCTGGCCGCCCTGGCCGAGGTGCAGGCCTTCGGCGCGCTGTTGGCGGCGCCGGCCACGGCGGGTGAGGACCCGGCGGCGGCCAAGGCGGCCCTGGCGAACGCCCTGCAGCATCTTCGGGCCACCCAGGCCAGCCTGCCGGCCGAGGCGCGCGCCACCGTGGGCGCCGGCCTGGAGGTGTTGACCCGCGTGGCCTTGGGCGAGGCGGTTCCCGCCGCCCCCGGCTTCGGCGACGTCACCGCCGGTGGGCTGGCCGTGATGAAAAGCCGCCTGGCCGACGCGCAGGACCAGAGCACCAGCCTGCTGCACCAGAGTGCGGCCATCGCCGCGCGGGTGCAGAAGCTGGGCGCGGAATTGGGCGCCCAGACCCAGGCGGAAGTGCGCACCCAGGCCAAGGCGCTGGAGGACGTGGTGTCCTTCGCCCGCGGCCTGCTGATCGCGTCCGGCCTGGCCGGTGTCGCCATCGCCGTCGGCGTGGCGGTGTTCTATGTCGGCCGCAGCATCGCGGGCCGCGTCGCCAACCTGTCGCGCAGCATGCTGGCGCTCGCCGGCGGCGATCTGGACGTGGAGATCGACACGCGCGGCAGCGATGAGATCGCGGAGATGGCGCGCACCGTCACCGTCTTCCGCGCCAACGCCGTGCAGGTGCGCGAACATGAGGTGCAACTGGCAAACGAGCGGCGCGAGGCGGCGGGGAAGCGGCAGGCCGCCATGTCGGCCATGGCCGACAGCTTCGAACAGTCGGTGGGCGGGATCATCGCCGCCCTGGTGGACGCGGCGGCGCAGATGACCGCCCTGTCGCAGAGCATGGGCCAGTCGGCCGATGCCACCGCCGAGCAGGCCAACACCGTGGCGATGTCCAGCGAGGCGGCCTCACGCAACACCCAGACCGTGGCTGGCGCCACCGAACAGCTGTCCCTGTCGGTGCAGGAGATCAGCGGCCAGCTGCAGCAGGCCATCAGCATCTCGCAACGCGCCAATGAGGAGGCGGATGGCGCCGCCGACATGGTGGAGCGCCTGACCGGCGCCGCCGAGCGCATCGGCAGCGTCACCCGGCTGATCGACGACATCGCCGGCCAGACCAATCTGCTGGCGCTGAACGCCACCATCGAGGCGGCGCGTGCCGCCGCCGCCGGCAAGGGCTTCGCCGTCGTGGCGTCCGAGGTGAAAAGCTTGGCGGGCCAGACCTCCAAGGCCACGGGCGACATCGCCGGCGAAGTCGCCGCCGTGCGCAGCGCCGTGGGCGCCGTGGTCGATTCCATCCGCCAGATCGGCGGCACCATCGTGCAGCTGAGCCAGGTGTCCAGCACCATCGCCGCGGCGGTGGAGGAGCAAAACGCCGCCACGGCCGAGATCAGCCGGTCGATCAGCGAGGCGGCGCTGGGCGTGGAGGAGGTCAACAGCACCATCGGCCGCGTGCACACCGCCGCCCTGTCGACCGGCGAGTCCGCCGGACAGGTGCGGGCCAGCGCCCAAGGGCTGGCCGACCAGGCCGCCCGATTGGATGAGGCGGTGCGCCGATTCCTGGGCCAGGTCCGCGCCACCGAAGCCGCCGCTTGAGGAGAGACAGCATGATCCGGATCGTCCTTGCGGCCGCGCTATTTGCCAGCACTGCTGGCATTGCCAGCGCGGCGGCCTTCAAACCTTGTGTGGTTTATACCGAGGCGGGGAAGTTCGATAAGAGCTTCAACGAGATGGCTTATGACGGCAGCCAGACCTTCGCCCAGAAGTCAGGCGTCGCCGTGGCCGAGTTCGAGCCAGCGGGCGAAGACGCCTACCCCAGCGCCTTGCAGTCCGCCGTCACCGCCGGCTGCACCGACGTGGCGCTGATCGGCTTCCGGTTCCAAACCGCGCTGGCCGCCTTCGCGCCCCAACATACGGACGTACGTTTCACCTTGTTCGACGGCGTGGTGCCCGGGGCCAACGTCGCCTCCGTCCTCTTCGCGGAGAACGAGGGCTCTTACCTCGTGGGCGTGGCGGCGGCCTTGGCCAGCAGGAGCGGCACGGTCGGTTTCATCGGCGGCATGCCGGCGACGGTGATCGAGCGGTTCGAGAAAGGCTACGCCCAGGGCGTCAAGGATACCCGGCCGGATGCCACGGTGATGACCGGCCTGGTGGCGGGCGACCCCAAGGGCTTTTCCGATCCCTTCGCCGCGTCGGAGATCGCGCGCGACATGCTGCGCCACGGGGCCGACGTGCTGTTCCCGGCCGCCGGCGTGTCCGGCCTGGGCGCGTTGGACATCGGCCACGCCAAGGGGGCCTTGGGCGTGGGCGTGGACAGCAACCAGAACTACCTCTACCCCGGCCGCATGCTGACCTCGATGGTCAAGCGCCTGGACGTGGCCATCGCCCGCGCCTTCGAAGCCGGCCGCAGCCAGACCTTCACCTCCGGCATCACGCGCCTGGGCCTGAAGGAGGGCGGGGTGGACGTGGTGGTGGACGCCGACAACCGGGCCGTCTGGACCCCCGCCATCGTCGAGGCGGTGGCCCGCGCCCGCCAAGCCATCGTCAGCGGCCAGGTGAAGGTCGCCAGCCCCAGTTAGTTATGCCCTGCGGGCGCGGGCGTCCGCCCGCTTGCCACCCTCGTTTTTCAGGGATGCCCGAGCATCAAACCGCATCATGGAAGATGATGCCCAGCGTGTGGCGCTGGCCGGAACGCAGACGGCTGACGCCGTGGCGCAGGGTGACGCGGTAGGTGCCTCGCGTCCCGGAAACCGGCCGGTGGTGGACAGCGAAGACGACGCCGTCACCCTGGCGCAGGGGCACAACCTCGGCCCGGGACTGCATGCGCGGCCGCTGTTCCGTGATCACGAATTCCCCACCCGTGAAATCGCACCCCGGTTCCGACAGCAGCACGGCGACCTGCAAGGGGAACACCCGGTCGCCATACAGGTCCTGGTGCAGGCAGTTGTAATCGCCTGGCCCGTACCGCAGCAGCAGGGGCGTGGGCCGCACCTGCCCGGCGTGGTGGCACAACGCCAGGAAGTCGGCGTGGCTGTCCGGATAGCGCACATCCTCCCCCAGCCGCTGGTTCCACCGATTGGCCAGCGGCGCCAGCCGGGGATAGAGACCGATTCGCAAGGCCTGTACCACAGGCGGCAAGGGGTAGGCCCAATACTTGTACTCCCCCATGCCGAAACCGTGGCGGCCCATGATCACCCGGCTGCGGAAGCCTTCGTCGCGCGCGTACAGGGCGGACAGATCCCCGCAGGTCTCCGGGGTCAGCAGCCTCGGCAATACGGCGCAGCCGTACGCGTCCAACTCCCTGGATATGGCCGGCCAATCATAAGCGTCGATGCTGGCCACGCCATCAATGCCAGCGCTCGGGGATCCTGGGCCATCCATCAGGCCCGCTCCCGCGCCAGCAGGGTCCGCTTGCGCTCCACACCCCAGCGATAGCCGGACAGCGCCCCATCGGTCCGCACCACGCGGTGGCACGGAATGGCGATGGCGATGGCGTTGTTGGCGCAGGCTTGGGCGACCGCCCGCACCGCCTTGGGCGCGCCGATGCTGGCCGCCACCTCGGCATAGCTTGCCGTTTCCCCCGCCGGAATGGCGCGCAAGGCCTGCCAAACCCGTTGCTGAAAGGCGGTGCCGCGCACGTCCAGCGGCAGGTCCAGCCCCAGTCGCGGCGCCTCGACGAAGCCCACCACCCGGGCGACCAAGGCGTCAAACTCCGGGTCATCGCCCGTCAGCCGCGCCTTGGGGAATCGATCTTGCAGGTCCCGCACCAGCGTGTCGGGATCATCACCCAGGGTGATGGCGCAGATGCCCCGTTCGCTGCGCGCCACCAGAAGGGCGCCCAAGCTGCACTGGGCGACGGCGAAGCGGATGTCGGCATTGGCGCCACCGGCGCGGTAGTCACCGGGCCGCATGCCCAACATGCCGTCCGCCGCCTCATAGAACCGGCTGCTGGCGTTGAAGCCTGCATCATAGAGGGCGGTGGTGACCGTGGCGCCAGGGCGGCTCAACTCATCCCGCACCCGGCGGGCGCGGTGGGCCGTGGCGTAGGCCTTGGGCGTCAGGCCGGTGATGGCCTTGAACACGCGGTGAAAGTGATAGGGGCTGAGGCCGGCCTGGTCGGCCAGTTGCTCCAAGCCTGGCGCCTCCTCCGCCGTCTCGATGGTGCGGCAGGCCTCCGCGACCAATTGGGCCTGTCGCTGGGCGGTGCCCTGCTGGTCCGGCTTGCAGCGCTTACAGGCGCGAAAGCCCGCCCGCTCCGCCGCGGCGCAGCTGTCATGAAAGGCGACGTTCCGGGGCTTGGCCAAACGGGAGGGGCAGGAGGGCCGGCAATAGACGCCGGTGGTCCTCACCGAATAGACGAAGCGGCCGTCCTGGCTGGCGTCCCGGTTGAGCAGCGCCTGCCAACGCGGGTCGGCATCTGCCTCAAGGGGGGCGGTGGTCGGGGCGGACGTCATCGGGACCCGGAGTGCGGTAGCGGGGGACATGATCGTCATCCTGATATGGGGTCGTTCCTGCCCCTGATGTACCCCCGGCTCACCGACACGACATCCCGGGTCTTGCGGTCAAATCCAAGGGCCTGGAACGCCGGCCCCGCCGCACCCGGCTGTGCCCCGTCCATGGGGCGATGGCGGCCTCAGCCCAAGGGCGCGGCAGCGCATCGCCCGACGGTCCTACAGGTGGTTTGACTTGATCCCCCCAGGGGGATAGGAGTCAAGGAATGACGCACGCGACCACCCCCGACATCCTGAACCGCCTGAAGCGGGCGCAAGGCCACTTCGCCAAGATCGTGCAGATGGTGGAGGAGGGGCGCGACGCCCTGACCATCGCCCAGCAGCTGCAGGCCGTGGTCAAGGCCGTCGACAAAGCCAAGATCGCCCTGGTGCTGCACCATATCGAGCATCATTTGGAAGAGGCCACGGGCCCCCTGCCCACCCAAACCCGGGCACGGCTGTCGGAAATGGCCGAGATCACCAAATACCTCTGATGCCGGACCGCTGGCGCGGCGGTTCCACCAGAGGAAAGCTAAATCCATAATAGCTTGCTTTCTGACCTGTACGTGTCCAATGTTTCCGGGGACGATGCATGGGGGATAAGGTGAGCGAAGACTGGTGGGATGTGCCCGGGAACCCCTATGCCCCGGCCAAAGCCCAAGGCCCGGCCAGCACCGAGGCGTCCCCCACCCCCCTCCCCGCCCCCGCGCCGCTGGATGGGGGTCCCCTCCCCCCGAACCACACCGCCGAGGAGCTGTTGGCGCTGGAGGCGGCCACCGCCGCGCTGGTTCGGCTGGATTGTGTGCTGGCCGGCAGCAGCCCGGCCGTCGCCGCCGGCTGGACCCATCGCATGGCCATTGAGGAAGCCGCGGCTTCCGCCCGCCTGAACGGTGTCTTGGTCGATACGGCGGACCTGCGCCTGCTGGCATGGGACAGCCTGGACCGCGCGCCCGACCCCGACCTGGCCCAAGCCTTGCCCCTTTATGACCTGGTGCGCCGCATCGCCGCCCGTCATCCCCGTCATCTCTATACCCCCCGCCGGCTGGCGGCCCTGGACCGTATCCGCCTGGCCCGGAACGCGGGCTTTTCCCTGTGGAATGGGGCGGCGGAAGAGGTGGAGGCGGAAGAGCGTTGGGCCGTGTTGCAGGCCGCCTTGGCGCCTGATGACCTGTCGCGTTTCCGGGCGGCACCCGCGCTCATCGGTGCCGCCGGCTTCCTGGCCCACTGGCACCGTGTCCGCGCCGACCGCAGCGCCGGTGCCGCCCTGGGCCGGCTGCTGGCCGCGTGGTGGCCTGCCCGCCAGGGCCTGGTGATCGCCCGCCGCAGCGGCCTGGACGGGCCCACCTTCGAGGGTTCGGATACCTTCGTCAGCCCGACCCATCCCGCCTTCGCCGGTGGCCCGGTGCTGATGCCCTCCATCGGCTTCCTGGGCCATGCCATGGAGTATCGCCCTGACCGGCACGAGGGATGGATGCTAGCCTTCCTCAACGCCGCCACCCGCAGCCTGGCCCGGGGCGAGGCGCTGTTGCGTCGTCTGCGCCTCGCCGAGGTTCGACTGGCGGAAGCTTTGCGGCCCAAGCGCTCCACCTCGCGGGGACCGCAGGTGGCGGCCTTCCTGCTGGCCCAGCCGGTCGTCACTTCCGGCCGGCTGGCCCACGCCCTAGAGATGAGCGGAACGGCCGCCCGCACCCTACTGGATGGGCTGCACCGCGACCGCTTGGTCTTGGAGATTTCCGGCCGCGATGCCTATCGCGCCTATATGGTGGAATGATGCTCATTGGCTCCGACGTGCTTCGCGACGCCAGTTTTTCTGAAAAAACTTCGGTAACCGTTCCCTTGAAGATGTCTGCTGTTTGCGACCCTTGGGGCAAAGAAAAAGCCCCGTCGCGGGGACGGGGCCGTTTCGAAGTTTTTTCAGAAAAACCGGGGGTCGACCGCAGACCTATATGGAAGGCAGGTCCTCAGTCCGGCACATCCAGGCCACAGCGCCGCAGCGCCTCGGGCAACTGGGCGAACAACGAGTCCAGGGCCTGCGGGGGCAAACCCGCCGCCAGGCGCAGGATGGGCCGGCCCTCGTGCAGGGACAGGCGCACCAGCACCTGACCGGTGCGGGACCGGATCACCCGCTCCCCCGCCAACTCCGGCTCAGCCACACCGTCCCCCAGCGCCGCCGCCATCAGGGCGCGCAGCCGGGCGGTGAAGCTCAAATTGTCATCTGCCCCCTTCCCGCTCAGCTCGGCCGCAGTGGCCTCCACCCGGGCGGCGGCCTCTTCGCTTTCCGCCATCAGCCGGGCCAGCTTGGCGCCATCGCTGATCTTCAGGGGACGCGGGTCATCCAGGGCGGCGACTACCGTGGCCGGCAGCTCGGCGAACTTCAGCAGGTTCGACAGATGCCCTTTGCTGAAGTCCAACCGCTCCATCAACTCGGCCCGGCTCATCAGCCCGGTATCCAGCACCGTCTTCAACTGCACCGCGCGTTCATAGGCGGAGATGTCGGCGCGGGCCTCGTTTTCCTGCACCATCTTGATCAGCAAGTCGCGGTCGTCCGCTTGCATCACCCGCGCCACGACCTTGCGCCCCAGGTGGCGGCAGGCGGCCGTTCGGCGGTGACCGGCGATCAGCTCATACCCGTTGCCGTCCGCCGCCGGACGCACAAGCACCGGCGCCAACTGGCCATGCCGCAGGATGTCCTGCACCAGGGTGGCGAAGGCGGCGTCGGCGAAGGCGGCGGTGTGCCGGTCCTGGTATTGGGTGCTGTGGATGTCGGCCGGGTCCAGCTCCAGCAAGACCCGGCCGCTGTCGCGCAGCGTCTCCAGTTCCTTGGCGCTGTCCTGGAACACGCTCTCGATCTGGTTGACGATGGGAATGGCGGAACGCGGGGCGGCCGGGCGCGCCGCCCGGGTGGCGGTCAGGTCGCCGATGGCGTTGTCCAGTTCGGCCATTCTGTCCTTGCGGCTCATCGCGTCCCCTCCCGCGCCGGCGTGCGCTTCCAGATGTCCCAGATCACCCGCTCGATCTCGGCATTCACGTTGTTCAGATATTCCAGCCCGCGCTCATAGGTGCGGCGGTTCACGTCGCTGGCTTCCAGCTCGTAATAGCTCTGCTTCAGGTTGCCGGCGCTATCCAGGCCGGTGGTCAGGGCCATGCGGTTTTCCAGCAGCGTGTCGGCGAAGATGCTGCCCATCCACTTCACCAACTGGCTCTGGTTGCCGTCAGCCGTCTGGTATTTGGAGACCAACAGGCGGACGGCGTCGAAGGTCTTCACCCGGCCGCCCTCGGCCTGGGCCAGGGTGGACAGCGTCTCATAGACCATACGGAAGAAGCGCCCGGCGGAACTGAAATCCAACATGGATGGCGGAATGGGGATCAACAGGAAGTTCGCCGCCATGACGGCGTTGATCGACAGATAGCTGAGCGACGGCGGGCAGTCGCAGACGATGATGTCATAGTCCTGGTCGATGCTGGGCAGCGCGTCCTGCAAGATCCGCCAGAAGCGCAGTTCCCGCTGGCGCATCTGCCGCACCGGCACCTCGAACTCTGTGGAGTACAGTCCGAGGTTGGCGGGTATGACATCCAGCCCGTCCCAATAGGTCTTCTGGACCAGCGGCCGCAGATCGTTGATGCGCTGGCTGTCGTCCAGGGTGAACAGGCGATACAGCGTGTCCAGCCGGTCGAACTGCTCATCCGGCACGAAGCCGAACAGCGAGGTGGCGCTGGCCTGGCTGTCCAGGTCGATCATCAGCACCCGGTAGCCTTGCAGGGCCAGGTATTGCGCCAGGTGGACGGAGTGGGTGGTCTTGGCCGCCCCACCCTTGAAATTGGCGACGGTGATCACCGACAGCTTTTCCCCGGCCTCACGATCGCGACCCACGCGATAGCGCACATCGCCGGTCTGCTGGAACAGCTGGCGACGAATCTGGTTCACCTCCGCCAGGGTGAAACCGCGGCGGTTGTTGCCGCCGATGACGGTGCCCTGGGGGAACTGCTCATTCTTCAGTAGGGCGCGCAGATGGCTTTCCGAAATGCGGATTAGCCGAGCCGCCTCCGACGTGGGGAACAGGCGCAGGCTCTTGGCGTGGCCGGGATAGGCCTGCACCTCGATGATCTTGCGCTGGATGGCGTCACAGCCTTCCGAGTGGTCCAAGAAGATTTGCAGGGGGTCGCCGCTGGCCGGCATGGCGTTATCGGCGGGCGCGCTGACATCGGTGGTCATTGGTGTATCCGAGGGGCTGCCAAAGATGGGCGGATAATGCCCAACCGCGATCCGGACGCCAACCGCGATCTTCAGGCAAATATGCGGATAACTGCCTCACCGTCGATTTTTTGCCGATTAGGCGGAAAAATTCGCTGATGGGATTGGATCAATTGGCTGCATCGTCGTCTTTGGTAACTGTAACCTTGAAAGCGGGACGATCGGGACTGGAAACCACGGCGATCTTCTACTTGGCGGCCCCCGATCTTCAAGGGAACGGATACCAATTTCCGACGGAGGAGGTGCGCTTCAGAAATGGCGCGTTTGCTGGGTTTTTGCGGGAGCACCGTTGACGAGCGCGCGTCGATCGGGGGACGAGATGGAGGGCCAAGCCTGCTCTGGAACCCGCCGAGCCTGATCCCGTGACCACTATTTCCGCCCATGAAAGGCTGGCCTGTGGATAGTTTCCTTAAAAGGATTCAGGGTTAAACAGATATAGGGTTTAACTGTTACAGCGCCAGAAAACGGCATCTTTCCAATAGCTTAATAGGGTGTTTGGTAACCGTTCCCACGACTCCCGGTATCCGAACCCTGGGGCTGCGGACTCCAAACCCTCGGGCTTTGGGTCATCAAACCCTTGGCCAATGGTTGCCGAACCCTGGAGTTGGGAAAAACGGTATCCGAACCCTTGAGGGAAAATGGGGCGAGTCGGCCGGAGTCGGTTGCCATACCCTTGATCTTGGTTGCCGTTCCCTCAATTCCGGTTGCGGTTCCCTTGAGGTTAAGGGTTTGGGCAGGCCGGTTCCGGACTCTGATACCGCGATCCGACTCACTATGGTCCCGAGTCCGCCTGATTTCGACCCGCCGCAATGAGTCGCCCGGATCCATGCCGAGTCGATTCAAGGGTTCGGTTACCCAAGGTCACGGGTTCGGATACCAGCAATCGTATCGACTCGGGGTGCACACCAGATTTTGGGGGTCGCGCCGCCAGAATCTCAAGGGATCGGCAACCAAGCGTGTTTTTGCCGTTGGCGGCGGCGATTGGCCGCGTTCATCATCCAGAGTCCGAACGCCCAATCCATGGTGGATGGGGTCTGCTGTGTGAAGGGTGGCGACAATGGCGGGGACGACGACAGGGACTGCGGACAGGATTTCCGCGCCAGCCATGGTGGAAGCCCCGATGGCCGGCAGCCAGTTGGCCCTGGCGCTGGACAGCCCTCTGATCGGCAAGGTGAAGAACGACCGCCTGGTCATGGTCTTCAACTTCTTCGCCCTCAGCAAGGAGACGGTGACGGAATTGCCGATCTACGATGACGGCACCGTCCGCATCGAGGTCACCGGCACCAAGCACGGCGTCGCCAACATCTGGGACAAGGAGGTGCTGATCTACCTCGTGTCCCTGATCCAGGACAAACTGAACCGCGGTGAACCGGTCAGCCCGCGTCTCACCTTCACCGGCCACGACTTCTTCCGCGTGGTGGGCATTCATGCCACCAACACCGCCTATCAACGGTTGGAGGACGCGCTGAAGCGCCTGCAGTCCACCCAGGTGCTGACCAACCTGGAGACCGGTGGCGAGGGGGAGACGGGCGCCTTCTCCTGGGTGCTGGACTACCGTATCAACTATCGCCGCGACAAGGATGGCGGGAAGACCATGAAGTCACTGACGGTGCAGCTGTGCGACTGGCTGTACCGCGCGGTGGTCAAGGACCGTAAAATCCTCACCTACCACCCCGACTACTTCAAGCTGTCACCCACGGAAAAGCGGCTCTACGAGATCGCGCGCGCCCATTGCGGCAACCAGGGCGCCTTCAAGATGAACATCGAGAAGCTGCGCCTGCGCGTTGGCGCCGAAAGCGACCTGAAGGTGTTCAAGGCCCGGCTGGTGGCCCTGGCCAAGAAGCGCCAGGCTCTGCCGGAATACGGCTTGACGGTGGTGGATCCCCGCCGCTGGGGCCGTGACCGCAACGCCCCGCCGCCGCCGGGCCGCACGCCGCTGAAAAGCCACATGGTCTATTTCTTCCGCACCGACAGCCTGTCGGCCATGGCGCCCTTCGACCAGGCGCCGGAGTTTCCGGACGCTCTACCCGACCTGATGATGGGCGACTTGGCGGCCTGAGACGGGGTGGCGGCGGGCGCCTGCCGGGGCATCGCCACCGACCTTGCAATCCCGCGACAGACATGCTGCAAGTCGGAAAACCCGGCTGCGGGGCACGGGATCGACCTGTCGTGAGGAATTTCTATATGCGCGATTTCCTGAAGGGCGCGCCCTTGAGCGCCCTGGCGGCCGCCGCCTTGGCTGGCCTGTTGCTGGCGCCCACCGTGGCCGGCGCCGATGAAGGCATGTGGACCTTCAACAATTTCCCCAGCGCCAAGGTGAAGCAGGCCTATGGCTTCAGCCCGGATCCCAAGTGGCTGGAGCGGGTGCAACTGGCATCCGTCCGCTTGGCGCGTGGCTGCTCTGGCGCCTTTGTCTCCGCCAGCGGCCTTGTCCAGACCAACCACCACTGCGCCCGCGCCTGCATCCAGCAGGTCTCCACCGCCGACCACAACCATATCAAGGACGGCTTTTACGCGGCCGACCTCAAGGACGAGGCCAGGTGCCCGGATATGGAGGTCAACCAGCTGGTCCAGATCACGGACGTGACCCAGCGGGTGAACGCCGCCACCGCCGGCAAGGAAGGCGACGCCTTTTCCGCCGCCTTGAAGGAGGTGCAGGCCGCCATTCAGACGGAATGCACCGGTGGCGCCGATGACACCCGCTGCGACGTGGTCGAGCTGTACCATGGCGGCGCCTACAATCTTTATAAGTATCACCGGTATCAGGACGTGCGCCTGGTGTTCGCACCGGAAGAGGACATCGCCTTCTTCGGCGGCGACCCCGACAATTTCGAGTTCCCGCGCTACGATCTCGACGTGTCCTACGTCCGCGTCTACGACAAGGATGGCAAGCCGCTGAACACCAAGGCCACTTATTTCCCCTACTCCGCTCATGACGCGGACGAGGGGGATCTGGTCTTCACCTCAGGCAATCCCGGCCGGACGGAGCGCTTGGACACCGTGGCCGAGCTGGAATACGAGCGCGACCACGCGCTGCCCGACCGCCTGCTGTACCTGTCGGAACTGCGCGGCATCCTGTTGCAGTTCACGGCGCAGGGCGAGGAGAACGCCCGTATCGCCCGCACCAAGCTGTTCACCCTGGAGAACAGTTACAAGGCGCTGTACGGCGGGTTGCAGACCCTTGTCGACCCGGCCCTGATCAATGCCAAGCGCAAGGATGAGGCGGCGCTGAAGGCCCTCATCGACGCCGACCCGGCGTTGAAGCAGCAGTATGGCGACCCCTGGGCGGCCATCGCCAAGTCGGTGGACCACTATGCCGTGGTCGCCACGCGTTACAACGTGCTGGAAGGCAGCCGCAGCTTCACCCAGTCCGACATGTTCACCTATGCCCGTAACCTGGTGCGCGCCGGCGGCGAACGCCCCCTGCCGGACGGCAAGCGTCTGCGGGAATACACCGACGCCAACTTCCCCTTCATCCGCCAGCGCCTGCTGTCCAGCAGTCCGGTCTATCCGGAGTTGGAACGGGTGCTGATGCGCATGCAGCTGGTCTACATGCAGCGTCAGCTGGGCCCCGACGACCCCCTCGTGCGCAAGGTTTTCGGCAACCGCTCCGCCCAGCAGATCGCGGATGACCTGGTCAAAGGCTCCAGCCTGGGCGATCCCTCGGTGCGCAAGAGCCTGCTGGAGGGGGGCCAGGCGGCCGTCGACGCCTCCACTGATCCCATGATCAAGTTCGCCAAGCTGGTGGACGCCGATGCCCTGGCCGCCCGCCGGGATGTCGAGGCCAACGTCTCGGCCGTGCAGCAGAAGAACGCCGGCTACATCGCCCAGGCCATGTTCAAGGTGCACGGCACGTCCATCTACCCGGACGCCACCTTCAGCCCCCGCGTCTCCTATGGGACTGTGAGGGGCTATGAGCAGAACGGCCAGCACGTGGCGCCCTTCACCACCATGGGCGGCACCTTCGATCGCGCCACCGGCGCCTTCCCCTTCGCCTTGCCCGACAGCTGGCTGAAGGCCAAGGACGCCATCAATCCGGCGCAGAAGTTCGATGCCGTCAGCACCAACGACATCATCGGCGGCAACTCCGGTTCCCCCGTCATCAACAAGGACGCGGAAGTCGTGGGCCTGATCTTCGACGGCAACATCCAGTCGCTGGGCGGCGACTACGGCTATGACGGTTCGGTCAACCGCGCCGTCTGGGTCTCGGTCGGCGCCTTGAAGGAGGCGCTGGCCAAGATCTACCACGCCAATCGCTTGACCAGGGAACTGGGCGCCCATTGAGGCCGAAGATGGAAAGGGCCCGCCGGATGCATTTCGCGGGCCCTTTCCCATGCGCGGCCATCAGACTGGGTAAACCAAATGCCGCACCCGTCGGGCCGTCAGGTAAAGGCCACAATCCCGTATTATAAGGCAGGGATGGCCCCGAGCGCCCCGGGCCGTTTCCAAACGCGATCAAGGGCGGCTTTGAGGCGGTACCCGCGGCATCAGCGGGCCCGCCGTCTGAAAGAGGATGATCATGCAGCGCGTGTTCAAGGCTCCGTTCCTGGTGATGATGTCGCTGGTGGTGGCCTTGCTGGCGTTGGCCGGCGGCGCCGCCCCGGCGAGCGCCCGCACCTTCGTCAGCGTTGGTATCGGCGTCGGCCCCTTCTATCCGGCCGGCTATTACGGCGCCTATTGGCATGACCCCTACTGGCGTTGGCGCGGTCCATACTGGGCGCCCTATCCGGTGGCGTACGCGCCCTACCCCTATTACGCGCCCCCCGCCTATGTGGCGCCGGCCCCGGTCGTGGTACAGGCGCCGCCGCCCGTGGTGGCGCAGCCCGTCCAGGCCATGGCGGCCAAGCCGGCCTATGATCAGGCCAACTGCCGCGAATACACCTCCACCATCACCGTGGCGGGACAGCCCAGCCAGCAGGTGGGCACCGCCTGCCAACAGCCTGATGGGTCCTGGCGCATCGTCAACTGAGCGGCGGCCCGTCCCTATTCGTTGGAATAGGCGTCACGTGAACCCCAGGGATTTCCCTGGGGTTTCGGCGTTCTGGGGCTGCGACATTTGCACTTCCGTTACAAAATCCCGTCCCGCCCCGGTTTGGCTTGGGGGTATGCTCACAGGGACTGTACCGCCCGGCGGGGAGGCCGGGATCAAGAGGTACAAACGGGCATGCAAGGGACGGGGACCATGCGTACGGGGCTTAGGGCGGCTGCGGTTGGCGGCTGCTTGTCCGGGCTTTTCGCCTCCACGCCCTTCGGGGCCCGCGCGGATGAGGGACTGTGGACCTTCAACCACTTCCCCAGCGCCAAAGTCCAGGAGACCTACGGCTTCGAGCCCACCGTCCAGTGGTTGGACCATCTCCGCATGGCGTCGCTGCGGCTGCCCCGGGGCTGCTCCGCCTCCTTCGTTTCGCCCACCGGCCTGGTCCAGACCAACCATCACTGCGCCCGCGATTGCCTGCAGCAATTGTCATCACCCGCCAACAACCTGGTGCAGGACGGCTTCTATGCCGCCAAGCCGGAGGACGAGGTGAAATGTCCGGATGTGGAGGCCAACCAGTTGGTGGGCATCACCGACGTCACCCCCCAGGTGAGGGAGGCGGTGGCGGGCCGCGAGGGCCAGGATTACGGCCGCGCCCTGCGTGAGACGCTGGCCAAGCTGCAGCGCGACTGCGCCGGCGGGGATGAGGCCATCCGCTGCGACGTGGTGGAGCTGTATCGGGGCAGCGTCTACGACGTGTACAAATACCGCCGTTACCAGGATGTGCGCCTGGTGTTCTCGCCCGAGGAGGACATCGCCTTCTTCGGCGGCGATCCCGACAATTTCGAATTCCCCCGCTATGACCTGGATGTCGCCTTCCTGCGGGTTTATGACGAGCATGGCGCGCCGTTGAACACCCAGGCCAATTACTTCGCCTACGCTCCCCGGGACGCGCAGGAGGGCGATCTGGTCTTCACCTCCGGCAATCCCGGTACCACCGAACGCCTGGATACGGTGGCGGAGCTGGAATACGACCGCGACGTCGTCCTGCCGGAGAGTTTGGTCTACCTGGCGGAGTTACGCGGCCTGTTGCTGCAATTCTCGGCCGAGGGGACCGAACACGCCCGCGTGGCCTTCGCCAAGCTGTTCGCGGTGGAAAACGCCTACAAGGCCCGCCTGGGCCAGTTCCGCGCCCTGGTCAATCCCGGCCTGATCGACAGCCGCCGGCGGGCGGAGAATGAGCTGCGGGCCAAAGTGGCCGCCGACCCGCAATTCCAGCAGCGTTTCGGCGATCCCTGGGCCGCCATCGCCCAGGCCGTGAGCCATTACCGTGCCGTCGCCGACCGCATGGAAGTGGTGGAGGAGGGGCGCGGGCCCCAGTCCGACCTGTTCGCCTATGCCCGCCTGCTGGTGCGCGCGGCGGAGCAGCGCCAACTGCCCGACATCAAGCGCTTCCAGGAATTCACCGAGGCCGGCTTCCCCTTCACCCGTCAGCGCCTGCTGGCCAACGCCCCCATTTCCACCGACCTGGAAAAGGTGCTGCTGCGCGCCTGGCTGGTGCAATTGCGGCGGGTGCTGGGGCCGGACGATCCCCTGGTGCGCGATGTGCTGGGCGCGCAGACGGCCGAAAAGATGGCCAGCGACCTGGTGGACGGCACCAGGCTGGCCGACCCCAACGAACGCAAACGCCTGCTGATGGGCGGCATCGAGGCCATCAAGAACAGCCACGACCCCCTGATCCGCTTCGCGCAAGAGGTGGACAAGCAGGCGCTGGTCATCCGACGCGACGTGGAGGTGAATGTGGAGGCGGTGGAGCGGCGCAACGCCGGCGTCATCGCCCAGGTCGTCTTCGCCGCCAAGGGCACCGGCGCCTACCCGGACGCCACCTTCTCCCCCCGCGTGTCCTACGGGACGGTGAAGGGCTATGACGAGAACGGCCGCCATGTGCGGTATTACACCACCATCGGTGAGGCCTACGGCCGCGCCACGGGGGCGGAGCCGCTGGCCCTGCCGCGCTCGTGGCTGCGCGCCCGCAGCGATGTGGACTTCAGCCGCAAGCTGAACATCGCCAGCACGAACGACATTGTGCGCGGCAATTCCGGCTCCCCCGTGGTCAATACCGATGGCCAGGTGGTGGGCACGATCTTCGATGGCAACAGCCAGTCGCTGGGCGGCGATTTCGGCTTCGACGACACCTCCAACCGCGCCGTCTGGGTATCGGTCGGAGCGGTGAAGGAGGCATTGACCAAAATCTATGGGACCACCCGCCTGAACCGCGAACTGGGCTTCTAAAACCTTGGGCCCGCCCCTGTGATGGTGGACGCTGACAGGCGCCGCCGACCGATGTTGGGCGCGGTGGCGTTGTCGCGGGAAATGGCCTGGAATCCTAAGGTTTTGGTGGGATGCATGGGTGGGTGCTCAGGTCCCACGGTTTTGGCGCTTGCCGCATCCCAGATCTGCGCCATCCTCATTAGGTGCGTTCCGAGGCCATAAGCAATAACTTGCTTGCAAGCAGTTTCCGCGCCGCAGGATTTAGCGGCACCTTCCCCACATCCGTATTCCTTGACCCGGCCGGGCCGGGCCCAAGGTGTTCGCCCCCCGCACGGGGCCCAAGCCCGATCCGGCCTTCAACGATCAGGGACTAAAGGACCATCATGACCAGCGCGTCCACCGCCCTTCCGCCCAAGCGTTCCCCCCTGCCGCGCATCATCGGCTTCGGCGTGCTGGCCGTCGTCATGGTCGGCGGCGTCGTCCTCTGGCTCAGCGGCAGGGGCAAGGAATCCACCGACGACGCCTTCACCGAGGGCCGGGTGGTGACGGTGGCGCCCAAGGTTTCCGGCCTGGTGGTCGAGCTGGCGGTGCAGGATAACCAGAAGGTGAAGGCTGGCGACCTGCTGTTCCGCATCGATCCCCGCGACTATCAGATCACCCGCGACCGTGACGCCGCGCAGCTGCAACTGGCGCAGGCGCAGCTGACGCAGGCGCAGACCAATCTGGAAATCGCCCAGGTTTCCTATCCGGCGCAGCTGGACCAGGCCCGCGCCGCCCGCGCCCAGGCCGAGGCCACGCTGGTCCGGGCCAAGTCCGACCTGTCGCGCCAGACCGAGATCGACGTCCGCGCCACCACCAAGTCGCAGATCGACGCCGCCCAGGCGGCGTTCCGCACCGCCCAGGCCCAGCTGGCCGACGCCGACGCCAAGCTGCGCTCGGCGGAACAGGCGCCGCGCAACATCGAGGTGGCCGCCACCCAGGTGAAGCAGTGGGAGGCCCAGGTGGCCGCCGCCCAGGCCGAATTGGCTCAGGCGGAGCTGAACCTGTCCTACACCACCGTGGTGGCGCCGCAGGATGGCTGGGTGACCAAGCGCGCCGTGGAAAAGGGCAACTACCTGCAGGTGTCGCAATCGGCCATGACGCTGGTGACGCCGGAGGTGTGGGTGGTCGCCAACTTCAAGGAAAACCAGTTGAAGCACATGCGCGTGGGCCAGCCGGTCGATATCGAGGTCGACGCCTTCCCCGACCTGAAGCTGACCGGCGCCGTCGACAGCTTCCAGATGGGCACCGGCTCGCGCTTCACCGCCTTCCCGGCGGAAAACGCCACCGGCAACTTCGTGAAGATCGTCCAGCGCCTGCCGGTCAAGATCAAGGTGACGGGCGGCCTGCCCGCCGATCACCCCCTGCCCCTGGGTCTGTCGGTCGAACCCACGGTCAACCTGAACTGAGGGGACGGCGGTGAGCGAAGGACTTCCCCCACCCGAGGCTGATCACGGGGCGTCGACCTGGCGTCCCAAGCACAACCCCTACCTGGTCGCCATGGTGGTGACCGTCGCCACCTTCATGGAGGTGCTGGACACCACCATCATCAACGTGGCCCTGCCGCACATCGCCGGCAGCCTGTCGGTGGGCACGGACGAAAGCACCTGGACGCTGACCTCCTACCTGGTGGCCAACGGCATCGTGCTGCCCGTGTCCGGCTGGCTGGGCCGCATGATGGGGCGCAAGAACTACTTCCTGCTGTCCATCATCATGTTCACGGTGTCGTCGCTGCTCTGCGGCCTGTCGACCTCGCTGCCCGAACTGATCATCTTCCGCCTGATGCAGGGCTTCTTCGGGGGCGGCCTGCAGCCCAACCAGCAGTCCATCCTGCTGGACACGTTCGAGCCGGCCAAGCGCGCCACCGCCTTCGGCGTCACGGCCGTCGCCATCATCGCCGCCCCCATCATGGGGCCGACGCTGGGCGGCTGGATCACGGACAATTTCAGCTGGCGCTGGGTGTTCCTGATCAACGTGCCGGTGGGCGTCATCGCCACCTTCGCCATCTCGGCGGTGGTGGAGGATCCGCCCTGGGCCAAGGCCGGCGCCGGCAAGGGCAAGCGCAACATCGACGTGGTCGGCCTGTCGCTGATCGCCGCCGGCTTCGCCTGCCTGCAGATCGTGCTGGACCGGGGCGAGCAGGAGGACTGGTTTTCCAGCGGCTTCATCCAGGCCTTCGGCGTGGGCGCCGTGCTGGGCCTGGTGGGCGCCGTCGTCTGGCTGCTGGATCGGCCTGATCCCATCGTCAACCTGCGGGTCTGGAAGAACAAGGATTTCGCCATCGGCACCCTGTTCATCAGCATCATGGCCGCCACCCTGTACGGCAGCGCCGTGCTGATCCCGCAGTTGGCGCAGTCCCAATTGGGTTACACCGCCACCTGGTCGGGCATGATCCTGTCGCCCGGCGGCTTCATGATCCTGTTCATGATCCCCATCATCACCCGCGTGCTGCTGAAGAAGTTCCAGGCCCGCTTCATCGTGGCCACCGGCTTCTTCCTGCTGGGCATCGCCATGTTCTACACGGGCACCATCACGCCCCAGGTCAGCTTCCTGAACCTGATGAGCATGCGCCTGGCCCAGACCTTCGGCACGGCGCTGCTGATGATCCCCATCAGCACGGTGGCCTTCGCCTCCGTCCCGCGGGAGATGAACGGCGACGCCGCCGCCCTGTACGCCATGTCGCGCAACCTGGGCGGCAGCATCGGCATCGCGCTGGTCACGGCCTACCTGACGCAGCGGTCGCAGGTGCACCAGGCCTATCTGGTCGAGCACCTGTCGGACCTGAACATGGGCTATCAGATGACCAAGCAGGCCTGGATGAACGGCCTGGCCGGTCACGGGCTGACGCCGTCGCAGATGGACTCCTCGGCGCTGGGCGGCATCTACCGCACGTTGGTGCGCCAGGCGGCCATCCTGGGCTACGTCGACGTCTTCCGCATATCCGGCGTGGTCGCCTTCTGCGTCGTGCCCCTGGCCTTTTTCATGAAATCCACCAAGGCGGCGCCCAAGCCCGCCGCCGCGGAGTGACCCTGATGTCCGCTTCCACTCCCCTCTTCCCGCTTCCGCGCCGGGCCGGGCTGCTGGCCGCCACGGCGGCCCTGGCCCTGACGGCCGCCTGCACCCTGGGCCCGGACTACCAGCCGCCGGCGGCCGACGCGCCTGCGGCGTGGAGCGCCACGACCACCCAGGCGACGGCCCAGGTGGCGGGCAAGACCCAGGTCAACACCGACGCCACCGTGCTGGGCCACTGGTGGACTGAGTTCCGCGACCCCACGCTGGACAAGCTGGTTGCCGACGTGGTCGCCGGCAACCTGGACCTGAAGGTGGCGGAGCAGCGCATCCTGTCCGCCCGCGCCCAGCGCCAGCAGGCGGCCGCCGCGCAGTACCCCAGCGTGAAGGGGGAGGGCGCCGCCATGCGCAACCGCCTGCCCCCGGGGGCCACGGGCTCGCTGGGCGGCACCAGCAACATCTTCCTGGCGGGCTTCGACGCCTCGTGGGAGCTGGACCTCTTCGGCGGCACGCGCCGCAGCATCGAGGCGGCCGACGCGAACATCGAGGCCGGCGTCGAGAACCGGCGCTCGCTGGTCATGTCCATGCTGGCGGAACTGGGCACCGACTACGCCGCCCTTCGTTCCGTCCAGGCGCGCATCGTCATCGCCAATGAAAACGTGCGCCTGTCGCAGGAAACCCGCGACCTGACGGCCGCGAAGTACAAGGTGGGCCTGGCGACCGAATTGCAGTTGGCGGAGGCCGACGGCCAGCTGGAACAGCAGAAGGCGGTGCTGCCGTCGCTGGCGACCCAGGCCGCCCAGCGTGCCCACGCCATCGCCACCCTGACCGGCCGCACCCCCGCCGACGTGGACAGCCTGCTGACCACCGCCGGGCCGGAGGTGCCCCTGCCGCCGGCCCTGCCGGCCAGCCTGCCATCCGAGGTGGTGCGCGCCCGTCCCGACATCCGGGCCGCCGAGCGCACCATGGTCGCCACCAACGCCGAGATCGGCGTGAAGGAGGCGGCGCGTTTCCCCAAGCTGTCCCTGGGCCTCATCGGCGGCTTCCTCAATCCCGATATAGGCAAGCTGCTGCAGGGCGACAGCTTCGGTTGGAGCGTGGGCCCCACCGTCAGCGGCACCATCTTCGACGGCGGCCGCCTGAAGGCCGGCGTGAAGGATGCCGAGGCCCAGGCCGAAGAGGCGCGCCTCACCTACCGCAAGACGGTGTTGACCGCCTTCCAGGAGGTGGAGGACGCGCTGGTCGCCTATGCCAACGAGCGCCAGCGGAACGAGACCTTGCACCGCGCCCTGGACGCCGCCCAGCGGGCGCAGGACCGTGCCCGCTCGCAGTACCGCGCCGGCCTGGCCGACTTCCTGACCGTGCTGGACGCCGACCGTACCCTGGCCACCTCCAAGGATGCCGTGGCACAGAGCGACTATGCCCTGGTGCAGCAGACCATCGCCCTCTACAAGGCGCTGGGCGGCGGCTGGCAGGCGGGTGAGACGGCAGAGGCCGGTGCGGCCGGCACCCCGCCGGCGTGAACTGGATACGGCGATGACCCAGGGTGAAACGGTGATGGCGGGGGACCTCGACCCCCAAACGCGTCCCAGCGGGCGCCAACGCAAGGCGGGCGACACCCGCCGTGCGGAGATCATCGCCGCCGCCCTGGAATTGCTGCACGAGGTGGGGCCCGGCGGCACCACGACCACGGCCATCGCCCGCCGTATCGGTATGGCCCAGGGCTCGCTGTTCCGCCATTTCCCCACCAAGCGCGCCATGTGGGAGGCGCTGCTGGACAACCTCTCCCAGCGCATCGCCCCCCCGGTCCAGGAGGCGCTGAACGGCGCCGGCAGTCCCATGGCCCGCCTGCGGCAGGTCATGCACACCTGGCTGGGCCTGGCGGAAAGCATCCCGGCGCTGTCGTCGCTGATGTTCTCGCGCGAGGTGCTGGCCGACAGCCCGGACATGCGCAGTCTGCTGGCGGAACGCCTGCAACGGCCGCACCGCATCTATTGCGCCCTGATCCGTGAGGGCATCGCGGCGGGCGAGGTCGCGCCCGAGACCGACGTGGAACGGGTGGGCTGGATCCTTTCGGGCATGAAGCACAGCCTGGTCATGCGCTGGACCCTGCTGGACCGCACCCTGGACATGCACGCCGATCTGGACGTGATGCTGGACACGATCATCGCCGGCATGAGCCCGCGATAATCCGGCTGTTGGCCCGCCTGTGTCGTTTTTCCCGACAGGTTGGCGGCTTTCGCCCCGTACCATCGGGCGGTCACGGGCGGGCGGTCACGGGGGGGGCGTTCCACTTCCCCGGCTGGTGGCTGGGCCAATTGGGCGCAGGCCCAGTTCGTCCGTGACAGGGGGCCTCCGGTGTGAAAAGAAGGGCGCCGGGTCCCGTCCCCAATCCGCGTTTCCATCTGGCCTCCCTTCCTGGATCACGTCCCGCGATGCTGCGCCACCGGTCGTCCCGTTCCCTGCTTTCGTCCGTCGCCAAGCCGGCCCTGGCGGCCTTCCTCATGGCGGGTGCGCTGACGGGCTGCACCGTAGGGCCTGACTATGAACGGCCGGAAACGCCGCAGCCGGCGGCCTATCGGGAAACGGTGACGGGCGACGCCGCCAAGGACGCGACCTTGCGCACGGAAATCGCCGCCGACTGGTGGCGGCAGTTCAAGTCGCCGGAACTGGACAGCCTGATCGCCCGCGTGGCGTCGAATAACTTCGACGTGCGCGCCGCCGTGGCCCGCATCCGCCAGGCCGAAGGGACGGTGGACGAACAGCGCTCCACCCTGTTCCCCACGGTGACGGCGAACGCCGGGCGCACCCGCAGCCAGACGGGCGGCGGCACCACCACCGTCAGCAACGGCAACTTCATCACCCGCAACAACATCAGCAGCAACTATTCGGCCAAGCTGTCGGCCAGTTACGAGCTGGATTTCTGGGGCAAGAACCGGTCCGCCTTCGAATCGGCCAAGGCCAGCCTGAACTACAGCCGCTACGACAAGCAGACGGTGCTGATGACGGCCATCGCCACGGTGGCCACCGACTACTTCCAGGCGCTGGCCTACAAGGACCGCCTGGCCCTGGCCCGCCAGTCGTTGCGCGATGCCGAGGACGTGCTGCGCGGCATCCAGGCCCGCGCCCGCGCCGGCACCGCCACCGATGTGGACGTGGCCAACCAGGTGAACGTGGTGGAGGGCGAGCGCGCCGCCATTCCCCAGTATGAGCAAAGCCTGGCGCAGCAGATCGACGCGCTGGCCGTGCTGGTGGGCGTGCTGCCGGAACAGCTGAAGATCGAGGGCACCACCCTCAGCGGCCTGGCGGAGCCCGAGGTGGCGCCCAACCTGCCGTCCACCCTGCTGACCCGCCGGCCTGACGTGGCCTCGGCCGAGGCGCAGCTGATCGCCGCCAACGCCACCCTGCGCAGCGTCATCGCCCAGCAATACCCCAGCCTCAGCCTGACGGGCAGCTACGGCTACCAGAACCAGACCCTGGACAACCTGTTCAACCCGGCCAGCAAGCTGTGGTCGCTGGGCACCTCGCTGACCCAGACGGTGTTCGACGCCGGCAACCTGCAGGCCCAGTCCGACGTGCAGCGCGCCCGGGTGGAGGAGCTGGCGGCGGATTATCAGAAGGCGGTCGTCACCGCCTTCTCCGATGTCGAGGATGCGCTGGCCGGCGTGCGCTACACCCGCGACATCCGGGGCGCCCAGGAAAAGGCGACGGCCTCGGCCGACGTGGCTCTGCGCGGCACCACCGGGCAGTTCCAGCGTGGTACCGCCGATATGGTCAGCGTGCTGACGGCCCAGCGCACCCTGTTCAGCGCCCAGGACAGCCTGGTGCAAAGCCGCCTGAACTACCTCACCGCCATCGTCACGCTGTACCGCGTGCTGGGCGGCGGCTGGTCGGTGGAACAGACCGAGGCCCAGGCCGACACCATCCCGGCCAAGGCCGGCGGCTGACGGCGCCGTCAAGGCGACCGGCGCCTTCGTCATTTCCGGTAAAATGCCGATCTGGGGGCTAGCCGCGCGTGGCGGGTGCTGGCACACCTGACCGCATCCTCACGCCGTTCCCGGTTGAAAGGCCTTGCCTGACCCCCATGTCCGCACCCGCCTCGGACCGTCCTTCCAGGGAACCTTCCCTGGCCGCCAAGCCTGAACGCCTGCTGTCGCTGGACGTCTTCCGGGGGCTGACCGTGGCCCTGATGCTGCTGGTCAACGACCCCGGCACATGGTCCGACATCTATTGGCCGCTACGCCACGCCAAATGGCACGGCTGGACGCCAACCGACCTGGTCTTCCCCTTCTTCCTGTTCATGGTGGGCATCACCACCCACCTGTCGCTGACCCAGCGGCGCGCGCGGGGGGATGGCGACGGCGCCCTGGCCCGCCAGATCCTGCGGCGCGCGCTCATCCTGTTCGGCCTCGGCCTGTTCATCGCCTGGTTCCCGGGCTACGCGCTGGCCAGTCATGGCACGCTGGCCGACCGCGCGGCGGCGCAGGTCCTGTCCTGGCGCATCCCCGGTGTCTTGCAGCGCATCGCCCTGTGCTACGCCGCCGTTGGCCTGCTGTCGCTGCGGGTGGGGCCGAAGGGGCAGGGCGCCCTGATCGTGCTGCTGGCGCTGGGCTATTGGGCGGTGATGACGCTGGTTCCCGTGCCCGGCACCGGCGCCACCGGCCTGGCGGCGCTGGCCCATCCCGGCGCCACCGTGGCGGCGGCGGTCGACCGCGCGCTGTTTGACTGGGGTCCGCTGGGCAACCATCTGTGGGCCGCCGCCAAGACCTGGGATCCCGAAGGCGCGCTGTCGACCCTGCCGGCCATCGCCACAGCGCTGCTGGGCGTCCAGGCCGGACGCTGGCTGGCCCGGCCCCTGCCGCTGCCGGCCCGCATCCGGGGCCTGATCGTGGCCGGGGTCGCGGGTGTCCTGCTGGGCGAAATCTGGGATTTGGCCTTCCCCATCAACAAGAGCCTGTGGACCAGCTCCTTCGTGGCCCTGACCGCCGGCATGGCCTGCCTGTGCCTGGGTGCCCTGCTGTGGGCGGTTGAGGTGCGCGGCTGGCGCCGCTGGACCCGGCCGGCCCTGGTCTTCGGCGTCAACCCCATCCTGGCCTATGTCGGGTCCGAACTGATGGCCATCGTCATCGGCGGCGTCATCACCCTGCCCTGGGACCACCGCATCGCCCCGCTGCAGGACGTGGTCTACGAGGCGGTGTTCTATCCTGTGCTGCCGGAAAAGGCGGCCTCGCTGGCCTTCGCCCTCCTGTTCGTCACCCTGTGGTGGGCGATCCTGGAGGTGCTGTACCGCCGCCGGATCTTCCTGAAGGTGTGAACTTCAGCCGCGGGGCGCGGTGGGCCATTGCGACAGGAAGGGCGCATACGGACGCAGGGCGGCGACCGTTTTGGGCAGCCCTTGCTTTTCCAGTGTGTCATCCAGCGGGAAGTCTTTAAGATTGAAGGTGATGATGGCGTCCGCTCTTGCCTGAGCGGCCGCAGCCACTACGTGTCGGTCATCGGGGTCGGGAAGATTGATGGTTGGTGTCAGATGTTCATAACCAGACACCAGGCAATCTATGACGCTGGCGTCCATTCGCTCCCGCGTCCACCGCAGCTGCTCCCGCGTCAAATCCGGACGATTTTTCAGAACGTTGCGGATCCATTCGTCATGAATCGCATCGGTCCATCGCGCTCGAAACAGCTCCGTCGCCGCCAATCCATCAGAAAATCGCGCAGCGGCGCCGGATAGAGCACGCAGGCATCGAAGACGACGGTGAACCGTGACACGTCAATAACCCATGTCGAGTTCCTGGGCCTGCGCGACCAGTTCCTCCAGAGCCTTGGATCGAGCCTCCGCCCTTCCTTGTTTGTACGCCTTCAAATCCGCGAAGCGGACACGGCGATGGGTCCCCACCTTGTGGTGGGGTAGCTGTCCCGTCTCCAGCAACTTGACCAAGTGGGGTCGGCTGACGTTCAAGAAGTCGGCCGCCTCCTGTGTCGTCATCTCCGCATGGACCGGGATCACGGTCACCGCGTTGCCTTGCGACATCTCCACCAACAGATGGGTGATCAACTCCCGCAGGGCCCGGGGCAGCGGTAGGGCCTGCCCGTCGTCCAACTGCACTTGAAGCTCCCGGTCCCCGTGTCTGGACAGGATGCGGCTCGACTCCGTCGCCAGCTGTGCGTCTTCGTCAGACGGAACGATGGTGTCGTTCCGCTCCAGCAACGCTGTCATCATAACCTCCACGCTCAATGTATCGGCACGGGGGGCCAAACCTCGGCGCCTCATGGCGCCGCAATGATGTAGATATGAGTCAGGCGCGTATTAAACGCAATATACGAAACATAACCACTAACGGCTTAGGTGTTCTCAAAGCACAGACTGAACAGCGCCCCGCCGCCGTGGCGGTCGCGGGCGGCCAGGCGGCCGCCGTGCTGGCGCATGATCTCCATGGCGATGGCCAGGCCCAGGCCGGATCCGGTGATGCCGGCGCCGGCGGCACCGCGCACGAAGGGCTCCGCCAGGGTCAGGGGGTCCTCGCCCTGTAATCCCGGCCCGCGGTCGGCCACGGACAGGATGGGGCCGGGGCCCACGCGCACCTCCACCGTGCCGCCCGTGGGGCCGTAGGCCACGGCGTTCTCCACCAGGTTGCGCAGGGCCTCGGCCACGGCGCCGGTGTTGCACACCAGGGGGAAGTCCTCCACCACCTCCAGCTCGATGGATTTGCCCAGCGACCGGATGAAGGGCGCCAGGGTCACCAGCTCCCCCGCCGTCAGTTCCCCCGCCATGACCCGGTCGGTGCGGGGCAGGGGGGTGCCGGACAGGCGCGACAGCGACAGCAGCTGCGCCACCAGGCGCGACAGGCGGCGCACGTCTGTTCGCACGGCCGCCATATCGGCCTCCCCGCTTTCTAGGCGGGCCTGCACCACCGCCAGGGGGGTGCGCAACTGGTGGGCGGCGTCGGCGATGAAGCGGCGGTGGTGGCGAAAGCTGCCCTCCAGCCGGGCCAGCGCCGTGTTGAAGGCGTCCACCAGGGGCAGGACCTCGCTGGGCAGGTTCTTGCCGTCCAGCCGGTGGTCCAGGCGGTCCAGGCCGATGGCCGCCGCCTCCTCCGACACTTCCTGGATGGGGGTCAGGCTGCTGCGGATGGTCCAGACGCCGATGGCGGCGGCGATCAAGGCAACGGGAATGCCGAACAGCAGGATGTCGCGGACGAACTCATCCAGCAGGCCGTTGATGATTTTCTGGTCGGCGGTGGGCGACTGCGCCACCGCCAGCGTCAGGGTGCGGTCGCCCAGCTTGATGGGTGTCGCCAGGCCATAACGCTCCGGCTCCCCCGGCGGGCGGAAGAAATATTCCGTGTCCGGCTGGTTCAACGCCTCGCGCAGGGTGTTGGCGGCGCGGGGCAGGGACTGGGTCAGCAGCCGGCCGTGCTGGTCCCACACGGCGTAGATGACGCCGTCCTCCTCCAGGGCATAGCGGTTGGCCAGATCCGGCGGCAGGCGGTCTAGCGACAGGCCGCCGTGGTTGAACACGGCCATCAGCTCATTGGCCTGGCCGCGCAGCACCTTGCGTTGCACGACCCCACCGGCTTCCTCCAGCCGCACCACTAGGGGCAGGATGCCGACGGCGACCGACACGAGGAACAGCAGGCCCAGGCGCCAGGCCAGGCGGCCTTGCAGTGACCGGTGCCGCCATATCTGCGCCAGGGTGGGCAGCAGGTGGCGGCTCACGACGCGCTCATCATATAGCCCAGGCCGCGCATGGTGATGATGCCGGCCGTGGCCTCCGCCGTCGCCAGCTTGCGGCGTAGGCGGGACACCAGGGCCTCCACGGCGTTGTCGGTGGCCTCGTTGCCGAAACCGTAGAGGGCGCTGTCGATGTGGGCCTTGGTCACCACCTGGTCCACCTTGCGCAACAGCACCTCCAGCAGGGCCAGCTCGCGGGCCGTCAGGGCCAACGGGGCGCCGGCCACGGCCACGCCGCGGGCGGCGCTGTCGAAAGACAGGTTGCCGCATTCCAGCACCACGCCGATGATGCCGCCCGGCCGACGCAGCAGTGCCCGCAGGCGGGCCGCCAGCTCCCCCATGTCGAAGGGCTTCACCAGGTAATCGTCAGCGCCGGCGTCCAGCCCCTCGATGCGGTCGTCCAGGGTGGACCGGGCCGTCAGCATCAGGATGGGCACCTTGCGACGGCTGCCGCGCAGGCGGCGCACCAGGCTGACACCGTCGCCATCGGGCAGGCGCCGGTCCAGAACCAGGGCATCGTACTCGGCGGTCGAGATATGGTCATCGGCCTCGGCCAGGCTGCCGCAGGCATCGACGGTGAAGCCGATTCGCGACAGGTGATCGGCGGTCAAGGTCCGCAGATCCCGTTCATCCTCAACCAAAAGAAGCCGCATCGGCCAGGTTCCCACAAGTCGCCCATTACGGGCGGCAGACGTATCTATACGCGCGACCGGCCGCGGCCTGTCGGCATCCGGGCCGATTTTCGTGGGCGGGGCCGGGTTGTGGCGCGGCAGGCCCGCGTCAGCAAGGCGTCAGCTTGACTGTGCCATCGTTGCCACGCGCTGATCAACCGAGGCTGCCGACCATCATGACCGTGCTCACCGCCGCCCTGCTGCCGGACCCTTCTTCCGGCCCTTGGGACATCCCGTCCGCCGGTCCGGCGGACGGCTTCCCCATCATCGACTATCGCGCCCCGGTGGCGCCGGCGGACGACGGTTTCGGACGGCATCGCCCCGCCGGGCTGCCGGGCTTGCTGCTGGCGCTCGGCGCCGCCCTGCCGGCCAGCCGCGGGGGCCGGGCGGCGGGTAGGGTGTTGGGACCCGTGGTGCGGGTCATGGTGCCATGGCTCTACGGCTCCGTCATCGATGTTGCGGCTGATGGCCTGCGCCGCCGCCTGCATGTCCGCGACCATGCCGACGACCGCCGGTTCCTGGCGTTGCCCCGCCAGGCGGCGGCCCAGGCCCGGGCCCATGTCGCGGCGGCCCTGCCGGCGGAGGGCGTCTTCGTCGATGTCGGCGCCGGCACGGGTCTGCACACCCTGGCCGCCGCGCGCCACCTGGGCCCCCAGGGCCGCGTGCTGGCGGTGGAGCCCAATGCCGCCACCCGCGACCGGCTGGCCGTCAACCTGTCCCTGAACCCCATCGCCGCCACCGTGACCCTGGTGGAAGAGGCGGTGGGGCCCACGTGCGACGGCCTGGTCCTGGCGACCGGCACCCGCAAGGCCGCCACGGCGCTTCCCGCCTGGGACGCGCCACCGCCGGCCCTGGTGCGCACGCGCCCGCTGCTGGATTTGGCGCGGGCCGCCGGCCTGCGCCGCGTGGACGTGCTGCGTCTGGGCTACAAGGCCGGCGCCGACCTCGCGTTGATCCCCTTCCTGCAAGCGGCACCCCACGCCCTGCGCCCCCGGCTGATCGTCGTCGACCGGTGCGGCGCCAAGGGCTGGGGCGTGGATCTGCCGGCCACCCTGGCCTTGTTCGGCTACCGCGCCTGCGGCGGCACGCCGGACGCGCTGCTGTTCCAGGATGATGCCGACGCCGACGCCGGCGCCCTGTGGGAGCCGGCCGACTGGTCCTTGGTCGCCTCCTGATCCCGTCTGAGCGATTCGCGCGACATGAAAAGGGCCCGCCGGGGATGATCCGGCGGGCCCATTTTCGTTGGCGGGGTGTTGGAACCAATCCTACTTACGGTTCACCCCGGCCATGGCGGCGTGCAGGCGCGACAGCTTCACCTTGCGCGGCCGCAGGGCCAGGTAGATCACCGGCGTGGTGTAGAGGGTGATGAACTGCGACACCAGCAGGCCGCCCACCAGGGCGATGCCCAGCGGCTGGCGCAGCTCGGCCCCCGTGCCGCCGCCGATGGCCAGTGGCACGGCGCCCAGCAGGGCGGTCAGCGTGGTCATGGTGATGGGGCGGAACCGTTCGCGGCACGCCTCGGTGATGGCGTCCACCGGGGACAGGCCGTGGATGCGCTCCGCCGCCAGGGCGAAATCCACCAGCATGATGGCGTTCTTCTTCACGATGCCCATCAGCAGGATGATACCGATGAAGGAGATCATCGATAGCTCGAACCCCGTGGCCATCAGCGCCAGGATGGCGCCGATGCCGGCCGACGGCAGGGTGGACAGGATGGTGATGGGCTGGGCCCAGCTTTCGTACAGCATGCCCAGCACGATGTAGATGGTCACCAGCGCCGCCACGATCAGCAGAGGCTGACCCTGGTTCTGCTGCTGGAAGATGCGGGCGATGCCGCCCACCTCCACCCGCATCGAGGCCGGCATGGCCAGTTCCGTCACCGCCTGCTGCGCCCGGGCCAGGGCGTCCACCTGGGCGACACCGTCGGCCAGGTTGAAGCTGAGGGTGGAGGAGGGGTACTGCCCCTCATGGTTCACCGACAGGGGCGATTCCTGGACCTGCACCTTGGCGAAGGTGGACAGCGGCACCATACCCGCCACCGACTTCACATAGATGCGCACCAGGTCGTCCGGGCCCTTCTGCTCATTGGGCGTCGCCTCCAGCACAACATGGTACTGGTTGCGGGCGCCATAAAGGGTGCTGACCTGCTTCTGGCTGAAGGCGTTGCCCAGGGCGGCGTCCACGTCCGAGGGCGTCAGGTTCATGCGCGAGGCCAGGTTGCGGTCGATGACCACCTTGGCGTCCAGGCCGGCCTTGTCCTGGTCGGAGCTGACGTCCTGGAAATAGTCCGGTAGCTCCTTCAGCTTGGCCACCAGTTTCGGCCCCCATTCATAGAGGTCGTCCAGGTTGTCGCTCAGCAGCGAGACCTGGAATTGCGAGTCGCTGCTGCGCCCGCCGAAGCGCAGGTCCTGCTCCGCCTGCAGGAAGACCTGCAGCGCCTCCATCTTCGCGAACTTGGGCCGCAGGCGGGCGATGACCTGGTCTGCCGTGGCGTCACGCTGATTGCGCGGCTTCAGCGAGATGGTCATGCTGCCGGTGTTGGCGCTGCTGCTGCCGGGGCCGCCGCCACCGCCGCCGGTGGTGCCGCCGATGGCCGCCACCGCCGGGTCGTCGGCGATGATCTTCACCACCTCCTGCATGCGACGCTGCATGGTCTGGAAGGAGGTGTCGGCCGAGGCGCGCACACTGCCGCGCAGCAGGCCCGTGTCCTGCTGGGGGAAGCCGCCTTTGGGCACGACGCCATAGAGGTAGACGGTGCCGAAGATGGTGCCCAGCGCCACGAACAGCATGAGGATGCGGTGGCGCATCACCCAGCCCAGACCCTTCATGTACAGGTTGGTGGCGCCGTCCAACGGCCGGCCCACCCACCGGTCGGCCCAGTTGGCCTCGCGCTCGCGCGCATGGTCGATGAAGCGGGCGCACATCATGGGCGTCAGGGTCACCGACACGACGCCCGAGACCAGGATGGCCGCCGTCAGGGTCATGGCGAATTCGTGGAACAGCCGGCCCGCCAGCCCGCCCATGAAGATGATGGGCACGAACACGGCCACCAGCGACAGGGTCATGGACACGATGGTGAAGCCGATCTCACGCGCGCCGTCCAGGGCCGCCTGCAAGGGGGGCTTGCCCATCTCGCGGTGGCGGACGGCGTTCTCGATCATGACGATGGCGTCGTCGACCACGAAGCCCACGCTGATGGTCAGGGCCATCAGCGACAGGTTGTCCATGCTGTAGTCCAGCATCCACATGACGGCGAAGGTGCCGGCCAGTGACAGGGGCACGGCGGTGGCGGCGGCCAGGGTGGGCGCCAGGCGGCGCAGGAACAGGCCCACCACCAGGATGACCAGGCCGATGGAGATCAGCATGGTGATCTGCACGTCGTCCACGCTGGCGCGGATGGTGCCGGTCTGGTCGTTCACCACGTTGATGTCGATGCCGGGCGGCAGCCACTTCTGGATCTGGCCCAGGTTGGCCTTGATCAGGTCCACCGTCTTGATGACGTTGGCGCCCGGCTGTTTCAGGACCGAGACCAGCACGGCCGGCTGCGTACCGAACCAGCCCGCCTGCCTGATGTTTTCCGAGCTGTTGAGCACCGTGGCCACGTCGCCCAGGCGGAAGACGGTGCCGCTGGCGGTGCGCACCACCAGGTCGCGGTAGTCCTGCGCCTTCAGCATGGTGTCGTTGGTGGTCACCGTCATCAGCGTGTCTTCGCCGTCCATGGTGCCCACGGGCTGGCTGACGTTGGCGTTGGTGATGGCGGTGCTGATGTCGGCCAGGCTGATCTTGCGCGCGGCCAGGGCGTTCACGTCCACCTGCACGCGGATGGCGGACTTCTCGCCACCGGCGGCCGAGGCCTGGGCCACGCCCTCGATCTGCGACAGGCGCTGGGCCAGGATGCCGTCGGCGGCGTCGAAGATGGCCTGGTTGGTCAGGGTCTTGGACGTCAGGGCCAGCGTCATGATGGGCCGGCCGTTGGGATTGGCCTTGCGGAACGTGGGCTGGCTGGTCAGGCCCGAGGGCAGGTCGGTGGCCGCCGCGCTGATGGCGGCCTGCACGTCGCGCGCCGCGTCCGTCACCGGCCGGCTGACGTCGAATTGCAGGATGATGGTGCTGACACCCAGCGACGTGGTCGAGGTCATCTCGTTCACGCCGGCGATCTCACCCAGGTGGCGCTCCAGCGGGGCGGTCACCGTCGCGGCCATGGTCACCGGGTCGGCCCCCAATTCCCTGGCCTGGATGAAGATGATGGGCAGGTCGGTGTTGGGCAGGGACGCCACCGGCAGGAAGGCGTACGCCACCGCCCCCACCAGCGCCAGGCCCAGGGCCAGCAGGGCCGTGCCGATGGGCCGGCGGATGAAGGGTTCGGAGATGCTCATGGGATGGCCGCTCCGCGCCTCAATCCGCCAGGCCAGTCAAGGGCGGCGGGGCGCCGGGGGGCACGTCCTCCGTCCGCTCGCCGCCGGTGCGCCGGGCGACCCAGGCGCGCAGGCGTTCCATGTACAGGTAAATCACCGGCGTGGTGTACAGGGTCAGCAGCTGCGACAGGATCAGGCCGCCGACGATGGTGATGCCCAGCGGCCGGCGCAGCTCCGATCCCGTGCCGTGCTCCAGCGCCAGGGGCAGGGCGCCCAGCAGCGCCGCCATGGTGGTCATCATGATGGGGCGGAAGCGCAGCAGGCAGGCCTCCACGATCGAGTCGTGGGGTGACTTGCCCTCCACCCGCTCCGCCTCGATGGCGAAGTCGATCATCATGATGGCGTTCTTCTTCACGATGCCCATCAGCAGCACGATACCGATCAGGGCCACCAGCGACAGGTCGTTGCCGGTCAGCCACAGGGCCAGCAGGGCGCCGATGCCGGCCGACGGCAGGGTCGACAGGATGGTCACCGGGTGGATGATGCTCTCGTACAGCACGCCCAGCACGATGTAGATGGTGACCACGGCGGCGGCGATCAGCCATGGCTCGCTGGCGATGGAGGTCTGGAACTCCGCCGCCTCGCCGGCGAAGGACCCGGTCACCGTGTCCGGCATGCCGATGTCCTTCTCCGCCTTGGTCACGGCGTCCACCGCGTCGCCCAGCGACTGGCCCTCGGCCAGGTTGAAGGTGACGGTCAGGGCCGGGAACTGGGCCTGGTGGTTCACCGTCAGGGGCGCGCTGGTGGTCTCGATCTGCACCAGCGAGCTCAGCGGCACCTGGGTGTTGGTGGTGACCTGGGTGCTCTGCGCCACCGTGTTCACCGCCACCGGCCCGCCCGTGCTGGGCACGTACAGGCGGCCCAGCGCCTCGGGGCTGGACTGCAGCTTCTCAGGCACCTCCAGCACGACGCGGTACTGGTTCATCTGGGCGTAGATGGTGGAGATCTGGCGCTGGCCAAAGGCGTCATAGAGCACGTCGTCGATGCTCTGGATGCTGACGCCCAGGCGGGCGGCCAGGGCGCGGTCGACGTTCAGCACCACCTGGCGGCCGTTGGTCTGCTGGTCGCTGGCCACGTCGCGGAACTGGGGCAGGCTGCGCAGCTTGGCCACCAGCTTGGGCGCCCATTCCGCCAGTTCCACGCCATCGGCGTCGGCCAGGGTGTACTGGTACTGGGTGCGGCTGGCGCGGGCGCCGATCTGGATGTCCTGCACCGACTGGACGTAAACCTCGCCCTGCACACCCGACAGCTTGTGGCTGAGGCGCACGGCGATGGCGTCGGCGTTGGCCGATCGCTCATCCCGGGGCTTGAGGCCCACGGACAGGTGGGCGGTGTTGGGGGTGGGGTTGACGGTGCTGGCGCCGGCGAAGCTGGTCACCGACACCACGTCGGGGTCCTGGGCCACGATGTCGGCCACCTGCTGCTGCAGGCGGCGCATGGACGCGAAGGAACTGTCCTGGTCGCCGTCCACGGTGATGGCCAGGATGCCGGTGTCCTGGCTGGGCAGGAAGCCCTTGGGCATCCACATGTAGAGGACGACGGTCAGCACCAGGGTGCCGATGGCCACCAGCAGGGTCAGGAACTGGAAGCGCATGACCACGGACAGGGTCCGCTCATAGCCCTTCAGCATCCAGTTGAAGCCGGCTTCCGTCCATTCCAGGGGGGAATACTTGGCCCAGCGCGCGCGGCGCCGGTGGGCGGCCTGCTCATCGGCATGGCTGCGCAACAGGCGGCCGCACATCATGGGCGTGACGGTCAGCGACACGACGGCCGAGGCGACGACGGCGATGGTCAGGGTCAGCGAGAATTCGCGGAACAGGCGGCCGATGATGCCGCTCATGAACAGCAGGGGGATGAACACCGCCACCAGCGACACCGTCAGCGAGATGACGGTGAAGCCGATCTGCTTGGCGCCCTTGTAGGCGGCGGGCAGGGGGGCCTCGCCCGCCTCGATGTAGCGGATGACGTTCTCGATCATGACGATGGCGTCGTCGACGACGAAGCCGGTGCCGATGGTCAGCGCCATCAGCGACAGGTTGTCCAGGCTGAAGCCGCACAGGGCCATGACGCCGAAGGTGACGATCAGCGACAGGGGCAGGGCCACGGCCGGGATGACGGTGGCGCGGCCGGACCGCAGGAAGGCCAGGATGACCAGCACCACCAGCACGGTGGTCAGCACCAGGGTTTCCTGCACGTCGCGCACGCTGGCGCGGATGGTCTCGGTACGGTCGGCGACGATGGTCAGCTTGATGCCGGCGGGCAGGGCCGATTGCAGCTCATGCAGCTTGGACTTCAGGCGGTCGGCCGTCTCCACGATGTTGGCGCCGGGCTGGCGCTGGATGTCCAGCAGCACGCCCTGCTTGCCGTTGAACCAGGCGCCCACCCGGGAATTCTCCAGCCCGCGGGTCACCACGCCCACGTCCTTCAGGTGGACGGGGGCGCCGTTCTTGTAGGTGACGATGACGTCGGAATACGCCTCCGCCTTTTCGATCTGGTCGTTGGCGGTGATGGTGTAGGCCTGCGCGACGCCGTCGAAGCTGCCCTTGGCCTGGTTGACGTTGGCCTTGCCCAGGGCGCTGCGGATGTCCTCCATGCTCAGGCTGTAGGCGGCCAGGCGTTCGGGCTGGATCTGGATGCGCACGGCCGGGCGCTGGTTGCCCTGCACCGTGACGCGGCCCACGCCCGACACCTGGCTCAGCTTCTGGGCCAGCAGGCTGTCGGCCGTGTCCGACAGGGTGGCGATGGGCAGGGTTTCCGAGGTCAGCGCCAGTGACAGGATGGGCGGGTCCGCCGGGTTGACCTTGGCGTATGTGGGCGGATAGGGCAGCGTCTTGGGCAGGGTGCTGCCGGCGGCGTTGATGGCCGCCTGCACGTCCTGCGCCGCGTCGTCGATGTTGTGGCCCAGGCCGAACTGCAGCGTGATGTTGGACACACCGAAGCTGGAGATGGACGTCATGACGTCCAGGCCGGGGATCTGTCCCAGCTGGCGTTCCAGAGAGGCGGTGATCAGCGTGGCGGTGGTGTCGGCGCTGGCGCCGGGCAGCTGGGTGGTGACCTGGATGACGGGGAAGTCCACTTCCGGCAGCGACGACACCGGCAGCGCCCGATACCCCAGGAAGCCCACCAGCACGATGCCGATCGCCAGCAGCGTGGTGGCGATCGGCCGGGCGATGAAGGGGGCGGAAACGTTCATCGCGGCTGGCCGCCCTGATTGCCCTGGCTATTTCCTTGCGCCGGCTGGCCATTCGCCGGCTGGTTGGGATTGGGGGCGCCCTGCGGTGTGGGGCCTTGCGCCGGGTCGCTGCCCGGCTGGCCGCCCTGGTTGCGGCGGCGGTGATGCTCACCCTCGGGGCCGGCCTGGCCATTGCCCGACGCCCCCCCTTGGCCTTGGCCGCGGTGGTGCTGGCCGGTGGCGCCCGCGGGCGCGCCGGCGTCCGGCGCTGCCCCCGCCGGGGCGGCGATGTTGATCTTGGCGCCGTCCTGCAGGCGGTCCTGGCCGTTCACCACCACGCGCTCACCCACCTGCACGCCGTCCGACAGGGCGGACTTGTCGCCCTCGTTCAGGATGACGGTGACCGGGCGGGGGGTGACGGTGTTGTCCTCGTTGACGATGTAGACGAAGGTGCCGTTGGGGCCGTGCTGAATGCTCGAGGCCGGCACCACGGCCAGCTTGGGCTTCACCTCCAGCAGCAGGCGCATGTTGACGAAGCCGCCCGGCCACAGGCGGTTGTCCTTGTTGGGGAAGGACGCCTTCAGCTTGATGGTGCCGGTGGTGGTGTCGACCTGGTTGTCCAGGGTGGTCAGGGTGCCCTTGTCCAGCTGGCGGCCGTCGGAGCTGACGGCCAGCACGCTCAGCGTCTCGCCCTTGGCCAGGTGGGCGTTGATGACGTCCAGCTGCTGCTGCGGCAGGGTGAAGACGCCCGAGATGGGCTGCATCTGGGTGATGACCACCAAGCCGGTGCTGTCGCTGGAACTGACGATGTTGCCCACGTCCACCAGGCGCAGGCCGGTGCGGCCGTCGATGGGCGCCTTGGTCACGGTCCAGTCCAGGTTGGTGCGCGCGGTTTCCACCGCCGCCTGATCGTACTTCAGCGTCGCCTCGTACTGGGCGACGGTGGCCTTCTGCGTGTCATAGGTCTGCTGCGTGCCGTACTTCTCGGCCGCCAGGGCGCGGTACCGCTCCAGATCCAGCCGGGCGTTGGCCAGTTGCGCCTGGTCCTGCGCCACCTTGGCCACCGCCTGGTCGTAGGCCGCCTGGTACAGGCGCGGGTCGACCACGGCCAGCGTGTCGCCGGCCTTCACGGTCTGGCCTTCGGTGAAGGCGACCTTGGTCAGCTGGCCGCCGATGCGGGTCTTGACCGTGACGGTGTTCAGCGCCTGCACCGTGCCCAGGCCGTCCAGGTAGACCGGCATGTCGGCCAGCACCACCGGCGTGACCGCCACGGTGGGGATGGAGAAGCCGCCGCCGCGACGCCCGCCGCCGCCCCCTGGGCCCCCGGGGCCACCGGGACCGCCCGGGGGCGGGCCGCCAGCGCCGGGCCGGCCGCCCGGTGCCCCACCTGGCGCGCCCATGGGGCTGCCCGCGTCCTGGCTGCTCGGCTTCTTGTGCATGACCCACCACGCGCCACCACCCAGCAGCACCACGACCAGGGCAGACACCCAAACACTGCGTCGCATCGAAATCCCAACCTTCCCGATGATCTCTGGAACCCGGGTTTATACGCCGGCCGTCCGAAGATCCTGTTGTCTCGTTCATTCTCATGGACGGGCGCGGCCGGTAAGATTTGAAAAGGCCCGTACCCGACTGCCCTGCCTAGTATTTCGCGCTTCCTCTTACCCCGAAAACCGCCAGGCGTCAGCACCGCTTGCACCCGGCCGCCTGGGTCCGCTTCGGCGTTTTCCCATGGGGCCATCCCGCCCCCGCCGGCCGGCAGGCTATAGCGGTGCCGGGTGACGGTTTTATGTCATCCCGCACCGGATACCACCCGCGCCAATTGGCGCATGGCGGGGGGCCACGCCCCCGGGAAGGGGGGCCGCGACCGCATGATTTTGCATTGCGGCAAATCGCGCTCTGGTTTGGGGTTGACGCAGGTCCCCCACCCGGTTTATTGGCGGGCCGTCGGTTGTCCTCCGCCGTCTGGAACCCCGGTTCCGCGCGACGGGCGGCACGCCGTCAACCCCACGAGAACAGTCACCCTGAGAATGAACCCTCGACCTAGTGAGAGCGGCGCGGACCCGTTTGGCCGGACCCATCCGGCGCGACTGGTCGCCTCAGACCGCCAGCCGGGACAGGGGTGTGGGTGGGTGTGTCGGGCCCCTCGCTGAGACGGGGGCGTTGACGCCCCCATCCCCGCCTTCGTCCCCGCCGGGCACCGGCCGCGTGACGGAGGCAGCAATGGCCCTCAACAAGACCCGTTTTTCCGCCGGGACCGATCCCGTGTCCGCCGTCATGGCGGCGGCGGCCCGTGCCGCGCAGGCGCAGCGCGCGGCCCTCTCTGGCCATGGCCTCACCCTGGTGTGGCGGCAGGATGCCGCCGGCCGTCCCGTGATGGGCTGGATGCTGATGCGCCGGCCGGTGGCCGCCAACGATATCGCCGCCAACGACGCACCGTCGGAGGGCCGAACGCGGTACGCCCGCTGACCGGTACCTGATTCCCCTGACGCTGTTGGGGCCCGACTCCGCCTCTGAAACCATGGGTGACGGGGGGAACGGCCAATGACGATGCACGTCCTTCACGGCGGCCGTGACGGGCTGGGATCCCCCAGCCCGCTGGCCCGCCTGGCGCCGTCCCGCTGGGATGTGGTGGCCCTGCCGCTGGTCCTGGGCCTGCTGGCCCTGCTGGTCTTCGGCGGGCACGAGGTGGCGCAGCCGCTGTCGCAGCTGGAACGCACGCCCATCACCCTGGACCCATGGACCCTGCCCTACTATGCCCTGCGCACGACGTTGCGCATGATGGCGGCCCTGGGCGCGTCCCTGCTGTTCACCCTGGTCTACGCGCCGCTGGCGGTGAAAAGCCAGCGGGCGGGGCAGATCCTCATCCCGGCGCTGGACATCCTGCAGTCCGTGCCGGTGCTGACCTACCTGTCCTTCACCGTGACCTTCTTCCTGGGATTGTTCCCCGGCCAGGTGGTGGGGGCGGAGCTGGCGTCCATCTTTGCCATCTTCACCAGCCAGGCCTGGAACATGACCTTCAGCTTCTACCAGTCGCTGCGGACGGTGCCGTCCGACCTGGAGGAGGTCTGCACGGGCTATCACTTCTCCACCTGGCAGCGCTTCTGGCGGCTGGAGGTGCCCTTCGCCATCCCCGGCCTGGTCTGGAACATGATGATGAGCATGTCCGGTGGCTGGTTCTTCGTCGTGGCGGCCGAGGCGGTGACGGTGGGCAGCACCACCATCACCCTGCCGGGGGTGGGCGCCTACCTGGCGCTGGCCATCGAACAGCGCGACCTGGGCGCCATCGGCTGGGTCATCCTGACCATGCTGGGCGTCATCATCCTCTATGACCAGCTGCTGTTCCGCCCGCTGGTCGCCTGGGCGGACCGCTTCCGCGCCGACACCGTGCAGGCCGAGGAACGCCCGACCTCCTGGGTGCTGACCATGGTGGAACGCTCCACCCTGTTCCGCACCCTGGGCCGCCCGGCCGGGGGTGCCGCCCGCGCCACGTTGCGCTGGCGCCTGCCGGCCCTGCCCAGGCTGCCAGCACCCAAGCTCAGCCCCCGGGCCGTCCGCATGGGGGACTATGTGTGGCAGGGCGCCCTGGCCGTCATGGCGCTGTACGTGGCGGTGCACGGCATCCAGTTCATGGCCACCGGCGTCACCTGGGGGGATGTCGGCCACGTCGTGCTGCTGGGCCTGGCCACCATGGGCCGGGTGGTCGTGCTGATCGCCCTGGCGGCGGTCATCTGGGTGCCGATCGGGGTGATGGTGGGCATGCGCCCGCGCCTGGCCGCCATCGTCCAGCCGCTGGCCCAGTTCCTGGCCGCCTTCCCGTCCAACCTGTTCTTCCCCGTGGCGGTGGCGGCCATCGTGCACTGGACGCTGAACCCCGACATCTGGCTGTCGCCGCTGATGATCCTGGGCACGCAATGGTACATCCTGTTCAACGTGGTGGCCGGGTCGCAGGCCTATCCCGTGGACCTGCGCGACGTCATCGCCAACCTGCGCCTGCGCGGCTGGCGCAAGTGGCGCGACGCCCTGCTGCCCGGTGTCTTCCCCCATCTGGTGACGGGGGCCATCACCGCCAGCGGCGGCGCCTGGAACGCCAGCATCGTGGCCGAGGCCGTGTCCTGGGGCGATACCCACGTCCAGGCCCGTGGACTTGGCGCCTACATCGCCCAGATGACGACGGACGCCGACTTCCCCCGCCTGGTGCTGGGCAACGTCGTCATGGTCTGCTTCGTCGTGCTGTTCAACCGCCTGGTCTGGCGCCCGCTGTACGCGTACGCCGAACGCCGCCTGCGCGTGTCCTGAAGGAACGGAGGTCCCCATCATGAACCTGACCCCGAAATCCCTGCGCGCGGTCCTGGGCGCGCATGCCCCGGCCGACCTCGCCGCCGCCGGAGTCGCCCCCAACGGGGCGCCCTCCGGACCCCGTCCGCTTCCCAGTGGCGTGCCCATCCTGACCGTGAAGGACGTCTGCAAGCGCTACGCCGCCGACCCCGACAGCCCCCTGGTGCTGGACGACGTCAACATGACGGTGGACCGGCGCGAGATCGTGGCCCTGCTGGGGCGCTCGGGCTCCGGCAAGTCCACCCTGCTGCGCATCATCGCCGGCCTCCTGTCCTCGACCTCGGGCCAGGTGTCCGTGGCGGGCAAGCCGGTGTCCGGCCCGGCCAACGACGTGGCCATGGTGTTCCAGTCCTTCGCCCTGTTCCCCTGGCTGACGGTGCTGGAGAACGTGCAGGTGGGGCTGGAGGCGCGCGGCGTGCCCCCGGCGGAGATGCGCAAGCGCGCGCTGGCCGCCATCGATCTCATCGGCCTGGACGGGTTCGAGAACGCCTATCCCCGCGAACTGTCGGGCGGCATGCGCCAGCGCGTGGGCTTCGCCCGCGCCTTGGTGCTGGATCCCGGCATCCTACTGCTGGACGAGCCGTTCTCGGCCCTGGACGTGCTGACGGCTGAAACCGTCCGCACCGACTTCCTGGACCTGTGGGGCGATGGCCATCTGGCCATCGGCGCCGTGCTGCTGGTCACCCACAACATCGAGGAGGCGGTGCAGATGTGCGACCGCATCCTGGTGATGTCGTCCAACCCCGGCCGCGTGGCGGCGGAGATCGAGGTGACGCTGCCCCATCCGCGCGTGCGCACCGATCCGGCTTTCCGCCAGCTGGTGGACCACATCTACGGTCTGATGACCCGCCGCCGCAAGGCGGCCCCGGGCATCGCCGAGACGCTGGCCGCCGGCCTCAGCCTGCAGCTGCCGCATGTGTCGACCAACGTTCTGGCCGGCCTGATGGAGATGGTGGATGCCGAGCCGCACAACGGCGTGGCCGACCTGCCCGTCATCTCCTCCGCCCTGCAGATGTCCACCGATGACCTGCTGAAGGTGGCGGAAACCTTGCAGATGCTGGGCTTCGCCGAGGTGGTGGAAGGCGACATCCGCCTGTTGCCCCCGGCGCGGCAGTTCGCGCAGGCCGAGCTGGACGTGCGCAAGCGGCTGTTCGCGGACCACCTGCTGCAACGCATCCCGCTGGCCAGCCACATCCGCCGCGTGCTGCAGGAACGCCCCAACCACCGCGCCCCCCGGCCCCGGTTCGAGACGGAGCTGGAGGACCATATGTCCGAGACGGCGGCGGATGAGACGCTGAAGGCCATGATCAGCTGGGCGCGCTACGCCGAGATCTTCGCCTATGACGGCGACACGGCGCAGTTCCACCTGGACGCGGAGGAAGAGGCTTGATCTTAGGACGCCCTCAGGCGCCGGGCGGGCGCATCCGCGCCCTGGGCTTGTCCTCAGTTTCCAGTCCGCCTCCAGCTGATAGGGGTCGATCCTGAAAGGGCTTGGCAGGACGGGCCGCCGGTGGTGCACTGCGCGGCCCGTTCCCTTTTTCGGAAAACGCCCATGGCCCGCCTGGCTGCCCCCCATCTCATCGCCCTGTCCTTGGCCGGAATGGCGTGGTTTGGCGGCGGCGCCGGGGCCGTGGGCCTGCCCTCCACCCCCGCCAGGCCGGTGACCGACAGCTTCTTCGGCCAGACGGTGGCCGATCCCTACCGCTGGCTGGAGGACTGGTCCGACCCGGTGGTGAAGCGCTGGTCGGCCGATGAAAACGGCTACAGCCGCGTCTACCTGGACGCCGTGCCCCAGCGCGCCGCCATCAAGGCCCGTTTGGAGTCGCTGATCGCCTCCGCGCCCAGCCGCTATTCCGGGGTGCGCGCCGCCGGCGGCCATCTCTTCGCCCGCTATACCGACCCGCGCCTGCAACAGCCGCAGGTGGTCATGATCGATGACGGGATGACCACGGCGCCATCGCGCGACCTGACGGTGAAGGTGATCATCGACCCCAACAAGATCGATCCGCACGGCCTGACGGCGGTGGACTGGTTCGTGCCTTCCCCCGATGGTCGGCTGGTGGCCGCCAGCCTGTCCACGGGCGGCAGCGAGAACGGCAGCGTCCACGTCTTCGACACCGCCACCGGGGCGGAGGTGTGGGAGGTCATTCCCCGCGTGCAATACCCCACGGGCGGTGGCGACCTGGCCTGGTCGGCCGACGGCAAGGGCTTCTGGTACACCCGCTACCCGGGGGAGGAGCGGCCGGAGGCCGACCGTCATTTCTTCATGCAGGTCTACTGGCATCCGCTGGGTGGCGATCCGCGCAACGACGCGTATGTGCTGGGCCGCGACTTCCCCCGCATCGCGGAGGTGGAGCTGGACAACCGCGAGGGCACCGGCCCGCTGGTCATCTCCGTCGCCAATGGCGATGGCGGGGAGTTCGCGCACTTCTTGCTGCCCCAGGCGGCCGGTCCCACCGGCACCCCGGTGCCGGTCACGCGGTTCGCCGACAAGGTGGTGGCGGTGGCGCCCGGGCCGGACGGCGCGCTGTATCTGATTTCCCGTTTGAACGCGCCGGCGGGGCGCCTGTTGCGCCTGGCCCCGGGGGACACCAACCTGGCCCATGCCAAGGTGCTGGTGCCGGAGGGCAAGGCGGCGCTGCTGTCCGACCGGGGCTCCCACTCCCTGGCCGTTACGGACAGCCGCGTCTATCTGCGCCGTATCGAAGGCGGCCCCATCACCGTGGCCATGGTGGCGCCCGCCACGGGCCAGCCGCTGGGCCCGCTGCCCCTGCCGCCGGTCTCCGCCAATCATGAGCTGGTGCCGCTGGCCGGCAACCGCGTGCTCTATGACATGACCACCTACCTAAAGGCGCCGGTCTACGCCATCTATGACGAGCGCCGGCAAAGCATGGACGAGACCAAGCTGTCGGCCGCCGGCGGGCTGGATTTCAGCGACGCCGAGGTGGTGCGCGACATCGCGACCTCCGCCGATGGAACCTCGGTGCCGGTCACCCTCGTCATTCCGAAGGGTGCGCGCAAGGGCGGCAAGGCGCCGGCCTTGCTGACCGGCTATGGCGGCTTCGGCGTCAGCCTGACGCCGAATCAGCTGACGGCGGAACAGCGCCTGTGGCTGGATGCCGGCGGCATCTACGCCATCGCCAACCTGCGCGGCGGGGCGGAATTCGGTGAGGCCTGGCACGACGCCGGCCGCCTGACCAACAAGCAGCATGTCTTCGACGATTTCGCCGCCGTGGCCCGCCTGCTGGTGCAGCGCGGCTATACCGATGCCGACCATTTGGCCCTGATCGGCGGCAGCAACGGCGGCCTGCTGATGGGCGCCACCCTGACCCAGCATCCGGAACTGGCCCGCGCAGTGGTGGGCACTGTCGGCATCTACGACATGGTGCGGACGGAACTGGACCCCAACGGCGCCTTCAACATCACCGAATACGGCACGGTGAAGGATCCGGCGCAGTTCCAGGCGCTGTACGCCTATTCCCCCTACCACCATGTGACGGATGGGGTTCGCTATCCCGCCGTGCTGCTGGCGACGGGGGAGAATGATGGCCGGGTGAACCCCATGCATTCGCGCAAGATGGTGGCGCGGCTGCAGGCGGCCAACCCCGCCGGCCTGCCCATCCTGCTGCGTACCACCGCCAATGCCGGCCACGGCCATGGCAGTTCCCTGGCCGAGCGGGTGGCCCTGTCGACCGACGTCTACGGTTTCCTGTTCGACCAGCTGGCCATGACCCTGCCGGCGGCGCCGGCCAAGTGACGCATTACGGCCAATGGTGCATTAAGGCTGTCGCGGGCGGGGCGGCTGGCCCATAGTAGGGGCCTGTTTTTCCTGGTCCTATTCCCCCGCAAGGAACCGCCTGGTGCCATGACGTCCCCGCCCGCCGCCCCGCCGCCATCCCCCGCCCTGGCGGATGGGCTGGACTGGCTGGACCCCGCCTGCCGGCTGGTCCAGGGTGGCCTGTCCTATGACCGGGCGGCCTTGCTCGGGCGGGCGCGGGATCTGGCCGGCCGGCTGCGGCCCGCCACCCGCGTGGCGGCGGCGGCGGCCACGCCGCTGGCCGTGGCGGTGGCCCTGCTGGCGGCCCGCCTGCTGGACGCCGAACTTTTCCTGATGCGGGGCACGGCGGTGCCCACCGGGGTGGACGCGGTGGTGGATGCCGACGGCGGGGTAACGTGCCCCGGTGGTGCTGTGCCCGGGGGCCCGCCCGGCTTCACCCTGGTGCTGGAAAGCTCCGGCACCACCGGTACGCCCAAGCGTCTGCGCCACGCTTTCGATCGGTTGGCGGCCCGGATCCAGCCGGGGCGGGGCCGGGGCAGCGTGTGGCTGGCCACCTTCGACCCTGGCGGCTATGCCGGCCTGCAGGTGCTGTTGACCGTGCTGAGTGGCGGCGGGACGCTGGTGGCGGGCGACGCCCCCGACGTGCCGGCGCTGGCGGACCTGGCCCAGCGCCATGCCGTCACCCACATCAGCGCCACGCCCAGCTTCTGGCGGGCCTTCCTGCTGACGGGCGGGACGCCGCCGCTGAAGGCTGTGACCCTGGGGGGCGAGGCGGCGGACCAGCCGTTGCTGGACCGGCTGGCGGCGGCCTTTCCCAACGCCGCTGTGCGCCACATCTATGCCAGCACGGAGGCGGGCGCCCTGTTCGCAGTGGCGGACGGCAGCGCCGGCTTCCCCGCCGCCTGGCTGGAAACAGGGGTGGAAGGCAGTGAGCTGGCCATCCGCGACGGTGTGCTGTGGGTTCGGGGACCCCGGCTGGCCACCGCGCTGGCCGGCGGCCGCCTGCCGACCGACGCCGGTGGCTGGTTTGCCACCGGCGACCGGGTGGAGGTCGTGGGCGATCGGGTGCTGTTCCGGGGGCGAGAGGACGGTGTGGTCAACGTCGGCGGCGTGAAGGTCATGCCGGATGAGGTGGAGGCCTTGATTCAGGCGGTGCCGGGCATCGTCGACGCCGCCGTGCGGGTGCGGGCCAGTCCCATCACCGGGCACCTGTTGACGGCGCAACTGGTGGCGGTTTCAGGCCAGGATCCCGAGGCCCTGCGCCCCCGGGTGGCGGCGGCCCTGGCCGGCCTGCCGGCGGCGGCCCGCCCCCGGCGGCTGGAATTCGTTACGGAATTGGAACTATCCCCGTCGGGCAAAAAGAAACGGGTGCAGGAATGAGTGACCATATCATCGTCACCGGCGGCAGTCGGGGGCTAGGCTTGGCGCTGGTGCGCGCGCTACTGGCGGACGGCTGGCGCGTCTCCACCTGCGCCCGCAGCCCGACGGCGGAGGTGGAGGATTTGGCGGCCCGGCACGGCGACCGCTTCCTGTTCCAGGTGGCGCAGGTGGGTGATGCGGGGCAGGTGACGGCCTTCGTCGACGCCGCCACGGCCTGGGCCGGCGGGCTCTATGGCCTGGTCAACAACGCCGGCATCGCGCGCGAAGGCATCCTGGCCACCTTGCCACAGGTGGAAATCGACAGCTTGATTCAAACCAACCTGAACGGCGCCATCCAGGCGGCCCGGGCTGCCCTGCGGCACCTGCTGCGCCGCCCCGCCACAGCGGGACCCGCCGGCGGCCGCATCATCAACATCTCTTCCATCATCGGGCAGCGCGGCTACACGGGCCTTGCCGCCTACGCCGCCACCAAGGCGGGGATGGACGGCATGACCCGGGCCCTGGCGCGCGAGGTGGGGCGGCGGGGCATCACCGTGAATTCGGTGGCGCCGGGCTATCTGGAGACGGAGATGTCGTCGACACTCAGCGCCGGCCAGCGCGACCAGATCATCCGGCGCACGCCCCTGGGCCGCCTGGGCACGGCGGACGACGTGGTACCGGTGGTGCGCTTCCTGCTGAGCCCCTCCGCCGCCTATATTACCGGGCAGACCCTGGTGGTCGACGGCGGCATCAGTTGTTGATGGGAGATCGTTGATGGCGTTGGCCCGGTTGAACGGCGTGGCGGTGCGGGGCATCGTCTCGGCACTACCGGCCCGGGTGGAGTATACGGCGGACCTGGCCGCCCGCTTCGGGGAAGAGGCGGCGCGCCGGCTGGCCACCGCCACCGGTATCCATGCCCGCCACTTGGCGGCGCCCGGCCAATGCACATCCGACCTGGCGGTGCCGGCGGCCCAGGCGCTGTTGGACGGGCTGGGCTGGCCAGCCGACAGCGTCGACCTGCTGGTCTTCGTCAGCCAGACCCACGACCAGGTGCTGCCGGCCACGGCGTGTCTGGTGCAGCGGCGGTTGGGTCTGGCCAAGAGCGCGGCGGCCTTCGACCTGTCGCTGGGCTGCTCCGGTTACGTCTACGGACTGTGGGCGGCGGGGTCGGCGCTCGCCTCGTTGCTGCCCCGGGCCGATGGCCGGCCGGCGCGGGCCCTGTTGCTGGCGGGCGACACCACCAGCCACATCCTGGATCCGGACGACCGCGCGGTGGCGCCCCTGTTCGGCGACGCCGCCGCCGCCACGGCGCTGGAGATCGACGCCGCGGCACCGCCCATGATCGTGGACGTGGGCACGGACGGCGCCGGCGCCCCTTATCTCATGGCGGCGGGTGGGGCCATGCGGGCGCCGGGCCAACCGCCGCGCCTGTTCATGGACGGCACCCAGGTTTTCGCCTTCACCCTGCGTGAGGTGCCAGGCGCCATCGCCGCCACCTTGGCCGCCGCCGGCTGGACCGCCGCGGATGTGGACCGTTTCGTCCTGCACCAGGCCAATGAAATGATGATCCGCCGCCTGGGCCATAAGATTGGCGCCACGGATGAACAGTTGGTGCTGGCCCTGGCCCGCCATGGCAACACCAGTTCGGCCAGCGTGCCGCTGGCCTTGACCGACGCGGTGGCGGCCGGTCTCAAGGCGGGGGCCTTGCGGGTCTTGTTGTCCGGATTCGGGGTGGGATGGTCCTGGGCCACGGCGGCGGCCACCTTGGGGCCGCTGGCCGTGTGCGAGACCATTGTGTTGCCGGCCTGAAAGGCCGGGCCTTATACGCGCGGCATTTGAACGTGACCGTTCAAATGCTCCCTCAGTCGCCGGGCGGCGGACATCCGTCCGCCTAGGCTTGTCCTCGCTGTGCCCCCCTTTACGTAAACTGGGGGTGCTCGCTCCGGCGGCCCCAGTCGGGGCCTACAGCGGCACGAGTCTCCATCTCGTGCCGCTGGTATTATTCCTCCACGGCGGGGGCGGCCACCTTGCGGCGGCGGCGCACCACCTCCACCGGCGGCTTGGGTGCCGGCGCGGCCTCGGCCGTTTCCTTGATGTCGAACAGCTTACGGCACAGCTTCAGGGCGCGATAGTTGTTGCCATCGCGCACCAGCGCCTGCACCTCGTCGAACAGGTCGGCCTTGTCGGGGTGCTGTAGCCGCGCCTCTTCCAGGATGGCGGCGAAGTGCACCATGTTGGTGCCGGCGTCCTCGGGGAAGATGTAGATCAGCTGGATGATGAAATAGAGCCGCTTCTCGATGGTGTCGCAGTTCTCTTCCTTCAGGATTTCCCGGCCGCGCAGGAAATTCACCTTGTTGTAGAAAAACAGCGAGACGGGATGGTCGCCGATGCCGATGACGGCGCCGTTGACGATCAGCTTCTCTCCCGGGCGTAACACCAGTTTCAGCGGCAAGGGGGCAATCCTTCCTTCAGAACGCCGTCCCGGGGCCAGGGCCCGGGGCGAGGGTCCAACCGTGCGGCCGGACCGGGCAAAACCTTAAACGAACGAAGCCGCCCGGATGGGCGGGCGTATGCGCGCACCCCTACGAATTACGGCAGCAGACCCTGTCCGGTCATCAAAAAACCGCCGGCCGCTGGAATTGCCTGGCCAAAAAAGAAGGTGGCGGACGTTGCCGTCCGCCACCCTCCGTACTTCCACGCTTGCGCTGATCTATTAGAACAGCTTGAGGATGGACTGCTGAGCCTGGTTGGCCAAGGACAGGGTGGTGACACCCAGGGACTGCTTGGTCTGCAGGGCCAGCAACTGGGCGCCGGCTTCGTTCTGGTCGACCTGCGTCAGGTTGTCGGCACCATCCTGCAACACATTGTTGAACGCGTTCGTGAAATCCGAACGGGTCTGGATGATGTTCAGGTTGGTGGCGAGCGTCTGAGAGGCGGAGCGCAGAACGTTGGTCGCGTTGGTCAGCTGGGCCTGGGCCTTATCGATGTCCGCGCGATCCAGGAAGTTGTTCTGGGCGTAATCGACGGCCAAACCCTGGCCCGAGGTGGTGACGTTGGTCGCCGCCACGGTCAGGCCGCTGCTGTTGTTCTCGTTGAACTGGACGCTCAGATCGTTCGACGTGCCCGCCGCGGTGGTCTGGGACGTGCTGATGTTGGCGGCTTTGTTGGCGCTGGCCGCCTGCCGGACGTTCGAAGCGTCGATGTTCAGACGAACGGTGCCGGTGTCGAACGAGAAGGCGTTCTCACCATTGGACAGCTTGGAGTCGCCGCGCTCGTTGTTGCCGGAACGGGTCACGGAGACACCGTTCAGGTCCGTGGCGGTCACGGAGACGTCCACGTTCTTCTCAATGGTGGACGTACCGTTGCCGGCGGTACCCAGGGCTTCCAGCGAGGCGCGGTCGATGGTGAAGGACACCACCGTACCCGACGAGAAGGACAGGGATACGTCCTTGGTCAGCGCGTTGGACGCCGAGGTGCCCAGCGAGAACGAGGCGGCGGTGCCGGCGGTGGCGCCGGCGGTGATGGTGAACTGGTTGTTGGCGCCGCCCGTGCCGATCGTGAAGCCCGAGAACGCGCTGCCGGCGGTAGCCGCGGCGGCGGAGATCACCGCCTTCAGGTTGGTGGCGATGTTCTTCTGACGGGTCGCGGTATCCGCAGCCGACACGTCGCCCGCCGAGGCGGTGTAGGTGAAGGACGTGCCGTTGATCGTGGCGGTGAAAGTGTCGCCCTGCTCGATATTGCCGGTGATGGACACCTGCGAAACCTGCGGGGTGCCAGACGAACCGGCCGTTTGCAGCGTGTTGGTGGCCGACTGGGTGTTGTCGAAGAAGTTGATGGTCCGCGACTCGTCGCCTTCCGTCACCACGACGCTGCGCTGCTGGCCGACCGCGCCACGGGTCTGGATGGAAATGTCGGCGAAGTTGCCGGCGGTCGAGCTCAGCTTGCCCGAAACCTTCAGGCCGAAGACACCACGCGCGGTCTCGGCATTGGCGATGTCGCCGGCGGCGCCGGTGATGGCGCCGGTGCCGGAAATCTTCACCGAGTAGGTGTCGGCGCCGGTGATGTTGGTCACGCGGGCGTTCGAGACCGAGGTGATGGAATTGGCGGTCGCGATCGTGGTCGATGTGGCGGCGAAGGACTGGCCATTGCCGGCAACCAGGTTCTTGCCCGAGTAGCCGCTGTCACCCGCCAGCTTGTCGATCTGGTCCTTGATGCCGTTGAACTGGTCGGCCAGCGACTTGCGGGTCGCGATGGCGCCGGCGTCCGTGCCCAGGTTGGCATAGGCGGTCGTCAGCAGGCCCTGAGCCTGGGTCACGAGCGACTGGATGGAGGTGATGCCCTGGCTGCCCGCCTTGATCGTGCTGACGGCCTGCGACATGCCGTCCTTCAGGGTGGACAGGTCGCTCGCGCGCTGATTCAGGCTCTGCGCGGCGAAGAAAGCGGTCGGACCGTCAAGGGCGGAGTTGACCTTGTTACCGGTCGCCAGCTGGTTTTCCAGCTTGCTGGTCGCGGTGTTGGTCTGCTGCAGCAGCAGCAGGTTGGTCCGCATGCTGGACGAAAGCTGAACGGCGTCAGACATAAAAAGTCTCCTTTGGAGAGGGTATGTGTCGCCCGAGTTTTTCGGACACGTTAAGTGATGACTGGTTTCAGTGACGGAGTCAAGGCGCGATTGATAAAATTTTAGACGTTTTGTCTATGTCTCAGGATTTACCCGTCGTGCCGGCCTTCACCGCGATGGTTCAATACATCACCAACCGTTGACAGATCCTTAACATGGATCAAAGCGACCGGATAGCGGTATCAGCGGCGTGTCGCGTCAGGTCGGCGGCCACCCGGGCCATGACGGGCCGCCAGTCGCCGCGAATCTCCTGCCGATAGAGGCGGGCGGTGGGATACCAGTCGCTGTCCGTGCGGCCCAGGCCCCAGCGCCAGTCGGGTATCTGCGGCAGAATGACCCATACCGGCCGACCCAGCGCGCCCGCCAGGTGGACCGGGGCGGTGCAGGAGCTGATCAGCAGGTCCGCTTCCGCGAGGATGGCGGCGGTATCGGCGAAATCCTTGATGTCCGGGGCTAGGTCGGTGAAGGCGGCGGGCAGGTCCGCGTCCGCCAGATCCCGCCGCCCATCGCCCATCTGGATACTGAAGAAGTGCGCGCCCGGCACGTTCAGCACCGGCGTGAACGCTGGCAGGCGGGGGGAGCGCCAGCGGTCGCCGGTGAAGTTGGGGTTGCCGGCCCAGACCAGCGCGACCTTCAGGGCGGCGGGATCCGCCACGGCGCCCCGCAACCGGTCGCGCCACCGGGTCCGTCGATGGTCCTCCCCCGGCAGCCCATCCAGAGAAAGATAAGGGACCTCGTCGGGAATGGGGGCCAGTCCGGCCTGGAAAAGGCCCGGCAGGCTCATGACGGGACATTGCAGGTCGAAAGGCGGCAGCGGCCGGTCCGTGGGCGCAAGCTCCAGCCGGCCGGGGCGCCTCAACCCCTGGAACAGGGCCGCAAGCTCCGGCGGTGTCTCCACCAGGACACGGCCACCCCGGGCAGCCACAAGCGGCAGGTAGCGCGCCGCCATCAGCATGTCGCCCAGGCCCTGCTCGATATGCACCAGCAGGGTGCGGCCCGGGAAGGGCGCGCCGTCCCAGGCCGGGCGGTCGAAGGTGCGCAGGGGGTTGGCGCGGCTGTGGCGCCGCCATTCATACAGCGGCCAGCCCTTGGCGTACCGACCCAGCAGCAGGGACACCAGCGCCAGGTTCCAGTTGGCCTCCACCGCGTCGGGCTTCAGGGCCAGCGCCCTCTCCGCCGCCTGGGCCGCGTCCTCGAGTCGACCCAGGTCGTACAGGGCGGCGCCCAATGCCGTCCAGGCGCGGTGGAAGGTGGGGTCGAGGGCCAAGGCCCGGTGGTAGGCATCGACCGCGCCCTGCAAATCATCCATGGCCCGGCGGCCCATGCCGACATTCAGCCAGCCGCCGACGAAAGCGGGGTTCAGCCGCACGGCCTCCTCATAGGCGGCCAGGGCTTCGGCCGGCCGCCGCAGCTCGGCCAGGACGGTTCCCAGGTTGGTGTGCAGCTCGGCTATCCGGGGGAACAGGGCCAGCGCCTGGCGGTAGCTGGCCGCCGCCTCGTCCAACCGCTTGGCCGCCTTCAGCGCGCCGCCCAGGTTGGACAGGGCTTCGCCGTATCGCGGATCCGCCGTCACCGCCGCCTGGAAGGCGGGAATCGCCTCCGCCGTTCGTCCCGCCGCCAATAGGCAGACGCCGAGGCCATTCCATGTTTCGGGACCCGGCGCCAGCCCGCCGCCACGCCGGGCGGCCACGGCCTGCTCGTAAAGGGGCAGCGCGTCGGCGGCGCGCCCCTGTCCCAACAGGGCGGCGGCGCGGGCCTCCAGCAGCGTCGCCAGGGCACCGGCCGCCTGGGCCTGGCCGGGTTCCCCCTCCAGCACGCGCCGATACAGCGCTTCGGCCGCATCCGCCTGCCCCAGGGCCTGGTGCACCGTGGCCAGCAGCAGGGCGACGGCGGGCACGTCGGGCGCCAGGTACTGGGCCCGTTCCAGCCGGGTCAGCGCCACGGGGTCGTCCCCGCGCTGATGGGCCGCCATGCCCCAGAAATAAAGCGCCTGGGCATGGTCGGGTGCCACGGCCACCACGCGGCCGTACAGCAATTCCGCCTCCGCCAGGCGGCCGGCTTCATGGTGGTCCAGCGCCAGCTTCAGCCTGTCTTCAACGGTAGCCATGGTGATCGTGCCGTCCCGGCCGGTGCCCTACGCGATGTGTTCGCAGCATGGCCGCGAGCGGCATGCCGGTTCAAAACAAATCGCGGCCCGGATCGGAAAAGCAGGCGAACTCCGCCCCATCCGGGCGGATGGCGCCTTTGGCCGTAGGGGACGGAGATGTCAGGCGACGACGTTGACGGCCGCGGCGCCCAGGGTGACCGCAGCTACCGTCGGGCTGATCAGGGCGCTGCCCGATCCGCCGCCCCCGGTGCTGGTGGACGACGTGTCGGCGGTACCGCCGGGGGAGGTGGTGGGGCCGGTATTGGACGACGCGGCGGCGCCGGTCGCCGACTGGTCGTTGGAGGGGGCCGTCACTTCAGCTGGCAACAGCGGATTGCCGCCCTTGTAATGCGGGGCGCCCGTCGCGCGCAGGCGATATTGCTCCACCACCTGACGGGAGGGGATTTGGTAGTCGACGGCGCCGGTGGTGCTGTCGCGGAACTGGGTGATGGCGATGGCGGCCTGACTGTCATATGTGACGGCCGGGCTGATGTACGCGGGTGCGGACAGGCGCGACGTCGTCTCTTCCCCTGCCGGGGAGGTTCCCCCGGAGGTCGCGCCAGGCGTGGATGAAGCGGCCGCGGTCGTCTCGGCCGAGGTATCGTTGCTGGCGTAACCCAGGGTCGCCAGGGTCCCGTTGGGGATCTGGGCATAGGCGGAGCCAGTGCTTAACACGCCATCCAGGGCCATGGACTTCGGTCCTTGGTTAGGAGACAAACGAAAATATTCGACACGTCCCATCATGAGGGACGGGCGCAGGCCAGGAAGACATCGGTTCGAGCCCCTTATTCCACCTTTGGTTTAGCGGAGCTTCCCAAGGACGAATCCTTTGGGAAAGTCCGGCGGAAAGGTGGCCGGGGGTGGCGGGTTCACGCCACAGTAAATTTTTCAACAATAACTTTAACAAAATTGACGCGGCCGCACAAATTTTTTTCGCAACTCTACCGTTAGGATAGGACGCGGCTTCGCCCCACTTGCGATCAAAGATTGCGGCGGGGGCCGGGTTTGGGCGCGGGGTCGATAAAAAACATAATATTTTCAGGGTATTGGTGTCGCAACCAAGTCGTTTGCCACCTGGCGTGCGGTGGCTGACCAATCACCCCAACACTCTTGGCGATACAGGCGCAGGGTTGGATACCAAGGGCTATCGGCGCGATCACGCAACCAGCGCCAGCAGCCGTCGGTGCGGGACAGCACCCACACCGGCCGGCCCAAGGCCCCCGCCAGATGGGCGACCGCCGTATCCACGGTGATGACCAGATCCAGGCAGGCCACCAGCGCGGCGGTGTCGGCGAAGTCCTGCAACTCCCCCGTCCAATCCAACAACGGAAAGGGCGCCGTGGCCGCCTGTGCGGCGGGCGCGCCTTTTTGCAGGCTGATGAAGCGGACATCGCCCGCGGCGGCCAGGGGGGCCAGCACCGCCAGGGGCACGCTACGCCGCCGGTCGATCAGGGCCGACACGGGGTCGTCCGGGCGGGGGTCGCCCCCCCACACCAGGCCCACGGCCCGCATGCCGGGCGGCACGGCCTGGGCCAGCCGCGCCCCCCAGCCCTCCACCGGTGGCGGCGTCAGATAGGGGCACTGGGCCGGAATGGTCTCCAGCGTGGTGCCCAGGCGGTGCGGCAGGCTCATGAGCGGGATTCGGGCATCCCAATCGGCGGCGTTGACGGCGGCTCCGGGCGGCACCACCGTCACACCGGGCAGGCTCAGGGCCATCAGCCGCGCCAGCGCCGGCTGCACCATGAGACCGATGCGAGCCAGGCCCAGCCGGTCCGCCGCCCCCGCCAGCAGGGCGGCGTAGCGCGCGAATTGCAGCGTGTCGCCGTGCCCCTGCTCGGCATGCACCAGCAGGCGTGTGCCGGCCATCGCCCTCGAATCCGGTCCCGGCCATTCCGGCAGGACGGTCAAGCCGGGGTCCAGCGGCGGCATTTGGCCGGTCTGGTGGCGCCATTCGTATTCCTGCCAACCCGTGGCCAGGTCACCCGCCAACAGACGGGCCAGCGACCGCTGCCAGTGCACCGCCGGTTCCCCCGGCGCCAGGGCCAGCGCCTTCAGGTAGAGCGCTTCGGCCCTGTCATCGTCGCCCAGGTCCTTCATGACCGTGGCCAGGTTGGTCAGCGGCCGGTGGTCGTCCGGCGCCGTGGCGGCGGCGCGGGCCAGGACCTCCGCCGCCGCCGACAGCCGGCCCTGGGCGTGCAGCAATACGCCCCGGTGGTTCAGCACCTCCGCCCGGCCGGGTTCCTGGGCCTCCGCCTGGTCCAACGCGGCGGTGGCGGCATCGAAGCGGCCCAACCGGGTTTCCAGGAAGCCCAGGTTGATGAGGATTTCGGCCGTTTCGTCGGCGGCGCCGGGCAGCGCCAAGGCCCGGCGCAGGGCGTCGGCCGCCGGCTCCGGCTGGTTCAGGGCCATCAGCGCCAACCCCAGCCGGGCCCAGCCCTCACGCCGGCCAGGATCCAGCTCCACCGCGCGGCGGGCCAGCGTGGCGGCGATCGTGGCCCGGTGGCTGCCGGACACCGGGGCGGCCCCCTGGGAGACGGACCCCTGGGAGACGGACAGATGGCTGGCCGCCTGGTTCAGCCAGAGGCTTACCAGGTTGCGCGTGGCCCCGGCATGGCCGGGCCGTCGCCGCAGGACCTCGGTGAACGCGGCTTCCGCCTCGTCCGTCAGGCCGGCCCGCGTCAGGGTCACCGCCAGATCGTCCAGGATATCGATGTCGTCCGGCGCCAGGGCGGCGGCGGCCCTCAGCGCCCGCACGGCGGCCGGCGCATCCCCGGCGGCCGACAGGGCGCGGCCCCGGCGCCGCTGCCATCCCGCGGCCTGGGGCGCACGCGGATTCAGGGCCAGGGCCTGTTCCAGGCACTCCGCTTCCAGCGCGGGGCGGCCCAGCGCCGCGGCCGCGTCGGCGCGGGTGACGTGGAAGGCGGCGGCCGGGTTGGCCCGTGTGGCCTGGCTGGCCAGGTCCAGGGCTTCATCCGCCCGCCCCGTCTGCAGGCACAACACGGCCAGCAGGTTCAGCGCGTCGCCTTCCGCCGGGGCCACATCCAGGATGCGGCGGTAGATCACCTCGGCATGACCCAGGGCGCCCTCACGGTGATGGCGCAAGGCCTCGTTCAGGGCGTCGGTGATGCTGGCCATGGGATTTTCCAGGAGAGGTGGGACGGGAGCTCAGCCCCGCGCCACGGCGCGGTCGGACACGAAGGGGTTGCTGCGCCGCTCCTGGCCGAAGGTCGATGGCTCGCCATGGCCGGGCAGGAAGGTGATGTCGTCACCCAGGGGGAACAACTTCTCACGAATGGACCGGATCAAGGCGGCGTGATCGCCGCGCGGGAAATCGGTACGGCCGATCGAGCCCTGGAAAATGACGTCGCCCACCACGGCCAGGCGAGAGGCTTGGTGGATGAAAACCACATGGCCCGGGGTGTGGCCGGGGCAGTGCAGCACATCCAGCGTCAGCTCACCCACCGTGATGGTGTCGCCATCCTCCAGCCAGCGGGTGGGGGTGAAGGGTTTGGCGTACAGCATGCCATACTTGGCCCCGTCTTCCGGCAGGCGATCGATCCAGAATTTGTCCTCCAGCTGCGGCCCCTCCACCGGCACGCCGGTCGCGGCCATCAGGTCCGCCACGGCGGCGGCATGGTCGACATGGCCGTGGGTCACCAGGATGCGTTCCAGCGTCAGGCCCTGGCGCGCCAGGAACTCCTTGATTTGGGTGACGCCGTCGCCAGGGTCGACCACCGCCGCCCGCTTGGTGGCCGTGCACCACAGGATGGAGCAGTTCTGCTGGAAGGGCGTCACCGGCAGGATGGCCACCTTCAGGGGTGGCGTGCCCGGCGCGGGCTTCGCGGCGGCGTCCGACGCGGGGGGGACGGTCTGGTCCGGCATGGCTGTCCTCGGGCGGTGGGGGACGGGAAGGCGCTTCCCCGTCATACTCCGCCGGGTGGCGGCAGGTCCAGGTTTAGCCGGGCTCGCGGGCCGCCAAGGGCGGTCACGCGGCGACCGGCCCCACTGCCGGGGCGGCCGTGACCAAGGCGCCGCCGATCGCCATCCAGCCCTGCGGGGTGACATGGGGGCCCAAACGCTGCGCACCCCAGGTGTAAACGCCGGCCACCACCACGATGAGCGCCGGCACCGCGACCAGCAGGGCCGGCTGCACCCGGCGCCACACGCGGGTGCGCCGGGCCATCATGATCAGGGCCAAGGCCATGAAAAGATAGGGAATATAAGGTTGCATGATGTTCTGGCCGCTTCTCAACGAAAGAATTGGGAATGAAATGGCGCGGGGCGCTGGCGAAGCGCTGGCTCAAGCGTGCCGCCTATTACGAGCAATGGGAAGGTGAACTCCTTGCGGGCGGCCCACCAGCTTTAACCAGAATAGAGTCCGGAGTCCAACGGGGTACTCCTTATGCCGGCGACCGATCGATCTATGACTTTGGGGCCGGTAGCAAATCCTTAAGCACTTCCCGCCGAGACTGCCTTCGTGGGTAGAGGGAGCGGGGTTATGGATATTGTCGTGATGCGTGCCGGGGCCGTGCTGGTGGCCGACGCCGCCCACCTGGCTGGATACTGGCCCGCCCTGCTGACCCTCACCCTGGCCGCAACCATGGCCGTGCGCGAGGTGTTGCGCCGCCGCGCGGCGGCCCGCGCCCGCCGGATGCCAAGGGCCCGGCAGCCGCCCGACCGCTTGACGGAAATGAGCCGCATCCTGGCGACGGAGGTGGCCCAGCGCCGCCGGTCGGAGGTGATGCTGGTCAGCGCCCGGGCCCAATTGGGTGAGGCGCAATCGCAAATGATCACCCGTCTGCGGTCCGCCAGCGCCCTGAAGGATAACGAAACCGCTTCCCACACCCACAGGGTGGGGAAGATGGCCCGTCATTTGGCGCTGCTGGCGGGATGCGACATTGAATTCGCCGACCAGCTGGCGTTGGCGGCCCCCCTGCATGACGTGGGCAAGATCGGCATTCCCGATGCCATCCTGTTGAAGCCCGGCCCCCTGGCCCCCGCCGAGTGGGATGTGATGAGGACCCACACCACCATCGGCGCCGGCATTCTCATGGGCAGCGGCCTGCCGGTGCTGGATCTGGCGGCGGAGGTGGCGCTGTGCCATCACGAACGATGGAACGGCCAGGGCTATCCCCGCGCGCTGAAGGGCCCCGCCATTCCCTTGTCCGGCCGCATCGTGGCCCTGGTGGACGTGTTCGACGCGCTCATGTCCGCCCGGCCCTACAAGGAGCCATGGCCGCTGTCGCGGACCCTGGCTCACATCACCGGTGAGGCCGGCGGCCATTTCGACCCGAACCTGGTGCGCCTGTTCATGGACCAGATCCAGGATTTCGTCGCCATCCGGGAGCGGGACCGTGATGACCAGGCGATGCCGGGTGCCGACGACGCCCTGGTTTGGGAGGAGATGGCATCCGCCCAGGTGATTCCCCTGCCGATGCGCTGACCGTCTTCAACGCGGTCATTAAGACACCCCATTATCAAAACACTGGGAGGCGGGGCCGTCGCGGCGCCCGCCTTTTCATGCCCGGCCCTGTCGGTCCGGTCCGACCGCCGCATAGGCGGATTGGCGGATGGCGCGTGACGGATACGGCCGTTACCGTGGGGCCGATCAAAGCGGTCCCGTCGGGGACATCCGAATCGATAAAAGGCGAACGCCCGTTTCTTGTCAGGGACTTGCCAGGCCCCGCGCTTAGGATGGCCCACGATGGCGTTCCAGGCATTCCCTGCCCCCTGGAGGGGGGATGGCAAAATCGGCGCCTTAATCGTTCCTGCAAGCGACAGCTTTTGACGGGTCGTGCGTATAACGACAAAAGCGCACCTAATTCGTGCCGCCCTGCGGAAGAGATGGCTGAAGTGCCAAGGGGCGGCCCCGGTGTCCGGGCGGTTTTGGTCCGGGAACCAGGATTGGTTGCAACGTTGCATCGGTGTGTTGGGCCCGAGCGATCAAGAGTGCCATTTCTGCAATGGCTCAGGTTGATGTCGCAACCACCAGGCGGATCCCGCGTCCGGCCGATGGGGGCGGAGGTAGGCCGGTAGACAGCGGATCTGGCGGTTTCGGGCGGCTTCGTCCCGCGTTCCTGGAAGGGGCACGACCAGGGGGCGCGGGGCCAAGCCAAAGAAGTGGATTTGCAGAAATGAAGATCAAAAGCGTCATCGTGATCGAGGTAGAGGCGGACGACTTCGTGGCGGCGGGTGACCACCAGGCGGCGATCCGCCGCCTGTTCGAGCCCATCATGGCCACCTACCCTCAGGCCAACCTCACATTCTCCCAGGTGAAGCAGCGCGCGGCTTCCCAGGTGCGGCCGTCCCTGCGCCTGGCCTCCAACACGGGGAACATGCACCATTATGACAGCTAATCAGAACGACCACCGCCATCGGCAGCGTAGCGCCCCCCTGGCGGCCCTGGAAGCCATGCGGGCCGTGGACGAGCAGTTCTCGCTGCAGGAGGCCTGCGGTTTCCTGTACATCTGCGAGAACGAAGGCATCAGCCTGCGGGAACTGGGCTTGCTGCTGCGGGCGCAGCCGCACACCGTGTCGCGCATCGTTGCCCGCCTCTCCACCGGTTTCGGCAATCGCGCCTCGGACCTGGTGGAGGCGCGCACGCTGCACCATGACAATCGCGTCCGCACCCTGCATCTGACGGAACGGGGCCGCACCTTGTGCCGCACCCTGAACAGCATCATCGTGCAGGCGGTTCCCATCCTGGACGATGGGGAGGGCGCCCCGGCCGCCACCCGGCCCGCCGCCGGCGCCACCTGGGCGTCCGCCTCGGTCTGATGTGAAGTCGCGATCCCCGGCGGAGGTTGGCCGCCGGGGCGCGTCTGTCCAGGATTGCTCAGTCGGCGACCTTCAGGGCCAGCTTGCCGAAATTCTCGCCCGTGAACAGCTTCAGCAGTGTGTCGGGGAAGGCCGCCACGCCGCCCTCCACGATGTCCTCGCGCGACACCAGCCGGCCTTCCTTGATCCAGCCGGCGATGTCCGCCACCGCCTGCGGATAGCGGTCGGCATAGTCGAACACCACCATGCCCTCCATGCGGGCGCGGTTGACCAGCAGCGACAGATAATTGGCTGGGCCCTTCACCGCGGTGGTGTTGTTGTACTGCGAGATGGCGCCGCACACGACGATGCGGGCCTTGCGCGCCAGCTGCGCCAGCACCGCCTCCAGGATGTCGCCGCCGACGTTGTCGAAATAGACGTCCACGCCGTTGGGGCAGTGGGTGCGCAAATCCTTGCGGATGTCGCCGGCCTTGTAGTCGATGGCCGCGTCATAGCCCAGGGTCTCCACCGCATAGCGGCACTTCTCCGGCCCGCCGGCGATGGCCACGGTGCGGCATCCCTTGATCTTGGCGATCTGGCCCACCACCGCGCCCACGGCGCCGGTGCCGGCCGAGACCACCACCGTGTCGCCCGGCTTGGGCTGGCCCACGTCCAGCAGGCCGAAATAGGCGGTCATGCCAGGCATACCCAGCGCGCTCAGGTGCACGGGCAGGGGCGACAGGGCGGGATCGACCTTGGTCAGCGCCTTGGCCGACAGGGTGGCGTATTCCTGGACGCCCAGGGCGCCGCTGACATAATCGCCCACGGCGAAGGCGGGGGCGGCGCTGGCCACCACGCGGCCGATGCCGCCGGCGCGCATGACCTCACCCAGGCCCACGGGTGGGATATAGGACTTGCCCTCGTTCATCCAGCCGCGCATGGCCGGATCCAGCGACAGGTACAGGGTCTGCACCAGCACCTCGCCCTCGGACGGGGGCCGCGCCGGCTCTTCCGTGCGCTGCCAGTCACCCTCCTTGGGCAGGCCGACCGGCCGGGCCGCTAGGCGGATCTGGTGGTTGGTGGGGGTGCTCATAAGGCGTTCTCTCCCGTGTCTTAGGGCCGGTGTGCCCCGGCCTTGGCTGACGCGGGATGGAGCCTAACGCCAACCGGCGCGAAGCGGTATATCGAAAATCATCGATGCGATTTTATTTCGCACAACATATTGGGGGCAAAGGAAAACGGCGGACCCGGAAGGCCCGCCGTTCCCGGCACGTCATTGAAGTCAAGCCAATCAGAAGTCGGCGGTGACCCCCAGGAAGAAGGTCCGGCCGAGGGTGTCGTAGATGCCGGGGAAAGTGTTGCCGTTGCCGTAGCTGGACGTACCCGCGATGCCGTAGACGTTGCTGTCCAGGATGGGCGGGTCCTTGTCGAACAGGTTGTTGACGCCGAAGCGGACCGTGTAGTGGTCGTACAGCGTGGCCGACAGGGCGATGTCGAAGTAGCTGTAGCTGTTGATGCGGCCGTCGGCCTTGTCATAGTCGCCCGACAGCAGGGCGTTGCTGGTGTTCTGGTCCAGCTTCACACCGCCGATGTATCGCCAGTTGCCCGACAGGTCGACATTCCACGGCGTCTGCCAGGTGACGCGCATGGTGTGGCGCCACATGGGCATGGGTTGGCCGCAGGTCACGCCGAACAGGCCCCGGCAGTTGTAGGCGCTTTCGCCCGGCTGCTGCTGCACCAGGTAGTTGGCCATCCAGGTGCCGTTGAAGGTGAACAGCACCGAACCGCGATCCTTGACGTTCAGGTCCTCCAGGTCGACCAGGTAGTTCAGGCCGATGTCGACGCCCTGCTCGTTCAGATAGCCGGTGTTCAGCTCGGTATCGATGATGTAGCCGCCGGTCAGCGCCAGGCTGCCGTTGCTGGCGCGGTGCACCAGGCCGCAATAGTAGCTGTCGCCGCTGTTCAGGCACTGGTTCAGCACGGACGAGGCGGACAGGGTGCTGATCAGATCGGTCACCCGGATGTCGAAATAGTCGATGGTGGCCGAGAAGTTGCGCAGGAAGGTCGGGGTGATGACGGTGCCGATGGTCCAGGTGTCGGCCGTCTCCGGCTTCAGCGCGGTATTGCCGCCGGTCAGCACGTTGCACTGCGAGGATGTGCATTCCGCGATGGTGCCGTACTGGGCGGCGGTGACGCCGGTGCGGGCGCACTGGGCCAGCGTGGCCGATGGGTTGGACCCCGCGCACGGGTCGGAGGCGGAGGTCAGGCCCACGGTCTGGGTGGAGTACAGCTCCAGGATGCTGGGGGCGCGGACGGCGCGGTTGTAGCCGCCACGGAAGCTGAGATCGGACACGGGCGCGTAGGTCAGGCTGGCCTTCCAACTGTCCACCACGCCGGACGAGCTGTAGTCCGACCAGCGATAGCCGGTGTCCAGCACCAGGGCCTTGGCCCACTCCCGGCCCTCGATCAGCGGCACGCGCAGTTCGCCGTAGATTTCCTTCACATCATAGGAGCCGCTGGAGTTCTGGGTGGCGCCGCCGGAGCCTGCCAGGTCGCCCGAGGAATTCTCCTCATCCACCTTCAGGTTCAGGCCTTCCTTGCGGTACTCGGTGCCGAAGGCGATGGCGACCGGGTTTTTGGCCAGCGGGCTCTGCACCCCGAACCGGCCGAAGTCGCCGGTGACGGAGCCCTGGACCACGTCCTGGGTGACGTTGCCTTCCTTGAAGGAGGTGGTCTTGATGTAGTTCCAGGCGTCGCTGCTGATGCCGTTCAGCGAGAAGATGTTCAGCGGCACGCAGTTCAGGTCGGTGCCGTCGACGACGGACTGGCAGGTGGCCACCCCGTTCACGTTCACCACCTGCAGGGCCTTCTGGACCTTGGAGATGGAAACGTCGTTCTCATAGTGCTCGGTGTAGATCACTTCCGAATGCTGGGCCGAGACGTCATAGCTCCAGCCGCCGCCCAGGTCGCCCTTGGTGCCGATGACATAGCGATAGTCGGTGTGGCGGATGTCGTCATACCGCTCCTGCCCCGACCCGCCGAAGCGCAGACCGATGGTACCCGACCAGTTGGTGCTGGTGCCGGCGTTGCTGCCGCACAGCGCCGTCGCTTCCGACGCCGACATCAGCGGGTTGTCGCAATTGATGTTGTATAGCGCCGAATTGAAGATGGCCGACGGGGCGATCTGGGCCCGGGTGTGGTCGGTCATGAACATGAAGTCGGTGTAGACGTCGAACGCCGGGCTGACCTCGTAGTGCGCGAAGGCGCCGCCCGTATAACGCTCGTCCTGACGCTGCAGATAGTTGTAGGGCCCGTAGTTGTAGGACAGGGCGCTGGTGTAGGGCACGAAGGTGGACGACCCGTCCGGGTTCAGCGACAGGCCGGTGCCCGAACCGTTGGTGCGGAAGCGGCCGTAGGTCGTGTTGCTTGACCCCTGGCAGACATGGCTGTCGTTGTCGGCGCCGGAAACGGAGAGGGAGCAGGCGGACCAGTCGCGGCTGGACTGCTTCACCGGCTCCGTCCAGCGGTAGGTGGCATAGGCGGTGACGTTGCCGCGGTTGTTGGGGGCGTTGGCGCCGATGACGAAGCTGCTGTCGCGCACGAAGCCGTCGAACTGGCTGCCCGGCACTTTCACGCCGAAGTTCTTCAGCGCCGTCTGCGCTTCCTTGTTGTCGTTGTCGTGCTGGGCGGCCGACAGCTGGTAGTCGACCTTCACGCCTTCGAAGTCGCGCTTCATCTTGAAGTTCACGACGCCGGCCACGGCGTCGGAGCCATAGACCGCCGAGGCGCCGCCCGTGACCACGTCCACGCTGTCCACCAGTGCGGCCGGGATGAAGTTCACGTCGGTGTAGGGATAGGCGGGGTCGCCGCCGGCCATGCGGCGGCCGTCGATCAGCACCAGGGTGCGCGAGGCGCCCAGGTTGCGCAGGTTGATGGTGGCCGTGCCGCTGGCGCCGTTGGACACGCCCTGCGTCTGGTCCGCGGTGATGCCCGGCAGGCGGTTCAGCAGGGTCTCGACGTTGGTCGTGCCCTGCAGCTTCATTTCCTTATCGGTGACCGTGGTCAGCGGGCTGTCGCTGCTCAGGTTCGCGGCCTGCTTGATGCGCGACCCGGTGACGACGATTTCCTGCAACTCGTCGTCCGCGGCGGCGGCGGTGCCCGCCGCCAGGGCCGTCACGGCCATGGAACCGACCAGCATGGTCCCCATCAACGTAGTCGACGTGAGCCAGTATCCCCGGTTTGTCATTTTCTTCACGTGTCTCTTCTCCACCCAACCGCCTGTAACGGCGTCTTGACGGTCACGTCGGCAATCCCCGTGCTGAAAAGGGGCTGTGGCTGCCGGATCGCTTGGAGCAGAGTTTTTGAGGAGTGAAAAACAAGCGTCAACTAAACCCGCCAATAACGCCGCATATATCGAGCCAATGTCACGTTTCAGTGACACTTAATATTAATAACGCACTATGATTTTGGTAACTGCTTCGTAACTGGCACCACATTTATTTGGATAATGTGATCAGTATTAGATGCAATGTCGTGCGGCCTATCGCGGAAGATTGCACAACGGCGGTGCAATTAAGCGCATTTCCAAAAGGTTAGGGCTCACATCCCTAGCATTGCGACCAAAGTTGTGGTGCGATGGCGGTGATAAGGCGCTTACAACGGGGAGCAATGATGAAGCCTGATGTCCCAGCCCAGCGGTCCAATGCGGCCGCCATGGCGGCCATGAAATCAGGCAATTTCGCGGACGCGCACGCCATCCTGGAGGAGGCGCTGCGCCATTGGCCGCGCGAGCTGTCGCTGTGGCTGAACCTGGCGGCGTCGCGACGGGCGATGGGGCGGCTGGTGGATGCGTTGGCGGCGGTGGAAGAGGCGCTGGCGGTGGAGCCGCGCCTATTCATGGGCTTGCTGATGCGGGCGTCGCTGCTGGAGGCGCTGGGCCGCAAGCGCGAGGCGGGCGAGGCCTACGGCGTGGCCGTGGCCCTGGGGGAGACGCAGCAGAATCTGGATCCGCCGACTCAGCGGGCGCTGGACCAGGCGCGCAAGGCCCACGCCGCCTATATCCAGGACATGGCCGACTTCCTGCGTCCGGTGGTGGACCAGGGCGCCGCGCGGGGCACCAGCGCCGACGCCCGGCGCATGGCCTTCTTCACCGACCAGGTGCTGGGCCGGCGCAAGGTCTACACGCAGCAGCCGACGCACTATCATTATCCCGACATGCCGGCGATCGAGTTCTATGATCGCGAGGAGTGCCCGTGGCTGCCCACGCTGGAGGCCGCCACCGCCGACATCCAGGGCGAACTGGCGGCCGTCCTGGCGGAAGAGGCGCTGGCCGACGCCTTCGTGCCCTACATCGACTACCGCGACGGGCTGCCCCTGGACCAGTGGGCGGAACTGAACCGCTCCCCCCGGTGGAGCGCCTTCCACCTGTTGCAGCACGGCCTGCCGGTACCCGGCAACGCCGACCGCTGCCCCAAAACCATGGCCGTGCTGGAGCAGATGCCGCAGCCGCGCATGATTCGCCGGTCGCCCGCGGCCATGTTCTCCATCCTCAAGCCGCGCACCCGCATCCCGCCGCACACCGGTGTCGCCAACACCCGTCTGGTGGTGCACCTACCCCTGGTGGTGCCCCCGGGCTGCGGCTTCCGCGTGGGCAACCAGACGCGGGAATGGAAGGTGGGCGTGGGCTGGGCCTTCGACGACACCATCGAGCATGAGGCCTGGAACGACGGCGACCAGGTGCGGGTGGTCATGATCTTCGACATCTGGAGCCCCCGCCTGTCCCCCGCCGAGCGCGACTTCATCGGCCACATCATGGCGGCCATGGACGATTTCCAGGCGCAGCAGCCGGAGGCCGCGGGCGGCTTCGGCGCCACCCCGCTAACGCCCAAGGCGGCAGGCGGCGGTTTCTCCAGTCTGTGACGCGGTCCGGTCAGTCGGCGGCGTAGGCGCGCAGGAACACATCCACCGCCGCGTCCGCCGCCGCGTCGATCGCGGTGGGACCGGGCTTTTCCTTGGCGTCCAGCATGACCAGGTCCACGTGCTCGGCCTCCACCAGGCCGCGGAAATGGGCGGCGGCGCGGTCGGCGTCGGTGTGGCGCAGGCGTCCCCGCGCCATCAGGGCGGTCAGGTAGGTCGCGAACTTGGACCAGCCCACCTTGGGGCCGTTCTCATACAACAGTCGTCCCACGTCGGACCGTGCCGCTTCCGACACGGCGATGCGGCGGATGGCCATGGCCCAGGGCGACAGGACGAAGCGCAAGTAGATACGGCCCAGGCGGGTCAAGGTTTCCCGCACGTCGTCGTCGGGGTTCAGCGCCTCGAACGAGCCCTGCTTCATATCCGCCGCGGCATGCGCCATGACGGCCACGAACAATTCCTCCTTGGACCGGAAATAGCTGTACAGCGTGGCCTTCGACCCGCCGACCCGCGCCGCCAGCTCGGACATGGAGGCGGCGGCGAATCCCACCTCCTGAAACAGGGCGCTGGCGGCATCCAGGATGGCTTGGCGGCGGGCTTCGGTCTTCACCTTCATGATGCGCGCGTTTCCTAAAGGCTGGCCAGCCGGCTGGATTGGGTGGGCTGCGGTCGATGGCGGCGACCATGCCCGTACCGTCCGGCGACGGCAAGGCGTAACATTCTATAACTGAACCGTACGGTCTGTTTATCCCTTGACGGAGTCACGCCGCAAGCGCATAAAACCATACCGTACGGTTCATTTATGCCGATAGGTTTCCATGCCCGCCGCCATCGCTTATCCCGCCCGCCCCCTGCGGCGGTTGGGTACCAGCCTATTCCTGTCCGCCGTTCTGCTGGGCATGGCCGCCTGCGCCTGGGTGCCGGACGTCGGTCCCGCCCCGGCGCCGCGCGACGCCACCGGCTTCGCCAGCCAGGCCAGTTTCACGCCAACGGCGGCGGCCGACTGGCCGCAGGACCGCTGGTGGACGGCTTATGGCGACGCCCAACTGGATGCGCTGATCGAGGAGGGGCTGGCGGGCGCGCCGGACCTGGCGGCGGCGGCGGCGCGGCTGCGCAAGGCCGAGGCCCTGGCCAGTCAGGCGGATGCCGCCCTGCTGCCGCGCGTGACCGGCAACACCCAGGTGACGGAGGACAAGCAGAGCTACCGCTACCTGTTCCCGCCGGCCTTCGTGCCCAAGGGCTATCACGAGGTGCCGCGCGCCACCGTCGATTTCAGCTATGACTTCGATTTCTGGGGTAAGAACCGGGCCAGCCTGGCCGCCGCCACCTCGGACGCCGAGGCGGCGCGAGCGGAGGTGGCGCAGGCCCGCCTGACCCTGTCGGCCGGCATCGCCGCCGCCTACGCCGACCTGGCGCAGCAGGCGGCCGACCGCGCCGCCGCCGCCGAGGCGGTGGATGTGCGGGTGCGCAGCACCAACCTGGTGCGCCAGCGGCGGGAGAACGGGCTGGAAACCCTGGGCGCCGTCCGCCAGGCGGAAGCGCGCGAGGCGGCGGCCCGCGGCGACCTGGCCGCCCAGGACGAGGCCATCGCGCTGACCCGCAACCGCCTGGCCGCCTTGATGGGCGCCGGGCCCGACCGGGGCCTGTCCATCCAGCCGCCGGCCGGCGCCAGCCTGAGGGCCTTCGGCCTGCCGGCCAACCTGGCGGCCGATCTGCTGGGCCGCCGCCCCGACGTGGTGGCCGCCCGCCTGACGGTGGAGGCGGCCGCCAAGCGCATCGCCGTGGCCAAGGCCGCCTTCTATCCCAACGTGAACTTGGCGGCTTATTTCGGGGTGCAGACCCTGGGCCTGAACGCCCTGACCAAGTCCGGCGCCACCATCGGCAGCGTCGGCCCGGCCGTCAGCCTGCCCCTGTTCGAAGGCGGGGCGCTGGCCGCCCAGTATCGGGGCGCGCGGGCCGACTATGACGCCGCCGTCGCCGATTACGACGGCACGGTGGCCAAGGCCCTGCAGGACGTGGCCGATGCCGCCGCCAGCGCCCGCGCGCTGGAAACGCGACTGGCCCATGCCCGCGACGCCCTGGCCGCCGCCACCGACGCCCATCGCATCGCCACCGCCCGGTATGAGGGCAAGCTTTCCACATACCTGGACGTGCTGACGGCGGAGGACACCCTCATCACCGACCGTCGCGCCCTGGCCGATCTGCAGGCCCGCGCCTTCACGCTGGACATCGCCCTCATCCGCGCGCTGGGCGGCGGCTACCAGGCCGCGCCCGCCGCCCCCCAAACCATCGCCGCCCGCTGACCCGCCGCGTTCCAAGGATCACCCCCATGTCCACCCCGTCCCGCACCCCCGCCGCCGAGGCGGCCGAACCCACGTCCGTGCATGTCCTGGCGCCGGCCGCCAAAAAGCCGTCGTCCCGGCGGCGCCTGTTCGCCGGCCTGGGGGCCGTCGTCCTGTTGGCGGGCCTGGGTTACGGCGGCTATCGCCTGGTGACGGGCGGCCGCTACGTCTCCACCGACAACGCCTACGTCAACGCCGACGCGGCGCAGGTGACCTCCTCCGTCGATGGCACCGTCCGGGCCGTGCCGGTGGTGGACACCCAAAGTGTGAAGAAGGGCGACGTGCTGGTGGTTATCGACGACACCGACGCGCGCATCGCCCTGGCGCAGGCGCAGGCGCAACTGGGCCAGGCGGAGCGCCGGGTGCGCGGTTACTTCGCCAATGATGGCGCCTTGGCCGCCCAGGTGGCGGCGCGTGAGGCCGATGCCGCCCGGGCCGAGGCGCAGCTGACCTCCGCCCAGGCCGATTATGACCGTGCCCGGGTGGATCTGGACCGGCGCAAGGCGCTGGCCGCCTCCGGCGCCGTGTCGGGAGAGGAACTGACCAGCGCCCAGAACGCCTTCGCCACCGCCACCGCCAACCTGGCCGTGGCCAAGGCGGCCCGGGCCCAGGCGGCGGCCAACCGCGCCGCCGCCCAGGGCTCGCAGAAGGTGAACACCGTGCTGATCGCCGACAGCGACGTGGCCACCAATCCCGAGGTCATGGCCGCCCGCGCCCGGGTGGAGCAGGCGCAGGTGGATTTGGGCCGCACGACGGTGCGGGCCCCCTTCGACGGCGTCGTCGCCCGCCGCCAGGTGCAGGTGGGCCAGCGGGTCAAGGCCGATACCATGCTGATGAGCGTGGTGCCGGTGGGCGAGGCCTATGTCGACGCCAACTTCAAGGAAGTGCAGCTGGCCCATGTGCGCCCCGGCCAGCCGGTGGAACTGACGGCCGATCTCTATGGCGGGGGCGTCGTCTTCCATGGCCAGGTGGCAGGCCTCGCCGGCGGCACCGGTTCCGCCTTCGCCGTCATCCCGGCCCAGAACGCCACCGGCAACTGGATCAAGGTGGTGCAGCGCGTGCCCGTGCGCGTGGTGCTGGATCCCAGCGAATTGGGGATCCATCCCCTGCGCGTCGGCCTGTCCATGAACGTCACCATCGATACGGCGCCGGCTGACGCCGCCGGCAAGCGCTGAGGGGGCCGCCGATGAGCAGCGCCATTTCCGACGCCGGGGCACCCAAGACCCTGGCCGGCGGGCAATTGGCGGTGGCGGCGCTGCTGCTGGCCGCCGCCAACTTCCTGGTGGTTTTGGACACCACCATCGCCAACGTCTCGGTGCCCAACATCGCCGGCGGCCTGGCCGTCTCCTCCAGCCAGGGCACCTTCGTCATCACCTCCTACTCGGTGGCGGAGGCGGTGACCGTGCCGCTGACCGGCTGGCTGGCCGGCCGCTTCGGCACCGTGCGCACCTTCGTCATCGCCATGCTGGGTTTCGGCGTCTTCTCCGCACTCTGCGGCTTCGCCCAGTCGCTGGGCATGCTGGTGCTGTTCCGGGTGCTGCAGGGCCTGGCCGGCGGGCCGCTGATGCCCCTGTCGCAGACCCTGCTGCTGCGCGTCTTCCCCAAGGATAAGGCGCCGGCCGCCATGGGCATTTGGGCCATGACCACCCTGGTGGCGCCCATCCTGGGGCCCATCCTGGGCGGCACCCTGTGCGACAACTGGGGCTGGCCCTTCATCTTCTACATCAACGTGCCCATCGCCATCCTCTGCGCCGCCGCCTGCTGGGGCATGCTGAAGGTGTTCGAGACGCCGACCGTCCGCCCCCGTTTCGACCTGGTGGGCCTGATCCTGCTGATCGTCTGGGTGGGCGCCCTGCAGATCATGCTGGACGAGGGCAAGGACATGGACTGGTTCTCCTCCCCCGAGATCGTGGCGCTGGCCATCGTCGCCGCCATCGGCCTGGCCGCCTTCCTCATCTGGGAACTGACGGAGGCGCATCCGGTCGTGGATCTGAAGGTCTTCCGCCATCGCGGCTTCGCCATGGCGGTGCTGACCATCAGCCTGGGCTTCGGCGCCTTCTTCGGGGCCACCGTGCTGACGCCGCTCTGGCTGCAAAGCAACATGGGCTACACCGCCACCTGGGCCGGTTACGCCACGGCGGCCACGGGCATCCTGGCGGTCCTGGTGGCGCCGGGCGTGGCCAGGATGTCGGCCAAGGTCGACCCGCGTCCCCTGGTGTTCTTCGGCCTGCTATGGCTGGGCCTGGTCACCTTCTACCGCAGCGGCTCCAGCACCGACATGACCTATGGCCAGATCGCCCTGCCCCTGCTGTTGCAGGGCTTGGGCATGCCCTTCTTCTTCGTGCCCCTGACGGGCCTGGCGCTGGCCAGCGTGACGGTGGAGGAAACCGCCTCGGCGGCGGGCCTGATGAACTTCCTGCGCACGCTGTCGGGCGCCTTCGCCACCTCCCTCGTCAACACGCTGTGGGAGGATGGCGCCACCCGCAACCGGGCGGAACTGGTGGATATGCTGCGTCCCGGCCTGGTGGGGCCCAACCTGTCCATCCAGCAGCTGGACCGCATCGTCCAGGGCCAAGGCGTCATGCTGGCCACCAACCAGATTTTCCTGGGCGTGGCCATCGCCTTCGTCCTGTCGGCCCTGGTCATCTGGCTGGCGCCCAAGCCCACCCGCGTGGCCGACACCACGGGCGCGCATTGAGGCGGGCCCCCGTTTGCCGGCGCCCGCCGCTTGGCCAAGGAAAAAGGCCCCGCCCGGCGTGCCGTCCGGGCGGGGTCCAGGTTCGGGGCCGTCAGTCACCGCCCCCGGGGAAGGTTGGCCCAGGACCTAAAACGTGTAGGTGGCCTTCAGCCCGAACTCGCTGCGGTCGTTGTTGCGGATGATTTCGGTGAAGCCGGCGAAGGCGTCGTCCAGCCGGCCCACGTCATAGCGCTTGTTGAAGATGTTCTCGCCATAGACCGACGCGGTCCAATTCCCCTGGGCCGGCGTATAGGCGATGTTGAAGCCGAACAGGCTGCGCGACTTGATCAGGTTGTAGCTGTCGTTGGCCGCCTGCCCGTATTCCTTGCCGCGATAGGAATAGTCGATGCGGGCATCGACGGTGCCGCTGTCCAGGAACAGGTGGTACTGCGGCGCCACCGACAGGGTCCATTGCGGCGTCAGCGCCGGGGTGAAGCCCACCTTGATGGCGGTGGCGTCGCCCGGCACCGCCGTGATCTGCGCGTCGATGAAGCCGACGGAGGTCTGGATGTCGAAAGCCTTGCTCAGCTTCAGCGTGCCCTCGACCTCGAAGCCTTTGGCCTCGGACTGGCCGGCGCTTTCGATGCGGGTGTTGAAGCCGGTGGCCGACGGCTGCGACACCTCCAGCGGCAGGTCGGTATACTCGGTGTAAAAGCCCGACACGTTCATCTGCAGCAGGTCGAAGAAGACGCCCTTGATGCCCGTCTCATAGTTGGTGGCGAAGGTGGGGTTGAAGGCGGTGAAGTAGCTGGGCCCGTTGAACGGCCGGGGCGGGAAGCCGCCGCTCTGGTACCCACGTGAGATGGTGGCGTAGGCGGCCACGGACTTGGCGATGTCGTATGTCGCCGACACGTCCCAGGTGGTGGCGCTCCACGACTGGCTGCGGTAGACGCGCGACGGGTCGGTCCAGCTGTCGAACTGGGCGCTGGCGTCCTTGTGGTCATCGGAATAGCGGGCCCCGGCCGACAGCTTCAGATCGTCCAGGATCTTGTAGCCGGCGTGGGCGTAGACGGCGTAGCTGCTGGTCGTCTGCTTCAGGTCGAAATAGCCGCTGGGGCTGATGTAGACGGTGGGGCCGGAATTGGTGTTGCCCTGCTCGTCGCTGGCATAGGCGCCGATGACGAAGTCCAGCTTGCCGTACTCGCCGTTCAGCTGCGGTTCCACCGAATATTGCCGGGCGAAGCCGCGTTCCGGATAGGATTCAAGGTCCAGGTAGGTCTGGTCGTCGTCCAGGCCGCCGGTGTAATGGGTATAGCGAAAGCCGCCCAGCACCTTGGCCGTCAGGTTCTCGTTCAGCTCCCAATTGGCGGTCAGCGAGGCGCCGCGGTTCTGGATGGTCTGCTTGAACAGTTCCGCGTGGTTGGAATTGCTGTCGTCCGGGTTGGCCGGCAGCAGGCTTTCGCTCAAGCCCAGCGTGCCGGTGAAGAAGCCGTTGGGGTTGTTCACCTCCATGGTGGTGGGCGTCTTGCCATAGATGCCGTTCATGGCGTCCAGGGTCAGCAGCAGGGAGAAGGTTTCCGAGGCCTGCAGCTTGGCGGCGGCCCGGCCCGACACCTCGTTGATCTCGCCCACATCCTCCGGCGCGTTCACCTTCAACGCCTGGCCGATGCCGTCGCGGCGGTTGACGGCGGCGGTGAGGGACACGGCCAGTTTGTCCGTGACCTTGGTGTTGGTATAGACGTTGGCCTCCACCCGGGCGCGGGTGCCCACCTTCAATTCGGCCTTGGTCACCTGCTCGTCACCCGGCTGGGCGGTGATGATGTTGACGGCGCCCCCGATGGTGTTCTTGCCATAGAGCGTGCCCTGTGGTCCGCGCAGCACCTCCACCCGCTCGATATTGGCCAGGGTGAGGTTGGACCCCATCTGCCGGCCCAGGTAGACGCCGTCGACGTAGACGCCCACGCCGGGGTCGGTGGTGATGATATGGTCCTGCAAACCGATGCCGCGGATGAAGATGGCGGCATGGGCCGGGTTGCCGACGCCGAAGCGGTTGATCTCCAGGTTGGGGACGTACTTGCCCACGTCCGCCAGGTTCTCCATGTTGCGCTGCTGCAGATCCTCCGCCGTGAAGGCGGAGATGGCGGTGGGGGTCTCGGTCAGGCTTTCCGCCCGCTTGCGCGCCGTCACCACGATTTCCTGGAAGACCGAGTCGTCCGTGGCGGCGCCCACCGTTTGCGCCTGGGCGCCGCCAGCCAGCACGGTGGCCGCGCCACCCGCCAGCAACGACCTCAGGATGGCACACGTCTTCTTCTGGTCCTTGCCCGTTATGGAAACTGCCCTGTTCGACATTGTTATCCCCGTCTTTCGTGATTGGATTTGACGAAAGCAGGCTCGATGGATTCCGCCCGTTTGTTATGAGGCCCGTTCACCGTGGTTGGGCCGGGCCATCGTTGACGCGCCCCGAACCTACCGTCCCAGGGTTCCGGGGGCGGTTCGCCGCGCCTCTCGTTCCTGGACTTCATCAGCATCGGCGCAGCCTGGGGTTGCGGCAATCATTTTCTGACCAGATGGTCAGGATTGGCGTAGCCGGGGGACGGGCGCGTTGCATCCGGGTCCACCACAGCCCCCATGCCCCGCGCCCGAGGTATATCGGATGGTGTAGACGGCTGATTTTGGTGGGCTTGAGCCGGGGCAGGCGCTGAGTGGCGGCGCCCCCGAGTCGGCATGCGTAAAGGGCGGCCGCTGGGGCCGCCCTTCGGAAAGAAACGTTTTGGCGGTAAGGCGCGGACCGACGGTCAGCTGACGCGCGTCGCCTTCGCCGGCCGGCTGCGGCCCACCACCATGGAGTAGCTGCCGAACAGGCCGTGCATGACGCGCACCTCGTCGCCTGGCTTGGGGTCGAAGGTCAACGCCTCCTTGCTGACCCAGGTCTGGCCGTTGGCCAGGGTCACGGCGAACAGGCGGTACGGCAAGGCCACCGCCGAGGCGACGGTGGAGTGCATCTCCTCATCCTGTTCGGCATCGTCCTTGGCCTGCTGTTCTTCCGTCCGCGGCAGCTTTTCCTTGCCGAAGCGGGCCGTGGGGTCCTCCGGCATGGCGGGGGCGGCCGGCGCGGCGTTGGCGGTGGCGGCGGGAACGGCCGGCGCGTTGGCCGCGGCGGCGGCCAGGCCGTCGTAGCAGGCCAGGCGCTGGGTGGCATCACCGATGGCCCGGCAGGAGGCCAGGCTCTCGGCGGCGCGGGCCGCTTGCGGGACGGCGGGCGCCACGGCCAAGGCCAGCAATAGGGTGGCGGCCGTCAGCGACGGCGTCTTCTTGAACGACATGGTCCGGAATTCCTAAGGCGTTATCCGTGGGCGGCAGTGTGCCACGGCTTTACACCGGGCGAAATAGCGGCGGCTGTCGGCCGGCATCGAACGCCTGCCGCCAACGCCTTGTAACGGCAAAAGAAAACGGCGGGCCCCGGGGGACCCGCCGTCTCCATACTGAACGCTACGCCTGGGTTCGATTAGAACTTGGCGGAGGCCTGGAAGAAGAAGTAACGGCCCAGGCTGTCGTACACCTGGGAATAGGTGTTGCCGTTGATGAAGGCGGAGTTGCCGTTCACCTGGGTCGTGACCAGGGGCGGATCCTTGTCGAAGACGTTGTTCACGCCGCCGCTCAGGGTCAGCCAATCGCTGACCTGGTACGAGGCCGCGAAGTCGAAGTAGTCGTAGCTGTCGATCTGGTTCAGGCCAGGGATGCCAGTGCCGTGCAGCGTGGCGTTGCTGCTCTGCACTTCCCACTGGGTGCTGCTGATGTGGCGCCAGGCCACGGACAGCGTGGCATCCCACGGGGTTTCCCAGGTCGCGCGAACCTTGTGGCGCCACGCCGGCAGCGGCGTGGAGCAAGTGGCGCCGTAGTAGCCGGTGCAGTCGTAACCATCGGAGCCCGGCAGGGCCACGACGACGAAGTCCAGCATGTAGGTGCCGGTGAAGTTGAAGTTCAGGGCGCCCAGCTTGTCGAGGCCGACGTCAGCCAGATCCAAACGGTAGTTGGCGTTGAAGTCGAGGCCCGACGTCTCTTCGCTACCGGTGTTCTGGTTGGTGTTGGTCACATAGCCGGTCGTGCCCAGCCACAAGGAACCGGTGGCCGAACGCTTCACCAGCGGGCAGTAGTAGCTGGTGTTGATGCCGTTCAAGCAGTTGTTCAGGATCAGGTCGGCGCCGATACCACCGATCAGGCCGTCGATCTTGATGTTGTAGTAGTCAGCCGAGAAGGTCAGGTCCGGCAGGAAGGTCGGGGTGATCACGGCGCCCACGGTCAGGGTATCGGCCGATTCCGGCTGCAGGTTCGGGTTGCCGCCTTCCAGGTCGTTGTACTGACCGGCGCCGTTGGCGACGATCTTGCCGTACTGGGCGGCGGTCACACCGGTGTTGGCGCACTGGGCGGCCGTGGCGGTCGGGGCCGCACCGGCGCAGGGGTCGTTCGACAGGCCCAGGGCCACGCCCGACGGCGTGAACAGTTCAACGACGTTCGGGGCGCGGACGGCGTGGTTGAAGCCGGCGCGGAAGCGGATGTCCGACGTCGGGGCCCACTCGCCACCCACCTTGTAGGTATCGGTGGCGCCGGAGGTGCTGTAGTCGGAGTAGCGGTAGCCGCCTTCCAGGTTCAGGTCCTTAATGAAGGGCTTGTCCTGGACCAGCGGGATCTTGATCTCCATGAAAGCTTCACGGACATCATAGGCACCCGACACGCCGTGGGTCGGACCACCCTGGCCCGCCAGGTCGCCGCTGTCGAATTCCTGGTCGACCTTCAGGGTCAGCTCTTCACGACGGTACTCGGTACCGAACGCGATGCCGACACCATGGCTGGCCAGCGGGCTCTGCAGGCCGTAACGGCCCAGGTCGCCGCTGATGGAGGCGTCGACGACGTCCTGGACGGTCGAACCTTCCTTGAAGCCCGGGGTCTGCAGATAGGTCAGCGCGGCCGGATCGATGGCCGTGCTGCTGCTGAACACGTTGTAGGGCACGCAGCCGTTGGCCACGGCGGTGGCATTGGCGCAGACCAACTTGCCGCTGCTGTCGGTCGTGGCGTTGAACGCCTCGGCCGTACGGGCCAGCGAGAAGTCGTTCTTGTAGGTTTCCGACAGGATGACGGTGCTGCGCTGGGCGTAGACGTCATAGCTCCAGCCGTCCCACAGGTCGCCCTTCAGGCCGACCAACTCGCGGTAGGAGGTGTGGCGCAGATCGTCGATACGGCCACCGCCTTCGACGTTGCGGCGCAGGACGCTCACGTCGGCGCTGTCCGAGGCAGTCAGACCGTTGTTGGTGCAGAGCGTGGTGACTTCGCTGGCCGACAGCAGCGGGCTGTTACAGCCGATGAGGAATTCCTGACCGAACACGCCCGAGGGCGCGATCTGGGCGACCGTGTGGTCGTCGTGGAACATGAACTCGGTGTAGACCTGGACATGCGGGTTGAAGTCGTAGTGACCGAAGAAGCCCGCGGAATAACGCTGGTCAGGACGCTGGTAGTAGTTGTACGGCGCGTAGTTGAACGCCGACGCAGCGGTGTAATCCTTCAGGGTCGTGCCGCTGACGACGTAGTCGCCGCCACCGATGTTGTCGATGATCTGGGCCGGGGCCGTGGTGCCCGAGCCGCCGCACGAGTAGGAACCGTTCTTGGCGACGCTGATGGCGCAGGCGCTGTAGTCGCGCTTGTCCTGCGTCACGGCCATCGTCTTGCGGTAGTCGGCGTAGACGGTGATGTTGCCCTTGCCGTCGGGGGTGTTCACACCCAGCACGCCGGAGTAGGTGCGGGTGAAGCCGTCGGTGACGTCGTCTTCCGGCAGGCCGAAGTTCCGCGCCTTGACGGCGTTCTGGATCTTCGTGCTGTCGTTGTTGTGCTGGTAGAAGCTGTAGCTGATGTCAGCCTTGGCGCCTTCGAAATTGTCGTCCATCACGAAGTTGACGACGCCGGCGACGGCGTCGGCGCCGTACACGGCCGAGGCGCCACCGGTCAGCACGTCGATGCGCTTCACCAGGGCGTCAGGGATTTCGTTCAAGTCGGCGGCCGGGTTCAGCGGCGAACCGGCCGGCATGCGGTGGCCGTTGACCAGCACGAGGGTACGGGACGGGCCCAGGTCGCGCAGGTCGACGGTGGCGGTACCGGTGGAGCCGTTGGAAATCGCGCTGCCCTGACCGGCGAAAGCCTGGGGCAGGTTGTTGATCACGTCTTCGATGCGGGTGGCACCCTGCAGCTTGATTTCCTCGCTGCCGACGCTGGTGATCGGGCTGATGCCGGCGGACGAGTCCTGCTTAATGCGCGAACCCGTGATGACGATTTCCTGCAGATCGTCGGCGGCCGCCGCGGCGTAGGCCGTCGTCGACATCGTGAGGGCGCACACGCCAAGGGCGGCGCCCGTCAGCAGCGACTGACGGATCCTGCTCTCAAATCCCTTCATGTAGTCCATCTCCATTTCGGATTGGTTGTTCCCCGTTCGGCGCCGCCTGGGCGTGTTTCCCGGCCTCCGGCGGCAGCTCCCCAGTCCGCTTCTGCCCAGCGTTCTGTTTGGCTTGGGAGGAAGTTTTCCGATCACGTTAGCAATGCGTCAACGACCCAAGGGGTGGTGGGCCCGATTCCGTGCATGTCTGTAGCTTTTTGGTTACACTTAAGCGATAAACTTGCGCCAAAAATGTTGAAATTGGACAAAAATAACCACGCGACAGAATGAGCTGTCCGACACACATCTGTTGCAAATTAAAAACCAAACGGTAACAGCGACAAATTGCATCGTTTCGCGGGTGTGAACGGCGCCCCCGCCGGCGCCGCTGCCGAATCAGTAGGCACCCCCGGTCCCTGCCCAAAGACCGGGCGACGGGCTCGCGGCAGGCGGGAAAATCCTCCTTCTGATACGCCGAATGCGGTCCCTGCCGCGCTGGGCGCGCAAAAGAAAAGGGGCGACCCGAAGGCCGCCCCTTTCGCATTTGGTTCCGGCGGCCCGGAGGCCGCCGGAGGGATGCGGGATCAGAACGAGGTGTGGATGGTGCCCATGAACGTGCGCGGGGCGCCAACCTGGTAGAACGGCAGGCTGCTCTTGCCGGCCACCGTCGCGACCGAGGTCGAGGACGAGATCGTGTTCAGGTAGCGGCGGTCGAACAGGTTGTTCACGTTGAACTGCAGGTACGTGCCCTTGAAGCCGCCGGCATCCGGCAGGTCCAGCCGGGTCTCGAAGTTGGCGACGAAGAACGGGGTGGTCCATTCGTCGTTCACGTCGGTGGCGGCGCGGGTGCCGGTGTACTTGCCTTCGATGGACGCCGACAGGATGTCCAGCGGCTTGTACTCGACGCGGCCGGCGGCCATCCACTCCGGCGTGTCCACCAGCTGCTTGCCGGAGGTCTTGTAGATGTAGCCCGCCGGGCCGGCCAGGTTGTTCTTCACTTCGGAGTGGGTGTAGCTGCCCGAGGTGTAGAAGTTGACCTGGTCGGTGATGGCGAAGCCGGCCTCGACCGAGGCGCCGTACAGGTCGACGCGGCCCAGGCTGCGGTCGATGGTGTTGTTGGCGTCGTTCGGGTCCAGGGCGGACACGATGCGGTTGATGTAGCGGGTGTACCAGCCGCTGACCGAGGTCATCAGCCAGTTGGTCTGGTAACGCTCACCCAGTTCGAAGTTGTAGGTCTTTTCCGGATCGACGATGCCCGGCTGATCGGTCTTCACGCCGTACAGGTTGTCGGTGCGCGGCGCGGAGAAGCCTTCCGAGAACTGGAAGTAGACCTGGTGTTCCGGCGTGACCTGGTAGACGACGCCCAGGCTGGGCAGCGGATCGCTGAAGTCCTTCGTGCCGGTGAACGGCGTCCGGTACAGGTTGGTCTGCGTGATCGTCGGGTTGGTGGTGCAGTACTGGTTGCTGCTCAGCGACGCCACGTTGGTGGAGGTGCTGGTGTAGGTGTAGCAGTACTGGTTCAGCTCACGATGGAAGAAGGGCAGGCGCAGGGCCGGCACCACGGTCAGCTTCTGGTCCAGGGCCTTGAACACGTATTCCAGCGACGCCTGGTTCAGCTCGGCGATGGAGTAGCGGTTGCGGGCTTCCAGCTGGCTGCCGTCGGCGGCGTAGATCTGGCCGGAGTTCTTGCCACCGAACACGTCCAGCGGGGTGCCGTCGGCGCCGATGTAGCTGAAGTCACCGGTCTGGCGATGACGGCCGTAGTCCAGGGTGTAGCCGACGCGCAGGCGGTTGTTGTCGTCGATGTCCCAGATCAGGGAGGAGGTGACGCCGGTGCGGAAGGTGTTGGTGTTGCTGGGGGCGTACAGCAGCACGGTGTCCAGCAGGTCGCCGTCGCCGTTCAGATCCACGCCCTTGGCCTTGCTGGTGCCGATCAGGCGGGGATCGGTTTCCTTGATCGAGGTGGTGCCGCCGCCGTTGGCCAGCGTGTACTGGAAGTACGGGTCGACGGTCAGCATGACGTCGTCGGCCAGGTGGAAGCGCGACTGGCCGCGGACGTTGCCCGTGTTGGACGGGTTCACGCGCACATTGTAGTAGTTGCTGTCCAGGCTGGACGGGGTGTCAGCCTTGCCGTTGACGGCCGTCTGCGGCACCCAGGTGTTGTTGTAGTCGGCGAAGTAGTTCGAGGCGAACGTCGCGCGGCTGTTGGTCTGGTACGAGTTGTTGCGGTTCTCGTTGTAGTGGGCCGCGACGGAGATGAAGTCGCCACCGCCCAGATCTTCATAAATACGGGTGTTGAACTGCTTCTTCTGCAGGCTGCCGTAGCCCTTGAACTTGTCGTAGTCCTGGTAGGACGCGGCCAGGAAGGCCGAGGTGCGGTTGCCGGGGCCGAAGTCGCCGGTGTCCAGCACGGTGAAGATGCGCTTGTAGCTGTTGCTGCCGAAGCTCAGCTTGCCTTCCACGCCCAGCTCGTCCAGCGGCTTGCGGGTCTGGACGTTGATGGTGCCGCCGGTGGCCGACGCGGTCGGGCTGTCGACGTCGGTGGTGCCGATGTTGACGGTGGCGCGGTTCACCAGCTCTTCATCGATGACCTGGTTGGAATAGATGGCGTAGTTGCCGGTATCGTTCAGCGGGATGCCGTCGAAGGTCAGCGAGACGCGGTTGCCGTCGAAGCCGCGGATGCGGATGTTGCCGCCGGAGGAGCCGTAGGCGTCGTTGTTGGTGAAGTTCACGCCCGGCAGCAGGTTCAGGCTGGCCAGCACGCTCTGGCCGGCGGTCTGCGTGGCCAGGTATTCCTGCGTCACGGTGGAGCGGGACTTCGGGGACGTCTCGGCCTGGATCAGGCCGGCGATGTTGGGCTGCTTGCGCGCGCCGGTGATGACGATCTCATCCATTTCGGACGCGGTGGACTGCGCCAGCGCCGGAGCGACCCAGGCGGTGGCGGTCGCCAGGGCGACCATGCCCGTGCCAAGCTTCAGGAAAGTGGCGTAGCGGCGCCCCGGCGCCTGCGCGCGATTAAGCTTCTTCATCGATTGCCCCCAGAATTTGGATCGTTCGTCGTTCGGTCAGCCACACACCCGTCCGCACCCGTTCGTTCAGCCAGGTGAGGCCGTGTCGGGCGCTTTATTCCCCTCTTCGTATTACAACACGATTACAGAGGCGCGGCCTTCTTGCCCACCCCCCACCAAAACGCGCCGATTTGCCCCCAACTGTGGCCGTCAAAGCACATATCAACGGGCGGGCGCGACAAAGTGCAGCGCAGCTTTTTTACGCAAAAATAGGCGAAAAATCATTATATATCAATGATATATATATTGATGCACATGCGTCTGCCATCTGTGTCGGGTGAAGTGTTGCAGAATGATGAAATCTTGACCTGTTGATCAGGAATTCCGGCGAATCAGCACGGGTGGTGGCGGCGCGGCCGACGATCCGGCCGGCAGGCCCGGGCCGTCCATGACGGCATGGTGGAATGACGGGGCCCTTGACCCCCCAATCGCCAGCCTCGCGGGGGGCGCCCGCTCTTGGCGGGGGCGGCGGCCGGCCCTAGTATAGATATTGGGCATGCCTTCCAGGGGTTTGCCGGCTGTAAACGGGGGCGGTGCATGCGGCGCGCGGACGGTGAGGGGTGATGCGGCTACCGGGACTGCGCAGCAGGCTGCTGTTGCTGCTGGTGGCCGTCATCGGCGCCATGGCGGCCCTGATGGTGGTGGAGGGGCAGTCCCGGCGCCAGGCGGCGGTCATGGCCGCCCGCGCCCACGTCCGCATCCTGACCCAGGTGGCGGAGGAGGAACACCGGGTGCTGGTGGAACAGCTGGGTCACCTGGTGGAAACCGTCGCCCTGCAGGAGGTGGATCTGTCGGCCGGCGATTGCGCCGGCGACCTGGTGCGGCTGAAGGCGGCGGAGCCCTGGATCGCCAACGTTTTCCTCTCGCGGCCCGACGGCACCACGATCTGCGCCTCCACCGGCAGCTCCCCAGCCCTCAACGTCAGTGACCGCCCCTATTTCCAGGAGGCGGTGCGAACCGGCCGCGCCACGCTTAGCGACTATATGATAGGCCGCACCACGCGGGCCCCCATCCTGGCCATGGCCCGTCCCATCCTGGGACCGGATGGTCGGGTCCAGGCCGTGGCCCGGGCCAGCATGCGGCTGAACTGGGCCGGCCGCTTGGCGGCCATGGCCGCCGACATGCCCAATGGCCTGTTCGCCATCGTCGATGCCAAGGGCGAGGTGCTGGTGCGCTTCCCCGCCCCGGCGCAGACGCCCCCCGCGCCCCCGTCGGACGGCCCGGCCGCCCCGCTGGGGGACAACCAACTGGGCGCCGTCCTCACCGGCCAGCGGCTGGACGACGCCCTGGTGTCGCAACTGTTCGCGCAGCCGACGGGCACGCTGCTGTCGGCGGGGCTGGACGGCGTGCCGCGCATCATCGGCTTCGGCACCCTGCAGGGCATCAACGCCCGCGTTGTGGTCAGCCTGCCCCGGGCCGAGGCGGTGGGGGAGGCGGACGAGGATTTCTGGCGCAGCATGATGGGCCTGGCGGCCGTGGCCGCCGTCGCCCTCTTGCTGGGGATCTTCGCGCTGGAAACCTCGGTCATGAGCCGCCTCGGCACCCTGACCCGGGTGGTGGAGCGCATCGGCCGGGGCGAGCGCGGCGTGCGTGCGCCCGAACGGGCGTCTGATGCTGAATTCGCCGTGCTGGCCCGGGCCATCAACACCATGGCCCACAATCTGGAGCAGGGCGCCTCCGACCTGGCGGAGCGCGAGGTGCGCTTCCGCGACCTGATCGACGTGTCCACCGACTGGTATTGGGAGGCGGATCCGGATCGCCGGCTGACCTATGTGTCGCCGGGTGTGCGGTCCATCGGCCTCGACCCCTTGCGCATGGTGGGGCAGAAGCAGATCGGCGGCCTGACCCCCACGCCCGAGACGGCCGCCGCCTTGGCCGGCGGCGCCGATAAGCAGGAATTCCGCGACCTGCGCTATGTCGTCAGCCATCCCAGCGGCCGGCGCTACCACATCGTGCTGTCGGGCCGCCCGCTTTATGACGCCGATGGCGCCATCCGGGGCTGGCGCGGCGTCGGCCGCGACATCACCGCCCTGGTGGAGGCGCGCGACGCGTTGGAGGAGAGCGAGGCCCGCTTCCGCCTGTTGGCCGACCGCGCCAGCGACATCATCCTGTTGACGCGGCCGGATGGCACCCGCCTGTACGTCTCCCCCTCGGTGAAACGCATCCTGGGGTACGGCGTGGCGGAATTCACGCGGTTGCCCTTGGTGGAGCTGCGCCATCCGGATGACCATGCCATCGACGCCACCTTGGACGCGCTGTCGGCAGCGGCCTCGCGGGCCGGTTCCGCCATGGGGGATGAGGGCGTCGTGGTCGGCGGCGATCTGACCGGCGGCGTCTCCGCCCGCTTCCGCCTGCGCCACAAGGAGGGCCGCTGGATCTGGCTTGAAACCCTCATCTCCCTCACCCGGGGCGACGATGGCACGCCCCTGCTGATCTCCGCCGCCCGCGATGTCACCGAGCGGGTGCGGCAGGAGGAGGAACTGCGCGCCGCCCGCGACACCTTGAGCGCCGCCGCCGCCGAACTGGAGCAGGCGCGCCGCGTGGCGGAAGACGCCAACGCCGCCAAGTCCGCTTTCCTGACCGCCACCAGCCATGAGATCCGCACCCCGCTGAACGGCATCATCGGGGCGGTGCAGCTGCTGGCGGCGGAGCCGCTGGCGCCCCTGCAGCGCGACCTGGCCGTGATCATCCGCGACAGCGCGCAGACCCTGTTGCTGCTGGTGGACGATCTTCTGGACCTCTCGAAAATGGAGGCCGGGCGGGTGGACCTGGTGGCGACGGATTTCCAGTTGGCCGCGGTGGTGACGGAGGCCGCGCGCCTCATGGAAGGCCAGGCCCGGGCCAAGGGCCTGGCGCTCAGCACGCGTATCGCGCCCGAGGCGGCGGCCACCTTCCGTGGCGATGCCCGCCGCCTGCGCCAGCTGCTGCTGAACCTGCTGGGCAACGCCGTGAAGTTCACCGACAAGGGGCAGGTCCAGCTGACAGCCGAGGTGGTCGAGGGCGCGCCGGCGGCGGAGGCGGGCGGCCCGCGCGACGCGCGCGTGGTGCTGACGGTGCGCGACACCGGCATCGGCATGACGGCGGATCAGCAGGCGCGGTTGTTCAACCGCTTCGTCCAGGGTGACGACGGCATCGCCCAGCGCTATGGCGGCAGTGGCCTGGGCCTATCCATCTGCCGCGAACTGGTGACCCTGATGGGCGGCACCATCACACTGGACAGCGCACCCGGCCAGGGCAGCACCTTCACCATCGACCTGACCCTGCCGCGCCTGCCGGGCCAGGCCACCGCCCCGGCCGAGGTGGCGTCGCCTCCCGCCGACCCGCCCAAGCGTGGCGCCGGCCGCCGCGTGCTGGTGGTGGAGGACAACAGCATCAACGCCCGCCTGACGGAGATGATGCTGCGCACCGAAGGCTATGCCGTTGAATTGGCCGGCGACGGGGCCGGGGGCGCCGCCATCGCCCTGGGCCAGCCGCCGGTGGATCTGGTGCTGATGGATATCCAGATGGCCGGCCTGGACGGGCTGGAGGCGACGCGCCGCATTCGCGCGGGCGAGCCGCCGGGCCGCCGCGTGCCGGTCATCGCCATGACCGCCAACGCCATGGTGGGCATGCGCGAGGAATACCTGGCCGCCGGCATGGACGACTATGTCTCCAAGCCCTTCGACCAGGGCCGCTTCCTTGACCTGGTGGCCCGCTGGACCGGCGGGGTCGCGGCACCGGCGGACCCGGCCATGGCGCAGGCGTCCCGGCCCATGGCGGGCCCCAGCGACGGCTTTCCCATGGCCGACCAGCCCCTGTTCGATGGCGAGCCGCTGGCCAAGCTGGTGGACTTGGCAGGGCGCGACGGCACGGTGGACATGGTGCGGGAGTTCGTCAGCTTCGGGCAGGCGCGCATCGCCCGCACCGCCGGCCTGGTCACCGCCGGCGACCTGCCCGAGGCGCGGCGCGAGGCGCACAGCCTGATCTCCACCGTGGGCAATCTGGGCCTGCGCCGGCTGCAGTATCTGGCGCAGTCGCTGGAGCAGGCCTGCATCCAGGGCGACGCCGAAGAGGCCCGCCGGCTGGTCGCCGCCATCGTCGGCGTGGCGCCGGCGTCCTGGGCGGCCCTGGCCCGTGACTACCCGGTGCCCATCGCCGCCGCCTGAGAAGCGCGCGTCACGCGCTCCCGATCAAAATCCCGGTCGCGAACACCAGCAGGCCGCCGATGATGACCTGGAAGGCGGCGGCCAGGAAGGTCGTGTCCATGTAGCGGTTGCGGATCCAGGAGATGACGCCCAGTTCCACCACCACCACGGCGGCGGCCGCCGCCGTCGCCGTCCAGAACTGGGGGATGAGGTAGGGCAGGGTGTGGCCCAGGCCGCCCACGGCGGTCATAAGGCCGCAGACCAGGCCGCGCAGCCAGGGGCTGCCCCGGCCGGTCAGGCTGCCATCGTCGGACAGCGCCTCGGCGAAGCCCATGCTGATGCCGGCGCCCACGGCGGAGGCGATGCCCACCAGAAAGGTCTGCCAGGTGTCGTGGGTGGCGAAGGCGGCGGCGAACAGCGGCGCCAGGGTGGAGACGGAGCCGTCCATCAGCCCCGCCAGGCCGGGCTGAACCACCTGCAGCACGAACAGGCGGCGTTCCGACGCGTGCTCCTCCTCCCGCACCTCGGGCGTCACCAGGCGGGATTCCAGCTGCTCCGCCCGCGCCTCGTGACGGCGCTCCTCATCCGCCAGGTCGCCCAGCAGCTGGCGGATGGCGGCATCGGTGGAGCGGCGGGCGGCGCGGGTGTAGAAGCGCTTGGTCTCCGCCTCCATCAATTCGGCCTGCTGGCGCACCGTCTCCAGGGACAGCGGGCGGATCAGCCACACCGGCTTGCGCTGCACGAAGCCGCGCACGTCCTGCCGGCGGATCAGGGGAATGTGCTCCCCAAAGCGCTGGCGGTACAGCTCGATCAGGCGGTGGCGGTGGCCGTTCTCTTCCGCCGCCAGGGCGTTGAAAACCTTGGCGCTTTCCGGAAAATTCTCGCGCAGGCCGGTGGCGAACTCGTCATAGATGCGCGCGTCCTCCTCCTCCAGGGACACGGCCAGCGCCAGCAGCTCCTGTTCGGTGAGGTCGGAGAAGTCCTTCATGGGGATGGCCTTGCGCAAGAGCGGGGAATGCCGGGAAGACTAGCCAAGTCATGGCGCCCGTCAACCCGCCGCGTGCGCGAGAGATGCGGAATTCTCGAGTAATAATAATGAGTTGCGCTTGCTGTCCCGAGGTGGACGCCATGGCGTGGCGGCATGGGCTCCCTGCACGCGATCCCCCTCATCAGCCGGGGTCTTCCGCGTTAAACTCCCGCCCTATTCCATCCTTCGAGGACGCCTGGGCATGTTGAGCTGGCAGACCCTATCGGCCTTCGCCGTCACCTGCTTCTTCCTGTCGGCCACCCCCGGCCCCAACATGCTGTTCGCCATGGGCATCGGCCTGCGCCACGGCGTGCGCGCGGCGGCCTGGGCGGGGGCGGGCATGTGCCTGGCGCTGGGCGCCATGGCCGGCCTGTCGGCGGTGGGCATGGCGGCGCTGCTGCAGGCCTCCTCCACGGCCTTCATGGTGGTGAAGGTATTGGGCGTGGCTTATCTGCTGTACCTGGGCGTCCAGGCGTGGCGGGCGGATCCGAAGGAGACGCTGCGCGCCGAGGCCGACGCGGAAGAACGGGGGGAGGCCGTGCGGTCCGCCGACGCCCGCGCCCACCGGCTGCTGCTGCGCGGTCTGCTGGTGTGCGGCTCCAACCCCAAGGCGCTGATCTTCATGGCCGCCTTCTTCCCCCAGTTCATCGACGCCGCCCAGCCGTTGACGGCGCAGCTGGTCCTGCTGACCGTGCTGATGGTGGTGATCGAGTTCGGCTGGATCCTCACCTACGCCATCGGCGGGCAGACCCTGGCCAGCCGCCTGCAGACGCCCAAGGCCGCCCGCCAGTTGAACCGCCTCACCGGCGGTCTGCTGATCGGGGCTGGCGGCATCCTGGCGCTGATGCGCTGACGGCGGGCGCTGACTGGGCGCGCGCCGACTGGCGGGTATTGCGCCCGTGTAAGCCGGGTCGCTTGCGGATCCGCGTCCATGGCCTACAGTGGGCGCGGGACCGGCTCGCGGTTCGTCCTGGGTCTCATCCATGTCGGGGTGTCATGCGTTCGCGTCGTTTTTCCGCTTCCGTCCTCGCCGCCGGCCTGGCCGCGTCCCTGCTGTCCGGCTGCGCCTTTTTCGAAGGTGACGACGATACCGCCCCCGCCAAGCCCGACGAGGGCCTGCTGTCCCGGTTGGCCCAGGCCCCTGAGACCCAACCCGCGCAGGCGCCCGCCACCCAGCCCGCGGGTCCCGCCCAACCGGTGACGCAAGCGCCCGCCGCCGCTCCGACCACCCCGGTGAACGTTCCCGTGCTGCCGGCGCCGGCGGTGCAGGCGCCTCCCGACCCCCTCGGGCAGGCCGCGCCCGTCCAGACGCCCGACACCATCATGCCCGGTGCCCAGGGGCGGGCGGGTCAGATGGCCGTGTCCGCCCTGCCGCTGGACGGCCACATCAATCCCCCCGTCGACCCGCCGGACGCGCAGCGGCTGGTGGCCCAGGCCGATGCGCAGATGGAGGATAAGAACGGCAAGGGCCCCTCGTCGCAGGACATGGCCTCGGCCCTGGCGCTGTTCGACCAGGCCATGGCCCGTGGCAGCCTGAAGGCGCGCGAGGCGTTGGCGGTCTATTACTACTATGGCCGGGGCACGGCCCGGGATCCGCAGAAGGCGGCGCAGGTGGTGAAGCCCGCCGCCCAGGCCGGCCTGGGCATGGCGGCGCTGATCTACGGCCAGTTGTACAACAACGGCAGCATCCCCGGCGGCGGCGCGGGCGAGGCGCAGTATTGGTACAACATCGCCCGCCGCGCCGGCTGCGCCCCCTGCATATCCAGCCACCAGGAATTCCTGAACAGCATCGAGGCCAAGCTGAACCTGCCGGCCAGCAAGGGGCAGGGCGACCTGGCGAGCGACCCCATCGTGCTGCCCGGCATCACCGACAGCGCCGCCGGCGCCAAGCGCGAATACACCACGCTGGGCATCCTCTACCCCGGCTGGAAGCAGGTGGAACAACGCCAATTGACGGAAAACGGCCGAACGCTGGACCAATTCACCTTGGAAAACGCCCAGCAACGCCGCGTGCGCGTCTATTTCGACGCCACCGACTGGGGCAAGCCGACCGCCAAGACTCCCGGCGCGAAATAAACCTCTGGGCTCCCATCAACGGCATGAGACGCATGGCTCATGCCGCTGTAGGACGCGACCGCGTCCGCCGGAGATTTCTGGGAAGCCGAAGGCGGACTGGAAATCGAGGAAAGCCAAGCCAGCGGATGCTGGCGCCCGGCGTTTGAGGGGACTTAATCTGCCCAAGCTCGGCGCAGGGCCTGGCCGCAGGCCATGCTGGCCAGATAGGCCTTGGGCGCCATGACCTCGCGCGCGATCAGGCCATAGGTACGGCGGTCGGCGCTGATCCAGGGATAGAAGCCCATCATGCCCGGGCTGCTGAAGGCGCCGTCGCCGCCGGGGCCATCCTCCACCCAATGGTTCAGGCTGTAGTGCCAGGGCTGGGGCAAATCCGGCGCCTGCACGGCCGGGCAGCCCGGCCCCTGGGTGCAGACGGGGTGGCTGCCCAGCAGGTCGTGGATGCGCAGATGGCCGGACACCACCTTGCGCAGGAAGGCGGCGTAGGCGGCCGGGCTGGCCTTCAGGCCGCCCGACACGCGGGGGGCGGCATAGTCCAGGTGCAGGTCCGGGCCCAGCACCCGCCGCACCTCCGCCGCCAAGCCGTAGCGATCCAAATCGCCCAGGCCCAGGGCGGTGGCCAGGTGCTGGTCGTGGCCGCCGTTATAGCTGAACCGGCCCTGGTGCTCGGCATTCAGCAGGCCGTTGCCGCGCCGGTCCAGGCAGGCGGCCACGGTGTGGGCGGCGAAGCAGGCCAGCGGGTTGAAGTTGTCATAGCCGGACCGCATCTCGAGCGCGTCCAGCTGGTCCGGCGTCAGCTGCCCGCCCACCCGCTCCACCACATAGGCGGCGAAGACCAGCTTGCTGGCGCTGGCCACCTGCAAGGGCTTGTTGGCGCTGTAGCGGCTGCCCCGGGCGCCGCTGGCCAGGGTGCCGCTGCCGTCGCCGATCTCCCAGTAGAAATCGCCCATTTCCCGGCAGGCGGCGTCGGTGCCGGCCGCCGCTGCCACGGCCGCGCGGCGGCGGGCCAGGCCATGATGGGGGTCGGCCTTCTGGTACGCCTGGGTTTGCAGGACATCCACCGGCATGGCATGGGCGACCTCCGGGGCGACCTCCGGCGAGGCCGGTAACGGGGCCGGCGACTGGGCGCTGGCCCCGGCGGCGGTCATCAAGGCGGCACCCAGCAGGCCAGCCGCCAGGGCGGCCGCCCGCCAATCCACCGCTAGTCCCAACACCCGCCGTTGCACACGCACGTCCGCCGACCACACCCATTGTCCAGAGCGTGGTCATGATATCAGCCGCCCCCGACGGCGGGTATGGACCGGGGCGGTACTGTCGTCTTTGTCGCAGGTGGGGGCAGGCCGCCTGCCCGGGCGATATGCACCTCATGCGCGCATTGAACAAAAAATACATACGTATTAATTGTACTCACGCTTTCAATCAGGATGTCCTTGCTGGCATTCTGCAACCAACGGGAGTCGACGGGATGGCGACGATCTTTGACGCGTGGCAGACCACCTTCTTCTTCAACAACATCGCCAATGACGCCAGCGGGCAGGATGTGACGGTGGACTTGGACAAGTCCCTGCCGAAAAGCGCCGCCCTGCAGGCGGGGGCCACGGCGGCGGCGGCGCAGCTGACGGCCACCCTGAAAGCCGGTGTGGACAAGGCGATCGAATCTGCCGGGGCGCAGCTGGGTGCGACGGACTGGACCGTGGTCTGGGGGCCGCAGGTCCTGTGCATCGATCCGGTTTTCGCCAGCGTCCATTGGGAAGCGCCGACCCCCACCGCCAGCTTCAACGCCGCCAACGCCCTGTTCGTGGTCTATAGCCCCACGCTGGCGCGCTACGTCGTGGCCATCGCCGCGACCAACTTCAAATCCTTCTATGACTGGCTGAAGGAGGATTTCGCCGTGGCCACCGTGGTGGCGTGGGAAGGGGCCTTGCAGGTGTGGAACGGCGGCACCAACGACACCCAGCCCAGCGACCAGGTCCCCTGCATCTCCACGGCGACCTACACCGGCATCACCAACCTGCTGGGCATCGTCGACACCCAGATCACCAGGCAGACCTTGGTGACTTTCCTCAAGGGGTTGACGCCGCCGTCCGGCACCACGTTGACCTTCACCGGCCACTCGCTGGCCGGCGCCCTGTCACCGACGCTGGCCATGGCCTGCTTCGACCCCACCGCCGGCCTGCTGCAGGGCAGCTCGTGGACGGCCGGCGACGCCATGATCTATGCTACCGCCGGCGCCACGCCAGGCAACGCCCCCTTCGCGGCGCTGGTCAACGGCACCGCCTGGGCCGGCGGCGACCAGACGGGCAGCCAGCCCTGGCAGATCTGGAACCACGACATGTACAATAACGTGGACGTGGTGCCCCACGCCTGGGGTTCCGCCATGCTGGACGCCATTCCCGGCTATTACGGCACCTATTACGGCGCGCTGACCACCGACCTCATCACCCACCTCATCTCGCACGCCCGCGCCCATGCCAAGAAGGGTGAGGCGGTGGCGGGCCCCTACACCCCCATCAACAACCAGGCGCTGAATCCCGAGGGCCAGTCCGCCGCCTTCGATGAATTCGTGTCCAGCTACAAGGTGTCCGAGACCGGCGGCGGCACGGTGATCGAGTACCTGACCCCGGCCCAGGCCGCGGCGGTGTCGCCCCCGCCCACGGACAAGACGCAGGTCTCGTGGACCGAGCAGGTGCTGTTCCAGCACACCACGGCCTATGGCCAGCTGATCCTGCAGTACACGCCCCAGCCGGTGAAATCGGCGTCTTAAAGACGGTCAAATAAGGAAGGCCGGCGTCCATCCGGGCGCCGGCCTTTCCCTGCGGTCTTCGCCCTTTTTGCTTGGGCGTTTCCTCCCTCTCCCCGGGACCTCAGGAACCCGCCTCCATCAGCCGGTCATAGGCCGGCAGGGTCAGGAATTCGGCGAAGCGGTGCTGGAACACCAGGTCGGAGAACAGGCGCGCCGCCTCCTCATGGCGGCTGTGGGCCAGGGCCACTTCCCCCACGCGGCCGATCCAGGCGGCCAGTTCCTCCTCGATGATCCGTTCCACCAGGGCGTGGTCGACGGTGCGGCCGTCATCCAGCCGGGCGCCGTGGCGCAGCCACTGCCAGACCTGGGCCCGGCTGATCTCCGCCGTCGCGGCGTCCTCCATCAGGTTGAACAGGGGCACGCAGCCCTGGCCGCGCAGCCACGCCTCGATGTAACCGATGCCCACCGCCACGTTCTGGCGCAGGCCCGCCTCGGTGCGGGGCCCCTGGGGGATGGCCAACAGATCCTCCGCCATCACCCGCACGTCGTGGCAGGTGGCGTGGATCTGGTTGGGCGTGGGCATCAGGTCGTCGAACACCGCGCGTGCCACCGGCACCAGCGCCGGGTGGGCCACCCAGGTGCCGTCATGGCCATTGCGGGCCTCCCGCTCCTTGTCCGCCCGCACCTGGGCGAAGGCGCGGTCGTTGGCGACGGGGTCATCCTTGACCGGGATGTAGGCCGCCATGCCCCCGATGGCCGGGGCGCCGCGGCGGTGGCAGGTCTTCACCGCCAGGCGGGAATAGGCGTTGAGGAAGGCCTTGTCCATGGTGACCGCTGCGCGGTCGGGCAGCAGGGCGTCGGGGTCGTTGCGGAACTTCTTGATGAAGCTGAAGATGTAATCCCAGCGGCCGCAGTTCAGGCCGGCGGAATGGCAGCGCAGCTCATACAGGATCTCGTCCATCTCGAAAGCCGCCAGGATGCTTTCGATCAGCACGGTGGCCTTGATGGTGCCGGGGGGCAGGTCCAGGCATTCCTGGGCGTGCAGGAAGACGTCGTTCCACAGCCGCGCCTCGGCCCGGCCCTCGATCTTGGGCAGGTAGAAATAGGGGCCGCTGCCCCGGGCCAGCAGTTCGCGGGCGTTGTGGAAGAAATAGAGGCCGAAGTCGAACAGGGCGGCCGACACGGGCCGGCCGTCGATCAGCACGTGCTTTTCCTCCAGGTGCCAGCCGCGAGGGCGAACCATCAGCACGGCGACCTTGTCGTTCAGGGCGTAGCTCTTGCCCGACACCGGATCGATATGGGTGATGGTGCGGCGGATGGCGTCGCGCAAGTTGACCTGGCCGTCCATGATGTTGGCCCAGGTCGGGGCGTTGCTGTCCTCGAAATCGGCCATGAACACCTGCGCGCCGGAATTCAGCGCGTTGATGATCATCTTGCGCTCGACCGGGCCGGTGATCTCCACCCGGCGGTCGCGTAGGTCGGCCGGCTGCGGCTCGACCGTCCATTCCTCATGCCGGGCATAGCCGCAGGCGGGGTTGAAGGCCGGCTTCTCGCCGGCGTCCAGGCGGGCCTGGCGCTCCACCCGCTTTTCCAGCAGATAGCGCCGGCGCCAGCCGAAGCGGCGTTCCAGGTCGGCCACGAAGGCCAGGGCGGCGGGGGTCAGAAGGACATCATAGCCGGGCTTGGACGCGGCGCGGATCTCGATGCGTCCGGCCGGGGCATCCGGCGACAGACGGGGGGCCGAGGGGGCGAGCAGTGCGTCAGGCATGATACCTCTCCCTTCAGATCGGGGGCCTGTCGCGGCGTCGCCTGCGGCCTGGGCCCCAAAAGGCGGTATGGACGGGGAAGAAGGGTGCGGTGGCGGGACGCTCCAGCGTCGTTCAGACCCCGCCGCCGCACCCTTCTTGTGACAAGGACGGAATGGGCCATCCCTGCCGATCTCGATGGACGCGTTGGAATTCAGTGAAATCCGGAGGGGAAACCGGGCGGCGGCGGGACGCTCCAGCGTCGTTTACTCCCGCCGCCGCCCGAAGGGTGCTTCCAGGCGAACGGTGCGTCGGCCTTCCCTGGTAGCCACCCCGTTCCGGGGACGGAGACGATCAGTGGAACTGGTCGGTCTCGGTCGAGTCCTTCATGGCGGTGGTGCTGCTGGTGCCGCCGGTGATGGCCATGGACACGGCGTCGAAGTAGCCGGTGCCCACCTCGCGCTGGTGCTTCACCGCGGTGAAGCCCTGTTCGACGGCGGCGAATTCCTTCTGCTGCAGTTCGGAGAAGGCGGCCATGCCGCGCTCCTTGTAGCCGCGCGCCAGCTCGAAGGTGGCGTAGTTCAGCGAATGGAAGCCCGCCAGGGTGATGAACTGGAACTTGTAGCCCATGGCGCCCAGTTCCTGCTGGAAGCGGGCGATGGTCGCCTCGTCCAGGTTGGCGCGCCAGTTGAAGCTGGGCGAGCAGTTGTAGGCCAGCAGCTTGCCGGGGAACTGCTTGTGCACGGCCTCGGCGAAGCGGCGGGCGTCATCCAGGTTGGGCTTGGACGTTTCCCACCACAGCAGGTCGGCGTAAGGGGCGTAGGCCAGGCCGCGGGCGATGCAGTAATCGACGCCCATGCCCTTGCGGATGCGGAAGAAGCCTTCCGGCGTGCGGTCGTTGCGATCGATGAAGGGATGGTCGCGCTCATCCACGTCGGACGTGATCAGCTGCGCGCTTTCCGCGTCGGTGCGGGCCACCACCAGGGTGCTGGTGCCGCTGACGTCGGCGCCCAGGCGGGCGGCGTTCAGGATGCGGATGAACTGCTGGATGGGGATCAGCACCTTGCCGCCCAGGTGGCCGCACTTCTTCTCCGACGCCAACTGGTCCTCGAAATGGACGGCGGCGGCGCCGGCCTCGATCATGGACTTCATCAGCTCATGGGCGTTCAGCGGACCGCCGAAGCCGGCCTCGGCGTCGGCGACGATGGGCACCATCCAGTTGATGTCGTCCTTGCCCTCGGAATGGGAAATCTGGTCGGCGCGCAGCAGGGCGTTGTTGATGCGCTTCACGACGCTGGGGACCGAGTTGGCCGGGTACAGGCTCTGGTCCGGGTACATCTGGCCCGCCAGGTTGGCGTCGGCCGCGACCTGCCAACCGGACAGGTAGATGGCTTCCAGGCCGGCCTTGGCCATCTGCACGGCCTGATTGCCGGTGAAGGCGCCCAGGCTGTGGACGTAGGGACGGGTGTGCAGCAGTTCCCACAGGCGGCGGGCGCCCAGCTCGGCCAGGGTGTATTCGATCTTCACCGTGCCGGACAGACGCTTCACGTCATCCATGGTGTAGTCGCGCTTGATTCCGTCGAAGCGGCGGGCATGCAGCGCCTTCAGGTCGGTGGGGGTGGGGCCTTGATCCAGCGGAGCCATGATCGCCTAATTCCTTTCATTCAAGACTTCGGACGGCCGCTTTGAGTGGGTTGGAACCATGACGGTTCCGGCCGACCTGATGATGTTCCCGTGACCGCCGGCGTTCGCCTGTTTCGCACTGCGTCCGTCGCGTTCACTGCACTGCATTAGACTTGGCGATTTGGTAAACCGGATCAATAAGTCTTTGATTGAAAAGTGGTAATGATGTAATCTCTTGTAATGTCGGTAAGTGAAAACTTGTAAAGTTTGTAAATTAACTTACCCTTCCGGCGCAGTGCGGAAGGGGTGGGAACCAAGCGGCGGCAGGGCTAAGGCCCCGTGAAAACAAGCGGCTGGCAAACCGGATGGGGAGGGGATGGCGCGATGGCGGCGGAAAAGAAGGCGATGCTGGGCCACAAGGTGCGCCGCCTGCGTCGCGACCTGCACCTGACCCAGGCCCAGATGGCGGAGATGCTGGCCATCTCCCCCTCCTACCTGAACCTGATAGAGGGCAACCAGCGGCCGCTGACCGTGGCGTTGCTGCTGAAGATCGGCCAGACCTTCGACGTGGATCTGGCCACCTTCGCCGAGGATGACGAGGTGCGGCTGGTGGCGGGCCTGCGCGAGGTGTTCGCCGACCCGCTGTTCGACCATACCGACATCAAGAACCAGGACATGAAGGAGCTGGCGGCCGTCGCCCCAGGCCTGGGCCAGGCGGTGGTCACCCTCTATCGCGCCTATCTTGAGGCGCGGGAGGACATCCAGGCGCTGGCGGAAAAGGTGGATGACCGCGACCGCCAGCACCCCCAGGCGGCCGGTCAGCAGTTCGCCCAGGATGAGGTGGGGGAGTTTTTCCAGGACCAGAACAACCATTTTCCCGAGCTGGAGCTGGCGGCGGAAACGCTGTGGTTCGATGGTGACTTGGATTCGGCCGACCTCTATGGCTCCCTCGCCCGCTTCGTGCAGAAGGCCCATGGCCTGACGGTCAAGCTGATGCCGGTGGAGGTGATGGGCGAGACGGTGCGCCGCTACGACCGCCATTCCCGGCGGGTGCTGATCTCGGAAATGCTGCCACCGGCGGGGCGCACCTTCCAGCTGGCGGTGCAGGTGGCCCTGATGCGCCACCGCGACCTGCTGTCGGCCACGGTGGAAAAGGCCACCATGGCCAGCGAGGACTCGCGCCAGCTGGCCCGCATCGTCCTGGCCGGCTACTTCGCCGCCGCCGTCATGATGCCCTATGGCCGCTTCCTGGAAGCGGCGAAGTCCGCCCGCTACGACATCGAGGTGCTGATGCACCGCTTCGTCGCCAGCTTCGAGCAGGTCTGCCACCGGCTGACGACCCTGCAGCGGCCGGGGGCCAAGGGCGTCCCCTTCTTCCTGGTGCGGGTGGATCCGGCGGGCAACATCTCCAAGCGGTTCAGCGCCGTGCCCGGCTTCCACATGGCGCGCTTCGGCGGTGGCTGCCCGCGCTGGACCGTGCATCAGGCCTTCCGCAACCCAGGCCAAATCCTGACCCAGCTGATGCGCATGCCGGACGGCACCAGCTATTTCGCCATCGCCCGCACCCTCAGCAAGGCGGGCGGGTGGAAAAGCGTGCCGCGCCAGTTCGCCCTCAGCCTGGGCTGCGAGGCGACGCAGGCGCACCAGCTGATCTATGCCGACGGCATCGACCTGGCCGGCGCGCAGGCGACGCCGGTAGGCACCAACTGCCGCCTGTGCCCGCGCCTGGATTGCACGCAGCGGGCCTTCCCGCCCTTGAACCACCGCCTGGTGGTGGATGAGAACATCCGCGGCCTGTCCAGCTACATCGGGCCGCCCACCGGCTGATGGTCATATTAACGGCGGGCATCCATCCCATCCCCTTGCGTCCTTGCCGCCTAACGCCGTAGGCGGCAGGGTGGCGCCGGGCCGTCGTGGGAAGGGCCGTTGTGGGGGAAGTCATCATGCGCAGGTTGGCGGTGGGTATGGCCTTGGGCGCCATCGCGGGCGTGTCGATGGCCGCGTTCGCCGATCCGGCGCCGGGCCTGAAGCCCATGGCCTTCCTGGCCGGCCATTGCTGGAAGGGCGAATTCCCCGGCGGGCAGCAGCGCACCGACACCCACTGCTTCGCCTGGCTGTACGAGGGCAAGGCCCTGCGCGACAGCCACACGGTGCGCGCGCCCGGCCAGCCGGATTACGTGGGCGAGACGACCTACTATTGGGACCCTGCGGCCAAGCGGGTGGAATACCTCTACATCGAGAACCAGGGCGGCATCAGCCATGGCACGGTGACGGCCGAGGGCGGCGCCCTGATCTTCCCCGCCACCCAGTATGTGGCGGAGGGCCAGGCCATGACCTACCGCGTGCGCTGGACACCGCAAGGGGACGCCGATGGCGAGCCCCAGTCGTATGAGGCGTGGAGCGAGGCCCAGACCAAGGACGGCTGGTCCACCATGTTCAAGCTGGCGCTGAAGCGGCAGCCCTGAACCCCCAGCAAACGCCGGATCAATCGCCCTTGGGGCCCTTTGGGACCTCCAGCGCGCGGTCGGCCGCCGTCAGGGCGCCCTTGCCGGCCATGGTCAGGACGATGACGTAGTTCTGATAGTGGCGCAGCCGCTCGATCAGGGTCTGGCGCTGGGTGGCGGTCATCTGGGCGGGATCGGTGCCGAACAGGCGCATGTCCTGCCATTCCGCCAGCTGCGCCTTTTCCTGCTCCGTGAACAAGCGGAAGCCTGCATAGGCCTCGGCATAGCGGCGCACCGCGTCGTAGGGCAGTTCGCCCAGGGCCTGGGTGGCGATGGCGGCGTCCCAGCTGGCGCTGGACATCAGGTCCAGGCGGATGCCGGGGTACTTCAGCTCCGTGCCCGCGGTCCCCTTGCCCTGCTGCCAGGCGGTCAGCAGGGCGATGTCCTCCTCCGCCCGGGTGTTGTGCCCGGCGATCTCGTCCAAGACCTCCCGCACAGCCTTGCGATTCTCCGCCAGTTCGGCATGGAAGCTTTCCACCGCCTGGCGCGCCAATTCATGGCGATGATAGGCCTCCACCGCCTGTTCCAGGCCCAGCGCGATCAGGATGCCGACGGTGACCACGCCGATATGGATGGCGAAGTCCTTCAGGGATTGGATGGGGCTTTCCGGGGCGTGGATTTCCATGGGCGTGTTCCGCGTCTTGTCGGAATGGCGGGTGGGTATGGGACGGGCGGGTGGGAAACGGTCAGTTCAGGATTTTCTGCAGGAACACCAAATCCAACCAGCGGTCGAACTTGCGCCCCACCTGGGGCAGGCGCCCGGTCTCGTTGAAGCCATAGCGCTGGTGCAGGCGGATGCTGGTCAGGTTGCTGGCCTCTATCCCGGCGATCATGACATGCAGGCCGGCGGCCGTCGCCCGCGCCAGCAGGGCGGACAACAGGGCGGTGCCGATGCCCCGGCCCCGCGCCGCCTCATCCACGTACAGGGAATTCTCCACCGTGTGCTGATAGCCGCTGCGGGCGCGGAACTCCCCATATGTGGCGAAACCCAGCACCTCGCCCGGCGGCGCGTCGGGGCCGGACGTCGCCACCAGCACGGGCTGGCCCTTGGCTTGGCGGTCGGCCAGCCAGGCGGCACGCTCCGCCACCGAGGTGGGCTCCAGGCTCCAGATCGCGGTGGTGTGGACGATGGCCTCGTTCAGGATGGCCACGATTCGCGGCAGGTCGGCGGCATTGGCGTCGCGGATGTGGACGAAGGGGGGCTGTGCGGCGGACATGGGCGTCGGTCGGACCTCGGGTTCTCGCTTTGGTGGCACCGGTAAAACACATGAACCCGACCCCTTTGGCAATGGCCGTTGCCGGACCGGGGTCGGGGCGGATACCGTTGCGCCCAAGGGCCGCCGCCGAAACGGGCGGTTCCACAAAGACATGACACAGGCGGAAGGGGCATGGGATGAGGGGCTTGATGGGGACGTGCGCCGGGGTGGCGGCGCTACTGGCGTCCACGGCGATGATGGCGGGCGCGGGGGCGGCCGAGGCGCCGCATGACACCGTGGTCTATGCCGGCGCGCTGATCGACGGCGTCACTTTCACCCCCCACCGGCAGGTCACCATCGTGGTGCGCGAGGGCAAGGTGGCGGCGGTGGAGGCCGGCTACGTCGCCCATCCCGGCGCCACGGTCGTCGACCTGAAGGACCAGACTGTGCTGCCGGGCCTGATCGACTGCCACGTCCACATCTCGTCCAAGCTGCCCAGCCAGGCCAACGCGGTGGAGGACATGATGACCCACACCGCCGTGGACGCGGTGCTGGACGGCGTCGTCTTCGCCCGCGCCATGCTGCTGCAGGGCTTCACCAGCGCGCGCGACGTGGGCGGCGGGGACGACACGGTGTCGCTGCGCAACGCCATCAACGAGGGCAAGGTGCCGGGCCCGCGCCTGTGGGTGTCGCTGGAGCCGCTGGGCCCCACCGGCGGCCATGGCGACCCGTCCAATGGCTTCGATTCCCGCCTGCATCATCCCGACTGGCAGAACGGCATCGTCGACACGCCGGACATGGCCCGCCTGCGGGTGCGGGAGCATCACAAGCGCGGCGCCGACGTCATCAAGATCATGCCGTCGGGCGGCATCGCCAGCACGGGCGACGACCCCCGCGCCCAGCTGATGACGAATGAGGAGATCAAGGCCGCCATCGACACGGCGCACGCGCTGGGCATGAAAGTGGCGGCCCACACCTACCCGGCCCAGGCCATCATCAACACGGTGAACGCCGGCGTCGATTCCATCGAGCACGGCTCCTTCGCGGATGCCGACGCGGTCAAGGCCATGAAGGCCCACGGCACCTACCTGGTGCCGACGCTCACCGTCTACGACGTCTACATGAAGGCGGCGCAGGACCATCCCGAGCTGCTGCCGCCGGGGACGGCGGAAAAGGAACTGGCCAACGACGCCATACCGAAGCGCAACCTGCCGCTGGCCTACAAAGCGGGGGTGAAGATCGCCTACGGCACCGACATCGGCGAGGGTGACCATGCCCGCGAATTCGCCCTGCTGGCCGAGGCGGGCGTGACCCCGGCCGACGCCCTGGCCTTCGCCACCCGCAACGCCGCCGACCTGATCGGCGCCACCGACCGCATCGGCACGGTGCAGCCGGGCCGCTACGCCGACCTGATCGCCGTGGCCGGGGACCCGCTGAGCCATCTGGAGTTGATGGAACAGGTGCGGTTTGTCATGAAGGGGGGCGTGGTCTACAAGGCCGACGGCCACCCGGTCCCGCAGCCCTGACGGCGGGCGGGATCAGACGGCGAAGGGGGAACGGGCGGTGATGGGACCACGGGAGGGCGACATCAGTCTGGTGGAGCGCTGGCGCACCCGCATCCCGTCCTGGCGCGTCTTCCTGGAGCGGGCGCAGACCGACCGGCGGCTGGCTATCTACGACCTGCTGCCCCTGGTCTGGACGCCCCGGGCCCGCGACATCGCCGCCGCCATCGTCGCCTTCTTCCAGCCCAAGACGCTGTGGCCCCGTCCCACCAACCAGGCCCGGTCCTGGGCGCGCGACCTGGCTTGGCAGGGCCTGGTGCCCCTGCCGGCCCTGGACGGCGAGGTGGCGGCCGAGATCCGCGCCTATTTCCAGGGCGTGCCGTGCAGCGACCCCTTCCGGCCCCACTTGGGGGCCTTTCCCTGGGACCAGCCGGCCAGCGATGAAACCAACATGGGCTATTACGCGGCGCGGGACATCCTGGCCGCCCCCCATGTGCTGGCGCTGCTGAACGACCCCACCATCCTGGACGTGGCGGAGCTGTACCTGGGCTGCAAGCCGGTGCTGGACAACATCGGCTGCTGGTGGTCCTACGGCGGGCGCCCGGCGGCCAAGGGCACCCAGCGCTATCATCGCGACTGGGATTCGCTGAAAGGCTTCAAGCTGTTCTTCTACCTGACCGACGTGGGGGAGGAGGACGGCCCCCATGTCTACGTGCGGGGCAGCCACCGCGACCCACGCCTGGCGGTGGGCAAGGCCCTGTCGGACGAGGTGGTGCACCGCGTCTTCGGCGCCGACAAGGTGGCGACGGTTACCGGCGCGGCCGGCACCCGCTTCCTGGCCGACACCTTCGGCTTCCACAAGGGGCAACTGCCCCGCGCCGGTCGCCGCCTGATCCTGACGGCCCAGTACAACGTCCACTCCTCCCCCCACACCCCGCGCCAGCCCTGGCTGCCCCGCGACAGCCATTTCGACCCGGACGTGAACCGGCGGGTGATGAAGCGGCGCTAGCGCTGTTGGAAGATGAAGGTGTTGCCGCTGGGATCGTCGATATAGACCTCGCGGGTGCCCCAGGTCTGGTCCAGCGGCCCCTCATGCACGGGCGAATTCGCCCTGGTCGGCGCCACCAGGCCCCGCGCCGTGAAGGAGGCGAACAGCCCGTCGACATCGTCGCAGAGGACGATCGTCGATGCGCGGCCGTATCGCCCATCCGGGGTCAGGTTGAGGTGCAGTTCGTCGGGGCCCCGGTTCAGAAGGGCATAAAACGGGGTGTCGGCCGGAAAGCTGCGCACCAGTTCGAAGTCAAGCACCTGGGTGAGGAACGTCAGCGCCTCCGCCATGTCCCGCACGATAAGCACAGGGATAAGCATGGGGCCCACCTCCCCGCCTGATTTCGTCGCCCGCGACGGTCGCACGGAAAGCGAACCGCCGGCAAGCGCCGGGGCTTGCCCGATCCCACGGGCGGAATTGGAAACCCCCGCCGGGCCTGGCCTGGCGGGGGGTCTTCTCATGTCAATCCGGCAGACGCCAGGCGGTTCAGGCGCCGTGGCACTTCTTGTACTTCTTGCCGCTGCCGCAGGGGCAGGGATCGTTGCGACCCACCTTGTCCGCCGTGCGCGGGCGCGGACCCATGGCGCCGTCGACATAGTACCAGCGGCCGTCGCGCTTCTCGAAACGGCTAGTCTCGTGGTGCAGGTAGTCCTTGCCCTCGAAGTTGAAGCGGGCGACGAACTCCACCTTGCCGGTGTCGTCCTCGGGGCCGCCAGCCTCTGTCCAGCGGACCTCCAGGCCCTGCCACTTGCTGTCGCGGGCCCACTGCTCGGTCTCTTCGCGGTTGAAGTCCTCCGCCGTGTCCGGCAGCAGGGTGCTCTGCAGGTAATCGATGTTCTGCACGATGAAGGCGGAATAGCGCGAGCGCATCAGCGCCTCGGCCGTGGGCGGCAGGGCGGCGCCCGCATGATAGGGGCCGCAGCAATCTTCATAGGCGCGGGCGCTGCCGCAATGGCACTGGCTCATCGTCGTCACGGGTCTCAACATCGAAAAGAAGGGGTATCTGTGCTGCCAGATACCGCAAACCGCCGCCGGACGCCAGTGCGCAGGCCGCACCACCGCCGTTCCGTAACCATGGGCCCGCCGCCACCCGGCCGAACCCTGCGCGCACGCGCGGCACGCCAGCCTTGCGGCGCCTGGGCCTTGCGGCGGCGGGGCCGAGCGCTCATTTGCTTGGTGTAACAGGATGTGTGCCCGGGTCGAATGCCGGGGCCGACCACCGCCGATCCCAAGGCCGACCCCATCCTCGCCCGCCGCACGGATCCCCTCAGGGAGTGCACGAACCATGTCCTTGCCTGGCAACACCGCGCTGACCACGGGCCCATCCACGGCCCCGAAACGCCGCTGGCCCTCCTTGGCGTTGAAGGGCTTGGCGGCGGGTGCTGCGCTTCTGGCCCTGTCGGGCTGCGTGGCCGACGGCTACTACGCCACGCCGGCCTATTCGGGCCCCTACGCCTACTCCACCTACCCTTACTACGACGGCTACGGCTATTACGGCGCCTATCCCTATTACGTCGGCATCGGCGGTTATTATCCGTATTACGGCTGGGGCCATGGTTATTGGCATGGCCACTACGGTGGCTGGTCGGGCGGCCATTGGGGCGGTGGTCACTGGGGCGGTGGTCACTGGGGTGGGCACGGCGGCGGGTTTGTTCATCACTGAACCCGCCACCGGGCGTGGCGCATCGGCATGAGGCATCGGCGGGGTCGCCAGGCGCCCGGTCCAGCGATGGGCCGGGCGTTTCGCTGCGCGCGTCGGGGCCATTTCCTGCGTCAGCGTGCCACGGCATGAACCCGATCATGCCCAGCAGCCGCCGTCTTGTTGTCGCATTTGGCTGCCAAATTTCTCCCATGCCGATAGCCCGATGGGACGCGCCCCAACGGCACCCTTCCCAGGGCATGGCCTGACAGTCCGGAGAGAAATGATGTCTGATCGATCCCGTTCCATTCTGACCCGGCTGGTCCTGGCCGGGATGGTGCTGGCCGGACTGTCCGGCTGCGTGATTGAGGAACGTCCTTATCACCACCACTATTGGCACCACGACTATTACGACCATTACTAAGCTCATCAGGCGCCGACGTCGGGCGCCGGGTGCGATCGCGAAAGGCCGGAGGCGCCCTGGGAACGGGCCCCCGGCTTTTCTTTTGGGAGAAGGGCGGTGGCGCCGCCGCCCATCGTCCGGCGCGGGGCTGATCCGCACAAAGGCCGGATTGGTTGGCGGCCCGGCTGTGGCCATCATTGTTGCACATGCCAAATGGCGTGGTTGGGGGCGGGCGCACCGCTCAAGGAGCTGAAGGTGGCGGTGGAACAGGTGGCCTCGGGATCGGCGATCGCCGGCGGGGCGTCGATGGGGGTTTCCGCGGTTGCGGGGGCTGTGGATGCGGGCGGGCGCCGGGGTGCCGGACTGCTGACCCAGCGCGGCGTGGGCTTCGTCGCCATGCTGGCCATGTTGATGTCCTTCGGCTCCATGTCGGTCGACATGTACCTGCCGGCCATGCCGCAGATCGCCCGGGACCTGGGCGTCACCCAGGCGGGTGTCGAATCGTCGCTCACCGCCTTCTTCCTGGCGTTCGGCCTGTGCCAGCTGTTCTGGGGGCCGCTGGGCGACCGCTTCGGCCGCCGCGGGCCCATCCTGGTGGGCATCCTGCTGTACCTGGCGGGCAGCGCCGGCTGCGCCGCCGCGCGGGACATCGCCACGCTCAGCCTGTGCCGCGCCGTCCAGGCGGCGGGCGCCGGCGCCGCGCCGGTGCTGGCCCGCGCCATGGTGCGCGACGTCTTCGACCGCGACCGCGCCGCCAGCGTCTTCTCCATGATGATGCTGGTCATGGGCATCGCCCCCATGGCCGCCCCGCTGCTGGGTGGGCAGGTGCTGGCCTATCTGGACTGGCGCGCCATCTTCTGGGTGCAGGCGGGCTTCGGCCTGGTGGCCATGGCCGGCCTGATCAGCCAGCGGGAAACCCTGAACCCGGCCCTGCGGGCGCGGTCCAACGGGCTGGCCCAGCTGCGCAGCTATGGCCAGCTGATGGTCAGCGGCCGTTTCCTGGGCTACGCCCTGACGTCCGCGATGATCTATGGCGGCATGTTCGCCTACATCGCCGGCACGCCCTTCGTGTACATCGACTATTTCCACGTGCCGGCCAACCTGTACGGCCTGTTGTTCGGCCTTAACATCGTCGGCATGATCATCGTCAACATGATCAACAGCCGCCTGGTGCTGCGCCTGGGCACGGACCGCCTGCTGGCCTGGGGGGCCGCCTGCATCGCCCTGTTCGGCATCGGGCTGGCCGCGGTTGGGTGGTTTGAGGCCGGCTGGACCGGCGCGGGCGGCCTGTGGGGCATCGTCGCCGGGCTGTTCCTGTTCATGGCCTTCACCGGCCTGATCGGCGCCAACGCCACGGCGGGCGCCCTGGCCTCCTACCCCCACATGGCGGGCACCGCCTCGGCCCTCATGGGCTCGACCCAGTTCGTCACCGGCGCCGTGGTCGGCACCCTGGTGGGCTGGCTGGCCGACGGCACGCCCTGGCCCATGGCCGCCATCATCGGCGGCCTGGGTGTGCTGGGTTTCGCCTTCAACCGCCTGCTGATCCGCTGAACGCAACAGTGGCATGCGCCACTATTGTGCGCCTGCGCTGATCCATGTGCGCCGCGTCACTGAGACGCGGCCGGGGTTTGCCTTAAACAACGGCACGATTGCACCGGATCGGGTGCGTCGGGCAGGGGCGGGGGGCCAACCCGATCGGCCTGGCGCACGCCGCTTCCCTCTGACACGCGTCCTGTCTGCCCAGCCCCTGCGCCGTTCCCGCGCGCGAGGGGCACGAAACCGTTTTGCCGGATCGAAGGTTTCCACGATGTCCACGTCGCGTACCCTTGCTTCCACCTCCTGGTTCCGCCGCCTGGCCACCCGCCGCCTGGCCGTCGCCTTCCTGCCGCTGATGCTGGCGGCCTGCGCGCTGGACGGGGAAACCCCGGCCGACCCGACCAAGTCCCTGGTGATGCCATCCCACTGGGATGCCACCTCCACCCAGGGCGGTGCGAAGGACGGCACCACCCAGACGGCCGCCATTACCACCGACGCCGCCGCCTGGCCGACGACCGACTGGTGGTCGGGCTTCAACTCGCCGGAACTGACCCAGCTGTTGGCCCAGGCCCGCGCCGACAATCCCGACCTGGGCGCCGCCGCCGCCCGCATCGCCCAGGCCGAGGCCCAGGCGGAAATCTCCGGCGCCTCGCTGTGGCCCAGCGTGCAGCTGGGGCTGAGCAGCACCCGCTCCGGCAGCCGCAACATCAAGGGCTCGGCCGCCGCCGGCCTGAATGGCGCCGTGCCGCTGAACGACTACGCCGGCAATGTGCACCAGGCCTCGCTGTCCGCCAGCTATGAGATCGACTTCTGGGGCAAGAACCGCGCCACGCGGGACAGCGCCCAGTTCAGCCTGGACGCCAGCCGCTTCGACAGCGAGACGGTGGCCCTGTCGCTCAGCAGCAACGTGGCCGCCACCTACTTCCAGATCCTGGCGATCCGCGACCGCCTGGCGGTCGCGCGCGGCAACCTGGAAAACGCCGAGCATGTGCTGTCCCTGATCGATGCCCGCGTGCAGGCCGGCGCCGACAGCCAGCTGGACCTGGTGCAGCAGCGCTCCATCGTCGCCACCCAGCGCGCCGCCGTCCCGGCCCTTGAGCAGCAGGAGCGCACCCAGCTGAACGCCCTGGCCATCCTGCTGGGCCGGGCGCCCGAGGGCTTCACCGTGCAGGCCAAGGGCCTGGCCGACGTGCAGCCGCCGGCGTTGGGCACCGGCGTGCCGGCCGAACTGCTGACCCGCCGGCCCGACATCCGCTATGCCGAGGCGCAACTGGCCGCGGCCGGTGCCGACATCAAGGTGGCGCGCACCCAGATGCTGCCGTCCGTCACCCTGAACGCCAGCACGGGCGTCGAGGCGGCGACCCTGGCCCACCTGGTGAACGCCCCCACCCTGCTGTTCAGCCTGGGCGGCGACATCGCGCAGAGCCTGTTCTCCGGCGGTCGCCTGGAAGGCCAGGTGCACCAGGCCGAGGGCCGGCACCGCGAGCTGGCGGAGGATTACCGCAAGGCCGCGCTGTCCGCGCTGTCCGACGTGGAAAGCGCCGTCTACTCCATCGACCGTTATCAGGACCAGTACGGCCTGCAGAAGGACGCCGTGGCCCAGAGCCAGCGGGCCTTCGAACTGGCCGAGGATCGCTACCGCGGCGGCCTGACCGACCTGCAGACCCTGCTGGATACCCAGCGCACCCTGCTGTCCACACAGGACACGCTGGCCCAGGTGAAGCTGTCGCGGGTGCAGGCCAGCGTCAGCCTGTTCAAGGCGCTGGGCGGCGGCTGGCAGGACGACGGCAGCAGCTTCCTGTCGCAGGCCAAGGCCGCGCGCTGATCCCAACCGGCTTGATCTTCCGTTTCGCTTAATCTCAGGGAAAACCCGCCCGGCCGCTGACCAGGGCGGGTTTTCTTTTGCGCCTACGCCTGGCCGCCTTTCATGGCGGCGCCGACGTAGTCCCACAGGCCCTGGTCGAAGGGCAGGCCCTGGCCCTGCGGGTCGCGGTCCAGCGCTTTCTGCCACAGGCCGGCGGTGCGCCGCGCCACCGCCCCGTCGCCCTGGGTGAAGGCGGTGACCAGGCCTTGCCAGCGCCGTGCGGCCTCTTGCGCACGGGAGTCGCTGGCCGGCACGCCGGCTTGGCGCAGGGCCTGGATGTCGGCGATCAACTCCGTCCAGGCGCGGGCACCCTCGGTCGCCGCCGCCTCACTGCCCCGGGGCGTCATCAGGGTGGCGCGTTCCTCGGCCGTATAGTCCTCGGCCAGGATGGTGCGCAGGGTTTCAGGCATCGTGTTCATGTCCAATCTCCGGATCAAAATGCACAGGTCATCGACGGAGATCGGGGTGGCGCCGGGGCGGGACATGTCCGTGCGGACCAGGGCCTGTTCCACCAGGTCCAGGCCGGCCTGGGCCGCCGCCAGCCGCCCGCGCCAGAGGGCGGCCTGCACCTCCAGCACGCGCCGCAGGGACGGGGTGTCACTAGCCAGGACCTGGGCGATCTCGGCCAGCGACAGGCCCAGGGACTTCAGCGCCTGGATGATGCCCAGGCGCTGGAACTCCCGCGGGCCGTACAGCCGCCAGCCCTTGTCGGTGCGTGGCGGGTCCAGCAATCCCCGTGCTTCATAGACCCGCAGCGCCCGGACGGTCAGCCCGGTGCGTGACGCCGCTTCCGCCGCCGTCAGCACCGGTTCCGCCGCCCGCACTGGTTTCCTGGCCATGCCGCCCACTCTTGTAAGCACCGCTCGTCCCCGATCATCGTCGATAAGGGACGGTGCGGGTATGACCCAGGGTCCGGCTCAAGAGATTTTTTTCGTCCGTCCAAAGGCCGGCGACCGCCGGCCCCGCAGTGAGCACCGCAGGGCGGAACGAGGATAAGCCAAAGGCGCGGATGCGCCTGCCGGCGTTTGAGGAAAAACTTAAAGATAATCCACCGTCAGCGGCGCGTGATCGCTGAAGCGCTGGTCCTTGTAGATGGCGGCCCGCTGGGCGGTGGCGGCGACGCCGGGGGTGGCGATCTGGTAGTCGATGCGCCAGCCCACGTTCTTGGCCCAGGCCTGGCCCCGGTTGGACCACCACGTGTAGCCCTCCTCCCCGGCCTCGGGGTACAGGCGGCGATAGACGTCGACCCAGCCCTGCTCGTCGAACAGGCGGGACAGCCAGGCGCGCTCCTCCGGCAGGAAGCCGGAGTTCTTCAGGTTGCCCTTCCAATTCTTCAGGTCGATCTCCTTGTGGGCGATGTTCCAGTCGCCGCAGATGATGACCTGGCGACCCGCCTGGGCGAGGGCCGCCATATGGGGCAGGAAGCGGCCCATGAAGGCGAACTTGGCGGCCTGGCGGTGCTCCCCGCTGGAGCCGGAGGGCAGGTAGACCGAGACGACCGACAGGTCGCCGAATACCGTCTCGACATAGCGGCCCTCGGCATCGATGTCCTCGTGCCCCAGGCCGATGATCACCTGGTCCGGCGCTTTGCGGCTGTAGACGCCGACGCCGCTGTAGCCCTTTTTCTCCGCGTACTGGAAATAGCCGTTGTAGGCGACGCCGGTGGCGTCGCCGGGCGCCAGCATCAGGGGCGTCATGTCCTCGGCCTGGGCCTTCAACTCCTGCACGCAGACGACGTCGGCGTCCTGGGCCGCCATCCACTCGAAGAAGCCCTTGGTGGTGGCGGAGCGGATGCCGTTCAGGTTGGCGGAGATGATGCGCATGCTGGGGCTTTCGTCAAAGGGTCAGGCAAAGAAAAGGGGGCCCGCGCGGGCCCCCTCTCGGTAAACAAATCCGGCCGCTTCAGCAACAACGGCCGACCTTGCCGCTGTAGCGCGCCTCCTGCCGTTCGCGGAAGAACGCCTCCCGCGACATGACGGGCTGGTCCGGATGGTTGAGGCGCCGGTGCTCGACATAGCTGTCGTAATCCGGCAGTCCCACCATCAGGTTGGCCATGCGGGCCACCAGCTTGGCGAAGGGAAGGGCCTGCGCCTGCGCCGACATCAGTCGTCCCCGGCGGCGACGGCGGCGCCACCGATCCCAACCTCGTGCGCCGTGGCGCGCGGGTTGGCCAGGGCCTTGCGGATGTTCAGGAGGCCGAACACCAGCATGGACACGACCACGGCCATGAACAGGCCACACAGGGTGGCGTCGACATAGTCGTTGGTGATGACCCGGGCCATGGCTTCCGTGGTCTTGGCCGGGGCCAGCACCTTGCCGTCGGCCAGCGCGGTGGAGAACTTCCTGGCGTGCGCCAGGAAGCCCACGGCCGGGTTGTCGTCGAACAGCTTCTGCCAGCCGGCGGTCAGCGTGCAGATGGCCAGCCAGGTGGTGGGCAGGATGGTGACCCAGGCGAACTTCTCCCGCTTCATCTTGAACAGGATGACGGTGCCCAGCATCAGGGCGATGGCCGCCAGCATCTGGTTGGAGATGCCGAACAGGGGCCACAGCGTGTTGATGCCGCCCAGCGGGTCGACCACGCCCTGGTACAGGAAATAGCCCCAGCCGGCCACGGCGATGGCCGTGGCCAGCAGGTTGGCGCCCCAGCTTTGGGTCACGCGCAGGGCCGGCACCGCCGTGCCCAGCAGGTCCTGGATCATGAAACGGGCGACGCGTGTGCCGGCGTCGACCGTGGTCAGGATGAACAGGGCCTCGAACAGGATGGCGAAGTGGTACCAGAAGGCGGTCATGGACTGGCCACCCACCAGGCTGGACAAGATGGTCGACATGCCCACGGCCAGGGTGGGGGCGCCACCCGCGCGGCTGAGGATGGTCGACTCGCCCACATTCCTGGCCACCTGGGCCAATTCGTCGGGCGTGATGGCGAAGCCCCAGTTGCCCACCACCTGGGCCGCCTGGTCCACCGTGGTGCCGATGACGCCGGCCGGCGTGTTCATGGCGAAATAGACGCCGGGGTGCAGCACGCAGGCCGAGATCAGGGCCATGATGGCGACGAAGCTTTCGGCCAGCATGGCGCCGTAGCCGATCATGCGGGCTTGCGCTTCCGTCTCCAGCATCTTGGGCGTGGTGCCCGAGGAGATCAGGGCGTGGAAACCCGAGACCGATCCGCAGGCGATGGTGATGAACAGGAAGGGGAACAACTGGCCGGAGAAGACCGGGCCGCTGCCGTCGACGAAGCGGCTGACCGCCGGCATGTGCAGGTCGGGCATGACGATCAGGATGCCGACCGCCAGCGCGATGATGGTGCCGATCTTCAGGAAGGTCGACAGATAGTCGCGCGGCGCCAGCAGCAGCCACACCGGCAGGACCGAGGCGATGAAGCCGTAGGCGATCAGCATCAGCGCCAGCGTCTCACCCTTGAAGGTGAAGGCGGCGGCCCAGGCGGGATCCTCGGCCACCCATTGGCCGCCCATGATGCCCAGCAACAGCAGGACCAGGCCGATGGCCGACATCTCGCCCACGCGGCCGGGGCGGATGAAGCGGCCGTAGATGCCCATCAGCACGGCGATGGGCATGGTGGCGAAGACGGTGAAGGTGCCCCAGGGACTGCCCGCCAAGGCCTTGACCACGATCAGCGCCAGCACGGCCAGCAGGATGATCATGATGAGCAACACGCCGAACAGGGCGATGACGCCCGGCACCGTGCCCATCTCGGACTTGATCATGTCGCCCAGCGACCGGCCGTCGCGACGGGTGGAGGCGAACAGGATGATGAAGTCCTGGACGGCGCCGGCGAACACCACGCCGATCAGGATCCACAGCGTGCCGGGCAGATAGCCCATCTGCGCCGCCAGTACGGGGCCAACCAGCGGGCCGGCGCCGGCGATGGCGGCGAAGTGGTGGCCGAACAGCACCCACTTGTCCGTGGGCACGTAGTCCAGGCCGTCATTATGGCGCGCGGCCGGGGTGGGGCGTCCGCCGTCCAGCTTCAGCGCGGCGTTGGCGATGTACAGGCTGTAGAAGCGATAGGCGATGGTGTAGGTGCACAGGGCCGCCACAACCACCCACAGCGCGTTGACGGTTTCGCCGCGCGACAGCGCGACGACGCCCAGCGACGCGGCGCCGACAAGCGCCACAATCAGCCAGACGAGCCGTCCGGCGGTTCCGTTCATTCCGTTTCCTCCCAAGAAATCCCGCACCCCAGCCCCGGCCGCTGGGGGTACCTCGAATTCTCTTTACCCTCGGCCCCTCCGCCGGGTCTCCGGCAAGGGTACGGGGCTGGCCTTGTCATTGCCGCGCCAGGGCTGATCGCGTTGATATTACAGGATCGTTTGCCACTTGGACAGGGGGGCGCCCACCTTCCGTGAGGGGCGACGCCAAGGGTTCGGTGTGCGGTGCGGTAAAGGAATTATTCATAGTTTTGCGCGATAACAGGGGTGCAACTTGGTTGCGTTTTCCTCCCTTCTGAAAACTCAGCCCCGGCGCCTTCTGGCAGCCGGGGTTTTTTATTGCCCGCACCGCAGCGTCTTTTTGCTGCGACCGCAAACGGCGACGGCCCCGCCCGGGTGTTCCAGGCGGAGCCGTCTTGGTGAGCCGGACCGATGCGGTTGTCGGGGGCGGGGTCAGCGGCCCTGGATGGTGATGGTGAGGGTGTCGGTGTAGCTGCCGGCGATGGCCTGGGCGTTGGCGGGGACGGTGACGGCGACGGTGGCGGTCTTGTTGAACTGGGCGGAGGAGCGGACGACGTTGACGCTGCTGCCGCTGGACTGGCCGTCGTAGATGGGGGTGTAGCTGATGGGCTGGGCGCCGGTGGCGGAGGACTTCAGGGTGCCGCCGTTGGCGGAGGAGACGCTGATCTGGTAGCCGGCGCCGTCGTTGCAGGTCTCGACGACGCTGCCGACGGTGACGGCGTTGGAGCCGGCGAGGATGTTCAGCTGGGTGCCGGCGTCGGTGACGGCGACGGTGCAGGTCTGGGCGACGGTGCTGTTCAGCTGGATGGTGCCGGAGGCGGCGGCCGTGGCGGCGTAGGCGGGGGCGCCCAGGGAGATGGCGGCGACGGTGGCGACGGCGATCAGGGCGGCGGCGGAGCGGATCATGATGAGGGTCCTATCGGTTCGGCTGGGCTTGTTGCCCGATTGCTTTGATGGAAGATGTAAAAGCAATCGTGGTGCCAGAACCGGGGCCGGGTTGGCATGAACCGGTTAATACATTGATATCGTTAATTTATCAGATTTATGGCGACGCTCCCGCCCCGCGCATGCCGTCCGGGCCGTTGCGTTGCGCACCATGCGAAAGGTTAGGAACGCAAGCGAATCAATGCATTAGGATTTGCGGTTCGCCAGATGGCGGGCACGCGAAAGGGCGCCCCGGCGTGGGGCGCCCTCTCCCGAACCTGAGGTGACCGTCGCGGCTTACTTGCCGGCGATGGTGATGGTCAGGGTGTCGGCGTAGCTGCCGGCGATCGCCTGGGCGTTGGCCGGAACCGTGACGGAGACGTTGGCGGTCTTGTTGAACTGGGCGCCGGAGCGGGTGACGGCGAAGCTGGCGCCGGAGCCGCTGGTGCCGTCGTAGCTGGTGGTGTAGCTGATGGCCTGGGCGCCGGTGGCCGAGGACTTCAGCGTGCCGTTATTGGAAGAGGCGACGGTGATGGTGTAGCCGGCGCCGTCGTTGCAGTTCTCAACCACGCTGCCGACCGCGACGTTGCTGGAGCCGGCCAGGATGTTCAGGGTGGCGCCGGCATCGGTGACGGCGACGGTGCAGGTCTGGGCGACCGAGCTGTTCAGCTGGATGGTGCCCGAGGCGCCGGCGGCGGCGAAGGCGGGGGCGGCGGCCAGGGAGGCGGCGGCGATCAGGGCGGCGGCGGCGAAGCGGATCATGATGAGGTTCCTATCGGTTCGGTGGGCGGCTTCAGCGGCCCGGTTGGTTCATGCCTGGTTATAAGCACCCACCGTGCCAAGTTTGGATCGACACAGGCCGCTCAGTTATATTATTGAAAAATAAGGAAAATTTTTAAGACCATCTAGAGGTGCGCGCAATCATCTCCAGGTTGTTGCGTTGCGCAATAACCTAAAGATTAGAAAGACCGCTGAAGCTAATGCATTAACATTTGCATTTATCCACGATTGATCTTGATGCCACAGCGAGCAATGGAAAAGGGCGGCCCCTCACGGGACCGCCCTTTTCGACGTCGGAATAAAGCCAGGCTTACTTGCCGGCGATGGTGATGGTGAGGGTGTCGGCATAGCTGCCGGCGATGGCCTGGGCGTTGGCCGGGACCGTGACGGAGACGTTGGCGGTCTTGTTGAACTGGGCGCCGGAGCGGGTGACGGCGAAGCTGGCGCCGGAGCCGCTGGTGCCGTCGTAGCTGGTGGTGTAGCTGATGGCCTGGGCGCCGGTGGCCGAGGACTTCAGCGTGCCGCTGTTGGCGGAGGCGACGGTGATGGTGTAGCCGGCGCCGTCGTTGCAGTTCTCGACCACGCTGCCCACCGCCACGTTGCTGGAGCCCGACAGGATGTTCAGGGTGGCGCCGGCGTCGGTGACGGCGACGGTGCAGGTCTGGGCGACGGTGGCGTTCAACTTGATGGTGCCCGAGGTGGCGGCCCCGGCGGGAATGGCAGCCAGAAGGCCGGAAGCCACGGCGGTGGTGGCGACGACAGCGGCAATGCGGCGGATCATGACAGGCTCTCTAAACGGTTCGGTGGGCTTTTGCCCATTTGGTTCATAGCTGGTTAAAAGCAAAGACGATGCCAGAAACACAGGATCGCAATAAAATGATATTAATCTATTGATTTATAAGAATTTATCTTCTGGCGAGCCCGAGAGTGTCAGATGGCCTGGACCTGGCTTCTGCATGTCCTGCGTTTAGGAACGCAAGACTATTCTGGATTTGTGCAATTGCAAAAATACAGGCGACGCGGCCGATTGGGGCGGCCGTGTCGCATTCATCGGACCTTGCTGGCGGCTTACTTGCCGGCGATGGTGATGGTCAGGGTGTCGCTGTAGCTGCCGGCGATGGCCTGGGCGTTGGCGGGCACGGTCACGGAGACGGCGGCGGTCTTGTTGAACTGTGCGCCAGAGCGGGTGACGGCGAAGCTGCCGCCCGAGCCATTGGTGCCGTCATAGCTGGTGGTGTAGGTCACCGGCTGGGCGCCCGTCGCGGAGGACTTCAGGCTGCCGCCGTTGGCGGAGGCGACGGTGATGGTGTAGCCGGCGCCGTCGTTGCAGTTCTCGACCACGCTGCCCACCGCCACGTTGCTGGAGCCGGCCAGGATGTTCAGCTGCGCACCGGCGTCGGTGACCGCCACGGTGCAGGTCAGGGACACGGTGCCGCTCAGCTTGATGCTGCCCGACGTGTCGGCCAGGGCCGGGGCGGAGATCAGGGTGGCGGCCAGGGTGGAGGCGGCGACGGCGGCGGCGATGCGGCGGATCATGGCGGAAGGTCCTATCGGTTCGAGTGGGCTTTTGCCCGTTTCGTTCATGTCCGGTTATAAGCAGGCTGCGTGCCAATGTGGCGTTGGAGGGGATTTAACTTATTAAATTCAATGTCTTGCGCTGGAATTTATTAACGAGACTTAACCTATCCCTACGGCCTAGGCCATTTATCATAGGTTTTGCGCTGCAACACGCATCGCGCCCTTGGGATAGGTTCATGGAAATAAGCATTGCATCATGCAAATGCCCACGGAGTCACTTGACCGCCCGTCGCTTCCCGCCTGCAATGCGGCCTATCCAACAACCACCAATCAGGGGTAGGACCCATGGCGAGCGACAGTGCGGGCAAGGGCGGTTTCCAATGGGACGACGCCCTGCTGCTGGATGACCAGCTGGAGGCGGAGGAGCGGCAGGTGCGCGACAGCGCCCGCGCCTTCTGCCAGGACCGGCTGGCCCCCGGCGTGCGCGACGCCTTCCGGCACGAGGTGTTCGACCCCGCCATCATGGCCGAGATGGGGAAGCTGGGCTTGCTGGGCATGACCATCGACGGCTATGGCTGTGCCGGGGTGAACCACGTCTGCTACGGCCTGGTGGCGCGTGAGGTGGAGCGGGTGGACAGTGGCTACCGCTCCGCCATGAGCGTCCAGTCCTCCCTGGTCATGCATCCCATCCACGCCTATGGCAGCGAGGAACAGCGCCAGCGCTACCTGCCCGGCCTGGCGGCCGGCACGCTGATCGGCTGCTTCGGCCTGACGGAACCGGACGCCGGGTCCGACCCCGCCGCCATGAAGACACGGGCCCGCCGCGTGGCCGACGGCTATGTCCTGACCGGATCCAAGATGTGGATCACCAACGCGCCGGTGGCCGACGTGTTCGTCGTCTGGGCGAAGGATGACGAGGGGCAAATCCGGGGCTTCATCCTGGAAAAGGGTATGACGGGCCTGTCGGCGCCCAAGATCGAGGGCAAGTTCTCCCTGCGGGCCTCCATCACCGGTGAAATCGTGATGGATGGTGTGGCGGTGCCGGAAACGGCCCTGCTGCCCGGCGTGGTCGGGCTGAAGGGGCCCTTCGGCTGCCTGAACAAGGCGCGCTACGGCATCTCTTGGGGTGCCATGGGCGCGGCGGAGGCCTGCTGGTTCGCGGCGCGCGACTATACCCTCAACCGCACCGCCTTCGGCCGGCCGCTGGCGGCGACCCAATTGATCCAGAAGAAGCTGGCTGACATGCAGACGGAAATCACCCTGGGCCTGCAGGGCGCCCTGCGCCTGGGCCGGCTGATGGACCAGGGCCGCGCGGCGCCAGAGATGATCAGCCTGATGAAGCGCAACAACTGCGGCAAGGCGCTGGACATCGCCCGCGCCGCCCGCGACATGCACGGCGGCAATGGCGTGTCCGACGAGTATCCCGTCATCCGCCATGTCCTGAACCTGGAGGCGGTGAACACCTACGAGGGGACCCACGACGTCCACGCCCTGGTGCTGGGCCGGGCGCAGACGGGCCTGCAGGCCTTCGGCTGAGCCCCGGGAAAGGTCTGCGGCCAAACAAATTGCTCGCCGATTGATCCAGCTCAAGGACGGTGCGGCCGGCGAGGGATAGTCCTGGCCTCATCCGGAACGCATAGCCAGGGAAGCACCGCCCCATGAACCTTCTCTTCCCCCATGCCACGGCCGTGGCTATGCCGTCCCCCGTTTTGGCCGCAGCCCCGGTTTTGGGGGGTGAACTGGCGGGGCTGTCCCTAATCGCCTATGCCATGGGGTGTGCCGCGCGGCGCGATGGACATGCCCTTTTGTCTAATCCCTTTGATGAGGCGGACGCCCTTGGCTCTTTGGGTCATATCGAGCCCGCGGGCGCCTGGCGCGACGGTTGGCTGAACGGCGGCTGAAAGCGGATCAAGCGACCGCAAGCTGGTCCTCGTTACAGCCTCGAAACGACTGTCCTGACGGCCTTCCCGCCGCCTGGATTCCAGCGGCGGCGTCAACGGCCAAAAAATCGGGGGAAGATGGCGGGTGACAAGGTGATGACGTACCCCTAAGCTATATCTCTTGGCATTTGATTTGGATTATGCTGATCGCAACAGCCCATGGGTTCCATTCCCCGGGGCGGACCGGTCCGGCGAACGGCCTGGGTTTCGAGAGCCGACCCCCAGAGGCGCGCCCTTGCGGGCAGGTGCCCCCGGGGGCTGTTAAGGAGTAGGAAAGCTATGGCGTTGTCTAGGCGCGGGGTCGAACCGCCCAAACCGGGTGAATGGATGGAAGAGGTGAAGCTGCCCAAGCGTCGCCTGCTGGTCCATGCCATCCATCAGCGGGCGGGTCATCCGCCCCATGTCGAATTTCTGGTCGACGGCCGCTCCAGCGACCGCCTCAGCCTGGCGCTGGAGGTTGTGCTGGATGGTGACCGGTTCCGGCGCATGGGCGTGTCGCAGAACGCCGCCTGACGCGCACGGATCAAGGGGACCGACGACAGCCGGGCCGGCGACGGTCCGGCTGTTTCTTTTTAGGGCTGGCTCGCCTTCAGGCCGATTTCATGCCGCCTAGGCCGCGACTGGGGCCGCCGGAGCGAGCAGCGCAGAGGGCAGCGAGGATGAGCCAAGCCAGCGGAGCTGGCGCTTGGCGCCTGAGGGCGGCATTTGAGCGGTCACGATCAAATGCCGTTGGGATCATTGCGCGGCGATCCAGGCCGCCGCCGCCCGGACGGCGGCTTCCGCGCCATGGTACAGGCCATGCGGTCCGGCCGTGCCCCAGGCGGTGATGGCGGGGTCCACCAGCATCAGGTTGGCGCCCAGGCCGAAATCTTCCACCATTTGGCCATCGGGGTCGCGCCACAGGCCGGCCTGCCCATCCCGTGTCAGCGTGAAATGCGCCCGCGTGCGCGCCAGCAGGCTGTCCTCCGTGGCGGTGTAGGCGAAGACCGGCCGGCCCAGCGCCGTGGCGTAGCCCATCTCATAGGCCGTGCCATCGTCGGCCGACGGTCCGCGAAAGGGGCCGGCGTTGGCCAGCATCAGGTCGGCGCCGCGGATCAGGTCCAGGTTGGCGGCGCGGATGCGGGCGGCGTGGGCGGCCGGCGATTCGTCCGCCTGCGCCTTCACCGCCCCGTCCAGGGGAAAGACGCCGACGATGCCGTGCCGGGCGCACAAACCCCGCAGCACCCCGGCGGCCGCCCCGGGATCCGGCAGGAACACCTCCGGCCCCGCCAGATAGGCCCGCCAAATCTTCTTTTCCGCCGTCATTTTCCCAGCACCCCGCCGGCCAGCGCGGTCGGCGACAAATCCACGCGGAACAGTTCCAGCCCCGCGTCGCCCGGCCCCACGTCGCTCAGGTTGGGGTATTGGGTCAGCAGGGCCGCCGCCTTGGCGTTGGTGTCGTACAGCACGGTCACCGGCGCGGTGACGGGCACGAAGCCCCAGCTGTGGTTGGTGGCGGGCACCAGGGTGCCAGCCGCGCGCAGGTAGTCGGCGATGATCTCCTGGATCGTCTCCGTGCCCGAGTAGATGATGTTCTGGCCGGTCAGGCCCGGGAAGTTGCCGCCGCCGTTGGCGCGGTAATTGTTGGTGACGACGATGAACTCATCCTCGTCCTTCACCGGTTGGCCATTGTAACGCAGGTCGACGATGCGGTGGTTGTCGCCCGCCGCCAGCTTGCCATCGCCGCCGAAGCGCGGCGGCTGGGTCACATCCACCCGCCAGGTGACGCCGTCGATGACATCGAAGTCGAAGCTGGGAACGGCCCGGTTCACCAGCATCTGCGGTTCCTTCTTGGCCGGGTCGACGCGGTTGAAGACGCGGGCACCCATCTCCAGCCAGTCGCGCACCTGGGCCCCCGTCACCTTCACCGCCGCGACGATGTTGGGGTAGAGGTAGAGGTCGGCGACGTTCCGCAGGCTGATCTGGCCGGCGGCTACGTCGGTGAAATAGTCGGGGCCGGGCTTGCCGCCCGCCTTGAAGGGCGCGGCCGCCGACAGGATGGGCAGGGCCGCGTAGGGGCCGCCCGCCAGCGCCTTGGCCACGTACTGGCGCTGGGCGTCCGACACGATGTCCAAGGCCGGCTGGTCGGCGATGAAGCTGAAATAAGTCTCGATGCGGCCGGTGCTCTTGCCCACGGGCTGGCGCACGTAATCCAGGGTCGCCTGGTGCGCGTCCTTGGCGATGGCCGCAACCGCCGCGTCCGGCTCCACCAGCGGCGTGGCCTTGCCGTTCACGCGGGTGAGCACGGGCCGCGTCTCGGCATGGCCGGCGGCCACGGTCCAGCCGCCCTTGCCGCCATGGGCCTTGGGGTCGGCGGACAGGATCAGGTCGATCACGCCCAGATGGTCGCCGAAGAAGCCGGCCATGACCACCGGCTTGCCATGGATCAGGCCGTGCGGGATGTCGGCATCCGGCAGGTTGGCATAGTCGGCGGCGGGGAAGACGCGGTGGGCATGGCCGGTCACGACGGCATCCACCTCGGGAATGGCGGCCACGGCCACGCCGGCGTTCTCCGCCATCTTCTGGTGGGGGGCCGCCGACAGGCCGCTGTGGATGACGGCCACCACCACGTCGGCGCCCTGGGTCTTAAGGTCGCGGGCGGTCTTGGCCGCCACCTCCACGATGTCCGAGGTGGTGACCTTGCCCTCCAGCTTGTCCTTGTCCCACAGCACGATCTGGGGCGTCAGCACGCCGACCACGCCCACGCGCACCGTGTGCTTGGCGCCGGCGCCGTCGGTGAAGTCGCGGTCCAGGATGACGCCAGCGGGGAACAGGGGCTGGCCATCCTCCACCCGGTTCACGTTGCCGGCCAGCACGGGGTACTTGGCTTCCTTCTCGGCCGCCACGGCATAGTCCAGGCCGAAGTTGAACTCATGGTTGCCCATGACGGCGGCGTCATAGCCCAGCGCGTTCAAGGCGGCGATGATGGGCTGGAACTTGCCCGGCCCCAGGCCCTGCACCCGGGCGACATAGTCGCCCATGGGCGTGCCCTGGATCAGGTCGCCGGCATCCACCAGCAGGGTGTTGGGCTTCTCGGCCCTGGCCTTGCGGATCAGGCTGGCCACGCGCACCAGGCCGATGCCGGGGTCCGGCTTGTCGGCGTAATAATCGTAGTCCATGACGTTCATGTGCAGGTCGGTGGTCGACAGGATCTGCACGTCGATCTGGTCGGACCTGGCCTCCTGCGCCCCCGCGTCCAGGCCCCCGAACGCCCCGCCGAACGCCATGGTACCGGTAAAGAGCAGGGCGGCCAGGCGGCGGCAGGCGGGCATGGCGGGGGCATCCTTGATCTGCATCGGGCTTGATCTGCATCGGGGAAAAGGGGCCGGATGCGTTCCGGTCCCCTTGGCTCTACAGGTGCTGTGTTACACCCACGCCATCGCTACCGGCCTTGATGTAGGTCGCTTACCGGTCTTTCACATAGGCCTGGCCCGCCGCCTTGGGCGGAATGGACTTGCCGACGAAGCCCGCCAGCAGCAGCACGGTCAGGATGTAGGGCAGCACCTCGATGATCTGCACCGGCACCGCGCCCACGACCGGCAGGGCGACACCCTGCAGCCGCGCCTGCAGCGCGTCGGTGGCGGCGAACAGCAGGCAGCCGGCCAGGGTGGGATAGGGCCGCCACTTGCCCAGGATCAGGGCTGCCAGAGCCAGGTAACCCTTGCCGGCGGTCATGTTCTCCTGGAATCCCGCCCCTTGCGCGATGGAGAGGTAGGCGCCGGCCACGCCGCACAGCAGGCCGGTGATCAGCACGGCGCGATAGCGCAGCCAGGGCACGGAGATGCCGGCGGTGTCCACTGCGGCCGGGTTCTCCCCCACCGCGCGCAGCCGCAGGCCGAAACGGGTGCGGTAGGCCACCCACGAGGTGGCCGGGACGGCCAGCACCGCCAGGTAGACCAGCAGGTTTTGCCCGCCGACGACCTCGCCATAGAAGCGGCCCAGCAAGGGCACGCCGCGCACGGCGTCGGTGACGGGGAAGTGCAGGCTCAGGAAGCGCTGCCCGCCGTCCAGCGAGGGCGTGCGGCCGCCGAGGTCGAACCAGGCGTTGGCCAGCACGGCGGTCAGGCCGGCGGCGATGGTGTTGATGGCCACGCCAGCCACCACCTGGTCGCCCCGGTGGGTGATGCAGGCGAAGCCGTGCACCAGGGCCAGCACCAGCGACGCGGCGATGGCCGCCGCCAGGCCCAGCCAGGGCGATCCGGTGACGGCGGCGGTGGCGGCGGCGGCGAAGGCGCCGGTCAGCATCTTGCCTTCAAGGCCGATGTCGACCACGCCGGCGCGTTCCGAATAAAAGCCGGCCAGCGAGGCCAGCACCAGCGGTGTCGCCAGGCGCACGGTGCTGGCCAGCAGCGACACGATCCACAGGGCGGTATCGTCCATGGTCTCTTTCCCCGGGATCTCAGGCGCGCTGGCCGGCGGCCGATGCCGCCGCCTTGGGCTTCAACAAACGCACCAGCGCCGGGCGGAACATATGCTCCAAGGCGCCGGAGAACAGGATGACCACGCCCTGGATGACCACCACCAGGCGGGGGCTGATCTCGTTGTACTCGAACGACAGCTCGGCTCCGCCCTGGTACAGGGCGCCGAACAGCAGCGACGACAGGACGATGCCCACCGGGTGGCCGCGGCCCATCAGGGCGACGGCGATGCCGGTGAAGCCCATGCCGGCCTGGAAGTTCAGGGTGACGCGGTGCTGCACGCCCTGCAGCTCGTTGATGCCCACCAGGCCGGCCAGCGCGCCGGAAAGGGCCATGGCGATGACGATGGTGGTGCGGGCGTTGATGCCGGCATAGCGCGCCGCGGCCTCGTTGGCGCCCACGGTGCGCATTTGGAAACCCCAGCGCGTATGCCAGATCAGGAACCAGACGCCGGCGGCGCAGAGCAGCGCCAGGACCAGCGACAGGTTCAGCGGCAGGGTGCTGGTGCGATAGCCCAGGCTGGCGGCGATGTCCTTCACCGCCGGCAGGAAGGTGCTTTCGGCGAATTCCCGGCTTTCCGGCGCCATCTGGCCATGTTCGATCAGCGGCCCGCCCAGCAGATAGACCATCAGCGCGCTGGCCAGGAAGTTGAACATGATGGTGGTGATGACGATGTGGCTGCCGCGATAGGCCTGCAGATAACCCGGGACCAGGCCCCACACGGCGCCGAACAAGGCGCCCGCCAGCACCGCCACCGGCAACACCGCGTACCAGGGCCAGCCGCTGAGCGCCAGGCACACCAGGCCGGTGCCCAGGCCGCCGACATAGGCCTGGCCCTCACCGCCGATGTTGAACAGGCCGGCGTGGTTGGCGATGGCCACGGCCAGGCCGGTGAAGATCAGGCTGGTGGCGTAATAGAGGGTGTAGCTGAGGCCCGTGCCGCTGCCCACCGCCCCCTTGACCATGAAGGCCAGGGCGGAGACCGGGTCCTGGCCGATGGCCAGGATGACCAGGGACGAGACCACCAGGGCGGCGAACAGGTTGATGGCCGGCAGCAGGGCCAGCGTGGCCCAGCGCGGCAGGCCGTCGGTGTTGGTAGACGCGCTCATGCCGCCCCTCCGGCCGCGTCGGCGCGCTGGCCCCGTTCCATGGTGTTGGGTTCGATGTCGTCGGTGATGCCGGCCATCAGGCGGCCGATCAGGCCCTCGGTCGCGTCCTCGGCCGCCAGTTCACCGGTGATGGCGCCGTCGCACATCACCAGGATGCGGTCGGACAGGGCCATGATCTCCTCCAGCTCGGCGGAGACCAGCAGGATGGCCTTGCCGGCGTCGCGCATGGCCAGCAGGCGGCGGTGGATGAACTCGATGGCGCCGATGTCCACGCCGCGGGTGGGCTGGCCCACCAGCAACACGTTGGGATCACGCTCCATCTCGCGGCCCAGCACCAGCTTCTGCTGGTTGCCGCCGGAGAAGAGCGAGGTGCGCAAGCTGGGCTGGCGCGGGCGGACGTCCCAGTCCTCCATCAGCCGGGCGGTGGCGGCGGCCACGCGCTTCCAGTTCAGGCGGGGACCGTCGGCCATGGCCGGGTCGTCCTGATAGCCCAGCAGCGCGTTCTGGAAGGCGGGGAAGGGCTTCACCACCGCGCGGCGCAGGCGGTCCTCCGGCACGTGGGCGATGCCCTGGCGCCGGGCCTGGGCCGGATCCATGGGCGACTCCGGTGTCACGTCGCGCCCGTTGACATGGAGGCGCCCGCGCTGGAAGGGCGTCATGCCCGACAGAGCCTCCAGCAATTCCGACTGGCCGTTGCCGGCGACGCCGGCCACGCCGACGATCTCGCCCGCCCGCACGCGGAAGGTGGCGCGCTTCAGCCGCTCCACCCCGCGCTCGTCGAACACGCTGAGGTCCTCGACCGTCAGCAGCGGCGCGCCCGCCGGTGCGCCCGGCCGCCGCACGGCGGGGTTGGCGCGCCGTCCCACCATGGCCTCGGCCAGCGCCGCCTCGTTGGTGTCCCGGGTCTGGAAATTGGCGACCACCGCCCCCTGGCGCAGCACCGACACGGCGTCGGTGATGGCCATGATCTCCTTCAGCTTGTGGGTGATCATCAGGATAGTACGGCCTTGGGCGCGCAGCGCGTCCAGGATGCGGAACAGGTCCTGCACCTCCGGCGGCGACAGCACGGCCGTGGGCTCATCCAGGATCAGCACCTGGGCGCCGCGGTACAGCGCCTTCAGAATCTCCACCCGCTGCTGGATGCCCACATTCAGGTCGGCGACCTTGGCGTCCAGTGGCACGTCCAGGCGATAGGCCTTTTCCAGCCGTTCCACCTCGGCGCGGGCCTTTTTGATGCCATCCTTCAGCAAGGCGCCGCCCTCGGCCCCCAGCATCAGGTTCTCCAGCACCGTGAACTCCTCAACCAGCATGAAGTGCTGATGGACCATGCCGATGCCGAGGGCGATGGCGTCCTTGGGCTCGCGGATGCGTACCTCGGCCCCGTTCACCAGGATCTGCCCCTCATCGGCCTGGTAAAAGCCGTAGAGGATGCTCATCAGCGTGGATTTGCCGGCGCCGTTCTCCCCCACCAGGCCGTGGATGGATCCGGCGCGGATCTGCAGCGAGACCGCCTTGTTGGCGTGGACGGGGCCGAAGCGCTTGTCGATGCCCACCAGCTCCACGGCCCAGGGGCCCGGCTGCGGCGGCACGGAGAGGGGAACGGTTTGCGACACGGGGCGGCTGGTCTCTGGTTCTGGGGGTCCGGGAAAGGGGGACCCGAGGCGTGGATGGGATGGCCTGTCAGTACTTGCAGCCGTTGGTTTCGTCGTAATTGGCGACCTTGCGGGTCCCGTTCTGGATCTCGGCGGACGCCGCGTCCAGCGCCGCCTTCATCTCCGGCGTCACCAGCTTGGCGTTGTTCTCGTCCAGCGCCCAGCCCACGCCCTCCTCCTTCAGGCCCAGGGTGCGCACGCCCGCCTGCCAGGTGCCGTCCTGCGCCGCCTTGATGGCGTTGTAGGCGGCCACGTCCACCCGCTTGACCATGGAGGTCAGGACCGAACCGGGGAACAGGTGATTCTGGTTGCTGTCGACGCCGATGGAATACTTGCCAGCGTCCTTGGCCGCCTGCAGCACGCCGATGCCGCTTTGCCCGGCGGCGGCGAACACCACGTCCACGCCCCGGTCGAACTGGCTCTTGGCCAGCTCGCCGCCGCGCGTGGGGTCCGACCAGGCGGCGGGCGTGGTGCCCACCATGTTGGCGATGATGTGGTCGTCCGGCGCCACGGCCTTCACGCCCTGCTCATACCCGCACTCGAATCGGCGGATCAGGGGAATGTCCATGCCGCCGACGAAGCCGACGGTGTGGGTCTTGCTGCTGAGGGCGGCCAGCATGCCCACCAGGTAGGAACCCTCCTGCTCGGAAAACAGGATGGATTGCACATTGGGCAGCTTCACCACGCCGTCGATCAGGGTGAACTTGATCTCGGGGAATTCCTTGGCGACCTTGGCCACCGCTGGCGCCTGGCTGAAGCCCACGGCCAGGATGATGTCGGCGCCATGCTCCGCCAGGCGGCGCAGGTACTGCTCGCGCTGGACGTCGTTGCTGATCTCCAGCGCCTTGTAATTGATGCCGGTTTCGCGATGGAACCGCTCAATGCCCGTCAGGACGCCTTCGTTGAAGGACTTGTCGTACTTGCCGCCGTAATCGAAAACCACGCCGGGAAAGAAGGCGGCCTCCGCCCCACGGGTGGGGACGGCCAACGCGCAGCTCAACAGGGCGGCCGCCGCCAACGCCGCGCGGATCGCTCTACTCATGAAGGGTCCCTGCCTCCGTGGGCATGCTTATGGACGGTGGCGAACGGAAGGGGCCGCACCGCCTGCTCTTCTGAAACCTAGTCCATTTCCCAAGGTCCCGGCAAGCCGGGGGCTTAGGGGCACGGCACGGGAACCGACCCTGGCTGATCCTGACCAAATGGTCAAGGTTGTGCGTGGGGCAGACGGCCGCGCCACGCAGGGTTGTGGCGTCTATCGCGACACTTTCATGACAGGGCGCCTGGGCGGGGTTTTCATGGTTGAACCCGTTTCCGCCGGCGGGCACTCTGCCGCGCATTCCACGATCCTCCCGCCTTGCCGCATTCCGAGACGCCGCCCATGACCCGGTTCAGCCCCGTTCCCGAGGCCACCCGCCGCGCCCTGTTGAAGACCTTCGGCGCCACCGCCGCCACCGCCTTCCTGCTGCCGTCGTCCGTGGGCTCGGCCCTGGCCCAGGCGGCCTTCAGCAACGACCCGTTCTCGCTGGGCGTGGCCTCGGGCGATCCGCTGCCCGACGGCTTCGTGCTGTGGACCCGGCTGGCGCCCGAACCGCTGGCCTTCGGCTACGGCATGCCCAAGCGCCCGGTGGAGGTGGACTGGGAGGTGGCGACCGACGAGCGCATGCGCAACATCGTCCAGACCGGGACGGAGATGGCGCGGCCCGAACTGGGCCACGCCGTGCATGCCGAGGTGGGCGGGCTGGAGCCGGGGCGCGACTACTACTACCGCTTCACCGTGGGGGCGGAGCGCAGCATGGTGGGACGCGCCCGCACGGCCCCGGCCCTGGGCGCCAAGGTCGAGCGTGTGCGCCTGGGCATGGTCGGCTGCCAGAATTATGAGGACGGCTATTACACCGCCTTCCGCCACCTGGCGGAGGAACGGCCCGACTTCGTCTTCCACTATGGCGACTACATCTACGAGAATCGGGTCCGGACGCATGAGACCAGCCGCTATTACGGCGGCCTGGCCCAGCCCACCGCCCGCCGGCATCTGGGGGACGAGCCCTATTCCCTGGACGAGTACCGCCGCCGCTACGCCCAGTACACTCTGGACCTGGACCTGCAACTGGCCCGCGCCGCCTGCCCGTGGATGGTGACCTGGGACGACCATGAGGTCGACAACAACTGGACCGGTACCGTCGACGGCGCTGGCATCGCCCCGCCGGAATATTTCCTGCTGCGCCGCGTGGCGGCCGCCCAGGCCTATTTTGAGCACATGCCCCTGCGCCGCGCCTCCTGGCCCAAGGGGCCGGACATGCAGATCTACCGCCGCCTGGCCTTTGGCAACCTGATCGACCTGCACCTGCTGGACACCCGCCAGTTCCGCACCGACCAGCCCTGCGGCGACGGCTTCAAGCCCGCCTGCGAGGGTCAGGACGATGACGACGCCCAGGTGATGGGGGAGGAGCAGGAGCGCTGGCTGTTCGAGGGGCTGGACCGTGGCCGCGCCCGCTGGAACCTCATCGGCCAGCAGGTCATGATGATGACCATGAACCGCGAGCCCTGGCACGGCCCCATCTACAACATGGACAGTTGGGAAGGGTATCACCAGCCGCGCCAGCGCCTGCTGCGGCACATCGCCGACCGCCGCCTGAACAATGTGGTGGTGCTGACGGGCGACGAGCACCAGAACTTCGTGGGCGACCTCAAGACCGACTACCACAGCGACAAGGCCGGCGTGGTCGCCACCGAATTCGTCGGCACCTCCATCAGTTCCGGCGGCGATGGCGCCGACAAGCGCCCGCGCCATGAGGAGATCATGCGCGGCAACCCGCACATCCGCTTCATGAACGACCAGCGCGGCTACCTGATGTGCGACATCGGCCATGACAAGCTGACAGCCAACTTCCGCGTCATGGACCGCGTCACCACCCCCGGCGGCGCCATCAGCACCCGTGCCAGCTTCGTGGTCGAGCCGGGCAAGCCGGGCGCCAAGCCGGCGTAAGCGCGCCTACGCCGCCTCCACCCTCAGCGCCGTGCCGTCCACGCCCACCACGCGCACGGTCGCCCCGGCGGCCAGGCCGTCGGGGCCGTAGACGATCCAGGCGCCGTCGTCCAGGCGGGCGCGGCCCTGGCCGTTGGTGATGGGCGTCTCCAGCGTCAGGATGCGGCCGACGTACTGGCTGGCGCGGGCGTTCAGGGGTGGCCCCGGGGGCGCCTCCTCAAGCCGGCCGCCTCCCAGCCAGCGGCGGGTGGCCAGCAGCAGGCCGGCCGCCAGCACGGCGAACAGCACCGCCTGCCCCGCCAGGGCGAAGGCCGGGAAGATGAACAGCGCCGTGCCCACCAGCACCGCCGCCACGCCCAGCCACAGCAGGCCGAATCCGGGGGTGACCATTTCCACCAGCGCCAGGGCGACGCCCGCCGCCCACCAATGCCAGGCGTGGGGCGTCCATGCGGTGAAGTCAGGCATGATGTTCTTCCTCCGCGTTAGCGGGCCCCTGCGTCAGCGGCCCGGGGTGGACCAGGGACTATCGCCGGGCTGCAACTGCCCGCCGGCGGCCGGGGGAGCGGCCGGGGGGTCCCCACGGCGGGGTGGCGGGGCCGTGCGGCTGGCCGGCACGCCGGCGAAGCTGTCCTTGGCCAGCTCGGCGATGCCGCCCAGCGCGCCCAGGATGCCGGTCGACTCCATGGGCATGAACAGGATCTTCTGGTTGGGGCTGGCGGCGAAGCCCTTCAGGGCGTCGACATAGCGCTGGGCAATGAAATAGTTCACGGCCTGGACGCTGCCGCCGGCGATGGCCTCGGATACCACGCGGGTGGCGGTGGCCTCCGCCTCCGCCAGGCGCACGCGGGCCTCGGCTTCGCGAAACGCGGCCTCCTTCTTGCCTTCGGCCTGCAGGATGGCGGATTGCTTTTCACCCTCCGCCCGCAGGATGGCGGACTGGCGCAAGCCTTCAGCCTCCAGGATCAGGGCGCGGCGTTCGCGTTCCGCCTTCATCTGGCGGGCCATGCTGTCCACCAGGTCGCGCGGCGGCTGGATGTCGCGGATTTCCACGCGGGTGATCTTGACACCCCAGGGGTGGGTGGCGGCGTCCACCACGGTCAGCAGGCGGGCGTTGATGGCGTCGCGCTGCGACAGCAGCTCATCCAGATCCATGGAACCCATGACCGTGCGCAGGTTGGTCATGGTCAGGTTCAGCACGGCGGTGTCCAGGTTGCGCACCTCGTAACTGGCCTTGGCGGCGTCCAGCACCTGGAAGAACAGCACGCCGTCCACCGTCACCATGGCGTTGTCCTTGGTGATGATCTCCTGCGACGGCACGTCCAGCACCACCTCCTGCATGGTCTGGCGGGCGCCGATGCGGTCAACGAAGGGGACGATGATGGCCAGGCCGGGCTTCAGGGTGCGGGTGTAGCGGCCGAACCGCTCCACCGTGTATTCCATGCCCTGGGGCACGGTCTTGATGCTGCTGTAGACCAGGACGATGGCGAAGGCCAGGACGGCCAGGATGAACACGCCGAAGGGCGACAAGACGTCTCTCCCGCTTGTGGGCGCGGGTGCCGCCGCCGGAACGGCCGCCCCGCTCTGCCCCGCCATCATGCCACAGGGCGGGTGCCGTGGCCCGGCCTTTTATCTTTCTGGTTGTGGCGCCTCAGCTTTGGCCAATCAGCTTTGGCCAGTCAGGTTTGGATGATAGCCAGCCAGCGCGCCTTGGCCTGGGCATAGCTGGTGTCGCCCAGCACGCAATCCAGCTGCGGCAGGCGGGTGATCAGGGGCTGGTTGGGCACGTCGCCCGCCATCCAGTCGCGGCCCAGCCGCTGGATAAGGGCGATCTGCGCCGGATCCACCGCGTCGGCGGGCAGGGCCGCCACCTGGGCGAAGCGTCCGTCGGCCAGGCCCGGGGGCGCCGCCCACACCCCGCTTTGCAGCACCGGCTGGACGGAGACGTTCAGGCGCACCAGGCCGCCCAGGGTGGCGGGGTCGCGGCCCGCCAGGCGCTGGGCCAGGATGTGGGCCTCCAGGCTGGCGGTGTCGGGTGGGTCGTCCAGGGTGGTCTGGGCCAGCAGCGACAGGTCCCCCAGGGTGCCCCGCATCCCCACCGGTTCGGCCAGGTCGTCCGGCGGCTGGCTGGTGCCGGTCACCGGCGCGTGGCGGGTGGTGCCGCTGCCGAGGCTCAGGATTTGAAGGTCGGTGTCGCCGCTGGGTTGCGCCAGCGCCTCCATCACCGCCAGCATCACCGGGTTGTTGCAGCCGGTCAGCCCGCCGTCCCAGTACAGGCGCCCATCGCACCGGGCGGGTTCGTCGAAGAAGGCCACGGGTGCGGTGCTGCTGGCGTTGATGACCTCCGCCAGGGGGGCGGTGGAGGCCTGCGGCTCCGTCACCGCCGTCGCCAGACCGGCATAGCTGCGGAAGGTCATGGCCCGGCGCTGGGCGTAGTCGAAGGCGGGGATGAACACCTTCACCGGCGCGTCGCCCCGCCGCGCCAGGGGCAGGGGCAGGCGGGCCATGGGGCAGGCGGACAAGATCAGCGGCCGCCCCTGGCCATCGACGATGGCCGGGGTGGGCGGCGCCAGGCTGGGGTCGTCCAGCATGGCGGTCAGGCCGGCCAACTTGCCCTCGGTGCTGTACCGCGGCCCCAGGTCTAGGTCAGCCACCAACCTGTCCAGCCCGTCGACCTTCACGAACAGGCTGCCCCGCCGCGTATCGTTGACGAATAGGTCCAGGATCTGGGCCGGCGTCAGGTTCTTGATCAGCCCGCCCAGCACGATGGCGCCGGCCGAGGTGCCGGCCGCCAGGTCGAATTCCGCCAGGATGTCGTGGCCGGGCGTGTCGCTGCCGTACAGGTCGCCCAGCACCAGGGCCTCCAGCAGGGCCCAAGGGCCGCCGCCGTCCAGCGTCAGGATGCGATAGGACATGGGTTCTTCCTCCCTCAACCCCGCGCACCTCTACGCGGTTTCAAGGGGGGCTGGCCAGCGCTACTTAGCCGCGCAGGGCCGCGATGTTGGCCTGATAGCGGCCGGGTCCACCCTGGAACACGGCGGATCCCGCCACCAGCACGTCCGCCCCGGCCTGCACGCACAGGCGCGCCGTCTCCGGGTTGACGCCGCCGTCGACTTCGATCTGGATGGGCCGGCGGCCCACCAGGGCGCGCAGGGCCCGGATCTTGGGGATCATGGCGGGAATGAACGACTGGCCGCCGAAGCCCGGGTTCACGGTCATGACCAGCACCAGGTCCAGCCGGTCCAGCACATAGGCCACGGTCCCTTCCGGCGTGGACGGGTTCAGCGCCACGCCGGCCTTTTTTCCCAGGGCGCGGATGCGTTCCAGCGTGCGGTCCAGGTGGGTGGTGGCCTCCGCCTGCACGGTGATGATGTCGGCGCCGGCGGCGGCGAAGGCCTCCAGGTAGGGATCGACCGGGCTGATCATCAGGTGCACGTCGAAGGTGCGACTGGTATGGGGGCGCAGGGCCTTCACCACGGCGGGGCCGATGGTCAGGTTGGGCACGAAATGGCCGTCCATGACGTCGACGTGGATGTAGTCCGCCCCCGCCGCCGTGATGGCCCGGACCTCGCTTCCCAAGTTGGCGAAGTCGGCCGACAGGATGCTGGGGGCGATCAGGGGCTGGCTCATGACGCGGCCTCCCTTCCAACCACTTGGCTACCCGCCTGGCCGTCCGGGCTGCCGGCGAACACGCGGCTGGCCAGGATGTCCTCCGCCTCGATCACCGTCAGGTCGTCCACCGACAGGGGGCCGTCATTGCGCTGGAACAGGCGGCTGGCCTGGCGCAGGCGGGCACGGTCCAGGGCGTTGCGGATGGACCGGCCGTTGGCGAAATGCGGCTGGTCCCGGCGCAGGGCGATGTATTGGGCGAACACCGCCCGGGCCCGGGGACTGAGGCGGTAGTTCATGGTCTCCAGCTGTCGCTCCCCGATTTCCAGCAACTCCTCCTCGCCATAGTCGGGGAAGTCGATGTGGTGGGCCACGCGCGAGCGGAAGCCGGGGTTGGCCTGGAAGAAGCGCTCCATGCGGTCGGCGTAGCCGGCCAGGATGACCACCAGGTCGTCGCGCTGGTTCTCCATGACCTGCAGCAGGATCTCGATGGCCTCCTGCCCATAGTCGCGCTCATTCTCCGGCCGGTAGAGATAATAGGCCTCATCGATGAACAGCACGCCGCCGGCGGCGCGCTTCAGCACCTCCTTGGTCTTGGGCGCGGTGTGGCCGATATACTGGCCCACCAGGTCGTCGCGGGTGACGGTCACCAAATGCCCGCGCCGGACATAGCCCAGGCGGTGCAGGATGGCCGCCATCTTCAGCGCCAGGGTGGTCTTGCCCGTGCCGGGGTTGCCGGTGAAGCTCATGTGCAGGGTGGGGGCGCCCACCGCCAGGCCGAAGCGCTGGCGCGCCCTGTCCACCAGCAGCAGGGCCGCGATCTCGCGCAGCCGCCCCTTGATGGGCGCCAGGCCCACCATCTCCCGGTCCAGCTGGTCGAAGATTTCCGGCAGGCCGGAGGCTTCGAAGTCGGCCTTCAGGTCGACGGCCTCCGGTGGGACGGCTTTCAGGGCCGTGGCCATTGGGGGCGCGGCCATCACGAGTACCGCTCCCCTTCCGGCAGCTGGGCGGCATAGGCGCGGGTGCTGTAGAGGATGCGCCGGCCGTCGCTTTCCTGACGTTCCAGGGCGAAGCCGGGCTCGTTGGCCGGCCGGTTGACGATGAAGGACAGCCGCACGCTCTCCCATCCATGACTGGCGTCGAAGCCGGAGATGCGGATGTAGCGGTCGCCGTAGATCTTGCGGCAGGACGCCAGTTCGCCCATGACGCCCGCGGCGTCGCGGATGTCGAACATGGGCAGGCCCCACATGTCCCAATAGGTGTTGCGGGGGTGCGGGTCGTCGGTGAACTCGATATTCACCGCCCAGCCCTGATCGATGCAGTACTGCACCTGGGCCGTGATCTGCTCGTCCGTCAGGTCGGGCAGGAAGGAGAAGGTTCCTTGGGTGAGGCGCATGATGAGGTCTCCTTCCTTTAACCGGCGACGCTGGCGGTGGGCACGAAGTCGGGTGAGTCGGTCGAGGTGTAGTTGAAGGTCACGTCCTTCCAGACGTCCAAGGCCTGGCGCAGGGGCGTGCAGTGGCGGCTGGCGGCGGCCAGGATGTCCGGCCCCTCGGCCAATATGTCGCGGCCCTCGTTGCGGGCCAGCACCATGGCCTCCAGCGCCACCCGGTTGGCGGTGGCGCCGGCCTGGATGCCCATGGGGTGGCCGATGGTGCCGCCGCCGAACTGCAGCACCACGTCGTCACCGAACAAATCCAACAGTTGGTGCATCTGCCCGGCATGGATGCCGCCCGAGGCCACCGGCATGGTCTTGCGCAGCGAGGCGAAGGACTGGTCGAAGAAGATGCCGTTCTCCAGCCGCTGGGGCAGGAAGTCCTCGCGGCAGACGTCGTAATAGCCCTTGGTGGTGGCGGGGTCGCCCTCCAGCTTGCCCACCACGGTGCCGGCGTGGATGTGGTCCACCCCGGCCAGGCGCATCCATTTGGCGATGACGCGGAAGGACACGCCGTGGCTCTTCTGCCGGGTGTAGGTGGAATGCCCGGCGCGGTGCAGGTGCAGCACCATGTCGTTGCGCCGCGCCCATTTGGACATGGACTGGATGGCGGTGTAGCCGATGACCAGGTCGATCATGACGATGCATGAACCGATGGACTTGGCGAACTCCGCCCGCTCGTACATGTCCTCCATGGTGGCGGCGGTCACGTTGAGGTAGGTGCCCTTGACCTCGCCCGTCACCGCCTGGGCGCGGTTCACCGCCTCCATGCAATAGAGGAAGCGGTCGCGCCAGTGCATGAAGGGCTGGGAGTTGATGTTCTCGTCATCCTTGGTGAAGTCCAGGCCGCCCTTCAGCGCCTCATAGACCACGCGGCCGTAGTTGCGGCCCGACAGGCCCAGCTTGGGCTTCACCGTGGCGCCCAGCAGGGGCCGGCCGAACTTGTCCAGCCGTTCCCGTTCCACAACGATGCCGGTGGGCGGCCCGTCGAAGGTCTTCACATAGGCCACCGGCAGCCGCATGTCCTCCAGCCGCAGGGCCTTCAGCGGCTTGAAGCCGAAGACGTTGCCGATGATGGACGCCGTCAGGTTGGCGATCGATCCGGGTTCGAAAAGATCGATGTCATAGGCGATGTAGGCGAACCAGCTGTCGGGCGACCCGGGCACCGGTTCCACGCGGTGGGCCTTGGCCCGGTACTTGTCGCAGGCGGTCAGCCGGTCGGTCCACACCACCGTCCAGGTGGCGGTGGAGGACTCGCCCGCCACGGCGGCGGCGGCCTCGATGGGGTCCACCCCGTCCTGCGGCGTGATGCGGAAGACGGCGATGACGTCCGTGTCCTTGGGCACGTAGTCCGGCTGCCAGTAGCCCATGTCCTGATACTTCATGACCCCGGCGGCATAGCGGTCGCGGCGGTCCCTTTTATCGATCGCGTTCATGGTTGCTCTCCTCAAGCGCCGGCGGCGCATCCGCGCCTTGGCTATCCTCGATTTCCAGTCCGCTGACGCTCCCCAGAAATCTCCGGCGGCCCCGGCCGGGGCCTGGATTTTGGGTGTTGCGGGTTGCTATTCGGCCGCGACGGGCGCGCGGCCCAACTGAGGGTCCAGGGATCCTGTGGCGTAGCGCTTGGCCATGGCGGCCATGGGCAGGGGCGTGATGCGGCTGGCGTTGCCGGCGGCGCCGAACTGCTCGAACCGGTCGCGGCACAGCGCCTTCATGGCGTCCATGGCCGGCTTCAGGAACTTGCGCGGGTCGAATTCCGCCGGGTGCTCGGTCGCCGTCTTGCGGAACTGCACCGCCATGGCCAGGCGGCAGTCGGTGTCGATGTTGATCTTGCGCACGCCGAAGCGGATGCCGCGCACGATCTCCTCCACCGGCACGCCCCAGGTGCGGGGCATGCGGCCGCCATAGGCGTTGAACAAATCCTGCAGTTCCTGCGGAACGGAGGAGCTGCCGTGCATCACCAGGTGGGTGTTGGGCAGCCGCGCGTGGATGGCCTCCACCACATCCATGGCCAGGATGTCGCCGTCGGGCTGGCGCGAGAATTTATAGGCGCCGTGCGAGGTGCCCATGGCGATGGCCAGCGCGTCCACGCGGGTGGCGGCGACGAAGTCCAGCGCCTGGTCGGGGTCGGTGCACAGCTGGTCCAGCGACAGCACGCCCTCGGCGCCGTGGCCGTCCTCCGCCTCGCCCTGGCCGGTCTCCAGGCTGCCCAGCACGCCCAGCTCCCCCTCGACCGAGGCGCCCACCCAGTGCGCGGCCTCCGCCACGCGGCGGGTGATGTCGACGTTGTACGCGTAGGACGCCGGCGTCTTGGCGTCGGCCAGCAGCGACCCGTCCATCATGACGGAGGTGAAGCCGTGCTGCAGGGCGGTCAGGCAGGTGGCCTCGCTGTTGCCGTGGTCCTGGTGCAGGCACAGCGGGATGGTGGGGTAGAGGGCTTCCAGCGCGTCGATCATATGGGCCAGCATCAGGTCGCCGGCGTACGACCGGGCGCCCCGGCTGGCCTGCAGGATGACGGGTGCGTCCACCTGCGCCGCCGCCTCCATGACGGCAAGGCCCTGTTCCATGTTGTTGATATTGAAGGCCGGGACGCCGTAGTCGCGTTCCGCCGCGTGGTCCAACAGCTGTCGCAGGGTGATGCGGGGCATAAGTGTTCTCCCTTTAGTGTTCCTCAGGCGCCGGCGGGGCATCCGCCCCTTGGCTGTCCTCGCATTTCGGTCCGCTGACGCTGCCCGGAATGCTCCGGCGGACGCGGTCGCGTCCTAGGGTTTCATGGTGCGGCGACGCGGGCGCGGACGGCGGCCATGATGGCGTCGACGGTGATGCCGAAATGGCGGTAGAGGTCGGGCGCGGGGGCGGAGGCGCCGAAGCCCGCCATCCCGATGAAGGCGCCCTGGTCACCCAGCCAGCGGTCCCAGCCGAAGCGCACCGCCGCCTCCACCCCGATGCGGGGGGCGTTGCCCAGGACGATGGCGCGGTTAGCCGGCGGCTGGCGCTCGAACAGCTCCCAGCAGGGCATGGACACGACGGCGGCGGCGATGCCCTCGTCGGCCAGGCGCTCCGCCGCCTCCACCGCCAGGGCCACCTCCGACCCGGTGGCCAGCAGGGTGGCGTCGCGCGGGCCTGGCGTCTCGCGCAGGATATAGGCGCCGGCGGCGCTGCGGTTCCAGGAGGCGTCACGGCGCAGGGTGGGCAGGTCCTGGCGCGACAGGCACAGGGCCGACGGCGTGCCCCGGCTGTTCAGCGCCAATTCCCAGCATTCCGCCGTCTCCACCGCGTCCGCTGGGCGGAAGACATTCAGGTTGGGCGTGGCGCGCAGCGTGGCCAGGTGCTCCACCGGCTGGTGGGTGGGGCCGTCCTCGCCCAGGCCGATGCTGTCATGGGTCAGCACATGGATGACCCGCACGCCCATCAGCGCCGACAGGCGGATGGCGCCCCGGGCGTAGTCGGAAAACACCAGGAAGGTGCCGCCATAGGGAATGATGCCGCCGTGCAGGGCCAGGCCGTTCATGACGGCGGCCATGGCATGTTCCCGGATGCCATAGTGGATGTAGCGTCCGGCGTAGGCGCCGGCGTCCATCACGTCCATCCCCTTGGTCTGGGTCAGGTTGGAATGGGTGAGGTCGGCCGATCCGCCCACGGTTAGGTCGGTGACGGCGTTCACCACGCCCAACACCAGTTGCGAGGCCTTGCGCGTGGCCATCTTGGGTGCCGTCTCCACCAACTCCTGACGATAGGCGGCCAGGGCGTCGGTCAGGGCCGATCCCGGCTCCGCCGCCATGACGCGCCAGAAGTCGGCGCGGGCGGGATGGGCGGCCAGCCGCCGTTCCCAGGCCTCGCGTGCCTGACCGCCCGCCTGGCCCACGGCGCGCCAGGCGTCGCGGATGTCATCCGGCACGGCGAAGGGCGGGCTGTCCCAGCCCAGGGCCCGGGCGGCGGCTTGCGCCTCCTCCGCGCCCAGGGGCGCGCCGTGCACGCCGCAGGTGCCGGCCTTGGTGGGGGCGCCATAGCCGATGACGCTGCGGCAGGCGATCAGGGTGGGGCGGTCGCTGGTCCGCGCCCGGTTCAGGGCCGCCTCGATGGCCTCATGGTCGTAGGCGTCCACCCGCTCCACCGCCCAACCCGAGGCTTTGAGGCGCGCCAACTGGTCGGTGCCGGTGGACAGCCGCGTGGGGCCGTCGATGGAAATGCCGTTGTCGTCCCACAGAACCACCAGGCGGGACAGGGCCAGATGGCCAGCCAGGTCGATGGCCTCCTGGCTGATGCCTTCCATCAAGCAGCCGTCGCCGGCGATGACATAGGTGCGGTGGTCGACCAGGGCGTCGCCTAAGCGGGCGTTCAGATGCCGCTCCGCCAGCGCCATGCCCACGGCGGTGGTGATGCCCTGGCCCAGCGGGCCGGTGGTGGTCTCGATGCCCGCTGCGTGGCCGTATTCCGGATGGCCCGCGGCCTTGGATCCCAGCTGGCGGAAGCGTTTCAGCTCCTCCACGGGCATGTCGGCATAGCCCAGCAGATGGTGCAGGGCGTATTGCAGCATGCTGCCGTGGCCGGCCGACAGGACGAAGCGGTCGCGGTCCGGCCAGTCGGGCCGCGTCGGGTCCAGGCGCATCACCCGGGTGAACAGCACGGTGGCGACATCGGCCATGCCCATGGGCATGCCGGGGTGGCCGGACTTCGCCGCCTCCACCCCCGCCACCGCCAGCATGCGCACGGCGTTGGCCATGCCGGCCAGGTCAGGGGTGTCAGGCTCGGCGCTTTCAACCTGACGCAGGGATAGGGTGGGGGTCATGCCTGCCTCCTTCAGCCGGCGCGGCGCTTGCGTTCGACCAACTGCAGGATCAGCGGCGTCAGGATCAGCTGCATGGCCAGGTCGAGCTTGCCGCCCGGGATGACGATGGAATTGGCGCGCGACATGAAGCTGCCGGCGATCATGGACAGCAGGTAGGGGAAGTCGATGCCGCGCGGGTTGCGGAAGCGGATGACGACGATGGATTCGTCCGGGGTCGGTATCCACCGCGCGATGAAGGGGTTGGAGGTGTCGACCGTGGGCACCCGCTGGAAATTGATGTCCGTCTGGGTGAACTGCGGGCAGATGTAGCGGACATAGTCCGGCATGCGCCGCAGGATGGTGGTCATGACGTCGTCGGTGCTGTAGCCGCGGCTGGTGCGGTCACGGTGGATCTTCTGGATCCATTCCAGGTTGATCACCGGCACCACGCCGATCTTCAGGTCCGCGTGGCCGGCGATGTCATAGCCGTCGGCCACCACCGCGCCGTGCAGGCCCTCATAGAACAGCAGGTCGCTGGGGCCGGGCAGATCCTCCCAGGGGGTGAAGGTGCCGGGGGGCAGCCATAGTGGTCCGCCTCGCCGGAGTCGTGGACGTAGTGGCGGGTGCGGCCCGTGCCGTCGTCGCCATAACGGCGGAACAGCTCCTGCAACTCGCCCAGCAGGTTGGCGTGCGGACCGAAATGGCTGAAATGGTGATCGCCGTCCTTGTCCGCCTGGGCGATGGCCTGCTTCATCTGGGCGCGGTCATAACGGTGATAGGCGTCGCCGTCGATGCAAACGGCGTTCACCCCCTCACGCCGGAAGACGTGCTCAAAAATCTGCCGGACCGAGGTGGTGCCGGCCCCGGACGAGCCGGTGACGGAAATGATGGGATGGCGGATGGACATGGGGCTGGGTCCTTCCGTCAGGCGCGCAGCAGGCCGCGCTGCCCGAACAGGGGCGCGCGATCGGCCAGGAGGGGCGGGGCGGCATGGTGGTTCGCCACCCGCTCCACCTCGGCGCGTGACCCGAAGACCAGGGCCGTGCGCTCATGCAGATGGCCGGGCGTCAGGTCCAGGATGCGGGTTTGCCCGTCGGTGGCGGCCCCGCCGGCCTGCTCGATGATCAGGGCGATGGGGTTGGCCTCATAGACCAGACGCAGGCGGCCGGTGCGATAGCCGGGGCGCTCGTCCGTGGGGTAGAGATAGACCCCGCCCCGGCGCAGGATGCGGAAGGCGTCGGCCACCAGGGACGCGATCCAGCGCATGTTGTAGTTCTTGGCCCGGGGCCCGTCGCAGCCGGCCAGGCAATCGTCGATATAGCCCCGGATGCTGGGCGCCCAGTGCCGCTGGTTCGACGCGTTGATGGCGAATTCCTTCGTCTCCGCCGCCACCGCGACGGGGCCGGCCATGCGGACGAATTCCGCCGGGGGCGTGGGCGGCGGCGGGGCGGCCCAGCCGTTGCCCGCCTGCACCGCCACCACGGGCGCCACCGGCCGCTTGTCCAGGAAGAAGATTTCGGTGCCGGCGCCCAGGGTCAGGACCAGGGCGGTTTGCGGTCCGTAGACCAGGAAGCCCGCCGCCAGCTGGCGGTGACCGGGCTGCAGCAGGGCCGCCGCCGGGTCGGCCGCGTCCTCCACGCCCAGGATGGAAAAGATGGTGCCGACCGAGACGTTGGTTTCGATGTTGCTGGACCCGTCCAGCGGGTCGATGGCCACCGCCAGCGTACCCGCGGGGTTCAGCAGGACGGGGGCATCCGACTCCTCCGACCCCACCACCGCCACCGGGGCGCCGGCCAGGCGGTCGATGACGATGTCGTGGGCGCGCAGGTCCAGTTCCTTCTGGGTGTCGCCGTTGCTTTCGCCGCGCACCGCCGCCATCTCGCCCGCCAGGGGGCCCATGGCCACCAGGTCGGCGATGGCCAGGCCGGCGTCGGCCAGGGCCAGGATGGTGCGGACCACGTCCGCCCGCCGATGGGCCGCGCCGTTGCGGGCCATACCGTTAGGAGCCGCACCGTTGAGGGATGCGCTCCAGTCGACCAAATGCCGTGCCAGTGTCGTGGCGTCCGCCATGATGTCCTCCCGCTGTGGGCCGGGTTCTCTCGTGCCCCCGTATCGTTCTTGAGGGGAAGTGTGCGGACGATTGCGCCGTTAGAAAATTCGAATAAACTTAGCGTCTCATTCAATTTTCCTGAAATAGGGGCTCGGGGGACATGCGCAACGTGACGCTGAAGCAGCTGCGCGCCCTGGCGGCGGTGGCGGAAGCCGGTTCGGTGACGGCGGCGGCCAAGCGCCTGCACGTGACCCCGCCGGCCGTCACCATGCAGGTGCAGGCGCTGGAGGATCTGCTGGGCGTGCCGCTGCTGGATCGGCTGGGCGAGCGCTTCAAGCCCACCGACGCGGGGCGCGAGGTCATCGAGACGGTGACCCGTATCGAGGCGGAGCTGCACAACTGCGCCGCCGCCATGGAGGCGCTGCGCAACCTTTCGGGCGGCCGCGTGGCGGTGGGGGTGGTCAGCACCGCCAAATACTTCGCGCCCTACGCCCTGGGCGCCTTCCGCGCCGAATACCCGCAGATCGAACTGTCGCTGATGGTGGGCAACCGCGAGGACATCATTGCGGCGCTGAAGGCCGACAGCATCGACATCGCCATCATGGGCCGCCCGCCCCGGGATCTGCAGGTGGACATGCATGCCATCGGCGACCATCCGCACATCATGATCGCCCCGCCGCACCACCCGCTGGTGGGTCGCCGCCACCTGAAGCTGGCGGAATTCGCGCATGAGACCTTCCTGGTGCGCGAGGTCGGGTCCGGCACCCGCATGCTGATGGAATGGTTCTTCGCCCAGGCCGACCTGCACCCCCCCATCAGCATGGAGGTGGGCAGCAATGAGACGGTGAAGCAGGCGGTGATGGCCGGCCTGGGCCTGTCCTTCATCTCCGCTCACACCATCGCCGCCGAACTGGAAAGCGGCCGGCTGGCGCCCCTGGATGTGGAAGGCCTGCCCATCGTGCGTCAATGGTTCTTGGCCAAGCGATCGGACAAGCGCCTGGCGCCGGCGGCGGCGGCCGTTAAAGCATTTCTGGTGGAGCGGGGCCGGGAGTTCCTGCCCAACGTGAAGCCCATCGCGTGATGGATACTCTTTCGGTCCGCTTGCGCGGGACGGGGAACACGTCCAGATCTGGACGGGGGCGGGCAGGAGCCGCCCAGCCATGCCGATCCGCCGCCTTCCCATCCTCGTCCTGTGCCTGTCCACCCTGTGCCTGTCGACCCCGTACCTTCTGGCCGCCCGTCCGGCGGCGGCGGGGGCGCCGGCCGAGGGCGTGCCGGCCTGCAACTACCAGCCGTTCGAGCCCGGCCCCGGCCGGTTGCGCATGGGCTGGGTCACCCTGGACCTGGGCCCCAGCGACAATCCCAAAACGCCGGAAACCTGGCGCGGCCCCATCATCCTGAGCCGGCCGGACCGCAGCTATTGCATCACCGACCTTCACACCGGCGTGCTGCAGCGGCCGTTCTTCACCGATGGCCAGAGCTTCGTGATGACGACCTATGCGGCCGAACAGCAGACGGTGTTCTTCATCGACGCCGCCTCCTGCCGCGTGCTGTGGAAAAGCCCGGCCTTCTCCGGCGACGTCGCCTTGACGGCGACGGTTCTGCACACCGGCCGCAAGGCCTGGAAACTGGGCCCGCACTGCCTGCCGGAGGCTGACGTCCCCTAATCCCGTTAATGGCACCCTCTAACGGGGTAAGCCGGCGGAACGGGGTGGCAGGGGCCGGTCGAAGGCGGATCTTATTGGGCAGACAGGCTATTCCAAGGATCGCCCGCCCATGATCAAGCCCGCCAAAACCCTGGTTCCCTTGGTCGCCCTGCTGGCCGCCCCCGTTTCCGTCGCCGCTCAGGCCGCCCCCCAGCGCCACTTGCCCGTGGTCTGCCCCTATCAGCCGGTGGAGCCCGCGTCGGGCAAGGTCCGCGCCGATGTCCTGACCCTGGACCTGGGTCCCGCCACCGGCGGGGAGGCGAAGTCGTGGAAGGGGCCGCTGACCATCAGCCAGCAGGACGGCACCACCTGCACCGCCGACGCCGCCGTGGCCCCCATCGAGGGCACGCTGTACAGCGACGGCCAGCACCTGCTGGTGACCACCTCGGCCGGCGGCAGCCGCAAGGTGGTCGTGCTCAGCACCACCAGCTGCCAGCCCTTGTGGAAAAGCGGCAGCTTCACCGGCGCCGTCTACCTGAAGGACGGCCAGCTTTACACCGGCAAGACCGCCAACAAGCTGAACCCGGATTGCCTGCCGCTGCCGTGACGGCGCCGGGGCGCTTCCTTTTCGTGAAATGCCGCTGGCGGCGCGCGCTCCCTTTGGGCGATGATCCCGCGACAATCCGTGAGGGAGCGCGCACCGCCGATGATCGACCAGAACGGCCAGCCCGTCCGCAAGGCGGCGCTGAAGACCTACCTCGACACCTATAACGCCGGCGTGCGCGGCTCCAAGGAGTTCGGCGCCCTGCCCCGGGCGCTGGTGATCATTTGCGATGGCCTGACGCCGGGCAAGACGACCTATGTGAAGTGCGTGGACGGCCAGGTGCAGCTATCCCGCCGCAAGGACGGCTCGGTGGTGGGCGGCGGGCTTTAGGCGGGTGCCGACTCCAGAACAAGTAAAAGGGATTTGATCATGTTGGGACGTCGTACCGTGCTCGCGGGCGGTGCCGCCGCCGCGACCGCGCTGGCCTTCGGTGGCGCCCGCCGGGCCCTGGCCGCCGCGGCGCCGGCCATTCCTACCGTGTCCATAGGGCCCAACGTGTCCATAGGGAACGGCGTGGCCATGCCGGCCCTGGGTTTCGGCACCTATGGTCTGCGCGGCGACGTTTGCCGCAAAAGCGTGGCCGACGCCATCGCCGCCGGTTATCGCCTGATCGACACCGCCAAGGTCTACGTCAATGAGGAAGAGGTGGGCGCCGGCATCCGGGATAGCGGCATCGATCGCAAGGCCCTGTTCGTGACCTCCAAGATCTGGGTGGACGACGCCGGCTATGAGTCCGGCAAGCGCGCCTTCCAGACCACCCTGGACAAGCTGGGCCTGGATTACCTCGACCTTTATCTCATCCACCGGCCACGCGGCGACCTCGCGGGCGCCTGGCGGGCGATGGAGGAACTGCATCGCGCGGGCAGGATCAGGGCCATCGGCGTCAGCAATTTCGATGACGCTCAACTGGCCAGCCTGGCGACCCACGCCACGGTGAAGCCCGCCATCAACCAGGTGGAAACCCACCCCTTCTTCCAGGAGATGGCGGCGCTGGGCGCCCTGACGGGGGCCGGCATCGTCATGGAGGCCTGGGCCCCCTTCGCCGAGGGCCGCAACGGCCTGTTCACCAACCCAACCCTGCAGGCCATCGGTCGCGCGCACGGCAAGACCGCCGCCCAGGTCACCTTGCGCTGGCACCATCAGCGCGGCGTGATCGCCATCCCCCGCTCCTCCAACCCCGCCCACCGGCGCGAGAACCTGGCCATCTTCGACTTCCAACTGAGCGCTGACGAGATGGAGCGGATCGCCAAGCTGGACCTGAACCGGTCGCAGTTTCCGGAATGGACGTGAGGAGCCTGAAATGATTCAAGGGCCCGCCCCAGCACGTCTGGGGCGGGCCCTTGAGTTTTAGGCCTGGCATATCCCGGGCGGTGGTTATGAAGCGACAGATAGATTGCCGCACACCATCAAGCAACCCATTGATAAATAAACGGCATATTTGGTCACCGGCAAGAGGTTTGGCCGATTCGGCAGCAAAGTCTGTCCCGCTCTGGCGCGTGTGCAAAAAAAGGCCCGCCGAATGGCGGGCGGGGAAACCGGTATGAGAGGGAAGGGCAGATTAAGGAGCCGTCATTGCTCCTATCCGGTCGGTCCGGAAAAAGACTCAGCCAAGGAGAAGGTGGCGTCTCTAAGCCTGTCTCGTACCTCGGCCGGATCGACTAGGATGGAAAAATAGCCTTGGAGATCGGGGTCGCGACTTACGTGGATTAGCCGCCGCCTCAGCAGCAGATCCACGACGGCTGCCGCGCTTGTACGTGCAGCTTTGGCTGCTTTTGGAATATTTACCGAGCGACTGGGAGGGATGGCAGTCGAAATAGCGTCGATCGTCAATCGCCTGAGGAAGTCATCGAGGTGCCGTTTGAGAAACAGAGGTCTTATGGCGACGCTGCCTTCCTCCGTAGCGTAGGGGACGAGAGTGTCCGCCCGGATCAAGACCGCCATCTGTGACCGAGACGTTTTCAAGTAGGCCCGGGCCGCTTTTTGCGACATCAACTCACCAATCTCCTCAAGGAAATCGGAAACGGAGTTGTCGGCGGGAAATGTTACTCGGTGATCGCTTAGCTCTGCGCTCTCCCGTCCAATGATACCTCTCGTAATCAGCAGCTTTCGCAACCGCTTGGGGTGCTGCTTGGTTTCCTTGGCCAGCGTATGAATGGACCAGATGCGCCGTCTGCCGACGGGGGTGCCAAAAACCCTATTTTTGACTCCAAAAGGTATCGTACGAAGGAGAAATGCGCTGATCACCTCCCGGGCCAAATGATAGGCCGGGTCGGTATCATTCTCAGCCAGCCACTCATACATTGGGCCAAGAAGGGACTTCGGGCCGGCATCGTGCCTGCTGGACCAGAACGCTTTGACTGGTCCTTCCAGAAAACGCTCAAAGCCCGCAGGGCCATCCTTGAGGATATCCCAACCCGCACTGCCAGCTCGTTGGAGTTGGTCGTCTGTCAGCAGCCCGCGCCGAGTTGCCAGCCCGTATAGCTTTGTACAGCCTACCACCTCGGTTAACCTGGCTGCGGCGTAAAGCGGAAAATGATCCAACCAGTCCCTTTGTTTGTTGTGACGTCCGGAAAGGCGGGCGAGGAGATATCGTTCCAGTTGAGAGGGCGATCGTAGAACCGCATGGGTAGACGGAGTGTCGAGTTCCCGCAGCGCCTCCCCTATGGCCTGTGAAAAATCACCCCGGTTAGTCCGCGGGCTCAACTGGCTGAAGCTGACCAGAGCGCGACCGTGCTCAGTGCATGTTCGGATTGTTGTTAGATGCCACTCCGGCCGCTGGTACGGAGCCGCCGCTCCCAGATGAGGCCAAGCTGCGAGATCGCTGCTCACGCAATCTGGGCAGAACCGGATGCCCGATCGGAAAAGCTCCGTTCGAGTGATGATCTCCTGGCCGATCTCCACAATTCTAAGGTTGGGGCGCCGGAACGTGTGGCAGGCCAGCTTTTCGGCATCCACGCCGCCCAACCGGGCTATCTCGGCGATTGCGGTCGGGTCTCCCTTTAGGATGAGGGAATACTTCAACCCCATGTCCTCGCAGAATTCCCATGCGTTGATGCAGCCGTTCCGCCTAGCGAGGCGGGAGGCGAAACTTGTGGCGGGTTCCCGGTCGCCCAGCGGTACGGTCAAGCGGAGGCGACTCATCTCGCGCCTCGCTTCCGCCGTCGGATGCTCTCGCTAGCTTGGATTTCGGCAATGGGGGACTGCCGGTTGTCTCTCGGGTCAATGAGGTCCCATTCGGCCGCCAGGAAAATGTTCTGTTCAGGTGAACAGCCGCGCTGTCGCATGAATTCGCGGGCGAAATCCTCTATCCCTACGCTGCTTCCCGGCCCGGCACGGTCGAAAGCAGCCATTATGGCCTGCCGAACCAAGGCGATGATGGTTCCGAATTCGCCCTCTCCCGCCCGGCAGAGCCGATGCAGGAACTCGTCGGTCTGGAGACCATCCATACCAACGCCAGCATGAACCCGAATGATATCGGTCAGCAGCGTTCGAAGCATCTCCGCGTGCTTGGGGAAGGATAACGGGTCGAAGCGTAGGGTTCGGCTCCGCCGCTCCACCTGCCGATCCCGGCCGACGAACGCCGACACAGTTGGCAAGCCGGAAAGGATCAAGCTCACCGGCCAGTCGCGCTGTTGCATTACGCTCTTCAGGACATCGCACAGCCGCGTCAGTTCGCTATCACCGCCTCGCCCCATCGCGTGGTGCATCTCGTCAATCCAAATGAATCGGGTCCCTGTGAGAGCAAGGTGTTGGCGAACCTTTTCCCACAGAATGTGCTCGGGCATCTCTTTGGCGAGCGGATAGCCCAGGCCCCGCAGCGTGGCCCTACCCAGTTGTTTCAATGTGGATGGCGAGGGGGCGGTCACCGCCAGCAGAGTGCCTGAGTCAGCAAGGCCAGGCAGGCGCGCCAGGGCTCGTTCAATGGACCAGGTTTTGCCGGCTCCAGGTTGGCCAACCACCGCCAGCATCCGACCTTCAGGATGCCCTCCCTCGATGGACACGAGAGTGGTATCGACCAACCCTTGCAGTTCGGCCAGAAGCGCATCGTCACGCCGGGTGTGGATGTATTCTTCGGATATTCGGCCCCAAAGCTGAGACCGTAAGGTGCGCCGCTCGTCCATACCGGTGACGAGCGGCGCGAGGGAGCCATGCTCCCTGGTCGCGCCGCTGCTCATATAGATGAACCTCTAGGCAAAAAAGTCGTCAGCGACGTCACTGGCGTTCAGCGGAACCGTCGGATGTTCTTCGCTGTACCCATCTTCGGCTGGGGTGACGGGCGGTTCCTCCAGGAAATCTTCGTCGGCCACGCCCTCGCTGCCATCGCCGAAGCTGAAGGTCCGGAACAGGGTTTGATCGAGACGTTCGAAATCGTCCGTGCCCAGGATCGGTGAACCCAACTCCGCCCGTGCCATCGCCATGTCCGCTGTACCCCTGATTTCGGCTAAAGCCTGCCGGACCACTGGGATTGAGAGTTTGGCCGTGTCGGCGTGTTGGCGCTGTAGGTCCTTGGCCGCCGCAATCCATTCCCAGTAGGACACCCCCGCGAGGTCAAGGCCATCGACGGCCGGTGGCACTGATAGCCACCCTTCCTTGGTTTTGACGGAGACTGAGCTAAGGTCGAAGCGATCGACCCGGACGATCACCGGTTTCTGGCCAACCACGCGGCGGAGTTGCTGCAACTGCTGGCTCTGATAGTGAATCCCGAAGACTCTGATGCCGCGGTTCTGAATTCGCCGCTCGCAGGGGATGCCAAATATATGGCGTTGCCGGTGCCGGTCTGGGGGTGGAAGGACGCCATATTTGCTGGTCAGTCGTAGCCAGGCATTCCGTGGCGTTTCTCCGAATAGGCCGCCATGCGGAAGATTGTGGTACGCATCGACCACCCAGCAAATGAGGGTTCGGTTGAGTTCCTCGAGATCGATACAGGCGTTCCCCTCGGAGTCGTACTCGCCCCTCCTGACGATATTTTCAAAGGTCTGGCCCGGAAAGTGACTAGTGAAGCCTGTCTGCAGTGTTCGGAAAGATCGCTCGATGCGTGCCCTCATCTCCGCCAGCCCAGATGGCGGATAGAAGGCTGTGGCTCCGAGATCGGAAATTGCAGCTTGGGTCCAAATCGCGATGTTGGCCGCCCCTGAGTCCATGGCGATCGTTTCCATCGTGCCGGCCATATCCCAGGGTGTCCGAGCGCCCGCAGCTTGAGATAGCTCCGTCTTGTCGCTGACAGCCATTTCCAGCGTGGCAATAGCGGTGGCGGAGGAAGGGCTCTCAGAAAAGAGGCGTAGTCCGAGGAAACATCGGGTGGCGGTGTCGATCACCGCCCCTAACCATGTTCTACTGCGCACCACCATCGATTTTTGCTCGGGTGTTAATGTCGCCCAGATGCCGGCCTTGGTGAGTAGTGTCATGAGTGAAACGTTCCACTCGTCCATCTCCACGCGCTCCAAGGGTCGGAGGATGTGGAGACCATTTCGCACAATTCCGAACCGTTTCTTGGCCGCTTTCCAGCCCTCGCGGGCCACGCACAAGTGGAAAGGGTCGGTGACTTTGTTGATGAGGCGCTCGAATGTCCGCCGGCTCAGGCTTTCGATTACCGGCTCACCTTGTGAACGCCGCGCATCGTTGATGTCGGTGAGCGCCGTTTCATAGGCCAGGAAAAGCATGCACTTGGTAGGCCGGCGGCTATCCGCATATTGTGCGGCAAATCTTTCGGCGATCTCTGTCGCATCAACGCTCTTGCGATCGATGCTGCCACTGCGCTGATAGGCTGTGCGCAGGGACATAGGGTCATACCCGGAGGCTGCATAGACCTTAAGCCAACGGCGCAGCGTTCTGGGAGAGGGCGGTGTTCGGCTTTCCTCACCGCTTGAACCGCATCGCCTTTTCTTTCCGCCTTTCCGTTCCAGGGCGTCCGCCACCAAGTCGGCCGTGATCTGACGAATGCTTCTACCCATGCATACGTCGGATCTCGAGATGCTTTGGTCACGCGCCTCCAGGGTGAGGAAGCGATCGCAATAGCTCTGTCGCCACAGGACGATTGCCTGCTCCTTGTCATCCAGCTCCGAAAGCAGAGTCGAATTGGTCCACGTGCGCAGGCTCGCCCGTGTGGTGCTGAACCAATTTGGATCGACCCTGATTTGCTCTGTCCTGAAAAGCGTTTGGATTTCCGCGTGAGAGAAGCCCTCGGATACGTCGGGGGCTGCGAGCCGTTTGAACACGTGCCCTTGATCGTCAGTCGAGAATGGGACGTACTCGATTCCGCCGATCGTGATTCGGTCCTGCTTCCGGAAACGATAACGCACCGTCTCGTAAGCATCAGCGTTGGTGGGAGAGTCAGGCATTGGCTGCTTCCTGAATACGCTTCGTCGGGTGGTGTCGCACCAGAGCGGTATCGCTGAAGCGAACCAGGCGAACGAGTTCCACCGTGCCTTCATCAATGAGGTGAACCAGCGCATCCCATCCCCGGGCGCCGAGTCCGGAGAATCTGACCAAGTCGCCCATAGAGATGCTGCCCCGAATGCCACTTACCGTGTGCCGCATCCGGTGAACGTCGGCGGCGTTTCGGCTGCGGCGGGCACGCAAGAGCCACGACGCGTTAAACGCCCGATCACGGGTCAGATGCTGTTCCGTCCTGACGATGAAGCGATCAGCAAGAGCGCCCTTGGACTGCTGTTCTATGAGCGCCACGGTTTTTTGGATGCCGCTGCTTTCGATCTTCGCGGCGGGCTTTACGGCGATGGCGACCCTCTGGCCATCGGTGAGCGTGGCCAGGAAGTCGAACGTGTGGCGATGGTGGGTGCCGTCGGGTCGAACGTAGGTGACCGATGGGGGCTGGTCCTGGACATGCTTCACCCGTGGGTCGGTCAGGAGGATCTTCGCGCACTCTAGTTCCAGGGCGCTCTCGCAGACGATCACCCTATGGCTGGTTTGGTCGACTATGGCCGCACGGGAGATACCCCGTGATCGCGCCGGAGGGAGCCGGCTTGCTGTGCTCGGCGCCGGTGGCGACCAAAGGCTGCAAAGATCGCCAGCGGCTTGGTCCGGAACCAAATAGCTGGGGGATACAGGTAGTGGCTCAGTTGATGTCGGGGCTCCTCGCCGGCGGGCATGGAGGTGCTGGGCGATGATGCGTTCAGACATAAGTCCGCTCCTTCCGGGCGCTATTGCGGCCTGGATTGACTGAAGTTGGGCGTGAGAAGGCGTTCGCTGCGACTGGGTCGAGCGGTATCCAATCTCTTATGAGTGCAAAATTATGGAGTTGTCAGCCTTGCGGCGTTGTTGGAGCGCTACCTTGTGCTGGCAGAACCCCTGACTTCAAAAGAAAAGCGTGCCGGCTTGATGCCCGCATTAGTCAGGCAGAGTAAATGGCGGGTCGCGACATGCCGGCCGGCCATCATATCAAGCAAAAATCTGACCATGAGAAAGCGTCCGCTCCTTTTATGTTAAGGGAGCGACGGACAGAGACACGGCAATAAATCGCCATCGCACAAAACACTGGATCTTTGCCCAGTATTGCGTTAGCTTGACTTTGCGTGTGGTTCTGAGATGCCCGCCGCGACGAAACGTAGGGGAGTCAGCCCTGACGTCTCACAGAGTGCCTCGCCGCTTGCGGCGGGGCACTTGCATTTTGGGCTTTAGCCTATGAAGTCATGTTCATTGTCTATCTGATTGGATTTTACGATGTGAGCCGTAAACGGCTCACGGTCGAGTGACGACTCGCTTTGGCAATATATATGGTATGGCGAAAGCCTGTCCACGCATAATCTGGATAAATGCCGGAGCAAACTACCAATTTGTAAGTAGAAAATCCTATCTCTGTGTAATTCTCAAACCGATTTTTGTGGCTTAGATTGTTCTCTCGCTCGGGTGTGTTGTGTGCGACAGTTATTGTATTGAAATATAGTGAGTTTCTGGCCATCCCAGCCTGGATCTCAAACTTCGCTCCGAAAACAGCCCGGGCATTGGGGTAAAGGTAAGGCACTGATAATAAACAGAAAAATATCATCCGATGGATATCGATCGTTAGGCCTCAGTCTCGCCGCAGAGCATTTTTTTAGAGGAGGAAGTTCAAAGCGATATCCACCCTCCCGGCGGATTCGAGTGCTCAGGAGCATTCGCCTCAATCCGATTATTATCGATGCCACGGGAGCCGGAAAATATGTGGCCTTTATCCTAGAATAGCGCCGCAAAGGTTCCTGCCGCTGTCGCGCGCCCCCCGCCGCCGGGTCCCAGTCGCCCAATCGGGGGGCAGGTAGCTCTCACTGTCCTGTTGCCCCGGCGTTGCCCAGCCAACCTCAATGGCGTAGCTGCCCTGATTGAGACTGGACGCCTCGAAATCAAGAAAGGCGATCATGACCGGCGCCATTGGCTGAGAGGTTCACCGCAATCCCAAAATCCCTGGCCCTGTCCGCCCCACGGCGCCGGCCGGCAAGACAGAACCTTGCGAGGTGTCGAGGGTGTTATGCCTGCCTGTGATGCGGAACAATGGTGGCTTCGACGCCGCCGATGCAGTTGGCCAGCCTATGGGCCACCTGCGCCACGTCGGCCCGCGGAATGCGCAGCACACGGACTGGGCTCGTGCCGCTGCTCCGGACGATCGAGACTTCTCCGTCCGATGGGGCACCGGACCCGACGAACGAGGTGTAGGTGACCTGTTTGATATCAGCGAATCCGAACGTGTCGCCCCCCAGGTGAACGCGCTGGCCAGGCTCATCCACCATGAGAATGCCGCCGCCGGCGCACATGAACGATCGATAGATCCAGGTGGGGGTGAACTGACCCGTCGCGACCAGTTGGTGGGCGACCTTGTAGAATTGGGTGCCGAACATCGCGCGGAGACCGCACCAGAGCGATGCCGCCGCCATGAACAGCCCACCGAGGAAGAGGAGGCCGCCGAAGCCTCCAAGCGAAGGTCCGGCCAGCATGGCGAGGATCGACCCGCCCAACATCCAACCGCAGGTCGTGAGCGGGTTGCTGCCCAAGGTGGTCAGCCGGTCTTCAGGGGGAGGAGAGGTGAAGGACATGCCCGGCTCCAACGGAGAGGCCCCGGGGTGCTCCCGGTGCGCTTAGAGGTTCTTCGCCCGGCGTCGGAGGATACCGGCACGCGGTGTCCCAGAGACCGCCAGGCAGCTAAGGACAGCCACATCAATAACTGCTGCGTTCTCCGGGCGGCCCCCAGCGGGCGGCGTGATTTCACGGCAGTTTGCCGATTCAGTTATCAACGTGGCTGTCCTAAGTGCAAAATAGACACAACATGCATATTCTGACAACCGGCCGCACCGATAGAAGGCATATTGTGTCTATGTACATCATGCATTTTCAAGGGAGTAGGCTACGCCCTGTCCAGGCCCAGGGGGAGTTTGGCTTGGCGAACAAGGACCGTTTTGACCCGGACTACGCAGCTGTCGTTAAAGCGCTGGTCGCTGAGCGGAAGCGCCGGGGACTCACCCAGGTTGACGTCGCCGACCGCATGGGCACAACGCAATCGCTGATCTCCCGATACGAGCGCCTGGATGTCCTCTTGGATGTCCTGGATTTCGTTCGATATTGCGTCGCCCTACGGTGTGAGCCGGGGGCGTTCCTGAGTCAGTTCAACTGGTTAAAGTCCGTCGGGGGTGGGCCTCCGCGCCAGTAACTCAGAAGTGTCCACGAACGGGATAATGGACACGATAGTTGGCAAGTGCCGACGTCGGACGTGGAGTGAGGCGCTGAAGCGGGAGATCGTGACGGCGTCAATCGTCGGTGATCCCCAGCCGCACACTGGCCGGCAGCTCAACCTCGCAAGCGATGGGACCGAGGCCAATTCTGGCGCTATCCGATCTGCGCGCGACTTCCGGTTATGCTGTGGTATTTTGGAGCTCTTGCTGGAGATCGGCGGTAATGGCAAAGCCAAACCGATCAATGATCCGGGCCACGACGGGGGCGGTCTCCTGCGTATAGCGGACGCACCAAATTTGATCGTCCGGATCGTAGGTCCGGTCAGTAGCCTGGATCAGGCGCTTCAATTCGCTGATAAACGCCTTCACAGGACCGTCAGTATCGAAGACGACGCACATCGTTGGCTGTCGAGCAAATTCAGATATGGAGACTTCAGCCAGGAACGCAGCGCGAGCATGCTGTAGAAGCGCGTCGAGTTCAGCGTCCAGGGGGCAGTCGATTTCCCGGTCCCAAATATAATCGTGCTCCCGCAAGATGGCCAAGATGACGGGTCTCGTGGTTCCGTTGTAGGGGATCTCCCAACGGCTGCGCTTCTTATTGTAGAAGGGATTCGAGACGCGGCGCTCTCCATGCGCCAGGCTCCGCAGCTTCAGCTTAATGGCATCACTGAGCTTTTGGTCGTATTCACTGACGTTAATAAGGACGTTGGAGCGTTCAGTTGACAACGACGCATACCTAAATGGCCGTGCCGTGACGACCGGGGAAACCTTCAGGTCGATAGCACGGGAGTCCCGGAATAGGCGTTCGAGATTCAGCAGCTTTGCCTGGTCGCGTGTATAGTAGCGTGACAATTGGACTGCATACCGTCTCACGAACTCACGGCCTTTCGCGATCTCTACGTCACCCCACGCTATGCCGGCCTGGTTCATCGCGTCGAGGCGGTGACCCTCCATAGTGTCACTTTTGTTGAAACCTTTTCGATCTCGTCTGCGCGCCCCATCGCAAAGGCCCGCCAATACGCTGACGAGGTCCTCGACCGTGAAGCGACCCATTTGAGGCTCCGACTAGGTTGTTTGTAGAATTGAAATAAACGGTTCTAGGCCCGACACCACTCTATCCGGCCGCGCCGGACCCAGAAGTGCGACCGGCAGCCATCAAGGCGATTTATGGATGGGGACAGAGTCGGGCGTCCCAACCAGTCGACGCTCACAGACCACCGAGGCCTCCGGTTTTCCGCAAGGGACAACAACACCCGTTCGCCGCAGCCGCACGGGCACCGGAAGCAGGCCCATTTCTGTAAGGCGCCGTTGGTGACTACGAGCAACCGTCCGTCCACAAACTCTGCTGGACCGGGATGTTGCGGCACCGTGGCCGCGACGAGGGCCGGGCGTTCGATAAAGCCGAGTGCGACCAGGAAAAGCCGAATAAAGTCCACGATCATCGCCATCACCCCACCCTGTCGAGGAAGGGTTCGACATCGCCGCGACCCCAGTAAGTCTTGGAGATGCAAACCGGGCAGTGCTCATTCACCTTTGCCCCCGGCCGTCTGTCTTCGCAAAGGTGGAACTTGCGGACGCGGTTGGCGGTAGCGCCGTTCGGCCCGCGGAAGCCCTGCATGCGGTGAACAAGCTCATTAACCGCCATCAGGGCGACCTCGGTGGTGAAGGTGACCACGGCGGGTGCAGGATTGCCCTCTCCGGCCACGTAAGCCTCGCGCTTCTGGCGTTCGTACTCTGCCGGATTCATACGGCGAAGGGCTTCTGCCCGGGCAACGGAAGGGTCAATGACGCTCCGGCACAGCAGGCACGTATGACCGGGCAGTAAGACCGTTACCCTCCCGTCCAGAGCAAGGATACGGGGCGGTTCCTCCTTCCCCACCTCAATTGCCAGTCCCATGTCGATGACGGGTACCAGATAGAAGTAGGCAAAGCGGTTTAGGAGGGTGCGACCGTCGTGATCGTCGGTGCATCCGAAGACAACGTCGCAGGACTTGAGCGCATCACGGCAGGATGGATCGCCAATCCATGCCTTGAACGGAAGCGCCCGGATACCGAGTCCAAGGGCCGCAATCTCCCGGGCAACCACCTCTACCTTGGCCCTCATAGCGTCCGCGTCCGACTGCCGCGCACCATGCAGGCGGTTGAGATTGGTGCGTTCGACGATATCATCGTCGAACAGGGCAATTTGGCCGACGCCAAGCCGTGCTAGCAACATGGCCGTGGCGCTCCCTGTGCCGCCGCAGCCGACAATGCCGACACGCAACTGAGAGAGGTCCTGGCCGAGCGCTGCTCCAAAGGCGAGCACCTGACGCTGGAATACCTCGGATACGCTTCCATAGCCGCGGTCAGGATAGAGTAGGGAAACTCGATTGCCGACGGTACGGATCATCCGGAAAGGTTCCCATGCCGTGCGATCCAGCCACACCCTCCCGGCCATTCCGCCCCGGCCATCGGTAACGATACTGATCAGGGCAGTGTCGTCGCCGTTCCGGTTCCGTGCGAGTTGCCACAGGTCGGCCTCGTTAGCGTCATCTTGCTCGGAGAACTGAGCCTTACCGCCGGGGTGGGAATGGATGACGGCGAGGACGAGACCCTCCTGCTGGGCGCGTCGGAGGGCACGCACGAAGGACGCCGTGCTCCAGGTGATGTGCACCCTCGACGTCGAGACGACTTCTTCATCCGAGATGCGGATGATCTCATGGGACAGGAACTTTCGGTGGGCACGGCGATCCCACGGATCGGTTGTAATGGCGACTTCCCCGCACAACAGGTAGGCCGCCCGCTCGACGCCGTCGGGCGAGTCGAGAAGGGCGGTCAGTTCTTCGTGGTGGCTCTCCTGCAAAATGAAGCTGAAGGTGGTCACGCTGCCACCTCCAGGGCGCACTCGACCCGCTTCAGCATCGTCCAGATGCCGTCAATGCCGGGGCGCCATTCGTAATTGTGCCGGGACCAGCGCTGCCAGTCCTGGCCGAGGAAGATGTGCGACACGTCCGCCCTCGTCGGGTACCGGTTAACACCGACCAATCGGACCCAGGGGAGCAGATAGAACATGTCGGGCGCGAGATCGGGATAGCCGGGAGGGAGCATGACCAGCACGTCGGCCTTGTCAGCGTCGAAGCGGTCCTGCGGCATCCGCATGTCCCGGAAGATCACGCCCCGCTCGCTGCCCTGCGTCACCTCCTCAAAGACATATTTCTTCGATTCGAGGTACTTGCGGTCAGCGAGTGGGAGGAAGGTCGGGCCACTGCCTTCCGTCGTAGTCTTCTTGCCCGTGAAGAAGCGCTCGACGCCCGCCGTAGTGAGATCCGCTTCGTCCTCGTCGCCGACCAGGCGATCCTCGGCATCGTGCAATTCCTGCCAGACGTCGAAGGTCGTCGGGTCAACGCCCGCGAGTTCCTTCAACTTCTGTCCCGTGATGAAGGGCGCACCCCACTCGAAGCGGCGGCCATCCAGCATGAAGAAGAAGGCGCGGTCGGTCCTGAAGGTGTGGAAGCGTTCGAGGCCGGGCGCCCGTAGGTCCACTTGCTCATCGAGCCGGATCTCCTTCAGCATACCGTTGGCGAGCCGCTGCAGGAGGAGGAACTCCTCGGGCGGAAACTTGGCCGCCAGTTCGAGGAGCTGGCGCCCGGTGACGAGCGGATCGTCGATCACGAATCGCTCGTCGTCGATGCGGACCTTATAGTGCTTCACAGACGGTTTGTGCCGGGTCCGGTCACCTTTGGCCCAGATCTCAACGTCAATTTCATCGATGGTAGTCGAATCGGCATAGGCCATGGGCTTATCCTCTGATTGCTAGTCAGGCTGCCAATTGCTAGAGTGCAATTGCATCTGCCTCGATGTTGCAGATGTGACGCTCAATTGCAAGATAGAAATTTCAACGGGGGACAACCGTGGCGAAGGGACAGTTTGATGCAGACGCGTTCTATGCAGCGCTCGACGGTCAACGACAGTCGCGCCGGATCACATGGAAGAAGGTGGCCGAGGAATCAGGGGTGAGCGCATCCACGCTGACGCGCATGGCGCAGGGGAAGCGACCGGACGTTGACAGCCTTGCAGCGCTCACGGCCTGGTCTGGGCTGAAGGCGGACGACTTCGTCAGAGCGGAAGGCGTGGGCCGGGTACCTGCAGATACATTAGCTCAGATCACGACCTACCTGCGCGCCGACCCCAATCTGAGTCCAGAAGGCGTGGAGGCGTTTGAAGCATTGGTCAAAACGGCATATGAAAGGTTGCGGAAGGAGTAATAAATGTCCTTAAGACGTGGATTCAAGGCCGAGGCCAACGACTATGCCGTCGAGTTTCGCAAGGAACTTCGCCTTGATGCGCATGAGCCGCTGTGTCCCAGGAAGCTGGCGAAGCATCTAGAGATTCCGGTTTCCCGCCTGTCAGAATTCGCGTCCGATATACCGGAGCATTATTCCTATTTCACAGGCGTCGAGGGACGGAGTTTTTCGGCGGTTACCGTCTTTTTCGGAAGGATGCGGTTGATCATCCACAACGACTCGCATGCCCTTCCTCGCCAAGCGGCCAATATCGCCCATGAGCTCGCGCATGGAATATTGCACCATCCCCCGTCGCCGCCTCTCAACGAACATGGTTGCCGACACTTTGACCAAGGAATTGAGGAAGAGGCGAATTGGCTGGGCCCGGCATTGCTGGTGTCGGAGGAAGCAGCTATCCACGTCGCCAGGACCGGGCTGTCGGCTGAAGAAGCCGCGAAAGTCTACGGTGTAAGTGAAGAGCTGATGCGTATGAGGCTAAACGTCACTGGCGCATATAAACGAGTCCTACGCATCCAGAACTACTACGCCCGGCGCAAATAGAATACGATGAAATAGAGAAGTTAATATTCTGATTTTTTTCTGTATTATGGGAAATGGAGCTGGTATTGGTATTTCTCAGTATCAAGACTCCGGAATGGCCCTAATGTGGATCTGTGTACTTGAGGGTTCTAGCCAGACTATGTGGTGCGTCCTATAAGTGAATTTCCTGCCGGATCTGCAATTACATTGATTTTCTTTACCGATGGCCGACGATATTGTCCTGCTTTATATAAATTCAGACCTCGGATCCTTGCGCCGTGTCAGCGCTGTCTTCCAGAGAAACTCAGTGACGGTTACCTCCCGATGCTGTTGGTCGGGTGGTAGGCGATTATTGGCACTTTGTGCCACCCGTCACGGACCGAAATGGACGCGCAGCGGGCGAGTTTTTTTGCAAAACGCCAGCGGGAGGTTGCAATAGCCGACGCCTCAAAATAAGAAATACCTGATTATATTGCCTATCGGGTGATCTATGCCTTTGGACCAGGACGCCATGCCGACCGCCGATACCCTCTCGGTGTCGATTCTTCGCTATTGGCGTCAGTGCCTCAAGGAAGGCCTTCTCCGGTCCCCGGATATGGCGGGGGCGCAATCGATCGACGCCGAGGCCGTCACCCAGGGTCAATTGCCATCGGCCGTTGTCGAGGCGCTCTACAACCTACTGCGTGATGCGCGGGCTCCGTCGACCACAGGGCCAGGACGAAAGCGGTCAACTAAGGGCGATGCCCCCAACGCTGCGCTGGAAGATGGCGAGCGCTATCCCATTCCCGTCATCGTGGCGCCGTACAGCATTTCCCCTGTTAGTGGGCGATCCCGCGAAGCCGATGGCGATGGCCTTCCCCTGTACTGGGTTCCCGCCACGCTAAATCCGGATGGACGCCTGGTTGCCGACGCCGCGCACCTACCCTTCATCCCCCGTCCCCTCTTGGACCCACCCGTGGGTGATCGAGCGGGCGCTTGGCCGCCGCCCGTGGCCGTCTATGACGAGTACGACGCCATAATTCGTGACCAGGTGGTCAACCGGGAGGACAGCTGGTCCGCTCGGCTGACTTACGCCGAGGAAATGTTCACTGATGTGGCCGGCGAATCCGCCAGCCATTGGATGCCCGATGGCTGGCAGCGGGAGCGCCCTCTGGTGCTGGCCTGGGATCGCAACACGGCTTTCATCAAGCAATTGCTACCCTTATACGATGCCTGGCTTAAGACCGATCCGCCACCGGGCGCGCTGGCTCGCATCGTCGCGGGACATCCGAACCCGGCGCCCCTCCCGGTTCCGGCTGACACCCCAAGGCTGGGACATAGCGGCGGGCGACCGCTGAACGCCAAGCAGCGTGATACCGTCGCCGCGGCCGCCCTGTTGCAGGAGGGCCAGGTCCTTGCGGTTAACGGCCCGCCAGGCACGGGCAAGACTAGCCTGCTGAAGAGCTTGATTGCCGACACTGTCGTCCGCGCCGCCGTATCGGGTGCGGAACCCCCGCGCATCGCCATCACCTCCACCAACAACCAGGCGGTGCTGAATGCTGCAACGGACATCGGTAAATCCGGCCCGGCCTCCTCTACGGAAGGGCGGCGATGGCTGCCGCAGATCGATGAGTGGGTGGCATACGTCCCGTCTGAGAACGCCAAGTCGAAAGCCAAGGACACCCTGATCCTCGACGATCTGCGTGTCCGGATGTTTGCCAAGCCTTATCAGGAGGAGGCACGCACCTACTTCCTGGCTCGGTTCGCTGACTGGCGCCGCGAGTCTAATGACCATTCCGCGGCGCCCGGGCCGGAGCAGGATGAGGTCGAGACGGCCTGTGCCCTGCTGATCAAGGCGCTGAAGGAGGTGGTCAGCACGATTGAACAACAAACTCGCCGCAAGGAAGCGGTGGACCGATGGCTGGCCGCCCGGCCGGAGCATGCGCAGCGCGTGGCCGCGCTCATGACTGACGAAACGGCGGCCATGGCCGAGTTGGCACAGCTTACCACCCAGAGACAAGCAGACGTGGCGCGCCTGCAGGAGGTCATGCGGGAACACGATAACGCCATCAACACGCTGCGTTATCGGGCGAGCCTACATCCTTGGTGGATGAAGCTGTTTTCCTTCGTGCCGAGTATTGACGCCGCGCGTGCCGGTCTGCTCCGCCAGAGCGCCATCTCCCTGGCCATCCTGCCGCCGGAAACGTCGGCGCTGCCGACCCAGATGTCTGTCTTCATCAAGGTCGATGCCCATTTTCAGACTCGGCGCCAGGGCACGCTCCCCGCTGATGCCGAGGCGGTGGTCAAGGCCCGTATTGACGCCCTGCGTCTGGAGCGATCCGGACTGGAACGCGGCTACGCGGAAGACCAGCAGTTGGCCGAAGACCTGGGGATCTGGGTGGGCGTGCCGGCCGACGGCGCCGGGTTTGAGACGGCTTTCCAGTCTCGGATGGATACTGTGCTGCGGTCGCGTGCCTTCGACCTGGCCCTTCGTCTGCGCGAGGGGCAGTTCCTACAACGGGCCCAGGAGTGGGACGAGGCCTGGACTGGGGATAGGGGGTATAAAGGCCGCGCCACCCGCCCGCTGTTCCTGACGGCCTGCGCCTATGTCATCCCCTGCATCGTCGGCACCGTCTACAAGGTGGCGCAGCATAATTGCTACTACGGGGGCGATCGCGACGGCACCCAGCCCCTGACCCTGCCCATCGATCTACTGATCTATGATGAGGCCGGCCAAGTTGCGCCCGACCTGGGGTTGGGCCTGCTGGGTCTCGCCCGCCGGGCCGTGGCCGTTGGCGACGTGCATCAGCTGCAGCCAGTGGAAAGCTTCTCCGAGGCGTCGGACAGCCAGTTGATGGACGCTGCCGGTATCACGGACGCACAGCAGATCTCCTGCCGGCGCCAAGGCCTGAACCATGCCGGCGGCTCCGTCATGGCGGCCGTGCAGGCGGCGACGGCCTTTGGCGATATCGATACCCAGGTGCCCGGCATCCTGCTGCGGGAACATTTCCGGTGCGTGCCCAAGATCATCGGTTACTGTAACGATTTGGTCTACAAGCGTCTTGTGTGCATGAAGCCTGAGGAGGCCGATCCGTGGATCGCGCCGATGTCTTGGGCCCACGTCAGGGGCCAAGCGCGGCGGATGGGCAAGTCGTGGACCAATCCGGTGGAGGCGGAAGCCATCGCCGATTGGCTGGCCCGGCACTGGAGCACCTTGGAAGCTCGCTATGGCGGCGCCCCTGAAGAACGCGTGGCCGTTCTCACGCCCTTCGGTTCACAGAGCCGGGTGCTGCGTCAGGCGTTGGAGAAACACCTCGGGGCCGACGCCGCAGCTGTGACCGTGGGAACGGTACACACCCTGCAGGGGATGGAGCGCCATCTCGTCGTATTCTCGCCGACGGTTACCCTGGCGTCCTCCAATGGAAACCGGCCTTTCTTCGACCGGGGTGTCCATATGCTCAACGTGGCGGTCAGCCGTGCCAAGAACGCCTTCGCCGTCATTGGTGACATGGCCCTGTTCGACGCCACTGCCGGCCACGCCCCCAGTTCCGTCCTCGCTCGTCATTTGTATCGGGACCCTGAGAACGAGCTGACCGACGTGCGCCCAGCCCTGGCCTATACGAGCCCCGCCGGCGAAACAGAACGGGTCGACGGAATCGAGCAGCACCGTGCCCTTCTGGTCGAAGCTTTCCGGGCCGCACAGGAACGACTGCTGGTCTCCTCGCCCTTCCTGACCCAGGCGGCCATCACAGCCGACCAAGTGCTCGATCTCGTCAAATCGGCGACCAACGGGGGTGTTGAGGTAACGATCTACACCGGCCTGCCGACCTCCCAGGAAACTAGCGGGGCCATAGACACTGCACCCTTGCGTACCGCTCTGGCTGAGGCCGGCGCGACTGTCATGGTCACGACCAAGGTGCACGCCAAGACCCTGGCTGCTGACGACGCTTTGCTGGTCGAGGGCTCGTTCAATTGGCTGTCCGCCAGCCGCAACCCGAACTATAGCCGCAAGGAAACTTCACTGGCGCTGCGCGGCGCCCTGGTCCGCCGCCACACTGAGACGCTTTGGGAAGAGTTTGAGGCGTTGAAGGCCAAGCAATGGTCTCCTGCTTGAACCCCGCTTATTCGATCAAGGCCATTCTTCATAGGTGATTAAGGCGCCCTTAGCCCGCCCGCCTGCGGATCCAAGCGCTGACCTGAAGGGCTAGCGGCCAGGGCGGCGAAACAATCAGTCGGTCATGCAGGGCCCGCGTGCGACGTTTCGGCGAGGTCGAGGCGGCGCAGCGTGGCATCCAGGGCGGCCGTGGCGGTGTCGAGAGCTGCCTCCATACCGGTGATGAGCAGATCGACCTGGGCGAGGGTCTGGGGATCGGCGCTGGGCGCATCAGCGAGGGCGCAGAGGCGCAGGTAGGCGCTGATGGAGAGGCCGGCGGCATCCGCCTTGGCGGTGATGGCGGCATATTCCTCAGCGCTGACGCGCACCGGGATTGCCCGAGTCCGGGAGCGAAGCGCGGCGTCCTTGGCGCGGCGGGGCATGGGAGGCCTCCTTAGCATGATCACTCCATACTGACATATGTTGCGATTTTTTCCGCCTACGAAGGTGAGGAGCGCCGCTGGGGATGCCAGTTCCCTCGTGCCGGATGACGATCCGGAACTCTGCCAAGGGATTGCGTCACCCAGTTTCTGGATCGTGAGGACCGGTGGGGAAAGCGCCTCAACCTCTTCGTCCGACGTCCCCCCCGAAAGGCGACGTCGCGTATCAGCAACTCTGGCAGGTAGTGGATATCGCCGTCCACGATGCTTTTGACCGGCACCTTGAATACCTGATGGCTGCTGGTCGTCACGCGGCCGTGACCAGCGTGACGAAGCGCGTCGTCGTCGGTGTCCTCGCGCACCTCGTTCAGGGCAAGCTGCTGGCCAACAACCTACGCGGCGAGGATGCCACGCGAACGGTAATGATGGCGGCCGTTGATATGCTGCTGGAGGTCATGGAACCGGCAGAGTTTGTAGAGGCGCTGAAACGTGCATTCCCAGCTGATATTGCGACCGGGTGACCTCGGCGACGATCGTTATCCGATATTTACAAGCAATATAGTGTAGAAACGGGCGATGGTACCGCCAGTTGTGGGGTCTATAAAGGAGCCGATGAGCTTTCCATCCCGCCTTCGCAATCGCGTGCGACCGTTGACGGTCATGCTGCGCGTCCTGGCTATTGTCGGTCGGCGGGTCCACCTGGTGTGTGACATCTGTGGGTATGACGGAGGGTGGGTCGACAACTTGATCTCGGCAGGACGTCGGCGGCAGCCCTGTCCGACTTGCGGCCGCGGGACCACAAGGTGAAGCCTTGATGAAGGCAAGGAAAGTCCTTACTTTGGCAGAAAGGAAAATCCTTACCGGGAACGACCATGATTACCAGCAAGTTGACCAGCAAGGCACAGACAACAATTCCCCAGGCAGTTCGAGCGGCATTGCATCTGAAAGAGGGTGACGAGATCGTCTATGTGATCGACGGAGACCGGGTTGTATTGACCCGCGCCGCGAAGGATCAGCTGGATGATCCTTTTGCCACCTTTAGTGAATGGGCCAGTGAGGCCGATCGGCGGGCCTATGCCGGACTTTGAAGCCTGGGACGTCATCAAGGTTCCCTTCCCTTATACCGATCGGCCGGTGCGGGAGCGCCGACCGGCAGTGGTGGTCGCCGCCAACGGCATCCAGCAGGAGCATGGGTTGCTGTGGGTACTGATGATCACAAGCGCCGCGAACCGTGGATGGCCAGGCGACGTGGCTGTGTCTGATCTGGTTCATGCCGGCCTTCCGGCTGAATCTGTGGTGCGCACGGCTAAGATCGCCACGATTGAGGCCAAGGAAGCCGAACGAATCGGCAGTTTGCCTGCACCGGATCGCGCCGAGGTGGCACGCCACCTTAAGCTGGAACTGGCATGCGCAACGAACTGACACATCTGAAGATGTGCCCTGTTAATCCGGACTGCCAAGTGAAGGCCTGTTACCTCGTAGTCAAGCCGGGGCTGCCGGTCCCACCCAGATCCAGTAGACGGTGGGAGTGCATCGAGGCCCACGATGCTGAGTCTTACCCCGCCGTTGGACGGTTCCTTTGCGTGCAGCCTCAGCGAGAATGCCGTGGACCTTTCGGAGGATCCGGCCCCTACGCTCGGGCGTAAGGTTCGATGCGCCCCGCTCCCGCAGAACATCTCCAGGATTTCAACCGTGGTGAGCCGGCGGCGGCTTTCCTGAAGCACCCGAAGTACATCGGCCCCCGGCCTCGCCGGGCGTCAGAATCTCGTGGCCCGGAACAAAGGTCCGGCGGGGGTATAACGCGGCACGATCGGTGCCCGGAGCGATGACTTGGAGAGCGCGCTTAACCGACTCAATTTTCGCCTCCTTTTGGCGGACAATCAGGATTGTAGCTTCGAGGTCGCGTAGCAGCTTCTGGTGGAGGGCGGCTAGAACGTCGACTTGAGGCGTGCGAGTCTCGGCGCCATCAGCCGGTGGGGGATATTCAGAAAGAGCGACTGTCGCCCCATCGACCATGGCCAAAGAAATCCCTCCACAGCGCTCCGGTTTGTACAGGTGGGCCCACAGGTACCTCCCACGCCTGACGCTGCGTCGGCTTGTGGGGAGCCCGCCGCGCCAAGCGTGGGTCCCTCCCGTGGACTACCTGGGCAAACCTACGTCAGGGAGTCAGAAAAAGTTGGGTGCATCTGCGCCACCATACCGGGAAACTGCGTCATTAGATGCGGGGCCATTTTTAGGTCGTCAGCGCGTAACGCGATAGTTGTCGTCAGGCACCTGCTTCCTGGGGGCCCAGTCCAAGAAGCGGATGACGCCCTCGTCCTTCAGTTCAGCTGCAATCCTTCCAAGCCGCGTCCGACGAACTCCGTATTCCGCGAGCACTTTCGGCCAGATATTTTTATATAAGATGTAGTTGGGTTGAGTTGGCACCGCCTCGATCAACGCCCGCCGTGCGGATGCTTCCTGTTCCGCGACCCATTGCGCAGTGGGCTCGTTGCTGGGGACCACGCCGGCGAGCAAGTCACGCATGCCATCGGCCGCTTCGCGTTTCCTAACTGCCAGTTCCTCCCGCATCCTGTCTTGGGCTACGAGCGCTTTATGCTGAGCGTCCCGGAATACTTCTACGCCTTTTGCGCTGCGGGTTCCGTAAATCAAGGAATAGAAGGTGCGGTTTTTCGCCGGAAATAGGACAGGAGTTTCCATTACATAGGGATATCTCCCTAGACGTTTGATGACGTCGACGATCGAAGAAACCAATATATGTTTCCTGTCTGTGGGGCCATTTTCGTTGTCTTCCTGAATAGCATCAAGACGCTGCCGCCACGCCGTTCCAGGGAGCAGTGCATTTAACCCCGTCTGAATTGCTGGCTTCTTCAACCGTGAAAATCGGTTGATGAAGTCGAACATAAAATTGAGGACGACCTCGCAATTGGGTCGGCTCATTAACGGGGCCACCCTTTGCATGTCAATCGACCAGCCCTTCGGATCCATCAGGATGAACGTGAAGGCTTCTGCGGGAATTACACGGATGATCTCCGGCACAAGGTCGACAAAATCACCGTTGAATGTGCAGATGTGAATATCTGGATAAAGACCAATGACTTTCTGCAGTCTCGCGTAGGCAATCGGGTCTCTCTCAACCAGGATTGCCGTCATTCTCACATCGTGGTTACGGATGCGCTTCCACTCATCCTTTGCTCGTTTAAGTGCTTCGAGCGCAATTCCGAATGACGTGTCACCAAACTCCTCGTCCTGATTCTGCCACGGGCCGGAAAATCCATCGACGTAGACGAAATCCTGCCAGGCGCTCGCTACCTTGAAGACGAGGCCTTCAACGTAGTCGGCGAGGAAATGATGTTTTACATACGCCGGCCCTCGATCCTCATAACCGGTGAGGTCAGGGCGCATCACGCAGCCCTCGAAGCGACCCTCGCGGGCAACTCATTCCATTCCCGACCATCGAGATCGCGGCCGCCCGTCTTAGGACGAATGCCGCCCCACTGTTTGAAAAAGAACGCCACGCCTTGCAGGGCGCATAGGTCACGGACCTGCCTCGCCCAATCAATATGCATGGGCCGCGCGCCCGGCCCGCTTTCACCGCCGGCGATCACCCAATGAATACCCGACAGGTCGACCTCGCCGATTGGTCCGATCAAAGGCTCGGCTGATAAGAACCGTACCGCCGCGGGCGCCTGGCGGAGATGCTCAATGCGCGCTTTGGAACGCCCATCCTCCACTGACACGCCGAGCCAAATGTGGGCGGGTGGCACCTTGTCACGGTAGCGACGCTTGAGGTAGTCGCGCATTAACGAACTGCGTTTCGTCAGCACCTGGAACACATGCCAGTTGGCCTGCTCCATCGTATCGAACACCTGGTCGATAAACTCGCGGGGCACCTCTTTATGGAAGAGGTCGCTCATTGAGTTCACGAAGATCATTCGGGGGCGCCGCCAAGCCAGTGGCTGGCCAATTCTTTCCGGTCGTAGCTTTAAATCAAAGCCGCTCTCAAATGGATGGCCTGGCACGCCCCTGAAACGCTCAGAGAAGCGCTCCGCGTAGCAATTATCGCACCCGGCTGTAATCTTGGTGCAGCCAGTTACCGGATTCCAAGTCGCATCGGTCCACTCGATTGCACTGCCATCGGCCATAACGCACCCCTGAGACCATAAGAGATCTGCCTTGCGGCAGTTCCTTCTGCAATTAACCACGCCACCTGAGGTCGAAAGACGAGATATCGACAAACGTTTATCGCTAGACATCATGCCCGGCGATTCATCATAAATGCAACTTCGACGATAGGGCGTCGGTGGGATTTATGACTATAGCAGAAAACCTTGGATACGACTGGAGGCTCGGGGGCAAGCTCCCTGAGCTAGGCTTGCATAGCGCAGCCAAGCATCAGATTTTCGACAACTACATCGAAGCTTACATCCGGACGCTCACCCGCAGCCTTCGCCAACGCGAACTGAGGCTGACGATCGTCGATGGCTTCTGCGGCGGCGGCCGATACACGTTTGATGGCGCGGAGGTCGACGGCTCGCCGCTGCGCATGCTGGCGTCTGTCGAGCGTATCGAGACAGAAATCGCTGGTCAGCGCTTGCATGGCTTTGACGTGAAGGCTGACTTTGTTTTCGTGGACGCCAACGATCGTCACATCGAGTTCCTACGTGAGGTGTTACGCGACCGCGGTCACTACAGCCGCATCGGCCATGATATCCACATTGTGCCGGCGAAGTTTGAGGATGCTGCTGGCACTATAATTGATCGCATCCGTGGCAAGGGGACGGCCCATCGGTCCCTATTCTTCCTTGATCAGTATGGCTGGAGCTCGGTCACGTTCGCCACCATCCGCCGGATCATGGGCTCGCTTAAGCATCCAGAGGTGGTGCTCACCTTCATGGTCGATCATCTGGTCAACCTGCTCAATGAGCGGATGATAGACACGGCGGGCTTGGCCGCCATCGACCTCGAGCGGGAAGATGTCCGGGATATGCTGCAGATGAGGCAGATGCGGGGTTGGAAGCGCTTAATCCAGAATACGCTCTACGAGCACATCCAGCGCAATACCGGCGCCGACTACTACACTCCGTTCTTCATTCACCCCGACAGTGGCTCAAACCGCGACTATTGGCTTTTGCATCTCTCCAAGCACCACCAGGCCCGTGAGGAGATGGGAAAGATCCACTGGATGATGGAGAACACGTTCGAGCACTTTGGGCGCGCAGGCTTCAACGCACTGGGCTTCTCGCCCGGTCAGGATGTACGGACCGAGATGTTCGAGTTCGCCTTTAATGACAACGCGTGGACCCGTTCCGAAAAGGCGGTCATTGACCAACTCGCCCGCATGGTGCACGAGCGGCACCTTGCTGGGCTACCGCCACTCACGAAGCAGCGGCTTTTCGCGGCACACTGTAACGAGAGCCCGGTCATCGCGGACATCGTCGATGTTTGCCTTGTGAAACTCCGCGAAGCTAAGGATATCGTTATTCGTGCCCCGGGTGGTGCATTGCGTCGTTCGGTGACCCATTTCGGATGGGATGATGAGATTACGCTCTCCAGGACGCCCGGCCTCTTTACTATCCTCGGCCAACGTGCGGCTTGAATGCCCCAAGACAGAACCCGACCGTTGGCGACAACGTCCTTCCCCTCAACGATACCAACTAAGTCAAAACTAGACTCTAGCGCGCCGTGAGGCCGGCGACCGTGCGGAGATCGTCAAGGTGAACCTGCGTGAAGCGCACCCGCGTGGGCTCTCCCGCGAGTTCCACGCTAATCTCCGGTGACGCCGCTTCGGCGAGTTTCGCGCGGAGTTCGATATCAGTGATCGGATTGGCGTGACGCCACTTCGCCGCGCATGTCGGGCACATTGCGAGATGGTTCTCGGCTTGCTCCTTTTCGAGCGAGTCCAGGCATTCCACGGATTCGAAATAGGGCGAGCCGTCAGGTCGATTGAAGGGCATTTTATCGTGGCAGCCCTGACACACCATTTCCTCGAGCGGGTTGGTGTAATGGTCCTCGAGGTAGGTTCTTGCGAGCGTTCGAGTCTCAGTATTGCTCGTTCGAACGCTGCGCTCACGTGCTTCATAGGTTTTCAGAGGGGACGCCTGGGCCCGCGCTGCTAGCCGCTCGGCCCGCCGGCCCGCGTTCCCCGCTTCACGCTCCGGAAATTCCACTGGCTCGTAGGACCGGCTGTTGATGCTGCGGATCATGTCCGCGCTCAACGCTGCCAATTCTTCGGGGGAGAGTCCGCCAAGCTGATCGACCAGCTCCGGAGAAAGCCCAATCAACTCGCCAGCTTGTCGGCGCGCCTTGGTGTGCTCGCTGCGCTGGCGAGCTTGCTCTCCGAAGCCGATCGCCCTCAGCCAATCTTCATTCCCACCTACGGCGTATCCCTTGGCCAAGTCGGCTGGCGTTATTTCGCTTGGCCTCCGCAGGCTCCCATCCTTCGTAGGAATCCAGGCGTTGTCGCGCAAGGTGATCGCCATCGAAGACGGCCGCTTGTGCGCCTCATACTGCTGGTTCGGTGAGAAGCGCGCGACCATCGCCGTCGCACCCGCCGTCCGAGCCGCATCCCAAACCAGCTTCGAGATCGCCGGGTCACGACGTTTGAGCAACTCCGCCAATTGATCGATGCGATAATCGATGTCGATGCCCGTTCCCGTGTGACGCGCTGATCCCCAACCATGCTTCAAATCAGCCCAATGCGGATGAGTGTATGGAATCGTCGACGACAAGACCGCCAGACTTTCCTCCACGCCGCATTTTTCCAGGAAAGCCAGGAGGTCTTTGCGGGGGAGGTTTTTGTATCCCTCCCACAGCGGCTCAAGATCTCGGCCTGCGGTGCCGCCATCGTAAATGCATGTAAGCCCTGACTCGAGGAAAGGGGCCCCCAGATAGACCCGGTCGGCGCGGAAATACGCTGCTTCCGCGCCAGCGCGGATGAACTCGACCCCGGCGAATGGGCCCACATCCGCCGTTTCCTTCCACCAGCGCAAAAAGCGACGCATATGTTGAAGGTGTTGCTCGCGGTTGGGCCGCGACGCTTCTCCCTTGTACTCCGTCCGGATAATAGCGGTGAGATAGGCGCGTTCATCAAGATCGCGAACGCCCACGCGGCGAAGGAATTGCTCGACGTCCTTTCCACGACCGCGACCAATCCTGATCAGGCTGCGCTTGACTAGGAATAGCTCGCCTTGATCGGCTTCAGATTCGAGGTCGGCTTCAACGGGGGCGAACACTGCATGCCGTGGCGAGTGTCGACGGCCATCCTCAAGCCTCACAAACTCAATGTCTGAGATCGACACCGATGGCTTCTGGACCTTCTGCGCTCCTTCCAAAGCCAGGTAACAGTGTTGAAGCTGTTCGTCCGTCAGGGCGTCAAACCACGTCAGCCCGCGCTTGCGCCATTGCTTGTCGCTCTCAAGGTAGAGGCCCTGCCCACCCAGGACGTGCCGAAACGAAGAAAAGAAATTAGAAAGACCGAATTCCTCTACCTTGAGCGTGTTGATGAAAGCGTCGGCACGACCGGCTTTCTGAGCGGCGATGATCCATCGACGACTCGGCTTGTTGCAGAACTCGGCGAGCCCAGCTTCACCGAGGAGATCTCTGAGGTCCGCCGGCCCCCTGATTCCACTCACCGAAGTCGCGAACCCGCTGCTCTGGCAGGGGAGCAGTTCCTCTTCGGCGAACTTGGCAACAATCCGCGCCAGGATCGGAGCGAACGCCGCAGGGAGTTCGTCCGAACCGTTGGGCAGCAGGTCGAGCACGCTGCGCTTCATCATCCCATGGTCGCGCAGCCGTGGCAGCGCATCCGCGACCATCCCCGCAATGGCATCAATCAGTTCGGCGTTCCACGGGTCGTCGCGCTTGATGTTACCGCGATTATCCGTGAGCCGGAACGGGCCATGGATCGTGAAGTGCAGACCCGTCAGTTCCTCAGTCTCGAAGAACACCATTAGCTTCGTCGGGACGTCCTCGGCGATCAGGTCGCCGGCAGGATTGAGCCGAAGAGCGGCCTTCACCTCGTATTGTTTGCGATCTTGGCGATGCTCGACCGCTCGCGCTAGGACGTAATAGCGATTAAGGCGCTCCGTGCCATCCGGAAGCAGCGACCTTATTGATCGAATGGACCCGGCTCCGTCACTGGCTTCTGCCTCCCCCTGAGGTCTCCGTCGATCCATTCGAGCCGCTTGATATTCCGAAGAAAGAGCAACGAGCGCGGTCCGGACGCCGCCAGGCCCTCTCGCGCACGCGTCAGCGCGAGCTTGGCCCGATCAGCCCGCAGCGGCAGGACGATCTGCGTCGTCGCGTCCAAGTGCGTCGTTTCGATGAGCTTTGGAACGACGAGATTCTCGATCGCGAACGCCAGTGATTCGTCTTCAATTAGCGAGTGGACCTCAGGCCGCTCGGTGACGACGTAGACAGATTTGAAACCGATCCCGAAGCAGCCGATCTTGTGACCATCATCGAGCTTCGTCGTGTTTCCGATTCCGGTAATGCCCTCGATATCGTCGCGATTAAACGGTCGGCCATCATGTTCAAACACGATGCGGGTCGGTTCGAGGCGAAAGCAAACACAACTTGCCTCGGCGTCCTCGGCATTCTGGAGCAATTCGAAGATGAAGTGGCTGGGATCGGCATATTTGTCGACGGTCGCATTCCAGATACCGCGATCAAAGTTGTTCTCGTGACTCGCCGATACCCAGCGTTGGCGCTTGGCGCACAGGTTGTCGAGCCAATCATGAAACGGCGTGCCCATGTCAGTGCTCCACCCGAAGCGTTCCTGAAGCGACGCGCCGAGGAAGGATATCGGCACGCCGCTCCGCTGCGGCCAAATCCTCAAGCGCTTCCTGGCGATCGGCGTTCGCGCGCGCGAGCTGGCCCGTCCGCATGCGCCGGATACGATCTTCTGAGGCTGCGGCTAGCTGCTCCTCGAGGATTGCAACCCGCGCCCGGTGACTGGCCTCAAGGCTGTCGCGCCTGAAACGTGCAATCTCAGCGGCCTCGGCTACATGCGCCGCGCGTCGGCGCGCCCAGAGTTCGTGGTGCCAGCTTTCGAGCCCCTCGATTGTTGCGCTGTCCGGGGGCGCGACGTCCGATGCATCGGCCGCCGCAGTAAAGATATCCATGAAGGCCGCGGCGACAGCCGGATCCTCGACAACGGGAACGAGCATTGCGTCCTCCCGAAGGCCGCGCATTTGCCATTGGTAGATCGCAAATGAATGGTCGCCGACCGGGAGCGTCGGATCGTTCACACGCAATGTGACCATGACTTCCTCATCGCGGGCGAACGAGCGGGCTGCAGCCTGGGTGAGAGGGTGGACGGGCGTGATGAACGCCAGCGAGCGATCGTCGTTTGCGGCTTCGCGATCGAAGGTCAATGCGAGGGTTTGCTGATCGCCCCGGAGCCAGGTCTCCCACTCCCGGTCTGCAAGGCTAAGTCGGGTGCTGCGGGCGCGAGGCGGAACAAGCCTGCGACGGGCATCGGCAGCGAGCCGAAGGCTCTTGACCGGGCCCTGACCACTGATCGGGTTGCGGCCAACGTCCAGCGCACGTTCAAGATGGAGGCCGACCAAACGCTCAATCGCGGCCGGCTCTAGCCAGCGGCTCGACGCCTCGGCAATTTCATCGTTCATGCGCGAGCGTTCAATGCGAACGCCAAACAGCTCTGCCTCGCGTTCCTCCAATGCATCGGTTTCGATGACCTGGCGAATTTCATTGTCCGCAAGCTGTTGAAGACGTGCCTGCCGCTCCTCATCGGTGAGGAGAAAGTCGTCGGCCACTGCCTGAAGCCGGCCGGCGATCTCACCTAAGATCGCCTCACTGCCTCCGATCGCGCGCTCGAACACCCCAATGCGCAACAGGCAGCGCTGGAAGATGTCGAAGTCCACCGTGCCGGGCGTCACGAAGTTATAGATCGCGACTGTCTGGCTGGATTGCCCGTAGCGATCGATACGCCCGATGCGCTGCTCGATCCGCATTGGGTTCCAAGGGATGTCGAAATTCACCAACGCGTCGCAGAACTGAAAATCGAGACCCTCAGAGCCCACTTCCGACGACAGGAGGATATCGATCGCGCCAGCGTGATCGGGCGGAAGAGCGAACGCCTTGCGGAAAGCGCGTCGGTCGTCGTCGGCGATCCCGCCATGAATGAGACCCACGCGAACGCCGCGCTGGCGCAGCGCCTGATCCAGATAGAACAACGTGTGTCGGAAAGAGCTGAACACGAGTAACCGGCGGTTCGGCATGCCACCCTTTTGAGTGACGATATCGAGAAGCGCCGCCAGCTTGGGATCGTCGTTGGGCAGCGCGCGTGCACGTTCCACGATAGCCGCGATCTCTCCACGGATCGCATCGACCCCGTCGTCACCATGCTCCAGCGCATCGTCGTCGATCTCAACGAGTTCGAGGTCGCTGAGACGTCGCGTCAGGATATCTTCGAGGAACGGGACAAGGCCGTGCAGTGAACTGGCCGCCTGTCGACGGATCGTCGTCATGAGGAAGCCGAGAGGGCCGGCGCCGTGCTTCCTCAGATAAATGGCTCGCTGGAGCGCCAGCAGATCGTCGTGAACGGCCTTCTGTTCGATCGTGAACGGCACCTCGACCGTGCGCGCCTTGCGGCTCGTGAAGTTACCGATATCGCGACGGCGCGTGCGACTGATCATCGACGAAAAGCTGTGCATGGCCTCGGCCGGACGGATCAGGCGAACACGATCTTCGTCATTGGATGCGCGGCGCGTCGCAGCAACGAGATTGCGATATTCCGGCGAAGGCGCGAGCATCACGCGGCCCCAGTCGGTGCTGGCAGCGTCGTTGAGCTGCTGGATCGCAACATCCTGCCAGCCCGGCGCCGCGCCTCGGATTGCGGCGATCGCCGCGTTAATGGCTTCGTTTGGCTCCGCCATCCGTTCGAACGTCGGCCGGTCAATGACCAAGTCCGGCCGCAGAAGGTTGAGCAGCGAGAACAAGTCGCCGGTGCCGAGTTGAACCGGCGTCGCCGTGATCAGCACTACCGCCTCAGCGTTGTCGGCAAGGATGCGTAACCCTTGATGGAGGCTCGTGTCGGTATTGCGCGCATTATGAGCCTCGTCGACGATCAGGAGATCGAAGCGGGGCGGTGTGTCGAGCGTGCTCAGGCCCGGGCCACGGGCGCCGCCGCGACCAGGATAACCCTGCAGGAGCCTTTCGTTGACCAGCGAGAACGGCAGGATTGCCCGCGAGTAGCGATCCGGCCACTCGCCTTCGAGATCACTTTGGTTAAGGCAGTAGTGCAGTTCATCACTACCGAGCGTGACAAATTCCTCATCAAAACGCCGCATCTCACGATGCCATTTCTCCTCCACGACCAGTGCCTTCGAACACACGATGAGCACCGAGCGCAGCGGACGGCGCGCTTGCAACTCGCGAAGCAGGAGACCCGCTTCGATTGTCTTGCCTACGCCCACTTCATCAGCGACCAGCATCCGCGGCCGATCGGCGCGGATAAACTTAAGCACCGGCCGGAACTGATACGGAATGAAGTCGATGCGGCCTGCCTGAAGCGAGTACAGATTTGCAATGCTTGGCTCGGTCAGTTGCAGAGCCGTCAAGCGCGCATTGAACTCGCTTAACGTTGCTCGAACCGCACCAGGCGCAAGGTCGGCGCGCGTGACTTGGCTCATGTAGAGCGTCTCGAGACGCCCATCGATAAACACGCTGAGGCGTGTCTCACGGTTACTCGGTGTGATGCCGGTAATCACACCGATGCGTGCTGGATCAGACCGCAACGCGACGGTCTCACCGATATTCAACGGCAGCGACGGTCGGACAGCATCAACGCGGGTCGCAATGATGTCGCGCACCTTGCGCTCCAGAGCGTCAACGTCGACGCCATGCGCGCGAGCAGTTTCGACGATCTCTTCGTCGCTGGCGTCGAGAATGCCCTCGGCAATCAGCGCGAGGACCTGATCAGAGTCTGGTGACGTCGTCATATGATCCATCCGGGTTTGAATTGGCGTCTGAGCGTTCGGGTCATCCGGCGGCGGGCCGTGTCGTAGCCCGTCGCATCGAGACCAAGCTGTTCGCACGCCTGCTTGCGGCTCGTCTGGGTCAGGATGTGGTCGAAAATCCCGAGGGCTCGGGTGTCGCCTAGAAGCGCTTCACGCATGCGCTGGGTCAGATTGATAAAATCGTGATCGGCTTCGTCTGCGGCGATGTTGTCGAGATCCGCTATATGATCCGCTGCTAGCGGTTCACGGGCGTCCTCGTGACGCCATTGGCTGGCGATGCTCCGCATGACCTGCGACAGGAAGGCATGGAGCGTTACGTCCGCAGGCCAGGGCCTATCCCCAGACAGCACCCGGACCAATGCCTCGTTCAGCAGGTCTGCGGCGTCGCGGCGGGGGATGCCACGGACCCATGTTTCGGCGAGACCCGCAAGTCGCAACAAATCCGCTTGCCGCTGGCGACTGAGGAGCCGCCCGACTTCTTCAAGGGAGAGATGATGGGATTCGTCAGCCATGATCCTTGCAGCACATCCGTTCATCTACATTGCGAGGGACCGGAGCAAAACGGGAAGGCCGGCCGAAAATTTTTTTGGCCTGCACGTCGATTATTGCCGCGACCTTGACGGATGGGCGGACAATACCCACCCCGCCGAGCCCCTAGAGCATTTTCTCCTCTATCAGAATCGAGAGGGATTCCCTTGGGGGGTACAAATCTGATTCAACATCAGGGCTGGAAGTGGAGGCCAGCCCTGATGACAGCACCTCTTTCCAATGATCTTCGCACGCGGCTGATTGCAGCGGTGGATGGCGGTCAGTCCTGCCGATCCGCGGCCAAGCGTTTTGGGGTTGCGGCGTCGACGGCGATCAAATGGGTGAACCGTTGGCGGGAAGAGGGGCACGCAAAGCCCCGGGCAATGGGCGGTGATCGGCACTCGCACCGGATGGAAGCCCATGCCGAGGAGGTCCTGGCGCTGGTGAGCAAGACGCCGGACATCACCTTGGCGGAGATCGCCGCCCATCTTGAGCGGACGCACGGCCTCCAGGTGGCGCCCAGTACGGTCTGGCGCTTGCTGGATCGCCACGACATGACCGTCAAAAAAAACGGCGCACGCGAGCGAGCAGCAACGGCCCGACGTTCTGCGGCGGCGACACGCTTGGTTCGATCTTCAGCCGGACCTTGATCCCCAGCGCCTGGTCTTCATTGATGAGACCGGGGCCTCAACCAAGATGGCCCGCCTGCGCGGGCGGGCTCCCCGTGGCCAACGATGCCGGGCGCCGGTTCCGCACGGCCACTGGAAAACCACCACGTTCGTCGGCGCGCTGAGGCTGGAAGGCGTGACCGCCCCCATGGTCCTGGATGGTCCGATGACCGGGCCCGCCTTCCTGGCCTACGTCCAGCAGGTGTTGGCGCCAAGCTTGGTGCCGGGGGACGTCGTCATCATGGACAATCTGCCCGCTCACAAACTGGCCGCCGTGCAGGCCGCTGTCGAAAGCACCGGTGCCAAGCTTCGCTTCCTACCGCCCTATTGCCCCGACTTCAATCCCATTGAGATGGCCTTTTCAAAGCTTAAGGCATTCCTCAAAAAGACCGCCGCCCGCACCAAGGAAGACCTCTGGGCCGCAATCGGCCAGGGGATCGACACCTTCTCACATGACGAATGCATCAATTACTTCGCCGCTGCCGGATACGGCCTCAATCGATAGGAAAATGCTCTATGCTGCGAATCCGTTTAGGGGGGGCAAAAACTCGAGACTGCGCCAGTGTCTTAATGGTCCCTCGCAGGGTGAAAGATTCTATCTTGGAAAGGAGAATGGCCGCACCCGGGCGGGTGCGGCCATTCTTTCTGACGTTTGCGGCCAAACTAGCTGACGTTTGGCCAAACTCTATGACGCTTCATAGTGGTTCACCGCCTGGGGGCAGTTCAGCTGCACCCCGTCGTGCTGCCGCAGGTGTCGCACTTGAGGCACGTACCGTTCCTGACCAGCGTCATGTTCTGGCACTCGGGGCAGGGGTCGCCTTCGTAGCCTTTGGCACGGGCTTCCTTGACGCGTTCCCAGCGGGCGTCGCCGCCGCCGGAGACGGCGCCGCCGTAGCTGGTGCCGGTCACCACCTTCTCGGCGCGGCTCAGGGCCGAGAAGGCCTGGGCGGCGCCGTGGGTGCCGGTGGCCACGTGGGTCTCGACACTGGCGGTGGCGGTGGCGGTCGCGGTGGCCGTCTGGAAGGCGGCGACGGCACGGCCGGCCTGGCCGCCGGGCAGGACCCGCAGGTTGGGCAGGTTGTTGCGGACATAGCCGGTGGAGGTGATGCGCGCCACGGCGTTCAGCGTCTCCTCCGCCACCTCGGCCGCGTGCGGCGGCAGGTCGCTCTGCTTCACACCACCGCCCATGGTGTCGGGCAGGATGTCCTCCGGCGTGGCGTGGGCCAGGTCCGTGCGGGACAGATAGCTGATGGCCAGTTCCCGGAACACATAGTCCAGGATAGACGTCGCCATCTTGATGGCGTCGTTGCCCTGCACCATGCCGGCCGGCTCGAAGCGGGTGAAGGTGAAGGCCTCCACATACTCCTCCAGGGGCACGCCGTACTGCAGGCCCAGGCTGATGGCGATGGCGAAGTTGTTCATCAGCGAGCGGAAGGCGGCGCCCTCCTTGTGCATGTCGATGAAGATTTCGCCCAGCTTGCCGTCCTCGTACTCGCCGGTGCGCAGATAGACCTTGTGGCCGCCCACCATGGCCTTCTGGGTGTAGCCCTTGCGGCGGTGGGGCAGGCGCTCGCGCTGGGCGCGCACCACCTTCTCCACCACCTTTTCCACGATGCGCTCGGTCACCACCTCGACGCGGGTGGCGACCGGGGCCTCCAGCACGCGCTCCAGCGTGGTCTCGGCGACGTCTTCCTCCTCATCCTCCTCCAGCACCTGGGCGTTCAGCGGCTGGGACAGCTTGCTGCCGTCGCGGTAGAGCGCGTTGGCCTTCAGGCCCAGGCTCCACGACAGCATGTAGGCGTCCTTGCACGCCTCCACCGTGGCGTGGTTGGGCATGTTGATGGTCTTGGAGATGGCGCCGGAGATGAAGGGCTGCGAGGCCGCCATCATGCGGATGTGGCTTTCCGCCGACAGGTAGCGCGTGCCGATCTTGCCGCACGGGGTGGCGCAATCGAACACCGGCAGGTGTTCGGCCTTCAGGCCCGGCGCGCCCTCCAGGGTCATGGCGCCGCAGCAATAGACGTTGGCCGCCTCGATCTCCGCCTTGCTGAAACCCAGGTGGGACAGCAGGTCGAAGCCGAACTCCTCCAGCTTGTGCGCCGGCACGCCCAGGGCCCCGGTGCAGAAGTCGACGCCCAGCGACCATTTGTTGAAGGCGAACTTGATGTCAAAGGCGTTGGCCAGGCCGGCTTCCAGCTTCTCCAGCTGTTCCGGGCCGAAGCCCTTGGCGGCCAGCGTCTCATGGTTCACGCCCGGCGCGCCCTTCAGCGTGCCGTGGCCCACGGCGTAGCGCTCGATGCGGGCCACGTCCGTGGCGGAATAGCCCAGGCGCGCCAGCGCCTCCGGCACCACGCGGTTGATGATCTTGAAATAGCCGCCGCCGGCCAGCTTCTTGAACTTCACCAGGGCGAAGTCCGGCTCGATGCCGGTGGTGTCGCAGTCCATGACCAGGCCGATGGTGCCGGTGGGGGCGACCACGGTGGCCTGGGCGTTGCGGTAGCCGTGCTTCTGGCCCAGCTCCAGCGCCTCGTCCCAGGCGCGGCGGGCGGCGGCGATCAGCCGCTGGTCGGGGCAATCCTCGGCGTCCAGCGGCACCGGGGTGACCGACAGGCCTTCATACCCCTCGCCGGCGCCATAGGCGGCGCGGCGGTGGTTGCGGATGACGCGCAGCATGGCCGTGGCGTTGGGGGCGTAGCCGGGGAAGGCCCCCAGCTCGCCCGCCATCTCGGCGGAGGTGGCGTAGGCGACACCGGTCATGATGGCGCTGATGGCGCCGCAAATGGCCCGGCCCTCGGCGCTGTCATAGGGGATGCCTTCGGCCATCAGCAGGCCGCCGATGTTGGCGAAGCCCAGGCCCAGGGTGCGGTACTCGTACGACAGGCGCGCGATCTCCTTGGAGGGGAACTGCGCCATGAGCACGGAGATTTCCAGCGCCACCGTCCACAGCCGGCAGGCGTGGCGGAAGGACTCGGTGTCGAACGAGCCGTCGGCCCGGCGGAACTCCATGAGGTTCAGGGACGCCAGGTTGCAGGCCGTGTCGTCCAGGAACATGTATTCCGAGCAGGGGTTGGACGCGTTGATGCGGCCGGACTCGGGGCAGGTGTGCCAGTCGTTGATGGTGGTGTCGTACTGCACGCCCGGGTCGGCCGACTGCCAGGCGGCGTGGCCGATCTTGTCCCACAGGTCGCGGGCCTTCAGCGTCTTGGCCACCTTGCCGTCGGTGCGGCGGATCAGGTTCCAGTCGCCATCCTCCTTCACCGCGCGGATGAAGGCGTCGGACACGCGGACGGAGTTGTTGGAGTTCTGGCCCGAAACGGTCAAATAGGCGCTGGAATCCCAGTCCGTGTCATAGGTCTGAAACTCCATCTCCGTATAGCCCTGGCCGGCGAACTGGATGACCCGCTGGATGTAGTTTTCCGGGATCATGGACTTGCGGGCCTCGATGATGGCCCGCTTCAGCGCCTTGTTCTTCGTCGGGTCCAGGCGGTCGGCATCGGGCCCCAAGCCCTCCGTCGCCGCCGCCATGATGGCGTTCAGGTGCTTGTTGGCCAGCTTGGACCCGGCCACCAGGGCGCAGACCTTCTGCTCCTCCACCACCTTCCAGTCGATGTAGGCCTCGATGTCCGGGTGGTCCAGGTCCACCGTCACCATCTTGGCGGCGCGGCGGGTGGTGCCGCCGGACTTGATGGCGCCGGCGGCGCGGTCGCCGATCTTCAGGAAGCTCATCAGGCCGGAGGATTTGCCGCCGCCGGCCAGCCGCTCCCCATCGCCGCGCAGGCGGGAGAAGTTGGAGCCGGTGCCGGAGCCGTACTTGAACAGGCGCGCTTCGCGCACCCACAGGTCCATGATGCCGCCCTCGTTCACCAGGTCGTCGGCGACGGACTGGATGAAGCAGGCGTGCGGCTGCGGATGCTCATAGGCCGACTTGCTGGCCACCAGCTCCCCGGTCTTGAAGTCGACGTAGTGATGGCCCTGGGCGGGGCCGTCGATGCCATAGGCCCAATGCAGGCCGGTGTTGAACCACTGCGGGCTGTTGGGGGCCGCCATCTGGCGGGCCAACATGTGGCGCATCTCATCGAAATAGGCGCTGGCGTCGGCCTCGCTGTCGAAATAGCCACCCTTCCAGCCCCAATAGGCCCAGGTGCCAGCCAGGCGGTCGAACACCTGGCGGGCGGAGGTCTCGCCGCCCACCCGCTCCTTGGCGGGCAGGCCGGTCAGCGCGTCCTCGTCGGCCACCTGGCGCCACAGGAAGGACGGGACGTCGTTCTCCTCCACCTTCCTCAGGCGGGCGGGCACGCCGGCGCGGCGGAAATACTTCTGGGCCAGGATGTCACAGGCCACCTGGCTCCAGTCCGCCGGCACCTGGATGTCCTTGGCCTGGAAAACCACCGAGCCGTCGGGGTTGCGGATCTCGCTGGTCGCCGTGCGGAAGGCGATCCCCTCGTAAGCGTCCCGACCGTCGACCGTGAACCGTCTCTCGATGCGCATGGTGCCCCGACCCCCGAATGAAATGCCGCGATGGTGGGGTGGGTGTCGCGGCGGCGCCGATTCCGGAGATCGTTGTCCGGACCTGGGGTCCTGGAAACAGGCAAAACCACCCCAAAACCTGGGCTGGTCCCCGGTGCTCTACGCCGCGACAGCACCCCTAGATGCTGTATGTCGGGGAAGCGTATGCCACCAAGTTTCGACCATCAACGACATTTTGTGGTCTCTAAAGGGGAGGTGCATACGGGTTGTGGTTGACTCTTCGGGTAGGGGGCGATTCTTCAACGAAACCGAGCCTTTCATGGTTTTGGCTCACCCTGGTTCGCAAGCTGAAGAATGCGTCCGGGCGTCCACTTCTCAGGCAGTGCGCCCGGCGGCCCCGGAACAGTCGGGGGGCGCCGCGCTTTTGGGTTTCCAACCCCCCAGGAAGATGGCAGGGTGCCCGTCCGGCACCGACCGTGGTGCGGCGTCTTGGCCCTTGTCTTTGAGAATCCCTGTCCCGAATGCCCCCTGAGCGCAGCCCAGACCAGCGCCCCAACCGACCGACTTATCATCACCCGGTGGTCATCGATCCGGTGGCGCGCGCCCCGGCGGGGAAAAAGCGGAAGGAAGCGTGGTGGATGACAAGGTGGTGGGCGGTGATGTGGCCAAGCCCAACTGGATGAAGCGCCTGACCACCCTGGTCACGGCCCTGGTGCTGGTGGGCCTGGTGGTGCTGGCCATCCGCCATGTGGCGCGCGACTTCCGCCCGGCGGAGGTCTGGGCCTATGTCCAGCTGCTGCCCTGGGCGCGGGTGGCGCAGGCCGCGGGCCTGGTGGCCGCCGCCTATCTGGTGATGACGCTCTACGACGTCTCCGCCCTCAAATACCTGGGCATCAAGCTGCCCTATCGCACGGTGGGCTTCGGCAGCTTCGCCGGCTACGCCATCTCCAACAATGTCGGCTTCGCCGTCATCAGCGGCGGGTCGGTGCGCTATCGCGTCTATTCGGTGGCCGGCCTGTCGGCGGCCGACATCGCCAAGATCGTCGTCTTCTCCACCACCACCTTCACCCTGGGCATCACCTTCACCGGGGCGCTGGGTGTCGCCATCGGGCCCGAGGTGGGGGCCGGCCTGCTGAACGTGCCGGCCTGGCTGCTGCAGGGTGTCGCCGGCCTGGTGCTGGTGGGCCTGGGCGCCATGACGGTGGCGGCGGCCGTGACGCACAAGCCCGTGCGCCTGTGGCGCTGGTCCTTCGCCCTGCCGTCGTCGGGCGTGATGCTGTCGCAGATCGTCATCGCCTCGCTGGAGATCCTGCTGTCGGCGGCGGCGTTGTGGACCCTGCTGCCGCCGGAAACCGGGGTGGGCTTCATGGAATTCACCGCCCTGTTCTGTGCCGGCCTGGCCATCGCCATCGTCAGCCACGTGCCCGGCGGCCTGGGCGTGTTCGAGACCATCCTGCTGCTGGGCCTGCGCGACCATGGGCCGGCGGGCGGCGCCATCGGCGCCTTGCTGGCGTATCGATTCCTTTATTATGTGCTGCCCCTGGTCCTGGCCGGCATCCTGTTGCTGACCTGGGAAATCCGCGCCGACCATGGCCCCGTCGCCGCCTGGCGGCGCTGGCGGGCGCGCAAGGCCGGCCGGTCCCGATAGACGTCACGCGGGGGAGCTACCCGCTGGCTGCGGCTCCTCAGCGTATGGACGCGGGGGGCCGAAACTGCCATAGTCCGGCCGGTCCGTTTCGGGGGGCCCGCTGCCAGGCGCTTGGCCCTGTTCACACTTTTCTGGTTTTGGCCCATGACCCAACGCATCTCCATCCTGACCTGGCTGTCCCAACTGTCGATCCGCCTGCTGATTTCCCGGCGGGGTGAGCTGGTGGGCACCGACCGGTTCGGCAACCGCTATTTCCGGGAAAAGAAGGCGCGTCCGGGCATGAAGGTGCGCCGCTGGGTGCTGTTCGCGGGTGAGCCCGAGGCGTCGGCCGTCCCGGCCGAGTGGCACGGCTGGCTGCACTATTCCATGGAACAGCCCCTGCCGGAGAACAGCGCCTACCACAAGCCGTGGGTGAAGCCGCACGAGGCCAACCAGACCGGCACCGTGGACGCGTACCGTCCGCCCGGTCATACCTATGAAGGTGGCCACCGCGCCGCCGCCACCGGCGATTACGAGCCCTGGACTCCCGCGTAAGGGACCCCCGCGTAAAGGGGGTGCCGGCCCGCAGGGTGTGGGGCGCGTCGCCGACGGTGGCGCTGCCCCGGCATCGTGACAGGGTGGATGACAGGGCTGGGGACCGGACCATGGCACCGGCGTCCCCCCGACAGGCGTCGGCCAAGGCCCCCCGTGGGGCCTTGCGTCTTTCCGGACCTGTCCTATTTCTAGGGTTTTCCAGAGGAAGCGAATGCGCAGCAATGTGATCGAGACCGTGCTGGGGGCCGTCGTCCTGGTGGTGGCGGCGTTCTTCCTCTATTTCGCCTACACCACGGCGAACGTGCGTGCCGTGTCGGGCTATGCCCTGCAGGCCCGCTTCGCCAGCACCGGCGGCCTGACGGCCGGCAGCGACGTGCGCATCAGCGGCGTTAAGGTTGGGTCGGTCACCAAGGCCTACCTGGATCCCAAGACCTACCAGGCCGTCATCGAGATGCAGATCGACAGCCAGGTGAAGCTGCCCGAGGACACCAGCGCCGGCATCGCGTCCGAAAGCTTGCTGGGCGGCAAGTTCCTGAACCTGCAGCCGGGTGGCGAGGAAGAGATGCTGAAGCCCGGCGGCCGCATCCAGTACACTCAGTCGGCGGTGAACCTGGAAGACCTGCTTGGCCGCTTCATCTTCAGCGCCGGCGGCAACAACGCCGGCAAGGGTGGCGACGCCGGCCAGGGTCAGCAGAACGGCGGCCAGCCCGCGCAGCCGGCCCCGCAGGGGCAGCAGCCCGCCCAGACCCAGCAGCCCAAGGCCGACCCGTCCAAGGGGCTGCTGAACGGCGGCGGCAAATGAGCCAGCGCCGCCTGCTGCTGGCGGCGGCCTCGTGCCTGGTGCTGGCCGCCGCGGCCGGTGCCTGGGCCCAGAACGTGCCCCAGCCCGCACCCACGGGCAGCGCCCCCACCATACCCGGTACGCCGCCGGCCCCGCCGGCCGCGACTCCGGACCAGAAGAAGTCCGGCGACCAGGCCCCGGAAGAGCAGCCGCCCACCAGCCAGCCCGTGACCGGCCCCGGCGCCGCCGGCCAGCCGCCGCAGCAAGCCCCGGCGGAGGGTGCCGCCGCCCCGGCCGAGGGTGCCGCCTCACCCGTCACGCCGCTGCCGCCCCTGCCACCGCAGCCGGCCGTGGCGCGCACGTTCGAGGACATGAAGATCGCCGTGCTGGGCGGCCTGGACAAGGTGACGGGTCGCGTCTCCACCGTGGAGATCGCGGTGGGCCAGAGCGGCCGCTTCGGGCAGCTGACGGTGGCCGCCCGCGCCTGCCGCAAAACCACCCCCATCGAGGAACCGGAATCGGCCGCTTTCCTGGATATCGTGGAGGCCAAGCCGGACGATCCGGCGGCCAAGGTCTTCACCGGCTGGATGTTCGCCTCCAGCCCGGCCCTGTCGGCGATGGAAGACCCCGTCTATGACGTCTGGGTGGTGGACTGTAAGAACCCGGCGACCAAGGCGCCTTCGTCCAAGCCGCAGTGAAACCGCGCCGGCCGGGGAAGCGCCCTGGCCAGCCGCGCCTGATACTCGGCGCGGGGGATCTCCCTCGCCCCGAACTGCGACAGGTGGCTGGTGACGAACTGCGTGTCCAGCAGGCTGTAGCCACCGGCGCGCAGCCGGGCCACCAGGTGGACCAGGGCCACCTTGCTGGCGTCCGTCTCGCGCGAGAACATGCTCTCCCCGAAGAACGCCCCGCCGATGGACACGCCGTAGAGGCCGCCCACCAGCCGGCCCTCGCGCCGGCATTCCACGGAATGGGCCCGGCCCTGGCGGTGCAGGCCGACGTAGGCCTCCAGAATCTGGGCGTTGATCCAGGTGTCCGGCCGGTCGGTGGTGGATTCGCCGCAGGCCCGCATCACCCCTTCGAAGTCGGTGTCGACGCTGACCTGGAAGCGCCCCTGGCGCACGGTGCGCAGCAGGCGGCGCGGCGCGTGGAAGCCGTCCAGGGGCAGGATCCCCCGCTCCGGCGGGTCGAACCAGAAGATCTCGTCGTCATCGGCCAATTCCGCCATGGGGAAGACCCCCATGGCGTAGGCGCGCAGCAGCAGGTCCGGTGTCAGGCGCATCAGGGGATTCCCTCTGGCGCCCGTGCCGGCGCGAACACCACCCGCTGGTAGACATAACCGATGCCCATGAGGCACAGGCCCAGCCCCAGGAAGGACAGGATGCGCAGCAGGCCGGTCAGGTCGGCCATGTCGGACAGGAAGACCTTCAGCACCGTCACCAGCAGCACGGCCAGCGAGGCGTAGCGCAGATCGGCCCGGCGCGTGCGCACCCCCAGCGCCAGCAGCGCCAGGGCGAAGGCCAGCCAGGCGGCGGAATAGCTGTACCACTCCGCGTCCGTCCGCTCCCCGCCATGGGCCCACAGGGTCAGGGTGCTGCCGTGGAAGGCCTGGCGCACCTCCAGCGACACCCAGGTGAAGGCCAGGACCAGTACCAGGATGATCAGGGCGCGGCGCGCCAGCCCGGCCTCCCGCCGCCAGGCCGCCAGGCCGAACAGCAGGGCGGGCAGGGCGTAGACCAGCAGCAGCAGGTTGAACACCGGCCAGGGCCCCACCGGCTCCACCGCCCACAGGGGGTTCAACATGCCCAGCTGCACCAGCACCACCTGGGCCGCCGCCACCCGCACCAGGATGCGCGCCCCCCAAGGGGCGACCGGCCCGGCTAAGGCGCTCCGCCGGCCGGTCAGGACCAAGGCCACCGCCAGGAACAGCACGCTGCGCAGGCTGGTGGGCAGCAGGGCGAAGGGGTCGCTGGCCAGGCGCCCGGTCTGCATCACCTGGATTTCCAGGCAGGCGAACAGCAGGCCCAGCACCAGGGCGGCGGCGGCCAGCCCTTGCCTGGGCCGGTCGTCCCGCCGCCGTCCCAGCAGCCAAGCGCCGGCGGCGCAGGCCAGGGCCGGCGCGCCATAGCCCCACAGCAGCCAGTTGAGGGGGGAGGTGCCGTTCAGCGGATAGTCCAGCAGCCAAGGGTTCAGGGTCAGGCGCGCCACCACCACGACCGCCATGGCCACCGCGCCGCGCCGCAGGGCGTCGGCCAGCGGCGGGGCCGTCGTGCGGCTCTCGATCAGCGCCGCCGCCGGCACCAGCAGCGACAGCGCCGCCGTCAGCCAGGAGGCGCGCAGCAGGGCGGCGAGCGCCAACCCGGCCAGGGCCAGGGTCGCCAGGACGAAGGCGCCGGGCATGGGCTGCGGGCGGTCAGCACCTCCCGCCCAGGCGGCGGCCCAGGCCATGCCGCCGGCCAACGCCACGGTCCCGCCCGCCCAGGCGAGGTCCGGCAGGACGCCGGCATGATCAAAGGTCCAGCCAGCCCAGGCCAGTCCCACCAGGGGCAGGGCGGCACTCCATGCCCAGGCCCGGGGCAGGCGATGCGTGCCGGCCAGAGCCCGCAGGCCCGCCGCCGCGAAGCCCAGGCCGAAGGCGGCGGCCACGCCCAGCTGGGTGGGATAGGACAGGTCGGCGGCGCGCACGGTGTACCCTTGCGCCAGCGCCAGCGTGACCAGCAGGGCGGCGATGGGCGCCAGCGCCTCCGTCACCTCCGGCCGATGGGATGGCGCGCGCGCGGCGGTGGCGGCCAGCAGGGCCAGTGCCGCCAGCCCAGCCACGCCGATGGCGTCATAATCGGTGGCCACCAGCAGCAGCCAATCCAGCACCATCGGCAGGCCGCCCAACGCGGCGACGATCCAGGCGTCGGTGACGACCGGCCGTTCCCGCCGCAGGTCCAGCAGGCCGAAGCCCAGCCCGGCGGCGGACAAGGCCACCAGGAACAGGGCGATTGGGGCGGCCGCCGCGTCATGCGAGGCGGCGGAGACCACCCACAAGGCCGCCCCGGCCAGCACGGGCAGGCCCAGCCATGCCGCCGGCAGGCGCCAGCTGACAGCCAGGGTGGCGGTGTTCAGCAGGGCCAGATAGCCAAACAGCGCCCAGGCGGAAGGGTGGTCGCTGGGCACCAGGGCGGGCACGGCCAGGCCGCCGCCCAGACCCAGCAGGGCGATGAAGGCGCCGGGGGACAGCCCGTCGCCGCCGCCGTGGCGCAGGGCCAGCAGGAAGGCCACGGCCGATAGGGCGCCCAGGCCGGCGAAGGTGGCGCCGGGGCCGATCAGCCCGTGCAGGGCGTGCGCGGCGTAGACGCAGGCGAAGGCGATGGCAAGGCCCGCCGCGGTCAGGGCCGCGGGGATGGAGGCGGCGGACAAGGGCGCCTTGGTCGTCGTCGCCTCCCCGGTGCGGCCGCGCATCACGTCGCCAACGACGGCGAGGGCCGCGCCGAACAGGCCGCCCAGGGTCAGGCGCACGGCGGGGCCCAGCAGGCCGTGGTCCACGGCGTACTTGGCCAGGAACACGCCGGCCAGCGCCACGGCCAGGGCACCCAGCCATACCAGCCAGCGCGTGCCCAGCGCCTGTTCCAGCGACGGGGCGGCGGGCCGAGCGGCGGGTTGGGGGATGGCTTCGGGAATGGGCGCCGGCGGCAGTGGGGGGGCCTGGACAGGCGGCGGGCTGTGGGCTGGGGATTCTTCCGGGGCAGGGGATTCCGGGGCCGGTGGCGGCGCCATCTCCGGCTGGGCGCCCCCTTCCAGGTGGCTCAACCGGCGGGTCAGCGCCTCCAGCCGGGCATTCATCTCCGCCAGACGGCGTTCCGACTTTTCACTGCGGATCAGGGCCCACAGGGCCACCATCAGGGCGATGAAGACAAGAAAGGCCATGCCGGTCCCAGGGTCGCGCTCAGTGACAGGAAGGGTAGTGCATTTCCCCGGTCCGCGCAGGCCCGGAAAAGCGACGGGCCCGGGCCGACCGTCACGGTCGATCCCGGGCCCGCGCTCAAGCGGTGCCGAAGGATGGGAATTAGCCGGCGGGCTGGTTCTTCATCCATTCCTCCAGCCAGCGGATGTCATAGTCGCCGTTGATGAAGTCCGGCTGGGCGATGATGCGCTGGTGCAGGGGCAGGGTGGTGTCGATGCCGCCGATGACGAATTCCTCGATGGCGCGACGCAGGCGCATCAGGCACTCGTTGCGGCTGTTCCCGTGAACGATCAGCTTGGCGATCATGCTGTCGTAGTGCGGCGGCACGCGATAGCCGTCGTACAGGGCGCTGTCGACGCGCACGCCCAGGCCGCCCGGGGCGTGGTAGCCGTCGATCCTGCCCGGGCTGGGGGCGAAGGTCACCGGGTTCTCGGCGTTCACGCGGCACTCGATGGAATGGCCGTTGAACTTGATGTCGTCCTGGCCATAGCCCAGCGGCGCGCCGGTGGCGACGCGGATCTGCTCGCGCACCAGGTCCACGCCGGTGACCATCTCGCTGATGGTGTGTTCGATCTGCAGGCGGGTGTTCATCTCGATGAAGTAGAACTGCCCGTTCTCGTACAGGAACTCCATCGTGCCGACGCCGCGGTAGCCGAAGGCCGCCGCCGTCTTGGCCGCCAGGTTGCCGATGAAGGCGCGCTCTTCCGCGTTCAGCGCCGGCGACGGCGCCTCTTCCACCACCTTCTGGTGGCGGCGCTGGATGGAGCAGTCACGCTCGCCGAAATGCACCACGGTGCCGTGGTGGTCGCCCAGCAGCTGGATTTCGATGTGGCGCGGCTTGGCCAGGTACTTTTCCATGTAGACCTGGTCGTTGCCGAAGGCGGCGCGCGCCTCGCCCCGGGCCAGCTGATAGGCCTCCCGCAGCTCGGATTCGCTCCAGGCCACCTTCATGCCCTTGCCGCCGCCGCCGGCCGCCGCCTTGATCAGGACGGGGTAGCCGATGCGGGCGGCGTTCACCAGGGCCGCCTCCACCGTCTCCACCGGGCCGTCGGAGCCGGGGACGACCGGCAGGCCCAGGTCCAGCACCGTGCGCTTGGCCGTGACCTTGTCGCCCATGATGCGGATGTGTTCCGGCGACGGGCCGATCCAGGCGAACCCGTGCTCCTCCACCATCTGCGCGAACTGCGCGTTCTCGGACATGAAGCCGATGCCGGGGTGGATGGCGTCCGCCCCGGTGATGGCCGCCGCCGACAGGATGGCCGGAATGTTCAGGTAGCTTTCCTTGGCCGAGGGCGGGCCGATGCACACGCTCTCGTCCGCCAGGCGGACGTGCATGGCGTCGGCGTCGGCGGTGGAATGCACCGCCACGGTTTTAATGCCCATCTCGCGGCAGGCGCGGTGGATGCGAAGCGCGATCTCGCCGCGATTGGCGATCAGGACCTTTTCGAACAGGCCGCCCATGGTCAAACCCTCACTCGATGATCAGCAGGACTTCGCCGTATTCGACGGGCTGGGCGTCGCCAACCTGGATCTGGGTCACGGTGCCGGCCTTGGTCGCCTTGATCGGGTTCATGACCTTCATGGCCTCGATGATCAGCAGGGTCTGGCCCACCTTCACCGCGTCGCCCACTTTCACGAAGGTGCCGGCACCGGGTTCCGGCGCCAGGTAGGCGGTGCCCACCATGGGGGACTTCACCGCGCCCGGGTGTTGGGCCGGGGGCACGGCGGCCACCGGGGCGGCGGCGGGGGCCGCGGCGGCCACCGGGGCGGCGGCCACGGCGACCGGTGCCATGGCGGCTGCCGGCGCCGCGCGGGACAGGCGGATGCGCTTTTCGCCTTCCGCGTATTCGATCTCGGTGAGACCGGTCTCGCCGAGAAGCTCGGCCAACTTGCGGACGAATTCGCTGTCGAGTTCGAAGGTCGCCATTGTCATGATCCTGGGTACTGGGCTGCGGTTAAGCCGCCGATGGGTCGATCGATTTGTTGGGTAGGCCGGTTGCCCGTGGGTGTTGCGCCGGTGCCGGCGTTACGATTGCCCTGTCACGGGTCACGCTGGGGATGGGCTGTCGATCAGGCGGGCCGCCGCCTGCAGCGCCAGCAGGTAACCCTGCGAGCCGAAGCCGCAGATGACGCCCTTCGCGACCGGCGACACATAGGAATGGTGCCGGAACGGCTCGCGCCGGAAGATGTTGCTCAAATGCACCTCGACCACCGGCAGGCCCACGGCGCTCAGCGCGTCGTGGATGGCGATGGATGTATGTGTGTACGCGCCGGCGTTCAGGATGATGGCGTCGTGTTCGCCACGGGAATCCTGAATCCAGGTGACCAGTTCGCCCTCATGGTTGGACTGGCGGAAATCCACCTCCAGGCCCAGGCGCGCGGCCGTCTCCTGGCAAGCGTTCTCGATATCCTCCAGCGTCTCCGCGCCATAGATGTGCGGCTCGCGAATCCCCAGCATGTTGAGGTTCGGACCGTTCAGGACCAGGACGGAGGGCGCGATGGCCAAGGGTGTATCGCCTTTGCGTACGTACGTCTCAAAAACCGAACGTGCGGGGGTATGCGTCCCCCGCGCGGCGTTCGTCGAAGGCCGCTTTATAACACGGGCAGCAGCGGGGGCAAGAATCCACGCACACATGAGGCGGGGCCCGTCCATGCGCCCCGCTGTCCGCCCGTCGCCCCGAAAACCGGCCTGACGCCTGCTGGCATGACCGATCGGGGACCAGCCGTCCGGGGATCAGCTCTTGGCGCTGCGGGCCTTGGCGAACAGATCCTTGAAGGCGTCGGCGCCGATGGCGCCCGGCACCAGGGTGTTGCCGATGACGAAGCCGGGCGTGCCGTGGATGTTCAGCGCGTCGGCCAGCGCCAGGTTGGCGTCGATCTCCTTCTGCACCGCCGGGGACTCCATGTCCTTGGCCAGGCGGTCGGTGTCGGCGCCGGCGTCCTTGGCGATGGACAGGATGCGGTCCTTGTCCAGCTTGCCGGTGGCGGCCATAAGCGCCGCGTGCACGGTGTCGTACTTGCCCTGCATGTTGGCGGCCAGGGCGGCCTTGGCGGCGATGACCGACGCCGGGCCCAGGATGGGGAATTCCTTGTAGACGATGCGGACCTTGCCGTCCTTCTTGATGGCGGCGTCCATCTCCGGCTGGGTGTGCTTGCAATAGCCGCACTGGTAGTCGAAGAACTCCACCATCGTCACGTCGCCCTTCAGGTTGCCGCCCGCAGGAGAGGTCTTGGAGGCGAACAGCTCATCCTTGTGCTTCACCAGCGCATCGGCGGCGGCCTTGGCCTCCTCCGCCTCGCTCTTGTCCTGCAGGGCCTGCACCGCCTCGGCGATCACCTCGGGATGGGCCAGAAGGTAGTCATGGACGATCTGTTCCACCTGCGCCTTGTCGTAGGGGCCCTTGTCCGCCACCGGCTTGTCGCTCATCGGCTTGTCGGCGGCGAAGACGGGGCTGACGACCGCCAGGCCGGCGAGCGCCACGGTGGCGTAGAGGGTGGCGGCGATGGTACGCGACATCGAGACGAACTCCGGTTTGCGGCCCGAACCTTCGGGGAACGGCGAAGGCCGGCAGCATGGACCAGCCGGCGGCGGGGCGCAATGCCGCAAGCCTTGGCGGAGGCCGGGTGCGGCGTCGTGCGCGAAGGGGTCGCCGCCTACGTTCGTAGGCTACCTATCGTCGCGCTTGCCAGGGCGGCGGCGCTGTGCGGTCATGGACGGGTCCGGGGTCACGAGGGATCACGCCGGCGGGGATGCGTTTCCACGCCCGGGCACGACGGTGGGGTTGGCCATGACCATGGCGGATGATGACGACGATTTCCTGTTCCAGGATGAGGAAGAGGACGAGGCCGACGAGGTTTCGGAACTGGTTCCGGGCATGCCGCCCTGGCAGGTGCTGATCGTCGACGATGATCCCGAGGTCCATGCCATGACCCGCCTGGTCATGCGCAAGTTCGCCTTCCAGGGCCGCGGCCTGGCCTTCATCTCCGCCTATTCCGCCGCCGAGGCGCTGGACGTCATGAAGGGGGAGCACGACATCGCCATGATCCTGCTGGACGTGGTGATGGAAAGTGATGACGCGGGCCTGAAGCTGGTGCCCCGCATCCGTGACGAGCTGGGCAACCGGGCGGTGCGCATCATCCTGCGCACGGGCCAACCGGGCCAGGCGCCGGAGGACGCGGTGATCGCCGGCTATGACGTGAACGACTACAAGGCCAAGACGGAACTGACCGCGCGCAAGCTGGTCACCGCGACCATCACGGCGCTGCGCGCCTATCACCACATCCGCACGCTGGAACGCTCCTGCCTGGGCATGGAGCGCGTGGCGGGCCTGGGCCTGTGCCAGATGGCCCTTTCCGGCCCGTCCTCGGCCGCGGGCGCCGCCTTGGACCAGATGGCCGAGGTGCTGGAACAGCCGGCGGACGGCTTGTTCTGCGTCATCTACGGCAGCGACCGGCTGTCGGCGCGCATCCTGGCGGGACGCGGGCGCTATCAGGACGCGGCCGGCCATCCCCTGGCCACCGTGGCGGACACCGGGGCCTTGGCCACCGCCCTGCGCAGCCCCGGCGACTTGCGGCACCAGTTCACCGACGACGCCATGACGCTGGCCTGGCCGCTGACGCCCCAGGCCTCCAGCGGCGGTGGCGCCCACGCCGGGGCGGTCGCCATGCTGCACCTGCATCTGGCACGCCCCCTGGATGAGATCGCGCGCCGGCTGGCCCTGCTGATGATGATGCGCATCGCCGACGCGCTGGTGACCGCCTGGGCCCTGGAACAGGCACGCGACCCGGCCTGATAGGCCTCCAGTGGACTGGGGCGGCGCGGTAGATCAGCGCCCGCCAGGCTGCGGAGCGCCACGGCCCGCACCGCCTATCGACGGCCCCCCGATGGCGTTCCCCCCAGCGGGGTTCCCGTTCCCAACGTGCCCAGGCCCGTGGGGCCGCTGCCGATGGTGGTGGCGTTGGGCAGGTCGGCGACGCTGGGGAAGCCGGCCCCGATGGCGGAGATGCCGCCGGTGGACAGCGCGTCCTCCGGCATGCGCCCGGTGGAGATGATGGGCGTGTCGGGCGAGGCCAGGCCGCTGCTGGGCGCCAGTTGCGGGCGCATGTTGTGCGGCAGGCGGCTTTCCACCAGCACGCGGATGTCCTGGGCCCGCACCCAGTCGGGCGACCCGGCGGGCAGCATCTGCTCCGCCCGGTCGGCGTGATAGCGGGCGGCGCGGATATCGCCCCGGGCCAGGGCCTCTTCCGCGCGGGCATAGGCCAGCTGCGGCGCCATGTCGGCGCGGGCGTAGGCGCTGGCCAGCAACAGCCAGGTCAGTTCCACCAGCGGCTCGTCCCGGGCGGAGGAGCGCAGGACGTCGATGGCCTCGCGCACCAGCCTGTCGTCGCCGGCCTCCAGCAGGGCGTGGCCCAGGGCCATGCGCAATTGGGCGCTGTCGGGGGCGTACTTGACGGCGTTGCGGTAGGGGTCGACCGCTTCCTTGGCGCGGCCGTTCTCGAACAGGATCTGGCCCTTCAGTTCATAGAAGTAGGGGTTCTTCGGTTCCTGCTCGATCAGGCCGTCGACGATCTTCAGGCCCTTGTTGATGTCGCCCACCTGGTAATAGGCGATGGACCGGGCGTAGCGGGCCGGGACGCTGGTGTCGCTCTCCGGATACTTGCGCAGCGCCAGGTCGGGGTGGATGAAGCCGTACAGTTTGGCCCGCATGCGCTGGTGCATGTCGTAATAGGCCGAGGGCATCTTGGCGTTGGTGAACTTCGAGATGTGGTCGACGAAGTTTTCGATGTATTCGACGCGGTTCTTGGTCAGCGGGTGGGTCATCAGGAACTCCACCTGCTTGGTCTGCGGCAGGCCGGCGTCCTGGCGGCGCAGCTTCTCCATGAACTCCAGCATGCCCTTCGACGAATAGCCGTTGGCCTCCATGTAGGACAGGCCGGCCTCATCCGCCGACGCCTCCTGCGCCCGGCTGAAGGCGAAGAAGGAACGGGCGCCCAGTTCCTGCGCGCCGGCGATGCCGCCCATGGCCGCGCCGCCGCCGTCGCCCCGGCGCGTGCCGCCGATGGCCGCCGCCACGCTCAGCAGCGTGGCCAGGGTCGACAGGATGACCGCGTTCTCGATGGCGTCGCGGGACCGCACCTGGTGGCCGCCGGCCATGTGGCCGGTTTCGTGGGCCATGACGCCGATCAGCTGCTCCGGCGTGTCGGCGGCCATGATCAGGCCGGTGTTGACGAACATGTTCTGGCCGCCCGCCACGAAGGCGTTCAGCTCATCATCGTTGACCAACACCAGGGTGACCGCGTCGGGAACGATACCGGCCGCGCGGAAGATGGGGGTGGCGAAGACGCGCAGCGTGTGTTCGATTTCCGCGTCACGCACGAAGTTGATGCCGCGGTCCTGGGCCAGCACCGGCTCCACGGCCAAGGCCGAGGACAGCAGGCTGACCAGGATCAGGCGGGCAAGGCGGCGCGGTCGCAAGAACATAGTCAATTCCATCGGCGGTGCCGTCGATACCCGAACAGGCGAGCGGTAAGGTATGACCCCTACATACTCCAAGGATGAATTTCCACGCGCGGCGATGCGCCCGGCTGTCGCTATACGCGCCAGCACCATCTCTCCCTTCATGGTGATGGAGGTGCTGCGCGCCGCCAACGCACGGCAGGCCGCCGGCGGCGACGTCCTGCATCTGGAAATAGGCCAGCCGTCCACCCCGGCACCGAAGGGGGTGATCGCCGCGGCCGCCCACGCCCTGGCCGCCGATCGCCTAGCCTACACCGATGCCCTGGGCCTGCCAGCCTTGAGAGAGGGCATAGCACGTTGGTACCAAGATCGCCATGGGGTGGTGATCTCGCCGCGTCGGGTGGTGGTGACCACCGGATCGTCGGGCGCCTTCCTTCTGGCCTTCCTGGCGGCGTTCGACCCCGGCGACCGCGTGGCCCTGGCGGCCCCGGGCTATCCCGCCTACCGCAACATCCTGAAGACGGCCGGCCTGGTGCCGGTGGAGCTGCCCACCGGGCCCGAGACGCGCTTCCAGCCTACGCCCGCCTTGCTGGACGACCTGCTGGCGCAGGGCGGGGGGCCGATCCGGGGGCTGATCGTGGCCAGCCCCTCCAACCCCACCGGCACCATGCTGGATCCCGCCGCCATGGCGGCGCTGGGCGACTGGTGCCGGCGCCATGGGGTGTGGCTCATCTCGGATGAGATTTACCACGGCATCGAATATGGCACGGTGCCGGCGGCCACGGCGCTGGCGGTGGACGGGGGCGAGGGCGCCATCACCGTCAACAGCTTCTCCAAATACTTTTCCATGACCGGCTGGCGTCTGGGCTGGGCCGTGGTGCCGGAACGGCTGGTGCGCGCGGTGGAATGCCTGGCGCAGAACCTCTATATCTCCCCGCCCACCCTGTCGCAGCACGCCGCGGCGGCGGCCTTCGACTGCGTGGAGGAGCTGGAGGGTCATGTCGCGCGCTATCGCCGCAACCGCGACATCCTGCTGGACCTGTTGCCCGCCGCCGGATTCGGCAAGTTGGCCCCGGCCGACGGCGCCTTCTTCATCTATGCCGACATTTCCGATCGCACCGACGACGCCCAGGCCTTCTGCACCCACCTGCTGAACGAGACGGGCGTGGCCCTGACCCCGGGCGTGGATTTCGATCCCCTGCGGGGCCATCACACGGTGCGCATCAGCTTCGCCGGCGCCGAGGCCGAGATGGTGGAGGCCGCCCGACGGCTGAAGGCCTGGCGGGGATGACACGAAAGGGCCGACCAGCATCGCCGCTGGCCGGCCCTTCGCGCTTCAACCTTCATGAGGGTCCCGGCATGAGGGTACCGGGGGGTGGGATGTCCGGTCGTTGGGCGCCGGCGCCTGTCCCAGAGAGTGCGCGGGGGGGCTGATCAGTTCAGGGCGATCAGCTGGTGCGGCCCGCTGCGGCCCGCGTGGGCCTTGATGATGGTGGTGGTGGCGGCGCACGGCACGGCGCCGCCCCCCGCCTTGCCGCCGCCGTCCATACGGGTGGGCAGGTGGGTGGGGATGACCTTCAGCGTGCCCGAGGGCGAGGCCGCCAGCGTCGCGGTCGGCGCGGGCATCACGGGCGCCGCCTGCGCCACGGTGGTATCGGGGCGCGGCGCCGCGACCAGGATGGCGGGGGCGACCAGGAAGGGCAGGCCCAGGAACAGGCCGGTGAGCAGGCTGCGAACGGTCGTCATAATACCACCTCCATAAAACGATCGGCCCCGAGCGGCATGTTCTGCTAGGCCGAACGACTGATGGGCGTGAATGTGAAGCTCGCGGCCAACCGTGGCGGAACCATGGCGAGAACCGGAACTTCCCGGGGCAGGCGCAGACTCCCGGGCCCATGTGGCCGATGGGCAACAGGTCGCCCCTGGCCGCTCCCCCTGGCCCCTGCGGGACACCCATGCGGCAACGATGTGCAATCGGATGAAAGAGAAGGCTTGCGGCGGCCGGCGGATGTCGATATATACCCGCCCACCCCGAGACGGAGAGTAGCTCAGCCTGGTAGAGCACTGCTTTCGGGAGGCAGGGGCCGGAGGTTCGAATCCTCTCTCTCCGACCATCTCAGGGACGCACAAGCGGCCGGCTTCTCCCGAAGCCGGCCGTTTTGCTGTGCGCCCAGCATGGGCGCGTTCTTGAGGGTGTAAGTCCCTCCGTAAGCTGGTCACAGTGAACGAAGCGAAGCGCAACTGCGGAAGGGCGACCGACCGTGGGGAGGAAGCGTGGAGCGAAGCTGCGTGCCGATGGACAAGAACTGGATAGAAGGCGGTGCTGATCAGGGCGAGCGGGCAGCAAGTCGTGAAGCTCTTGTGACCAAGGATCGGTGGCGTAAATCCGGCGGTGGTGCAGTGAAGGAGCGCGTTCTTACCTGGGGAGGTCCCGCCTTGCGCCTGAAAGGGCGACGGTGTTGAGCCGGAGCGGGAAGTCAGCCGAGGTCGTAGTGGGGACTGTGGAGAGCAGGCCTGAAGGACCGAACGAGGAGGAGTGTTGATCCACCGTGGCGATGCGGAAGGCAGAGCGTCAGATGCCCGCGCGAGCGGGGCGGCTGGGAGGGAGGCAAGGTGAAGCCTTGCCTGGGTCCGGCAGCGACGAAGCCTTGCGCCCGCGCCCGGGAATGGAAAGCACGGGGTCAGGGCTGCTGCTGGCGGCCCTGACGCGAGAGAACCTGCAACGGGCTTGGCGGCGGGTGCGGTCCAACAAGGGCGCGGCGGGGGTAGACGGACTGGACATTGACCAGACGGCGGCCCACCTGCGCACGGCATGGCCTGTGATCCGGAGCCAGGTACTGTCAGGGACGTACCGGCCTCAGCCGGTACGACGGGTGGCGATCCCGAAACCGGACGGGGGCGAGCGCGAGCTTGGCATCCCGACGGTGACGGATCGTCTGATCCAGCAGGCGCTGCTGCAGGTGCTGCAGCCTATTCTTGATCCGAGCTTCAGCGAGTACAGCTACGGCTTCCGTCCGGGTCGAGGGGCGCATGACGCGGTGCTTCAAGCACAGTCGTACGTCCAGTCGGGGCGGCGGGTGGTGGTTGACGTGGACCTGGAGAAGTTCTTCGACCGGGTGAACCACGACATCCTGATCGACCGTATCGGGAAGCGCATCGGGGATGCCGGCGTCGTCCGGCTGATCCGGGCGTACCTGGACAGCGGGATCATGGTGGGGGGCGTGGTCCAGGCACGGGAGAGGGGGACGCCGCAGGGCGGCCCGCTGTCGCCTCTGCTGGCCAACGTCCTGCTCGACGGGGTGGACAAGGAACTGGAACGTCGGGGCCATTGCTTCGTGCGCTACGCCGATGACGCGAACGTCTACGTTCGCTCACGGAAGGCGGGGGCACGGGTGATAGCGCTGTTACGGCGGCTTTATGGCCGGCTGTGCCTCTCGGTCAACGAGACCAAGAGCGCCGTGGCCAGCGTGTTCGGCCGCAAGTTCCTGGGCTATGGCTTCTGGGTGGCGCCGGGCGGCATCATCAAGCGGCGGGTCGCCGACAAGCCGTTGGCGACCTTCAAGCAGCGCGTCCGGCACCTGACCTGCCGATCCGGCGGGAACAGCGTGCAGGAGGTGGTGACGCGCCTGCGCTCCTATGTCCTGGGATGGAAGGCCTACTTCCGTCTGGCGCAGACACCCCGGGTCTGGAACGACCTGGACCAGTGGATGCGTCACCGGCTGAGGGCCGTCCAGCTCAAGCAGTGGAGGCACGGCGCAACCATTTACAGGGAGTTGAAGGCCTTGGGTGCCAAACAGCACGTTGCCCGTCGAGTGGCGGATAACAGCCGCTGCTGGTGGCGCAACAGTGCAATGGCCCTCAACGCCGGTCTCACCCTGAAGTGGGCCGACGCCCTGGGACTACCCCGTCTCTCCTGACCTCAACTCCTCGAACCGCCCGGTGCGGACCCGCATGCCGGGTGGTGTGGGAGGGGAGCGATCAACTAGGATCGCCCCCTATCCCGATTTTGAGCGCCAATGCGGGGCACCCCTGTCAACAGGGCCTTGATACGCGATGGATAGAGCTACGGCGCAGACGCGCAGATAGGCGTTCAAATGCAGCAACGCCATCAGGCGGAGGTGCGCATTTCGGGGGCGAGGACATCCGACGTTGGCGCGGCGGAGGTCTTCTCATCCAACTCCGCGGCCATCGGCACAACTCCTCGGTCCGTTCTTCATGGCCCTCACGAATCAGGTCAGCGCTGTCGACTTCTGTCAAGGAGTGGGCGATTCTGGTCCGGAAGGCTCTTCGGGATCGCCTTCTGCTTCTAGTCTGATCACGCTTGAGACGGCATGGGCAAGCATGGCTTCAGCATCTGCTGCCGAAGACGCTTGCTTAAACGCCATGAGCGCGTGTCCCTTAAAGATCGCCGCCACGAATGGCAACCCTTCCGACGGAGGAGAGTAGATGGCGCCGTAAATCGGTAGATCATCCATGCTCATTCCCGTGCTTCCCGCCAATTTGGGGCAACTGTAGGACGCGACCGCGTTCGCCGGACCTTTTCGGGGAGCCGAAGGCGGACTGAAAAGGGAGGAAGCCAAGCGGGCGGATGCCCGCGCCCGGCGATTGAGGGGGCCTTTGGTCGGTTACGAACGAAGGCGGCCCTTTAAGAATCTCAGAAATCCCGGTCGACGACGAAGTCGATGACATCCAGCAGGGCGCGCTTGATGGGGCTGGCGGGGAACAGGCCCAGGGCGTCGCGGGCCATGGCGCCGTAGTGGCGGGCGCGTTCCACGCTGTCGCGCAGGGTGTTGTGGCGCTGCATGAGGGCCAGCGCATGCTCCAGGTCGCCGTCCCGCTGGTCGATATCCTCCAGCGTGCGGCGCCAGAAGGCGCGTTCCTCGTCATCACCCCGGCGAAAGGCCAGGACGACGGGCAAGGTGATCTTGCCCTCGCGGAAGTCGTCGCCGATGGATTTGCCCAGGCGGGCCTGCACGGCGGAATAGTCCAGCACGTCGTCCACCACCTGGAAGGCGATGCCCAGGTTCAGGCCGTAGCTGCGCAGCGCCTCCTCCTCCGCCGCCGGGCGGCCGGCCACCACCGCGCCGATGCGGCAGGCGGCGGCGAACAGCTCCGCCGTCTTGGCGCGGATGACCTCCAGATAGGCCTCCTCGCTGGTGGTGGTGTCGTTGGCGGTGATGAGCTGCAGCACCTCGCCCTCGGAAATGACGGCGGAGGCGCTGGACAGGATGCGCAGCACGTCCAGCGACCCGTCCTCCGTCATCACCTGGAAGGCGCGGGAGAACAGGAAGTCGCCCACCAGCACGCTGGCCTTGTTGCCGAAGACGGCGTTGGCCGAGGGCTGGCCGCGGCGCAGGTCGCTTTCGTCGACCACGTCGTCGTGCAGCAGGGTGGCGGTGTGGATGAATTCGACGCAGGCCGCCAGCGGCTGGTGGCGTTCACCCTGATAGCCGCACAGGCGCGCGGCGGCCAGGGTCAGCACCGGGCGCAGGCGCTTGCCGCCGCTGGCCACGATGTAGCCCGCCAGCTGGGGGATCATCTCCACGTCGGAATGCATGCGGCGGATGATGAGGTCGTTGACCGCCGCCAGGTCGGCCGCCACCAATTCCACCAGCGCCTCCAGGGCATCGGTGCCGGCCTTCCGGCGCTTGGGATCGAGGGGGGTGACGACAGCCACGAAACGAACTCCTGCCAGTGGGGGCCAACGGTGGCGGAACGCAGACCTGTTGACGGCCCTGGATAGGACAGCGAGCATACCGGCGCAACCCCCGTGGTCAAGCCGGCAGACCGCATCGCCGCCCCCCATCTATGCCGCGTGCGTCAATCAGCGCCCGATGCATCGCCAACCGGCGCACTCCCTATGAGGCCTTCATGCAACCCATCCTGACCAGCAACAACGCGGTGGAGATATCGTGGGCGCGGGCCGTGCTGGCCGACGCCGGCATCGAGACCGTGCTGCTGGATGACTACACCGCCGGGGTGGAAGGCAGCATCAGCGCCATCCCGCGCCGCCTGATGGTGGCGGATGGCGCCGTCACGGCCGCCACCGCCGCGCTGGCCGTCGCCCGGGCGCAGCTGGAGTCCGCCCCGTGAGTCTCGCGTCCGCCGCCCCGGAACCCCCGGCGGAGAATCGCGCGGACGGCGGCGTCACCGAGGACCGCCTGCTGAACGGGCGCGTGCGTTTGTTGCAGCCGGCGCAAGGCTACAGGGCCGCCATCGATCCCGTGCTGCTGGCGGCCGCCACGCCGGCCGGCGATGGTGACCGCGTGCTGGACCTGGGTTGCGGCGCCGGGGCCGCCGCCTTCTGCCTCGCCGCGCGGCTGCCCGGTGTCCGTGTCGCGGGACTGGAGCTGCAGCCCCAGGCGGCGGACCTCGCCCGGCGCAATGCCGAACTGAACGGCGTCACCGCCCGGGTGCGCATCACCTTGGGCGACGCCGCCCTGGCGCCAGCCCATCTGCCGCCGGGAGCCGACCCCGACCTGGTGGCCGGCCGCTTCGACCATGTCATGACCAACCCGCCCTTTCATCCCGGCGGCCGCCATACCCGTTCCCCCGGCCGGGCAAGGCGGTATCGCATGGCGAGGGCACGGCCGATCTCGCCACCTGGGTGGCGGCGGCGGCCCGCCTGCTGGCGCCGCGCGGCACCCTGACCATGATCCATCGCGCCGACCGGGTGGATGAGATCCTGGCCCGCCTGGCCGGGCGGTTCGGTGCCGTGGTGCTCTATCCCCTGTGGCCCCGCGCCGGGACGGAGGCCAAGCGCGTCATCGTCCGCGCCCGCCTGGGCGCCCGCACCCCCGCCCGCCTGCTGTCGGGTCTGGTGCTGCACGACGAGGGCGGGCGCTACACGCCGGCGGCGGACGCCGCGCTGCGGGGCGGCGCGGCCCTGGACTTCTGACGGTCCGCGGCGTATCCCGGGCGGCACGGCACAACCGGCAACAAAGTAGGACCCCAGCATGGACGTGAAGCGCCTGGACATCGATGGCCTGGTCATGGTGAAGCCCCGTCGCTTCGGTGACGAGCGGGGATGGTTCGCGGAGACCTGGAACGACGAGAAGCATACGGCCGCGGGCATCACGGGCCCCTTCGTCCAGGACAACCAGTCGCTGTCGCGAATTCAGGGCACGGTGCGCGGCCTGCACTTCCAGGTGGCGCCGGCGGCCCAGGGCAAGCTGATACGCGTCATCCGCGGCCGCATCCTGGACGTGGCGGTCGACCTGCGCCAAGGCTCCCCCACCTATGGCCGCCACGTCGCCGTGGAACTGGATGCCGAGGAAGGCTGGCAGCTGTGGGTGCCGGTGGGCTTCGCCCACGGCTTCTGCACCCTCGTTCCCGATACCGAGATCGCCTACAAGGTGACGGCGCCCTACAGCCCCGCCCATGACCGTGGCCTGCTGTGGAACGACCCGACGCTGGGCATCCCGTGGCCGGAATTCGCCGGCGCCGTGCTGTCGGACAAGGACGGCAAGCAACCCACCCTGGCGGACATCGGCACCCCGTTCCCGGCTTGATTAGGGGCAGGGGCCGCGGCGCGGCCTCGCGCGCTTATCCGGCGACCTGGGCCAGGGCCGCCGCCAGCCGGGGGGCCAGCACCGCCAGGTCATAGTCGCGGGCCACCAGGTCCCGGCCCGCCGCCGCCAGGCGCCGCCGCAGGTCCAGGTCGCCGCGCAGGGCGGCCAGGGCGTGCACCCAGCCTTCGGGACTGTCGGCCCAGAGGCCGGTGACGCCATCGGCCACGATGCGGCGGTTCTCCCCCACGGGGCTGGCCACCACGGCCTTGCCGGCGGCCATGTACTGCAGCAGCTTGAAGCCCGACTTGCCCTGCGCGAACGGCGTGTGGGGCAGGGGCATGATACCGGCGTCGAGGCCGGCCAGGGCGGCGGCCTCGCCCGCTTCGCTCCAGGGGATGAACTCCTCCGGCACCCCCGGCAGGTTGACGGGGTGACGGGCGACGGTCACCAGGGTCAGCGGACCGCTGGCCGCCACGGCCGCCAGCGGCTCCGCCAGGGCGGCCAGGTAGCGGGCGGACGATGGGGTGCCGATCCAGCCCACGCGAAAGTCCCCGGTCGGGCGGTCCGGTGCCGGCGCCGCTTGGTAGCGGGTCAGGTCCACGGGTGTGGGCAGACGCAGCAGGCGGCGCGCGCCGGCGGCTTCCGCCCACGCGGCCAGGGCCTCGTTGGCCACGACCGTCAGGGCGGCGCCCGCCACCAGCCGTTCCAGCTTGTCCCCCAGCAGCCCGCGCACCGGCGCCAGGCGATGGCCGGCATAGCGCAGGTGCCAAGCGTCGTCGAAATCCAGCACGTAAGGGCGCCCCCCGAATAGAAGACGTTCCGCCCGCGCGGGCAGCCAGGGCAGCGCCTCCTTCTCGATCCACAACAGGTCTGTTCGCCCGGCGGCCTTCAGGGCGGCCATGCGCCGGCGGTAGCGGCCGGCCAGGGCCCAACCCTTCACCGGCTGGCCGGCGTACAGCCGCCGCAGGTAGCCGTCGTCGAAAAAGGGCGCCGTGTCGACGTCCAGGCCCGCCGCCGCCAGATAGGGCAGCGGGTCGAAGAAACGCAGCCGGCTGCTGGCGCCCAGCCGGTCATAGCGGGGCAGGGCCAGGACCCGCCCCGAAGGGTGGGGGGCGGGGGAGGGACGGGGCGGCATGGCTGTCGGATGCAAGGGGCCGGTTCAGCCCTTGCGGGCCACGACCAGCAGACGCTCGACACCGGCGGCGGTGGCGGGCGGCAGGGGCATCGCCTCCACGACCGCCAGGCCCGCTTGGCGCAAGGCCGTCTCCACGGCGTCGCGGCGGTGCAGATAGCGCCCGTTTTCCTTCAGCGTCACGGCGGGGGCCCAGGGCTCCGCCGCGTCCATCACCAGGGCCAGGACGCCGCCCGGCAGCAGCGCGTCGGCGGCGGCGGCGGCCAGGGGCGCCAGATCGCCCAGGTGGTTGGCGATGTCCGTCGATACGATCAGGTTGGCGCTGTCGGCCGATTGTTCCAGCACTTGGGCGTGGTCGCCATGCACCAGCTGGTCATACAAGCCGCTGCGGGCGGCCATCCGCAGGCCGGGGTCGGACGGGTGCACGCCCACCAGATGGGTGGCGTACGGCTTCAGCAGCGGCGCCAGGGCGCCAACGCCGCAGTCGATCTCCAGCACCTGCAAGGTGCCGGCCGCCGGCCCCAGGTGACGCGCCAGGGCGCTGGCCAGGGCCGGCGACAGCGTGGCGGCGGCGCTGGCCATCGTCTGCTCCGTCAACATCGCCGCCTGGGCGTCGTACATCTGTCGCAGATAGGCGGGATCGGCCCTGGGGGGCGTGGGGGCCACACCCAGGGCGGCCTCGGTATGGCGCAGGATGGGGGTGACGCCGCAGGCCCGCCACGCGCTCACCAGGGCCTGGGCGGCGGCCCCGTTGCCGCCGGCCTGCAGGGCGGCCGCGATCTGCGCCGCTTCCAGTTCCGCGGAAATGGTCGGTTCCGGCCGGCTCAGCGCCTGGCGGATGGCGGTGGCCGCCTCGGTCAAGTGTCCCAGGCCGCGCAGGGCGTGGGCGCGTCCGACGTGGGGGGCGGCCTCGAAGGGGCGCAACACCGCCAGCCGGTCGAAGGCGGCCAGGGCCTCCTGGTACTGGCCGGCCTCGTTCAGGACCAGACCCAGGTTGGAAAAGGTCTGCGCCACGTCGGGCTGGGCCTGGGCGGTGGCGCGCAGGTAATCCAGCGCTTCGCCCAGGCGACCCAGGCGACGCAGAACCAGGCCCAGGTTGGCGGCGGCCTCGACATAGGCCGGCCGCGCTTCCAGCGCGTTGCGGTAGTGCTGCTCAGCGATGTCCAGGTGGCCGGCATCCTGGAACAGGGTCGCCAGGTTGAAATAGGCCTCCGCCAGCATGGGTTCGCGCTCCAGCGCGTCCAGGTAATGGGTGGCGGCCTCATGGCCATGGCCCAGGCGCTGGCAGGCGGCCCCCAGGTTGAAGCGATAGATCGGATTGTCCGGATCCAGCGCCACGGCCATGGCATAGGCGCCCTTGGCGCCCTCGTTGTCCTGCTGGCGTTCCAGGGCCATGCCCAGATCGGCGCGCAGGAGGGCATCGTCGGGGCGCAGGCCCACGGCCTGGCTCAGCAGCGATACCGCCTGGGCGCCGTCGCCGCTTTCCAGTGCCGCCAGGCCCTCCGCCTGCAGGGTCAGGGCGGCCGCGTCTTCCGGCGTGGCGGGTGTGCTGTCGGTCGTGTCGGTCATGCTTCCTCCGCCGGCCGGCCCCATTCCGGGATTGCCCTTGGGGCCCGCCTCGCTTCTCTCATCGCGAGAGGATAGGGGGCGCCGCCGCTGGTGAACAGAGGCAAGATATGCCCACTTGGCGCCGATTCACCGGCTATTTCAGGGATTTCGCCCGGCGGACGCGTCCCCCAGCAGGCCGTGGCGGGCCAGTGCGTCACCATGGCGCGTCACATGGTCGTGCAAAAGGTCCGTCTGCAGGGTGCGCAGCGCCGGATTGTGCAGGATGCGGAAATACCCGGCCAAGGCCCGTCCGTTCACTTCGACATGGCTTTTATAGACGTCCATGAACCAGTAGCCGCAGGAAGTGCAGTGCACCAGCCGTACGGTTCGGCCCCGCACCCCATAGCCGTCGCCCGACGGGCGAATCAGTGGCAGCAGATGGTTTTGCGGCTGCCATTCCACCGGGTCCAGCAACAGCGCCCGGCCGGCGTAGCCCCAGCGGGGCCCGTGGATCAGCAGGGCCATGACGTTCTGTTCGAACAGCGAATGCGGCCGCATCCCCCGGCTGCGCCGGTCCCACTCGACCAACAGGTCCCGTGACCGGCACAGCCAAAAGCCGACGCTGATATAGGGCGCGGCGGGATCGGCGCCGCTGTCGGCCAGCAGGGCGCGGAAGGGCGCCATGCCGGTGCCGCCCTTGTCCATGGCGGCCACGTCGGACAGCGCCAGGCTGTTGATGTCGGTGGTCAGCGCGATGTCGGCGCCGCTCGCCTCCAGGCGTCGGAACAGCAGGGCCATGACGGTGTCGTCCAGACCGACCGCCAGCATGTCGGCATCGATCCAGCACAGCGCCCGCCACGGCAGCCCACCGACATAGTCCAGGATGGCGGCCTTCATGGCATAGGGATGCAGCGTGTCCGGCAAGCCCGGGGGCCGGGGCAGAAGCTGCCCGCGTTCCGCCAGATAGGCCTGCTGACCGGGTGCCAGCCCATAGTCGCAGACCATCAGCCGCGCGTCCGGCAGCCGCCGGGCGAAGCTTTCCAGCAGCAGCAGGGTGGTGGCGAAATAGCGCTCATCGGCGCCGGTGACATAGAGGATGCCGCTCATGACGGCGCATCCAGGTTCAGGCTGGCGGGCCAGCCGGCGCCATGGACCAGCCGCAGGGACGGGTACCAGGAGGTCCGTTCGCCCCCAGCCGGCCAGCGCCAGTCGGCGTTCACCGGCACCAGCACCACGCCGGGACGGCCCATGGCACCGGCCAGGTGGGCCAGCGGCCCGGCCGGCAGCGCCACGGCGTCCAATGCCGCCAGGGTCGCCGCCAATCGGCCCCAGGCTTCGGGCTGGTCTGCGGCGGGGACGGCCAGGGGCACGGCCGTCACGCCGGGCGGCAAGGGTGGCGCCAGGGATAGTGGCGCGTCGGCGGCCACGCCCACGGCCGGTCCCGCGAACGGCCGCGGCGGTATGCCGGCCGGCGCAGCCAGATAGGGACCGCGCCAGAAGTCCCCGGCATCCCATAGCGACAGCCGGTCGGGCAGTTCCTGAAGAGGCACCTGCAAATCGGCGCGCACCGCATCCGTTCCCCGCGTGGCGACGGTGATGCCGGCCAGCGGCTGGCCGGGCCCCGTGGGCAGCAGGGCGGCCCAGCCGGGCGACACCTCCACGATCACCTCCGCCCCCCGCTCCCGCAGGCGGGGCAGAAGGCGGGCCAGGTGGGGCAGGACGTCCAACTCCACCTCGTCCCAGACCAGCAGACGCCGTCCGGAAATGTCCTGGTCGGCCCGTTCCCACAGGGGGATGGATCCATAGAGGCGGGCGGCAGTGGGACGCATCCAGCGCCAGGACAGGTCGGCAAAGCCGTCCCGCCACGCGCCCAGGCGCAGGCAGGCTTCGGCATGGGCCAACCGGGCCTCGGCGTGACCTGGCTCCAGCGCCAGGGCCTGGGCGTACAGGGCACGGGCGCCTGCGATATCCCCTTGAACCTGAAGGAGCTTGCCCGACAGGTGGCGCAGTTCCGCGCTGGCACCTCCGATTCTTTCCATATGGACCAAGGCGGCGGCGGCGTCCTCCGGCCTTGAAGTCATCAGCAACTGTGCGCGCAGGCCCTGGGCCACGGCTTGGGCGCTCGGACTGGGTGTGGCCTGGGGCGCATCCGGCGGCGGCAAGCCGTCCAGCAGGGACAAGGCCTCGGCCCGACGTTGCCGCGCGATCAACAGCTGGGCAAGACCCACTCGAGCCGGCAGATTCTGAGCGCTTGCGACTGGGCCGGCCGATAGCAGGGCGCGGTAATGCTCCTCCGCCTCCGTTCCCGCCTGCACCAACGACAGGTTGTCGGCCAGGGTCAAACGGTCGGCCGGCGTCAGGGGCAGGCCCAGCTCCTCCGCCTCCAGCAGGGTTTCCAGCGCCCTGGTCCGGGCGTCCGTCCTGGCATATGCGCGGGCTAGGGCGCTCAATGCGCCCCCCAGATTGGTGGCGATGTCGGGAATGGCGGCGGCGCCCGGCTGGGCATGGGCGCGGCGGATCAGCTTCACGCCGGCGGCCATCCGAACGGGGTCGGCGGGAACGGCGCTCACCGCCCGCTGCAGGATCAAGACACCCATCAGGTGCAGGGCGTCGATCTGGTCCGGCACCTGCTCCAGAATGGCCGCGTACAGGGCTTCCGCGTCGTCCAGCCGACCGGCCTCATGATGGGCGACGGCGGTGGACAGGACTTCGGACAGGGACGCCAAGGGGGATCAGGCGCTGATGTCGACCAGCTGGCCGCGACCGTCGGTGGGGGCGGGACCGGCGCTCTGCCCGGTCAACAGTTCGGTCGCGACGGAGGCCTGGGCGTCCGTGGTCTGCTTCAGGGCCTGCACCTGGAATTGCAGGCTGGCCTGCAGCACGTTGGCGGCGGTGGCCGCGGCGGCCTGGCTGTCGATCTGCATCTCAACTACTCCGGCGGCCGCGCCCATGTGGGCAGGCCAATCATGCTTAGTATCGCGCCGATCGACCCGCCGCTCAAGGCATAGAGTCGGGCGCGCGCCATGAAGATTTGGCTAGCTGAGCGAGCTCATGATGCTGAAGCACAGCTGGTCGCCCTGGGCGTGCAGGGTCTTCAGCGCGTCCTTGGGCAGCGGGATGCGCTTTTCGCGGCAGTAGGCGACGATCAGTCGGGCCAGCTGGTAGGATTCCACCTGGATCTCGTCGCGCCCGCCGCCGGTGGGCAGGTCGCTGGCCAGCTTCACCGTGGGCGGCGGCCCCTCCACCACCTGGATGCTCAGGATGCGGCGGCCGGCGTCGAAGCCCTCCAGCGGCACCGTCTGGAAGACCAGCTTCAGCTCGTCATTGGAAAAAATGATGTGCCGGATTTCCGTGATCATGACCGTTTCCTTGGACTTCAGGCCGTGGCGCGCTTCTTCTGGCGGCGGCGGTAGATGGTGCAGGGGTTGATCTCCAGCAGCGCGGCGGCGCGGGTGATGTTGCCCTGGCAGAGGCGGATGGCTTCCTCGATCGTCTCCTCCTCCACCATCCACAGCGGCCGGATGCGGCGCTCGGGATTGGGGTCGGAGTCGAGGGCGGCGGCGGGCGCGTCGTCCAGCGGAATGGGGGTGGCCCAGCTGGTGGCGCCGGCGGGAACGCCGGGGATGCGGGCACCCCCCACCGACACGCCCCCCGGCGCCGGCGCGGCCGGTGCCATGGGCGGCATGCCGAACCCGGTGGGCGCCACGCCGCCCAGGGTTCCCCCGGGGGTGGGGCCGGCCAGGTTGGCGGCCGGCGGCGGCGTGAAGGGGAAGGGCATGGGCCCCGCCATGGCCGCCCAGCGCGGGTCGTTCAGCATGGGCGGGACGATCATGGTGGGCTTGTTCAGCGGCGGCGGCAGCATGAAGGGCTGGATGACGGCGCCGTCGTTCAGCACCACCACGTTGCGCACCACGTTCAGCAACTGGCGGACGTTGCCCGGCCAGTTGTAGGTGCGCATGATCTCTTCCGCCTCATCGCTGAAGCCGGTGAAGGACTTGCGTTCCTCCTGCGTGTACTTGGCCAGGAATTCCCGCGCGATCAGCAGGATGTCGTCGCCACGGTCGCGCAGGGGCGGCAGCTCGATGGAAATGACCTGCAGGCGATAGAACAGGTCTTCGCGGAAGCGGCCGGCCTGCACCTCGGCGAAGGGGTCGCGGTTGGTAGCGCAGACGATACGCACGTCCACGGCCTCCGCCTTCTCGCTGCCCACCTTCTTGACCATGCCGGTCTGCAGGAAACGCAACAGCTTGGCCTGCAGCGACAGGTCCATCTCACCGATTTCGTCCAGGAACAGCGTGCCGCCGTCGGCCTGCAACGCCGCGCCGGCGTGATCCGTCGTCGCCCCCGTGAAGGCGCCCTTCACGTGGCCGAAGATCTCGCTCTCCATCAAGTCCTTCGGAATGGCGGCGCAGTTCACCGGGATGAAGGGGCGGCCGGCACGCGGGCTGCGGCGGTGGATGGCCTCCGCGCAAACCTCCTTGCCCGTGCCGCTCTCGCCGGTGATGAACACGGTGGCCTTGGACGGGGCCGCCGCCTCGATCATGCGGTAGACGCCGCGCATGGCGGGCGAGGTGCCGACGAAGCCCAGATAGCCCAGCGGATCCTCCACGGGGGCGGCGGGCGGCGCCGCTTCAAGCACCTTCGCCCGCTCGGCCAGGGCGGCGGCCATGGCCTGGCGCAGGCGCTCCGTCCCCGCCGGCAGCAGCAGCACGTCGACGGCGCCGGCGCGCATGACGTCCACCGCCATCTGCACCGATCCCTGGGCCGTCAGCGCCACCACCTGCGGCGCCTTGGCGTCGGTCTTCAGCTCCTTCAGCAGGTCCAGGCCGTTGCCGCCCGGCAGTTGCAGGTTCAGCAGCACCACGTCGGCCGGCGCCTCCGCCAGGGCGCGGCGGGCGGCCGGGGCCGTATCCACCACCTGCAGGGCGTGGCCGTCCTTGCGCAGCGCCTGGCTGTAGGCGGCCGCCAGGGACGGCGTGGGTTCGACGATCAGGACGCGGCGCGGGCGGGTTTCCATGGGGCGGAGGCTTTCACCGGAACTTAACTGCCAGCGCCTATCCTCATCGGAAATGCGTCGGGCATTGCAGCTTGCAGTTTCTCAAGCAAACGTCCAGCGCTGTCAACGACGGACCTTGCAGGATGCAACGGCGCAGACGTGTTCTTTGGGTTAGGGTGCGGCGGGAGTTGGCGCCCCCGCTTCTACCCTATGGGCCTTATTTGGACGCATCCGCCATACGGACGGGTAGGGGGATATTACAAACGTCCACATGCCCCGCCGGCACGGGGAAGAAATCCTCCCGCCGGTTGCGCCGCGCCTCGACATAGGCGGCCCAGGTGGGGGTGTCGGTGCGCAGCACCGTCAGCTTCTCGCGTTGGTCGGGGGCCAAGTCCGCCGCCAGCCGCACCTTGGCGATGGGGATGCGCTGTTCCGGCTTGTCGTAAAAGCCCAGGGCGGCGGTGCCGCGCGGCAGGCTGCTCAGGATGTCCATGCCGCGCAGGACGCGGCCCACCACGGTGATGTTGCGGTCCAGATGGCGCGGCGCCTGGCCGATGACGGCGTACAGCTCCGCCCCGCTGCCGGTGTCCAGCGCCATGTCGCGGCCCACGCCCACCATGCCGTAGCAATGGATCAGCCAGGCTTGCTGGCCCTTAGTGTCACGGGCCGCTGGGAAACCGTCGCTATAGCCCGCCTCGGGGGCGTAGGTGTCGCGATCGGGCAGGGGGGTGAAGGGCAGCTTGGCCACAGCGGCGCCACGCACCACGAATTCGGGCGCCAGCTTGGTCTGCGCCGTCTTGGGCGTGCGGGTGTTGTCGGCGTCACCCCACTGGGTGACGTAGTTGTCCTGCACCCGGTCCACGGCCAGGCCGTCGAACCAGCCCTCGCGCACCAGCTTGCGGATGTTGTCGACATGCGCCGGGGCGAAGGCGGGCGCCAGCTCGATGATCACCCGGCCCTGGGCCAGGTCCATGTACAGCAGGTTTTCCGGGTCGGGGGACCGCCAGTCGGCGGGGGTGGAAGCGGCCAGCACCTCGGCCGCGACCGGGCCGGTCTTGGTCGCCGGCTTGGGCGCATCGGCGGCATGGGCGGTGACGGACAGGCAAACCAGGGCTGCCGCCACGCGGGCGGCTACCATCGAACGACGCATCGCTTCCCCTTCATTCCTCGTGGCGGCCATCTCACCCGGACAAGGGGGGCCGCCTTCCAGGCCGCAGGATCGGTCCTGGGCCCGACCAAGGGCAAGTGGTTTGAGGGGTTATTTCGCGGCGATCGAGATGGTGACCGTGTCCTGGTACTGCCCGGCCACGGCCTGGTTGTTGCCCGGCAGGCTGACGGCCAGGGTGCCCTGGCGGGCCTGCCCGGACCCGGACCGGTCCGTGGTCAGCGACCCGTTCTTGGCGGCGGCCGTGTTGTCGTAGCTCAGGTTGTAGGCCACGGCGCCGGACCCGGTGGCGCTGCTTTTCAGCGTGCCGCTGTTGGCCGAGGCGACCGAGACGGTGTAGCCGCTGCCGGCGTTGCACTGTTCGGTCACCGATCCCACGGTCACGGCGTTCTGGCCGTTGACCAGGTCCAGCGTGGCGTTGCTGTCGGTGACCGCGACGGTGCAGACGGTGGGAACGGTGGCGCCGATGCGGATGGTGCCGGTGGTACCGGCCGCCCAGGCGGCGGAGGCCAGGGCCAGGGTGGCGGCAACGCTCAGGGCCAAACAAACACCATGCGCGGGGGCATGGGGCGTATCGGGCAGATGCTGGGACATTTTAGTCTCCAAGGACGCCAGCCGGGCCGGCGCCATCTGTCGTTCATGATGGGTCGCCGCCTTCTGCGGCACCCCGCCTCGGATCAAATGGATGATCCTGGACGCTGATCCAGAGCTTATGTCAGTTCGCCGTCACCGTCATCAACAGATAGTCGGTATAGGTGCCGGCGATGACCTTGGTGACGTCGCCGATGACGACGATGAAGGTGTGCCGGTCCAGGCTGGAGTAGCTATAATAGGTCAGGGTGGTGCCGCTGGACGGCACGCCCCGGCCATCCACGGTCATGCTGTAGGGAATCGAGGTGCCGGCGCCGCTGTTCACCAGCCGGCCGCCGTTCTGCGACTGGATGGAGACGCTGTAGCCGGTGTTGCCCGACACTTCCAGGTCGAAGCTGCGGCTGGCGCCGGTGGTCAGTTCCCCGAAGTCGACGTTGGCGGCCGACACTCCCAGGTTGGTGCGCACGCCGCCGACGTTGACGGTGGCCGAGACGGAGGTGCGGACGGTCGCCCGCACCTGGACGATGGCGCTGTCCATGACGGCGACGACCCCGCCTGAGCTGTTCAGCTGATACAGCGTCACCGTCACCTGGTCGAAGTAGTAGTTGGATCCCACCAGCTGGCCGGCGGGGACGGAGGCGTAGAAGCCGGTGGTGACCGTCTGGGTGCCCCGGCCGTTGTTGACCGAGCCGGTGATCAGGTTGCTGACGTTGCCGGTGCCAGAGTCGCCCACCCGCTGGGTCAGCGCCGCGTCCTTGTACAGGTCATAGCTCAGCCAGTTGCCGCTGAGGCCCAGCATGCGCCGCGTGCTGCCCCACAGGCCGCTGTCGATGCCGATGCCGAAGGTGCAGTTGCTGCCGGCGATGTACTGCACCGTCACCGTGTTGTAGGTCGGGGGCTGCAAGGCCGCGAAGGGGTCGTAGCTGGTGACCGGCGTCACCTGCGACAGGCCGCTCAGCTGGGCGAAGCAGGTCTGCAGCGCGCGGGCCGGGGTCGCCGGCAGGGCCATCAGCAGGGCCAGCGCCAGCAGGGCCCAGAGATGGACGCCCCTGAATCGGGCGGCACGGGGCGGGCGAAGGCGGGTCGGCTGGTCCATGGCATCCAAAATAGCGGCGTCCCGGCCCGGGCGCACCCGGTCAAGGGGATGGTCCCGGCGGCGCGGGCCGTCGGGCGATGCCGCGTCATCAAGCAAGAAACGTTCCGGCCGGCCGTCTTGGGCGGCCCGGTGCCCGGAACCTATCCCCATGATCTTCAAGGTCCGGTTCCTCATGAGGGGCCGCCCCCCGTCGTCGACGCCGGCTTGGTGGGCGACAGGTTGATGGTCTGCCCGGGCAGCGCCTCCAGTTTCAGTGTGCCCAGCGGGAACGTGCCTTCGGCCTCGGGCGGCACCGTCACGGGGATGGGCTTGTGTGGCACGCCCGTCAGCTGCATCTGCCATTCGCCGGGGCGCACGCCCTCCACGCGGAAGCGGCCTTTGCGGTTGGTGAAGAACTGCACCTCCTGCCCGGCCTTGGGGTCTTTGGCGTTGACGGTCTTCACGCCCTTGCCGTCGGTGCGGTGCAGGACGCCGGCCGCCAGCGGCACGGGTTTGCCTTCGGGATCCAGCAGGACGCCATCCAGCGACACGGTGGCGTCGGTGCCGATGGGCACCAGGGTGCCGGTGTGGTTGCCGGGCACGATGGCCGGGCGGTCGTTGCCGATGTCATAGCCCATGGGCGCGTCCGGCACGTCCAGCAGCAGCGGCCGCACCAAGTAGGCCGAGATGTTGGGCACCACCGGCGGGCCCAGCCAGTCGCTGGACGACAGGTAGTGGCCGGTGACGGGATCGACGCCGATCTCCTCATCCGCGATGCGGGGGTGGGGGACCACCATGGCGAAACTGTTGGTCACCGGCCGCGTGACGCCGACATGGCCGTCGGCGAAGACCAGGCCGGTGGCGAAGTTCAGGGTGGTGCGCTCGTCATTCTGCAGCGGCCCGTCCAGGGTGGACAGGCGCTGGCTGTAGTCGTGGCGGATGGACGCCTCGAACCGGTCCATGGTGTAGCCGGCCGAGCCGCTGGCCTGGTAGGTGCCGGTGGTGTTGGTGGCGTCCACCGACAGGTTCCAGGAGTTGGTGGGCCACGGGTCCTGGTAACGCCAGTCCAGCTCGCGCTGGCGGCTGAGCGTGTCCGTGGTGAAGCCGGCGGACTGCACGCCGTCGCCGAAGGTGTAGCGGAAGGCCAGGTAGGCGCTGTTGTCCGCCTCGCGCGTCACGGTGTTGCGCGCCCGGCTCAGCGTCAGCTCCAGCGTGGCGTGGCGGCCGAAGCGGCGGCGGAAGCCCAGATCGACCGAATAGCCGTCGATCTGGCTGTCGTCGCGCACCAGCTGGTAACGGCCGCTGAGCGTCGCGGTCAGATCCTCGTCCAGCGGCTGGCCATAGCGGGCGGACAGGTCGTAGGACACGGTGTTGCGCGGGTCCAGGGTGCCCAGGCTGGCATAGCCGCCGGACCGCCAGCTGCCCTGCGCCGTCAGGGTGCGCTGCTGGTAGAACTGCTCATCGTTCGTATAGTCGCGGTAGGTCAGGTCCACCGACGCCCCACGCGACGCGCCCAGGCTGGCCCCTGGGTTGATGCCGATGGTGCCCAGGCCGGTGACGAACAGCACCTCCGTGCCGATGACCTGCTGGCTCTTGTCCGCCTGCAGGCTGGCGCCCAGGGTCAGGTCGTCGGTGATGCCCTGGCGATGATAGGCGGAAAAGGTGGGGCGGCTGCGGTCGTAGATCAGGCGGTCTGTACCGGTGGTGTAGGGGATGCCCACCGTGTAGTTGAACTCCGACACCCCCTCCGCCAGCAGCTCCGAATCGAAGAAGAAGGGGAAGTCGATGGTCCGCGTCTGGCCATAGGCGTCGGTGATGCGCACCTGCACGTCGTTGGTGCCGGACGTGCCGGGGAAGTCGGACAGGTTCACGGGCCCCGCCTCCTCGCGGAAGACGCGGGTGGGGCGTCCGTTCACCAGCACCTCCACTTGCGACGGCGAATCCAGGATGAAGTCGCGGCTGCCCGTGGGCTGGATGGCGCGGTAGGGTTGCAGGGTGTAGTTGCGGGCGATGGACAGGCCGGTCAGGGGCCGGTTGGTCTGGATGCCGGTGATGGAATAGTCCAGGTCGCCGGCCTGCAGGCGCACCGCGTCGTCGGTGAAATCGCGGATCAGCCGGGCGGTGCCGCGCATGAAATGGTGGCTGTACTGTTCCTGGTACTGCCCCTCCCACTCGAAGGACCAGCCGTCGATGTTGCCGCCGCCATCCAGGCCCACGTTCAGGGGCTGGCGGTAGTTGCCGCTGTCGGTGGCGGGCTGGGCCAGAAAGACCTGGGCGGTGCGCAGGTTGATGTAGGCGGCGGCGTCCGCCGGCTCCAGCACCTGGTAGCCGCTGGCGGCGTTGGCGCGGTTCACCACCGTCAGGTTGCGGATGGCGCGCAGCTGTGGCGGCACCTTGACCGACAGGGTCAGCTCCTTGGGGTCCACCGTGATGGAGATGGCGGCGGCCCCGGGGCCGCTCCTGGGGCCGCCGGCTGGCCCGCCCAGGCTCAGCGCGCTCAGCTTGGCATAGCCGTCTGGCCCGGCCTGGGCCACCAGGTCGCTCAGCACCTTGGCCTGGACGAAATCGTGCAGCAGCAGGGCCAGGCGGTTCAGGTCCACCTGGGTTTCGGCGGGGTCGGGCGCCACCTTGGCCGGCACCTGGCCAACCTCGCGCCCCTCCACCTTCACCGGCAGGTCCAGGGTGGTGGGCTTCTCCGCCTTCTTCTTCTTGCCGAAGGTCTTCTCGAACAAGGCCTCGGTGTTCTGGGCGGTGGGGGGCGTGTTGGCGGGGGCCGTCTGCGCGCGCGCCGACCCAACCAGCGCCGGCCCTGCCAGGGTCGATCCGACCACGGCCGCCATCAGGGCGCAAATAAGCGCGCCCCGGCGCGGGCGGCCGGGGCGGTCAAGGGAAAAGGCGCCGCCGAACAGGCGGTTACCGATATTCAGGCGCGACAGGCGCAACGCCGTCCTCGTCTCAGGGCACTCGGGGGGAGGGTCAGGGCACCGACAGGGTCACCGTGGCGGGGCCCTGGGGCAGATCCGCCGGCCAGGGGATATGGAAACGGCGGGTGACCCCGGCAAGGACGTTTTCACCGACCATGCCCGTCAGCTGCTCCTTGCGCAGGGTGACGGTCTTGCCATTCACCTGGGCGGTCACCTCAAGGTCGCGCATGACCTGGCGCGAGGTGCCGTCGTTGCGCACCACCACCTCCATGACGGTGCCGGTGGCCGGCGCCGTGGCGGCCTTGGGCCCGGCTGACACCACGGTCAGCTTGGGCTTCGCCCCTTCCGGCACGACGTAGAGGGAGGCGACGTACTTCACCAGCAGCTTCACCTGCCCGCCTTGCACGGGCGTGCCGCCCAGGTCGATGGGCAGCTGTTCCGCCACCAGGCGGAAGGGCAGTTCCTTGGCCGGTTTGGGGTCGCCCGACCATTGCACGCGGATGGACTGGTTCTCGCCAGGTTGCAGGATGATCTGCTCGGGCACGATGGCGAAGCTGTCCTCCGCGTCGGTCAGGACGTCCTGGCCGTCCTGGTCCATGCCGCGCGCCATGACCTTGACGTCGATGGCCACGGGGTCCTTGCCGTCATTCTCCACCCGGAAGATCTGGGTGGCGCCGCGCCCGCTGGGCTCCATGTCCATCTCGATGGGGATCAGACGGAACGAGGCCAGCGCGCCGGTGGACAGCAGCACAGCGCCCGCCAAGGTCGTGGCCAGGACCCGCGTGAAGCGGAAGAAACGGAACCGGTGAAATGCCGACATGGATGATCGCCCGACTCTTGTAGCGTTTTAGTACAGCGCGTGTGAATGCGGCCGCAGGTGTTAAATAACGGTGTATGGGTCTATTTGAATGCCGCCCCCCGGCGTTTGCGGCCCCACCATACCCACATGCGGCCAGCGTTGCATCCGCTTCCGTGACACGTTCGCGCGAATTCCGAAAGTGTCCCGATGGGCGCGCGGCTAAATCTGGTCTCCACCGGCGCCCTGGGGTAGACCAGGGGACCGCTTTTCAACAACAGACCGGTTCCCATCATGGCCACCCTGTTCGTCGCGCGCAGCGCCAACCTGTCGAAATGGGCCTCCGACGTCGGCCTGCCCAAGAACATCTTCAAGGTGGGCGTGGTCGAGGGCGGCGCCGATGCCGTGGCCGCGGCGCTGGCCGCCGGCTGGGCGGCGGAAAAGGACTGGACCCTCGTGAAGAAGATCGAGGTCGGCGACTGGACGGAGGAAGAGGCGCTGGAACGCCTGTCCGCCAAGGAAAAGCCCGTCGACCCCAACTATTATCCCCGCCTGAAGGGGGCGGCCGGCGTCTACAAGCTGACGCCCACCACCGTGGGCAACCACCTGATCGTGGCCCGTGCCATGGCCGGCAACGAAAGCCTGGATTTCAAGCTGAAGGTCGCCGACTACGCCAATTACCTAATACAGTTTGCCCAACCGCCGAAGGCGGCGGGCGAATAAGGAGGCCGAAGGCGGCGGGTGAATAAGCTGCGCCCGGCAAGAGGGCTCAGGCTGTCGTGGGGCAACGGCCCGGCGAGGATGATTGACGCCTGAATATTGCCTGACTAAAGTCAGAGATATGGACGACGATCAACTCTCCCGCGTGCGCCGCTTCAACCGGGCGGTCACCCACCGCATCGGCGTGCTGGACGGCAATTACCTGGGCAGCGGCCGCCCGCTGGGGGAGGCCCGCCTGCTGTTCGAGATCGGCCGGGACGGCACGACGGTGCGCGAGCTGCGCGCCCGCCTGGGCCTGGACTCGGGCTATCTCAGCCGGATGCTGCGGGTCTTCGAGGCGGAGAAGCTGACGACCACCCAGCCCGACGCGCGGGACGCCCGGGTGCGGCGGGTGACCCTGACGCCTCAGGGTCAGCGGGAATGGGACATGCTGGACCAGCGCTCACGGGACCGGGCGGCCTCGCTGCTGGAGCCGCTGGGCCCGTCGCAGCGCCAACGCCTGCTGGACGCGATGGCGGAGGTGGAGCGTTTCCTGCGGGCGTCGGCGGTGGTGATCGAGCCCGCCGACCCCTTCAGCGACGAGGCGCAGGCCTGCCTCCAGGACTATTTCCAGGAACTGGCGGCGCGGTTCGACTCCGGTTTCGATCCCGCGCGCAGCGCGCCGGCGGAGCCTGGGGACCTGGTGCCGCCGTCGGGCTGGTTCCTCCTCGCGCGGCTGGATGGGGTGGCCGTGGGCTGCGGCGCGCTCAAAATCCAAAGCGATGGTTACGGGGAGATCAAGCGCATGTGGGTGGCGCCGACCGTTCGCGGCCTGGGCGTCGCCCAGCGCCTGCTGCGGGCGCTGGAGGATCACGCGGCCGCCGCCGGCGTGGACATCCTGCAACTGGACACCAACGGCACCCTTACCGAGGCGCGCAGGCTCTATGCCCGCAACGGCTATGCCGAGATCCCGCCGTACAACGACAATCCCTACGCCCAGCACTGGTTCGAGAAGCGGGGCCTGCAGCCCGCCCGCTGACCTGGCCCATCAGGACGTGGCCCATCAGGACGCGGCGATCTTCTTCAGGGCGTTCTCGTACGCTTCCGGCGGCTGGCCGCCGGAGATGAGGTAGCGGCCGTTGACGATCACGGCGGGCACCGACTGGATGCCGCGCGACAGCCACAACTGTTCCGCCTCGCGCACCTCGGCGGCGTAGCGGTCCCCGGCCAGGATGGCGCGGGCCTCCGCCGTGTCCAGCCCGGCCTGGGCCACGGCCGCCAGCAGCACCCCGGTGTCGGACGGATCTTCCCCCTGGGTGAAGTAGGCCTGGAACAGGGCCAGCTTCAGGGCCAGTTGGCGCTCGACCCCTTGCGTCTCGGCCCAGTGCAGCAGGCGGTGGGCGTCGAAGGTGTTGTAGATGCGGCGCTTCGCGCCATTGGCGCCGGTGGCCGACATGGTGAAGCCGACAGCCGCCGCGCGGGCGCGGATCATCTCCCGCGTCTGGGCCATCTGGTCGGGGGTGGAGCCGTACTTCTGGCTGATGTGCTCATCCAGGTCCTGGCCCGCCGGCCCCATCTGCGGGTTCAGCTCAAAGGGCTGGAAGTGGATGTCGGCCTCGACCTCACCCTCCAGCCGCGCCAGCGCCGCTTGCAGGCCCTTCAGCCCGATGACGCACCACGGACAGGAAACGTCGGAGACGAAGTCGATGTGCAGGCGCGTGGGCATGGGGCAAGTCTTCCGGCGGGCGGGAACTGGGGCGGGAACCATGGGCCGGCTGCGTGGGGTGTGCCGTGCCGCCCGTCACAGCCGTCTTAATAGACGAGTTCGTCGTCGCCCTTGCCGGAGGCGATGACGATCTCGCCCCGGGCGGCCATGTCCTTGGCCAGCTGCACCATGTACATCTGCGCCTCGTCCACGTCGCGCAGGCGCACCGGGCCCATGGCGGCCATGTCCTCGCGCATGATCTTGGCGGCGCGCTCGGACATGTTGGTGAAGAACAGGTCCTTCAGGGTTTCCGAGGCGCCCTTCAAGGCGGTCGCCAGCTTGGCCTTGTCGACGGAACGCAGCAGCGACTGCACGCCCGATGGGTCCAGCTTGCCCAGATCCTCGAAGGTGAACATCAGGGCGCGGATGCGCTCCGCGCTGTCGCGGTTACGTTCTTCCAGCGCGGCGATGAAGCGGCTTTCCGTGCTGCGGTCCAGGCTGTTGAAGATTTCCGCCATCATCTCGTGCGCGTCGCGGCGGTTGGTGCGCGCCAGGTTGGACATGAACTCGGTGCGCAGCGTGCGCTCGATGTCGTCCACCACCTCCTTCTGCACCGATTCCATGCGCAGCATGCGCATGATGACTTCCATGGCGAAGCTTTCGGGCAGCAGCTGCAGCACGCGGCCGGCGTGGTCGGCCTTGATCTTGGTCAGGATGACGGCGACGGTCTGCGGGTATTCGTTCTTCAGGTAGTTGGCCAGCACCTGCTCGTTCACGTTGGCCAGCTTGTCCCACATGGTGCGACCCGCGGGACCGCGGATCTCTTCCATGATGGTGTCGACCTTCTCCTTGGGCAGCACCTTCATCAGCAGGCGTTCGGTGCTGTCGAAGGTACCGACCAGGGAGCCGGTGGAACTGATCTGCTCCGCGAACTCGACGAACAGGCGCTCCACGATGTTGGAACTGACCGAGCCCAGGTTGGCCATGGTCTGGGACAGTTCCTTGATCTCGTCTTCCGCCATCAGGGCGAACAGGCGGCTGGCATGTTCCTCGCCCAGCGCCAGCATCAGCACGGCGGCCTTCTCCGGCCCCGTTAGACCCCGGTAATCTTCACGTACCCGGATCGCCATGTATCGTCGTCTCCTGTCCGGCGCGATGATGCCGCCGGATTGTTCCGGAAGGGACGGGCTTTAGTCATGCCACGGTCCCTGAACCACTAGGGAAAGTACACCCGGCCCCGGCGGCAGGATAGAATTTTTGTCGCAAGCGGGTCCGGCCGGGCCTGCCCCGTATAAGGGGTGTGGAACCAGCGCCTTCCAGGCCCGTTTCCACGGCAATTCGGGAGTAGGACGATGACCCAGCGGTACGTGCAGATATGGGCGGTGATGGCCTTGGCCCTGGCGGGCTGCCAATCCGCCCCGCCGGACGCGGCCACCAAGGACGGTCCGGCCAATGGTGCCGTGGCCTCGGCGACCGAGGCGCCCGGCGCCAAGCCCATGGCGGCGCAGCCGGCCTGTTTCTTCACCCGTGACATCGATGGCTGGAACAGCATCGATCCCTATACGGTGCGCATCCGCGTGGGCGTCAACAAGCGCTATGACCTGAAGCTGTTCATGCCCCAGCCCGATCTGTCCACCCGCCTGCAACTGGCCATCGTGACCAAGCCCGGCGGGTCGGATTGGGTCTGTTCCCCCATGGACATCGAGATCATCGGCGAGCCCCTGCACCTGCGCGTGCCGGTGCGGGAGATCATCGCCGTGCCGCCGGACCCGAAGGGGAAGGGCGGGGACCATGACCGGGATGGGGACGGCGCGGCCAAGGACCCCGGCCCGGCGGCCACCCCGAAGCCGGGCCCGCAGCCCGGCGCGACGGGCGCCTGAGGCGGGCAGGGGAATCCGGCTGGATGGAACGGCGGGGGCCCCGGCATGACGCCGGGCCCCGCAGAACCTCGACTTTTACTCTTCGCTATCGCCGTCGGCGGCCTGGCCCGGCGCCGCGCGGCGGCGCGGTGGGAAGCGGTCGCCCCCCGCCGGGCCGCCATGGCTGCGGGGCGGCCCCTCGGCCCGCTGGGCGGCGGCGCCGTCGATCGAACCGGTCCAGCCGGACGACCGCGGACGCGCGCTGCGCTCCTCGGCGGCGGCGATGGTGCCTTCCAGTTCGCGGATACGCTCCTTCAGCGGGGCGATCATCGGGCTGCTGCGATTGCGGGCCAGATATTGTTCCAGGTCGCCCTTCAGGCGCTGCAACTGATTGCGCAAGGTCGCCAGGTCCGTTTTCGGCTTGGCGGAGCGGAAAACCCGTTCCTCGTGTCTGGTCACACCCGTCCTCCATTCGCGCCGGCGTCAACTGCCGACGGCTGGTCTGCCCCCCAGATATAGCAGCGACGGGCGTTTCATGAAACCCGGCGCGATGGGGGAGGGGTGACGCCGTTCTTATCGGGGTAGTCCCGGCTCCGCTCACCCGCCCCTTCCCCGGGGGCGGCGTTCGCTACGGGGCGCCCAGGCAGTGGGCCATCGCCTGCCGCAGGTGGTTGCTGTCCAGGGGCTTGGGCACGATGGCGAAGCCCAGGCTCTCCGCTTCCGCCACGCGGTCGCCATAGCCGCTGACCAGCAGGATGGGCAGGCCCGGGTGCAGGTGGCGCACGGTCTGGGCCAATTCCAGGCCGTTGCGGCCCCCGGGCAGCACGATGTCGCTCACCATCAGCGAGATGTCCGGCCGCTCGGCCAGCAGCGACTGGGCGGCGTCGGCCGTCGTCGCGGCCAGGACGCGGAAGCCCAGCGCCTCCACCATGTCCCGCATGACCTTGGCCACCGTTGGATTGTCCTCCACCAGCAGGACCTGGCGCCCGTTGCCGGCGACCTCGGGAATCCCGTTGGCTGGGGCCTCATTGGCTGGAATGAGGCCCGCGCCGTCCTCTTCGGCCCGGGGCAGGTAGAGGGTGATGGTGGTGCCGGCCGCGGCGCTGTTCGGGGCGGCCGCGTTCAGGCTGTCGGCCAGGGCCGCGCCGCCGGACTGGCGGGCCAGGCCGTGCACCTGGGCCAGGCCCAGGCCGGTGGATTTGCCGTCCTGCTTGGTGGTGAAGAAGGGATCGAAGACCCGGTCCAGGATGTCGGCCGGAATGCCGGACCCCGTGTCGCAGACCGTCAGACGCACGAAATCGCCCATCAGGCCGCCGGTGCGCTCGCTTTCATGGCTGGCGGGGTCGATGTGGACGTTGGCGGCCGCCAGGCGCAGCACGCCGCCCCGGGGCATGGCGTCGCGGGCGTTGACCGCCATGTTCAGCAGCGCCAGGTCGAACTCCGTCCTGTCCACGCGCAGGGACCACAGGCTGGGCGGCAGCGCCGTTTCCAGGCGGATGTCACCGCGCAGCGCCGGGCGCAGCAGATCGGCGATGTCGTCGCCCATGTCCGACAGCCGCACCAGATCCAGGTGCAGGCGGGGCCGGCGGCTGAAGGTGCGCAGATTGTGGGTCAGCCGTTCCCCCCAGGCGATCGCCTGCAGCATGGCGTCCAGCACCTCGCGCTGGGGTTCGGTGTGCGGGCGGCGGCACAGCACCTCCGCCCCGCTGCGCACGGTCATCAACAGGTTGGCGAAGTCGTGGATGATGCCACCGGTGATCTGGTCCAGCGCCTGCAGCCGCTGGGTGCGCAGCAGCGCGCCCTCCGCCTGCTCCCGCCGGGTTTCCGCCGCGCGCAGGGCCTGGGCCGCCAGCCTTTCCCGCCGGGCGCGGCGCAGGGCCAGCAGCGTGGTGGCGCACAGCGCCCCCATGACCGGCAGGGCCAGCAGGGCCAGCCACCCCAGGCGCCGATGCCATTGGCGGTCCAGCTGAGCCCGGTCCACGCCCACCATCACCGTCAGCGACGCGTTGGCGATCAGCCGGCAGGCCGTCAGCCGCTGCCGCCCCTCGTTCGCGGCGCCCGCATCCGGTGAACTCGCGTCCTTGCTGCCATCGGGGGCGGCGTCGCGCCAGGCGGCGCGGGCGCTGGGACAGGCGGGGTCGATCCGCGCCCCATCGGTCGCGATGGGGCGGCCGGCCATCACGATACCTTCGCGGTTGACCAGCAGGACGGTCGTGGCCGGATCGTCTTGCGTCACCCGCCGATAGAAATCGTCGAAATAGGCCAGCGACATGGAAACGGCGGCGATGCCGGCCAAGCCGCCGTCGGGGTGGCTCAGGCGGCGGGCCAGGCTGAAGGCGCGCTGGCCCCCCGGTTTCCCGGCATTGGCCGCCAGGCTGTCGGACGGGGGGACCAGCATCTCCGTCTGGCCGGCGCGCAACTGGCCGTAGGCGGGGCTGTCGGTGATGTCGGGCCTGCCGGTGGCGGGGCCGGTGGTGGGGCCGTTGGTGGGGCCGGTGGCGGGGCCAATGGCGGGGATGTGACGGCTGGCGGCCAGGGGCCGGCCCTGCGCATCCCACAGCCACAGCGTCTGGATTTGGGGAATGCCGGCCACCATACCGGCCAGGGCGGCACCCACCTGATCCGTGTCCCGGGGATGGGCCACATCGAGATGGGCGGGATCGAGGTCGCGCACCCGGTCCAGGATCAGCCGGTCGCTCTCGATCACCTTTTGGGCGTGTTCGTCCACCGCCGCCGCGATGCGCTCCACCCGGTCGCCGGCTTGGGCGACGATGTCCCGGCGGCTTTCAAGCCCCGCCGCGGCCAGCAGGACCAGGGGAACCAGCACGGCGGCCAGCAACTGCAGGCGCAGGGCCGCGATGGTGGTGGGCGCGCGCGCCAGCTCCGCCCCCGCCACCCGCGCCGCCCCGATGTCGGAATTGACCGTCACGACCGCCCTTGCGTCCCTCAGCCCACGCCAGGCCCGATCATATGGTCCGGTTTACGCAATCTCCAATGGCGTTGCGGCCTATCCTTTTAGTTGAACTCAGGGTAGGCCGACAGGCTCGGTGGGGAAGGCCAGCTCATGCCGCGCCCGCCACTCCGGCTTCACATAATTGATGATGATGGTGCGGCGGATACCCTGGAAGGGGCGTCGGGCGAAGCCGTGCCAGGTGTCACTGCCGGGAATGAACACCAGCCCGGTGTTGAAACGGCCCGACGCCCGGCCGGCGTGGCCGCCCTCGGGCCCGTCCATGATGTCGGTGCCGAGGTTTTCCGCGTCCGGCCCGGTGCTGAGGTAGACCAGCATGGTGAACAGCTTGGCGCCGATGTCGGTGTGCGGTTCCAGCCAGAACCCTTCGCGGTCCAGGCAATATTCGATGCGCAGGGAGGAGCCGCCGAGGTCCACGCCGAACTGGCGCGCCAGGGTGGACACCGTCTCCGGCGCCTGGAAGGCGGCCGCCACGGCGCCGCACACCGGGTACAGCAGCTGGTTGTCCGTCGACAGGAAGGTACGGGTGGAGTTGTGCGTCTCCCGCCGGCCCATGGTGTCGTCGATCTCCGGCGCCGCGAAGGGCAGGGTGGCCAGCGCCTCCGCCACGGCGGCGGGGAAAACGCTATTGAGATACCAGTGACGATAGGGATGATCGTCCCGGTCCGCCGCGTTCAGGCAGGCGCGCACATGGCGGCCGGTGGCGGCGTCGAAGCCCTGCGGGTCGAAGGCGGGCGTGTGGAGGGCGGGAAGGCTCATCACATCTCCCCCTTGCCGGAGAAGGCGTCGCCCAGGCGCTTCAACCCGGCGGTGACGCCGTGACGCAGGGTTTCGCGCCGCTTGGTGCCGGCGTCCACCATCCAATTCAACATGATGTAGCGTCTCACGCCGTCGTGCGGCTTGTGGCCGTGGAAGGAGTTGTCGGTGCGGCGGAACGCCACCAGCGTGCCGTCCAGGGGCAGCACCTCGGCCAGCATGTCCTCCATGTCGTCGGCGCTGCGCAGCAGGCGCAGGCGGCCGCCGGGCGCCGTCCATGTGTCGTTCAGGTACAGCAGCGCCGTCAGGCGCTTGGTCACGCTGTCGGTGTGGATGCGCCCGTCCTTGGGCACGCAGCGGCTGCGCACCGTCACCATCAGGGCGTCGGGGTCCAGGTCCAGGCCGAAGGTCTCGGCGAAGGCCTGCGTCGTCTCCGGCGCCGTCAGGGCGGCCAGCAGGCGGGTGAAGCCGTCAAGGTCGCCCCGCTCCAGCTCCGCGCGCGACGGGGCGGGCACCAGGCCGCCATGAGGGCTGTCGGGGAAGTCGTGGCGGGCGGTGACGGCCACGACCGGGGCGATGAAGCCGGTCATCACCAGGTGGGGAAACGGTTCCGTGGCCGGGCGCAGGGCGCGCAGGCCATCCAGGTTCAGGACGCCGTCCGTCCGGTTGGCGGGCGGCACCGGGACCACGGACGGGGCGGTGGTCCCGGGCGGGGGGAGGAAAGGGCGGGCATGGAGCGGGGACCTTGAGCGGAGCCAGCCGGGGCGGACCCCCTGGCGATGCACTCTTTTCCACCTGTCCCGCGGCCGGGGCGTTGATCCAGGTCAAGGCCATATCCCTACGCATATGTCGTCCGCGTTAACGGAATCCACCAGACTCGTCATGGAGAATGCCGGCAGCGAGGGTGCGCCTATACCAGGCCAGCCTGCAGGTTTCGGGAGTGGTGGCGATGCGTTGGATTTCCGATCTGGCCTTGACCCGCAAGATGGCCATACCGCTGGGCATGCTGTTGATCGTGGTCTGCGGCCTCATCCTCTACGCCGGGGCGGCGATGACCACCCTGAACCGCCAGGCGGACCAGCTGGTAGACGTGCTGGCCCTGCGCCGGCAGACGGTGATGCAGTTGGCCAACGCCATGAACGAGGGCACGATCGCCGAGAAGAACCTGCTGCTGGAACGCAACGCCGAGGCCCGGGCCGGCTTCGACAAGCAGCGGCACGACTACTTCGCCCAGGCCGTGGACCTCGCCAACCTGCGCCTGGCCCAGGTGGACACCGCCGCCGACCGCCCGCTGACGGAGGATATGGTCAAGGCGGTGAAGCGCCGGGCCGAGGTGTCGGACATCGTGGCGCCCATGGGCCTGCGCCAGGAACTGGACCAGGCCTACGACTTCTCCGCCAAGGAAGGCCGCACGGCCCGCAAGGCCGCCGCCGCCGCCATCGCCCAGCAGGTCAAGATGACGGATGGCGAGCTGGTGGCCGGCAAGGCGGCGGCGGCGGAACAGGGCCGTCGCGCCATCATGCTGCTGGTGGTGGCCAGCGCCATCGGCCTGGGCGCCGCCGTCACCGTGCTGTGGCTGATCGTGCAGCGCCTGGTGGCGCGTCCGCTGGTGCGCATGGCGCACACCATGGAACGCCTGGCCGGCGGCGACCAGGACATCACCGTGGACGGCACGGACCGCAAGGACGAGGTGGGCTCGCTGGCCCGTTCGCTGGAGGTGTTCAAGCAGAACGCCCAGCGGGCGGAGATGCTGGCCCTGGAACAGGTGGCCGCGCAGGAACAGCGCATGCGCCGCACCCAGGTGGTGGAGCGGCTGATCGTGGATTTCGACCGCGCCGTCTCCATCGTGTTGGATAACGTCTCGACGTCCGCCGACCGGCTGCACGGCGCCGCCGGTACCATGAACAGCATGGCCAACGAGACGCGGGAGCAGGCGACCGTGTCGTCCGCCGCGGCGGAGCAGACCTCGGCCAACGTGCAGACCGTGGCCGCGGCCACGGAGGAGATGACCAGCTCCATCGCCGAGATCGGCCGGCAGGTGGTGCGCTCGTCCCAGGTGGCGTCGCGCGCCGTGGAGGACGCCCGCGCCACCAACCAGACCATGCAGGGCCTGGCCGAGGCCGCCACCCGCATCGGCGCCGTGGTGCAGATGATCCAGGACATCGCCGGGCAGACCAACCTGCTGGCGCTGAACGCCACCATTGAGGCGGCTCGCGCGGGTGAGGCCGGCAAGGGCTTCGCCGTCGTGGCGGGCGAGGTGAAAAGCCTGGCCAACCAGACGGCCAAGGCCACCGAGGAGATCTCCGGCCAGATCGCCGCCATCCAGACGGCAACGGGTGGCGCGGTGGATGCCATCCAGGCCATCGCCACCACCATCGGCGACATCTCGGAAATCACCACCACCATCGCCTCGGCCGTGGAACAGCAGAACGCCACCACCAACGAGATCAGCCGCAGCGTCGCCCAGGCGGCGGTGGGCACGCAGGAGGTGACCAGCAGCGTGGTGCACGTCACCCGCGCCGCCGGCCAGGCGGGCGCCGCCGCTGGCGAGGTGCTGTCCGCCGCCGGATCCCTCTCCGGCCAGGCCGCCACCCTGAAGGGGGAGATCGAGGCCTTCCTCAAGGGCATCCGCGCGGCGTGACGGCCGCGCGGCTTTCGTCCAAAGAGTCCGGATTCAAGTGGTGGCCGGTGTCCGCATCCGGACAGTGTTCGCAAACGGACGCGACGCGTTCTCAGATAACTTACTGATAAATAAATAAATCTGGATCTGGCATACCCCTTGCCATTGGAAAGCCCGCAGCGTCCGCTCATGAAAGGACGCTGGCGGGGCGCCCTTCCCGACGCCCTGTCCGACTGAAAAGGAAGTGGGGTCATGATGGTCCGGAACGACGTCCTGATGGACATGCAAGAAGTCGCCGACACGCGGTCGCTGATCGAGCGGGTCGAGGATGCGCTGCTGTCGGTCAACCCGGACCTGTGGCTGGTCAGCGCCCTGCTGGTGGTGGCCATCCGTTGCCTGGGGGCGCTGTGATGGGCGCGCCGGGCTCGCCCAGCGTGGAGGGGCCCGTTGGCGGCGTCCACATCGTCAAGGCGACGGGCATGGGTGGCGCCGGCAACATGGGCGCCGGCATGGATCGCCGTGTGGAGAGGCCCAGGGGCTGGAAGGGCTGGGTCCACCGCGCCCGCACCGACAAGCGTGCCTGGGCGGCCGGCGTGGCGCTGCTGGCCCTGGCCGGCGGGGCCGCGGTCCTGACCCAGACCCAGGGCGGCCAGACGGTGCGGGTGGCGGAATCGCGCCTGACCGTGGCCACGGTGTCCCAGGGCACGTTCGAGGATTTCATCCCCGTTCGCGGCGCGGTGGAGCCGCTGAACAGCGTCTACCTCGACAGCATCGAGGGCGGCCGGGTGGAGAAGAAACTGGTGGAGGTGGGCCAGAAGGTGAAGGCCGGCCAGCCGCTGGTGGAGCTGTCCAACACCCAACTGCAGCTGGACATCATCTCGCGCGAGGCGCAGGTGATGGAACAGATCAACCGCCTGCACGATACCGAGCTGCAGTTGGAAACCAACCGCATCAGCAACCAGCGTGAACTGGCGGAGTGCGACTACAACGTCTCCTGGCTGTCCAAGGACCTGGAGCGCAAGACGGCGCTGATCAAGACGGGCGCCTCCTCCCAGCGCGACATCGACATCATCCGCGACCAGATCAAATGGTATGAGCGCCGGCGCGAGCTGACGCTGGAGACCATGCGCACCACCGACCAGATGCGCGCCAGCCAATACACCGAGATGCAGGACAGCACCCGCCGCCTGGAGGAAAACCTGGCCATGGCGCGCAAGAACCTGGACAGCCTGGTGGTGCGGGCGCCGGTCGACGGGCAGATCACCGTCCTGGACGTGGAAATCGGCCAGACCAAGCAGAAGGGCGAGCGCCTGGGCCGCATCGACCGCGATGACGGCTTCAAGGTGCAGGCCCAGATGGACGAGTTCTACCTGTCGCGCCTGGAACTGGGCCAGACGGCGGAGGCAGCCATCGGCGCCGGGGAGTACAAGCTGAAGGTCGCCAAGATTTACCCGCAGGTCCGCGACGGCCAATTCCAGGTGGATCTGGAATTCCTCGGCAATGCGCCGCAGGATATCCGCAGCGGCCAGACCCTGCAGATGCGCCTGAAGCTGGGCGCGGCCACCACCGCGCTGTTGATCCCTAACGGCGGCTTCTACCAGGACACGGGCGGCGACTGGATCTTCGTGGTACAGCCGGGTGGCGCCTATGCCGAGAAGCGGCGCGTGCACCTGGGCCGGCGCAACGCCCAGATGATCGAGGTGCGCGACGGCCTGGCGGCGGGCGACCGGGTCATCGTCTCCTCCTACGGCGACCTGGCCCGCATGGACCGTATCGAACTGAATTGATACGCCTACGAAACGATTATTGAATTTGTTGTCATAAGACGGGGATGGCAAGGATGCTGAAGCTAGTCGACCTGACCAAGGTCTACCGCACGGAAGAGGTGGAGACGACGGCGCTGAACCAGGTGAACATCCACATCAAGCAGGGCGAGTTCGTGGCCATCATGGGCCCGTCGGGCTGCGGCAAGTCCTCGCTGCTGAACATCGTGGGCATGCTGGACAACCCCAGCAGCGGTCAATACTGGTTCGGGGACGAGGATGTGGCCGGCTACGGCGAGCGCCGCCTGGCCGACATCCGCAAGAAGAACATCGGCTTCATCTTCCAGAGCTTCAACCTGATCGACGAACTGACGGTGTTCGAGAACGTGGAACTGGCGCTGCTCTACCACGACATCCCCGCGCGCGAGCGGAAGGAGCGGGTGAAGGAGGCGCTGGCCAAGGTCAACATCGCCCACCGTGAAAGCCACCTGCCGCAGCAGCTGTCCGGCGGCCAGCAGCAGCGCGTGGCCATCGCCCGCGCCGTCGTCTCGCGCCCCCGCATGCTGCTGGCGGACGAGCCGACCGGCAACCTGGACAGCGCCAACGGCGAAGAGGTCATGAACATGCTGACCGAGCTGAACGGCGAGGGCACGACCATCGTCATGGTCACCCACTCCATGCCCCACGCCCAATACGCCCGGCGCATCATCAACCTGTTCGACGGCCAGGTGGTGGCGGAAAACCTGCGCGCCGCCTGACGCCCCGCTCCCGTCCGTCCCACCCAGTCTCTGCCGCCGCCCTTCGCCGCAAAAGGGGGAATGCCGCCCCATGTTCGCCAATTATCTGACCGTGGCGCTGCGCACGCTGATCAAGCACAAGCTCTATTCCGCCATCACGGTGGCGGGGTTGGCGCTGGGCCTGGCGGCGGCCATCCTCATCGGCTTGTTCGTCCATAACGAACTGACCTACGACCGCGACGTCACCGACGCCGACCGCATCCAGCAGGTGCTGGTCACCGCCACCCTGCCCGGCCGCGCCCCGGAAGACGGCGCGTCGCTGCCCATGCCCGTGGGCCCGGCGCTGAAGCAGGACTTCCCCCAGGTGGTGGAGGTGGCCCGCGTCGCGGCCCAGACGTCCACCCTGAAGCGCGACGAGACGCTGTTCAGCGAACAGGTGGCCGTGGCCGACGCCAGTTTCTTCCGACTGTTCGACTGGCCCTTCCTGGCGGGCGATCGCGCCAGCGCGCTGGACGACCCCAATTCCCTGGTGCTGACGCGCAAGACCGCCACCAAGTATTTCGGCGACGCCGATCCCCTGGGCCGGACGCTGCTGGTGGACGGCCACCTGCTGCGGGTGACGGGCGTCGTGCGCGACCTGCCGCCCAACACTCAGTTCACCTTCGCCCTGCTGCTGCCCATGGACAGCCCGGCCAACCAGATTCCGGATTATCTGCGGGAACAATGGGGCGGCCTGATCGCCATGACCTTCCTGAAGCTGAAGCCGGGGGCCGACCCCGACGCCATCCAGGCCGGCCTTCCCGCCTTCGCCACCGCCATCCCGCCCATCCGCACCAACGCGGGCGAGGTCCATCTGGGCGACATGTTCAAGTTCTTCCTGGTGCCGCTGACGCGGGCCCACCTGCATCCCGTGCGCAACGCCATGGTGGAGGGCACCAGCCCCCTTGAGATCGGCATCTTCACGGCCGTCGCCGTGCTGGTCCTGGCCATCGCCTGCATCAACTTCATGAACCTGGCGACGGCGCGGGCGTCCTTGCGGGCGCGCGAGGTGGCGTTGCGCAAAGTGGTGGGCGCCAGCCGCGCCCAGATCATGGTGCAGTTCCTGGGCGAGTCCATCCTGCTGACCACCTTGTCCCTGATCCTGGCGGTGGCGCTGGTGGAGGTGCTGCTGCCGTCCTTCACCACCTTCCTGGGCAAGCCGCCGCTGGCCTTCGATTATCTGCGCGACGGGCGCGTGCTGGGCTGCCTGGCGGCCTTGGTCCTGGTGGTGGGCGGGATGGGCGGGCTTTACCCGGCCGTCTTCCTCTCCGCGTTCCAGCCGGGTCCGGTGCTGAAGGGCAACAGCGGCGGCAGCGGGGCGGGCGGGCGTCTGCGCGTGGTCCTGGTCGTGTTGCAGTTCGCCATTTCCATCAGCCTGATGGTGGCGACGGGCGTGGTTTACGGCCAGCTGGCCTACGCCCAAGGGCGGGCGCTGGGCTTCAACAAGGAAAACGTCGTGGTGCTCACCGACCTGTACGGTCCGGACCTGCAGCAGAAGGCGGAAACCCTGCGCGACACCCTGCGGCAGGATCCACGCATCGCCACGGCGGCCCTGGCCGAGTCCTATCCCGGCAGCGGTACGGAGAACAACACGGGCGTGAACAACCCCGCCGCGCCAGCCGATGACGGGGCGGTCGTGCTGCGCCGCGACGCCGTGGACGCGGATTATTTCGCCACCCTCGATGTTCGGCTGGTGGCTGGGCGCGTCTTCGATCGCGAACACATGGCCGATGTCATCCCCCCGGCCGACACGTCAAGTCCGCAGAAGCCGCGCCATGGCGGCGTGGTCCTGAACCAGTCGGCCGTCCGGCGACTGGGCTACCCCTCGCCCGAGGCGGCGCTCGGCCAACCGCTGATGCTGCCCGGCAAGGAGGGCGAGGCGGGGGTGAAGGTCACGGTGGTGGGCGTGGTGGAGGACTTCCATCAGGGCAGCGTCCACACCGCGGTGGCGCCGCAGATGTTCCTGATGATGCCCAAGAACTACAGCCAGCTGTTGATCCGGGTGAAGGCGGGGGAGATGGCGGGCGCCCTGGACATGATCGACCGCAGTTGGCGCCAGCTGGTGCCGGACCGACCGGTGCCGCGCGTCTTCCTGGACGCTCAGCTGCAGAGCGTTTACGAGCGCGAGACCAAGACCGGCCAGTTGTTCGCCGTCTTCTCCGGCCTCGCCATCGTCATCGCCGCCCTGGGCCTGTTCGGCCTCGCCTCCTTCACCGCCGAGCGTCGGACCAAGGAGATCGGGCTGCGCAAGGTGTTGGGCGCGGGCGTCACCGACATCGTCCGCCTGCTGGTCTGGCAGTTCTCCAAGCCCGTGCTGGTGGCCAACCTGATCGCCTGGCCTGTCGCCTGGGTCGCCATGCGTCACTGGCTGGATGGCTTCGCCGACCGCGTTTCCCTCAATCCCCTGCTGTTCGTGGCGTCCGGCCTGTCGGCCCTGATGGTCGCCTGGGCCACGGTGGGGCTGCACGCCGCCCGGGTGGCGGCGACCAAACCCGTCGTCGCCTTGCGGTACGAGTGACGGGAGAACCCAGCGGCATGGGACGTTTTCATGCCGCTATAGGCCCCGACCGGGGCCGCCGGAAGTTTCCGGGGAGCGAAGCGGACTGGAAACTGAGGATAAGCCGAGGGCGCGGACGCGCCCGCCCGGCGATTGAGGGAAGGTGGAAGAGATGAAGATGCTGGGCAATTTCCTGCGGGTGGCGGTGCGCATCCTGGTGCGCGACCGCCTGTACACGCTGCTGAACGTGGCCGGCCTCGCCATCGGCATCGCCGCCGCCAGCATGCTGGGCCTCTATGTCTGGCATGAGACGCACTACGACGGCTTCTTCAGCAAGGCGGGGCAAATCTACCGCGTCGACAAGACGGAATTCGTGCCCGGCCGCATGCCCATCACCTACGATTCCACGGCCAAACCCCTGGGGCCGGTGCTGAAACAGGATTTCCCCGAGGTCGAGGCCATGGTGCGCATCCACAGCGAGTCCGTGGTGGTGTCGCGCGACGGGAACGCCTTCCGCGAGCGGATACAGGTGGTGGACGGCGATTTCTTCCGGCTGTTCGACCTGCCCTTCATCGCCGGCGACCCCGGCACGGCGTTGGCCGCCCCAGGCACCGTCGTGCTGCCGGAAAGCGTGGCGCGCAAGTATTTCAATGGGGTGGACGTCCTGGGCCGGACGCTAACGCTGACCAACGGCATCAGCCTGACGGTCAGCGGCGTCATCCGCGACCTGCCGACCAACACCCACCTCCGGCGCGACGCCATGCTGACCAACATGGGGACCCGGCTGGGCGAGAACTTCGACGGCTGGTTCGCCCGCATGGACACGACGTGGAACACCAACTTCATCCGGACCTATATCCTGGTGAAGCCCGGCACCGACCCGGCGGCGCTGACGGCGCGTTTCCCGGCTTTCCTGGCGGCGCGCGACCCCAACTATCTGTCGACCGGCACCAACAAGCCGGCCAAGGCCCTGGTGCTGACCGGCCTGACCCACATCCACACTGATCCCACCGGGGTCAGCGCCAACCTGCTGGGCGTGCTGCATGGCCTGCTGGCCGTGGCCGCCGTGGTGCTGGGCATCGCCATCGTCAACTTCGTCAACCTGTCGACCGCGCGTTCCTCCCTCAGGGTGCGCGAGGTGGCGGTGCGCAAGGCGCTGGGTGCGCCGCGCGGCATGCTGATCGGGCAGTTCATCGTGGAATTGGTGCTGCTGACCCTGGTGGCGGCGGTGCTGGGGTACGTCCTGCTGGAAGTGCTGATGCCCACCTTCGTGTCCGCGCTGGGCATCCGGTTCGACCGGGGCTACCTCTACAGCCCCTGGCTGCTGGTGGCGGAACTGGCGGGCGTGCTGGCGGTGGGCGGCCTGGCCGGCCTTTACCCGGCGCTGGTCCTGTCACGGCCCACCGCCTCGGTCCTGCTGAAAGGCGGGACGGTGGCGTCGGGCGGGTCGGCGGTGCGCACCCTGCTGGTGGTGGCGCAGTTCAGCGCCGCCATCCTGCTGGCCATTTCCACCGTCGTCATCTTCCAGCAGACACGCTACGTCAGCAGCCAGCAGCTGGGCTTCAACGCCGAGGGCGTGCTGCTGGTGCGCGAACTGCACCAGCCGGAGGCGCGCGCCCACATCGAAAGCTTCCGCCAGGCGCTGCTGCGCATCCCGGGCGTGGCCCAGGCGGGTGCCAGTTTCCACGCGCCCAGCGACGGGTCGGACAGCACCGACAACTATCACGTGCCCGGCACGGTGGACGACGGCACCATCGTCTTCCGCAGCGAATTCATTGGGCACGACTACCTGCAGGCCATGGGCGTGCGGCTGCTGGCCGGCCGCCTGTTCGACCGCGCCGCCACGGCGGATGCCCTGCGCGATCCGGCGGCGGCGGCACCGGCCGAGGGCATCAACAGCGTGCGCCCCACCGACCCCCTGGGCCGCACGGTGGTGCTGTCCTGGCGGGCCGTCCAGCGCCTGGGCTTCCACACGGCGGAAGAGGCGGTGGGCCGGCAGGTGATCTATGACGTCGACTATCCGCTGACCATCATCGGCGTTGTGGATGATTGGCAGTTCAACAGCGCCCGGACGGAACTGCAGCCCACCGCCTTCCTGCTGGACGAACGGGGCCTGGACGTCATGGCCGTGCGTCTTACGCCCGCCGCCGGGGCCGCCACGCTGGCCGCCATCGACCAGCTGTGGAAGGACACCTTCCCCACCATCCCCGAGAACCGGCAGTTCCTGGACGACCATATCCGCGACGCCTACACGGGCGAGACGCGCCAGGGGACCCTGCTGGCGGGCTTCACCGGCCTCGCCATCCTGATCGCCTGCTTGGGCCTGTTCGGCCTCGCCGCCTTCACCGCGCAGCGCCGGACCAAGGAGATCGGACTGCGCAAGGTGCTGGGCGCCGGCGTCACCGACATTGTGCGCCTGCTGGTCTGGCAGTTCAGCAAGCCGGTCATGGTGGCCAACCTCATCGCCTGGCCGCTGGCTTGGCTGGGGCTCAGCCGCTGGCTGCAGGGCTACGCCTACCGTATCGCGCTGAACCCGCTGGTTTTCGCCGTGGCCGGGCTGGCGGCCTTGGTCATCGCCTGGGTGACCGTGGCCGGCCACGCCGCCCGCGTGGCGGCGGCCAAGCCGGTGGACGCCCTGCGTTACGAATAGGCGCCAACGGGATTGGCCAGCGGGAATGCAAAGGGGGGACGGGGCATCATGTTCGGCAATTTCCTGAAGGTCGCCGTGCGGGTCCTGGTGCGCCAGCGCCTCTACACCGCCCTGAACATCGCCGGCCTGGCGCTGGGCATGGCCACGGCGGCCATGATCGGCCTCTTCGTCTGGCATGAGATGCACTATGACGGCTTCTTCTCCCACGCCGACCGCATCCATCGCCTGATCCGCACCTTCCACACGCCCAGCGGGGCGGCGGTGACCGTGGCCGCGCAGGCCAAGCCCATGGGCCCCGCCCTGGCGCGCGACTTCCCGGAGGTGGAGGCCGTGGTGCGGGTGGTGAACCACGCCGTGGCCGTGCGCCGCGACAGCGCCGTGTTCGAGGTGCACCTGACCCTGGCCGACGCCGACTATTTCCGCCTGTTCGACTGGCCCTTCGTGGCGGGCGATCCCGCCACCGCGATCGGCCAGCCCGGCACCGTGGTCCTGACGGAAACGACGGCGCGCAAGCTGTTTTCCAGCGTCGACATCCTGGGTCGCGCCGTCACCTTGACCTCGGGCGTGACGCTGACGGTGGCGGGCGTCATCCGCGACCTGCCGTCCAACACCGTCTTCCACATGGAAATGCTGGCCAATATCGCCACCCGTCTCAACGACGGCTGGGATGAGCCCTTCGCCGCGGCCGACACCCAGTGGCACCACAGCTTCCTGCGCACCTACCTGCTGCTGAAGCCGGGGGTGGAGCCCGCGTCCCTGGTGGCGCGCTTCCCCGGCTTCCTGGCGGCCCGCATGACCGAGTACCTGGACACGGCCACAGGCAAGCCCAGCGCGACCCTGGACCTGCAGCCGCTGACCCGTGTGCATATCGAGGGCATCAGTGACGATGGCGTGCCCCTCAGCCTGCTGGTCACCTTCCTCGCCGTGGGGGCGCTGGTGCTGGGGATCGCCGTCATCAACTTCATCAACCTGTCCACCGCCCGCTCCTCCCTGCGCGCGCGGGAGGTGGCCATCCGCAAGACCCTGGGCGGGCGGCGCGGCATGCTGGTGACGCAGTTCCTGACGGAATCGGTGCTGCTGGCCTTCATTTCCGGGGCGCTGGCCCTTGTGCTGGTGGAATTGGCCATGCCGCGTTTCCTGGCGCTGCTGGACCTGCGCATGGACCAGCATTTCATGTCCGGCCTGTGGATCGCTGCCGTGTCGCTGCCCCTGGTGGCGGTGGTGGGCCTGCTCGGCGGCCTCTACCCGGCGCTGGTCCTGTCGCGGCCCCGGCCGGGCGACCTGCTGAAGGGCGGTCCGGCCGCGACCGGTGGCGGGCGGCTGCGCGCCATCCTGGTGGTGGCCCAGTTCGCCGCCGCCATCGTGCTGGGCATCTCCACCGTCGTCATGCTGCAGCAGACGCGCTACGCCAGCACCCAGCGCCTGGGCTTCATGCCGGAAAACGTCGTGTTGCTGCGCGGGCTGGACACCCCGGTGGGGCATGCCCATCAGCAGGCCCTGCGCGAGGCGCTGCTGCGCATTCCGGGCGTGATCACGGCGGGCGGCAGCCTGTGGATGCCGGGCGATGGCGCCGACCGCTTCTCCTCCTACCGTCTGCCCGACACGCCCAAGGAGAAGGAATTGGCGCTGCGCACCGAGGGGGTGGACTTCGGCTACATGGAAACCGTGGGTATGAAGGTCCTGGCCGGCCGGCTGTTCGACCAGGCCCACCCCCAGGACGGCCAGGTCTCCCGGCCGGACGCGCCGGAGGATGAGGAGGCACCCCAGGGGGACAGCATCGTGCTGTCCGCCCTGGCGGTGACGCGCCTGGGCCTGGGCACCCCGGAGCAGGCGCTGGGCCGTACGGTCATCTATGGCGACCACACGGCCATGACCGTCATCGGCGTGGTGGACGACGTGCAGTTCGACAGCGCCAAGTCGGTGATGGAACCCACCCTCTATCTGATCGAGCCGCGCTTCATGGATGTCATGGCGGTGCGCGTCGCCGGCGGCGGCGGCGCGGCCACCCTGGCGGCCATCGACGACACCTGGCGCCGCCTCTATCCCGACCTGCCGCTGAAGCGGGAATTCCTGGACGACCACATCCGCGACACCTACGCCGCCACGGCGCACCAGGGCCAGTTGCTGGGCCTGTTCTCGGGCCTGGCCATCCTGATCGCCTGCCTGGGCTTGTTCGGCCTGGCCGCCTTCACGGCGGAGCGGCGGACCAAGGAGATCGGCCTGCGCAAGGTGCTGGGCGCCACCGTGCCCGATATCGTGCGCCTGCTGGTGTGGCAGTTCAGCAAGCCGGTGGTGGTGGCGACGCTGGTCGCCTGGCCCGTGGCCTGGGTGCTGGCCGGCCGCTGGCTGGGGGAATTCGTCTATCGTGTCGACCGCGACCCCCTGGTCTTCGTCATCGCCGGCCTGGCGGCGCTGCTGATCGCCTGGGTGACGGTGGCGGGCCATGCCGCCCGGGTGGCCGCCGCCAAGCCGGTGCGCGCCCTGCGGTACGAATGAAATCCCACGGCTTCCGCCACCGGCCGCGCCTGGCGTTTGAGGAAAACGGATAAACCATGCTGCTGAATTACCTGCGTATCGCCAGTCGGGTACTGCTGCGTCAGCGGCTCTACACCGCCTTGAACATGATGGGTCTGGCGCTGGGCATCGCCACGGCGGCCATGACGGGGCTGTACGTCTGGCATGAGACGCATTTCGACGGCTTCCACAGCCAGGGCGGGCGCATCTACCGCATCGTCCAGGCCCAGTACGCGCCGGCCCAGGCCCCGATCCGCCGGATCGAGACGCCCAAGCCCCTAGGCCCCGCGCTGGCGCAGGACCTGCCTGCGGAGGTGGAGACCATGGTGCGGATGGTGCGCCATGCCATTGTGCTGCGCGACGGCGGCACGCCGGTGGAGGACACCATCTACCTGGCGGACGCGCCCTTCTTCCGCCTGTTCGACTTTCCCTTCCTGGCGGGCGACCCCGCGACGGCCCTGGCGCAACCGGGCACCGTGGTGCTGACCGAAAGCCGGGCACGGCGCTACTTCGGCTCGTCCGATGCCCTGGGCCGCACCCTGGAGCTGACCTCGGGCGTCCGCCTGGTGGTGACGGGCGTGGTGCGCGACCTGCCGTCCAACACCATATTCTCCCGCGAATTTCCCGCGACGCTGTGGACCAACGTCGCCACCCGGTTCCAGGATGGCTGGGACGCGGAGTTCGCCGCCAAGGACACGCTGTGGCGGGATGAGTTTCTGCAGACCTTCGTGATGCTGAGGCCGGGTGTGGACGCGGGCGCCCTGCCGGCGCGCTTCCCCGCCCTGCTGCTGGCCCACCGCGAAGGCCGGCAGGACATCGCGCCGGGGCTGGTGGAAACGCTGGAACTGCAACCCCTGACGGCCATGCACACCGACCCGATGGCGGGCCTGGGCATCGCGCCCGGCACCTTGGCGGCCTTCACGGGCATCGCCTGTCTGGTGCTGGGCATCGCCGTGGTCAATTTCGTCAACCTGTCCACCGCCCGCGCCTCCCTCCGGGCGCGGGAGGTGGCCATCCGCAAGACGCTGGGCGGTCGCCGTAGCCAGCTGGTGACGCAGTTCCTGCTGGAATCGGTGCTGCTGGCCCTGGCGGCGGGCCTTCTGGGCCTGGCGCTGGTGGAATTGGTGATGCCCCGCTTCCTCGCCCTGCTGGCCGTCCGGTTGGACGCGCGCTTCCTGGGTGGCGCGGGCCTGGCGGCGGCGGTGCTGCTGCCAACCCTGCTGGTGGGCATGCTGGGGGGATTGTATCCGGCGGTCGTGCTGTCGCGGCCCCGACCCACCGACCTGCTGCGCGGCGTGCAGGCAGCGGGGGGCGGGCGCCTGCGCGCGGCCCTGGTCATGCTGCAGTTCACCGCCGCCATCGTGCTGGTCATCGCCACCATCGTGATGGGACAGCAGACCCGCTACGCCAGCACCCAGCAACTGGGCTTTCGGGCGGAGGGGGCGGTGGTGCTGCGCGGCTTGGCCCGGCCGGCGGGGCGGGCGGGTTTGGCCGGCCTGCACGACGCCTTGGCGCGCATTCCGGGCGTCGCCGCCGTGGGGGCCGCCGCCAACGTGCCCAACGACCGCAGCGAATGGACCAACAATTACCGCCTGCCCGAGGCGCCGGACGGGACCCGTGACCTGCTGTTCCGCACCGAACCGGTGGACGTGGACTATCTGCAGGCCCTGGGCGTGCCCGTGCTGGCCGGCCGCGTGTTCGACCCGGCCCGGCCGGGCGACGTCACCAGCCACGCGGCCATCCGGGCGGGGACGGCCGGCACCACCATTCCCGTGGTCCTGTCGGTCACGGCGGCGGCGCGCTTGGGCCTGGGCGCGCCGGACGGGGCGGTGGGGCGCACCGTGGTTTACGGCGACAGCCTGCCCCTGACCGTGGTCGGCGTGGTGGCGGACGTGCAGTTCGGCACCGCACGCCAGACTTTGGAGGGCACCGTCTACCTAGCCATGCGGGATGAGCTGTCTGTCATGCTGGTGCGTCTTGCGCCCAACGCCGACGCTGCGACCCTGGCCGCCATCGATGACACCTGGCGCCGCCTGTTTCCCGACCTGCCCCTTAAGCGTGAGTTCCTGGATGAGCATGTCCGCCAGGTCTACGCCGACGAGGCGTTGCAGGGTCAGTTGCTGGCCCTGTTCTCCGGCCTGGCCATCCTGATCGCCTGCCTGGGTTTGTTCGGCCTGGCGGCCTTCACGGCGGAACGGCGGACCAAGGAGATCGGCTTGCGCAAGGTGCTGGGCGCCACGGTGGCCGATATCGTCCAACTGCTGGTCTGGCAGTTCAGCAAGCCCGTTCTGGTGGCCAACCTGATCGCCTGGCCCGTGGCATGGGTGGTGATGGGCCGCTGGCTGGGGGGCTTCGCCTACCGTATCCAGATGGACCCCTTGGTCTTCGCCTTGGCCGGCCTGGCGGCGCTGCTGATCGCCTGGATAACGGTGGCGGGCCATGCCGCCCGGGTGGCCGCCGCCAAGCCGGTCAACGCCCTGCGCTATGAATGACGCCGACGCATGCCTTCCAAAGGGAAGAAAAGGTGAATAGGCGCCATGTCTGGCGGGGCGCTTGCGCATGCGCCCCCGGCGGTGCCAGCCTGGGGCCGGACAAGCTCTTCAGGGAAACGGATCATGGCGATGGCGGTGACGGGCGCGGACGTCGAGGCGGCGGCGGAGCTTCTGGCGGGCAAGGCGGTGGTGACGCCGCTGATCACCAACGCGGCGCTGGACACGGCGGTGGGTGCCCGCGTGCTGTTGAAGCCCGAGGTCTTGCAACGTACCGGTTCCTTCAAGTTTCGCGGCGCCTACAACCGCCTGGGCCGCTTGACGGCGGAGGAACGGGCGCGGGGCGTGGTCGCCTGGTCGTCCGGCAACCATGCCCAGGGCGTGGCGGAAGCCGCCCGCCTGGTGGGTACTAGGGCCACCATCGTCATGCCGGCCGACGCCCCCGCCATCAAGGTGGCGGGCACGCGCGCCCTGGGCGCGGAGATCGTGTTCTATGACCGCTTCACTGAGGATCGCGAGGCCATCGGGCGGGAACTGTGCGCCCGCACCGGTGCCGTGCTGGTGCCCTCCTACGACGATGCTCACATCATCGCCGGCCAGGGCACCGTGGGGCTGGAGATCGGGCGCCAGGCGGCGGCCGTGGGCCTGACCGTCGATGCCTGCCTGGTGAATTGCAGCGGTGGGGGTCTGGCCACCGGCACCGCCCTGGGCCTGAAGCAGACCTTCCCCCAGGCCAGCGTGCACACGGCTGAGCCGGCGGGTTTTGACGACATGGCGCGGTCGCTGGCGGCTGGGGAACGTTTGGCCAACGCGCCCGGCGCCAAATCCTCCTGCGACGCGCTGCTGGCGCCCATTCCCGGCACCATCACCTTTCCCCTGGCCCAGGCGCTGCTGGGTCCTGGCCTGGTGGTGACGGAGGCGGAGGTGCGCGCCGCCATGCGCTTCGCGGCCGCCAACCTGAAACTGGTGGTGGAGCCTGGCGGGGCGGCCGCCCTGGCGGCGCTGCTGGCCGGCAAGGTGGAAACGGCCGGCCGCACCATCGCCGTGGTGCTGTCCGGCGGAAATGTCGACCCGGCCCTTTATGCCGAGGTCTTGGCCGAGGCGGCCTGAGGCGGACGTGCGCGGGAAATGACCCGACGCCGTCCGGCGCCAGGGTCACAGGGAAAAGGGTCCCACGGGGAAAAGGATCAAGGCATGGAACTTGAGGATCGTCTGGCGGTGAAGCTGCTGGCCCAGGCGCAAGCCCTGTTGGGCAAGGCCGTCAACGAGACGCTGTGCACCCATCCCGACCGTCGCCTGGTCCGCGCCCTGGTGGACGAGGCCCAGGCGATGATCGCCGAGTTTGGGGACACGTATTTCGAGGACAGGGCCGCTAAGGATCAGGCCGCCTCGGGCTGACCGGCCCCGTTGCCATCCAACTGGGGGCCTTCCCAGCTGCGCCAGATCTGGCCGCGGCTGTCGCGGGTGCGGCGCTGGTCGGCGATGGCCGCCTCAAGACTGCTCACGGCCCGCTCCAGCGCCCGCACGCTGCGAAAACGCTGCCCGTCCAGAGCCTGGAACAGGCTGTGCGAGGCGAAGAACTGGACGTCCCGGCCATCCTGCACGGCCAGTCCCGCCGTGTGGCGGGCGGTCTCGATGATGACCGCGGCGGGCGCGGGCGCCCGGACGATGTCCTGGTTTTGAAGTCGCTGGCTCATGGTGAGCTCCCTCTACACCCCCGCCATTACGGGGGTGTGAAAACAACACGATGGTTTTGTGGCTCGGGGCCCAGGGGGTGGGGCGGGCCCGGAACACTGCGGCTGGGGCCGGCGGGACGCGGGTCACCGCGCCCGGCGGGGCATCAACAGCGGCAGCCCATGCGCATGAGGGAACAGCGGCAGGCCAGGGCGTGGGCCTGGCGGCACGGTGGGCGTCGGGTCGGGAAAGTGCGGGTCATGGCTGGTCCTTCGCGTTCCGGGGCATGTTCCGGAGGAACCACGAAGTGGCTTCGTGGCGCTTTAGCGGTTGGTGACGCGGCGCAAGCTGCTCCGTCAAATGGCCGCGGGCCGGTCGGCCGGGCCCCCACCAGGAATGAAACGAACGGGCGGTTGTTCCTGGACGGTGGGGGCCCGGCGCTGGCCGGGAAGGGGGGCTGGGAAGCCGCCTTCCTTGACGCCAAGGCTGTCATCCGCCGATTTCGCTGTCAATAAGGATAATAATGACGAATCTTTAACGTTGAATTGAGGATTCGATATTTTTGGCTGTTTTCCCAGCCTTTTCCCCTCATGCGATGGTGGGCGCAGGATGCGGATTGGCGGAATGCCTGTCGGTGACGGGCGTCACCCCGCCGCTATCCGTTTGGCCATGCGTCAATTCAACATATTGCCGTGTTGAATTTACGGTACATCACGCACGCAGGCGGGGGCATTGACAGTTTGCCGCACATGCCGATCCTATGCCGGCCGGCTTAATCCCCGCATTTCCGGTTACACCTCGAAAGGGAGCTGCCCCATGCGTCGTGCCTATTCGTCCCTGCTGACGGCCCTGCCGCTGATCGGCGCGCTGCTGGCGGCCCCAGCCACCCAAGCGGCCGACCCGGTGGTCCACATCGGCTACATCCCCGTGCTGGGCGCGGCGCCGGCCTACATCATCAGCCAGGAGGGGTGGGACAAGCAGGCGGGGTTCGAGCTGAAGCTGACGCAGTTCGACAGCGGCCCCAACATGATCCTGGGCCTGGCCTCCGGCACGCTGGAGGCCTACATGGGCGGCATCGGCCCCTTGATGGTCGCGGGCTCGCAGGGCATCACGGTGAAGGTGGTCGCCTCCACCGCGGTGGAGGAGCTGGTGGTGGCCGGCGGGCCGGAGCTGTCGGCCGAGGCGGCCAAGGGCGACACCAAGGCGGAGGCCATCGCGCGCCTGGCGGCCAAGCTGGGCCGGCCGGTGAAGATCGCCACCCAGCCGGTGGGCTCCATCCCCGACACGGTGCTGAAGTACTGGCTGCAGGAGGATGAGCACATCGACCCGGCCAAGGTGCAGATCGTGCCCATGGGCATCGACGCCACCCAGCAGGCGCTGCTGGCCGGCGCCGTGGACGCCGCCACCGTGCGCGAGCCGGCCCTGACCATCATCCAGGACCGTCAGCCGGCGGTGAAGGTGCTGGCCTATGGCAAGGACATGATCAAGGACCAGCCAGGCACCGTGCTGGGCGTCACCGGCGCCCTGGCCAAGGATCACCCGGAACTGGTGCAGAAGCTGGTGGAGCTGGTGGACAAGGCCGTCACCCTCATCGCCCAGGATCCGGCCCGTGCCGCCGCCGACGTGGAAAAGGTGCTGGGCCGCGGCATCGTGGACGTGAAGACCATGCAGCGCGCCTTGACCTCCCCCGCTTCCCAGTTCGTGGTCGACCCCCGCCGCATCGTGGAAAAGACCAAGACCCTGCAGGATTTCCAGCTGAAGACCGGCGTCTTGAAGAAGGCGGAGCCGCTGGATACCCTGTTCGACGCCAGCTATTACGAAAAACTCCATAAGTGAGCGTCGTCGTTTGACCTCCCCGACATCGCCGGATCAGCCCGGGGCCGCCCTGCCGACCCCGGGCAAGCGCATACCCCCGTCCGCCTTCCTGGCCAAGCCGTCCCGGCGCTATCGCGGCCTGTGGGCGTTGCTGGGTGTCATCACCTTCCTGGCGGTGTGGGAGGCGGTGCCGCGCCTGGGCCTGGTGCGCCCCGTGCTGCTGCCGCCGCCCAGCGCCATCCCCCAGGCCTTCGCGGCGGAGGTGCGCAGCGGGGCCTGGACGGACGCCATCCTGCAAAGCCTGGGGCATTATCTCTGGGGCCTGGTCATCGGCTCGGTCGGCGGTATCGCCGCCGGCGTGCTGACCGGCATGTCCCGGCGGCTTGAGGATTTCACCAGCTGGGTGGTGCGCCTGTTGCGCCCCATCCCCGGCCTGGCGTGGGTGCCCTTCGCCATCATCTGGTTCGGCGTCACGCCCACGGCCGCCATCTTCATCATCGTGCTGGGCGTCTTCTGGATCAATTATTTCGCGGCATTGGGCGCGGTGCAGGCCGTGGACCGCGACCTCCTGGAACTGGCCGACGCGTTCGGCCACCGCTCCACCCCGGCCAAGCTGGTCAAGATCGTGCTGCCCGCCGCGTCCGGCGCCATCCTGGCGGGCCTGCGCACCGGCCTGGGGCAGGCCTGGATGTCGGTGGTGGCGGCGGAGCTGTTCGGCGTGCCGGGCCTGGGACAGCGCATGATGCAGGCCAGCTCCCTGCTGGCGACCGATATCGTCATCGTCTACATGGCCACCATGGCCCTGTTCTACGGCCTGGTCGACATGGGCTTCGTCGCGGTGCGCGACCGTATGATGCGCTGGAAGGCTTAAGATGGCGGAGACCGTCCCCATGATCGAGATCCGCGATCTCAGCTTGGCCTTCCCCAACCCGGCGTCGCCGGACGGCCGCACCGTGGTGCTGCGCGACTTCAACCTGTCGGTCGCGCCGGGGGAGTTCATCGCCATCGTCGGCGCGTCGGGGGTGGGCAAGTCCACCCTGTTGCGCGTGGTGGCGGGCCTGGTGCCGCCCAACAGCGGCGCCGTGGCCCATGCCCGCAATGGCGTGTCGAAGGGCCGCCGCCCCTATGGCCTAGTGTTCCAGGACGCCCGCCTGCTGCCCTGGCGCACCGTGCGCGCCAATGTGGCCTTCGGGCTGGAGGGGTTGGGCCTGTCGCGGGCCGAACGGAGCCGGCGGGCGGAAGAGGCGCTGGCCCTGGTGGGCCTGGCCGACAAGGCCGGCCGCTGGCCGCACCAGCTGTCGGGCGGCCAGCGCCAGCGCGTGGCCATAGCCCGGGCGCTGGCGGTGGACCCCGACCTGCTGATGATGGACGAACCTTTCGGCGCCCTGGACGCCATCACCCGGCAGACCCTGCAGGATGAACTGCTGGACCTGTGGCGGCGCACGTCCAAGACCATCCTGTTCGTCACCCATGACATCGACGAGGCCGTCTATCTTGCGGACCGGGTCATCCTGCTGGCGGGATCGCCCGCCACCGTTCGGTCGGAGGACAGGATCGTCACCGTCCGCCCGCGCGCCCGCGACGACAGTGCCGCCCGGGCGCTGGCCACCCGTATCCGCGACCGCCTGTCGGACCTGATGGATGGCGGCGGCATCTAATGTTGCCATTCACGGATGAATAGTTTGTCTAAGGATTTGGGGAATTCCGGGGCATGACTGAATAGGTCAGGGTGGGCATCGATCATTTCGGCCTAAGGACCTGACATCATGCCCATTCCCGCCCTGTCCCGCCTGCGCATCGCCGCCGCCGTGATGGCGCCGCTCATCCTGGGCCAGCCCGCGGCGGCCGCGCCGCCATCCCTGGCCGCCGCCGTGCAGAACCCCGATGCCGTGTGGAACGCGGTGGCGGTGGACGGCGCGCGGGTCTTCCTGGCCGGCCCGCGCTGGACGGGCACCAAGCTGCCGCCGCTGGTGGTGGTGGACGCTGCCGGCACGCCCCGTCCCTATCCGGATGCCGCCTGGAACGCCTGGGCGTCCGGGGCTGATCCGTCCCACGCCTTCGTGAACATCAACGCCATCCACCGCGACGACGCCGGCGGCCTGTGGGTGGTGGATACCGGCGCGCCCGACTTCGGCGGCAACCCGCTGCCGGGCGGGGCCAAGGTGGTGCGCATCGACCTCAAGACCGCGCGGGTTGATCGCATCATTCCCCTGGGGCCTGAAATCGCCCGCCCCGGCAGCTACGTCGACGACATCCGCTTTCACGGCGATCACGCCTACCTGACCGACGCCGGACAGCCCGGCCTGATCGTGCTGGACCTGGTCACCAGCGGCGCCCGCCGCGTGTTGGACCGCCACCCTTCCACCGTGGCGCCGCCTGACCGGCCCATCGTGGTGGACGGGGAAACGGTGATGGCGCCGGATGGGAGGCCTCTGGCCGTGCATTCCGACCCTCTGGAGGTCAGCCCGGACGGCGAATGGCTGTACTATGGGCCCCTGGAAGGGCCGTGGTCGCGAGTGCCCACCCGCCTGCTGGACGATCCCGCCACGCCCGCCGCCACCCTGGCGGCGGCGGTCCAGCCCTGGGTCGACCTGCCGCCGGTGGGTGGCACCGCCATGGGCCCCGACGGCAGCCTGTACTACACCGACCTGGCGGCCAACGCCGTGCGCCGCCGCGCCCCTGACGGCCGCGTGACCACCCTGGCCCAGGACAAGCGCCTGCATTGGGTGGACGCGCCCTATCTGGCGGCGGACGGCACCCTGTGGCTGCCGGCGGCGCAGATGGACCGGGTGGCCTTGTTCCACCATGGGGTCAGCCGCGTGCGGCCGCCCATGACCGTCTTCACGCTCAACACACGCTGAACGCAAAAAAAAGGCCGGGGACACCCCCGGCCTTTTCCGTCACGACAGCGCGCGTCCGCTCAAAACTGGTCTTCCGACAACGCCATCAGGGTGCGGTGACCGGTGCGGATCAGGTCGGCCAGGCCCAGGGACGGGGCCACCACCTGTTCCACGAAGAAGCGGGCGGTGACCAGCTTGCCCTCATGAAAGGCCACGTCCTGGCCCTGGGCCAGCGCCTGGTTGGCGGCGATGGCGCCGCGGGCCAGCAGGAAGGCGCCGGTGACGTTGCCGAACAGGGTCAGGTAGGGCACGGCCCCGGCCGCCGCCGCGCGGGCATCGGCCTTCACATGGGCCACCAGGAAGGACGTCGCCTCTTCCAGCGCGGCGACGCCCCGCTTCAGGCCCTGGGCGATGGCGGCCAGGTCGTCGCCCGGCTGGGCGGCGGCGGCCTCGGCCGTCTCCGCCATCTGGACGAACAGGGCGCGGGCGGTGGCGCCGCCGTCGCGGCCCAGCTTGCGGAACACCAGGTCATTGGCCTGGATGCCGTTGGTGCCCTCATAAATCGGGGCGATGCGGGCGTCACGGTAATATTGGGCGGCCCCCGTCTCCTCGATGAAGCCCATGCCGCCGTGCACCTGCACGCCCAGGCTGGCCACTTCGACGCCGATGTCGGTGCTCCACGCCTTGGCCACCGGGGTCATCAGGTCGTTCAGCAGGCCGGCTTGGCTTGCGGCCTCCGCGTCCGGGTGGTGATGGCGGCCGTCCAGGGAGGCGGCGGTGAAATAGACGATGGCGCGCGCGGCCTCCACCTTGGACCGCATGGTCAGCAGCATGCGGCGCACGTCGGGGTGGTGGATGATGGTCACCGGCTGCGGTCCGCCGGCCACGTCCCGGCTCTGCACCCGGGTCTTGGCGTAGGCCAGCGCCTGCTGGTAGGCGCGATCACCGATGGACACACCCTGCAGGCCAACCCCCAGCCGGGCGTTGTTCATCATGGTGAACATGTACTCGATGCCACGGTTCTCCTCGCCCACCAAGTAGCCCACGCAGGCGCCGTTGTCGCCGTAGCTCATCACGGCGGTGGGGCTGGCGTGGATGCCCAGCTTATGCTCCAGGCTGACGCAATAGGCGTCGTTGCGCTCGCCCGGGGTGCCTTCGGCGTTCAGCAGGAACTTGGGCACGATGAACAGCGAGATGCCCTTGGTGCCCGCCGGCGCGTCCGGCGTGCGGGCCAGCACCAGGTGGACGATGTTGTCCGTCCAGTCATGGTCGCCATAGGTGATGAAGATCTTCTGGCCGCTGACGCGATAGGTGCCGTCGGCCTGGCGCACGGCGCGGGTGCGCACGGCCCCCACATCGGAACCCGCCTGCGGCTCCGTCAGGTTCATGGTCCCGGCCCATTCGCCGGAGATCAGCTTTTCCAGATACAGCGTCTTCTGCTCATCCGACCCGTGGGCGGTCAGCAGTTCCACCGCCCCCTGGGTCAGCAGCGGCCCCAGGGCGAAGGACATGTTGGCGCTGGTCCAGGTTTCCAGCAGGGCGATGAACAGGGTCCAGGGCAGGCCCTGGCCGCCGTGATCGGGGTCGAAGGGCACGCTGTTCCATCCGCCCTCCACGAACTGCCGGTAGGCGTCCTTGAAGCCGTCGGGGGTGCGCACGCCCGTGTCCGTCAATTTGGCGCCTTGGCGGTCGCCCACCACGTTCAGGGGCGCCAGCACGTTGTCGGCCAGCTTGGCGCCTTCCTCCAGCACGGCGTCCACCAGGTCGGGGGTGGCGGCCTCGAAGGCGGGGTAGGCGGCAACTTTGTCCAGGCCGACGACGGAATTCAGGACGAAACGGATTTCCTTCAGGGGCGCTTGATAGGTCATGGTCTCTCGGGTCCTCCCGGGGGACCCGCCGGTGGGGCCCGGCGCCCATCGCTTCAGGACTGGGGGCGGGACCCGGCACGGCCGGCGGGGGTGCTCAATGTTATTGGGCGGGCGGGCCCGATCATTGAGCGGAAGGGCCACGTCCCGTCGACGCGGGGCCCATCCTGCCGGGACGGCGGCGGGCGGGCAAGCGTCGCCGAAAGTCCGGCCCGAATCCCGCCGCCGCGACAGGCTGGCACGTCCCTTGCTTTCCCTTTAGGCCAGCATCGGATCGGCCCCCATCGGCCGGTCGTTTTCCAGGTAAGTGAGGTCCGGTCGTGATCAGCGCGCTGTCCACCACGCAGTTGACTGCAGCACAGGGTTTGGCGTCCTCCGCCCCCGCCAAGATCGTGGCGGCGGTGCAGCAGGCCAGCGCCAAGGCCGGGGTAGATTTTTCCTATCTGCTGAAGCAGGCGTCGGTGGAAAGCGGCTACAACACCAACGCCAAGGCCAGCACCAGCAGCGCCACCGGCCTCTACCAGTTCACCGACTCCACGTGGCTGAACATGGTACAGCAGCACGGCGCCGAGGTCGGGCTGGGCCAGTACGCCGCCGCCATCAAGACCCGCGGCGACGGCAGCGCCTACGTCTCCGATCCCGCCACCCGGCAAAAGATTCTCGACCTGCGCAAGGACGCCGACACCTCGGCCATGATGGCGGCGGCGCTGGCCCAGGACAACAAGACCACGCTGCAGCAGCAGGTGGGCGGCACCATCGGCGGGACCGAGCTGTACCTGGCCCATTTCCTGGGCGCCGGCGGCGCTTCCAAGTTCCTGAACGCGCTGAAGAAAAATCCCAACCAGGCGGCGGACGCCGTGGTGCCGGACGCGGCCGACGCCAACGACGCCGTCTTCTACGACACCAACGGCAAGGCCCTGTCCCTGGGCCAGGTCTACGACCGCTTCGCCAAGAAGTTCGACGGCACGGGCGGGGCCAGCGCGGACAAATATGCCGGGTCCACCACCCTGGGCACCGTGCAGACGGCCGACAGCACGTCGCAGCCCTGGGACATGGTGCGGGGCGCCAGTTCGTCCAAGATGCCGCTGTCCACCTACACCATCATGATGCTGAACGCCCTGGCCGCGCCCACCGAGGACGAGGACCAGGACAACAAGGACGGCTACAGCCAGCAGGAACAGCGCATGACCACCAACCGTGCGCCCAACATGGCCGCCGCCTACATGGCCAGCGCCTAAAGGCTGGTACCTTCCGGCGCCGCCGGCACGGCCAGCCAGGCCTTCACGCCGCCGTCGCTGACCTGCCCCAGCTGACCGCCGCACTGCCGCGCCAGCTGTTCCAGCAGCAGGTGACCCAGGCCGGTGTGGGGCGGGTGGGGATGGTGGGCGCCAAGGGTGCCGGAATCTTCTGCCGGCCCGGCCGTTGTTGCCGGGCTTTCGCCGTTGGGGGCGGGCGGTGGCAGGCCGACGCCGTCATCCTCCACCCGCAACACCCATCGCTGCCCCTCCGTGCCCAGGCGCACGGCCACGGTGCCGGGCCGCCCGGCGGGGAAGGCGTATTTCAGCGCGTTGGTCAGCAGTTCATTGGCGGCCAGGCCCAGGGTCACGGCGGCCCGCTGCGGCAGCTTCAGGTCCTCGACCTCGACGGTGAAGGTGATGGGCCGGCCGGCGACATGGGCGGCGGCCAGGTTCTCCACCAGTTGGCCCAGGAAGGCGCGGGCGGGCACGAAAGGCTCGCGCTGCAGCCGCTGCAGGCTGGAATAGACCAGGCCCAGCACCCGCACCCGTTCCCCGGCCTTGGCCAGCTCCCCCGCCTCCTTGGCGCCGACACGGCTTTCCGCCACCATCAACAGGCTGGACACGGACTGCAAGTCATTGCGGATGCGGTGGTAGATTTCACGCAACAGCATGGCCTGCTGCTCCTCCCCCGCCGCCAGGGTGTCCAGGGCGTCATGCAGGGCCGCGATGATGGACACCACCACCAGGCTGATGACGACGAACAGGGCGGGGCCCGCCCAGCCCCTCGGCGGCAGGGCCGCCAGCCGGTCGGGCAGGGCGGCCAGCTGTTGCGTCCAGGGCAGGCCGTCGGTGGCCGGCGCGAAGAAGGGCAGGGCCAGCGTCGTGCTCAGGACCACGGCCAGCAGGCCGGGCCCGACCCCGAACCACAGCGTGCCCAGCACCAGGGCGGGGAAGAAATGCACCACGGGATAGCCGTCCAGCACATCGTCCAGCGCGATGCGCACGCCGAACGACAGGCACACCAGCAAGGCGGCCCCGGCGTAGCGTACCGGCGCTGATCGCCGCCGCAGGGACAGGAAGGTCGTGATGAACGGCTTCATGGCGGCTGATCATACAGTCGCCTCGGCCGAACGCACTAATGCGGATGGCTAGGATCGTTGGGGGTACGGCCGTCAGAAATGGACCAGGGCCGGATCTTCCGACCGGCCGGCCATCATCTGCCCGCCGCACACGCCACCGGTCATCTGGGGTGGAACGGATACGACGGTATCGCCATCATCGGCCAACGGGGCATGGCCCACCTGGGTGCCACCCCGCAGCAGCCTAAGGTAAAGGGGCACCGGGGAGGAATGGGGGCCAATGGGGGTCGAGGTCTTGCCAGGCATAGGCTCTCTCCCTCTCTTGGGGTGGTCCGGCGGCTTACACGCGGCGGCACCACGGGGCTCCTTTATCTCTACAACCAAGGGTCTCATGACCCCCGAGTCGCCGTCAATTGACGCCAAAGGTCAGTACCGGCCTATGCCTGCGCCCGGCTTTCCCGAAAAATCCTGCCTATTGGGGTAAGATTTTACCAGGGTTCATGAGGTCGCGGGGATCCAGCAGGCGTTTCAAGCTTGCCATAAGATCGATTTCCAGGGGTGACCGCGCGCGTGCCAGTTCGTTGCGTTTCTTGTTGCCGATGCCGTGCTCCGCGCTGATCGAGCCGTCCAGCTCCAGCACCACGTCGTGCACCGCCCGCATGATCCGCTCACCCAGGGCCAGGAAGGCGTCGCGGTCGGCCGGGTCGTCGGTGTCCGGCCGGGCGATGTTGTAGTGGATGTTGCCGTCGCCCAGATGGCCGAAGGGGTAGGGCCGGGCCCCGGGGCACAAGGCCGCCACCGCCTGGTTGGCGCGCTCGATGAACTGGGGGACGCGGCTGACCGGCACGGCCACGTCATGGTGCAGGGCGCCGCCCACCTTGCGCCCGATCTCCGGCAGGCCCTCGCGCAGTCGCCACAGTTTCTGCCGCTGGTCGCCGCTGGCGGCCAGGGTGGCGTCCGTCGCCTCCCCCGCCTCGATGGCCTCGGCCAGCGCGGCCTCCACCGTTTCGCGCAGGGCGTCGCCGGGGGTGCCCGCCGTCAGCTCCGCCAGAATGTACCAGGGGGATGGTTCGGACAGCGGGTCGTTCTGTTCACCCAGGTAACGGGCCGCGCCGTCGATGGCGAAGCGCGGCATGATCTCGAAGGCCGACACGGCATCGCCGCTGGACTGGCGCAGGCGTTTCAGCAGGCGCAGGGCGGCGGTCACGTCGGGCACGGCCACCAGCGCCGTTTCCATCTGGCGCGGCCGGGGCACCAGCGACAGGGTGGCGGCGGTGATGATGCCCAGCGTGCCCTCCGCACCCAGGAACAGGTGCTTCAGGTCATAGCCGGTGTTGTCCTTGCGCAGGCGGCGCAGGCCGTTCCACACCTGACCGTCGGGCAGCACCACCTCCAGCCCCAGCACCTGGGCGCGGGCGTTGCCGTAGCGCAGGGTCAGGATGCCGCCGGCGTTGGTCGACAGGTTGCCGCCGATGGTGCAACTGCCCTCGGCGCCCAGGCTCAGGGGGAACATCAGGTCCACGTCGTTGGCCGCCTGCTGCACCGTGGCCAGGATGACACCCGCCTCGACCGTCATGGTGTGGTCCAGGGGATCGATCTCGCGGATGCGGTTCAGGCGGCCCAGGTTCAGCAGCAGGGTGCCCTCCGCCGCCAGGGCGCCGCCCACCAGGCCGGTGTTGCCACCCTGGGGCACCAGGGCGATGCCAGCCTCGGCCGCCAGGCGCACCACGGCCGCCACCTCCGCCGTCGTCGACGGGCGCAGCAGAGCCAACGGCACGCTGACGGCGTTGCCGCGCGCCTCCGTCAGGTAGGGCGCCTGCGCCTGCGCGTCGGTGATGAAACCGCTGGGGCCCAGCAGGTCGGAAAGGGCCGCCAGGCAGGCCTGGGTGGCGGCGGAAGGGCGGGTGCTCATGGGACTTCATCCGGTATCAGGGCCACCAGGTCGGTCACGCCCACGTCCTGGCCGGCCTGGGTCAGCAGGGTGGTGGCCTGGCCGCGATGATGGGTCTGGTGGTTGAAGAAATGCACGATCAGGTCGCCGAAGCGGCGGGCGCAGGTCTTGCCGGCGCTGCTGGTGTAGGTCAGCACCTGGTTCAGGTCGCAGGCGCGCACACTGGCGGCCCAGCGGCCGATGGCGGCGTCCATCACCTGGCGGTCGGCCGCCAGGCTGGCCAGGTCGGTATAAAGCGCCTCATCCAGGCGCGTGGGCACGGGCAGGTCCATGACCGGGTCCAGGGTGGCGTAGCCGGCGGGATGGGTGCGGAAGCGCCGCAGCCACATCAGGTCCGCCACCATGAGATGGTTCATCGTGCCCAGGATGGAGCGGAAGAAGGCCCCCCGGTCGGCGGTCAGGGCCTCGGCCGGCAGCCGCGCCGCCGCCTCCAGCACCTTGGTGTTCATCCAGGCGTTGTACTGGGCCAGAAGGACGATGTGCCGGGGCTCTGTCATGGGGCGGCCTCAACTCCGGGGCGGGGACGCCAGAGTGTCCGCTCCCGCCCGCTGGGATCAAGTGCTAACGGTGTGGTCCGTTAACCGGTTCCGTCTCAGGGCCGGGGGGCCGCCGCCCGACGCAAGCGGTCATTGATGGCCAGGCCCAGGCCCACGTCGGGGATGGTCATGACGGCGATGCCGCAGAGGCCGGGCTTGTCCAGCCGGCGCAGCATGGCGAACAGGTTGGCGGCTGCCTCGTTCAGGTCGCCGGTGGGCGAGAGGTTCAGCCGCTCCGCCCCGCCCAGGACGAAGCGGTCGGGGCCGAAGCCCAGCAAGGCCTCATCCTTCGCCGCGTTCAAGGCGTTCAGGCGGACGGGCAGGCCGGGGGCGTAGTGGCTTTCCAGCATGCCCGGCGCCTTGAGCCCGGCATGGGGCGCGCCAGCGCCCGGGGTGGTCGCGCGCTGGATGGGGCCCAGCACGGCCTCGATCTCCTCTGGCGTGATGGAACCTGGGCGCAGCAGCACGGGATGCTCGCCCGACAGGTCCAGCACGGTGGATTCCACCCCCACCGGGCAGCGGCCATCCGCCAGGATCAGGGCCAGCCGGCCGCCGCCGCCATCGGGAAATTCCTCCCGCACATGGATGGGGGCGGTGGGGCTGACATGGCCGGACCGGTTGGCGCTGGGGGCGGCGATGGGCCGGCCGCTGGCCTGCAGCAGGGCGCGGGCGGTGGGATGGCGCGGCACCCGCACCGCCACCGTGTCCAGCCCGGCGCTGACCAGCAGCGACAGGGCGGCATCCGGCCGCCGGGGCAGGACCAGGGTCAGGGGGCCGGGCCAGTACAGGTCGGCCATCTGGCGCGCCCGCTCATCCATCACGGCGTAACGCTCCACCGCCTCGACATCGGGCAGATGGACGATCAGGGGGTTGAAGCTGGGGCGGCCCTTGGCGGCGAAGATGTCGGCGACCGCCTGGTCGTTGCCGGCGTCACCGCCCAGGCCGTAGACCGTCTCCGTCGGGAAGGCCACCAGCTTGCCGCCAGCCAGCGCCTGCGACGCGCGGGCCAGCGCCTCTGCGCTGGGCGGGGACATGTCGGGGGCGGCCTGAGGGTAAGGGCGATCGGTCACGGGGGCGGCACCTGGTAAAGGAGGTCACCCTATCTAGCCCACCCGCCGGCCGGGTCCAAGGGGGGCGGCCGCAGGGCCGGCCCCCCCTTTTGGGGCATCACCCATTGTGCACTGCACACTTGCCCGCCACCGCCGCCGGGTCCACACTGCCGGCCACGGTCATTCCTGAAGGGGGGAGCCATCATGGCGGGTCACGTCGTCACCATCGCGCAGCAAAAGGGCGGGGCGGGCAAGACCACGCTGGCCATCCAGCTGGCCGTGGCCTGGTCGCTGGCCGGCCTGCGGGTGGCGGTGGTGGACATCGACCCCCAGGGCAGCCTGACCGCCTGGTTCGGCCTGCGCGCGCAGGCCCTGGATGATCCCGGCCTGACCCACATGCAGATCAACGGCTGGCGCACGCAGAAAGAGGTGGAGCGTCTGGCGCGGGAACATGACGTGGTGGTGGTCGACAGCCCCCCGCATGCCGAGACGGAGGCGCGCATCGCCGTGCGCGTGGCCGACCTGGTGGTGGTGCCGGTGCAGCCCAGCCCCATGGACCTGTGGGCCACCCGCCCGACGCTGGAGATGGCCAAGGCGGAAAAGCGGGCGGTGCTGGTGACGCTGAACCGCGTGCCGCCCCGCGCCAAGCTGGCCGACCGCCTGACGGAGGCGGTGGCGGGATTGGGCGTGCCCATGGCCGAGGCGGCCATCGGCAACCGCGTCGGCTTCGCCGGCGCCATGATGGACGGCCTGTCCCTGCAGGAAACCGACCGCCGTGCCAAGGGGTCGGAGGAAATCGCCGCCCTGGCCGGCGAAATCCTGGCCCGGCTGGGCGGCACCCTGACGGCCGGAACCCGCAGCGCCAGCGCCTGAGACTTGGCGCCACCCGCGCGGGATGCCTTGGTGAACCGACCTTCCCGATGACCTTCCTGTCCCGCCTTCTCGGCCGCCGGCCGGTTCCCGCCACCGTCGCCACGCTCGCCCCGGCGCTGCCGCCGCTGCTGATCGTGGAGCGGGTGGTGACGCGCGTGGCCAACCTGGAGGTCGTCGAGGTGCCGGGCGACATCCGGGGCGGCCGGCCGGAGCGGACGCTCCACGCCCTGCTGGTCGACGAGGCGACCGGCCTGGCGCGGCAGGGGCCGCTGGTGTCGCGCACCCCGGATGGCCTGTTCGAGGGCGATATGCGCTGTGACCGCGTCACCGTTCCGCCCTTCCCCACGGGCCGCGGCCCCGTCTACTGGTTGTTCGTGGCCGAGACGGATGAGGCGCCGGATGCCCAGGCGCTGGCGCCGGCACTGCTGGCCTTGGCCCGCACCCTGGGGGACCGGCCGCCCCTGGGCGCCCTGTGCTACGGCACGCCGCCGGACGCCAGCGGCGGCATCCGCTTTTCCATGTTGAGTGACCATCCCGATCCCCAGGGCCTGCCGCCCCTGGACCAGCCGGTGGTGGATGAGGCGGCACTGACCCCCGAACAGCGGCAGTGGCGGCGCGAGGGCGTGGTCCTGCTCAAGGGCTTCCTCGGCGATGACCTGCTGGACCCCTACATCAGGCGGCGGGAGCAGGTGGACCGGGCGCTGGGCTGGATCACCCCCACCCCCTACATGCAGGTGGAGGAGTTGCGGCGCATCTGCCTGCATCCGCCGCTGATGGCCATCATGAACGGCCTGATCGGGGAGGAGATGATGCTGCATCTCAACCTCACCGGCTGGGCCTCGACCGAGCGCAACTGGCACCAGGACGAATATCTCAGCCCGCCCTTCGTCAACGGCTGGTACGCGGCGGTGTGGATCGCGCTGGAGCGTATCGACCCCGATTCCGGGCCGTTCGAATACGTGCCGGGCTCCCACCGCTGGCCCTTGCTGCAGGGGGAGAGGGTGCGGCAGTTCATGACCGCGGCGGAGCGCGACCGCGTCACCGGCACCACCGGCAGCGCCTCCTGGCCCCATCTGACGGAACGCTTCGTCACCCCGGCCATCGAGGCGGAGATCGCGGCCCAGGGGGTGGAAACGCGCCGTTTCCTGGGGGAAAAAGGCGACGTGCTGATCTGGCATGGCCGATTGATGCACCGGGGCTCGGCGCCGAAGCGTCCGGGGTTGGAGCGGCGGTCGCTGATCGGCCACTACACCGGCGTGAACCACCGCCTGGACATGCCCAACCGGCGGTTCGACCACGGCGGTCACTACGCCGTGTTCGATTATCCGTTGAAGTAGGCCATTGAAATAGGCGCGGGCGGACCTCCCCAGCCGGTCTGATCTGTGCCAAGCTGACGGGCAGCCGCGCCGTCAGAGGCCGCCCCATGACCGTTCCCATGACCGTTCCGTCCTCCCGTCTCGTGTCCGTCCGCCGCCATGACGGCGCGCGGGACGCGTGGCACGTGGCCAGCTTGGCGCCGCCGCCGGCCCTGTCCGGCTTGGTGGATGGCTATGCCGACTATCGCGAGCGGACCAGCTTCACCACCCGTCGGGAATTGCCCCACGCCCAGGCCGTCCTGATCGTCAACCTGGCGGAACCCATTGGTATCGTCGGCGGCGATGGGCGGCAAATCACCGTGCGCGCGGGGGAGGGATTCGTGGCCGGCGCCCACCTGGCGCCGGCCCTGTCCCGGTCGGGCGGCACCCAGGCGGGCATGCATGTCTTCCTGCCGCTTTCCAGCCTGCGGCGTCTGCTGGGATGCCCGTTGACGGATCTGGTCGACCGCGTGGCGCCCCTGGACGCCGTCCTAGGGTCGGCGGCACTGCAACTGGGGCAGGCGCTGGCGGAGGCGCCGGACGGGGCCGGGCGCATGGCCGTGCTGGACGACGCGCTCACCCGCCGCTTCGCCGCCCTGCCGGGCCTGCCGCTGGCGCAGATGCACGCGCTGGCCCTGCTGCGCCACCGGCCCGACCTGGACATCGCCGACATCGCGCGGGAGATCGGGTGGAGCGCCAAGCACCTCGCCGCCCGCGTGAAGGATGCGCTGGGCGTGGGCCCGCGCACCTATCGGCGCCTGATGCGGTTCGAGGCGCTGACCAGACGGCTGGGGGGCGCGCCGATGGAGGGCGCCAGCGGCGGCTGGGCCGGTGTCGCCATCGACGCCGGCTATTGCGACCAGTCGCACATGATCCGCGAGTTCCGGGAGTTCGCCGGCCTTACCCCCGGACAATACCTGGCCCGGTCCCTGCCGGACGGCGGTGGCCTGGTCGAGAGCGGCCCAGGGGACGGCACGGTGGCGGGGTAAGTTCAGATCCAATCCAGGCCGCGTCGTCGGGCCCTATGGTCGGGCGGCGGCATCGTCGCCGCCTGAGAGGAGACTGATCGCCATGCCCACCAGCCCGCTGATCCCCTGCCTGCGCTATCGGGATGCGCCGGCCGCCATCGACTTCCTGTGCGCCGCCTTCGGATTCCAGCGCCACGCCGTCTATGCCGACGACCAGGACCCCGGCCTCATCCACCATGCCCAGCTGACGCTGGGCGATGGCATGGTCATGCTGGGATCGGCCCGGCCCGGGCCGTCCACCGACGCCTATCGCTGGAAAACGGCGGCGGAGGCCGGGGGCGTGACGGGCTGCGTCTACATCATCGTCGACGACCTGGATGCCCACCACGCCCGCGCCCGCGCCGCCGGGGCGGAGATCGTGACCCCGCCGCACGACAACGAGGGCTACCCCGGCCGCGGCTACCACGCCCGTGATCCCGAAGGGAACAGCTGGAGCTTCGGCACCTACGACCCCTGGGTGCCGCTCTGAGGGAGGCGATCCGGCGACCAGCGGCGGGCGAGTCCGGCCCGCCGCTTCACCCCCGCTTACAGCGCCTTCACCGCTTCCAGCACGGCGTCGACATGGCCGGGCACCTTGACCTTGCGCCACACCTTGGCCACCTGGCCGTCCTTGTCGATCAGGAAGGTGGCGCGCTCGATGCCGAAATAGGTGCGGCCGTACATATTCTTTTCCACCCACACGCCATAGCGCTCGCACACGTCGGTGTCGGCGTCCGAGGCCAGGGTGAAGGGCAGGTTGTACTTCTTCTTGAACTTGTCGTGGCTGGCCACGCTGTCCTTGGACACGCCGATGATGGTGGCGTCCACCTTCTCGAAGTGCGGCAGGGATTCGCCGAAGCCGCAGGCCTCGGCCGTGCAGCCGCTGGTGTCATCCTTGGGGTAGAAGTACAGCACCACCGGATGGCCCTTCAGGGACGACAGGGTGACGCTGCCGCCACCATCGGTGGGCATGGTGAAATCCGGGGCGGGGGTTCCGACCTCAACGGCCATGGTGATTTTCCTTCCTGGGTTCGTGCCTAGGTTTCTGACGCCGCTGGTACGGCCCAGCCCGCCAATTGGATCAGGGGGCTCGCGGCGGCAGGCGGGCGGCGGGTTCCTCCACCACCTTCTGGAACAGGGCGTGGGCCTGGGCCGCCGCGGCGCGGATCTTTGCCTCCGCCGCGTCGAAGTCAAGGCCCCCAGGGTTATTGTTTCCCACGGCTTCCGCCAGGGCCAGGCGCAGGGCCGGCGGTGCCTCCGCCACCTTGACCTCGCCCGCCACCGTCAGGCGCAGGAAGGCCTGCACCCGGCGCCACAGGCGGTGGATGTCGATCAGGGCGTCGGCGTCCGCCGCGTCCAGCAGCCCGGCGTCCCGCAGGCGGGCCAGGGCGCCGGTGGTGTTGGGGTCCAGGATGCCGGGATGGTCGGCGGCATGGCGCAGGGTCAGGTATTGCACCAGGAACTGGATGTCGACCATGCCGCCGCGCACATGCTTCACCGACCAGGGGTCCTTGGTGTGGTGCTCCTTGTCCATGCGGACGCGCATGTCGGCGACGTCGGCCAGCAGCTTGTCCGGATCGCGCGGCTGCACCAACACGGCGCGGATGGCGTCGGTCAGCCGTGCCCGTAGGGCCGGCGGGCCGGTCAGCACCCGGGCGCGCGTCAGGGCCATATGCTCCCACGTCCAGGCGCTTTCGCGCTGATAGCGGATGAAGGCGTCCAGGCTGACGGCCAGCGGCCCCTTGTTGCCTGACGGGCGCAGGCGCATGTCCACCTCATACAGCGCCCCCTCGGCCGTGGGCACGGTGATGGCGTTGATCAGGCGCTGGGTCAGGCGGATGAAGTACTCGCTGGGCGACAGCGGCTTGGGTCCGTCCGATTGGTCGGCCCCTTCCGGCACCTGGTAGACGGTGATGAGGTCGAGGTCCGACCCCAGGGACAGCGACCCCGCCCCCAGCCGCCCCATGGCCAGGATGGCCATGCCGGTCCCCTCATCCGTTCCGGCAGCGAAACGGCCGTGGCGGGGGGCGAACTCCGCCTCCACCCGCTCATGCAGGACGGCCAGCGCCGTGTCCGCCACCTCGGTCAGGAAGGGGCCGCACTGGTCGCCATCGGCCAAATGGCGCAGGATCTGGATGCCGGCGCGCAGGCGTTGGTCGCTGGTCCAGCGCCGTGTCAGGTCCAGCACCTCCTCGAAATGGTGGGCGTCGGCCAGCTGGCGGAACAGCCCCTCGCGCAGTTCCTGGGCGTCCGGCAGGTGGTCGAAGAAGCCGGGGGTCAGCACGGCGTCCAGCTGCGATGGGCGTCGCGACAGGCTGTCGGCCAGGCGCGGCGCCGTGCCCATGATCAGGGCCACCAGCTCCAGCAGCTTGGGGTTGGCGTAGAACAGGCTGAACAGCTGCACCCCGGCGGGCAGGCGGCTCAGGAACTCATCGAACTTCAGGAAGGCCTGGTCGGGCTGGGCCGTGCCGCCCAGGGCCGCCAGCAGGGTGGGCACCAGCTCCGTCAGCAGTTCGCGCGCGCGGGTGCTGCGGGTGGCGCGATAGCGGCCGTGGTGCCAGGCGCGGATTTGGGCGGCCACGGCCGAGGGGTTCTGGAATCCCAGGCCCCGCAGGGTGGTGATGGTGTCCGGGTCGTCCTCCGTCCCGGTGAAGACCAGGTTGCCGGGACCGGACAGGGGTGGCGCCTCCTCGAACAGGGCGGCGTAGCGATCCTCCACCCGGCCCAGGGTGGCCAGCAACTCCGTCCGGAAGGTGTCGGCGTCGGCATAGCCCAGGAAGGTGGCGATGGCGGCCACGCCGGCGTCGTCCACCGGCAGCTTGTGGGTCTGCTGGTCGTCCACCATCTGCACCCGATGCTCCACCCGGCGCAGGAAGCGGTAAGCCGCCTTCAAATCCTCCGCCGCGTCCTCGCCCACCCGGCCGGCGGCCACCAGGGCGTCCAGGGCCATCATGGTGGCGGGGATGCGCAGATGGGCGTCGCGCCCGCCGAAGATCAACTGCTGCGTTTGGGCGAAGAACTCGATTTCGCGGATGCCGCCCCGGCCCAGCTTGATGTCGTGGCCGTTCACCGCCTTGTCGCGATGGCCCTTGTGCGCGCCGATCTGGCGCTTGATGGAATGGATGTCCTGGATGGCGGCGAAGTCCAGGCTGCGGCGCCAGACGAAATGGCGGATCAGGCCCATGAAGTCCTGGCCGGCCTTGCGGTCGCCGGCCACCGGCCGCGCCTTGATCATGGCCGCCCGCTCCCAGTTCTGGCCCAGGCTGCCGTAATAGGCCTCGGCCGCGGAGACGGAGACGGCCAGGGGCGTGGCGCCGGGGTCGGGGCGCAGGCGCAGGTCGGTGCGGAAGACGTAACCGTCCACCGTCCGCTCCTCCATGATGCGCACCAGGTCGCGGGCCAGGCGCACGAAGGTGCGGGTCATCTCATCCGGGTCGCGGGCCTGCACCACGCCGTCGTCGTAAAGGACGATCAGGTCGATGTCGCTGGAGTAGTTCAGCTCCAGCGCCCCGAACTTGCCCATGGCCAGCACGATCAGGCCGCTGCCGGCCTCGGGGTCGTTCTCGGCGTCCGGCAGGCGGATCTCGCCCTTGGCGGCCAGCTGGCGCAGCAGGTGGCGGGCGGTCAGGCGCAGGGCGGCCTCCGCCAGCTGGCTCAGCGCGCCGGTCACCCGCTCCAGCGTCCACGCCTCCGCGATGTCGGCGGCGGCGATCAGCAGGGCGGCGCGGCGCTTGGCCACGCGCAACGCCTTCATCAGCCGGTCGGTGGTGGTGGCCCCTCCCACTTCGGCCCACAACCTCTCCAGCAGGTCCATGAAGGCGGCGTCGAAGCCCTGCGTTGCCATCTGCCGGAAGAACGCCTGTTCCTTCAGCAGGGCCTGGCCCAGGAAGGGGCTGTTGCCCAGGATGGCCCGCAGCAGGGCCCCGCCCGCCTCATCCGCCGCGTAGGTTCGGGCGAATTCCGCCAGTTCCGTGTCGCCGGAGTCCTCCGCCCGGCGCTGCCAGGACTCCAGCCCGCGGGCCAGAAGTTCGGCATCTGCCGCTTGGGGTAGGGATTTCGCATTGAACATGGATGTCTGACCGGGCTATGCCAGGAAACGGGTCTTGCCCCCGTGTAAACCTGTCCATCGTGACCCTATGTTGCTGGGACTGGACAGGGGTGGGGCGGGGCCCCGTTCGCTGTTCGCCGTTTCGCGGTTGTGGGTTCCCGGGGCAGAGTGCCCAAGGGTCCGCAACGCGGTCAAGCCATGCCGGAAGTCTGAGCCTTTGCCCCGTCCGTCCCCGCCCATCCCCCCCGCCGAGCCGCCTTCCGAGGTGCCGACCGGGACGCAGGCGTCCGGCGAACAAGGGGACATGGGCCTGCGCGTGCCGGGGCGGCGTCCACCCGATCCCATCGCCCCGCCCCCACCCAAGCCGCCGCGCAAGCGCCGGGGCATGATCGGCCACGCGGCCCTGGTCGTCCTGGAACTGGCGGCGGGCCTGCTGCTGGTGGTCCTGGTCACGGCCGGCCTTCTGTCCTGGCGGCTCAGCCGGGGGCCCATGCCCATTTCCTGGTTCGCGCCCTATCTTGAGCAGGCGGTGAATTCGGGGGGAGCGTCCATATCTCCGTCCACAAGGTGCTGCTGGCCAAGGCGGCCAAGGGCGCCACGGTGGAAGTCCTGGCCGATGACGTGGTGTTGACGGGCACGGGCGGCGCCACCGTGGCGACGCTGCCGGAATTCCGCGTGGCCCTGTCGGTGCCGGCCCTGCTGCACGGCCGTCTGGCCCCCACCCGCATCGTGCTGGTGCGCCCGCGGCTGAACGCCATCCGCGAGGTTGACGGCCGTTTCCGCCTGGCGCTGATGTCGGATGACGACACCGACGACGGCAATGACTTCATGGCGGACCTGATCGCGGCGCTGAAGCGGCCGCCGGACCCGCTGGAACCCCTGGGCGCGCTCACCAAGCTGGTGGTGTCCGAGGCGCGGCTGTCGGTGGACAACCGCCAGCTGGGCCTGGTGTGGTCCGCCCCTCGGGCCGACATCTCCCTGACCCGCGACCGCCGGGGCATCAGCGGCAACGCCCAGCTGGTGGTGGACCTGGGCGGGCATATGACGCAGGTGGCGGCCGAGTTGGGCTATCGCCTGGCCGACGGCACCATCAGCGCGGTCGGCCATTTCTCCGGCGTCAGCCCGGCGGACTTGGCGCGCATCACCCGCGCGTCCGATGGCGTGCTGGCGGCGGTGGGCGGTATCGACATGCCCCTGGCCGGCACGGTGACCCTGGACCTCGCCTCCGACTTCTCCCCCCGCATCTTCGACGTGGCGCTCAGCGGCACGGCCGGCACGGTCACTCTGCCGGGCCGGCTGAAGGCGCCGCTGGCGGTGGCCAACCTGGACCTGCAGGCGCGGCTGGAACCGGGGGGGCTGACCCTGAACCACCTGAACCTGACCCTGCCCGGGTCCGGCGGGCCGGCGCCCGCGTCCACCGTTATGCTGACGGGCAAGGGGGTGAAGCGGGACGACGGCAGCTATCGCGTGACCCTGGCCACCGAGGTCAAGTCCGTGCCGTTGAGCGCGCTGGACGCGCTGTGGCCCCTGGACGCCCTGCCCAAGCCGCGCGCCTGGATCATGCAGAACCTGTCGGACGGCGCCTTCGACAAGGTGACCTTCAATTTCGAGGGCAACGCCCCGCCCGACCTGTCGGACATGGTGCCCAACCGCATGACGGCCAACTTCGCCTTCTCCGGCGCCACCGTGAACTATATGGACGGCTTGCCCAAGGTGAAGGATGTCGGCGGCACGGCCACCTTCGACGGCGGGCATTTGGGCATTGAACTGACGCGGGGCCGCCTGCTCGATCTGGCGCTGGGCACTTCCCGCCTGGACATCACCGGCCTGGACAAGACGGCGCAGAAGATGGAAATGACGCTGCCCGTCAGCGGCCCCATCTCCTCCGCGCTCACCGTCATCGACACCCCGCCCCTGGGCTATGCCAAGAAGGTCGGCTTGGTGCCGGCGGCGGTGGCCGGCACGGCCGACATGACCCTGCGCTTCGACTTTCCGCTGGTCGCCACCCTGAAGATGGACCAGGTGAAGCTGGGCGTGCAGGCGCACCTGAGGAACGTGGCGGCTGATAACATCGTGGCCGACATCAAGGCGTCGGACGGCGACCTGAACCTGGTGCTGGACAACAAGGGCATGGACACCAACGGCACCGCCCGATTGAACGGCATGCCGGCCCGCATCCTGTGGCGCGAGAATTTCCCGGCGGAGGCGCCCATCGGCACCCGTGTCGCGCTGCAGGCGACGGCCGGCGACCGCGACCGCCAGCTGTTCCACTTGGATTTCCCCGATTGGGTGCGCGGCCCCGTGGGCGTCAACATGGTCTATACCCGTGACGCCCAGCACCAGGAGACCATCCTGGCCGACCTGGACCTGACCAAGTCGGCCCTGGCCGTGTCCCTGATGGACTGGCGCAAGGTGACGGGCGTGCCGGCCTCCGGCCATGTCGAGGTGGGCTTCGACCAGGGCCGGCCGCTGCACGTCACCCGCTTCCAGCTGAAGTCGGAGGGGATGGAGGCGTCGGGCAGCATGGACCTGAAGCACGACTTCTCCATCGGCCACATCGCGGTCGACCGCTACCGCCAGGGGCGCACCGACGCCGCCATGACGGTGGACGTGGATGACGCGGGCGGCATGCGGATCAAGGCGGCCGGTCCCTCCATGGACGCGCGGCCCTTCCGCCGCTCCGCCAGCGGCGGCGGCAACGGCCGGCCCCCGACCGAGGCGGAGCTGAAGGCGCTGGACGCGCGGCCGCCGCTGGACATCGACTTCAACTTCGACAAGGTGGTGACGGCCAATGGCGGGCGCGAGATCGGCGCCAGCAAGGGCCAGTTCGCCCGCCGGGGCCGCAGCTGGCGCTCCGTCGTGCTGGACAGCCGCATCGGCAAGGACAATGCCGGCCACCTGGCCTTGCGCTACGTGCCGGACGGCAACGCCATGGCCCTCACCATCACCTCGGACGACGCGGGCGCCGCCCTGCAGCAGCTGGATGTGCTGGACCACCTGCGCGGCGGCAAGCTGGTAGTGAAGGGCCACAGCACCCCCGGCGACCCGCATGAGGTGGTGGACGGCACCCTGGACGTCACCGATTACCAGGTGGTGGAGGCGCCGGTCATGGCGCGCCTGCTGTCGGCGGCCAGCTTCCAGGGCTTCTCCGACTTCATGAGCGGCGCCCCCATCACCTTCGCCAAGCTGGAGGGGGGCTTCCACTGGACCGACACCGGCGTCAGCTTCCACGACGTCCGCACCTCGGGTGCCGCCATCGGCCTGACCATGGAGGGGGAGATCAACCTCAGCCGCGGCATGGCCGACCTTCAGGGCACCATCGTGCCCTTCAGCACCTTCAACAAGCTGCTGGGCGCCATCCCCATCGTCGGCGACCTGCTGACGGGCGGCGAGGGGCAGGGGCTGCTGTCGGCCACCTACCGGGTGAAGGGCCCGCTGGACGACCTGGACGTGTCGGTCAACCCGCTGGCCGTGCTGGCCCCCGGCTTCCTGCGCAACCTGTTCTTCCTGTCGCCCACGGATGAGGACGGCAAGCCGGAGACGAAGCCCGTCCCCCGGAAGAAGCCGGCCAAGCCGGCGGCCGGCCCTGTAACATCCGACCAGGCCGTACCCGACACGCCGAAGTAGCAGGACTTTCCGGCCGGGTGCTATCCTGGAGCGGGATCGATCCTGGCGTTGGGGTGGGCGTATGCTTGGTGGCGTGTCGGCGTTGGTCCGTCCTCATGATCCGGCAGACCTGGACCGGGCCTTCCTGGAAAAGCGGCGCCTGCACCTGCGCACCGGCCAGGCGGACGCCTTCGCCCGGCTGCTGCCCTGGTCGCTGATCAACGCCCAGGTGACGCTGGCCGGCCTGCACAACGGCCGCCTGCGCCTGGTCCGCTCCGGCCAGGATGTGCCCTATGAGGCGGTGGTGGGCCGCAACAAGGCGGGCCAGATGTTCCTGAAGACAGCCGCCCTGCACGAGCAGATCGGCCAGGGACTCAGCCTGGCGCTGAACCACCTGCACCATGTCTCCCCCCGCGTCGCCGCCCTGGTCGCGGCGGTGGAGCGGCGCTACCGCGTGCGCGGCGGGGCCAACGCCTATGTCAGCTTCCAGCGGGATGGCGCGCTGGCCCCCCACTGGGACAACCACGACGTCATCATCCTGCAGATATGGGGGAGAAGCGCTGGCGCTGCCACGGCGCCCGCGCCGTCCATCCCCTGGTCAGCCGCAGCTATGCCACTGTGGCGGAGGCGGGGCCGGTGGAGTGGGAGGACACCTTGCGGCCCGGCGACCTGCTGTACATCCCACGCGGCGACATCCACTGGGCGGCGGTGGCGGAGGGCGGCCATTCCGCCCACCTGACCATCAACCTGGGTGGCCTGCGGGCCAAGGACATGCTGCGCGCCCTGGCCGGCCGGCTGGAGGGGGGCGAGGCCGCCTTCCGGGAAGAGGTCATGGCCGTGGCCGATGAGGCGGCGACACGCCGGCAGCTGTCCGCGCAGGCCGATCTGCTGCGGGACGCCTTGGACGCGCCCGACCTGCCGGCCCTGTTCACCCAGCTGGATGCGGAGCGGGAGGCGTTCCAGCCCATGAACCTGGGCCTGGACCGTACCCTGTCCGACACCACTGAAATCCATCCCGCCGCGCGCGGCCCTGGGCCGGCTTCGGCCAAGCAGCCACCCGACCAGCGGCGGGTGCTGACGCAGCTGCTGGCCACGGACGGCGCCCGGCTGGGCGAACTGAAGCGGGCCCTGGCGGACATGGAGGGCGTCGCCGTGGCGGATGCGGTGGCCGGCCTTGCCCGCGCCGGCCAAGTCTGGCTGTTCGACTGAACCTCAGCGACCGCTCTTGGCATCCCGGATCATGTTGCGGGCGATGACCAGTTGCTGGATCTGGCTGGTGCCCTCATAGATGCGGAACAGGCGGACGTCGCGATAGAAGCGCTCCACCCCGTATTCGGCCATATAGCCGGCGCCACCGTGGATCTGCACGGCGCGGTCGGCCACACGCCCCACCATCTCCGAGCAGAACAGCTTGGTGCAGGCGGCCTCCGTGCCCACGTCGTGGCCGGCGTCGCGCTGGCGCGCCGTCTCTAGCACCATGCAGCGGGCGGCGTAGGCCTCCGTCCGGCTGTCGGCCAGCATGGCCTGCACCAATTGGAATTCGGCGATGGGCTGGCCGAACTGCTGCCGGTCCAGGGCGTAGGCCAGGCTGTCGCGGATCAGGCGCTCGGCCACGCCCACGCAGACGGCACCGATGTGCAGGCGCCCCCGGTCCAGCACCTTCATGGCGGTGCGGAAGCCCTGGCCCTCGCGTCCGCCGAGGATGTTGGCCGCCGGCACCCGCGCGTCCTGGAACACCACATCGGCGGTGTGGCTGCCCTTCTGTCCCATCTTGCGGTCCACCGGGCCGACACTGACCCCCGGCGTGCCGGCCTCCACCAGGAAGGCGGTGACGCCCTTGGCGTCGCGGCTGGCGGGATCGGTGCGGGCGAAGACGGTGAACAGGCCGGCGTGCGGCGCGTTGGTGATGAAGCGCTTGGTGCCGTTCAGCACGTAATGGTCGCCCTCGCGCCGGGCGCTGGTGCGCAAGCTGCCGGCGTCGGATCCCGCCTCCGGCTCCGTCAGGGCGAAGGCGCTGATCATTTCGCCGGCCGCCAGCTTGGGCAGGTAGTGGCGCTTCTGCGCCTCCGTCCCATCGATGACCAAGCCTTGCGAGCCGATGCCGTTGTTGGTGCCGATGAGCGAGCGGAAGGCGGGGGAGGTCTGGCCCAGCGCGAACGCCACCTGCACCTCCTCCGCCATGGACAGGCCCAGGCCGCCGTATTCCTCGGGGATGGACAGGCCGAACAGGCCGAGGTCCCGCATCTCGGCTACGATGTGGGGCGGGATGGCGTCATCCTCCGCCACTTGGTGTTCCAGCGGCACCAGGCGGTCGCGCACGAAGCGGCCCACGGTGTCCAGCAGCTGGTTCAGCGTCTCTTGGTCCAAGGCCATGGGTCATCCTTTTATGTTGGGCATCTGATCGTGATCGATCAAATGCCCCCCTCAAACGGCGGGCGCAGTCGGGTCCTAAGCGGCATGAGATTCCTCTCATGCCGCTGCCCTCAGTTCAGGCTGGCGAAGCCGCGGCCGTCGCTCGCCAGGCGCTCCAGCAACGGGGCGGGTCGCCACTGCTTGGCGTCCGTCGCCAGGTGGAACCGGGTGATGGCGTCCAGGACGGTGCCCAGGCCCACCTGGTCGGCCCAGAACAGGGGGCCGCCGCGCCAGGCGGGGAAGCCGTAGCCGTGGACCCAGATCATGTCGACGTCCAGGGCGCGGGCGGCCACGCCCTCCTCCAGGATCTTCGCGGCCTCGTTCACCATGACGTACAGGCAGCGCTCCAGGATTTCCTGGTCGCCGACGGGGCGCGGGGTGATGCCCTTGGCGGCACGGTCCTGGGCGATCAGGTCGGCCGTGACCGGGTCGGGCAGGGGCGCGCGGCTGCCGGCCTCATAGCGATAGATGCCGGCGCCCGTCTTCTGGCCATGGCGGCCTTGCTCCGCCAGGCGGTCCAGCCAGCCGGGGGGCGGGGTGTCGGGGTCGCCGGCCTTGCGCCGCTCTTCCCGGATGCGCCACCCCACGTCCAGCCCGGCCAGGTCCCCCATGGCGAAGGGGCCCATGGGGAAGCCGAAGTCCACCAGCACGCGGTCCACCTGGTCCGGCGCCGCCCCCTCGTCCACCAGGGCCGTGGCCTCGCGCGCCCGCTGGTGCAGCATGCGGTTGCCGACGAAGCCGTAGCAGACGCCCACGGCCACGCCCACCTTGCCGATGCGCCGCGCCACGTCCATGGCGGTCGCCAGCACGTCGGGCGCCGTCTCCCGGCCCCGCACCACCTCCAGCAGGCGCATGACGTTGGCCGGGCTGAAGAAATGTAGGCCGGCCACGTCCTGCGGCCGGCCGGTCACGGCGGCGATGGCGTCGACGTCCAGGGTGCTGGTATTGGTGGCCAGGATGGCGCCCGGCCGGCATACCTGGTCCAGCCGGGTGAAGACCTGTTTCTTCAGGTCCATAGACTCGAACACCGCCTCGATCACCAGGTCGGCGTCGGTCAGGTCGTCGTACGCCAAACTGGGACGGATCAGGCTGAGGCGCGCGTCCGCCTCCTCCTGGCTCAGCTTGCCCTTGGACACGCTGGCCTGGTAGTTGCGGCGGATGGTGGCCAGGCCCTTCTCCAGCGCCTGCTCGGTCGTGTCCAGCAGCACGGTGGGGATGTGCGCGTTGGCGAAGCACATGGCGATGCCGCCGCCCATGGTGCCGGCGCCGATGACGGCCGCGCGCCGCACCGGGCGGGGGGCCACGTCGGGCGCCAGGCCCGGCACCTTGGCCACGGCCCGCTCGGCGAAGAAGGAATGGATCAGGCCGGCCCGCTGCGGGCTGTCCATGCAGGCCTGGAACAGCTCCCGCTCCCGCTTCAGCCCCTCGGCCAGGGGCAGGGTGGTGGCCGCCTCCACCGCGTCGACGCAGCGGTGAGGGGCGAACAGGTGGGGGGATTTCCGGGCCAGGTCCGCGCGGGTGGCCGAAAACAGCAGGGGGCTGACGGCGGCGATGCGGTCGCCGCGCGCGCCGGTGCGCCGGGGCATCAGGCCCTTGGCCCGCACCCGCTTGGCATAAGCCAGGCCGGCGGCCAGGGGATCGGTCTCCGCCGCCACCCAATCGACCAGCCCGATGTCCAGGGCGGTGGCCGCCGCGACGGGCTCGCCGCCCACGATCATCTCCAGCGCCTTGGCCGGGCCCACCAGGCGGGGTAGGCGCTGCGTCCCCCCGGCGCCCGGCAGCAGGCCCAGTTTCACCTCCGGCAGGCCCAGCCTGGTTCCTGGCAGCGCCACCCGGAAATGACAGCCCAGCGCCACCTCCAGCCCGCCGCCCAGGGCGGTGCCGTGCAGCACGGCGATGACCGGCTTGGGGCTGGCCTCCAGCGCCGCCACCACGTCGGGCAGGAAGGGGACCAGCGGCGCCTGGCCGAATTCCCGGATATCGGCGCCGGCCATGAAGGTGCGGCCGGCCCCCAGCAGGACCAGCAGGTCGGCCTCCCCATCCGCCTGGCCCAGGGCCAGGGCGCGCAGCACCCCCGCCCGCACGGCCTGGCCCAGCGCGTTCACGGGCGGCTGGTTAACGGTGATGATCCCCGTGCGCCCCTGGCGCTCATAGCGCACGGGGGTGCGGTCGGTGGCGATGCCGCTGGCGTCCATGGAATGTCCCTCTCCCGAGAATGGCGCCTGGTTGGGCCGGCGCCCTTAGGGAAGCGACAGTATCAAAGCGCCCAAATGGCGCAACATTTGCGGAATATGATTCCGCAATGCGGAATTTATGGTGCGCGGCGCGGGATCAGGTGGGGCTGGGAACGAATTTGGCGGGGCCTGCCGGGGGTCCGTTCGTCCCGGCCTTGAGGGTCACGGGCTGCTGTGGCGCGGGCTGCTGTGGCGCGGGTTGAGGGGACGTTGGTTGAGAGGGTGGGGTGTCGTCCTGCCATGCCACCCAGAAACGGACGGTGGTCCGCCGCCGCGTCTCGGCCCGCTTGTTCATCAGGGTCAGGGTCAGGACTCGGCGGCCCGCTTGCAGGGTGCCGCTGTACTCGCTGCCCGTGTACATGCTGTCGGCGATGAAGGTGGCGACCCCGTCCCCGCAGACATAGCGGGCGCATTCGCCCATGGGCGCCCCGTCTTGCGAGATGCCGCAATAGACGGCGACAACCTGCGCGGTGCCAGGCAGGTCCACCAGCAGGTTTTCCTCCCCACCCCGGCGGATGGCCGTCCGCGTCTGCGCTTCCGTCACCCGTACGCCGGGGGCGCCCAGGTCCCGAGCCATGCGGTTCCGCCCCTGATAGTCGTTCCAGGCTTGGCAGAAGGGATAGTCCACCGGATTGTCCCCCGGAAATAACCGGGATTGGTGCGCAGGCCCGCCTGCCGCCACCATGGGTCCGGTATGGACGCGGTCAGCAGTCCATAGACCAGGCTGACGGAAAGGACGGCCGAGATCAGGGACACCAGCAGCCGGCTCATGAGCGCGAGGGGCAGTGGCATCTGGGCCTCCAGCGATATGTTCACGGCCATGGCGTTTGCCCTTCCCTATTTTGTATGCAATGTAGAAGAAATAAGCGCGACCCATTCAGGCGGTGCGAGGCGGTGGTGGGGCAGGATTTAAGGCGCGTCAGCGGTTTCGTCGCGCCAGGCCACCCAGAAGTGGCCGGTGACCCCCTCGGGATCGCGGGAGCGTGTGGACATGGCCAAGGTCAGCACACGGCCCTTGGCATAGGCGCTGTCGTCCACGAAGGCCGCGACGCCGGTGCCGCAGCCGCCGCGGGAACACTCCTCAACGGCCGCTTTCGTGGCGCCCAGCCGGGTGATGCCGCAATAAATGGCGGTCACCTTGGCCGTGCGGGGCAGCAGGATGGAGAGATCCTGCTCCGCCCCCTGTCGTACCACTCCTCGCGTGATGACCTCGGCCACGTGGACGCCCGGCCCGCGCAGGTCACGGGCCAGGCGGCTCCGTCCCTGGTAATCGGTCCAGGCCTGGCAGACGGGATAATCCGGCAGGTTGATCCCCCGGAACTGGCCGGGATAGCTGTGCAGCCCCGCCCGTATCCACCACGGGTTGGGCACCAGCACCGACATTATGCCATAGCAGACGGTGAAGGCCAGGGTGATCACGGCCAGCGACACCAGCAGCCGGCCCCGGTCCAGGAACCGCAGCAGCACCAGGTTCTCCAGCCGGCGGCTGGCGATGGCCAGGATGCAAGAGGCGATGTCGCGGCGATAGCGGTGGAGGGCGGCCTCCGGCCCCAGGGCCGCCAGGGCGTTGGCGTAGGATTCCTCCAAATCGCCCATGCGGTCCTCCACCTCATCGGGGGTGGCCACCAGCATCAGGCAGAGGCGGGGAAACAGGGGCAGGGCGGTTGGGATGACGACGGCGTTACAGGTTTCGGACGGCGTCATCATGGCTCAGGCCCCCTTGCCCGCCAGATCCAGGCCGTATTCCAACTCGTGTCGGGTGTTGACGGCATGGTCCAGGGCCTGGCGGCCGTCGCCGGTCAGCTTGAAATAGCGCTTGGCCCGGCCGCCGCGCTTCTGCGTCGGCTCACCCAGGTAGGACTCCAGCAATTCCTTGGCCGCCAACCGATCCAGCGTGGTGTAGACGGCGCCCAGGGTATGCTCCCGCCGCGTGCGGCGGCTCAGCTCATCCCGGATGGCCACGCCATAGGCGCCGTCGCCCAGCGCCAGGATGACCATCATCACCGCCTGTTCCAGGGTGCCCAGCGTGTTCCTGCCCATCCCGTGCCCGCTCTATGCGTTATTTCTTCTACAATGTATATTTGGTGGCGCGGGCCGTCAATGGGGTACCGGCACCGGGGTCAAACCGCGCGGCCGACCAGGGCGACACGGTTGGCCAGCTCCACCAGGCGGGGGCCCAGCTCCCTTTCCAGCCGCTCGGGCGTCAGAATGTAGGACGGGCCGCCGCAGTTGAACGCCAGGGGCGGCTGGCCCTGCTGGGCGGGGCGCAAGGGCACGGCGACGGAATTCACGCCCTGCACCCATTCGCCCACGTTCAGGCAAAAGCCGCGCGCCCGGATTTCATCGGCGGAGCGTCGGATGCCCCGCTCCACCATGGGCCAGAACTCTTCGCCCGCCCGTTGGCGCAGGCGTTCCATCAGCGGGGCGCGGGCGGTTTCATCCAGAGCCGCCAGATAGGCGCGGCCGATGCTGGACCGGCCCAGCGACAGGCGCGAGCCCACGTCCTGTTGCAGGCTGACCATGCCGGGCGCCCGGGCGCAGGCGATGTAGACCATGCTGAGGTCGTCGCGGCCGGCCAGGGCGGTCAGCACGCCGTCGCCGGCGTGGTCGGCCAGGGCCTGCAGATAGGGCTGCGCCGTTTCCCGTATCTTCAGGCCGCCCAGGCAGGCGTAGCCCAGGCCCAGCACGGCGACACCCATGCGGTACTTGCCGCTGTCGGGCAGGTAATCCAGGTAGCCCAGCTTGGCCAGGGTATAGGTCAGGCGCGACACCGTGGCCTTGGGCAGGCCGCAGCGCTGGGCCAGGTCGGCATTGCCCAGGGGGCCGTCGGTGGGCTCGAAACAGCGCAGGATGTCCAGGCCGCGCGACAGCGCCGTGACGAACTGCCGGTCACCACCGGCCTCATCGCCCATCTCCTCCATGACCGAACCGCCGCGCTTCTTCAAAGGCATTCCTCCTGTGGGCGCGGGGGGCGCCTCCAGGACTGATTATACGTCTCCAGGGCCCGAGGAAACGGCGAACGACTTTTCGATGAAGCGGAAATAGCGGTGCAGCGCGCCCGTAAAAAAAGCGATCAGCAGCAGCGCACGGATGCTTTCCCAGGATGCCGGCGGCATGCCCAGCCAAGCCAGGACGCCACGGCCACCGATTGTGGGGCCCAGTCCCCAGGCGTCCGCCAGGTTCAGGACCAGCAGGATGCCGATAACGGGCATGAGCAGGACGATGAAGGCCCGTCCCTTCCTCACGCGCGCCATGGCGCCGGGTGACAACGCGGCATCGTGCATGCTGGGCGGCCCGCAATTGGCGCGCCGCCATTGATCGCCGGTCACGCAGGCCGCAGTGTCCGATGACGACGCTGTCATTGCAACCGTAAGAAGAGATACTATGCGACGGGTCAGGGCCCGAGGGCGGGGCTTGTGACGGGCCTCGGGGGTCAGGCTTCTTCCTTGAGTTCCACGCCCAGGCTGGCCAGCGCCTTCCAGTAGCCGGGGTAGGTTTTGGCGACGCAACCGGGATCCAGGATGGTGATGTCGCGGATCTTCAGGCCGGCCAGGGCGAAGCTCATGGCGATGCGGTGGTCGGCGTAGGTTTCGACGCGGGTGGGCAGGCTCTGGCCCGCTAGGCCGGGGTCGCTGGCCACCAGCAGGTCGTCGCCCTGCTCGACCGCCAGTCCGGGGCGGACGCGCGACAGTTCCGTCGCCAATGCTGCCACGCGGTCGCATTCCTTCACCCGCAGGTTGGCGATGCCGGTGAAGCGCACGGGCGTGGTGTTGAACGCCGCCAGCACCGCCAGGGTGGGGATGGCGTCCTGCATCTGCGAGCCGTCGATGACCGCCGGCAGGTCGGGGAACAGGCGGATGAAATCGTAGGCGCGGGCGTCCGGCTGGGTGAAGGCGGTGGCCGGGGTGCCCAGGTCGATGGCCCCGCCGGTCAGGGCCTCGGCGGCCCACAGGTAGGTGGCGGCGGAGGCATCGGGCTCGACCGCGAAATCGGCCGCGCGATAGCCGGTGGCGGCCACGGTCCAGACGGTGTCGCTGGGGTGGCTGACCTCCGCGCCGAAGGCGGCCATGGCGGCGGTGGTCAGGTCGACATAGCCCTTGGCGCCGATGTCGGCGCCGGTCAGCACCACGTCCGTGGGCCGGGAGCCCAAGGCCCCCATCATCAGCAGGGCGGAGACGTACTGGCTGGACAGCCCGCCGTCGATCTCCACCCTGCCGCCGGCGAATCCGCCGGCATGGCCGCGCACGGTGACGGGCGGGCAGCCGGTGGGGGCGTCGATGGCGATGCCCAGGGTCTTCAGGGCGGCGACCAGGGGGGCGATGGGGCGCTTGCGCATGTGCGCGTCGCCGTCCACCACCACCGTGCCGTCCACGGCGGCCGCGACCGCCGCCGTCAGGAAGCGGGTGGCGGTACCGGCGTTGCCCAGGAACAGGGGCTGGGCCGGCGCCTTCAGGTGGCCGGTGCCGTGGACGACGAAGGTGGTCTCGTCCGGCTCATCCACCGCGACACCCATGTCGCGCAGGGCCTGGGCCATGTAGCGGGTGTCGTCGCTTTTCAGGGCCCCGGTCAACCGGCTGGTGCCGGCCGCCAGGCCGGCCAGCAGCAGGGCGCGGTTGGTGATGGACTTGGAGCCCGGCGGCGCCACCGGGCCCTTCAGCGGCCCCTGCGGCGGAATGATCCTGACTGCCGTATCCGAACCCATCACCGTAGTCCCTGTTGTCATTGCGCGTAAGCCGCTGGCGTGATTTTCACGCCAGCGGTAGCCCGCGACTGCGGGCGCCGGAGCGAGCACCGCAGGGCGCAGCGAGGAAGCCAAGGCCGCGGATGCGGCCGCCCGGCGCTTGAGGGAATTACCCTTGAAAAGGATCCCGCATGAGAATCGTGTCGTCGCGCTCGGGGCTGGTGGACAGCAGGGTCACCGGCGCCTCGATCAGTTCCTCGATGCGGCGGATGTACTTGATGGCCGTGGCCGGCAGATCGGCCCAGGAGCGGGCGCCGTAGGTGCTCTCGGTCCAGCCCTGGAAGGTCTCGTAGATGGGCTCCACCTCGGCCTGGGCGGTCTGGCCGGCGGGCAGGTGGTGGATGACCTCCCCCTTGTAGCGATAGCCGGTGCAGACCTTCAGCTCCTCGATGCCGTCCAGCACGTCCAGCTTGGTCAAGGCGATGCCGTCGATGCCGCCCACCTTCACCGCCTGGCGCACCAGCACGGCGTCGAACCAGCCGCAGCGGCGCTTGCGGCCGGTGACCACGCCGAATTCCTTGCCCTTGGCGCCGATCAGCTCGCCGATGTCGTCGAACAGCTCGGTGGGGAAGGGGCCGGAACCGACGCGGGTGGTGTAGGCCTTGGTGATGCCCAGCACGTGACCGACGGCGCCGGGGCCCATGCCGCTGCCGGCGGCGGCATTGCCCGACACGGTGTTGGAGGAGGTCACGAAGGGATAGGTGCCGTGGTCCACGTCCAGCATGGCGCCCTGGGCGCCCTCGAACAAGATGCGCTTGCCCTGGGCGCGGGCCTCTTCCAGGCGCTGCCAGACGACGGCGCTGTAGGGCAGGATGCGCGGGGCGATCTCCCGCAGCTGGGCCAGCAGCTCGGCGCGGTCGATCTCCGGCGCGTTCAGGCCGCGCAGCAGGGCGTTGTGGTGGAACAGCAACTGGTCGACCTTGTGCTCCAGCACGGCCTCGTCGGCCAGATCGCACAGGCGGATGGCGCGGCGGGCCACCTTGTCCTCATAGGCCGGGCCGATGCCGCGGCCGGTGGTGCCGATCTTGCCGGCGCCGCGCGCCTCCTCGCGGGCCTTGTCCACCGCGCTGTGCAGCGGCAGGATCAGGGTGGCGTTCTCGGCCACGATCAGGCTTTCCGGGGTGATCTGCACGCCCTGGGCGGCGATGTTCTCGATCTCGCGCAGCAGGGCCCAGGGGTCGACCACCACGCCGTTGCCGATGACCGACAGCTTGCCCGGGCGCACCACGCCCGAGGGCAGCAGCGACAGCTTGTAGGTGACGCCGTTGATGACCAGCGTGTGGCCGGCGTTGTGGCCGCCCTGGAAACGGACGATGACGTCGGCGCGGCTGGACAGCCAGTCGACGATCTTGCCCTTGCCCTCGTCACCCCACTGCGAGCCGACGACCGCGACATTGGCCATGATGCTTCTCCCTCTAAACGGCGCTCAATAGCAGGCGCGGGGCGGTGCTACGGCACCCCGCAGGATTTTTCAAACAGGTGGACGCTCAGACCTCGACGGTCCAGCCGTCCCGCAGCAGGTGGCTGCAGCCCAGGCGCTTGGCTTCCGCCGCGTCGTCCGCCAGCGGCTCCAGCGCCGCCACGGTGTCCCAGCCCTTCTCGCGCAGGCGCTGGGCCTGGGTCGCCGGGGTGCCATGGGGCAGCAGCAGGCGACGGGCGGGCGCCGGGCCGGGCACGGCCTCGATGACCGTGTCGGTGAACAGGGTGAAGCCGGTGGCGGGCTCACCCGACAGGGTGCGATAGCGGCCGCCGCGCCCGATCTCGCCGCGCACGCCGCGGGCGAAGACGGTGAAGCTGACACCGGTCTGGTATTCGAACCCGCGCTGTTCCACAGGGTCGATGGTGATCTGCACATGGGGGGCGGCGCTGACGATCAGGTCCACCACGGTGGCCAGGCGCTGGCGCTCCGGCTCCGCTTCCGCCGGCAGGGCCACGGCGGCCAGCGCCTCCACGGCCGCGGGCGCGTTGCCGCAGCAGGCCATGACCCGGCCCAGCAGCTCGGCGGCGGCCCCGCCGATGGCGGCCAGGCCGGCGGCGTCGCGATGGTCCAAGGCTTCCCGCGCGGCGCGCTGCGTCGCCTCATCCAGGTTCAGGGAACGGAACAGCGCCGGCACCAGGGTGGGCACCGTCAGGTCCACGGTCAGGCCCTCGGCGCCCAGGTTGGTCAGGGCCTCCATGGCCAGCAGCACGACCTCGGCATCGGCCTCGGCGCGCAGGCTGCCGATCAGCTCCACGCCCACCTGGCCGAACTGGCGCTCATGGCGCAGCTGCGAGCCCTTCACGCGCAGGACCTGGCCGGCATAGGACAGGCGCAGGGGGCGGGGGGCGTTGGCCAGGCGGGTCTGGGCGATGCGGGCGACCTGCAGCGTCATGTCAGCGCGCAGGCCCATCATGCGCTGGGACACCGGGTCCATCAGGCGGAAGGTCTGGTGCGCCAGCTTGGCGCCCGGGCCGGCCAGCAGGCCCTCTTCGAACTCGATCAGCGGCGGTTTGACCCGGTCATACCCATGGCGGCCGAAATCCGCCATCAGCTGTTCCACGATGCGGGCCTCATGCTGGGCGGCGGGCGGCAAAAGATCGCGCAAGCCGGCCGGCAGCAGGGCCTTGGCCGCAATGGCCTCGTCGGCGCTGTCAGTCATAATGCAGAAGGGTCCCGGGCGTCGAAAGGGCGACAGTGCCCGTTACGGGTCTTTAATCGCTGGCCGGCGCGCACGCAATTGTTTAAGCCCCGCGCCCGCCGGGGAGGGGGCATGTGTGATGTTTGCTTCAGGCGCCAGCGGGACCATCCGGTCCCTCGGCTTCCTCGCATTCCAGTACGCTGACGCTCCTCGGAATGCTGCGGCGGCCGCAGTCGCGGCCTTGTCGCTGCGCTCCAGGGAACTTCAGTTGATGAGCTGGATCAGGAGACCCGCACGTTCTTGAACTGCCAGGCGTCCTCGCGGTCCAGGTCCTCGGGGAACAGGGTCTCGCGGCCGTCCAAGGGGGTCCAGTCGGTGTAGACGCCGACCACGGGCCCCAGGTAGGGCGTGGCGATTTCCATGACCCGCTCGAACGAGACCTCATCGGCTTCGACGGGGCCCTGTGTGGGGTTCTCCAGGGCCCAGACCATGCCGCCCAGGACGGTGGCGCAGACCTGCAGGCTGGTGGCGTTGTTGTAGGGCACCAGCTCGCGCGCCTCGGCCACGGTCAGCTGCGAGCCGTACCAGTAGGCGCCTTTCTCGTGGCCGCACAGCAGGACGCCCAGCTCGTCGATGCCGTCGACGATCTCGGTCATCAGCAGACGCTGCCTCTCCTGCTGCACATAGCCCTTGCCCACGAACTCGTGGATCGAGGTGATGGCGTCGTCGCAGGGGTGGTAGGCGTAGTGGCAGGTCGGGCGGTAGGCCACGCTGCCATCCTCGTTCCGCGCCGTGAAATAGTCGGCGATGGAAATGGCCTCGTTGTGCGTGACCAGGAAGCCGTGGAAGGGGCCTTCCATGGGGGTCCAGGTGCGCACCTTGGTGCTGATGCCCGGGCGGTTCAGGAAGATGGCCGCCTGGCTGCCGAAGTCATGGCGCTGACCGTCGACGGGGAAGTGGCGCTCATGCGTCCCCCAGCCCAACTCCGCCGGCTGGCAGCCTTCGCTGACGAAGCCGTCGATGGACCAGGTGTTGACGAACTCGCCCCGCTCGCGCGGGCGGTCGGCCACCTGGGTATCGCGCTCGGCCACGTGCACGGTCTTGATGTTCAGGCGCTGCGCCAGCCGGGCCCAGCCATCGCGCGTGGTGGGCACGGCCACGTCCAGGCCGTTGTCCTGGGCGATGTTCAGCAGCGCCTGCTTCATGAAGTGCGACACCAGCCCAGGGTTGGCGCCGTGGGTCAGCACGGCGGTGGGGCCGCCGGGATAACGGGTCTTCAGCTCCAGCGCCGCCTCGCGCAAGGCGTAGTTGCTGCGCAGCGACGGCGTCAGGCTGGGATCGGTGTAGCCGCCCACCCAGGGTTCGATGCAGGTGTCGAGGTAGAAGGCGCCGGCCTCCTGGCACAGCTCCACCAGCGCCAGGGAGGAGACGTCGACCGACAGGTTCAGCACGAAGTCGCCCTTGCGCAGCAGGGGCACCAGGATGTCGCGGTGGTTGTCGCGGGTCAGCGGGCGGATCTGGAAATCCACCTGGTAGTGCGCCGCCTCGTCCCGGCCGCGCGCGTCGGCCGTGATGATGGTGATGCGCTCGGCGGTGATGTCCAGGTGCCTCAGCACCAGGGGAAGCACGCCTTGGCCGATACTGCCGAAACCGATGATATAAAGTCGCCCGGGGATGGCGGCATGTTTCACGGAATGGGACATCATAAACTCTCCGGGCTTTACCAACGGTTGACCGACCGTCTGTTGCTGTCGCGAATTCGCCGGCGTTCCTTCACGGGCGCCGGCCCCTCTGTTGAATTAAGAGCGCCGTGTTTGCCTCAAGCGATGCGGCGACGCAATATGCCGTATCGCGAATTCCGCCGAACCGGGGCGGGGACCAGGCCTGCGGTCGCCACCAGCGGGGCGTCGCGGACCTCCACCAGGCGGGCCTGGTCGAAGCCGTTGAAGGCCGTACGCAAGGCGGCGCCGTAGGCGCCCAACTGCCCGATCTCGATCCAGTCGCCCTCGCGGATGTCGGCGGGCAGCAGGAAGGGACCGCGCATGTAATCGGCGCTGTCGCAGGTGGGGCCCCAGAAGCTGAACTCCTGCAGCGCCTCGGCCTGCGTCGGGCGAATCAGGCGCACGGGGAACCGCATGCCCAGGGCGCCGGCGTCGGCCAGGCTGCCATACGCGCCGTCATTGATGAAAAGCTCCGAGCCCCGGCGGCGTTCCACCTGGACGACGACCGAGGCGCCGGTGGCGACCAGGGCGCGGCCCGGCTCGCACCACACCTGCACGTTGGGCGCCAGGTCCATGGCCACCAGGCCGTCGCGGATGGCGGCCATGTAGTCGGCCAGCGGGGGCGGGTCCATGTCCGGGTAGCGGGCGGGGAAGCCGCCGCCCACGTCCACCACGTCGATGGCGACGCCGGCGGCCTTCACCACGGCGTCGGCGATGGCCAGCGCGCGGGTGTAGGCCCGCGGGTCCATGCACTGGGAACCGACGTGGAAGCAGACGCCCACGCGCATGGCCAGCGGCCGGGCGGCGCGCAGCAGGGCCACCGCCTCGTCGAAGGCGGCGCCGAACTTGGCCGACAGGTCATAGGCGGCCTGGCCCTTGGGCATGCCCAGCCGAATCATCAGGCCCAGGTCCGCCGCCACGGGGTCCAGGCGGGCGTCCACGCCGTCACCGCCGGGCGCGCCCCCCGTGGAGCCTCCCTCGGCCACCACCTCGACGATCTTGGCCAGCTCATCGGCCGAATTGAGCGAGAAGTCGCGCACCGACTGCTCGAAATAGGCAGACCGGATGGCGGCGCGGTTCTTCACCGGATGCATGTAGTGCACGGCGGCCGACGGGTACATCTGGCGCGCCAGGCGGATCTCGGCGGGGGAGGCGCAGTCGAAATGGCGCAGACCACCCTCGGTCAGGGCGCGCAGCATGGTGGGGTCGGGGTTGCACTTCACCGCGTACATGACGGTGCCGCGCCCGCCGTCGCCCAGGGCCTGTTCCACCGCGTTGTGGAAGGCGGCGATGAATTCACGCGCGTTCGCGGCAACCTGACGGGGGCGCAGGCAGTGCATCGGCTCCGCCGGGGCCAGGCTGGCGACCAGGCTGTCCACGGTGGGGGCGGGCGTGGGAATGGCGGAAGCGCGGGCCTGCGCACGCACGCGGCGCAGGGGGGAAACGGCGGAACGGAAACGATAGGCCATAGCAATACCCCTGTCCGGCCCTGTCGTCGCCCTCAGGCGTACGGGGGAGCCGGCTTCATTCGGCTGAACCAGGGATCGCGCAGGGACACGGGCATGGCGGTGGCGCCAGGGGCCGTTCAACGTCAGCGATCGGTGGGAAGGGGAATGATCTGGTCTAGCGCCGTGATTGCCGGGCCATCGGGTCGATCCGTCGACCTTAAGACCTCAAAGCGTCAACAGACGCGTCAGGACCAGAAGGGGCTTACCGCTTCACCGGCCGTTTTATGGTGGAAAGCATGATGTTGGTTCCCTCTCAAGGCCCGGCCCAGTCACTTCGGCCGGATCTGCTTAAAAAGGACGCCTAACGTCGTTGCTTAACCATCCAAGGGTCCGGGCCATGTTCGATGACCGGAACCCAGGGGCCAGGGGCACGTGCGGGTGCGTCGCGAACTTCGTATTTATGCGATTTGGGCGCTCAAGCAAACTTAAATTTTTGAAGGTCGGCCACCCGCTCATCTCAAGGCTGGGTAAGGAACCTGTTAAGCTTGGCCGGAGTCAGGCGGCGCCCCCGGTCGCTTGGCCCTTGGCGGCCGTCTTGGCGTGGGCCATCCAGGCCAGCAGGGCCGCGACGGTGATGGGGGCCACCACCACCCAGCTGGGGTCGGTGAAGGACAGGATGGCGCTGGCGGCCAGGGCGGCGTTGGCGGCCAGGATGGCCAGGGCCACCAGGTCGTGCCGGCCCAGGCGGCGCACGGCCTGCTGGTAGAAATGCTGGCGGTGGGCCTGCCACACCGGTTCCCGCCGCCACAGGCGCTTGGCCAGGGTCAGGGTGGCGTCGCTGAGATAGTAGAGCGGCAGGATCAGGGCCGGCAGCCACAGGCCGTCGCCCGCCGCGCGCAGCAGCAGCCAGCCGGACAGGAAGCCCAGGGGCACGCTGCCCACGTCCCCCAGGAAGACGCGGGCCGGGTGCCAGTTCCAGGCGATGAAGCCCAGCGCCACGCCGGCCAGCGCCAGGGCGTAGGAACTCATGAACCCCATCAGGCCGGCGGCGAAGTAGGCGGCGGCCAGGCCCAGGCCCAGGCACAGCGTTTCCACCGCGCTGATGCCGTCGATGCCGTCCATGAAATTGAACAGGTTGACGAACCACACCCAGACCAGGCCCGCCACCAGCCGGTCCAACCAGTGCGGCAGCCAGCCCTGGAACACCAGCGCCTCCGCCGGCAAGGCCGACAGGCCCACGGCCACGGCCAGCACCTGGGCCAGCAGGCGCCAGCCGGGCGGCACGCCGCCCAGGTCATCAGCCCAGGAAATGACGGCCAGGGCCAGCGCGGCGGCGATGGTGGGCCACAGCGTGTCCATGTCCCCCGCCACCATGCCGGTCACGGCCCAGGCGCCCAGCAGGGCCGGCACGACACCCAGCCCGCCGCCGCGCGGCGTGGGCAGGCTGTGGCTGGAACGCTCGTTGGGCCGATCCATGACTTGGCGGCGCTTAAGCCACCAGGTGGCCGCCCCCACCAGGCCAAGCGCCAGCAGGAAGGGCAGGAACAGGCAGAGGAAGGGGGTCAGGATGGACATGGGGCCTGTTGTAAGCGACTCGGAATGGCTTCACAAGGCCGGGCGCGGGTGGCGCGCTGTCATGCGGCCACCTATCGTGCGGCCAGCGGTCACGACGCCTTGCGCCACACGGAATAGGCCACCGTGCCGTCGCCCGAGGCGCTGGCCGGCACGCCATAGCTCAGCAGCCCGCCGTCATAGGTGTAGTCGCGCACCTGGCGCTTGCCTTCCCAATTTGGGAACGACGCCGCCTGCACGTCGAACACCAGCTGGTGGTGTTCCCGGTCGATATGGACGGTGCCGAAGTGGGTGCTGGAGCCCAGGACGGCCTGCCGATACTCCTCCGCCGTGCCCTGGGCCTTCACGCCGCTGGCGAAGGCGGGCCGGCCCACCTTGAAAATCTGCATGTTGTAGCGCCCGGCCGAATCGACGGTCAGCAGGCCCAGCGGGTGCTCGCCATAGTTGGTCGTGCGGCTGCCGTCGGCATGAATCTCATAGGCGGCGTCCATCACCCAGGTGCCCTCCAGCGAAGCCAGGTCGGCGGCCCGGGCGGAACCCACGGAGGCGGCCAGCAGGGCCAGGACGGGCAGCATCTTGTCGCAACGCATGGGATGGTTCCTCGCTTGTGTAACCTGTCTATCAGGTTTCAGTGGCGCGATGGTTGTCACGAGGCGTGAAACCTGTCAATTCGGTTACATGCGACATGACGACCATCACCATGCTGCCTTGGCGGAGGAACGCGACGGCTTCCGCTTCCGGGGCGGCTGCCCGGCCATCGACCTCCCAGCCACCTTGCAGGCACGGCTGAAGCCAGCACCGCGGGAACTGCTGGCGACGCCGGAGGATGTGCGGCGCTGGATGGTGGCGGCGGGCCTGACCGACGCGGCCCCGCCGGCTGACGAAGAGGATCTGGCGCTGGCGCGGCGCTTGCGTGAGGCCATCTACGATCTGGCCGTCCACCGCCATGGCGGCAGCGGCCCGCCCGGCGGCAGCCTCGATTCGGCGTTGGATGTGCTGAACCAGGTGGCCGCCCTGCCGGCGGCGACACCCGCCCTCTCCCAGGTGGGGGGCGTGCGCCTCTCGGGCCCCATGACGGCCTTCATCGCCACGGTGGCGCGCCACGCGGTGCATCTGTTCGGCGGCGGGGCGCCCATCCGGCAATGCCAGTCGCCCACCTGCACCCTGTTCTTCGTCGACACGTCCCGCGCCGGTGACCGCCGCTGGTGCTCCATGAAAGGCTGCGGCACCAAGGCCAAGGTGGCCGAATTCCGCCGGCGCAAGCGCGAGGGTTCCTCCGCGGTTTAGGATCCGGTCCCAGGGATCGATGGTCGGGGGCAACCTGATCGTCCGGCGGGCGGCCCGTGATCGGGTCAGCGCCCGCCGCTTGTCAGGCGGGCAACGCGGAGATCAATTCGGCGGTGGCTGACGTGGCGCGGTCCAGCCGCTCGGCGTCGGTCGCCCCCTCAAGCCCCAGAAGCACACGGAAGCTATCGAGGCCCACCAGGCGATCGAGGAAGGCGGCACAGAGCTTTCGGCGCTGCCCTGGATCAAGGGTCGCAGCCTCGACCCTCTGGCCAAGAAAGGCGTCGAGAGAGTCCTCATGCGCTTCGATCAGGCCGCGATAGGCGATATCCGCCAGGTGGGGGAAGCGCATGGTTTCAACCATGACCGTCCGGAACAAGGTTGTCGTTGCCGGGCTGGCGATCCGCTCTTGAAACATCACACCGATGAAAATCAGGATTTCCGGCAGCGGTCTTTGCAGGGACTCCTGGATTCGCGCCTGTTCGGCTTGATCCGCCGGATGGCAAGCCTGCGCAATCACCGCTGAGAATAGGTCATCCTTCCCCTCGGCGTGGCGGTAGAGGGTCATGATCGAGACCCCGGCGTCTTTGGCGATCCTCTCCATGCTCGCCCCGCCATAGCCGTCCCGAAGGAACGCCTCGCGGGCCGCGTCAACGATCGCGGCTCGTTTGCGAGCCATCAGTTTCGCCTTGGGATGATCCGCTGCCCAGTCTTTCAACGCTCATTGACTCCATACGATAGTGGATATTATCGTATCGTTTGATGATAAGAGAACGGCCATTATCATGGCATCAAAGCCGTGACGGGGCCTAATGCCCATCTGTGAGAAAGGTGAAATGAACAATGGCTAGCCTCTCCGGCCGGTTGAAGGCCGTCGCGAAGATGAGGGCCATCAAGGCCGCCATGTGGGTCCTCGCCGGGCTCGGGACGGCGACCCTTGTTGCGGTCGCCGGCTTGGCTCTGACGTTCATTCCCGCAAAGCTTGATCTTCCGGCCGTTGACGTCGGCGACCTGCCGCCCGCGTCACCCCCGGCCGGCATGTCCATCAGCGCGCTTCCCACCGGAACCTACGGCAGCCCGGCCGCCCTGACCTATCGCGGCGGCTCATGGTCCGACGTGCGCCACCTCGCGGCGACGGCGATCCTCGTCCGGCATCCCAAGGGGGATCTGTTGATAGACACGGGCTTTGGTAGGAACATCGATGACCACATGCGCCTGATCCCCCCGATGCAGCGGACGCCACAAATCAAGGGCCTTCCGGCCATCGATCAGTTGGCCGCCGGCGGCGTCCATCCTGGCGATATCGCCGCGATCATACCCACCCACAGTCATTGGGATCATATCAGCGGCGTCGATGACTTTCACGGCGTCCCGGTAATGGAAACCGCGGCGGGAAGGCACTGGATCAATTCCAAACCCAAGGGTTCCGAAGTGATCAACAGTTTTCGCGACATAAACTATAAGTCATATGAATTCGATGGCGGGCCATATCTTGGATTTCCGCGGAGCCATGACCTCTTTGGAGACGGGTCCGTGGTTATCGTCCCGGCTTCCGCTCACACGCCGGATTCCGTTATTGTATTCGTGAGTTTGCCTTCGGGGGATCGATACGCCCTGGTTGGGGATCTGGTGTTTCAAATGGAGGGGATCGAGATCCCCGCGGAAAAGCCCTGGCTGCTTCGCTGGCTGATCGGTGAGAACGCCATCGAGATGCATAGGGATATTGCTCTCGTTAGGGCCATCCGCGAGAAATTCCCGCAGGTGCATCTTGTTCCGGCGCATGACTCACTGAGCTTCGGCACAATTCCTGTGTTCCCGGCATCGGCCCCCTAAATACTCGGTCTTATGGACTGACGGGCAAGGGCCTCGCGAGAACGGCGGATGGGATACGTCACGCCAGATACGGCACGGGGATTTTCAGTCCCCGTGCCGGCGGTCCGGATTACTAGCGCGGATCACTCCACCACCCGCACCTTCACATAGGTGCCGGGGGCATCCTCGATAACCTTCAGCTTGCCCTCGCCGGGCGTGCGGGCCGGCACTTGCGGGCCGGCGTACGGCTTCAGCCAGTCGGCGTAGACGGGCCACCAGCTGCCGGGCACCTGGGTGGTGCCGGCCAGCCACTCGTCCGGCGTGGCCGGCAGGGCGTCGTTCAGGAAGTGGCTGTACTTGTTGGCCGCCGGCGGGTTGACCACGCCGGCGATGTGGCCGGAGGCCGCCAGCACGAACTTCACCGGCCCGCCGTACAGCTGGGTGGCGGCATAGGTGCTTTTCCACGGCGCGATGTGATCCTCGCGGGTGGACAGCATGAAGGTGGGCGTCTTGATGGTGCGCAGGTCGATGGGCACGCCCTTCAGGGTGATGCCGCCCGGCCGCACCAGCAGGTTCTTCTGGTACATGTTGCGCAGGTAGAAGCTGTGCATGGCCGGCGGCATGCGGGTGCTGTCGGAATTCCAGTACAGCAGGTCGAAGGGGAAGGGGTCCTTGCCCAGCAGATAGTTGTTGACCACGAAGGACCAGATCAGGTCGTTCGAGCGCAACATGTTGAAGGTGGTGGCCATGGACTGGCCGTCCAGGTAGCCCCGGCTTTTCATGCGGGACTCCAGCGCGCCCAGCTGTTCCTCGTCGATGAACACCGACAGCTCGCCCACGTCGGTGAAATCGGTCAGGGTCACCAGGTACATGGCACTCTTGATGCGCGCGTCCTTCTTGGCCGCCATATAGGCCAGGGTGCCCGACAGCAGGGTGCCGCCGATGCAATAGCCGATGGCATTCACGCCTTCCTCGCCCGTGGCATCCTTGATGGCGTCCAGGGCGGCCAGCGGCCCCTCGACCATGTAGTCCTCGAAATCCTTGGCGGCCAGCTTCTCGTTGGGATTGACCCAGGAGATGACGAAGACGGTGTGCCCCTGCTCCGTCAGCCAGCGGATCAATGAATTGGCCGGCTTCAGGTCCAGGATGTAGAACTTGTTGATCCAGGGCGGGATGATCAGCAGCGGCGTCTTGTGCACCGTCTCCGTCAGCGGCGCGTATTGGATCAGCTGCATCAGGTCGTTCTGAAAGACGACCTTGCCCGGGGTGACGGCGATGTTGCGCCCCACCTCGAACGCCGAATAGTCGGTCATGGAGATGGCCAGCTGGCCCCGGCCGCGCTCCAGGTCGCTCAGCAGGTTCTCCAGGCCCTTCAGCAGGTTGTCGCCGCCCGTCTCCAGCGTGACGCGCAGCACCTCGGGATTGGTCAGGGGGAAGTTGCTGGGCGACAGCGCGTCCACGAACTGGCGGGTGAAGAAGTCCACCTTCTTGGCGGTCTTACCCTCCAGCCCCTCCACCCCGCGCACGGCGGTCTGCACGTACTTGGCGGTCAGCAGGTAGGACTGCTTGATGAAGTCGAAGACGGCGCTTTCCTCCCAGGACTTGTCCTTGAAGCGCTTGTCCTCCTTGGCCGGGCTGATGACCGGCTCGGCCTCCTCGCCCATCAGACGCTGGGCCGTGCGCTGCCACAGGGACATGTAATCCTGCCACAGGCCCAGCTGCGCCTCGAACAGGCGGTTGGGGTCGGCCATCAGCCGGGCCGTCATCTCCATGAAGGCGCCGCCCAGGTTGAACGGGTCCAGGTTGGACAGGTTGGCCGGCAGGCTGCTGAAAGGGGCGGCAATGGACATGGGGTCGGCCGCGGCGGTGCCGTCGGCCGGCGTCTGCGCCTGGCGGGCCACGAAATCGGCCACCAACCGCTGCGCCTGCTCCGCCAGGCGGTTCATGGCCAGGGTCATCTCCACGGGATCGGGCAGGCGGACCTCGCCATTCGACCCATCCCTGGCCGTGTCCTTGGCGGCCGTGTCCTTGGCCCCGGGTTTGGCCGCCGCCTTGGGCGCCTCCGCCGTGGGCGCCTGGACCGGCGGGAAGGGGGGCGGCTTCGGCGCTTCGGGCGCCGCGGCGGCGGCCGGCATCACCACGCTGGGCGGCAGGGGGCTGGCCTTGCGGCGCGGCGCCTTGGCGGCCATGGCGGGGGCGGCGGCGGCCTTGGCCGGCTGTTTCGCGGCCACCGGGGCCGCCTTCGCCTTCTCCGCCGTCACGCCGGCCACGGGTACGGGTGCCAGCGGCTCCCGCGTCAGGTTCTTATGCGCCTTCAGGTGCGGCGCGCCCGGCACGGGCGGGGCGATGGGCGCGGCGCGCGCCACCTTGGTCTTCGTCGCGGCCGCGCCGGCGGGGGTCTTCGTCGCGGCCGCGCGGGCGGGCGCCTGGGGCGGGGCGGCGGTCTTCGCCGGCGCTGCCTTTGCCGGGGCCTTCTTGGCTACGGCCGGTTCGGCGACGGCGGATTTGGCGGCAGCGGGCTTGGGCGCGGCCGTGCGCGCCGGGGTCTTGGGCGCTGCCGCCTTGGTCACGGCGGCTTTCGCGGCGGCCTTCGGCTGAGTCGGGGCGGGGGGGACGGTTTCGGGGGCAGTCTTAGAAACACGCGGGGACCGGGTACGCTTGGGCGGGGTATCGGCCATGCTTTCTTGTTCCTTCGCCTCGATTACCAGGGGGGATTACCAGGGGCAGCCTTGATGAAAGCGGCGCCCGCGCGAGGTGTTCTGCGCGGGTCCGGCGGGGGCGCCCGCCCGCTGCCTGGCCGTTCCGCCGCCGTAAGAAGGCTGGGTTACGGCTGGTCACGGCGCTTGCGGCCCGTGGGGATTTCATACACGATCCGGCCATGATTTTCACCGACGCTGACGCACGGCCCACGGGTGCAGGCACCCAGGAAGGTCACCCCAACCGTTTCCGCCCCCACCGGGGCGCGCCCCTGGGCGCCGCCGGTGCCGTCGCGGGCGCGCGCGTCCTGGCCGGCCGGGGCCTGCTGGCGCTGGTGCTGGCGGGTGCCGGGTTGAATTTGGGCGGATGCGCCGGTCAGCTGGTGCCCCAGGCTTTGTTCCATGATGGCCCGGAGGATCCGGAGCCCATGGCCAATGACGCCAGCAGCAAGGCCTTGCTGCTGGGTGAGCGGCCGGTGCGCCGCGTGGGGCCGCCGCCCGACGTATGGCCCAACCTGGCCTCCGTGCCGGAACGGCCTAAGGACGTGCCCGATCCCGCGACGCGGCAGAAGGACATGGACGCCCTGCTGGCCGACCGGACGGCGGCCGGCTCCATCGCCACGGACCTGAACAAATACCAGGCCTCCCCCGACCAACAGTCGGTGCAGCGCGCCACCTCGTCCAACGCGCTGTTCGGCGGCCCGTCCGCCGGCGCCCAGGCCGCGCCCAGCCAGAGCAAGATGCCGGTGGTGCCCAGCGCGCCGCCCGCCGTGCCGGGCCGCGTGCCCGATGCCGTCCCGGCCGCCCCCGTGGCCGCCCCCGCCGCCGCCCCCGCCCGTGCCGCCACCGGCGCCGCGGCTAGCCAGGCTGGTGCCCCCGCCGCCAACGGCACCAGCCAGACCCCCCAGAACTGATCCGGCACATCCCGGGGCCCCTCACGGGCCGTGGGCCAGGATTGGGGCGGAAAATTAGCTGGGTGCGGGCGTTCTTGTAAGCAAATGTCTTGAAACGGGATGCCCGCCCTGTGGAAATTGCTGTCGCCCGGTTTCGGCCGGGACGATACAACCCCATCGGCCACCATGCCTCCCATCCACCCCGAAATCGGTACAGACCGTCCCATGAACGAAGAGTTCCACCGCATTAAGCGCCTGCCGCCCTATGTGTTCGCCGAAGTGAACGCGATGAAGGCGCGAGCTCGCGCGGCCGGTGAGGACATCATCGACCTCGGCATGGGCAACCCCGACCAGCCCACCCCGCCCCACATCGTGGAAAAGCTGGTGGAGGCCGTGCGCAATCCCAAGACGCACCGCTATTCCATGTCCCGCGGCATTCCCGGCCTGCGCAAGGCGATCTCCGCCTATTACAAGCGCCGATTCGACGTCGACATCGACCCGGAGACGGAGGCCTGCGTCACCATCGGTTCCAAGGAAGGTCTGGCCAACCTGGCCCAGGCCATCACCAGCCCGGGCGACGTCATCCTGGTGCCCAACCCCTCCTACCCCATCCACCCCTTTGGCTTCATGCTGGCGGGCGCCGCCCTGCGGCACATCCCGGTGGTGGACGGCCTGGACAATTTCGTGGAGACGCTGGAACGCGCCATCCGCCACTCGGTGCCCAAGCCCATCGCCGTCATCGTCAGCTTCCCGGCCAACCCGACGACCCAGACGGTCACGTTGGACTTCTACCGCCCGATCGTGGAGCTGTGCCTGAAGCACGGCATCTACATCCTGTCGGACATCGCGTACGCGGAGATCTATTTCGACGGCAACCCGCCGCCGTCCATCCTGCAGATCCCCGAGGCGCGCGACATCACGGTGGAATTCAACAGCCTGAGCAAGACCTACAACATGCCGGGTTGGCGCGTGGGCTTCGGCGTGGGCTCCAAGAAGCTCATCGGCGCGCTGGCCAAGTTCAAATCCTACGTCGACTACGGCGCCTTCACCCCCATCCAGGTGGCGGCCACCGCCGCGCTGAACGGGCCGCAGGACTGCGTGGAGGAAATCCGCCAGATGTACAAGGCGCGCCGCGACGCCCTGATCGACGGCTTGGCCGCCGCCGGCTGGGACGTGCCGCCGCCGGCCGCCACCATGTTCGTCTGGGCCCGCATTCCCGAGCCCTTCCGCGCCATGGGCTCGCTGGAATTCTCCAAGCTGCTGCTGCAGGAGGCGCAGGTCGCCGTGTCCCCGGGCATCGGCTTCGGCGAGTATGGCGATGAGCATGTGCGCTTCGGCCTGGTGGAGAACGTCCAGCGCATCCGCCAGGCGTGCCGCAACATCCGGGGCTTTCTGCACCGCACCGGCAACGGCGCGGAAGCCGCCGGCAAAAAAGTGATCTGAGGTCCAATGGTTACGGTCGAGAGGGAAGAGAGCATGGGTACGGCACCGCTGCGCGTGGGCATCGCGGGTCTGGGCACTGTCGGCGCCGGGGTCCTGAAGGTGCTCACCACCCAGGGCGGGCTGCTGGCCCGGCGCAGCGGCCGGCCGCTGGTGGTCACGGCCGTCAGCGCCCGCGACCGGGCCCGTGACCGGGGCGTCGACCTCTCGTCCGTCCGCTGGCACGACAACGCCGCCGACCTGGCGGCGGACGATCAGGTCGATGTGGTGGTGGAACTGATCGGCGGGTCGGACGGCATCGCCGCCCGCACCGTCGAGACGGCGCTGGCCCATGGCAAGCATGTGGTCACCGCCAACAAGGCGCTGCTGGCCCACCACGGCACGGCGCTGGCCACCCAGGCCGAGGCCCAGGGCCTGACCCTGGCGTTCGAGGCGGCGGTGGCCGGCGGCATTCCCGTCATCAAGGGCCTGCGCGAAGGCCTGGCCGCCAACCAGGTGCGCGAGGTGCACGGCATCCTGAACGGCACCTGCAACTACATCCTGACCGAGATGCGGACCACGGGTCGCGACTTCGGCGACGTCCTGGCCGAGGCCCAGGCCAAGGGCTACGCCGAGGCCGACCCCAGCTTCGACATCGACGGCGTGGACGCGGCGCACAAGCTGGCCATCCTGACCTCGGTCGCCTTCGGCACGCGGGTGGACTTCGCCAACGTGCATGTCGAGGGCATCCGCCACATCTCGGCCCTGGACATCGACTACGCCGGGCAGCTGGGCTATCGCATCAAGCTGCTGGGCATCGCGCGCCGGACGGAAAACGGCATCGAGCAGCGGGTGAACCCCTGCATGGTGCCGGTGGGCTCGCTGATCGCCGCCACCGACGGGGTGTTCAACGCCGTGGTCGCCGACAGCGACTTCGCCGACAAGGTGGCGCTGGTGGGCCGGGGCGCCGGGGCCGGTCCTACCGCTTCCGCCGTGGTGGCGGACCTGGTGGATATCGCCATCGGTCGCCGCACCCCCACCTTCGCCGTACCCGCCAGCCAACTGGCACCCCTGACTCCTGCCCCCTTGTCGGCGCGGCGCGGACGGTATTATGTGCGCCTCATGGTGGTCGACCGTCCGGGCGTCATCGCCGACGTCGCCGCGGCCCTGCGCGACCAGAACGTCTCCATGGAGTCGTTCCTGCAGCGGGGGCGGGCGCCGGGTGAGGCCGTTCCGGTGGTGCTGACCACCCACGATACGGAAGAAGTGGCCATGTTGCGCGCCCTGGCCGTCATAGGCGGGCTGGACGCGGTTCAGGAAACCCCGCGGATGATCCGTATCGAGGATTATTGACACACCACCGTCACGGACCCCCGCTTTATAATAAGGGGGCCGACGGCACACAGACTCGGGGGAAGATGACTATGAGCAAGGCTATTGAGGCGCCCGTCGATCCGAAGGGCGACATCAGCCTGGTTATGGACCGCAACCTGGCCCTGGAAGCGGTGCGCGTGACCGAGGCGGCCGCCTTGTCCGCGTCGCTGCTGATGGGCCGCGGTGATGAGAAGGCCGCCGACCAGGCCGCCGTGGACGCCATGCGCAAGGCGCTGAACAGCCTGGCCATCGACGGCACCGTGGTGATCGGCGAGGGTGAGCGCGACGAGGCGCCGATGCTGTACATCGGTGAGAAGGTGGGCAGCGGCCACGGCCCCAAGATCGACATCGCGCTCGATCCGCTGGAAGGCACCACCATCACCGCCACCGGCGGTCCCAATGCCCTGGCGGTCATCGCCATGGCGGAATCGGGCGGCTTCCTGAACGCCCCCGACGTCTACATGGACAAGATCGCCGTCGGCGCCGGCCTGCCCCAGGGCGTGGTCGACATCGATGAGAAGATCGAGACCAACCTGAAGAACCTGGCCCTGGCCAAGCATGCCACGGTGGAGGAGTTGGTGGTCTGCATCCTGGACCGCCCCCGCCACCGCGAACTGATCGCCCGCGTGCGCGCCGCCGGCGCCCGCATCATGCTGATCGGCGACGGCGACGTGTCCGGCGTCATCTCGACCTCGCAGCCTGACAGCGGCATCGACCTCTATGTCGGTTCCGGCGGCGCGCCGGAAGGCGTGCTGGCCGCCGCCGCCCTGCGCTGCATCGGTGGCCAGATGCAGGGCCGCCTGCTGTTCCGCAACGACGATGAGCGCGCCCGCGCCAAGCGCTGGGGCGTCACCGACCTGGACCGCAAGTACGAGCTGACGGATCTGGCCAGCGGCAACGTCATGTTCGCCGCCACCGGCGTGACCACGGGCACCATGCTGCGCGGCGTGCGCCGTTTCCCCGGCGGTGCGTATACCCATTCGGTGATTATGCGGTCGAAGAGCGGCACGGTGCGCTATGTTGAGGCGCACCACAATCTCCGCACCAAGACCAAATTCATTCCGGATGCAGAATAACACAACGTTCGTGGGCTTGCCGGCGGGGGACGTCCCGGCCGGCGAGCCTCGCCCCTTATTGGGGGTTTCGCGGTCCGCCACCGGCCGGCGCTGGCTGGCCCGCCCGCATGACGAGCGGCTGGCCCTGGCCCACGCCCAGCGCGGCGGCCTGCCGGAACTGGTGGGGCGGGTCCTGGCGGCGCGGGGTGTAGACCTGGACCAGGCCGAGGATTTCCTCGGCCCGACGCTGAAGCGCTTCCTGCCCGACCCGCACGCCCTCTTGGACATGCAGGCCGCGGCGGAGCATCTGGCCGATGCGGTGAGGCGTGGCCGGCGCCTGGCCGTCTTCGGCGACTACGACGTCGACGGCGCCACGTCCTCCGCCCTGCTGGTGCGCTTCTTCCGCGCCGTTGGCGCCGACATCCGGGCCTACATCCCCGACCGTATCAATGAAGGCTACGGCCCTAACGCCCCGGCGCTGCTGCGCCTGCGCGAGGCGGGGGTGGACCTGGTGATCACGGTCGATTGCGGCGTGACCTCGTTCGAGCCCCTGGCCGCCGCCGCGCGGGCGGGGCTGGAGGTGATCGTCGTCGACCACCACAAGGCCGAGCCGGCCCTGCCCACCGCCCGGGCCGTGGTCAACCCCAACCGCCTGGATGAAACCGTGACCGACCGCCTGGGCACCCTGGCGGCGGTGGGTGTCAGCTTCCTGCTGGTGGTGGCGGTCAACCGGGTCCTGCGCGCGACCGGCTGGTACGCCAACCGGGCGGAGCCGGACCTGATGGGCTGGCTGGACCTGGTGGCGTTGGGCACCGTCTGCGACGTGGTGCCCCTGGTGGGCCTGAACCGCGCCCTGGTGGCCCAGGGCCTGAAGGTCATGGGCCGGCGCAACAATCCCGGCCTTTCGGCCTTGGCCGACGTAGCCGGCATCAATGAGCGCATGGACGCCTACCACGCTGGCTACATCCTGGGGCCGCGCGTCAACGCCGGCGGCCGGGTGGGCCGCGCCGACCTCGGCACCCGCCTGCTGTCCACCGAGGATCCGGTGGAGGCGCGCGAGCTGGCGGCCCAGCTGCACACCCTGAACGCCGAGCGCCGGGCCATCGAGGCCCTGGTGCTGGAAGAAGCCATCGCCATGGTGGAGGCGCAGGCCGCCACCGACGCCTTGCTCCCTTCCGGGGTCGGCGCCGGGGCCCTGGTGATCGCCGGGGCCGGCTGGCATCCGGGCGTCATCGGCATCGTCGCCTCCCGCCTCAAGGAGCGCTATGGCGTGCCGGCCTGCGTGGTGGCGCTGGAGGGTGGCATCGGCAAGGCCTCGGGCCGCTCGGTCCGGGGCATCGACTTGGGCTCGGCCGTCATCGCCGCCCGTCAGGCCGGCCTGTTGATGGCCGGCGGCGGCCACGCCATGGCGGCGGGCTTCACCGTGGCGGAGGACAGGCTGCCCGACCTACGCGCGTTTCTGGCCGACCGCATCGCGCAGCAGACGGCGGGACAGGGCCCGCTGGTGCCCACCCTGCACCTGGACGGGGTGGTGTCGGTGCGCGGCGCCTCCACCGACCTGCTGGGCCACATAACCCGCCTGGGGCCCTTCGGCACCGGCAATTCCGAACCGCGCCTGGCCGTGGCCGACGCCCGCATCGTGCGGGCCGACGTGGTAGGCGGCAACCATGTGCGCTGCATCCTGTCCTCGGCCGATGGTGCCCGGCTCAAGGCCATCGCCTTCCGCGCCATGGATGAGGATCTGGGACCCGCCCTGCTGAACCATGGCGGCCGGCCCATGCACTTGGCCGGCACCCTGCGCACCGACCGCTGGAACGGGGCGGAAGGCGTGCAGTTGACCATCGATGACGCCGCTTTGCCGGGCGCATCGTGAAGCCGGCGACATTTATCCCAGTCGGATAAGGCGGCGCGGGCACGTTTGCACCGTTGGCCATTGTGCGAAAGTAAGAAAGCCGTCGCGCCACGCCACCGTGGCGGCGGCGGCGGTGATTTTCCGTATTTTCCGCTTCCAACCGGATGTATGTCGCCTGAGGTAACGGCGTTAACCTAGGTGTCAGCCGCGCTTATGCCGCGCGACGTCGGCCAAATGCCGTTGCGTGGGATAGTTTAACCAAAACTATCTTTCCGGCCGCCCTGAATCGCGGGCCTATTGTTCCCTCTCCATTGCCAAGGCCTGTCAAATTATTGACCGGTTTGTTTTGCTATGTTGGAAGTAGCGATGTCCGCCGGTGTCAATTTATGCTTGGTGGCAACGATGCCGTCACAGGTTCATCATTTTCCGTTCATGGGCGGGACTGGATTGACAGCGGCGCTGCATTAGACGATCCTTACCCCCGTAAGGCCGTTCCATCCCGCCGTTACTCTCGGTGGGCTGTCGAATGTCCGGCGACCATAAAAATCAAAGGGCCGATCATTACAACGCGGGAAGGTTCCAAGGCTCCGCCCGGGCAGCCGACGAGGACGTCCGGGGGGGATGAGGGGGTATTGATGTCGGGACAGCCTGGAACGAAACGGGTGGTTGCGGCCGCGCCGGAAACGCCGGCTGACGCGGCGGCGCCGGAATCGACGCTCAGCCGTCTGGAAACCCACTTCCGAACCCTGGATGAGGGGTCGCTGGTCCGCGTGGCCGCGGCGGTGGAGAAGGCGCGCGCGACCGAGACGGGGGCCGCCTCCGACGAACAGATCCTGACCTGCCTGCGGCCCATGCTGCGCAGTCTGCGGCCCGTGCGCGTGCCCACTTTCCAGCGGGCGCTGTGCGTCTGCCTGGAACCCTACCTGATCGATGCCGACTCCGTGGGCGGGGTGCGCCGCGCGGTGGTGGCCCGGTCCAGCTTGGCGCCCTGGTGGCGCCTGCTCATGGGGTCCCCCTACCGCCCGCGCCTGGCGGCGGCCACGGCGGAATATCGCAACGCCGTGGCGTCGGAACGGCAGGACGAGATCGACGCCGTCGTCCAGTTCGGCCGCAGCATCGCGGCGGAGGCCACCACCACCCTGTTGGCGGAGGCGGCGCAGTCCGCCGTGCGCAAGCGCGAGCTGGAGGTGTTGCTGGGCAGCGCGCGCGCGTTCGAGGACGCGGCGGAGATCGCGCGCATCCTGGGGCTGGATCCGCTGCTGACGCCGTGGTTCGACCAGATCCGGGCGGTGTGCCCGCGCACGGCGGACGGCAGGGTGCACGACTTCAACCCCCAGGGCACCGTCATCGCCAAGAACGGCTACATGCATCTGCACGCCGCCGACCGCGAGGTGGTGGACTATTACTTCCACGGCCTGCTGCGCCTGCTGGCCCAGCCGTGGCAGTCGCTGCGCCTGGTGCGGCTCCTGTCGGCCGATCTGCTGCGCGCCGGCGGCGACAGCGCCGGCCTGCAGATGATTCCGGCCAAGCTGTTTGGCGACCTCACCCGCACCTTGGCGGAGATTGGGCGCACAGCGGCGGGCGATCGCGGCATGACCCGCCGCGTCTGGCTGATGACCTGCGCCCGCCTCATCTCCGACGCCGGCGCCATGGTGCAGGGCATGGCGGAAGAGGTGAAGGAGTTCGGCAACGCCGGATGGGAGACCATGATGGTCGAGGCCCGGCAGAAGGTGACCCAGGCGGCCGACCAGTTCGCCAGCGTGGCGGTGCGCGACGCGGCCCTGGTGCTGCCCCAGAGGGAAGTGCGCGAAAAGCTGGAGGCGCGGCTGGTGCCGGACATGGCCCACAGCCCCACGGACGACGAGGTGTCGGTGGCCCAGGCCGCCGCGACCCTGTTCACCGCCTGCCGCAAGGTGGCGGAAAAGGAAGGCTTCGACCGATCCATCCGCGCGAAGGAGGCGGATTTGGAAGCCACCTTCCAGACGGCCATCAACTTCCGTTTCGAATATCTGCGGGCGCGCGGCAAGAACAAGGCCGTCTCAGCCCAGTTGCAGGCGCTGGAAAAGGTCTTGCGCTCCATGCCCAAGACCGAACCCATGCTGGACCTGATCCTGAAGGCGGAACGCGCGATCGAACGCTTCCGCTGACCGGGAATCATCACCGTTTTCCCGCCCGATCCGGCCGCGCCAACAGGCAGACCCCCTATGCGCGAAAACCGGTGGGCGGGGCTTTTTATCCGCTTGCCTTATCGGGGCCGGATCATTATGTATCCACCCCGCCGTCCCCTTCGTCTAGAGGCCTAGGACACCGCCCTTTCACGGCGGCGACACGGGTTCGAATCCCGTAGGGGACGCCATCCACCGGATGGCCGCACATAGGATGGATCACCCTCCATCCGCCTCATGTCCCCTTCGTCTAGAGGCCTAGGACACCGCCCTTTCACGGCGGCGACACGGGTTCGAATCCCGTAGGGGACGCCACGCTTCCAGCGGCTTGGGTGGATTTTGCGGGACAATTTGGGACAAGTGGATCCGAGGTCACCTTCTCGGAGGCCCCCTGTCCCATGGCGACGATCACCCCCCGGAAGAACCGTGAAGGCCAGGTCATCGGCTATCAGGTCAAGATCCGGCGCCTGGGTTTCCCTGCGCAGTCCAAGACTTTTGAGACCAGGACCGACGCGAAGCGCTGGGCGGCCGACATGGAATCGGAGCTGTCTCGCGGCGTGTTCGTCGATCGCGCCGAGGCGGAGCGTAATACTCTGGGCGATCTGATTCGCCGGTATCAGGCGGATATCACGCCCACCAAGCTGGGAGGCGACAAGGAGAAGGGCCACTTGGCCGTGATCCTGGACGACCAGATCAGCCTGATGCGGTGACCGTGCGGGCGTCGCGGGACCTGGGCGCTCTCCGCGACCGGATGGCTGCGGCTGGCTATGCGCCGGCGACCATCGTCCGGCGCCTTAACCTCATCGCCACCGTCATCAACCACGCCCGAGAAGTTGCTCCGGGCTTTGCTGCTACAAGCTTTTTATTCGATCCGCTCGGGGCGGCAGTTGATGGAGCAGATGGACTACTAAACATCTAGTCGCTCAATTATCAGAGCGATGCCTTGCCCGCCGCCAATGCACATGGTGGCGAGGCCGCGGCGCCCACCGCTACGGGCCAGCTCATACAGCGCCTTGACGGTGATGATCGCGCCGCTGGCACCCAAGGGGTGTCCCAAGGCGATGGCCCCACCGTTCGGGTTGGTCTTCTCCGGCGGCAGGCCTAACTGCCGGGATACGGCGCAGGCCTGGGCGGCGAAGGCCTCGTTGCTTTCGATGACGTCCATGTCCGTCACCGCCAGCCCGGCCCGCGTCAGGGCGGTCTCGGTAGCGCCCACCGGCCCCAGGCCCATGACCTTGGGCGCCACACCGGCATGGCCCCAGGACACGATCCGCGCCAGCACGGGTAGTCCGCGCCGTGCGGCCTCAGTGGCGGACATGAGGACCACGGCCGCCGCCCCGTCGTTGATGCCCGAGGCGTTGCCGGCGGTGACGGTGCCATCACGTTGGAAGGCGGGGCGCAAGGTCGCCAACTGATCCGCGGTGGCGTCGGCTCGCACATGTTCGTCAGTGTCGAAGAGCACCGTTCCCTTCTTATTCTTGAGCTCGACCGGAACGATCTGGGACTTGAAGCGCCCCTGCGCGATGGCGTGGGCTGCACGCCGATGGCTTTCGGCGGCGAAGGCGTCCTGCTGCGCCCGCGTGATGCCGCATCGCGTGGCCACGTTCTCCGCCGTGACGCCCATATGGCCATGGCCGAAGGGGTCCGTCAGAATGGTCAGCATGCTGTCGATCAGTGTGGCCTCGCCCATCTTGGTGCCGGTGCGCGATGACGTCAGCACGTGGGGGGCGTTGCTCATGCTCTCGGCGCCACCGGCGACGGCGATCGCGCATTCACCCAGCCGGATGGACTGCGCCGCGGAAATGATGGCCTGCAGGCCGGAGCCGCAGAGCCGGTTCAGGGTCATCGCCGGCACGGTTGCAGGAATGCCGGCGCGGATGGCGGCGACCCGGGCGAGGTAGGCGTCATGGGGGTGGCTGGGGATGACCTGGCCCATGACGACATGACCCACATCCTCCGGCGCTGTGCTGGCCCGGCGTAGCGCCTCCCCGATGACCACGGCGGCCAGATCCGTCGGCGTCACGTCCTTCAGGGAGCCCAGGAAGCCGCCCACCGCGGTGCGCACGGCCCCGACAATCACCACATCATTGCCCGTAGACATCGCCTATCTCCTTAACCCCAGTCGGGGCCGAACTGCTGTTGATCCTGAATCTGGAGGATGATCTTTCCCCGGGCGCCGCCGGCCTGGCTGTGGGCCATGGCCCGGGCGGCGTCTTCCAGGCAATAGACACGGTCGACGGGCAGGCGCAGGCGCCCCTCCTCGGCCAGGTCGGCGATCTGCCGAAGGCCATCCCCGTCGGGCGTTACGGCCACGGTCCGGACACGAATGTCACGGCCTGCCGCCGCGTCTGGCGGTACCGGCGTGGGGGCGAGGGTGACCAGGGTGCCGCCGGACCGCAGCACGGCGAAGGAACGGCGCTGGACATCACCGCCGATGCTGTCCACCACCAGGTCCAGTCCCCGCAGCCGGGCGGAGAAATCCTCGGTTCGGTAATCGATGACCTCATCCGCGCCCAGGCTGGTGACGAAGTCCCGGTTGGCGGCGGAGCAGGTGGCGATGACCTCCGCGCCGGCGTGCTTGGCCAACTGCACTGCCAGGCATCCCACGCCCCCAGCCGCGGTGTGGATCAGCACCCGCTGGCCGGCCGTCAAGCCACCATGGGTGAACAGGGCCATCCTGGCCGTGAGGCCCGCCAGCGGCAGGCCGGCCGCCCGGGCCAAGGGCATCCGCTTCGGTGCCAGCGCCAAGCTATCCACGGTCGCGACAACGTAGTCCGCCCAGGCGCCGCCGCAGTGGACGGGGTTCATGCCAATCACCGCCTGCCCTGGGCCGAAGCCGGCGTCTTCTCCGCCGGCGACGACGATGCCGGCGATGTCGGCACCAGGCACGAAGGGGAGGGGCAGGGGCACCCAGTCACGGAACCAGCCGGTCTGGAATTTCCAATCGGCCGGATTGACGGAACTGGCCTCTTGGCGCACTAGCACCTCCCCGGGCGCGACGGGCGGCACATCCACTTTTTCCAGCCGAAGCTGCTCGGGCCCACCATAGCCATGATATCGAACTGCCCGCATCGGCATCTCCCGTGAGGTTGTCGCCCTGTCACATCGCGGCGCGGAACAGGGCCTCCTGGCTGGTTGTGGCCACCAACAGTCCGGCGCGGTCGTAGAGCAGGCCGCGCGCCAGGCCGCGTCCCTGACTGCCAGAGGGCGTGTCACAGACGTAAAGCAGCCACTGATCCATGCGGACCGGCCGATGGAACCACATGGCATGGTCCAGGCTGTTGATGGTCAGCAGGTCGCGATTGGTGGACAGGCGGCCCGGCCCTATCGCCACGCCCGCCAACCAGTAGTCGGCGGCGAAGGCGAGTAGGGCGCGCTGTTGATTGGCATCTTCCTCACCCGTGGCGCTGGGCATGCGCACCCAGAAGGCGCGCTGCGGCTGGTCGGTGGGTTGGAAAAATACGCGTCCGGTTCCACCAGACGCAGTTCCAGGGGGAAGGGCGCTGTATAGGCCGAAACGCAGGATGGGGGCAGCCGATCGGCCCGGGCGGCGACATAACTGTCGAGCGCCTGCAAGGCTTCAGGGGGCAACACGTCCGGTGGAGGCGGCGCTTGATGGTCGATGCCGGGCTCCGGATCATGGAAGGAGCAGTGCATCTCGAAAATGACGCGCCCCTCTTGTTGGGCGATCACCCGTCGCGCCGCGAACCGACGCCCATCGCGCAGCGCCTCGACGGCATAATCCACCGGCAGGTCGGCGCGGCCCGGGCGCAGGAAATAGCCGTGCAGCGAATGGGCGACCCCTGCCGGTCCGGTGAGTGCGGCGGCGACCAGGCTCTGGCCCAGCACATGCCCGCCGAACAGCGCGCCGGCGGGATTGGCCTGGGTATGCCACGCCCTGAACCGGTTGCCGGCCAGCGCTTCAAGGCTGAGCAAGCGGTCAGCCGTGATGGGCGGCCTGGGGCTTTCCGTCACCGCGTCCATGGCCCGTCAGCCGGCCGCATGGCCATCGGTCAAGGGGCGGGTGTAGGAGATGTCGCCCCGGTCGCGCCGGCATGGGCCGGTGGAGCCGAGGGCGCGGGCCCATTCCGCCGGCAGGGCCATGTCATTGAAGGTGCCGACCTTTTCGTTGACGCAGACGCGATGGGCGATGCCCCAGCGGCCTTGGCGTCTCTCGAGCCGGTCGATATAGCGCCCGAAGCACAGGCTGGGCGGCCCCTCCACGTTCTCTCCCCAGAAGGTGTAATAGGTTTCGGCGTGGGCGACGTCGCCGGTCAGCTCCACAGTATGGTTGGTGATGATGTGTTGGTGGCGCAGCTGATGCTGGCGGTGATAGCCGATCGCCCAATCCACGAAGGTGGCGGCATCCCCTTCCGCCACGCCATGCTGGTCGATGGCCTCCGGGTGATAGGCGGACAGCATCAATTCCCGGTCGAAGCGATCCACGCCCCGTGTATAGCGGAGCAGACAGTCGAGGATTTCCTGGCGGTCCTTGGCGGCGCGGATGAAAGCCAGGAGATCGTCGTCGAGGGGGGCGGCCGGTTCGGAGGTCATCGCTATCTCGCGTCTGCGGGGATGGCGGCAAAAGTCCGGCCGCAAGCCCCGGCGGGCAAGACGCCATGGTTCCCGGCCGGTGAAAGTTCATGGATGCGATATGAGAGCGGCGCGTTGGTTGGCCCCGTGTATTCGCGACGCTATTGGCCACTTGTCCGTCATCGCATCCATGATGAACGGGGTGCCTTTCTTCGGTCCATCAGGGGGGCCGTGCTAGCGTCGATTTCCCCAAGCCACGGGAGATGACAGATGCGCGTCCGGTTGCCGAAGATCGACTACGCGAACGTTCGGCCTCATTGGGCTCCCAACAGGGAGTTCGCCCACAACGTCAACGCGTCCTCGACGATCCCGGCGTTCGTGGAGCCCTACCTGATCAAGGTCATGAAGCTCGCGAAGGAGGTGCTGCCCACCACCGAGGCGGAGCTGCACCGCGACATCGACATCTTCATCGCGCAGGAGGCCCAGCATTTCCGCCAGCACAACGGCTTCAATCGCCGCATTCGCGATGCCTATCCGGACATCGCCCCGCTGGAGGCCAAGCTGGGCGAGGATTATGAGCGGCTGCTGCGGGAGCGGTCCTTGAAGTTCAACCTCGCCTACTGCGAGGGCTTTGAGTCCTTGGGGCCACCCGCCGCCATGATGTGGTTCGAAAAGTACGACGACTTCCTGGTCGGCGCGGATCCGGAGGCCGTGGCGCTGTGGAAGTGGCATATGGGCGAGGAGTTCGAGCATCGTACGGTCTGCTTCCGGCTGTTCCACGCGCTCTACGCCAAATCCCTCTGGGGGCGGTTCTGGAACGGGTGGCTGTTCCGGGTCTACGGTTTCGTCCATGCCGTGCGGCACTTGGGGGCTTACAGCAAGGCGGTGCGCCGGGTGCTGGTCGACACGGATCGCAGGGGCATGGACGCGTCGGCGCTGGAGCAGTCGCGGGCCAACGCGCGCATCTTCGCCGAGCATCTGAAGCGGCACACCCTGCCGCAACTGCTGAAGGTGTTCTCCCCCTTCTACGATCCCGGCGCCAAGCCGGAACCCCGGGGCTTGAGCGAGTACCTGCGCCGCTTCGAGAAGGGTGGCGACATGGGAATTCCGTCCGCCGGCTGATGGGCCGGGACGGGTTGTGCAATCGCGACATCATTGGGGGCGGTTCTGAAAGCGCGACCCTTCACCATTGCGGTCCCCCAGGGAAAACTGGACTGGATCGCGGCCAAGCTGGCCCTGTCCGTTCCCGGCTACGCGCCGGCGGATGACCAGGACTGGATGTACGGGACGGATGCCCGCTGGTTGGCGGAGCTTCTGGAATATTGGCGGGGCACCTATGATTGGCGCCGCTGTGAAGCGGCCCTGAACCGGCTGCCGCAGTTCCGGGCCGTCATCGATGGGATCGACATCCACTTCATGCATGTCCGAGCCCCGGCGGCGGAAGGAGGTGGGAAGGGTGGGGGAAAGAGCCGCCTGCCCCTGATCCTCACCCATGGCTGGCCGGGATCCGCCCTGGAGTTCCTGGGCGTGATCCAGCCCCTGGCCGCCATGGGCTTCGATTTGGTGATCCCGTCGCTGCCGGGCTTCGGCTTCTCCGGCCGGCCCACGGGGGTCATCGGTCCCCGCCGTGTCGCGGCGCTGTGGCGGACACTCATGGTCGATGTCCTGGGCTATCCGCGTTTCGGCGCGCAGGGCGGCGACTGGGGATCGGGGGTCACCACCTGGCTTGGACATGACCATGCCGACGTGGTCGCCGCCATCCACCTGAACCTGTTCCTGGCGCCGGCCTCGATCGAGGGTGACGACGCGGCGACCACCGCGTATCGGGCCAAGTTGGCGGCCACGCAGATGGCCCAGTCCGCCTACATGATGGAACAGGCCACCAAGCCGCAGACCATCGGCCTTGCCCTGGCCGATACGCCCATCGGCTTCGCCGCGTGGGTGTGCGAGAAGTTCCAGGGCTGGGCCGACACCGGCGGGGACATCCACCGCCGTTTCACCAAGGACCAGTTGATTGACACCATCATGACCTACTTGGTGAACGACGCGGTGCAGTCGTCTATCTGGATGTATCGCAGCATCTTCAGCGAGGGTCGGCCCGAGCGGCGCGTGGAGGTTCCCACGGGCTGCGCCCTTTACCCGGCGGAGTTCATGCCTTATCCGCCGCGCCAGGCCGCTGAGCGCGCCTATAACGTCGTCGATTGGGTGGTGATGCAGGCCGGCGGCCACTTCGCCGCGATGGAGGAGCCGGCGGCCTTCGCCGAGAACGTGGCGAGCTTCTTCGCCGAACGGTGAGGCATCCGCTTTTCCGCTTCTTCCGAGGGCGGGCGGCTATATTCTGAAGGTTACTCGGATGCGTGATGTGAGGGGTTTTGTCTACGGTTGAGCCATTGTCGCCCCTGCGGCGCCCGCGCCGACGCCGGCGGGCCCAGTCCGAGGTGATCCAACGACTGGTGGATGCGGCGCACCAGCATTTCAATGAGCGCGGCTATGCCGCCACGACGACCAAGGACATCGCGGCGACGGCGGATGTCAGCGAAACCTTGCTGTATCGCCACTTCGGCAGCAAGGCGGGGCTGTTCGACCAGGTCGTTTTCAATCCCTTCGACCACATCGCCCAACAGTTCCTGAACCCCACCGGCTCGGGCCCTGGCCTGACGTTGGATCTGGCGGTGGCCAAGGCCATCCTGGACCAGTTCCTGACCTTCCTGGATGGCAACAATCGACTGCTGCGCGACCTGCTGGTGAAAGGCGGAGCCGAGACGGCGGACGAAGGCAACGAGGCCCGGCTGGCCGGCATGCGGCATCACTATGGCGAGGCCGCCCGCCAACTGCGGGCCCTATACCAGGCGGCCGACCAGCCTTGTCCGCTGGACCCGGACATCGCCGTGCGCCTGGCCCTGGGCATGGTGATTGCGGCCAGCGTGATGGGCGACTGGCTGTTTCCTGACGGCGCGCCCGATCGTGAGCTGCTGGCCGCCAATATCAAACTCATGATGATCCGCGCCCTGGCACCGGGGAAGGAAGCCCCGCGCTGATCCCTAGGCTAGCCTATGTAGCGTCACTGCATAGCTAGCGCTTGGGAGATCAACGATGACAGGAAGCCCGGGGACTCAACCACCGGCCCATGTGCCTGCGGACCGGGTCGTTCATTTCGACATCTATGACGTGCCCGGCGCGGATGAGGACGTGCAGTTGGCCTATCGCGCGTTCCAGCAATCCTGTCCGGACATCTTCTGGACGCCGGCCAACGGTGGCCATTGGGTCGCCACCCGGGCCGAGGACATCGAGGCCATACAGCGGGACCCCGAGCGCTTCTCCCATCGCCGCGTCACCCTGCCGCCCTTGCCGCCGGAGATGCCGCCGCAAATTCCGCTGGAGTTGGATCCGCCGATCCACGCCGCCTATCGCCGGCCGCTGACCCGGGCCCTGTTGCCCAAGGTCGTCAACGCGCTAGAGGCCAAGGTCAACGACATCACGATCAGCCTGGTCGAGGAACTGAGGCCGCGCGGGGAATGCGACTTCGTCAGTGATTTCGCCAAGATCCTGCCCATCGTCGTCTTCCTCGACCTGGTCGACCTGCCGCGCGCGGACAGCCCCGGCCTGCTGGAACTGACCGAGGACGCCGTGCGCGGGACGACGGTGGAGGCGCGGCAGCGCGCACACGCCGGTGTCGCCGCCTACCTGCACCCTTGGGTCACGGCCCGCCGGGAACAGCCGGGCGATGACCTGCTGTCGGTTATCGTCAACGCCGACATCGGAGGGGAGCGCATCGGCTATGGCGAGGCCATGGCCTTCGCCAGCCTGGTGCTGTTCGGCGGCCTGGATACGGTGGCGTCCGTCCTAGGCTTCATCGCCCATTTCCTGGCGCGCAATCCGGATCATCGCCGCCAACTGTGCGAGCGGCTGGACGACGATGCCTTCCTCAATGGCGCCATCGAGGAATTGCTGCGCCGCCACGGCGCCGCCAACACCGCGCGGGTCGTAACCCGCGACATCGAGTTCAAGGGCGTGTTCCTGAAGGGAGGGGACATGATCCTGCCACCCAACCTGCTTTACGGCCTGGACGAGCGCCGGGTGGAGGACCCGCTGCGGGTGGACTTCACGCGGCCATTCCCATCGCCGCATGCCGTCTTCGGCAACGGTCCGCACACCTGCCCGGGTGCCGTGCTGGCACGGCGCGAGATCAGGGCTTTCCTGCGCGAATGGCTGCGGCGCATCCCCGACTTCCAGGTGAAGCCGGGGGCCAAGCCGGTGCTGGCGACGGGCATGGTCAACGGCGTCCTGAGCCTGCCGCTGGTCTGGTAGCCGCACCTGAACACACCCGCATAATCATAAGGGAGGAAAACATGTCATCGGCATTGCCGCAGCTGAACCAGCTGTTCGGCCTGCAGGGTCGCACCGCCGTTGTCACTGGGGCCGCGACCGGCATTGGGCGGGCGACCGCCCAGCTGTTCGCGGCCGCTGGCGCCACTGTGGCGGCGCTGGACATCAATATCGACAAGGCGGAGGAGTTCGCCAGCGAGGTTCGTGCCCAGGGCGGACGGGCCATCGCCGTCCGTATGGACCAGGGAGACCCGGCAGCTGTCGCGGCGGCCTTCGCGCGGGTGGATCAGGAGCTTCCGAAGATCGACGTGCTGCTGAACTGCGCCGCGATCTATCCCCGCTGCAATTTCGAAACGGTGACGCCCGACTTCCTGGACCGGATGTACGCCATCAACTTCCGCGGCGTGTTCCAGTGCACGCAGGAAGCGGTGAAGCGGATGAAGGTCCACGGTGGCGGTTCCATCATCAACATCTCCTCCGTCACGTCGCTGAAGGCCGGCATCTACGACAACGTGCAGTACGCCATGACCAAGGCGGCGCTGAACGCGCTGACCCAGTCCATCGCCCTGGAATATGCCGAGCACAACATCCGCGTGAATGCCATCCTGCCCGGCGGTGTGGCGACGGAAGCGGCCGCCGCCTCCGTGCAGGTGGGCGACCCGGTGCGCGGTCCCTTCATGCAGCCGGGCCGCGTGCCCTTGGGCAGCCGCAGTGCCGATCCCAATGAGATCGCCAGCGCTTGCCTCTACCTCGCCAGCGGGGCCTCCAGCTTCGTCACCGGCCAGTTGATCGCCGTCGACGGCGGCTTCCTTGTCAGTTGAGGACGCCATGGCCGCTCAATCCGCCATCGCCATCCGCGATTTCGACGACCCCTCTTATGATCCGTTCTCCGCGGACGATGTGAACTTCGGGAATCATCTCGACCCCTATCCCCAGATCGCGCAGTGGCGGCGGCAGGGCGCCGTCCTGAAGGGGGCCTATCGTCCGGCCATGGGGCTTGCGGCGGCGCTGATGCCGGACCGGGAGAATTTTCTGATCGTCGGGACCAATGAGATCAACACCGTCCTGACCGACACCAGCCGTTTCTCCAACGCCGCCTACAAGTTCAACCTGGGCGTCACCTTCGGCCAGGGCAGCATCAGCACCATGGACAATCCGGACCATGGCCGTTGGCGCAAGATCTTCCAGAAAATCTTCCTGCCCCAGTACGTCAGCACCTGGGGCGAGACCATCGTCGACCCGGTGGTCCAGACCCTCATGGGCAAGTTCCTCGACCGAGGCCACGCCGACCTGATCGAGGAATTCACCCTGCGCTATCCCTTCGAGGTCATCTACCGGCAGCTTAACCTACCGCAGAGCGACATCCGTACCTTCCAGCGCCTGGCTCTCGGCCAGACCGACTACGTCAACTACGAGAAGGCGATCGAGGCGGGCCAGAAGCTGGGTGAATACTTCAAAGGCCTGGTGGAGCGGCGGCGGGCGGAGCCTGGCGACGACCTCGTCAGCCTGCTGGCGTTGACCAGCGTGGACGGCGAATACCTGCCCGAGGAAATCCTGATTTCCTTCCTGCGCCAGCTGATGAATGCCGCTGGCGACACGACCTACCGGGGCACCAGCGTGCTGCTGACGGCCTTGCTGGAAAACCCAGCTCAGCTGGAGGCCTTGCGCGAAGACCGCTCGCTGATCCCCCAGGCCATCGAGGAGGCCTTGCGTTGGGACGGGCCGGTGGCCGTGCAGTTGCGCATGGCCGCCTGCGACACACAGCTGGCCGGCGTGGATATTCCGGCGGGGTCCTTGCTGGACGTGGTGGCGGGGGCGGCGAACCGGGATCCGGCGCTTTATCCCGATCCCGACCGCTTCGACATCTTCCGGGCGCGCAAGCCGCACTTCTCCTTCTCACGTGGCCCGCACATCTGCGTGGGTCAGCACCTGGCCAGAGTCGAGATGACCCGGGCGCTGCACGCCGTGCTGGACCATTTGCCGAACCTGCGGCCCGACCCCGACAAACCGCGAGCCGAGATCCGCGGGACCATGATGCGGGTCCCCCGCCATCTCCACGTCCGTTTCGGCGATTGACCCCCAAGGATTTGATCACCATGCCCACGATAAGTGTGACCACCCGAGATGGTCGTGTGGTTCCCGTCAATGCCGAGCTCGGCCGATCCTTGATGGAGGCCATTCGCGGGGCCGGCATTGACGACCTGATGGCGCTGTGCGGCGGCTCCTGCTCCTGCGCCACCTGCCACGTGAAGGTGGACCCGGCCCAGGCCCACCTTATGCCGGCCGCAGGCGAGTACGAGATCGATCTGCTGGACAGCTCCAGCCACCGCGACGCCGCCTCGCGCCTCTCCTGCCAGATCGCCGTCACGGCGGACCTGGATGGCCTGCGCGTGACCATCGCGCCTGAGGATTGAAAGAAGGGACTCGACATGACGTCAGTGAACGACAAGGTGCAGGCGCTGCTGGACGATCTGGTCGCCGGCGGGCGGGAGATCGGCGTGCAGGTCTGCGCCTGGCAGGGCCAGGAACAGATTGTCGACGCGTGGGCCGGTGTGGCCGATCCGGAAACGGGGCGGGCCGTCGATGGCGACACCCTGTTCAACGTCTTCTCGGTGTCCAAGGCCGTCACGGCTGTGGCGGTGCATATGCAGGTGGAACGGGGGTTGATAGCCTACGACGCGCCCCTGGCCGCCTACTGGCCGGATTTCGCCCAGGCCGGCAAGGGCGACGTCACCGTCCGCCATGTGTTGGGCCATGTGTCGGGCGTGTTGCGCATGCCGCCCGACGTCACGCCGGAACTGATGACCAATTGGGATTGGATGTGCCAGCGCATCGCGGAGATGCCGGCCGCCTACCCGGCCGGCAGCCGCTCCTCCTATCAGTCCATGACCTTCGGCTGGCTGCTGGGGGAGATCGTGCGCCGCACTGATCCCAAGCGCCGGCCTTTCGGCCAGTTCGTGAAGGAGGAGATCGCCGACCCGCTGGGCGCCGCCGACCTATGGCTGGGCATACCCGGGACGGTGGAGCATCGCGTCGCCCGCCTGGACGATGTCGCGGTTTACGTGATGCCGGATGGCAACGCCATGCGCGAGGCGCAGCCGCTGGCCGTCGATCTCATGCCCGACCCGTTCGAGCGACCCTATGTGCGCCGGGCCTGCATTCCGGCCGTGGGCGGTATCTTCACCGCGCGCAGCATGGCGCGGTTTTGGGCCATGCTGGCCAACGGCGGCACCCTGGGTGGCGTGCGCTTGCTCTCGGCGGAGCGGGTGGCCGGCTTCGCCGGGCCCAGGCCGCATTTCGACGATGCCGATCCGGTGTTCTTCGGCATGAAGGTTCCCATTGGCTGGGCTGGGTTCTGGCTGGGCGGAGCGGAGGCGCCGCCGGTGTCGTCGCCGCGCAACATGCGGGCGCTGTGCCATCCCGGCATGGGCGGCACCATCGGCTGGGCCGATCCCGACCTGAAGCTGGCCGTGGCCTTCTGCCACAACCGCATGTTCGACACGGTGGATATCACGCAAGACAGCCGCACCATGGTGGGCGACGTCATCCGGGCGGCGCTATGAGCCGCTGGGACTATGTGATCGTTGGGGCCGGCTCCGCCGGCTGCGTCCTTGCCGACCGGCTGTCCGAAAACCCCGCCAACCGGGTGCTTCTGCTGGAAGCGGGACCGGAGGACAAGAGCCCCTTCATCCATATGCCGCGGGGTGCTGCCAAGCTGTACGGCGATCCCCGGCACGTCTGGTACTTCCAGACGGAGGCGCATGGGGACGTGCCGGCTGAGGTTTGGCTGCGCGGCAAGATGCTGGGCGGATCGTCGTCCGTGAACGGCATGATGTATTTCCGCGGCCAGCCGCAGGACTACGACGGTTGGGAAGCCCTGGGCGCCACCGGGTGGGGGTGGAGCGAGATGGGGGCGGCGTTCCGCGCCATCGAGCGCAACGACTTCGCGGGCGACGAGATCAAGGGCGACGGTCCCCTGGGTATCAGCCAGGAGACGGAACGCACCCCCCTGACCGAGGCCTTCATCGCTGCCGGTCAGCAGATGGGCGTGCCCAAGGTGGGTGACCTGAACCTGCCGCGCCAGGAAGGGGTGGGCTACACCACCCGCACCATCTGGAAGGGACGCCGGCAGAGTGCTGCGCAGACCTTCCTGAAGCGGGCGCGCCGGCGCCCGAACCTGCGCGTGGTGACGGGGGCCACCGTCGAGCGCGTCCTGTTCGACGGCCGCCGCGTCACCGGCGTTCGCGTCCAGGTGGCTGGCCAGGTGCAGGACTTCCTGGCGGCGGGGGAGGTCATCCTGTCCGCCGGCGCCCTTATGACGCCGCAGATCCTGCAGCGTTCCGGCGTGGGGCCGGGTAGTCTGCTGAATCCCCTGGGCGTACCGGTGATCGTCGATAGCCCCGGCGTGGGCGAGCACATGCTGGAACACCGGCTGTACATGATGCAGTACGACTTGGCCGGCCCCTACAGCCACAACAGTCAACTGCAGGGCTGGCGGCTGGCCGCCAACGTGCTGCGCTACTATCTGACGCGCACCGGCCCGATGGCGGTCGGTTACGCCAACGTTGGTGCCTTCGCGCGTGTCCTGCGGGACTCGGCCACGCCCGACGTGGAGATCCTGCTGAGCCCAGCCCTGGCGACGCCCGACGCAGCCGGTCGTCTGATCCCGGACCAGGGGCACAGCATCCAGCTGTTCGGCTATCCCCTGCGGTCGCGCAGCGAGGGCTTCGTCCGCATCGCGTCGGACGACCCCCTGCAGCCGGCGCGCATCCGGGCGGGCTACCTGACCGATCCGTATGATTGCGCGGTCACGGTGGCCATGCATCGCTTCATCCGCCGCTGGATGCAGCAACCGGCCATTGCCCCCTTGGTGGCGGGCGAGCGTGAACCGGGCCGGTCACTGATGTCCGATGAGCAGATCCTGTCGGCGTTCCGGGCTCAGGGCCAGGCCGGTTATCACGCCTGCGGTACCTGCCGCATGGGGGACTTCAACGATGCGGTGCTGGACCCACGCCTGCGGGTCAAAGGGGTGTCCGGCCTGCGGGTTATGGATGGCTCCATCATGCCCACGATGGTGTCGGCCAACACCAATGGCCCCATCATGGCTGCCGCCTGGCGGGCGGCGGCGCTGATCCTCGAGGACGGCCGCGGGCGATGAGCCCGGTGTCTTGAGGCGCCGCAACGGGGGCTGCCGTGCGCTTACGCGTTGCACCGCCCGGGCTTCAGGTTCGCTTCGATCCAGGACGATACGTCGGTGACCAGAATGCCCTCGCGTTCGTTAAACGTGCCTGCCTTGCCCCAGGCAACACCGCGGCCCATGGCGAAGGCCGCCCGATATTTGCGCATCATGTTCTGCGGATCGTTTGCCAGCTCCTCCATCAGGAAGGGCACGGTCCATTCGGATCGGCTGAAGGGACGGCCCAGCGTCGCCTCAAGCCTGTCCGCAACCTGGCGATAGGTGACGGTGTCTCCGGCAAGGAAGACGATCTCGTTGCGGATCGTCGGCTCGAAGAATACGATTTCGGCGGTCAGCACCCCGATGTCGTCTGGCGTCGTCAGCGTCACGGCATTTTCGAGACCGCCGAGCGCGTGGACCTCGCTGTTCTCCAGGTCTACGACACCGAATTCAGGCTCGAACAGATAGCTCATGAACATGCCGGTGGAGATGATGACCCAATCGGTCTTGTCCTGCGAGCGTAGCAGTTCGCGCACATCGAGCTGGGCGTCGAAGATGTCTTGCGGGCCGCCGCGACCGATCGCTTCGAAATCGACACCGAACTGCCACGGAAAGTAACGCGGGATCCCGGATTGCAATGCGGCTTTGGCGAGCTTCATCGGCGTGTTGATACCGGCCGCATAGCCAGCACAGCCAATCACCGTGTCATAGCTTGAGAACACCGATGCCAACTCGTCGATCGAGCTGTTCACCAGGTCGCCCACGACGATTTCGATACCCGCCTCGCGGATTTCGGCGACATCGCGCCGCTTGGCGGGGTCGTCGGACTGAACGGCGCTGGCGCGAAGCAGAACGCTGATCCTAGCTCCGTCGATGTTCTTTGCGCGCCGCGCCAGATTGCGGAGGACCGGCATTCCAAGCTCGCCGGCACCCAGCACGAGGATATTCCGTGACTTCATCGTGGAAACAGCGTCATTCATCGTTCTAACTCGTTCAGGATGGGTTGCCGCCTTGATATGGCAGTCCATCGATGAGCGCGAAAGAAGGGCACATGCGTGATACCGCTGCTAGATCGTTAAGCCACGAGGACGTCCTCAAATACTCTCAGACCGTCTGCGACGGTCTGAGGGATGATGATGACGGGGTACGGCGGGAGGTGCTGGCCCATGCCGGAAATCGCTGGTCGCTTGGGGTCATCCACACGCTTGGTGTGTACGGTCAACTCCGCCATACCGAAATTGGCCGGCGCATGCACGGTGTTACGCAACGGATGCTAACGCGCACCCTCCGCCATCTGGAGCGCGATGGTTTGGTGATCCGCCACGACTTCGAGGAGGTCGTTCCTCACGTGGAGTACGCGCTATCCGACACCGGCCTGGAACTGCTGGTCCGGATGGTCCCTCTATGGACGTGGATTGTCGAGAACGTGGATAGCTTTCGGGCGGCGCGAGAAAAATTCGACCGAAACCGCATCGGCGAAGAGCCTTAACGCATGACAAGGCAGCCGGTGAAGGTTCTTCGGAATACCATTTTGGGGCGGCCCGTGGCATAGCGAGAGGCAACGATCCGCTTCGCAGCTCCCGATAGCGGCCCGGCAGGAAAAGGCCAAGTTCCGACTATGAGCTGTCAAAATGGGGATCGTTCTTGGAAGGCCATCCTCCTCGTGAATCATAGACCGATTCTGACCGTCACTTCAAAGTTGGCCCCTATGGGGTTGGGGACCCCGTCGTTCCGCTCTCAGCACAGGTGCATGCCGTTGCACACGGCGCTGCGGTCGACCAGGCCTTGCGGCAAATAGTCGATGGGATGATTGCGGACGCCCTCGGCCAGATGGGTGATGGCATCCAGGTTGGTGTCGAATGCCGCCCAGCACATCCCAAATGTCAGTGACGCGACCGTAAGACCCAACGTGATGCTGGGTCGGCCGGGCTTGCGGCTGGTTGATGTGCCCTCCACACGCGTTTTCATCACCCACTCCTCCCTGGTTATTTTGTTTTGAGGGCTGGGAGGCTACGCCGCCCAACACAGCGGCAGCTGAAGCACGCCGTTGACGGTGCCTGTCTGCTGCACCACCGATTTCGTGTGGTCGACCTCGAAGTCGGGAATGCGCTTCAGCCACTCTTCCAGCAGGATGCGCATCTCCATCCGCGCCAGATTGGCGCCGGCGCAACGATGCGGTCCCCAACCGAAGGTGCCGTTGGCCTTGGGCACACGGGTGAAGTCGACGTCCCCGGCATGCGCGAACTGCTGTTCGTCCAGGCCGTGCAGGCAGTTGGGAACGACGATCAGGTCGCCCGCGCGCAGCAGGACGCCATCCAGTTCCACGTCTTGCGTTGCGGTCCGGACGTTGTTGGCGACGCCGTGCCGGCGCATTAGTTCCTCGACGGCGTAGGAAATCTGCTGCGGGTTCTCGATGATCCAGCGGCGATGCCCCGGATGATCGGCCAGGTAGCGCATCACGAAGGCCATCATGGAGGCGACCGTGTCGAGGCCCGCGAACATGAGCAATGTGCTCATGCCCAGGACTTCCGCATGGGTCAGGGGGCGGCCGTCAATCTGGCTGTGAATGATGGTCGACAGTAGGTCGTCGCCCGGCTCGGCACGCCGCTTGGCGATCCACCGTTCGAGATAGTCGAGGATCTGCTGGAAAGCCGTCTGACGCTGCTGGGCGGTGGGCGAGCGGGAGGAGGCTCGGGCCAGGGCATGCAGTTCTTCGCGGTCATCGACCGGCAGGTTCACGATGGACAGGAAGATGGACAGCGGCATGACCAGCGAGAAGTCGGTGACGAACTCGCAGGCACCCTTGGGCTGAAGCTCCTCGATGATCCTTATCGCCAGGTCACGCGCCAGGACGCCGTACTGCTGCACGGCGGCCGGCCGCAGCGCCGGGTCGATGAGGGCGCGGAAGGCCTTATGCGAGGCGCCGTCCCGCTGGATCGGCAGCATTTCGACCAGAAATTTCTTGGGCGGTATGCCGACTTCCCGGTTCGAGAACACCTCCGACGTGCGGTAGATCCGCTCGATCAAGTCACCGCTGGTCGCGATCCAGTGGCCGCCATGATGGGGTGTCCATAGCAACTGGTGGTTCCTGCCCAACCCCTTCCACGCGAGTTGCGCGTCCTCCGTCCCGCCAGGCAGATCGAAGATGTTGACGTCAATGACGCGCTCCGGTGGGACATGGGCGGGCTTGGGGATCGCGGTCATACTTTCCCTCCTTGCGACGGGTCACCGGTGACGGTCACAACATTTGTTTCAGGGCGAACTTGAGGATCTTACCGGTGGCGTTCATGGGCAGCGCGTCGACGAAGGTGACGCCGCGCGGCACCTTGTAGTTGGCGAGGTTGGTCTTGCTCCAGGCGATGACCTCGGCCTCGGTCAGCGTGGAGCCGGCGCTCCGCACGATGAAGGCATGGCCGACCTCGCCCAGGCGGCCGTCCGGCACGCCGACGACGGCGCAGGCGTGCAGGCCGTCCAGGCTGCCCATCTGGCGCTCGATCTCCGCCGGATAGACGTTGAAGCCGCCGACGATGTACATGTCCTTCAGCCGGTCGGTGATCTTGAGGTAGCCGTCGGCATCGAAGACCCCGATGTCCCCGCTGTGCAGCCAGCCGTCCGCGTCCAGAGCGGCACGGGTGGCCTCGGGACTGTCCAGATATTCGATCAGCAGCTTGTCATCGCGGATCAGGACTTCACCCGCCTGGCCGGCTGGAACAGGGCGGCTGGCGCGGTCGGCCACCCTCACCTCCGTGCCCGGGATGGCCTTGCCCACGGTGTGGGCCACGCGCTCGATATCGTCGTCGGGCAGCGTCTGGGTGGCGGAGCCGCAGCATTCCGTCATGCCGTAGCCGGTAGACACGATGGTGCCGGGCAGTTCCCGCCGCAGGCGCCGCATCAGCTCCATGGGGATGGTGGTCCCGCCCGTGCTGATAAAGCGCAGGCTGCTGATGTCCCAATCGGGGCGGTTGGGATGGGCCAGGACCTCCTGCCACACCGTCGGCGGAGCGGCCATGACGGTGATGCGGTTGGCGGCGATCAGATCCAGGACGGCCTCGCCGTCATAGGCCTCGGGCCAGTAGACGGTGCTGCCGGTCATCAGGCCCGAAACCCACCCCGCCTTGTAAGAGGCGTTGTGGGAGAAGGGGCCGAATACGCAGTAGCGGTCATCGGCCGTCATGCCGGTGATGCCGTGCCAAGCCCGGCCGCCGCCCAGCGAGCGCTTATGGTCGAACAAGGCCCCTTTGGCCTGGCCGGTGGTGCCGGAGGTGAACATGATGTCGGCCCGGTCGTCGGGGGTGACGGCTGCCGCCCGGGCCGCCAGCTGCGCGTCCGTCATGGTGTCGCCATCGGCCAGGAAGGCGTCCCACGTGCGCTCCCGGCCAGCGAGCTTGGTGGGGGGACTGCGCAGGACGATGACGTCACGCAGGTCCGGCATGGCTTCGGACCGCAGCATCTCCGGGTAATAGCGGTTCAGGAAATCGCCGATGCTGACCAGGCGGGTGATGCCGGCCCGGCGGACGATGTCGGCCACCTCGCCCCCCTTCAGGCGCGTATTCAGGGGCACGATCACGCCGCCCACCCGTTGCGCGCCGGCGGCGGCGGCCACCCATTCCGCCATGTTGGGGGCCCAGATCCCGACCCTGTCCCCCTTGGCCAGCCCGCCGCCCAGGAAGGCCTTGGCGACCTGGTCGGCCAGGACGTCCAGGGCGGCGAAGCTGGTCGCCCCGTCCGTCCGGCTGACGAGCGCCGGCTTGGCCCCGTATTTCTGAGCGGCTGTCCTGAGCAGGACGGGGATGGTGGTCATCAGGCAAGGTCCTTGAGGGAAAAGGCTTTTAGGGTCAGCGGGATGCCAGATGGCTGGGCGCCAAGTGGGCGGGAACGTGCGGCAGGAACACGGCCTTCACCTCGGTGAAGCCGTGCAGCCCCTCGATGCCGCCTTCCCGGCCCAGGCCGGACTGTTTGAAGCCGCCGTAGGGCATCGTGTAGTCGATGACCCGGCCGTTCTGGGTGAAGTTGCCGGTGCGAACGCGCCGCGCTATGGCGTAGGCCCGGTCCGTGTCCTGGGTGAACACGCCACCGGACAGGCCATAGGGGCTGTCGTTGGCGATGGCGATGGCCTGCTCTTCGCTATCGTAGGCGATGATGCTGCCCACGGGCCCGAAGATCTCCTCCCGCGCCAGGGGCATGGTGTTGTCCACACCGGTGAACAGGGTGGGCGCCACGAACCAGCCGCGGTCGAGATGCGCCGGGCGGCCGCCGCCCGTCACCAGCGTGGCGCCGTCGTGCTGGCCCTGATCGATGTAGCCCTGCACCCGTTCCATCTGGCGCTTGGCGACCAGGGGCCCCATCTGGGTGCCGGCAGTGAAGGGATCCCCGACCTGGACGGCCTGGAAGGCGGCGGCCATGGCCTCGGTGATGTCCGCCAGGCGCCGGCGCGGCACCAGGATGCGGCTGAAGGCGGCGCACTGCTGGCCGCATAGCCCGATCAGCGTGGGCAGCACGCCGCTGAGGACGGTCTCGACGGGCGCGTCCTCCAGGACGATGGCGGCCGACTTGCCGCCCAGTTCCATGGCGATGCGGGTCATGCGGCCGGCGCAGACGGCGGCGATGTGGCGGCCGGCGGCGGTCGAGCCGGTGAAGCTGACCTTGTCGACGCCGTCGTGCCGGATCAGGTGATCCGCCGCCTCGCGGTTGGAGGGGACCACCGACAGCACGCCGGCGGGCAGCCCGGCCGCGGCGGCGCATTCCGCCAGCAGCAGCGCCTCCAGCGGCGTTTCCGGCGCCGGCTTGGCGATGACGGCGCAGCCGGCGGCCAGCGCTGGCGCCACCTTCAGCAGCAGGGTGGCCAGGGGGGCGTTCCACGGCACCACGGCGGCGGCGACGCCCACCGGCTCACGCACCACCACGCAAGCACCTCCCCGGGCCGGTGTCCGGACCTCTTCAAAGCCCTGGGCCGCCAAGTCGGCGTAGTAATCGAAATAGCCCCGGGCCATGCGCGCGGACGCTTGCGCCTGGGGCAGGGGGATGCCGACCTGCAAGGCCCAGGCGTGGGCGAAATCATCAGCCCTGGCTTCCAGCCGGTCGGCGATGGCCGTGAGGATCTTGGCCCGCTCCGGCCCCGTCATCCGGGGCCAAGGGCCGGTGTCGAAGGCGTGCCGGGCGGCGGCCACGGCGCGGTCCATGTCGGCCGGGCCGGCCTCGGCCACACGCCCCACCAGCTGTTCCGTGGACGGGGAGACGATGTCCAACGCGGCGCTGGACAGGGGGCTGACCCATTCGCCGCCAATAAACAGGCGATCGGGGTGGCTGAGGTTGACGAGGGTGGAGGGGGGCATGGGGCGGAACTCCCAATTCCGAAAAAGGAAAAGGCCCGGGCTGGTGTGACCATGCCCGGGCCCGAGACCGTTAGAACTTGTAGCCGACCTGGACGCCGTACATGCGGGGGTCGCCATAGACGCTGGACTGGAAGCCCAGGCCCTCGGCGATCAGGCCCAGCACGCCGACGCGGTACTGCTTGTCCAGAACGTTGTTGCAGAACAGGGCGGCGTTCAGGCCGGTGTGTTTGATGTCGTTCCACTCCACCCGCATGTTCACCAGCCCATAGGGCGACTGCAGGCCCTGGACCTCGAAATCGTCCAGGTAGATCTGGCTGCGCCAGGTGAAGTTGGCGGTGAACATCGCCTGGCCCAGGCTGGGATCGATGGGGGCGTACAGGGTGCCCGTCACGCCCAGCTGGTGGCGCGGCATGCCGCGCTGGGCGATTTCCGGCAGACCGTTAAGGACGGCCGCGCCCTTTTCGATCTCCACATTCACGTAGGAGTAGAAGCCGGTCAGGCTGAACAGATCCGTGTTGTAGGTGAATTCCAGCTCGCCGCCGGTGTTGCGCTGCTCCGCCGTGTTGTCGATGACGGTGACGATGGTGTCGGGGATGCCGTCGCCGTTGGTGTCGACGCTGGCCGCGCGCTGCTTCTGCACGTCCGACCCGTTTTGCAGGAACAGGGAGGCGCTGCTGGTGAAGCGGCCGTCACCCAGATGGCCGTTGGTCTTCAGGCCGATCTCATACTCGTCCACCTTTTCCGGGCGGAAAGGCTGCAACTGCAGCCAGTTCTGCGCACGGGTGGAGAAACCACCGGAGCGATAGCCGTGCCGGAAGGAGGCGTAGGTGGTCAGGTGGTCGCTGGGCTCATACTGCAGCGTGGCGTCGTAGGTGATCTGGGCGAAGTCGGCATGATTGCTGAAGGCGCACTGCGACATGGGCACGGACTGGATGCCCGGCGTGGCCAAGTCCACGTCGAACTGGCAGCTGTTCAGGTTGGGCAGCGCGTTGGTGACCGTGATCTTCTTCTGGTCCAGATTGTAGCGGATGCCGGACGACAGGCTGATCTCGGGCGTGAACTTATAGGTGCCGGCGGCGAAGGCGGCGTAGGACTGGGAATAGCCCTGGCCGGTCTGCTGCTGGATGAACAGCGACGCGGGCGTGGTCTGGGGCACGCCGGCCCCGGCGAACACCAGCTGGGGCAGGGTGTTGGCGTAGGAACCGTCGATGCCCGTTTCCTTGAAGAAATAGCCGCCCAGGATGTAGGTCAGGTCCTTATTGAAGGCGTTGCCCTGCAACTGCAGCTCCTCGCTGTAGTTGCTGATGCGCGCGAACTGGTAGGGCGTGATGATGAAGGCGGGCAGGCCGTCAAAGTCCTGCACGACGTCGCGGGTCAGGCGGCGCCAGCCGAAGATGTTCTTCAGCGTCAGGTCATCCGACAGGTCGATGGTGGTCTTGTTGGTGATGCCCTGGTTGCTGGTCTTCTCATAGGGCTTGCCCCACGCGTCCAGGTTGCTGCCGTCGCCGGCGCCCATGTCCAACGTGTAGGGGTGCGCCTTGAACAATGCCTGCGCCTGGGCGAATTCCGCTGGGATGTTGGTCGATATGATGCCAGCCTGGCGCAGTTGCTCATAGTTGGTGATCACTGAGGGCTGCGCGATGCTGGTCAGGAACGCGGCGGTGCCGTTTTCATTGCTGCGATACCAGTCATAAATGGTCAGGCTTTCCACCCCTTCCCACGGCTTGGCCATGAGGGAGGCGCGGAAGGTATTGTAGTCGGTGTCGTTGTAGTGGCGGCCGGAACCAACGTCCGTGGCCCATCCCTCGCGGCGGTTGACGTCACCCGCGATACGCAGGGCGAACTTGTCGCCCAGGGGGACGTTCAGCATGGCGTAGCCTTCGCGGGCGTCGTAGTTGCCGAAGGTTCCGCGTACCTCGCCCTCGACGGTGTCCATCTTGGGGTGGGCGGGTTCCACCAGCACGGCGCCGCCCGTCATGTTGCGCCCGAACAGGGTGCCTTGGACACCGCGCAGCACCTGGACGGATTCCAGGTCATAGAAGGCGGTGTTGAAGCCATAAGGTCGGGGCTGCACCACTTCGGCGAAGTAGGTGCCGACGGCCGGGTCGGTGAACAGCTGCGTTTCCTCCGTGCGCTGGCCGCGCATGGAGAACGCGACGTTGTTGCGCTGGGAGAAGGTGCTGGTGATGGCCAGGGCGGGTACGTGGTACTGGAGGTCCTGGACATTGGTCACGCCATCGCGGGTCAGGGCGTCCCCGGAAACGGCGGTCACGGCGATGGGCACGTCCTGCAGGTTTTCCGCACGGCGGCGGGCCGTTACGACCACCTCGGCCAGAAGATCGTCGTTGGCCGGCGCGTCTTGCGTGGCCGCCGGCGCGGGGGAGGAGGGGGAGGTTTGCTGCGCCTTGGCGGGCGTCCCCATCTGGAGTGCCGTGATCGCCGAGGCTGCAAGTAGAGCGTGTCGCAGTTTCATCAAATCCTCCCGTCTATTTTTTCATTTATCAGGCTTCACCGGCCGCTCTGAACGCGAAGCCCCGACCATGGGGCAGCTTGCGGCCCCTATGATTAAGGTTTCCTCAGCAAACCTCTTGCGGTGAGGCTGTGAGCATTTAGACGATGAAGGTCTCGGAACTTTTCTAACTGGGAACGACGGGCCCCGGAAGCGGGCGCATACCCCGAATGGTGAGGGATCGGATAGGCGATTTCGATAACGGGCAAAACGGTTGGGTCAGGTCTCCACCACGACGGGCAGCGACATGATTCCGGCGACGCCGCCATCCACGTGCAGCGCATGCCCCGTCACATACGAGGACGCGTCGGAGGCGAGGAACAGGGCGGGGCCGACGATCTCACGGGCATCACCGAACCGCGCCATGGCGATGGCGTCGCGGAAAATCTTGGCGCGTTGGGGGTGGCCGACGGTGGGTGCCGCCATGTCGGTATCGAAGAAGCCGGGGGCGATGGCATTGCAGGTCACACCCTGCGGAGCGAACTCGGCGGCGACCGCGCGGGTCAGCCCCAGCACGGCATGCTTGCTCGCGGTGTAGGCGGACAGGTTGGGGCGCCCCGTCTCGGCAACATACGAGGCGAAGTTGATGATGCGGCCCCAGCCGCGCGCCGCCATGGCCGGACCGAGAGCGCGGCACAGCAGGTACATCGACGCGACATTGACGTCGAACATCCGTTGCCAGTCCGTCAGCGTCGACGTGGCCAGCGGCCCCCAGCCGGCGATGGCGCCGTTGTTCACAAGGATGTCGATGGCCCGACCGTCGGCTGCCAAGGCTTCGCCCGCCGCCTCGACGGCATCCAGGTCACCCAGGTCGAAGGCCTGGATCCGGGCCTTTGCACCCAGGGCGCGGACTTCATCGGCAACGGCTTCCAGCTTGGCGGTGTCCCGCGCTGCCAGGATCAGGTCGGCACCGGCCTGGGCATAGCCCAGCGCGACGGCCCGGCCCAGGCCGCGAGAGGCGCCGGTGACCAGGGCAGTGCGGCCGGCCAATGAAAACAGCGAGGTCATCTTCACGTCTCCATCCAATAAGAACGGTGATAAGCGCGCATCGCATCCTTGAAAACGGTCCCGCGCCAGTCATCACAGCGGCGATGATTGCGGGCCGGGGACTCCCTGATGGCATCGGGGCGGGCGTAGACAAAAGGGTATGGAAGCCATCCGCCTGGGAGTCCCGCTGGCCGTGTCCCTCATCTCCACCTCCGCGCCCACCCTCGCCTCGACGCCGTTGAGCCCCGTCCTGGGCAGCGTGATCGCCGGCCTTGATCTCGCCGCCGTCCTCGACAACCCGCGGACGATGCGCGCGCTGATCGACCTGCTGCACCAGCGCGGCGTCCTGGTCATCAAGGGCCAGGCGTTGTCGGATGCGGAGTACGTCCGTTTTGGACGCCAATGGGGGCGTCCCCTGGAATTCTTCATCAAGGAGCATCGTGGCCAGGAGCATCCGGAGATGATCCGGATCAACAACGACCCGGCCACGCCGCTCGCCATGCGGGATGGCGCCGTTCACTGGCATTCCGACGGTAGTTATGAGGCGGAGCCGGCGGCGATCACCATGCTGTATGGCAAGGAAGCCCCGCGCGACGGCGGGGAGACGCTGTTCGCCAGCACGGCCGCTGCCTTCGACGCCTTGCCGGTCAGCCGCCAGATGGCGCTGGAGGGCTTGGTCGCCATCCACGAGTTGGGGGCGGCCCCCTGGATCGAGGGTGAAACGCCGCCGGACCCCAACCGGCCCAAGCGGGACATGCCCCGGCAACGCCACCCCCTGATCATGCGCCATCCGGTGACTGGGCGGCGGGCCTTGTTCACGTCAGGGACCGCCTGCGGCGTCGACGGCATGGACCAGGATGCCGCCACAACACTAATCCGGCACCTGCGGACCCATGTGGTCCAGACGCAATTTCGCATCAGCTACAAAGTGCTGCCGGGCGACATCGTGCTTTGGGACAACTACAGCACCGTCCACAGCGCGACCCCCATCGTCTATTCGGACGCCGAGGGGGAGCGCCGCCTGCTGTACCGCATCAGCACCAAGGGCGTGCCGGCCCTGTTCCGGTAGGACGCCATGGCGCGGCCGGCCTGTTGAAACAATAAAAAGCGGAGGAGGAATTATGGCGCCGGTTGAGGCCGATTACATCGTCATTGGCGCGGGATCAGCGGGATGCGTCCTGGCCAACCGGCTGTCGGCGGATGGCCGGACCCGCGTGCTGTTGCTGGAGGCTGGGGGTGATGACCGGCCGCTCCATAGCCCGATGCAGTTCGTCAGCAACGTCAACATCCACCTGCCGGCTGGTTTCACACGGCTGCTGTCGGATCCCAAGGTCAACTGGAACTACAAGAGCGAGCCGGACCCCAGCACGGACGGCCGGCGCTACGCCGTCCCCCGGGGCAAGGTCCTGGGCGGCTCATCGTCCATCAACGGTATGCTGTACATGCGCGGGCTACCGGAGGACTACGACGGTTGGCGGCAGCTGGGATGCGTCGGCTGGGCCTGGTCCGATCTCGAGCCGCTGTTTCGCCGGGTGGAAAACCAGGCGGGGCGATCGGATGATCCGGGTGCCGGCAAGGGCGGGCCCCTGGATGTGACCGACCCCCAGATCCATCACCCCATGCTGGAGGCGATGTTGCGGGCATTTCAGGAGGCGGGGGCGCCCTTGAGCCCCGATCTTAACGGGCCGGCGCGCGAAGGGGTCATGCGCACGCGCCTGAACATCAGCAAGGGGCTGCGCCGCTCCACCGCCGTCACCTACCTGCATCCGGCCTTGCGCCGTCCCAACCTGTGGCTGGAGATCCGCGCCCAGGCAACCCGCCTGCTTTTTGAGGGCCGACGTGTCGTGGGTATCGAATACATGCAGGACGGCCGACTGATGACCGCCAAGGCCAAGCGCGAGGTGCTGTTGTCAGGCGGCTCCATCGCGTCGCCCCAACTGCTGGAGGTATCGGGTATCGGCCAGGCCCAGCGTCTGGCGGCCTTGGGCATCACGCCGGTCATCGATAGCCCGGGTGTGGGTGAAAACCTGGCCGACCACTATTCCTGCTCGGTCAAGGCAAGGCTGCGCCCGGGCGCCCCCAGCTTCAACGCCCTGTCGCGGGGGGCGGGGCTGATGGGGCAGATGCTGCGCTATATGATGGACCGCTCCGGTCTCCTGGCCCTGGGCGGCTCCAACCTCACGGCTTTCCTGAAGTCGGACCCGGCGATGGACCTGCCCGATCTGCAGTTCTTCGCCAGCCCGGGCACCGTGGATGGGGCCGCCACCCTCAAGACCGGGCGTGTCACCATGGAACGGGAACCGGGCATCACCATTGCCAGCTATGTCATGCGCCCGCGGTCGCGCGGCAGTGTCCACGTGCGCAGCGCCGATGTGCGGGAGACGCCCGCCATCTTGCCGCATTATCTTGAGGATGAGGCGGACCAGCGCATCATGGTCGCCGGTATCGCCTGGTGCCGGCGGGTGCTGAAGCAACCAGCCCTGGCTCCCTACCTGGACCATGAGCTGATCCCCGGCACCGAGCGCCAGGGTGATGAGGCGTTGCTGGCCTTCGCCCGCAAGACGGGGACCACCGCCTATCATCCCGTCGGCACCTGCGCCATGGGTGGCGATGACCGGAGCGTGCTGGACGCGCGCCTTCGGGTGCGGGGGATAGCGGGGTTGCGGGTGGTCGACGCCTCGGTCATGCCCAGCCTGGTGTCGGCCAACACGCACGCGCCGACGGTGGTGATCGCCGAAAAGGCCGCGGACATGATCCGCGAGGACGCGGCCTGAGTTTAAATAACGCCCTCCGCCCGTAGCCCCGCCAGCGTGTCAGCATCGAAGCCCAGTTCCTGGGCCAGCACAGCATCGGTGTGCTGGCCCAGCATGGGCGGGGCGTCATAGCGGGTGATGGGCGTGGTGGAGAAGTGCAGCGGGTTGCGCAGTACCTGCAGATCCGGCGCCAGCGGGTGAGGGGCCGGCACGGCCATGCCGCGATGGCGCATCTGCGGGTCGGCGAAGACCTGATCCAGGGTGTTGATCGGCCCGCTGGGTATGCCGAAGGCGTCCAGCCGCTCCAGCCAGTGGCCGACGGTGTTCTGGCGGAAAATGGCGTCGAACTCGGCCGTCAGGGCGTCGCGGTTTTCCACACGCAGGATGTTGGTGTGGAACAGGGGATGTGTGGCGAGGTCCGGCCGTTCCACCGCGTCGCACAGCCGCCCGTACTGAACGTCGTTGCCGGCGGTCAGCATGATGGCGCCGTCGCTGCACGGGAACAGGGTGGAGGGCATGCCGCCGTTACCCTGGGTGCCCCGGCGCACCGGCACCTCACCCGACGTCAGATAGATCTGGGCATAGTGCGACAGCGCAGCCACCATGCAGTCCAGCAAGGCCACGTCGATGTACTGGCCCACCCCGCCATTGGCGTCCCGGCTGTACAGGGCGGCCAGGATGGCGTTGGACACGTTCAGGCCCGTAATGACGTCGGCGATGCTGGGGCCCACCTTCATCGGCCCCCCGCCCGGCTTATGGTCCGGGTGGCCGGTGACGCTCATCAGGCCGCTCTGCCCCTGGAAGACAGCGTCGTAGCCGGGCTTCTTGGCATAGGGGCCCGATTGGCCATAGCCGGTGACGGAACAGTAGATGACACCGGGATTGAGGGCGCGGATGGACTCGTAATCCAGGCCGTAACGCTTCAGATCGCCGACCTTGTAGTTTTCCAACACCACGTCGGCCTTGGCCGCCAGCTGTCGAATGATGTCCTGGCCCCTGGCGCATGCGATGTTGACCGTGACCGACCTTTTGTTGCGATTCGCGGAGAGATAGAAGGCATTCTCCCGGGTAGGTTGCCCATCGGGGCCCCTGAGGTAAGGGGCGCCGAAGACCCGCGAGTCATCGCCGGTGCCCGGCCGTTCCACCTTGATGACGTCGGCGCCCAGGTCGGCCAGCATTTGCGCTGCCAGAGGGCCCGCCAGCACCCGAGACAGGTCCAGGACCCGAACGCTGGTCAACGGCAGATCGGCCATGTGAGTCTTCCTTTTTCTTGAATGCCACGGGGTGGCGGCACCCACGTCGCGTTCCCCTTTCCGCCGTTCCACACCGTCGTGCGCGCGGTTGGCAAGGGGATGGGCTCTCCGCACCGCACCTGTTCACATCCGCGATATACGGGATGGAACAGGCCGCCAGCGGCGCCATCGCTCCCATGATGGGAAGGGCTTTTGCGGCACCCATGCTCGCGGCATCGCCATGGACGCAGTAAATCGGCTCCACCGCACCGTTAAGGGTGGGACAGGGGTAGAGGGCCGCATCCATGGACGAAATTCTGCGCGACATGCCGGCGCCGGGGGTTTGCCGCCTGACGCTCAACCGCCCGGACGCCTTGAACGCCCTGGCCTACAGCACCTACGAGGCCTTGATCGCCGCGCTGGAGGCCGTGCGCTTCGACCCCACCGTCCAGGTGGTGATCCTCACCGGTGCCGGCCGGGCCTTTTGCGCGGGGCATGACTTGCGCAGCGGCGGCAACCCCGCCTGGGTGCCGGAAGGGCAGGGCAAGGCCCAGACCAGCCGGGCCATCCTGGCGAAGCTGGGCAGCATCCCATTGCTGATGCGCGCCTTGCCACAGCCGATCATCGCCGCCGTGAACGGTGTCACGGCGGGGGCCGGCTACTCCCTGGCCCTGGCGGCCGACATCGCCATCGCCGCGCGCTCGGCCCGCTTCGTCAACGCCTTCCATAACGCCGGCACGGGGCATGAACTGGGGCTCAGCTACCTCCTTCCCCGGGCCGTGGGCGCCCAGCGCGCGGCCGAGCTGCTGCTGACCGGCCGGTCGGTGCCGGCGGAGGAGGCGGCCGCCATCGGCCTCGTGCTGAGGACGGTGGAGGATGATCGCCTGATGGACGAGGCGCTGGCCCTTGCTGCCAGCGTCCAGGCCAACAGCCCCATCGGCATCGCCTTGACCAAGCAGACCCTGTGGCTGAACGCCGATGCGGGCAGCCTGCAGGCGGCGATGGAGTTGGAGAACAGGGCCATCTTCATCAGCCAGTCGACCGAGGACACCGCCGAAAAGCGCAAGGCCTTCTTCGAGAAGCGTGCGCCTGTCTTCGTCGGGCGCTGAGCCATGGAAGCGTTGTTCCAGCCCCTCACCATCCGGGGGACGCGGCTGGCCAACCGGGTGGTGATGGCGCCCATGTCCCGCTATCAGTGCCCGGGCGGCGTACCTAGCGCCGAGGTGGCCGCCTACTACCGCCGGCGGGCCGCAGCCGGTGTCGGCCTGATCATCACCGAGGGCGTTGGCATCGATCATCCGCAAGCGGTGGACCACCCCGGCGTGCCGCGTCTCCATGGCGAGGCGGCGCTGGCTGGCTGGCGCATCGTGGTCGACGGGGTGCACGCGGCCGGAGGCGCCATCTGGGCGCAGCTGTGGCATCAGGGGCCGATGTGGAACGTTGAATATGCCGGCGACACTTCCGGCACCCACCGCCTCGCCCTACGTCCCTCGGGCATCTGGGGGCCGGCCGACGGCATCATTTCCATCCCGCATGAGGCGCGGTCAAGGGCGGCAACGCCAACCCGCCCCATGACCGACGGCGAAATCCAGGACGTGATCGACGCTTATGCCCGATCCGCCCTGCAAGCGCGGGAACTGGGTTTCGACGGCATCGCCGTCCACGGTGCCCACGGTTACCTGATCGACAGCTTTCTGTGGCGCTACACCAACCGGCGGCTGGACCGCTGGGGTGGGGATGCCGGCAGACGGGCCGCGTTCGGCGCCGCCGTCATCCGCGCCATCCGCGCCGCCGTGGGGACGGAGGTGCCGATCGCCCTGCGCCTCTCCCAGTTCAAGATGCAGGACTATACGGCGCGCATCGCCGATACGCCGGACGAGTTGGCGGCATTGCTGGCGCCCCTGGCGGAGGCCGGTGTCGATGTCTTCGATGGCAGCCAGCGCTTTTTCGATAGCCCGCTTTTCGCCGGCTCCATCCTGAACTTGGCGGGTTGGTGCCGCACGCTGACGGGTCGGCTGGCCATGACGGTCGGTGGCGTGGGCTTCGGCAAGGGACGCGGCCTGGCCAAGCACATCGACGACAGCCAAGCGGTGGATGACAACCTGCCCCTGGTGATCGAGCGGTTCGGGCGCGGGGAGTTCGACCTCGTGGGCGTGGGGCGCGCGCTGCTCAACGATCCCGAATGGCTGCTCAAGGCCCGGGCGGGCCAGCCCTTCAAGCCTTTCGACCCTGAAAACCTGAAACGACTGACCTGAGGGCATGATGGACGATGTGCTCCGTCGGCTGGACCGGCTGGAATCCTTGGCCGCCATTCAGCAATTGCCCGTCCGTTACGCCTTGGCGGTGGATGGCCGGGACTTGGACGCGTGGGTGGGCCTGTTCGTGAACGACGTGGATTGCGGACGCCATGGCAAGGGACGACCGGTCCTGCGCGGCATCATCGAACCGCAGTTGCGCACGTTCTACCGGTCCATCCATTTGATCTGCGGTCACCGGGTGGATTTCGCCGACGCCGACCATGCCACCGGCGCCGTCTATTGCCGGGCGGAGCATGAGGACGCTGGGCGCTGGGTCATCATGGCCATCATCTATTTCGACGATTACGCCCGGCGCGATGGGCGGTGGTTCTTCACCCGCCGGCGGGAAAAGCACTGGTATTGCGCCGACTGGTCGGCACGACCCACCGCCCCATTCCAGGACTGGCCCAATCATGACCTGCCGCCCCGGCTGCCGGCCGACTTCCCCCAATGGCGCGATTTCTGGGCGGGCGGCGATGTCGCGAACGTCACCCAATTGACGGAGGAACCGATATGGTGAAGCGGCGCTTCGCCGGGCGCCCGGTGCTGGTCACCGGCGGCGCGTCCGGTATCGGTCGGGCCACGGCCCTGGCTTTCGCGTCCGAGGGCGCGCGGGTGGTCATCGGCGATCTGGATGCGGCCGGCGGCGCCGCGGTCGTTGACGAGATCCAGGCCGCCGGCGGGCTGGCGCGGTTCATCGCCGCCGACTGCACGCGGGAAGAAGACGTGGCCGCTTTGGTCGCCGGCGCGGTGGCGGCGTTCGGCCCCCTGGCCCACGCGGTCAACAACGTCGGCCTTTCCCGGCCCGGCACGATCGAGACCACGACGCGGGAGGACTGGGACTGGACCCTGGCCACCACGCTGACGGCCACTTGGCTGGGGATGAAGCACCAGTTGCCGGTGATGCTGGCCAACGGGGGCGGCGCCATCGTCAACACCGCGTCCATGTCGGGCAAGGTGGTCACGCCAGCGGCCCCGCCGGCCTATGGCGCGGCCAAGGCCGCGGTCGTGCATCTGACGGCCTACGCCTCGGCCCTGTACGCCGCGCGCGGCGTGCGGGTCAACAGCGTCTCCCCCGGCTTGGTGGCCACGCCGGTCATCGCCCGCATGTTCACGGCCGAGCAGCAGGCCGAAATTGCCGGGGGCGGCCAGTCCATCGCCCGGGCGGTGCAGCCGGCGGAGATCGCGGCCACCGTCCTTTTCCTGTGCAGCGACGATGCCGCCATGATCACCGGCACGGATACCGAGGTCTGCGGCGGGCGCCGGGCCTAGGGGGGCGGGCCTGATCGGATAGGCGATGAGGTGCCGGTTTTCAGCAGCGCCGCTGGTCCCAACCAGACGCCGCTCCCTAGGATCAAGGGAACACAAGCACCGGCACCTTTCGCGCCGGACAGGACGACGACACGCATGACGCTACCCCAAGCAAAGCCCGCTCCGACCCATCCGGCTGATGTGCCGGAGGCCGTGCAACAGGCCATACGGACCCTCATCGAATGGGCGGGCGACGATCCCGGCCGCGAAGGTCTGGAAGACACGCCCAAGCGGGTGGCGCGGGCCTGGCGGGACTATTGCCGCGGCTATGGCGAGGATCCGGGCCGCCACCTGGACCGGGTGTTCTACGAGGTCGGCGGTTATGACGAGATCGTCCTGCTGAAGGACATTCCCTTCCAGTCCCACTGCGAACATCACATGGCGCCCATCGTGGGCAAGGCGCACATCGCCTATCTGCCCCGCAACCATGTGGTCGGCATCTCCAAGCTGGCGCGGGTGCTCCACGCCTACGCCCGCCGCCTGCAGGTGCAGGAGCGCCTGACGGCGGAGGTCGCCGACTGCATCTGGGAACACCTGAAGCCCCAGGGTGTGGCGGTGGTGATCGAGGCGACGCATGGCTGCATGACATCGCGCGGGGTGAACACTCCCAACGTCGCCATGAAGACCAGCCGGATGATGGGTGTTTTCCGGGACGAAGAGAAGAGCCGGAAGGAAGTGCTGAAGCTGATGGGCATCTGACGCCCCGGCCCCGCTATTCATGAGGAAGAAGATGCGCGACTGGAATGCGCTGTCCGACGAGGCGTTCCGACAGGCGGCCCGTGATTTCATCAAGGCGCACTGCCCGCCCGAGCTGCGGCGGGGGGAGGAGCATGTGCGCTGGGCCCAGGCCCGGGGCTGGTACCAGGCCATGGCGGAACACGGTTGGCTCGCGCCTGGCTGGCCGGCCGAACACGGCGGCATGGCGCTGAAGCCGGCCAAGCACCTGATTTATCTGGAGGAATGGGCGCGCGCGGGCATCTCGCGCGTTATGGAGCAGGGCGTGCTGAACGTGGGGCCGGTGCTGCTGGCCCACGGCACGCCGGAGCAGGTGTCCCATTATCTTCCCCGCATCCTGTCGGGCGAGGATCTGTGGTGCCAGGGATTCTCGGAGCCGGGCGCCGGATCGGACCTGGCGGGTTTGAGGACTGAGGCGCACCTTGAGGGCGATACGTTCATCCTCAACGGCCATAAGATTTGGACCTCCGGCGCCGTCGATGCCAATCACATCTTCGTCCTGACACGCACCGACAAGACGGTGAAGAAACAGGCCGGCATCAGCTTCATCCTGGTGGACATGAACCAGCCGGGCGTCACGGTGAAACCCATCGTGACCGTCAACGGCGATGCCGAATTCGCCGAGGTGTTCCTGGACGATGTGCGGGCCCCCGCCGCCAACCTGGTGGGCGGCCTCAACAACGGTTGGCGGGTGGCGCAGTCCCTACTGGGGTTCGAGCGGGTCTGGGCCGGGTCGCCCCACATGGGGCGCCAGGCCATGGACCGGCTGGTGCGGGTGGCCCGGCTGGCGGGCCGGGACCGCGACCCGGCCATCATCGACCGCATCGCCCAGCTGCAGTTGGACCTGGCGGACAACAGCGAGATGTATGAACGCCTGGCCCAGGAAATCCGCGCGGGGCACAGCTTTGGCTTTGAGGTTTCCACCCTGAAGATCGTGGCGACCGAGACCTATGCCCGCATCACCGAGCTGACGCTGGAGATCGCGGGGGAGCAGGGCGGCCTGTCGGGCGCGGCGCCCTTCGCTGATGGCCCCGTTTTCCGGGGAGAGGCTGACCTGCTGCGCGATTACCTGACGGCGCGGGCCCCCATGATTTACGGCGGCACGGTGCAAATTCATCGCAACATCCTGGCCAAGCGCGTGCTTGGCCTGCCCGCGTGAGACAGGCCATGACGGCGCAAAACGACATCATCGCCGAGCTGACGGCCGGTGCCCAGCGGCTGGTCGCGGATGGTTCCGGTCCCGCGGGCGTGCGGTCCCGGCGGGGCAGCGTTCCGGGTTACGACCCCGTCCATCTGGCCCTGCTGACCGAGCTGGGCTGGCTGGGCATCCTGGTGCCGGAGGACGATGGCGGCATCGGCCTGGGCCTGGCCGAGATGGCGGCCGTGGTGCGGGAACTGGAAAAGGGCCTGATGGGCGATCCCTTGCTGCCCTTCGCCGTCCTGGGCGCCCGGGCCCTGGTCCACGGCGATGGTCCGGCGCGGGCGGCACTGCTGCCCCAGGTGCCGACAGGTGCTTGCCTTCCCGCCCTGGCTCTGGACCTTAACTGTACCCGGCCGTCGGTGGCGGCTGCCGCATCCGCTGGCGGCTGGCGCCTTTCCGGCCATGCCACCTCCGTCGCCGGCGGCGTTTCCGCTACCCACGTCCTGGTGCCGGCCGCGGCGCCTGACGGCGTGCGCTTATTCGCTGTGCCCGCTGACAAGGCCGGCGTGACCGGCACCCATCTCTGGCGGGCGGATGACACCCCCCTGGGCCAGGTCACGCTGGCCGACGTGGTGGTGAGTCCCCAGGACGTTGCGGCCACGCCGGCGACGGCCGAGGCCGCCATCGCCCGGGCCTTGGATGAGACCCGCATCGTGGCCGCCGCTGGCCTGTTGGGGCTGTCGGAGAGAATGCTGGCGATGACCCTGGACTATATGGGCATCCGCAAGCAGTACGATCAGCTGATCGGCTCATTCCAGGCGCTGCAGCACAAGGCGGTTGATCTCTACATCGACAAGGAACGGGCGATCGCCGCCCTGCAGTTCGGACTGTCCACCAGCGGTGACCCCGCCACCCTTCCGCTGGCGGCGGTGCGGGCCAAGGGGCGCTGCAGCGACACCGCCTGCCGGGTGGCCCGGGATGCCATCCAGTTGCACGGCGCCATCGGCTTCACCGACGAGCATGACCTGGGCCTCTACGTCAAACGGGCCCTGACGCTGTCCGCCTGGCTGGGGAACGCCGGCGACCAGCGCCGGCGCTTTATCGACATGGGGTGGGCCCTGGCATGAGCGACACCATCGACCTGGCGGAATTGCGCACCAGCATCCGCGATGTCCTGGCACGTGAGACGGATAGCGCCCGGATCCACACCCACGTCAACCGGATCGCCGCCGAGGTCAAGGGGGGCATGACGGCAGGCTGTCTCCACGACAGGGGATTGGCGGCGACGGTCGCGTCCCTGGGCTGGCCCGGCCTGGCGGTCGCGCAGGCCGATGGCGGTCTGGGTCTGGGCCTGGAGGCGCTGGCCGTCCTGCACGAGGAACTGGGCCGGCGCACGGCGCCCATTCCCCTGCTGTCCACGCTGTTGGTGGCGGATGTCCTGGGCCGTGCACCGGAAGCCGTACGGGACCGCTGGCTTCCGGGACTGGTGTCCGGAGAGGTGTTCGCGGCCTATGCGCCCACTACTCGGCTGGCGGGTGAGCACCTGACCGGTGAGGTCGGCCATATCCTGAATGGCGAGTCGGCGGATGTTTTCTTGCTGGGTCTGAAGGGCGGCCGTCTGGCACTGGTCGCGCGCGACGCGCCGGGCGTGACGGTGACCCCCGTGGCTACCGTGGACCACACACGCGGCTTAGCGCATCTGGTGTTGCGCGATGTGGCGGTGCACCTGCTGCCCGTCCATCAAGCGGTGGCCGACCGCCACGCGGCCCTGGCGCTTGCGTGCGACAGCCTGGGCGGTGCCGCCGCTGTGCTGGAAAAGACCATCGACTATCTGAAGGTCCGCACGCAGTTCGATCAGCCCATCGGCCGCTTCCAGGCCCTGAAGCACCGTGTCGCCGACCACAAGCTGCGCCTGGAGGTGGCCCGCGCGCTGGTGGCCCAGGCGTTGTCGGCGGACGGAGACGAGGACCAGGCCTTGGGCTTGGCCCAACTGGCGCGGGCCAGCGCGAATGCCGCCTATGTCGCTGTCGCCGACGACGCCGTGCAGCTGCATGGCGGCATCGGCTTCACCTGGGAACTGGACATCCACCTGTACCTGAAGCGCGCCCGCCTGAACCGGGTGCTCTTCGGCGGGGACGATGTGGCGCTGGATTTGGCGGCCGCCGCGTTGGTCAGTGTGCCGCCGGCAGCGACGACGACCCTGGCGGTGACGCCGCGCCCGCTGGATCACGTTGCCGATCCGGAGGCGTTCCGGGCGGCGGTGCGGTCTTGGCTGGCATCCGTGGTGCCGGACGACTGGAAGCAACGCCTGACCGGGGCCAGCGAGGAGGGGTATGTCGCCTTCCAGCAGTGGTGGTTCGGGGAATTGAAAAAGGCCGGCTTGGCCACGCCGCACTGGCCGAAGTCCTGGGGTGGAGAGGAGCTGCCGCTTTCCCACGCGGTCATCCTGAATGAGGAGTTGGCGCGTGCCGACGCGCCCCGGCCGGACGTGTTCACCGTCTCCCTGTTCCATTTGCCCGCCACCTTGTTCGCTTACGGCACGCCGGCACAGCAGGAGCGCTATCTCACCGGCGTGCGTGATCGGGGTGAGGTCTGGTGCCAGGGCTTCTCCGAGCCCGGCGCCGGATCGGACCTCGCCAGCCTGCGCACGCGGGCGGAGAAACGGACCCTGGCGGACGGCCGTGTCGTCTACATTGTCAGCGGGCAGAAGGTTTGGTCCTCCTACGCCATGCATGCCCGCTATTGCCTGCTGCTGGCGCGCACGGACCCGCAGGCGCCGAAGAAACAGGCCGGCATTTCCTATTTCATCATGGACATGGCCAGCCCCGGCGTGATCCGCCGTCCCATCCGCCAGATCAATGGCGGGGCGGAGTTCTGCGAGCTGTTCTTGGATGAGGTGGAGATCCCCGCGGAGAACCTGATCGGCGCCGAGGGCGACGGCTGGCGCATCGCCCAGGCGACCCTGTCGGCGGAGCGTGGGCTGATCATCGTCGATCTGGCGGAGCGTCTGCGCTTCGCCATGGAGGGGGTGCTGCTGACGGCAGGCGCGGGGGAGGTCGGTTGGTGGTCGGACGCCGCCCATCGGCGCACCTTCATGGACCACTATGGCCGGCTGCTGGCGGTGCGGCGGATCATCCGCGAGATGATGGCCGAGGTGGCTGCCGATCCGCACATGGGGACGTCCCCCCTGCCGATGTACGTGAAGCTGCTCTACTCCGAACTCCTGCACGAACACGCCGCCTTCCTGGTGGACCGGGCGGGCGTGGCGGAACAGGTGGTGCGGCCCCGGCCGACGGGGGACGGCAACCAGGCGATCGGTCCTTATGACTCCTATCTCTGGAGCTACGCCTGGACCATCGCTGGCGGCACTAACGAAGTCCTGAAAAACATTGTGGCGGAACGGGTCCTGGGGCTGCCGCGCTGATGGCAGCCCCTAAGCGGGAGAAGGCGGGAGAAGAAGAATGAGAGACCAGCGCAAGTGGCTGAAGTCGGCCGAAACCCTGCTGTTCGACGTCGCCGAAGGTGTGGCGACGATCACGCTGAATCGGCCGGAGAAGCGTAACGCGCTGAGTGCCCAGATGCTGGAGGAGTTCCGCCAGGCGCTGCTTGAGGCGGACGATAGGGTTGACGTGAATGTCATCCTGCTGCGCGGCGCCGGCCGTGACTTCTGCGCCGGCTATGACTTGATGGGCAGCTACGGTGGGCCAGGGGGCGCGGGTGGGGAGGCGACACTTTCCTATGATCCCGCGCAGTACCGTACCCGCGCCGGTACCTTGGACGACGACATCTGGAACCTGGCGCGCCAGCAGGATCTCACCCTGATCCTGCTGGACTTGCACAAGCCGGTGGTGGCCGAGGTCCAGGGCAACTGCCTGGCCGGCGGCACGGACCTCGCGTTTTCCTGCGATCTCGTCATCGTCGCCGACGATGCCAAGATCGGCTTCCCGGCGGCTCGGGCCAATGGCACCCCACCCACCAATCTCTGGCTTTATCACTGCGGGCCGCAGTGGGCCAAACGCATGCTGTTCACCGGCGACACGCTGTCGGGGCTGGATGCGGCCCGTATCGGGCTGGCGCTGGAGTCATACCCGGCGGACCGGTTGGCGGAGGAGGCCCTGGCCCTGGCCCGGCGCATCGCGCATGTGGATGCGGCGATCCTGGCCACCCACAAGCGGGTGGTGAACCTGCAGTTGGAACTGGCCGGCGCCCGCACGGCGCAACGCTTCGCCGCAGAGCTGGATGCACGCGCCCACCTCTCCCAGGGGCCCCGCCGCCGCCGCTTCCGTCAAGATATGGCGGAGAGCGGCTTGAAAGAGGCGCTGAGGCAGCGTGACGCTCCCTTCGGTGACGGCCGGGTGCGCCTGCGGGCGCGAGGACAGGCTGAATAGCGCCAGCGGCATAAGGGACGCATGCCGCGATGGGCCCCGACTGGCGCCGCCGGAGGTTTCCGGGAAGCGTAGCGGACTGGAAACCGAGGATCAGCCACGCCGGTGGTTGCCGGCGCCCGGCGTTTGAGGGCACCCAAAAAAGGCATTGGATCATGGAATATTTGACGCCAGCGGCCCGGCAAGAATGGCGCGACCATTGGCGCGTGGTGGTTGGGGCCGGCATCGGCATGGCCTGCGGCTATTCCGCCTTCCCCTTCGTGGCCAGCCTGTTCGTCCAGCCGTTGGAGCAAGCCTTCGGGTGGACGCGGGGGCAGCAGGCCCTGTCCCATAACGCCAACCTGGTGGCGGCCCTGCTGGCCCCCGCCATCGGCACCCTGGTGGATGCCCATGGGGTGCGGCGCGTATTGTTGCCGGCGATTGGCGTCGTCGGCCTGTTCTACGCCGTCCTGGCCAACCTGACCCCGTCCATCACCCATTATTACATCGCCATGTCCTTGCTGGTGCTGACGGGCATGGCGACAACGGGCCTGTCATATACGCGGGCGGTCACCAGCTGGTTCCGGCAATCCCGTGGCTTGGCCCTGGCGGTGTCACGCCTGGGTCTGGCGGTTGCCGGCGCCGTCCTGCCCATGGCGGTCTACGGCGCCATCCATCGCTGGGGCTACACCGGCGGCTTCTACACCCTGGGCGCCGTCATCCTGCTGTTGGGCTGGCCCGTCAGCTGGGCCTTGGTCTCCGACCGGCGCACGGCGGTGGAGGAGCGGCGGGAGGCGGCCGGGGCCACCGGCTGGCGGATGTGGCCCAGCCTGCTGCGCAACCGGCGCATCCTGCTGATATGCCTGGCAGCCGGCCTGACCTACGGTCCGGCGGTGGGCCTGCTGACCCAGATGCAGCCCCTGCTGATATCGAAGGGCGTCGAACCGGCGACCGCCGCCAGCCTGCTGAGCCTGCTTGCCGTTTCAACCTTCCTGGGCACGTTGATCACCGGGGCCATCGTCGACCGGGTCTGGGCCCCCATCCTGGGCTTTCTGTTCACCATGGGGCCGGTGGCGGGTTGTGCCGTGCTGATGTCGCTGGCGGCGCCGGGTGCCGGCGTGGCTGCCATCGCGGTCGTGCTGATCGGTCTGGCCCAGGGGGCGGAGATCGACCTCATCGGCTACATGATCGCCCGCTACTTCGGCATGCAGGCGTTCTCCGCCATCTATGGCCTGACCGTGCTGGCCACCGGTGTCTGCTCCGCCGCCGGCGCCATGCTCATCGGCCAGCTATATGACCGGCTCGGCGGCTACAACCCAGCCTTGGGCGCCGCCGCCGCTTGCTTCCTGGTGGCGTCGTTCACCTACCTGCTGCTGGGCCGCTACCCCCGCTAGCCCCCCAGGGCGGTTATAGGGTGGCGGCCGTACCCAGCACGACGGTGGCCTGGCTGGACAGCACGCCACCATTGCCGTGGGCCAGCGCTAGGTGGGCGTCCGCCACTTGGCGTTCCCCCGTCTCGCCGCGCAATTGGCGCACCGCCTCGACCAGCAGGAACAGACCGTACATTCCGGGGTGGACGCAGGACAGGCCGCCGCCGTTGGTGTTGACGGCCAACTGCCCGCCCGGCGCGATCGCGCCATCGGCGACGAAGCGGCCGCCCTCACCCTTGGGGCAGAAGCCCAGATCCTCCAGAAAGAGGATGGGGGTGATGGTGAAGGCGTCGTAGACCATGACCAAGTCGATCTCGCGCGGCCGCACCTTCGCCTGGGCGTACGCTTGGGCGCCGGATCGCGCGGCGCCGGTGACGGTCAGGTCCGGCATGCCGGAGATTTCGCGGTGGGTCACGGCATGGGCGGCGCCCAGCACGGCGATCGGGGCCTTCCGGCAGTGTTGCGCCCGGTCGGCGCGGACCATGACGATGGCGGCGGCGCCGTCGTTGAACAGGCAGCAGTCGCGCACGCTCAACGGATCCGACACCATGCGGGCGCCCAGCACGTCGTCGATCGACAGCGGGTCTCGCGCGGCGGCCTCCGGGTTCAGCTGGGCCCAACGCCGGGCCGCCACGGCCACCTCCGCCAGATGCTGCCGCGTCGTGCCATACAGGTGCATGTGCCGGCTGGCGGCCAGGGCATAGGAGGAGATGGGCGCCAGCGGCTGGTAGGGTGCTTCCCAGGGGGAAGGGCGGGTCATGCCCACCGCCTTGGGCGGCACGCTGGCGGGGTTGGAACCATAAGCGATCAGGGCACAGTCGATCAGGCCGGCGTTCAGCGCCAGGGCCGCCTGCTGCACATAGACCTCGAAGGCGGAGCCGCCGGTGCGGTTGCAGTCCGTGACTTTGGTCTGGATGCCGAGGTACTCGACCAGTTCCATGCCGCCCAGGGCTTCATAGGGGGCGGAGGTGTAGACGGCGTCGACATCGGCCAGGGTCAGACCGGCGTCGGCCAGCGCCATCAGGGACGCTTGTGCGGCCATGTCCACCGCTGCCACGCCGGGGCATCGGCCGATGCCGAAGGTGGCGGCGCCGACGATGGCGGTCTTGCCGCGGGGGAACCCATGTTTGAAGATCATGCGGGCACAAAAACCAGCGTCGGCTGGTCCCCCAGGATGTCGATGCGGGCTTTGACGGGCATGCCGATGCACACGGCGTCGGCGGCGACGTCCATGACGCGGCTCATCAGGCGCGGCCCTTCGGCCAGATCGACCAGCACCACATTATAGGACTCCGCCGGATCCTTCTTGCGGACGACCGTGACGGCATGGACCCGGCCCTGACCGGATGCCTCCACCCAGTCCAGGTCCTGGGCGCCGGTGCGGGGCTCGGCCACGCGCGGGTGGAAGACATGGCAGCCGGTCGACCGGCTGCGCTGGATCATGAAGCGGCCCTGGGCCAGATAGGCCCGCCACTCCTCTTCCGGATGCACCATGGCGTCACGCCCCCTTGAACTGCGGTGGGCGCTTTTCGCGGAAGGCGGTCAGGCCTTCGTGATGGTCGTCTGTGCGGCTGGCGATAGGCTGCATGGTGAATTCCATGTCCAGGAACTGGTCGAAGGAGCTTGAGGCCGCCAGGTCGAACTGGCGCTTGGCCAGGCCCAGCGCCACCGTGGGTCCGGCGGCGAAGGAATTCGCCAGCTCCAGCGCGCGGTCCATCAACCGCTCGCCCTCCACCTTCTCCAGGGCCAGGCCCAGGCTCACGGCCTCGTCGGCCCGGATCATGCGGCCGGAATAGGCGATTTCCTTGGCCCGCATGGCACCCACCTGCTGGCGCAGCAGCCAGGCCGAACCGCCGTCGGGGGTCAGGCCGATATTGCGGAAGATCTGGGCGAACTTGGCTCGTTCCGACACCAGAATGATGTCGCAGCATAGGGCGTAGGCCCAACCCACGCCCACGCAGATGCCGGGGACGGCGGCGATGGTGGGCTTTTTCAGGTGGTAGATGGCCCGGGCGATGCGGTGCAGGGTGTGCATGCGCTCCAGCGAGCCGTTGATCCCTCCCTGACCCAGGTTGCCCACATCCATGCCGGAGCAAAACTCTCCGCCGGCACCGGTCAGCACGACGGCGCGGATGGCCGGATCCAGGGCGATGGCCTCGAACGCCTCCCAAAGCTGGTGGCGCATTTCCTGGGTGATGGCGTTCTTGGTTTCCGGCCGGTTCAAAGTGACGACCGCGACGCTATCGCGCTGTTCGACGGTAATGGTCATCGGGGTGCTTTCCTTCCTACGGGACCACGGGCCTGGGCCTTATAGGGCCATGAACCTAGGCATCGGTTCCGGTTTCCGCTGGTGGCCGGGTAGGGTCAAGACAGCCCGGTCTATGATCGGAACCACGATGGATTCGCCCGTGGGCTTGGTGCCGTTACCGCTCCCCCTCTACCTAAGGATCCTGGAATCCCGTGTCTGAAGAGGGTCACCCCCATGAAGGAAGCCGCTATTGTCGCCACCGCCCGCACGCCCATCGGCAAGGCGCATCGTGGGGCGCTGAACAACATCCACGGCGCCAGCATGGCGGCCCATGTCATCTCCGCCGCCGTGGCGCGGGCAGGTGTGGAGGCGGGAGAGGTGGAGGATGTGCTGCTGGGAACGGCGCGCGCCGAGGGTGCCGTTGGCTCCAACATCGCCCGGCAGGCGGCGCTGCGGGCGGGCATGCCGGTCCGCGTTGCTGGGGTCACCCTGGATCGAAAGTGCTCGTCCGGCCTGCAGACCGTCGCCATGGCGGGGCAACGCATCCGTTCCGGCGAGGGCGGCATCTACGTTGCCGGCGGGGTCGAGACGGTGTCCTTGGTTGATCCGCATCGCAACAAATTCCGGAATCAGGACGAGTGGTTGGCCGAGCATGTGCCCGAGGTTTACTGGCCCATGATCCGCACCGGCGACACGGTGGCCCGCCGATACGGCATCGGTCGTGAGGCCCAGGACATCTACTCCGTGGAAAGCCAGCGGCGCACCGCCCTGGGTCAGACCGAAGGCCGGTTCGAGACGGAGATCGTCCCCATCACCGCGGTGAAGAACCTGGTGGACAAGGCGGGGGCGGTGACGGGCCAGGAAGCGGTGACGCTGGCCCAGGACGAAGGCAACCGGCCGGGCACGACGCTGGCGGCGCTGTCCAATCTCAAGCCTGTCCATGACGGCGGCACCATCACCGCCGGCAACGCCAGCCAGCTGTCGGATGGGGCCAGCGTCTGCGTGGTGATGGAGGCGGACGAGGCCGCCCGGCGGGGCCTGCCCATCCTGGGGCTGTTCAAGGGCATCGACGTCATCGGCTGCGCCCCGGACGAGATGGGCATTGGTCCGGCCTTGGCCGTGCCCAAGCTGCTGGCCAAGCACGGTCTGACGGTCGACGATATCGACTTGTGGGAGATGAACGAGGCCTTCGCGGTCCAGGTCATCTATTGCCGGGACAAGCTGGGCATCGACAACGACCGGCTGAACGTCGATGGCGGCGCCATCTCCATCGGCCACCCCTTTGGGATGTCAGGCTCCCGCCTGGTCGGTCATGCGCTGATCGAAGGCCGCCGCCGCCGGGCGAAGCGGGTGGTGGTGACCATGTGCATCGGCGGCGGCATGGGCGCCGCCGCCTTGTTCGAAATTCCTTAAGCTCGGGCGGGCCGCCTCACGCCCCCCGCATCACCGGCACCAGGGCGCCGGTGATGGCGCGTGACGCGGGCGATGCCAGGAACAGGATGATGTCCGCCAGGGCCTGGGGACTGACCCAGGTGCCGTGGTCCGCGTCGGGCATGTCGGTGCGGTTGGCGGGGGTGTCGATGATGCTGGGCAGGACGGCGTTGACCGTGATGTCCTCCCGCGCCAGCTCCGCCGCCAGGCTTTCGGTCAGCCGGTGGACGGCGGACTTGGCGGCGGCATAGGCGCCCATGCCGTCGTCGGCGTGGACCGCACCCTTGGCGCCAATGTTGATGATGCGGGCGCCCGCGCGCCGCAGCAGGCTGGGCAGGGCCGCCTTGGTCATCGTCGCCGTCGTCACCGCGTTCATCTCGTAGAGCCGCGTCCAGGTGTCGAGGCTCCCCGTTCCCAGCCTTTCCCATTTGAAGCCGCCGGCGATGTTGACCAGGACGTCCACGCCACCCCAGGCCTCGGTCACGCGGGTGACCACATGGCGGGCGGCATCGGCGTCGGTCAGGTCCACGCCGCCCATATCCATGTAGCCGGCCGGTAGTCCCACCGAGGCCGCGTCGGGGGCGGTGGTGGCATAGTCGACCCGGGCCACAAGGTCGCCTTGGGCCGCGAAGGCGGCGGCCACCACGCGGCCCAGGGCGCCGAAGCCGCCGGTGACGATGACGGTGCGCTTGGTCATGGGGAACTCCTTACAGGGGGGCTGCGGCGTACTGCCGGCGCAGGCTGATCTTGTCGACCTTGCCGCTGGGCAGCAGCGGGAGCGCCGGCACGAAGACGATGTGGCGCGGCTTCTTGTAGCTGGCGATCAAGGTTTGACTGTGGGTGATGATGGCGTCGGCCGTGGGGGCGGTGCCGGCCTTGGGCACGATGACGGCCATGACCGTCTCCCCCCATTTGGGGTCGGGCACGCCGATGACGGCGACGGCGGCGACATCCGGATGCTCCGCCACCGCGCGCTCGACTTCCTGGCTGTAGATGTTCTCGCCGCCCGATATGATCATGTCCTTCTTGCGGTCGACCAGGAAGATGTTGCCGGCGGCGTCGGCGTAACCCAGGTCGCCGGTGCGCAGCCAGCCGTCGCGCAAGGCTTCGATGGTGGCGGCGCTGTTGTTCCAATAGCCCGTCATCACGGAGGCGGAGCGCAGCCATAGCTCACCGGTTTCCCCCGGGCGCAGTCGCGCTCGCCAGCGGCGCCATCGCTGGTGACGATGCGCATGTCCGCCTTGGCGTTGGGCTGGCCGATGGAGGACAGCAGGGCGGCGTCCGGCCCTTCCAGCGCATGCTTGTGCTTGGGCAGGGACGTGCCGTTGCCCTCGCTCATGCCCCAGCCGTTCACGAACACGGGACCGAAGCGGGCCAGCGCCCGGCGCAGCAAGGCGGGCGACATGGGGGCCGCCGCGTAGGCGATGGTCTCCACACTGCTGGTGTCCACGGCGCGGCCGGCGGCGTCGCGGGCCTCGGCCGCATCCAGCACCGCCTGCAGCATCTGCGGGACGAAATGCAGGTTGGTGACGCGTTCCGCCGCCACGGTGTCCAGCACCACCTCCGGATCGAAACCGCGCTGGATGAACACTGTCCCGCAGCGCCACATCTGCGCATAGCTGGAGGACTGCGCACCGGCATGGAACAGGGGCATGACCACCAGGCTGCGGCCGCCGGTGCGGAAATCGAACATCATGGCCATTTGCTCGCCCAGCGTCAGCTCGGCGAGGTGGGATCGCATGACCCCCTTGGGGCGTCCTGTCGTGCCACTGGTGTAGAGCAGCGTGGCGATTTCCTGCGGCAGGACAGACTGGTCGGCAAGTCGGCCCTGGTGACCGGCGACGAAGGCGTCATAAGGCGTGGCCCAGTCGCCGACATCGCCGTCCAGGCAGACATAATGTCGGATGGACAGGTGTGGCCGGATGTCGGCGATGACGGGGGCGTAGGCGGCCTCGAACAGCAGCACATGCGGCTGCGTGTCGTTCAGGATGTGCTGGAACTCCGGTGCCGCCAGCCGGAAGTTCACCGTGGCGACGATCAGCCCGGACAGCCAGCAGCCAGCCATGGCCACCCAATGGCGGTCGCTGTTCATGCCCAAGAGGGCCACGCGGTCCTGTCGCCGGCATCCAACGGCCATCAGGGCGGCACCCAGGGCTTCGGCCTGGTGAAGCAAACCGGAGTTCGTGATCCGCCGCCCCTGGAACACCGTCGCGGCGTCATTGGGAAAGAAGCGGGCGTTGCGGCGAACCAGATCGCCCAGGGACTGGATCATTTTTAAATCCGCTTTCGCTGACAGGTACGGAACCTCGCTTCGCTATTGGGCGAACGGCCTTCGGCGGGTCCATCGTTTCCCAGCGATGGCCTTAAGCCTTCACATGGGCGATATCCGGGCCCTGGACGCAGGCCACGGGTGCCCGCCGCCGGCAAACATGAGAGAGCCAAAGGGCGAAGGGCGAGCGTATTCGCCGCCCAACCAGAGACCCCCAGCACAGGAGGGGAGGCCCCATCATGACGGCCCAAATCGTACCGGGTGCGTCCGCGCCCGACGCGGCCACCCAGCGCGACATCTATCGGCGCATGGCGCTGATCAAGGCGAATGACGAGCGGTCGCGCAAGGTCGTCCGCGCCGGCAAGCTGGTGATGCCCTACTACTCGCCGCGTGGGCAGGAGGTCATCCCCAGCGCGGTGTCGGTCCTGCTGACCAACGACGACTACATCTGCACCATCTACCGCGGCACCCACGACATGCTGGCCAAGGGCGTGCCCTTGAAGGACCTGTGGGCCGAGCTGGCGGGCCGGGTCACGGGCACCTGCAAGGGCAAGGGCGGCCCCATGCACATCACCCATCCCAAGTCCGGCGTGATGGTCACCACCGGCATCGTCGGCAGTTCCATGCCCATCGCCAATGGCCTGGCCTGGGCGTCGCAGCTGAAAGGTGACGGTCGGGTCACCGTGGCCTACTTCGGTGACGGCGCCTCCAACACCGGCGCCTTCCATGAGTCTCTGAACCTGGCGGCGGTGTGGAAGCTGCCGGTGGTGTTCGTCTGCCAGAACAACGAGTGGGGCGAGCACACGGCCTATGAGAAGGCCACCTCTGCCCGGCAAATCGCCGACCGCGCGGTGGGCTACGCCATGCCCGGGTTGCGGGTGGACGGTAACGATCCCTTCGCCATGTACGCCGCGGCGAAGGAGGCCATCGACCGGGCCCGCGCCGGCGGCGGCCCCACGTTGATCGAGGCCATGACCTATCGCTTCCACGGCCACGTTCTGGGTGACGCCGACGCCTACATGGACAAGGCGCGCAAGGAGGCGGCCATCGCCGCCGACCCCGTTCCCCGTTTCCGGGCCCGGTTGATCGCTGAAGGCATCGCCACCGAGGCGGAGCTTGCCGAGATGGAGGCGGCCATCGAGGCGGCACTGGACGAGGCCGTCGAGCATGCCTTGGCCAGCGCGTTCCCCGACGTGGAGGAACTGACGCGCGACGTGTTCGCTCCTGAAAAAGTGGCCGAGGAGGCAGCCTGATGTCCGATACCAGCCAGATCACCATCCTGCAGGCCATTAACCGGGCCCTGGCCGACGCCATGGCGGAGGATGACAGCGTCCTGGTTCTCGGCGAGGACGTGGCCGACCCGGAGGAGGGCGGCATCGTCGGCGTGACCAAGGGCCTATCCACCCGCTTCGGCGCCAACCGCGTGCGCTCCACCCCCATTTCCGAACAGGCCATCATCGGCGCCGCCATTGGCGCCAGCCTGGTGGGCTTCAAGCCGGTGGCGGAGATCATGCTGATGAACTTCACCACCGTCGCCATGGACATGATCGTCAACCACGCGGCCAAGCTGCGCTTCATGTCCGGCGGGCAGACCAACGTGCCCATCGTCATCCGCACCATGACCGGAGCGGGGTTCGGTACCGGAGGCCAGCATTGCGACTACCTGGAGGCCTGGTTCGCCCACACGGCCGGCATCAAGGTGGTGACGCCGTCGAACGCGGCCGATGCCTATGGCCTGATGCGCAGCGCCATCGAGGATCCCGACCCGGTGCTGTTCATCGAGAACCTGCCGACATACTGGACGCCCAGCGCCGCCCCCCAATCCGGCGTCCGCGTGCCCATCGGGCGCGCCAACGTGCTGTCATCCGGGCAGGACGTGACGGTCATCGCCTACGCCCGCATGGTACAGGAGGCGCAGTCCGCCGTGGCCAGCCTGCAGGCCGGTGGCGTGTCGGCGGAATTGATCGACTTGCGCACCGTGGCGCCGTGGGACCGGCAGACCGTGCTGGACTCGGTGGCCCGCACCGGCCGCGCGCTGGTGGTGCATGAGGCGGTCACGCCGTTCGGCGTCGGCGCCGAGATCAGCGCCGTCATCCATGAGGAACTGTTCAGCCAATTGAAGGCGCCGGTGAAGCGGTTGGGTGGTGCGTTCTGCCCCGTGCCCTTCTCCAAACCGCTGGAGACCGCCTTCGCCCCCCGCGCCGCCGATATCGAGGCGGCCGTCCGGTCGCTACTCGCGGCCGCCTGACACCAACACTCAACTCCCGTTCAAATAAGAGGATCCCGATGGCTACGGACGTGTTGCTGCCCAAAATCGGCTTTTCCATGAATGAAGGCCTGCTGAGCGAATGGCTGGTGGCCGACGGCGGCCAGGCCGTGGAAGGGCAGCCGCTCTATGCGATGGAAAGTGAGAAGTCGACGCAGGAGGTGGAAAGCCCGGCCACCGGCACGCTGCGCATCAAGGCCCAGGTGGGGGAGACCTACGAGGTCGGCACCCTCCTGGCCGTCATCGAATAAGGCGCCACCGTCATGAACCCATTGCTGGAGGGGTTGGCTCCCTGGCCGGAGGCGGATTTCACCGCCTTCGGTCCCGTGGAAACGCGTAAGCTGTCGCGCATCCAGACCTTGGTCGGGGCGTTCCTGGGCCGTAACTGGGTCGCCATCCCCCACGTCACCCACCAGGACGAGGCGGACATCACCGAGCTGGAGCAGCGGCGGCGCGACCGCAACGCCGGCGGCGTGCCCAAGATCACTATCGTGCCCCTGCTGGTGAAGGCCATCGCGGCGGGCCTGAAGGCTTTTCCCCAGTTCAACGCCTCGCTGGACCCCGTCAACAAGACCCTGGTCCTGAAACAGTACGTGCATGTCGGTGTGGCCGTTGACACGCCCGGCGGGTTGCTGGTGCCGGTTGTCCGCGACTGCGACACGAAAAGCCTGGACGCGGTGGCGGCCGAGATCGCCGCCCTGTCGGAGAAGGCCCGGACCAAGGGGCTGCCCATGACGGACATGTCGGGCGGCTGCATGACCCTGACCTCGCTGGGGCACATCGGCGGCACCGGCTTCACCCCCATCGTCAACGCGCCGGAGGTGGCCATCCTGGGTGTGACCCGCGTCCGCGTGGTGGCCACCCCGGCTCCGAATGGCGGCGTGGACTGGCGCCAAGTCCTGCCCCTGTCGCTGAGCTACGACCACCGCGTCATCAACGGCGCCGACGCGGCGCGGTTCTGCCGCTTCATCGCTGATCGGCTGGCTGGTCCCGCCCTGTTCGACTGAAGAATAGGGTCAAACTGCAGCGCCGCGCTGGTGGTCCAGCGCGGCGCTCTTCCTGTGTGCGGATTCAGGGGCTTGGATCAGAGCAAGCCCCGCTCCTCCGACGTCTTCACATTGGGGTCCAGTCCCACGTCGCGCAGGGCTTCGATCACCACCGTGGTGGCTGAGGCGATCGCGGGGAAGCCGACATAGGGCAGGGCCTGGACCAGTACGGCTTCCAGTTCCGCCACCGTCAGGCCGTTGGCCACGGCGATCTTCACGTGGTTCTTCAGTTCCGCCGTCTGGCGCTGCGCGATCAGCACGCCGATGACCACCAGGCTCTTCTGCTTCCGTTCCAGCCCCTCGCGCCCCCAGGCGTCGGCGAAGGCGTGGTGCAGGGCCATCTGCGATATGACCGAGCCGAACTTGCCCGAGGTGGCCGCCGCCCGCAGCGCGTCGCTGAAGGTCGGCCCCATCATGTCGCCGATCACCGCCAGCCCGCGTTCGCTCTTCTCATCCAAGGCCATTTTCTTTCCTTTGCTGTATCAGATCGTTGATCAGGCGGCGGGAGCGCTTTTGGCGCCGCGCACCAGACGGCCGGGCAGCGCGCCCGTCGCCCGGCCGTTGCGGTAGGTCACGGCGCCCGAGACGATGGTGGCTTCATAGCCATCAGCCTTCTGGGTCAGCCGCCGCCCGCCCGCCGGCAGGTCGCGCTTCACGCGGGGCGCGTAGAGGTGCAGGCGCTCCAGGTCGATGACGTTGACGTCCGCCTTGTAGCCGGGCTTCAAGATACCGCGGTCATTCAGGCCGACGGAGGCGGCGGTCTCGCGCGCCAGCATGCTGACCGCCTGTTCCAGCGACAGGCGCTTCTGGTCCCGCACATATTGCGTCAGCAGGAAGGTGGGGTAGGCGGCATCGCAGATCATGCCGTAGTGGGCGCCGCCATCGCCCAGGCCCAGGACGGTGCCGGGCTGGCCGAACAGGTTGGCGGCGGCGTCGAAGCGGCCGTTCTCCGTGTTGCCCATGGGGCAGTAGATGATGGTGCGGCCGTTGTTGCGCAGCAACTCGTCGTACATCAGCTCCCGCTCGTCCACGCCGAGGACGGCGGCGCGGGCCTTGATGCTGTCCTCGGGCGCCGGGTTGTAGTTCGGCGGGTCGCCCAGGGGGAACAGCAGATGGGTCTGCTGCACCACCCAGAGGAAGAAGGGGTTGGGATCCTGCGGTTCTTCCGCCAGCAGCCGTGCCCTCATCTCCGGGTCTCGCATGGCCACGACCTTCTCCTCCAGCGGCAGGTTCTCGATGGCCTTGTAGCTGGGGTTCAGCGAGAAGGGGTGATAGCTGAGATCCAGGCCGAACAGCATGCCGATGGGCCGGGGATAGTACTGGCCGCTGATGGGCAGGCCGTCCTGCCGGGCCTGGACCAGGCCCGACATGTAGCCGCGCCAGCCACCCTTGATCGTCTCCCCGGTCAGCAGGCTGAAGTTCACCGGCCGGCCCGACACCTCCGCCAGTTCGCGGATGACGGTGAATTCCTCCTCCGCTTCCCGGCTGGTGTTGGGGATCAGCTGGAAGACGCCGGTGCCGGCATCGACGAGCCCGCCCGCCAGGGCCTTCAATTCTTCCACCTCCGTCTGGGTGGAGGGGGCGGGGCGACCGTCACGGAAGCGGTGCGCCAGCTGGCGGGAGGTGCTGACGCCGATGGCCCCGGCGGTGATCGCCTCCGCCGTCAGGCGCCGCATCTCCGCCAAGTCCGTCTCGGTCGGCGGCTCCAGGTTGGCGCCCCGTTCGCCCATCACATAGACCCGCAGGGGGCTGTGGGGGATCTGGGCGGCGAAGTCGATGTCCGCCTGGCGCTGGTCCAGGGCATCCAGATAGTCGGGGAAGCTTTCCCAGTTCCACGGAACCCCATCCACCATGACCACCTCGGGGATGTCTTCCACCCCCTCCATCAGCTTGATGGTCAGTTGCCGGTCGGCGGCCCGCGCCGGGGCGAAGCCGACGCCGCAGTTGCCCATGATGACGGTGGTGGTGCCATGGTCGGATGAGGGTGTCAGCCGGTTTTCCCAGGTGATCTGGCCGTCATAATGGGTGTGGACGTCGACGAAACCCGGGGTCACGATCAGGCCGGCGGCGTTGATTTCCTGACGCCCGGCTCCCTTGACGCTGCCGACGGCGGCGATGCGTGAACCGGAGATGGCGACGTCGCCGACGAAGGGGGCGGCACCGGTGCCGTCGACGACGGTGCCGCCGCGGATCACCAGATCATAGTCCTGGGTCATGTTCCTCTCCCGTTTCCTTGCCCACTGGCCCCCAGTTGACGCCCAGGGTTGCAGGGCAAATGGGTGGCGAACTCAGGGACTCTCCACCGCCGCCGGCTGCCGGTCGGCTCGAGGCGTGGGGCCGGTGCGATCCTAACCACTGGGCTTGCCGGTCCGGGCGATTGCCGGCTCTGCGGGGCGTCTCTACACGGATGCGATATCTGGGGATGCCGGTGCCGGCGGCATTGCCAGCGCGTCCCACTTCAGGCGTGTGGCGAGGAAATCGAATACGGCCTTCACGGCGGCTGGCACCTCGCCGTCGCGGCCCAGGCTCAAGGTCACGGGTACCCCGGCGGACGTCCAATCCGGCATCAGGGCCACCAGGGTCCCCTTGGCCACCGGCTCCGCCACCAGGATATCCAGGATCTGTGCGATGCCCGCCCCAGCGATGGCCGCCTCCGTCATGGCACCACCGTCGTTGAGGGTGAGGATCGGCTTCGGGCGCAGCCAGGTGGACGCACCCTCACGAATAAAGCGCCAGCGGTTGCCGCCGGGCGATTCTACGCTGGAATACAGGATGCAGTCGTGGGTGTTCAGATCGTCGGGCGTGCGTGGAACACCCCGCCGTGTGAGATAATCCGGCGCGGCCACCAGCAGCAGGCGTCCAATACCCAGCTTGACGGTCTTTCGCGTCGTATCGGGAACGGTGCCCACCCGCAGCATGATGTCGAAGCCATCAGGGCGGTGCAGCGTTCCCCGATCGCCCAGGCTGAGGTCGATGACGATGCCGGGATAGGCCTCGCGACAATCGGGCACCAGCGGCAAGACGAGCCGCCGCCCCAAGGAGGCGGGGGCGTCGATGCGGACCCGCCCCGTTGGCCGGCCATCGGCCTCGCGCACCGCCACTTCGGCTATGGCCACGGCGTCCAGGATGGCGCGGGCGTGAGACAGGAAAACCCGGCCCTGGTCGGTCAATTCCAGCCGCCGGGTGCTGCGGTTCAGAAGCTTGGCGTCCAGGCTCGCTTCCAGCCGCGCCAGATGCATGGTGACCATGGCGGGTGACAAGCGCAGCCGTGTCGCGGCGCGGCTCATGGAGCCGACATCCACGATCGTCGTGAACACCATCAATTCAATGATTTGCGTCATGATTATTTGATCATGCGAAATCTTTCCTTTGATTAATAGGGGATTATTCAGGCATCGCCGGGCTGATACCTCTTGAGTGCCGACAACAAAAAGCTAGGTGGAGGATCTGTCCATGGCCATCGAGGAAATCCCGCTCACCCGTGATCTCGGTCTTGAACTGCGGGGTGTGGATCTGACCCGTCCTCTGACCCCGGCCGAGGAGGCCACCATCCTTGACGCCTGGATCCGGGCGGGCGTGCTGCTGTTCCGGGGGGCGGGCGGCAGCGACGAGATTCACATGCGGCTGAGCCGCGTGTTCGGCCAGTTGGAACCGGCGGCGACCGCCGACATGAACAACCCGGACAATCCCTATCTCATGACCCTCGCCTACGATCCTGAGGACACCAAGGCGCGGTTTAACCGCCACTATGTCGTCGATGGCATTCCCCGTGCCGGCTGGCTGGGCTGGCACTGGGACCAGAGCTTCATGCCCACCATCGTGCGCGGTGCCGTGTTGCGCATGACCCAGCCGGCGGCGGAGATGGGCGAGACGGGCTTCATCGATGCCGTGGCCGCCTATGATCGCCTGTCGCCGGAATGGAAGCGCCGTATCGAGGGTCTGGAGGTCGTGTATGAGTTCAACCCCGACTTCACCTCCGGCCAATTCGGCTTTCCCAAGGACATCTCGGCCTTGCCACGCGCGGCCAGCGGCGGGACCACCGGCGTCAAGTACGACTTCCCGCCCTGCGTCCATCCCCTGGTCATCACCCAGCAGGAGACGGGCCGCAAGGTGCTGAAGCTGTCCCCCATGCACTCCCGCTACGTGCTGGGCATGGACAGGGCCGAAAGCGACGCCCTGTTGGAGGAACTGGCCAACCATCTGTGTGACGAGCGTTATGCCTATTTCCACCGATGGGGGCAGGACGACATGGTGGTCTGGGACAACTGGCGCGTCATCCACTCCGCCCGTGGCGTTCCCCTGCACTGCCGACGGAAGGCCATGCGGACCACCATCATGGGCGACTACAAGGTGGGCCGCTATCTGGACCCCGCCTTGGACCGGGATCGCCAGGTGAAGCGGTTGGTGGACTGACCGGCCACCACCATCGGCCGGCACCATCGGATGGGCGATCAATCGGCGCTTGTCCCGCGTCGGCACTGTCCCGCCCGGGTTCCTCTGTTAAGCCAGGACCGACATCCACGGAGCAACGGTGCGTCGCTTTCAACCTCGGCGGCGGACCAGCGGGAGAGGGCATTCATGGCCACGCAAGCGCAAGTGAAACCGGCGAATTCCAAGCCGCTCTATACCGGCCCCATCTTCGACGCCGACGCCCATTTCTGGGAAACGGAGGAGGCGTGGAGCGCCTATCTTCCGGAGAAGGTGAAGGCGGACTGGGGGATTACCTTCCGCAAGGGGCCGTCCGGTGACTTCGCCATGTATGTCGGTCCCCGAAAGGTGGAGATCAGCGCCGACCACTTGTTCGAGGACGGTCGGGTTCCGGCGCCGGGCAAGCTGCACGAATGGTTACGGGCGATGAAGGAGGGCAAGGCCGAGATCGACCTGCATGTGCCCAAGACGCCGGACATGATGGAACCGGAGGCCCGGCTGGCCCTCATGGACCGCTGGGACGTGCGGGGCAGCATCCTGTTCGTGGGCAACATGATCACGGCCATCAGCTACCTGGACGAGCCGGCTGCGGCCTATGAGGTGCTGAACGCCTATAACCGCTGGCTCCATGACCAGTGGAAGTTCAACTACAAGGACCGGCTGTTCGCCGCCCCCATCGTGACGCTGATGGATCTGGAGAAGGCCTGCGACCAGGTGCGCTGGTGCATCCAGCAGGGCGCCCGGCTGATCCTGATGCCCATGGGTCCTTACAATGGCAAGGCGCCGGCCCACCCCGACCATGACCCCTTCTGGGCCATCGTGAACGAGGCCGGCCTGCGGGTGGTCTTCCACGTCTCCGAAGCCATCTACATGAAGGACCACATGGCCGTCTGGGGTGAGCCGGTGCAGCAGTCACGCATGAAGCAGACGGCCTTCGTGTGGATGCACGGCTATTCCGAGCGGCCCGTGATCGAGACGCTGTCCAGCTTCATCTTCTGGAATTTTTTCGAGCGCTTCCCCAACGTGAGGCTGCTGTCGGCCGAGAACGGGGCGGAGTGGGTTCCGGCCATGCTGGTGAAGATGGACAAGTGCCGGGGTATCGCCAAGAACGGTTATTGGCCAGGCGGCCAGTTGAAGGACCGGCCCAGCCGGATTTTCGCGCGCCACGTTTCGGTGGTGGCCTATCCCGAGGACGACATCAAATCCATCATCGACCAGGTGGGTAACGCCGACTGGATCCTGATGGGGTCCGACTATCCCCATGCGGAGGGCGTGGAAGAGCCGCGCATTTTCGCGGAGGAGGCCTGCAAGGATGTGTCCGCCGCCGACACCGCCAAGATCATGTACGAGAATGGCATGCGCTTCATGGGGCTGACCCCCTGATCGCTGTATTGCCGCCCGTTTCCCAATCTCTCTGCGGGCTGGGAGGCCCGTAACCTGGGCCGCTCCTTCACGAAGGGGCGGCCCGCTTCTTTTCAGGGGGCCTTCAGATCGTCATCCGTCGCCAATCCGGATGCCTGGCGCCCGATGCGCACGGTATGCGCCAACAGGGCGGGGAAGGAATTGCGCAGGCGTTCGATGGGGGCGGCCACCATCAAGGCACCCAGGACGGCGTCATTGGCGTCATGGACCGGCACGGCGATGGCGGCCGTATCGGGCAGCATCTCCCCAAAGCTGGCGCAGTAACCCAGTCGGCGGATTTCATCCAGGCTTTCCTCGACCTGCTCGGGCGAGGTGCGGGTCGCCGGTGTCAGCTGCCGGAGGTGCGCCCGCGCGAAATAGGCCAGGCGCTGGTCGAACGGGGCGTGGGCCAGCAGGACACGACCGGTGGCACTGGCGTAAAGAGGGGCGCGTAAACCCACCCGCATCGCGTAATGCACCGGCTGCGGGCTGTTCACGGCGTCGGTGTAGATGGCCTGGCCGATGTCCCAATCGGCGATGGCGAAACCCACGGACTCCCCCGTCACCGACGCCAGCTCGCGCACATAGTGACGGACCAGGTCCGGCAGCGACCAGGACGACAGGATGGTGCCTGCCAAGCGGTATGCGCCGGGGCCCAGCCGGTACAGCCCCCCCTCCATGATGAGGAAGCCATCGGCCACCAATGCCCGCAGCGAACTGACGAAGGTGCTCTTGGGCACGTCCAGGGCCTGGCTCAGTTCCGACAACGTCAGCCCCTGACGCCGCCGGGCGAGAAGGTCGAACAGGTCAAGCACGCGCGACATGGCGCGCGGCCCCCCGGTGCCCCTGCCGGCTTCCAGGGTGGGGCCACTTTCGACCAGGCGGGCCTTGGGACGTTTGGCGATGAGCTGGTCGGTCACAGCGGCCCCGCCTTTGTGCCCAGGGTTGCGATCCCTCGGCGCGGGGACCGGATCTGCCGTGCCACGGTTTCCATGGCTAATTCCTTATGAGTAGGCGAACTGATGACGAACCAGCCGCAATTTTGCGCTGCCGCTTCCAGGGGTGCAACAACCGCGGCCAGGCCAATAAGTTGCATCACGGATGTAGCTGTTCGAAAATCCGAACACAATACGAAAAACCGCTTGCGCACCGGATGGGTGATGGCCTAGCTTCCTCGTGAGGCCCATCAAAAAGGGGTCATTGCGGAGGACAGAGGACGCCATGAGCAGCAAGGACATGCGGACCGTCAAATCGGCGCACCGGGCACTGGAAATCCTGGAATACTTCGACAGCAAACACCGCACGGCGACGGTCATGGACCTGTCGCGGTCCCTGGATTATCCGCAATCAAGCACCTCGGAACTCCTCCGTTGCCTGACGCAACTGGGCTACCTGCACTACAACCGCTATCGCCGGACCTACACGCCCACCGCCCGCGTGGCGTTCCTGGGATCCTGGGTCGACCCCAAGCTGTTCCGGGGTGGCACCATCCTGAACATCGTGGACCACGTGGCGGAAGCGGTGGGGGAAACGGTGGTGCTGTCCACTGCCAGCAATTACGTCGTGCAACACCTGCACGTCGTGGAAGGGCCGGGAGAGAACGCTGTGCGAGAGCACGCGGGCAACGTCACTTCCTTGCTGCACAGCCCCCAGGGCAAACTGCTGCTGGCGACGTACCAGGAAGGCCAAGTCCGTTCCGCCCTGCACCGCTTGAACGCGGAGGAACTGGATCCCGAGCGCCGGGTGCGCATCGCCGAACGCGCCCAGGAACTGGCGCGCCTGCGGACCATAGGCTGGCTGGCGGAGCCGGATGCCCACGCGCCGGGCATCGGCGTCTTGGCCGCGATGCTGGTGCCGCGCCGTGGCACGGACCGTCTTGTTTTGAGTGTCCTGGCGCCCAACGAGGTCATCGAGGCCTGCAAGATCGACATCATCCGCCTGATCCGCGACGAACGGCGGGCCGCTTTTCCGCCACGCGCCAAGCAGCCGCCGGCCGCTGCCAACGTAACCGCTGCGCCCTGGCCGGAAGCGCTGCCCCGTCAATTGGCCCATGCCTGAGCCGGCGGCGGGCCGATGGGCCATCGCGCCTTAGCTCATGAAGGCGGTGATCATCGCGTCGGCCGGGCAGGAACCGGAGGTGAAGCGCCTGCCCGATCCCGGCCCGCCGGGATCGGGCCAGGTGCTGGTGGCGATGGTCTTGGCCCCGATAAACCCCGCCGACCGGCAGGTGATTTCTGGTTCCTACGCTTTTCCGGCCTCTTATCCGCTTGTCCTTGGCGCCGAAGGCGTCGGGCGGGTCATCGCCATAGGGCCCGGGGTGCAGGGCGTCGCGGAAGGGGACCATGTGCTGCCGCTGAGCCGTGGCAACTGGTGCAGCCATCGCCTGATATCCGCGTGGGATCTTGTCATCGTGCCGCCCACGGTACCGATGGAACAGGCCGCCGTGCTGCGGATCAATCCGGCGACCGCCTGGCGCTTGCTGGGCCAGGCTCGGCTGAACGCTGGCGACTGTGTTGTACAGAACGGCGCTGGTTCATCGGTGGCCCGCTGGATCCGCCTGCTGGCCGCCGAGCGGGGCGTCGACGTGCTCAATGTGAGCCGGGCGATACCGGCCGGGCGATCCCATAATGAGCTATGGTTGGCTGACGGGCCGGATCTCGCTCGCCAAGCCGCCCAGCTTCTGGGCGGGCGCAGCGTTCCACTGGCGCTGGATTGCGTTGCCGGCCCCGCCACCGGTCGCCTCGCCAACTGCCTGTCACCCGGCGGCCAGGTGGTGGTGTTCGGCCACCTTTCCGGCGAGGACTGCATGGTTCCCTCCGGCGTGTTGACGGGACGTGGAATCGTTATGCGCGGCTTCAGCCTGAGACCTGGGGAGGGTTCGGAAGGCCACGCCTCCAAGGCGGCCCTCTATGGGCGCCTGGCCAAGTTGGCCAGCCAGCCGGAGGCGCATACGCCCATCACGGCGACATATCCGCTGGACGCGCTGCCCGCCGCATTGGCGGCGGCGGAGTCCGGCGCCGGGCGTGTTCTCCTGGCACTGAACCCCTGAAATACGGCGGGTCGATATCGGCCATGTGTTGCTTGGAGGCACCGCGGGTGCCCGTAATTGACCCCGCCTGCGCGCTCTGGGAATGGGGAAGGGGACCACCCTTTGAGGGACGCCATGAATCTCGATTTCACCGACGGGGACCGGGCTTTCCGGGCCGATGTCCGCACCTTCTTGGCCGAGGCCCTGCCCGAGGATTTGCGGCGCAAAATGATAGAGCGCCGACATCTCGGCAAAGAAGACATCGTGCGTTGGCAGCGCATCCTGAACGCCCGGGGCTGGGCTGTGCCGGCCTGGCCGGTGGAATGGGGCGGCCAGCCGTGGACGCCCACCCAGCGCTATATCTTCCAGGAGGAAATGGCCCTGGCGCATGCGCCGGAAGGCTCGCCCTTCAACGTCAACATGATCGGCCCCATCATCGCGAAGTTCGGGACGGAGGAGCAGAAGCGCCGCTTCCTCCCCCGCATCGCCAACATCGACGACTGGTGGTGCCAGGGCTTTTCCGAGCCGGGCGCCGGGTCCGATCTGGCCGCCTTGAAGACCAGCGCGGTTCGCGACGGCGACGATTATGTCCTCAACGGCCAGAAGATCTGGACCACCCAGGCCCAGCACGCCGACTGGATGTTCGCCCTGGTCCGCACCGCCAACACCGGGAAGAAGCAGCAGGGCATCACCTTCCTGCTGCTGGATATGAAAAGCCCGGGCCTGATCATCCGGCCCATCCCGTCCATCGACGGCATTTCCGACCTGAACGAGGTGTTCTTCGACGACGTGCGGGTGCCCGTGGCCAACCGCATCGGGGAGGAGGGGCGGGGCTGGGACTATGCCAAGCATCTGCTGGGGCACGAGCGCAGCGGCATTGCCCGCATCGGCCTGTCCAAGGAGCGGTTGGCCCAGCTGCGCCACCTCCAGGCCGATCTCGCCGCCCGGGGCATGTTGACGCCGGCCGAGCAGGCACGGCTGGGCCGCAAGCTGGCGGAGGTGGCCGTGGAATTGCGCGCGCTGGAACTGACGCAGCTGCGGGTCGTGGCGGCGGATGCCGCGGGCGGGGGTCAGGCGGCCGCCGGCGCCGCCTCAATCCTGAAGATCAAGGGCACGGAACTGCAGCAGCGCATGACGGAACTGGCGCTGGAACTAGCCGGTCCGGCGGGTCTGGCCGTTCCAGGTCATGACCATGATGACCACAGCGGCGGCGAGCGCGACAGGGATGATCCGGACGGCTGGCGCCCGGCGGCACCCCTTTTCTACTTCACGATGCGCAAGGTCTCGATCTTCGGCGGCTCGAACGAGATCCAAAAGAACATCATCGCCAAGACGATGCTGGGCCTGTGAGGACTGCCATGGACTTCGATCTCACCGACGAACAGCGCCTGTTGTCCGAAACCCTGGGCCGCTTCGTGGCCGACCGCTACGACTTCCACGAGCGGCCGAAGAAGATGGCCGAGGGCCGGGGCTACAGCAAGGCGGTCTGGGACCAGCTGGCCGAGCTGGGCGTCCTGGGCCTGCCCTTCGCGGAGCAGGATGGCGGCTTCGGCGGCGGCGGCGTGGAAACCCTGCTGGTGATGGAGGCCCTGGGTAAGGGGCTGATGGTGGAGCCCTATTTCGGCGCCATCCTGCTGGCCGGCGGCGCGCTGCGCCTGGCCGGCAGCCCGGCGCAGAAGGGTGCCCGCTTGGAAGGCATCATCGCCGGGCAATACCTGATGGCCTTGGCCCACGCCGAACCCGACGGATTGCGCCACACGGTGGACCAACTGCGCACGACGGCCATGGCGGACGGTGACGGCTGGCGCCTGACTGGCGTCAAGACGGCGGTGATCGCCGGCGACAGCGCCGACGAACTGATCGTGAGCGCAGCCACGCCGGCCGGCGTCACACTTTTCCTCGTCGATCCCCAAGCCGATGGCGTCACCATCGTGGGCCACCCGGGATACGACGGCATTCGCGTGGCGGATGTGCGGTTGCACGGGGTGGCCGTGCCGGCCAATGCGGTGCTGGGCGGTTTGGGCGGGGGGGCGCCCATCCTCACGCGCTTGTTCGAGGAGGCGACGGCGGCTTTGGTGGCCGAGGCGGTGGGCATCATGGCCGATACATTGAACATCACAGTGGATTACCTGAAAACCCGCAGCCAGTTCGGTGTGGCCATCGGCAGCTTCCAGGCGTTGCAGCACCGGGCCGTTGACATGATGATGCAGGTGGAATTGGCCCGCAGCATGGCCATCTTGGCGGCGCTTGCCCTTGACATGCCGGATGAGGAACGGCGGCTGAACATCGCTGCCGCCAAGGCCAAGGTCGGGCAGGCGGCCCGCTTCGTCGGCCAGCAGGCGGTGCAACTGCACGGCGCCATCGGCCTGACGCTGGAGTACAAGATCGGCCACGCCTTCAAGCGGCTGACGGCCATCGACGCTTGGCTGGGGGACGCGGACCATCACCTGGACGTCATCGCCGAGGCGGGTGGCTTGCCGGCCATCGCCTGAGATGGCGGGTGGATGAAGGAAGGGCGGGTATCGCCAGGGCCCGCCCTTGCCCCCCATGTGCCAAGCGGTCCCGGTTCAGTCCAGGATGGCCAGCAGCTCCAGCAGGCGGTCGTCCTGGTGGCGGGCGATGTCCGCCACGCTCTGGCCTGGATGGGCGGCCTCCACCTGTGTCACCAGCCGCTCCTGCACGGACGGGTCGGCCAGGTCGGGAACGGTCATGGTTTCCCAGCGCTGGCGGATGCCGGGGGCGAAGTGCCGCAGGAAGTTGCGCAGCCCGCCCTCGCCGCCGCCGGTGTGGAAGGTGGTGAACTGGCCTTGGATGGCCCATTTCAGGGCGGGGCCGAAGCGGATGGCGCGGTCGACATCCTCCACCGTGGCGTACCCCTCCGCCACCAGGGCCACCGCCTCACGGAACATGGCGCTGGTCAGGCGATTGGCGATATGCCCCACGATCTCGCGCCGGACCTGCACCGGCTGCTTGCGCATGGAGGTGTAAAGCGCGGTCGCCATTTCTATCGCCGCCGGGTCGGTCTGGTCGCCGCCACCCACTTCCACCAAAGGCATGAGGTGGACGGGGTTGAAGGGATGGCCCAGGACGCAGCGCTCCGGGTGTCGGCAGGGCCGCTGCAGCCGGCTGATGGGCATGCCCGACGTGCTGCTGGCGATGATGACGTCGGGCGGCGCCAACCGCCCCAGTTCCGCGTACAACGCGTCCTTCACGTCCGGCCGCTCCGGCGCGCTCTCCTGGATGAAGTCGACGCCATCCAGCGCCTCCGCCAAGTCCCTGTGGAACGTGATGGCGGAGGGGTCGGCGCCGGCGGCCAGGCCCCGTTGACAGAGGGCTGGCCAGGCGGCGGCGACATGGGCGCGGACCTTGGCCGGGGCGTCTGAGGATAGGTCGGCCACGGCGACCTTGAACCCCCGGGCCAGATAGGCCGCCACCCAGCCCGCCCCGATCAGGCCGGCGCCGACCACCGCCACCGTGGTGATGGCGTCGGCGCCGCGATAGGAGGCGGCCATGGCTCAGTATCCTTCGAACGTCGGCTTGCGCTTTTCGGCGAAGGCCGTCGCCGCCTCCTTGTAATCATGCGTCAGCATGGTCAGGGATTCATAGGCGATGGACAGTTCCAGGATCTGGTTCAACTGGGCCTTCAGCTGCTTGTTCACCGCCGCCTTGGACCAGCGGACGGCCCAGACGGGGTTGGCCGCGATCTCCGTCGCCACCTTATGGGCCTCTTCCAGCACTGCCTCGCGGGGATGGGCATAGTTGATCAAGCCCAAGGCGGCAGCCTCGGCACCCTTCAGCACCTTACCGCGCATGAGGAATTCCTTGGCGCGCTGCGGTCCGACCAGCAAAGGCCACACCACCGCACCGCCGTCGCCGGCGACCAGCCCGACCTTGACGTGCGTGTCGCCCAGGCGGGCGTCGTCGGCCACCAAGCTCATATCGCAGAACAGGGCCAGGGTCAGGCCCAGGCCGATGGCGTCACCGTTGACCGCCGCGATCACCGGCTGGGGCGTCAGCAGCATGTGCTCGAAGATGCGCAACGTGTTCTGCGGCACCCGCAGGGCGTACTTGAGCCCGAATTCGGTGCCGGCGCGGGCGGCCATCTTCTTGACGTCACCGCCGGCGGAGAAGGCGCGCCCGGCTCCGGTCAGGACGATGGCCTTGATGCTTTCATCCTGGGCCAGGTCCACCCAGATGTATTCCAATTCCTTGTGGTTCTCCGGCCCGACGGCGTTCAGCTTTTCAGGATCGTTCATGGTGACGGTGGCGACGCCGTTGCCGTCGACCTCGACCTTCAGGAATTCGTACTTGCTGTAGTCAACCATCTCTCATTCTCCAAAGGGCGCCATCCTGGTTGGGCGGCGCCGGTCTTTCAGGCGTGGGCTTTCTGCCACTCGGCGAAGGTCGATCCTGCCGCCGCCAGGTCGCGCAGCAGCGGGGCGGGTTCCAGCGACGGGTCGTCGGTGTCGGCACGGAAGGCCGTCAACCTCTCCACCACTGTGGGCAGGCCCACCAGATCCGCGAAGAACAGCGGCCCGCCGCGCCAGCGGGGCCAGCCATAGCCATTGGCGTAGGTGACATCGACGTCCGACGGGCGCAGCGCGATCCCTTCCGCCACCACCCGGGCGCTTTCGTTGATCAAGGGGTAGAGCGCGCGCTCCACGATCTCCTCATCCGTCAGCGGACGGCGCTGGATGCCCAGGCGGGCCGATGTGTCCAGGATCAGCGCCTCCACCTCCGGGTTGGGCTGCGGCGTACGGTTGCCGGCCTCATACAGATAATAGCCGCGGCCGGTCTTCTGGCCGAACCAGCCCCGCTCACAGATCGCGTCGGCGATGGGAAACGGCGTGCCGCGTCGCTTGCGGATCGACCAGCCCACGTCCAGGCCGGACATGTCGTTGATCTCCAGCGGGCCCATGGGGAAACCGAAGCCGCGCATGGCCCGGTCGATGTCCTGGGGCAGGGCGCCCTGCTGCAGCAGGCGTTCCACCGCCGCGGAGCGCTTGGCCAGGATGCGGTTGCCGATGAAGCCGTCGCAGTTGCCGGACAGCACCGGCACCTTGCCGATGCGGCGTCCCACCGCCATGGCGGTTGCGATGGCTTCCGGGCTGCTGGCGGCGGCCTTGACCACCTCCAGCAGCTTCATGACGTTGGCCGGGGCGAAGAAATGCAGGCCGACGAAATCTTGCGCCCTGCCGCTGGATGCCGCGATCGCGTCCACGTCCAGGGCGGAGGTGTTGGAGGACAGGATGGTGCCTGGCCGGGTGATGGCGCCCAAGTCGCGGAAGATTTCCACCTTCACGTCCATGTTCTCGAACACGGCCTCGACCACCAGGTCGACCTCGGCCGCGGCCTTTCGGTCGGTCGTGCCCTGGATCAGGGCCAACTGCTCATTCCTGCGCGCCTCGCTGAGCGAGCCGCGCTTCACGGAACTGGCGTAGTTCGTGCGAATGCGCTCTAACCCCCGGTCCAGGGCGTCCCGCGTGGCGTCGATCAGGACCACGGGCAGGCCGGCGGCGGCGAAGCTCATGGCGATACCTCCACCCATGGTGCCGGCACCGATCACGGCCACCCGCGATATTTCACGCGCCTGGGTGTCCGCCGGCAGGTTGGGCAGCTTCGCCGCCTGACGCTCGGCGAAGAACAGGTGGCGCAGGGCGCGGGACTGCGGGCCGGCCATCAGTTCCGCGTTGGCCTTCGCATCCTCCGCCAGGGCTTCATCAAGCGGCAGGGTGAAGGATCGGCGGATCGAGGCGACGTTGGCTTCGGCGGCCAGCGGCCCGAAAGTCTTGGGCATCACGGTCTTGGCCTGAGCGTCGAAGGCGGCGGGGTTCGCCTGGGCGGCCGCCAGCTTCGCCGTGCGGTCACGGACGGGTATGGCGGGCTGGTTCTGGTCGATGATGGTGCGGGCATGCCGCATGCCGGCCGCCAGCACCTCATCATCGATGACGGCATCGACGATGCCCGACGCCACCGCGTCCGTCGCGCTGATGGGCTTGCCGGAAAGCACATATTCCAACGCCTTTTCGGGACCAACCAGGCGTGGCAGTCGCTGGGTTCCGCCCGCGCCGGCGAACAGTCCCAGGGTGATTTCCGGCAGCCCGACCTTGGCGGATGGCACCATAACCCGGAAATGGCAGCCCAGCGCCACCTCGAACCCGCCGCCCAGCGCGGTGCCGTGGATGGCGGCGACGATAGGCTTGGGCGCGGCTTCCAGGACCTGGATGGTCTGCTGCAAAGTCGGCTCCCGTTTGGGCTTGCCGAATTCCGTGATGTCCGCGCCAGCGAAGAACGTGCGGCCTTCGCACGCCAGCACGATGGCTTTCACGGCGGGATCGGCGGACAGGGTGCCCACCGCCTGGACCAGGCCGTCGCGCACGATATGGCTGAGGGCGTTCACGGGGGGATGGTTCGCCAGGATGACGCCGATGTCCCCGTCGACGCGGATTGAGATCGCTTCGTTGATGCGTGTCATGGCCTAGGCCCCGTGTCACCGCTTGTGAAGAGGAAGGGCCGGCCCCTGGGGACACCCGGGCGGTGTCGGACAGCGGGGTCGGCGCATCCTTCACCAGCGGTTGCAGGCCCTTGGCTGTCAAGAAAGGGGCCCGGCGGGGTGGGAGTCATCGCGGATACGTACACTTGCTCCGATCCACCGGCGTTCGTCGCCGCCCCCGGGAAAGTCGATTACCCCTGTCCCCTGACATCAATAACGGCAGGCACCCCCAGGCAATCGCCGCGCGATTGGGGGCAGCGGGATAGGGCAATGCATTTCAATCTGACCGATGAACAGTCGATGTTTCGCGATTCCGTGGCGGCGTTCGCGCGCCGCCACCTGGCGGCCGGGGCCCTGGCCCGCGCCCACAGCGACGACTACCCCTGGGAGATCGCCCGCCTGATGGCGGAGCAGGGCCTGCTGGGCATCACCGTGCCGGAGGAAAAAGGTGGCGTCGGCGGTTCCCTGATGGATGCGGTCATCGCCATCGAGCAGATCGCGGCCGTGTGCCCCCGCTCCGCCGATGTCATCCAGGCCGGCAACTTCGGCGCCATCCGCACCTTCGCGCAGTTCGCCAGCGAACAGCAGCAGAAGGACTACCTTCAGCCTTTGCTGACCGGCGACGGCCTGATCGCCGTGGCCATGACCGAGCCGGACGCGGGCTCCGCCGTGACGGAGTTGACCACCACGGCGGTGCCGGATGGCGACGGCTTCCGTGTCAGCGGCCAGAAGATCTTCACCACCCACGGCCTGCACGCCACCGTGTTCCTGGTCTACGTCCGCTACGGCCCGGGCACGGGCAACATCGGTTCCGTCCTGATCGAGCGCGGGCAGGAGGGCTTCAGCTTCGGCAAGCCCGTGCGCTTCCTGTCCGGTGAAGAATGGAATCCGCTGTTCTTCGATAACGTCTACGTGCCCAAGGAAAAAGTCCTGCTGGGGCCGGGCGGCTTCAAGAAGCAGATCGCCGGCTTCAATGTCGAGCGGATCGGCAACACCGCTCGCAGCCTGGCGCTGGGCCGCTTCGCCTACACCATGGCGCTGGAGCATGCGAAAACCCGCAGGCAGTTCGGCCGTTTGCTCTGTGAGTTCCAGGGCCTGCAATGGAAATTCGCGGAAATGAAGCTGAAGCTGGACGCGGCCCAGCTGTTGCTCTACCGCGCCGCCGCCAACGCCGATGCCGGACTACCCTCGGCGGAAGAGACCGCCATCGCCAAGGTCGCCTGCAACCGTGCTGGCTTCGAGTGCGCGAACGAGGCCATGCAGATCATGGGCGGTGCCGGCTACAGCGAGGACGGGCTGGTCGAATACTGCTTGCGGCGCACCCGCGGCTGGATGATCGCCGGCGGCACCATCGAGATCCTGCTGAACCGGATCGCCGAGACGGTTTTCGACCGCCGCTTCGCGCAAGGGCCGGCCTGAAGCCGGACAGACCCCAGAACATGATGACCAGGGAGGTGGCGATGACCGATACGGCCAGCGCTTTGAAACACGAGACGGAACGGCCCGAGGTCCGGGCGGACTTCGTGCCGGCGGCCAGCTACATCGCGCCGGAATACGTGCGGCTGGAGAAGGAACGGCTGTGGCCGCGCGTCTGGCAGATGGCCTGCCGCGAGGAAGAGATCGCGCAGCCCGGCGACTACTACACCTATGATATCGCCGACGAATCCATCACCATCGTCCGGCAGAAGTCGGGCGTCCTCGCCGCCTATTACAACGTCTGCCCCCACCGGGGCCGCCGCCTGACGGCGGGCTGCGGCCACACCGCCCGCCTGCACTGCAAGTACCATGGCTGGAAATGGTCGCTGGACGGCAAGCCCGCGGACATCGTTGATCGCCAGGACTGGGGCGACAGTCTGCAGGATGCGGATATCTCACTGGTGGCGGTGAAGGTCGGCACCTGGGGCGGCTGGGTGTTCATCAATATGGACCCTGAGTGCGAGCCCCTGGAGGAGTTCCTGGAACCCGCCAAGGCCATCCTCGATCCCTTCGAGTTCGACAAGATGCGCTATGTCTGGCGCAAGAGCGTCGTCATGCCCTGCAACTGGAAGGTGGCGCTGGAGGCCTTCAACGAGGGCTATCACGTCCAGACGACCCACCGCCAGCTGCTGGCCTATCTGGACGACATGACCTACAGCGCCGCCAAGGGCAAGCACGGCATGTTCGGCTACGCCCCCAACCGCCTGTACGGCCTGCCCAGTCCCCGCCTGGGCGAGGTGAAGGGCGACATGCGCCGGGGCCTGTACCTGTTCAACAAGGAAATCTGGGACACGTTGCAGGCCACCACGACCAAGGAGATGCTGGCCGCCGCCGCGCGTCTGGTGGAACTGCCGGAAGACGCGGACCCCTACACCATCTACGGCGCCTTCGCCCAGTTCCACCGGGAGGAGGCGGCCAAGAACAAACGGCCCTTCCCGGAGGTGCCGGTGGAGACGCTGATGGCCGCCGGCACGGATTGGCATATCTTCCCCAACCTGGTCTTCCTGCAGCAGCCGACCAACGTGCTGTTCTATCGGGCGCGCCCCAATGGCGATGACCCCGACAGCTGCATCTTCGAGATCAACGTCATCGAACGCTTCGCCGAAGGCGCCAATCCGGACGTGGGCGTGGAGCATGGCGCCGACTGGGCCAAGGTCGACTGGGGCCTGATCCTGGAACAGGACTTCCAGAACATGGGCGAGGTGCAGAAGGGCATGAAGTCCAAGGCCTTCAAGGGCGCCCGGACCAGCCCGGTGCAGGAACGGGCCATCAGCAACTTTCACGAAACCCTGCATCATTACCTATGGGACAAGAACTGATGAGCCAATGGGACGAAACGGCCGACTTCGTGATCGTCGGCTCCGGCGGCGGCTCCATGGCCGCCGGCCTATACCTGAAGTCCATCGGCAAGCGGCCGCTGATCCTGGAGAAGACCGACAAGATCGGCGGTTCCACGGCCATGTCCGGCGGCGTGCTGTGGATCCCCAACCACCCGCTGCAGGCCCGTTTCGGCGTCCAGGACAGCGAGGAGGCCGGCCGCCGATACCTTAACGCAGCAGTGGGCCACGACGCCGGGCCCGGTTCCACTCCCGCCCGCAAGGAGGCGTTCCTGAAGGCCGGGCCGGCGATGGTCACCTTCCTGGAAAGCCAGGGCATGCAGTTCATCCGTGCCGAGGGCTGGTCCGATTATTACGATGAACTGGATGGCGGCTGTGCCCGCAGCCGGTCCCTGGCCGCCCCCATGCTGGACGCGCGCGATATGGGGCCTTTGTTCGACAAGCTGCGCATGGGCCCCATGGTGGTGCCGCTGCCGGTGGACCAGACGCGCAACATCACGCTCGCCACCCGGACGCCCAAGGGCATGTGGGAGGGGGTGAAGCTGTTGATGCGCCTGCGCCGCATGGCCAAGACCGGCAAGCCCATCCTCAGCTACGGCGGCGCGCTGCAGGGCCGCATGCTGATGCTGTCGGCGGCCAAGGGCGTACCCATCCGCACCAGCTGCGGCATCGTTGACCTGGTCGAGGAAGAGGGCCGCATCGCCGGCGCGGTGGTGGAGCAGGACGGCCGGCGGCGGCGTATCCGGGCACTGGACGGCGTGTTGATCAACGCCGGCGGCTTCTCCCGCAACAAGGCCATGCGCGAGAAGTACGGGCCGGCGCCGGCGTCCACCGACTGGACCAACGCCAACCCCGGCGACACCGGCGAGATGATAGAAATCGCCCAAGCCCATGGCGCCGCCCTGGACCTGATGGACCAGGCCTGGTGGGTGCCCGGCACCCTGCCGCCCAACGGTGCCGTCTTCATGCACGTGACCGACCTGTCGAAGCCCCATGTGATCGTGGTGGACCAGAACGGCCGACGCATCATGAACGAAAGCCAGTCCTACATGGCCAACGGCCAGGCGCTGTACAAGGCGGGCGTCCCCGCCTGGGTCATCATGGACTGTCGTCACCGTCAGCGGTACGCCTGGGGTGTCCAACCGCCGGGGCAGACGCCCGACGACTGGAAGTCCAGCGGCTATATGAAGTCGGCCTCCACCATTGAAAGCCTGGCCACGGCCATAGGCTTGGACCCGGCCGCCTTGCGGCAAACGGTGGACCGTTTCAACGACTTTGCCCGGACGGGCAAAGATTTGGACTTCCACCGGGGGGAGCGCGCCTATGACAATTGGTTCGGTGATCCGCGCACCAAGCCCAATCCCAACCTGGGCACGATCGAGAAGGCGCCCTTCCTGGCGTTCAAGATGGTACCGGGCGACGTGGGAACGGCCGGTGGCATCATCACAGACGAACATGCGCGCGTGCTGCGGCCGGACGGTTCGGTGATTGACGGCCTGTATGCGACCGGTAATTCCACCGCCTCCGTCATGGGGCGCGTCTATCCTGGGGCGGGTGCCAGCATCGCCGCCTCGTTCGTCTTCGCCTGGCTGGCGGCGCACCACGCGGCAGGGACCTCCATTGCATAGGGCTGTCGCTGTTCATAGATCCCGGGACTGCCCCCCAGCGGCACGGTAACGGCTTGCGCTCATGCCTGTATGTTGTTGAAAGACGGCCCGGAATGAGCGCAAGTCGTTATAACCCACCAAGTTGGCGATTTCCGCGACCGTGCGGTCCGTCCGGCGCAGCAGGTGCTTGGCCGCCGATACCCGCTGCTGCTGCACATAGTGGCGGGGCGTCGTGTTCAGCTTCTTTTCGAAATGACGGATCAGCGTCTGGTGGCTGACCGACAGTGCCTTGGCCAGGTCGGTGATTTTCACATCCTCCGCGAAACGCTGCTCCAGCCAGATCTGCGCCTGGACCACCAGGGGATCACTGCTGTCCAGGTCGGAGGCCATCTCGTCCAGCCCGATGGCCGGACCCAGCCATCGCCCCGTCGGCCGCGAGGTGACACGCTCGACCGCGCGGCTGACCAGTGCGACCTCCGTACCAAGCCCCCGCCCCAAGATCAGACGCCCCTGTTCGACGATGGGGTTGCGTTCATCGATCTGCACCCGTGGGTGGCGTTGTCGGAAAAAGGGCACCAGGGGGCGGGGGACCGGAACGGCCAGCGACCCCAGAAGGCCGGCGGCGGCGAGAAGGGTGAGGGCCGTGCCGCCGGCGGAGATCACCGCCCCGCTGTTATACTGCCAGCGTAACCAGGCGCAGAGGGAGGCCGCCTCGGAAACGCGGTTCTCCAGCGTTTCCAGACCATCGGTAATGAAGCTGCCAACATGCACCAAGTCATGACCCTGGCCGAATTCCAGGGCGCCATCGGTGGTCAGCCGCCTGCCGTCGGCCAGCAGCAAGCTGCCGCCGCCAGGCTTCAGCAATCGTACCTTGGCCATTACGGGCGACTGGTCGCGGGTTCGGAACAACTCCTCCACCCGGATGCGCACTAGGGAGAATAGATCCTGGAACGCCCCGACACTGGACAGGTTGCTCCCGTCGATGCCCACCGTCACGAACTCGGCCATGACTTCCCCTGTTAAAAATACCCCCCTCAGATGTTGATTATGCCCCTATTGGCCGGTTGATGGCCATTGCAATATTAGGAATAAGATTGGGGCGCCAAAGAATGTGCCCCATGACGCTGATGCGGTCTGAAGCCCGACTTCTGGGAGATTCTCCCCGGACTCGGATGGATCGTACGCTAGCGTAGGGAGGGAAATATGGGCCTTGTCCAACGCATTGGACGTCCCGGCATGTACTATTTCCTGGATCTGACTTAGAGGAAGCGGCTGATTTCTGCCGTCCTTCGAATTTGTTCTGATCGCCGGTGCACGACCACTGGCGGCTGCTGAGGATGCATGGCCGCGTGAGGCCAGGGGATGGACAAATGAACAAGGTAGAGCAAGACAACACGCGTTTGGCCAACGTGACCCAGGCCATCTGGGCACTGGTGGACAAGCTGGCACCCCGCCGGATTTACATGACGGCCTCCAGTTCCGATGAGCCTGGCGCCTTCGATTGGGATTTCTTCATCGTCCTGGACAACGACGCGTCCCGACGGTTCTGGGATGGCTCATTCGCGGAAAACGCCTTGGCGGCGCTGGGAATCAAGACCCAGGTCACGGTGGCTGGCGTGGACGATTTCCGCAGCGCGCTACAGGTGCCCCATTCCCTCGCGGCGCAGGCCGTGGAGGAAGGGCACCTGGTCTTCGCCTCGCGCCAACATCAGCACCAGGAAGCGCTAGCCCAACGGCTCTCAGCCTGAGTGGCGCCAGAAAAATCGGCTATACGATCACGTCCGGCGGCCGTGCGGATATCGCTCATCCGATACCGAAATCCGAATGATTGTCTCAGCATCTCCAGTCCCTTAGCGTCAATGACGCGGCGCCCAACGAGGCGCCCGCGTCGAGGGAGGAGGGCTGAGCCATGCTGCGGTTCAATCATATGGAATTGACCGTGCCGCGTGGCTTCGTCGCCGCCCACGGTGCCGATGTCGTGCGTTTCTTCACCACCATCTTCGGCTTCCGGCCAGGGGCGTTCCCGGGTCTGGAGACGCCGCACCTGATCCTGACCACGGATGAGGAAGCGAGCCAGTTCCTCTTCATCTGTGAGTCGGATACGCCCAGTTCGGCGCCCGGCGATGATCATTTGGGATTCCACCTGGATGACGCGGCGGACATCGACGCGTGCCTGTTGGCCTGCCGCCGCTGGCAAGAGGAGGAAGGTGGGGTTGAGATCCGGGCACTGGATGATCTCGACCTCGACCAAACGCTGACGCACGCGTTCTACGTGCGCTACCGGTTGCCGATCTGGTTCGACATTCAAAACATCGCCGCCAAGCCGGGGTTCGAACCCGCGCGGCGCTGGCGCTTCGGCTGAACCGGCCGGGCAAACAAAAAATCACTCAGGGGAGGGAGTTTTGCGAAAGACGCGCGTGAGCGCGGCCGTCTGCTTGTCGACGGCCGCCATCGTTTGGACCATGGCCGGTCGTGCGGAAACGCCGGCGGTCCCCGCAGATCAAGAGACCATCACCGAGGTGATCGTGACGGCCCGCCGCCGTGAGGAAAAGCTGCAGGATGTGCCGGTGGCGGTCACCGCCCTGACCGGGGACCAATTGGCCGAGCGCGGCGTGGCCAAGCTGGAAGACCTCCGCTTCCAGGCCCCCGCCTTCCAGGTGCAGCCCGGCCCCTATGGCGGCGCCGTCCCCGCGTTCGAGGTGCGTGGCCAGCGCCAGCAAGAGGCGTTGATCACTCAAGATCCATCCGTCGGCGCCTATGTGGATGAGATCTATCAGGCCCGGGTCTATGGCCTCAACCAATCGATGCTGGACTTGGATAACGTCCAGGTCCTGAAGGGTCCGCAGGGCACGCTGTTCGGCCGCAACACCAGCGGCGGCGCCTTGCTGGTGGTTTCGAAACGGCCGACCGACCAGTTCGAGGGGCTGGTCAGCATCGGCATGGGTGACTACGACAGCCGCGAGGCCACGGCCGTCGTCAACGTGCCGGTGACGGGAACCTTCGCCCTGCGCGCCGCGGTCAAGGTGGACCACCATGAGGGCTATGTCACCAACGTCGATACCGGCCAGCAGCTGGGGACGGAGACCAACACCGCCTATCGGCTGGGCGGCCTGCTGCGCGTCGGCGGGGTGGAGAGCTACACCACCTTGTCGGGAGTCCACACCACCGGCACCGGCGTCCCCCTGATCAGCCAGGGTTTCGGTCCCAACGCCTCGGCGCTGCCGGGCATGGATCCGGCTGCCGTCGCGCGCGCCAATGCCGCCCAGGCCGCGCGTGGATTCTACGAGACGTCCGGCGATCTCCAACCCGACGACACCAACCTGGACACGTTCGCGGCGACCAACGTCACCACCGTCGATGTCGGGGATCTGACTTTCAAGAACGCGGTCGGCTATCGCCAGATCAGCGCGGACATCGGGGTGGAGTTCGACGGCTCCGACCTGAAGGCGCGGAACGGCTTGCCCTTTTTCAACGCCCTGAACATCGCCCGGCAGCATCAGGTGTCGGAAGAGCTGCAGATGCAGGGCAAAGGGTTTGGTGATCGTTTGACCTATGTGGTCGGCGGCTATTATTTCCGCGAGGAAGGCAGCGATTTCCAGCAGACCGTGATCGGCGCCTATGGCCTGTCCCAGGTCGGCGGCGGCTATGCCGTCAACAGCAGCACCTCGCTGTTCGCCCAGGGCGACCTCAAGCTCACGGATGAGCTGACCTTGACCGCCGGTGGCCGTTACAGCTGGGACCGGCGCGATTTCACCGGCCAGACCTATTATTCGGGCCTGTCGGCCAGCACCGCCGCCATCGACTTCCGGGGCAATCCGCCGCCGGTGGCGTGCAACGACGGCGGTACCGTCGCCAACACCTGCAAGGTGCCTCTGCCCACCTATGAGAAGAACGTTCCGACCTGGACCGCCGGCCTGAACTACAAGCCGGCGGACGAGACCTTGCTGTACGCCACCGTGTCGCGCGGCTATCGCTCCGGCGGCTATAACCTGCGCGGCAAGCTGGGGGCCAACGGCGGCCTGGGCAGCTTCGGGCCCTTCGCCCCGGAAATCGTGATCAACTACGAGGTGGGTGTGAAGCAGGACTTCACCCTGGGTGGCGTCGCCATGCGGGCCAACGCCGCCGGCTACCACCAGGACTATTCCAACATCCAACGCACCATCTATGCCCAGTTCCCCGGGAAACGGTGCCGCAGGCCTACGTCAAGAACGCGGCTTCGGCCACCATCGATGGCGGCGAGCTGGAACTGTCGGCCAAGCCGGCACGCGGGGTCGAACTGACAGCCTTCCTCAGCTACACCAATGCCGCCTATTCCAGCTTCGCCTACACCGTGGCGGCCAACCCCGACGGCTCCGGCAGCCGCACGATTGACGCTTCCAGCTATGCGTTCGCCGGCACGCCAAGGTTCCAGTACGGCGCCACGGCGCGCTATGAACTACCGCTAAATGATCGGTTGGGGACGGCTTCGGCCCAGGTCTCCTACTACCGGCAGAGCCGCATGGCCTGGTCCGACTCCGGGGAGGATTACGCCGTCACCCAGCCCTATGGCCTGACGGACGTGCGCCTGGATTGGAGGGAGATCGCTGGCCATCCGCTGGATCTCGGCTTCTATGTCCGCAACCTGTTCGACGTTCACTACAAGGCCATGGGGGCATCGGGTTACCAGACCACGGGCTTCATCGCCTATATCCCCGGGGCGCCACGGACTCTGGGCGGTACCTTGACGGTGCACTTCTGATGGGGGGCGGAGAGGTTGACCCCTCGCGATGGCGGGGCCCCGCCGTTGTCATCCTGGGTTTCCTGATGCTGCTGATCAGCGCCGGGCCGGTGTTCTACGCCTATGGCGTCTTCGCCCCCGACCTGGTGACGGCCTTCGGGGCCAGTCGCGCCGCCGTGAACCTGGCCCTGACCGCTGTGCTGGTGGTCAGTGGCCTGGCGTCGGCGCCGGTGGGGTGGCTGGCTGCGCGGATGCCCCTGCATTGGCTGGCCATGGGCGGCGTGCTGGGGACGGCCGCCGGGCTGGCCTTGGTCGCGGGCGCCCAGGCCATGTGGCAGGTGATCGCCCTTTACACTACCTTGATCTCCGCCGCCGACGTGCTGCTGGGCATGCTGGTCATCAACCTGCTGCTGGCCCATTGGTTCGAGCGGCGGCGGGGGTTGGCCATCGGCATCGCGGCGCTGGGCGCATCGACGGCGGCCATCGTCTTTCCACCCTGGGCCGCCTATCTGCAGGGCTGGCTGGGCTGGCGGGGTGGCTTCCTGGTGTTCGCCGGCCTCACCCTGCTGCTGGCGCCGCTGGTCTGGTGGCTGGCGCGCCGGCCCGCTGGAGGGATCCCCGTCTGGGAACGCCGGCTTGTCGGCGGAACGCCGCCGGTCCCGGCTGGTCCACCGCCCGGCTGGGGGCTATTTCTCCGCTCTGCTGATTTTTGGATCATCACCCTGGGCGTGGGGACCTTGATGGCGTTCAACGGTGCCGTCATGGCCTCTTTAGTTTCCCATGGACGGGCACTGGGCCTGGATGCCCTGACAGCCGCCAGCTTGGTATCCACCGTGGGGATGACCGCGATGATAGGCAAGCTGGTGTTTGGCGCCCTGGCTGACCGGGTCGACCTGCGCTGGGCCCTGCGGCTGGGCCTGCTGGCCGGGGCGGTGGCCATGGCGCTGTTCGCCCTGGCCGGGGACGGGCATCTGCTCTATGTCGCCGCCCTCATCTATGGGCTGTCGCTGGGCGCCATGCTGCCGGTCTGGGGGGCGCTGACCGCTGAATGCTTTGGACTCGGTCATTATGGCCGGGCCTTGGGCGCCACCCGCGCCGCCATGACGCCGGTCAACTTCGCCTATCCCCTGCTGGTCGGTGCCGTCTTCGACTGTACCGGCAGCTACCGCCCGGCCTGGGCCATCCTGTCCGCCCTGGCGCTGGTGGCACTGGGATTGAGCTTCCTGCGTAGCCGCCCGGCGCGCTGACGACCATACGATTTACGAAGAAGGAGGAGGCGTTATGGCGCAACAGACATTGGCCGGGAAAGTGGCCTTGGTGACGGGCGGTGGGCAAGGCGTGGGACTGGGCATCGCCCAGGCTCTGGCTATCGCCGGCGCCGCCCTGGTCATCACCGGCCGGGATGCCGCCAAGCTGGAGGCGGCTGCGCGCGACCTGGCGACGCTGGGCGGGGCCGGCGTCGCCGTCTATGCCGGTGACGTGCGGCAGCGGGCTGACGCGGATGCCGCAATCGCGGTCGCTCTGGAGCGCTTCGGTCAGCTGGACGTGCTGGTGAATAACGCCCAGAGTTCCAAGCCCGGAACGCTGCTGGAGGACATCGACGACGATGCCATCGCGTTGACCCTGGAGTCCGGCCTGCTGGGAACCATCCGGCACATGCAGGCCGCCTTTCCGCACCTGAAGGCGCGTGGCGGTTCCATCATCAATTTGGGATCGCGCGAAGGCATCTACGGCGGTATCGGCTTCGGCATCTACGCCGCCACGAAGGAGGGTGTGAGAGGTGTCAGCCGCGTCGCCGCGCGTGAATGGGGGCGATATGGCATCCGTGTCAACGTCATCTGCCCAGCGGCCCTCAGTCCCGTCGCCATCCAGTACCTGGATGCGCATCCCGAGCAGGCGGAGATGTATCGGAAGGAAATCGCCCTGGGCCGCTTCGGCGACCCGCATGCCGACATCGGCCCCGTAGCGGTGTTCCTGGCCGGTGACGACAGCCGCTATATCACGGGGCAGACCATCAACGCCGATGGCGGCCAAGTGATGCTGTAGGAAATACGGCCGGGTGCCTTGGAAGGCGCCCGGCCGTTCAAGTTCGCGGTATCGTGACTTCAGACTTCGGCCGTCAATTCCGGCACGGCCTTGAACAGGTCGGCGACCAGGCCGTAGTCGGCGATCTGGAAGATCGGCGCCTCCTCGTCCTTGTTGATGGCGACGATGACCTTGCTGTCCTTCATTCCGGCCAGGTGCTGGATGGCGCCCGAAATGCCCACGGCGATGTACAGCTCCGGCGCCACGATCTTGCCCGTCTGCCCGACCTGGTAGTCGTTGGGCACGAAGCCGGCGTCCACGGCGGCGCGGCTGGCGCCCACGGCGGCACCCAGCTTGTCGGCCAAAGCCTCCAGCAGGGGGAAGTTGTCGCCCGACTGCATGCCCCGCCCGCCCGAGACGATGACCCGGGCCGACGTCAGCTCCGGCCGTTCGGACTTCGACACCTCCTGGCTCACGAACTTGGACAGGCCGGCGTCCGAGGCACCCGACACGGCCTCGACAGCCGCGCTGCCGCCCGTGGCGGCCACCGCCTCGAACGCCGTGCCGCGCACCGTCGCGACCTTCACCGGGTCGGACGACTGCACGGTGGCGATGGCGTTGCCGGCGTAGATGGGACGGGTGAAGGTGTCGGCGCTTTCCACGCCGGTGATGTCGCTGATCTGCGCCACGTCCAGCAGGGCCGCCACGCGCGGCGCCACGTTTTTGCCGAAGGTGGTGCTGGGCGCCAGCACATGGCTGTAGCCGCCGGCCTTCACCAGGCCCACCACCAGCGGCGCCACGTTCTCCGCCAGCCCGTGCGCCAGTTCGGCCGCATCGGCCGTCAGCACCTTGGCCACGCCGGCCACCTGGGCGGTGGCGTCCGCGACAGAAGCAATGCCCTGGCCGATGACCAGCACATGCACGTCGCCGCCCAGCTTGGATGCGGCACCCAGGGTGGTCAGCGTCGGGACCTTCACGCCCTCGACCGAGGGCTCAGCGATAACAAGAGTTGTCATGGTCAGATCACCCGTGCTTCGGTCTTCAGCTTGGCCACCAACTCCTGGACGGAGCCCACCTTCACACCCCCGGCCCGCTTCGGCGGCTCCGCCACCTTCAGCGTCTTCAGCCGCGGCGTCAGGTCCACGCCCAGGGCGGCGGCGTCCACCGTCTCCAAGGGCTTCTTCCTCGCCTTCATGATGTTGGGCAGCGAGGCGTAGCGCGGCTCGTTCAGGCGCAGGTCGGTGGTCACCACCGCCGGCAGCTTCAACTCCACCGTCTCCAGACCGCCGTCGATCTCGCGCGTCACGGCCACGCCGGCTCCCATTGGCCCCTCGGCCGGCACGACCTTGCTGGCGAAGGTGCCCTGGGCCCAGCCCAGGAGTGCGGCCAGCATCTGGCCGGTCTGGTTGGCGTCGTCGTCGATCGCCTGCTTGCCCAGGATCACCAGGCCGGGCTGTTCCTTCTCGGCCAGCGCCTTCAGCGCCTTGGCCACGCCCAGCGACTGCGTCTCCACATCCGTCTGCACCAGGATGGCGCGATCCGCACCCATGGCCAACGCCGTGCGCAGCGTCTCTTGCGCCTGGCTCGGGCCCACGCTCACCACCACGATCTCGGTGGCCTTGCCCGCCTCTTTCAGGCGAACCGCCTCCTCAACCGCGATCTCGTCGAACGGGTTCATCGACATCTTGACGTTGCCGAGATCGACGCCGCTTTCGTCAGGCTTGACCCTGACTTTCACGTTGTAGTCAATGACCCGCTTGACCGCGACCAGCACCTTCATTCGCTAATATCCTTGATAAATCAAAATGGTACTGCTTATGCCACCGGCCATTCCAGCATCAGACTCGTGTAGGAGATGTTGATGCCCGGTTGGAAGGTCGGGGCGCCTGCGGCCAACCGGAAATCAGGGATGCGGGTCAGCCACTCTTCCAGGAAGATCGTCAATTCAGATCGTGCCAGGTTGGCGCCGACGCAGCGGTGCGGCCCTTGACCGAAGGTGCCCACGCTGTTGATCCGGCGTGAGAAGTCGACCTTCAGCGGGTCGGGATACGCGGTATCGTCGAAATTCATCATGGCCGGCGGGGCGATCACTTGGTCGCCCGCTTTCACCAAGGCTGGCCCGACCTCCCGGTCCACAACGCACAGGCGACCGGTCCCGGCGGTGACGGTGGGAAAACGGCGGAGCAGTTCCTCCACAGCGCTGCTGATCAGGGCCGGGCTCTCAAGGATTTGGCGGCGGTGATCTGGATTTTCCGCCAGAAAGCGGGCGAAGAAGCCCAGGGTGTTGGCCACGGAGTCAAGCCCACCGATCAACAGCAGCGTGCACATGCTGAGCAGCTTGTCCTCTGTCATGCGGACGCCGTCGATCTCCTGCAGCGACAGCCAGCTGATAAGATCGCTGGCGGGGTTTTCGCGCCGTGCATGGACGATGGGGGCGAGATAGGCGGCCAAGCCGCGGATGGTCTCCGCCTTGTTGCTGCCGGGGCGGATGATCTTCGCCACCTCTTCCAGCAAGCCCAGGCGATGCTCCTCCGGCAGGTCGACCAGACGCAGGAAGACGATGATGGGCAGTTGGAAGGCGAAATCCGTCATGAAGTCGCATCCGCCCTTGGGCTTCAACCCCTCGATCAGCTCGATAGCCAATTGCCGGACGCCCGGCGCCAGTTCCGCCACCCCCTTGCGCGACAGCGCCACCGACAGGTGGTGACGGTATTTGGTGTGGTCGGGCGGGTCCTGGTGGATGGGGGTGAAACCCTCACCGGTCGGGTTGTTGCCGCGTGGCACCACCAGCATGCGGCTGGAGAAGCCATCGCTGTCGCGCAGGACCTGGTTCACCAGCTTGGCGTCGGCCACATACCAGTGGCCACCGTTGTTGCGCGTCCAGAAGATGGGCGGTGCCTTGCCCTTCAGCTTGTACAGTTCCTCGAAGAAGTCCGATTCCGGGGGGCCGGGGGCGTAGACGTCATAGTCGTACACCAATTCGGGGGGGACATGTGCTGGGACATCCATGTTCATCGGATATACGGGCATGCGGGCTCACTCCTGGGGCCGAGAACCGGCCGTCAAGCCCATGGCCCATGCGCTTAGCCGGTTCCAGAGCAAATGACGGGTGGAGGCGAAGTTGTGCATATGCGCCATCGTTGGCGTGATGCTGAGGGTGATGTCTTGGCTGTGGGGAAAGGCGGCCGGCTCTTGATGAGGGTTCAAACTGGTGTCGCGTTCGCCAAAGCCCAGAAAGACGGGAACGTGCGTGGCCTTCGCTTCCTCAGCGACGAAGCCAGGGGACATCATGGCGACGACGCAATTGGGAATGGTCAGGCTGCCGAAGGGCGGGGCGGTCCGTCGAAGGGGGTATCCGCCGGCCATATCCGCCGCCAGGATATCGGATGGCACGTCCTCCCAATGGAATGGATAGCGGAAATCGACGACGCCCGCGGCTGACTCCACGACGGAAAGGTCGGCGCCCTTGGTTTGGCGGTCGTATTGATAGGTATCGATGCCCTGCTGCACCTCCGCCGTGGTCCGTTGGGGCAGCACGGTATGAATGGCGCTGTATCCCAGGACAGCGATGGCGTCGAAACAGGCGTGGCGTCCCTGCATCAGAATGCTGACGCCCCCGCCCATGGATTGCCCAGCCCCGATGAAAAGGGCATCGGGCAGGGCGGGCACAAAGTCCGCCAATGTCCCGCGGCGTATTTGCTCCATGACCGCAAGTACGGCCTTCGAATTGGCGTCGGCGATGTCCTCGATCGTCAATCCCGCGAGATCGTCGATACAGCTGCCGCCAACCCCCAGGTGATCGTAGGCGATCACCACATGCCCTCGGGAGGTGTGGTGCTCAGCTTGGCTGTAGCCGTGGTGACCGAGGAAGGCCATGTCGTAATAGCCCCGGGCATAGCCGCCACCAGGGGCGAGAAAAATCACGCGGCCACTCGGGAGGCGGTCGCCCGGCGCGAAGGCGGTCATGGCGATCCACCTTTTTTCGTCCACGGGCACGGTGAAGTCCATGTGGCGCATCATTGCGGGCTAAATCCTTGACGTCTGACCGCGAAACATGCGGCAACCCGGGTGTTTCGCGGGATGCAGTAAGGGCGGAACCAATGGGCGTGATCAAGGCGGTGGGGTAGGGGATCGTATCCTTGATGTCATGGGCGTGGGTCTGGCGCGGCGGGGCGGTTGTGGCATGGATGAGACGTTGGCCGGAACGGTGTAGCCACCAGCCTGTGATCCCATGGACATCATGCTTTGAAGGAAGGTCCCCATGCTCAAAATCACCTTTATCGACCCCGACGGTCATCGCCATGACCTGGAGGCTGAAGAGGGGCAGTCGGTGATGAAGGTGGCCGTCGCCCACGGCGTGCCGGGCATCGAGGCTGACTGCGGCGGGGCCTGCGCCTGCGCGACCTGCCATGTCTATGTCGATCCGGATTGGGCGGCGGCGACCGGGGCCGCCAATGGTGATGAGGCGGCCATGTTGGAATACGCCGTGGAACCGCAACCGACCTCGCGGCTGTCCTGCCAGATCAAGATGGGGCCGGCCCTGGACGGCCTGCTGGTGCGCATACCCCTCAGCCAACATTGACATCACGGCGTCCGAGAAGGCCCCGGGCATGACGCCCGGGGCCTTTTTTGCGTCAGCTGACCAGGAACCCGCCGTCGACAGCCAGCGCCTGGCCGGTGATGGCCCTGGCGGCCGGACTGGCCAGGAACAGGCAGGCGTGGGCGATGTCTTCCGGCTGGCCCATCATGCCCAAAGGCACCCGCCCCGGCTGGGTGATGGGCCCGCCGATCTCCAGCCCACGGGCGCGCATGTCGGCGGTGGCCTCCCGCGCACCTTCCGTGGCGGTGCCGCCGGGAAGAACAGCGTTGACGCGGATGCCGTGGGGGCCGGCTTCCAGCGCGCTGGTGCGTGTCAGGTTGGTCAGGCCGGCCTTGCTGGCGTTGTAGGCGGCGTTGTGGAAGACCACCGCCCGCTCGCCGCTGACCGACGAGACGTTGACGATCGCCCCGCCGCGGCCCGCCGCGATCATACGCCGCAAGCCTTCCCGCACGGTGAGGAAGGAGCCGCGCATGTTGACGGTATGGATGCGGTCCCATTGCTCCACCGTCATGTCCAGCAGCGGATATTTAGGAAAGATCGCCGCGGAGTGGATGAGGATGTCGACGCCGCCGAAGGCATCGATCGCCTGGTCGTAGAGCGACTTGACCGAGGCTTCGTCGGAGATGTCGATGGTGGCCGCGATGGCCTGCCCGCCCGCCGCCATCACCAGCCCGGCGGTCTCATGGGCGGCATCGGCCAGGATGTCCGCCGCCACGACACTGGCGCCGGCCTTGGCGAAAATCTGCGCGACGGAACGGCCAATGCCACGCGCCGCCCCCGTCACCACCGCCACCTTGCCGTCAATACGGAAGGGGGTCTCTGCACCATCGGTCATTCCGTCGCCTCTCTCGCTGCTTTCCCGCATTGGATGCTGTCCCGGACAGGCCGGGCGCGACCCCCTTATTAGCGCAGGTGCGGCGGCGCCGTTGGGGAGAGGGTGCAGACATCACACCCATGTTGGCTTGCGGGCCCTGGCTGCCCTTGGGAAGGGCGCCTTCCTATGATGCCCCCGAAGAGGAACCGGGGATCAGGGGACTGACATGGGCGTGGGTCTGGAGGAACAGCGCGGGGTGGTTGTGGCGGGGGCGGGCCAGGCGGCGGCGCAACTGGCACAGTCGCTGCGCCAAGGGGGCTATGCCGGGCCCATAACCCTGGTGGGTGACGAAAGCGCGCTCCCTTACGAACGGCCGCCTCTGTCCAAGGACTATCTCGGCAACAAGCGTGACGCGGCCCAGCTCCTGCTCCGCCGGCCCGAGTTCTGGGCCGAGCGCCAGGTGTTCGTGCGGCTGGGCCAGGCGGTGGTGGCCGTGGATCGGGCCGGTTCCAGCGTCACGCTGGCGGATGGCACCGTCCTTGCCTATGCCTGGCTGGTCTGGGCCACCGGCGGCCGGCCGCGCCGCCTGCCGTGCCCGGGTGCGGATCTGCCCGGTGTCCATACCATCCGAACCATCGCCGACATTGACGCGTTGAAGGCCGACTTGATCCAGCCGCGCACGGTGGTGGTTATCGGCGGCGGCTACATTGGTCTGGAGGCCGCGGCGGTTCTGCGCGGCATGGGCTTGCCGGTGACGGTGCTGGAGGCGCAGGAGCGGCTGCTGGCCCGCGTCACCTCGCCCGTGGTGTCGCGGTTCTTCCTGGATCTGCATCGTCAGCACGGGGTGGATGTTCGCCTGGGCGCCGCCGTTCGACGCCTGGTCGGGGCGGAGCGGGTGGGTGGCGTGGAACTGGCGTCCAGCGAGGTATTGCCCGCCGACCTGGTGGTGATGGGGGTGGGAATCACGCCCAATGTGGAGGCTCTGGCGGTGGCGGGCCTGCCCTGCCCGAACGGGGTGGCGGTGGACGCCCATTGCCGCACCGTCGACTCCCGTATTCTGGCCATTGGCGATTGCGCCCTGCACCCCAGCGTGCATGCTGGCGTGCCCATCCGGCTGGAGTCCGTGCAGAACGCGATCGACCAGGCGAAGACGGCGGCGGCGACCATCCTGGGCGCACCGCAACCCTACACGGCGCTGCCCTGGTTCTGGTCTGATCAGTACGCCGTCAAGATGCAGACGGCCGGCCTGTGCCTGGGCTATGACCAGGCGGTGGTGCGTGGGGACGCGGCCGGCCCATCCTTTTCCGTCGCCTATCTCCGCGATGGACGGCTGGTCGCAATTGATTGCCTGTCGGCGCCCAAGGACTTCATGGCGGGCAAAAGCCTGGTGGCGGCGCAGGCGAGGGTGGATGTGGAGCGGTTGGCCGACCCCAAGGTGGACCTGAAGGCCGCCCGCTTGGAGGCTTGAGGCACGGCCTTCAAGCTCCCGCTATCAGCACCGTATCGCCTCCGCCTGCAGAAAGCTCAGCCTGAGATCCTGGACGCCCCGGTAGGCGTCCCGCACGGCCTCGCCGATGCGGGCCACCGTCTTGGCGTCGCCGATGCGGATGACCGGCACGGGACAGTCGGCCAGTTCTTCGGCAAGACGGGTATCCGGCACAAGCCCGTGGGCCAGAAGCACCCCGGTCGCGGGTTGCGTCAAGGCTTCCCCGTTGTCCTTTCTCAGCACGACGTGATCATTCTCGATCGCCGTCAGCTGAGTGTGGTCTAGGATCCGGATGGCGTCATTGGCATGCAGGCGCTTCAGCAGATGCATGCGGTACAGCGGTTCCGCGTTCCGTGCCAGGAACTGGGCGGCCGACCGGCTGACCAGCAGAACATGGTGGCCCAGCTTGGCCAGATGCTCCGCCGTTTCGGTCCCCGTCTCGCCGCCGCCATAGATCACCACAGGGCAATCGGCGGTGGACGGGGGCAGATTGACCCCGCCGAGTAGGACTTCGAACGCTGGCCCCGTAGGCAGCCCTTTACTGCCGCCCAGGGACAAGGGGGCCTGGCGCGATCCGTTGGCCAGGACGATCACAGCCGGCCCTGCGTTGAGAAGGGCGTCAGCGGTCAAGGCCATGCCGGTGTGCACGGTGACGGTGCTGGCCGCCAAGCGGCGCAATAGGAAGTCCCGGTACCAGAACAGCTTTTCCTTGCCCGGCGGCGTTGCCGAGGACACCAGGTTGCCGCCGAGGGAAGGGCGCTTTTCATAAAGCGCGACCTGGAACCCCGCCTGGTCCAGCAGCAGGGCAGCGGTAATCCCACCCGGGCCCGCCCCCACCACCACCGCCCGGTGGCCGCGCCCGAAGGCGTCGATGACGGGGTCGGTTTCGTGGCCGCACCGGGGATTCTCCGCGCAGCTGACACCCCGGTTGCCCCCCGTTTCCTTGATGCACCAGTTGCAGGAGGTGCAGGGACGGATGTCGCCCGCCTTGCCGGCCCTGGCCTTCTTTGGCCACAGCGGGTCGGCCAGCAGGGCGCGGCCCAGGGAAATGATGTCGGTATCACCCCGGGCGATCGCGGCGTCCGCGGCTTCCGGGTGGCGGATCACGCCGGCGCAAATGACCGGCTTTCCCGTGGCCTCCCGGATGCGCCGCGCCATGGGCAGCCGCCAGCCTTCGGCGACCGACATCGGTTCGACGATGACGTCAACCCGGTCCAGGGACCCGCAGGAGATGTCGATGGCGTCGACGCCAGCCTCGCAGAGCCGGGGGGCGATCCGCTCGCCGTCCTCGACCGTCAGCCCACCGTCGATGAAGTCCGACACGGACATCCGGTAGAGCAGTGGCCGGTCGCCGATGGCCGCCCGCACGGCCCGGACGACCTCCAGCGGAAAGCGCAGCCGCCGCTCGAAGTCGCCGCCCCATTCGTCGTCGCGCTGGTTGACCAGGGGGGACAGGAACTGCTGCAGCAGATAGCCATGGGCGCCGTGCAGCATCACGGCGTCGTAGCCCGCCTGGATCGCCATGGCGGCGGCCCCGGCATAACGCTGGATCAGGCGGTCCATCTCATGAGCGTCGAGGGCACGCGGCACCGAGTTGAGATAGGGGGACTTCAGGGGCACGGCGGACGGGGCGACGGGCTGGCGCCCGATCACCGCTTCCCGCGACTGCCGCCCGGCATGGCTCAGTTGCACGCAGGCGCGGGCGCCGGCCGACTGTATGGCGGCCGCCAGCTTGCCATGGCCGGTGCGGTAGAACGGCGTGTCCAGCCGGAGCTGCGGCGCCAGCGAGCTGAAGCCGTCATGGCCGTCTACGCAGGTGAACTCGACCACCACCATGCCCACGCCGCCGAGGGCGCGCTCGCGATAATAGGCGATGAGCTCTGGCGAGACAGAACCATCGGCATTGCCGAGATGGCTCTCCATGGGCGCCATCATCAGCCGGTTCTCAGCCGCATGTTCCGGATGTCGAAGGGGGCGAATAGGTTCGGAAATTCCATGGCTCTCTCCTCCGTCAGCGCTCTGGGGGCGCTTGGCAAAGGAAGTGTAGGCGCGGGCGCCATCCTCGGATAAGAGCCTAACAATTGAAGACAGTATTTTGGTTTTCTAAATCTACAAACGACAAAATATTCTATTCATTGGCGAGCGTTATATCATCAAACGGCAGCCATAAATATGATGGCGGTTGAACTCGACTTCTCCTCGCGCCATCAATCCCTGGGACCGAACAGTTGCAGGTGGCGGCGGTGAAGGAGGCACCGAGGCTGGATACGTTGAAGCAGAATGACCAAGGCTAGATCGTCAAACCACCTGTGGACGAGGCAGGCCATACGTTTACATTGTTCGACAAATTCAAATTTGTTCAGACTTTTTCGAACATATTCAGACATGTTCGGAACATGTCTGAATTTCTTCCCTCCCGGTACCTAAGCCATGAGGCTGCGTGGCATGGAGGCCTTGGAATGGTTAGCCCGTATTCATGTGGTTCAGGCCGCGTTCAATCGGCGCGGCGGTTTTAGCAACGACTGGCAGACCCGCCAGTTACTGGGGTGGCGCTTAGGTTCGTCCCAAGCGCCATCAAACGGAAGCCAGACAAGGCCAATCATGTGGATTCCGATTCGCGCCATTCGGTGGCGATTTGAGTGCGGGACAGATGCGGGACAGCGTTCGGGTAGGGTAAGAAGAGCGGGTAGCCACGACGGCGGTGTCCAGAGCGCGGGACAAGTGCGGGACAAACGACACAGCAAAATCCAGTGTTTCGCAGCGCTCTACAGCACAAGAAACCCAGGAAATCCGCCGATAATCCGCTTGGTGCCTAGATTTGATTTCGCCCTTTCACGGCGGCGACACGGGTTCGAATCCCGTAGGGGACGCCATGGCTTTTAAGCCATGGATATTGCCTGGAAATCGTGGGTCACCGGCGGGCGCTTCGGCGATGCTCCCATAGTGCCGCCGTCGGCCAGCTTCCAGGCACCTCGGGTGACACCATCCCCAGGATGGCGCCGCGCTGTGGTCTTGGCGAAAGCCTGCCGCTCCCGTTGGGTCTCGTGATTTCCCCGGGGGACCAGGATGATGCCGACTTAGGGTTCGGCCAGCCAATGTGACAGGTCCATCCGCAGAAGGCGGGCCAAAGCCTCCACGGGCCCGGCATACAGCTCGATGAGGGCGCGTCGCAGCGGCGGCGGCAAGGGGGCTGATGGCCCCTCGAATACCGCCTGCCTCAGGGCTTCCTCCGGTATCGCCGCATAAACGTCGGCGTCGATGCCGATGTGCCCGCATAGCCGGGACAGGAAGGCGCGGGGCTGTGACCGCAGGTCGTCGAAAAGGGCGATCATCAGTTGCTCAGGCGGATAGACGGATCGCCAGCGCAGAATTGTCTCCGCATAAGCACCCCGGCGACGGGAACCGGCGGACCGGAAATGGTCCAGGAACCAGCGCTCGGACGCTTCGTCCAACGTCATCTCCGCCCTCAAAACCGCCATGCGCGCCGCCGACCACGCCCGGTCGATGGGGTTGCGCAGCACATAGAACAGGCGCAGATCCGGACACAGCGCATGCAGTTCATGAATGGCGTCGGTGTCGATGGTGGCGTAGGCGGGGGTGATCTCCCCTGACCATAGTCCGGGCCGCCTGGGACCGAACGTGTCCAACCACCAGGTCGCGCCGAGGTCCCGACGGGCGTTCCAGAAATGAATTTCCTTGCCCGCTGGAAATCTAACGTGCGGGTGGCGCGACAGATTTTCATAAATCCAGGTCGTGCCCGATTTTTGGGCCCCAATGCCTAAGAAATTCGGCCCAATCACCGTGACGCGCCCGCTACCGATAGCCTGTCAGCCAGTGGGGGCCCGCGCCCCCTCTTCCCCAACCATTATAGGCCGCTGCTTCGCTCGTGGCGGATAAAATTCGGCTCCTGAACCAAGAACCGTTCCGGATGACGATTTCAAAGCTCTTGTTCACTCGTCGTTGAATTTGGCGGCTTCCCGGTACGCTTGTCGTCCTGTACGGTTCATGGTATCGACGTAAGTAGCCGTGCTCCGCAGCATGATAGTATTTGGGAAGGCGCTGTCAATTTGCGGAGAATTAAGGGACCCGGATAGTGCGTACTGTATGCTTTTCTGATTTTTCCAGTAATGTTGTAATTATTTCGATACTGGATAGGGATGGTTACCCGCCTGTCGGTGGCATCGCGCTGACGACGGCCCAGCGGACGTTCGACCGGGTCCTGGATGCGTCCATCCTGGTCAGTAACCCACCTTTCAAACCTTTCGTGTGTTCGGTTCTGGGATTTTCACAGCTCGAAATCGATGCCGGCTGGGCCGAGATCCGGGTAAGCCATCGCGGCGGTGAGGTGGAAACCGCCAAAATCCGCATCGCGGCGCCCGGTGTCGCCGTTCCGTCCTCCACCGCCTTTTCCAAGGAGGCGCTCCGCGTCACGGTGGAACATCTCCGCGCCTCCGGACTGCCGTTGGCCCGCGCACTGGCCTTCGGCAACCTCATTGCCGCATCCGCGGCGACGGGGGCGGCCTCTTTCGCCGGCACGCCGCCGGTCGGAGGCGACACGCCGGCGGACCCGGTCGCTGCCACCATCTCCCCCCATTTCGATGCAGATTTCTACCGGGCGACATATCCGAGCTTGCTTTCAGAAGGTGGCGCGGCATCCGCCGCCGCTCTGCTGCGGCAGTATTGTGAGGTCGGCTGGCGGCAGGGGCGCAACCCTTCCTCCACCTTCGACACCGCTTATTATCTGGCCGCCAATCCCGATGTCGCCGAGGCGGGTGTGAACCCGTTCTGGCACTATATCGTGGCGGGCAGGGAAGAGGGGCGGCGGGGATGTCCGACGGACCGGCACCGGCGGGCCATGCTGCGAATTCTATCCGCGCAGGACGAGAAGATCGCCGACGTCGCTCAGCCCCCCCTCGCCATCATCCGGATATCCCGCGCGAGGTTGACGGAAGCGCTTTCGTTCGAGGGACCCGTTCCGGCTGTGTCTGGCGCCGAGGCGCCTGAAGGTGGTGTGCGGGGGGTGGTCGTCGCCATCGATCTTGGCCCCGCTGCTGTTCCCTTGGGTGGCCGCGATGTGCTGATCCGCAACGAGCGGCGGCGCCTCATCGCCCTCGGGTATCGTTATATCCACCTTCGCCCCGGGGCACTGCCGCCGCCGAACCACCGTGACGGGCCGGCGGCGGACGGGGTCGAGGTGTCGGTCGATGGCGTGCGGGTGGGGGTGTCGGACTACGCGGAGCTGGCCCATGTCCTGGCCGAGGGTCCGGGTGCCCACGCGCCGCGCCGACTCTTCACGGTTCATGGCATTCCGGGCCATGACATCACGGGCGTGATTGCCGTGCAGCGGGCGTTACGGCCGACGCGCAACTGGTTTTGGATCCACGATTTCTCATCCCTCTGCGCCAATCCGCTGCTGTTGCGCAACGACCTCTCCTTCTGCGGCGCCCCTCCGCCGGAGAGTCCGGCCTGTGGCATTTGCCTGTATGGCAAGGCGCGGCGTCATCACCTGCCCTTGGTGACACAGCTGTTCAACGCCATCGATTTTGATGTGATCGCGCCGTCGCGGTCGGCGCTTGCCCTCTGGCAGGCGGCGGGGCCCCTCCGGTGCTCGTCGAGCGCCGTGCGGGCACAGAGCCGCTTGGCGGAACAAGGGGTGCGCCGCTTGCCGGGCGATGACGACTCCCCGCTGGGCTTGCCGGACCTCCCCGTCCGCGTCGCCTTCGTCGGCAGCCCCAGCTTCCACACCGGGTGGGAGGTGTTTGAGGAACTGGTCCAGACCCTCCAGGGCTGCTTCAGTTATCGTTTCCACCATATCGCCCCGCTCGGCAACTTCCGGCACCTTGCTGGTGTCGTCGAGGTGCCCATACCTGCCATGGATGGCCCCGGGACGAACGCGCCCCTACCGGACGAGGGCGCGCCCACCCTGGCGCAGGTGCTGGCAGGCGACGGCATCGACCTGGTCCTGGTGCCGACCGTTCTGCCGGAAACCGTATCGTTCGTCGTGCACGAGGCGGCGGCGGCGGGGGCGGACGTGGTGGCGCTGGCGGATAGCGGTGACGTCGCCGATGCCATCCTGGGGCAGGGCTGCGGCCGTGTGTTCGCCAGCGACCGCGCCTTGCTCGATTTCTTCACCACCTTCGAGGCGGTCGCCCATGTCCGCGATCGGCTTCGGGAGGGGGTGGCCACAGGCCGCGTGGAGTACGGCGACGCGACGGCGTCCGTGGTGGATGGGCTTGAGGGCGTCGAGAGGATTGAGGGCTAAGGCATGACCGGCGTCCATTGCTTCACCAGCTTCACTTACACCTATCTTTCCCGGGCCCGGGTGTTGGCCCAAACCCTGCGCCAAGTTCATCCCGACTGGACCATTTGGGCCCTGATAGTCGATGACCTGCCGGAGGGTGTGCCGGCGGAAGAGGCCCATGCCGGGTTCGACCGGGTGGTTTTCGCCCGCGACCTTGGCATCCCCTCCTTCGACAGTTGGATTTTCCGTCATGACCTGGTGGAGGCCTGCACGGCCGTGAAGGGCCCGATGCTGGTGGAGATGTTGCGGCAGGGGTGCGACACCGTCGTCTATCTTGATCCCGACATCGCGGTGTTTTCATCCCTGGATGATGTGTTGGCCCGGCTGGACGACGGCGCCATCCTGCTGACGCCGCATCAGATCGATCCCAACGACACCCGGTCCGCCATCGCCGATAATGAGCTGGGGTCGCTCCGGCATGGTACCTACAACCTGGGTTTCATTGCCGTGCGGAATGGGCCGGAAGGCCGCCGCTTCGCCGGCTGGTGGGCCGACATGCTGCGGCAAGCCTGTTACAACGACCCGGCGGCGGGGCTGTTCACCGATCAGAAATGGTGTGATCTGGTGCCGGCCTTTTTCGATGGGGTCCACGTCGTGCGCGACCCCGGGTGCAATGTCGCCAGCTGGAACCTGAGCCTTCGACGGGTTGAGATCGGACGGGACGGCGACATCAGGGTCAATGGCAGCCCCCTGAAATTCTATCATTTCACCAAGGTGAACGCGGACGGCGACGCGATGACCGCGCGCTACGCTGACGGCAACCCCCATGTCCACGAGATTTGGCAGTGGTACAAACGGGCCATCGCCGCGCAGGGAGTGCCCGGCATTCCCGAAGGCTGGTGGGCCTATGGTCGGTTCGACAACGGCATCGCGGTTTCCAAAGCCATGCGCCTGCCGTTCCGGGATGACCTGGGGCTGGCCACCGCCTTCCCCCAGCCCTTGCGCACGGGGGCCAAATCGTATTTCGACTGGCTGCTGCGGGAAAAGCCGGAGCTTGTGAGGCAGGCCGCCACCGGCTTCATCGTCATGGGCATGCACCGCAGCGGGACGTCGGCGCTCGCCGGTTGGTTTGGCGGCCGTGGCGTTTGCGCGGACGACCGGTTCATCCAGGCCAGCCAGGACAACGCTGACGGCTATTGGGAACATGAGGAGTTGGTCACCCTTAACGACCTGCTGCTGGCCGCCGCCGGAACCGACTGGCGCACCATTGATGCTGTTTCCGGCCAGGATATCCAGCGGGCGGGCGCCGTCTTCGCGAACCGGGCGGCCGCTTTCCTCAGGGGCCTCTCGCGCGGGCGGCCGCTTTGGTTCATGAAGGACCCCCGGCTGTGCCGCACCCTGTCGTTCTGGCAGCCCCACCTCGATGCGTTGCCGGCGCGCATCTGCTACCTGCATGTTCTCCGCGATCCCTGGTCCGTGGCGCGCTCCCTGGCGCGGCGCGACGGATTCAGCGCCGCGCACAGCCACCTGCTGTGGGCCCTGCATAATTTGGAGGCCGAGGCGCAAACCCGCGGGCGGCCCAGGGTTTGGCTGCATTTCGATGCCATGGTCACAGGCGGCGACCCGGTGGTCTTGTCGGCGATCCGGCAGCGTCTGCCCGAGGGCGTCGCGCCAGCCGCGGAGGGAACGGAAGGGCCGACCATCCGCCCCGATCTGGTCCGCGCCGCGGGGCCGGCAGGCGACGTCGCGGAGGCGCCCTTCGACATCGGCCGCCTGTATTACTTGCTGGGGGCGCTGTCGCAGGACGATGGTCAGGCATCCCTCCTGGCGGATTTGGACGGGATGCGCATCCAGATCGCCGCCCAGGTGCTGACGTACCGGTCGCTGCTGCTGGGTCATGAACGGGATGACCTACGGGCCCGCGTGACGGCCATGGCTATCCAGGCGCAGGAGCGGCTCGAGCTGTGGCGTCAAACGGACGAACAACTGCGGATCGTGACGGAGCAGCGCGACCGCGTCCTGCGCTTGCTGCAGGAGCGCCGGGGCCAGTAGCCGGGGCGTTCGGCGCGCCATACCTTTGACGTCATCCAGGCCCCTACAGTATGAGGGGTATTGCTTTTGGGGAATCTGAACAGGGTCATGGCCGCGAGGGTCGATCAAGTCAGCTTCTGAGCGCCTTAGGGGCTTCATCCGCAGCGAGTACGAGGATCCATGCCAGCCCCGACCAAGCCTCAATCGGTTTATCCGCAGTCACATCCGCTGCAACAACGGCTTAGCACCGTTCATTTCGACGTCGTGGGCGGCTGCCAATTGCGCTGCCTGGGCTGTCCCAACTCGGGGTTGGACCCACGGCCCGAATTCATTGCGCCCGACCTGTTCCGGCGCTGCCTCGCGAATATAGACGTGCGGAAGATTACCTTGCTGCGCCTCTTCAACTATGGGGAACCGCTGCTGCATCCCCAGCTCGAAGAACTTGGGCGCATTCTGCTCGACGGCCCGATCAAGATCCACTGGACGGAAATTTCCACAAACGCCCAGTGCAATGCGGAGGATAGGCTTGAGGCGCTGGTGGCGATGGGGGCGGTCAATCTGCTGACCATCAGCTGCGACGGCGATGGCACGCCGGCCCAGTATGAGGCCCTGCGGCCGCCGGCCAAATGGTCCAAGCTCATGTCCTTCCTATCCTTCGCCCGGGATTTGGCCGCCCGATACCCGACCCTTCGTTTGCAGGCGCGATGCGTCATCGACAGCCCTGAGGATCGAGTGCGCTGGCGGGAGGTGCTCAAGCCCTACGGCGTGCATCCGGAATTCCGCGGCTGGATCCAACTGCCCGACAGCTTGAGGGACCGGGCCCGGGACAAGCCCCCGATGGGCCAGGGGGGCTGCGCGATAGCGGCAGACCCGGGCAACCTTTATGTGGATCATCGCGGAAATATCGTTCCGTGTTGCTTCCACCCTGGCGCCGGTCTCCTGGGGAACCTTGGGGAAAGCCGGTACAGCGCCCTGTTCGCCGGTCCCAAGCGCGCCGACTTTCTTGAGAGCTTGGCTCTGCGCCGTGCCGAAATGCGGGTATGCAGCCGGTGCGACGTGGGCGCCGACCTGGCCCTCAGCCCCTCCACCGAAGCGGTGTCGCGATTCCAGCGGGGAGGGCAATAGCGGTGGACGCCCGCCCGGAAGCTTCTTCCCGCAACGGACATGCCAGCCTGGCCGAGGTGCTGCGTCACCACGCCGATACCGTTCCGGACAAGATCGCGTTGCGTTTCCTGGAGCGGGGCGAGGGCGAGGGGGCCTGCCTGACGTATGCGGAGCTGGACCGGCAGGTCCAGGCCCTGGCGGCCCGACTGGTGCGCAAGGGCGCCCAAGGGCAGACCGTGCTGTTGGTCTATCCCGCGGGCATTCCGTTCATCGTCGGCTTTTACGCCTGCCTTTACGCCGGCGCCATCGCCGTTCCGACGCCCTTCATCACGCCGTCCCGCTCGGCACGCCGGATCGCGGCCATCGCCACCGACGCCGGCCCCTGTCTGGTTCTGACATGCGCCGCCCTGGCCGCCGACGAGACGATCCGCAGCACCTTCCCGGCGGAGCTGTCGGGCATCCCCTGGATGGTGACCGATGGGGAAGAAAGTCCGGGTGATACGCACCCCTGGACGCCGGTGGCCGTCCAGGCCGGGGACCCGGCGTTCCTGCAATACACATCCGGTTCGACCGCCGACCCCCGGGGCGTGGTCGTGACCCATGGCAACCTGCTGGCCAATATGGAGATGATCCGCACCGCCTTCGGTCATGACGCCGATACGCGCATGGTCAGCTGGTTGCCCTTGTTCCATGACATGGGGCTGGTGGGCGGGCTGCTTCAGCCCCTGTACGTGGGTGGCCTTGCGGTGCTGATGTCGCCGCTTGATTTCATTCAACGGCCGTTGCGCTGGCTGCAGGCCATCGCCCGCCATGGCGGGACCAGCAGTGGCGGCCCCAATTTCGCCTATGCCCTATGCGCTGACCGTATCCGCCCCGACCAACTGCGCGGGTTGGATTTGCGATCCTGGCGGGTCGCCTTTTGCGGCGCTGAACCGGTGCGGGCGGATGATCTGCGCCGCTTTGCCCAGGGGGCGGCCCCCGCCGGCTTTGATCCCAAGGCGCTTTTCCCATGCTATGGGCTGGCCGAAGCGACGCTGTTCGTCTCCGGTGGACCGGCGGGAAGCGGCCTTGCCTGCGCGCATGCCCCCAACGCTTCCTCGCGGGCCGATGGAACGGCCAATGGGATGGAGCGCGTGATCTGTGGGCAGGGCGGCGACGGGCAGGTTCTGGCCATCGTCGATCCGGAGAGCCGCCACCGCGTCCCTGAAGGTCAGGTGGGCGAGGTTTGGGTGGCCGGCCCCCATGTGGGGGCGGGATACTGGCGGCAACGGGACCGGTCCCAGACGACGTTCCAGGCCCGGCTTTCCAATGATTCCGACGCCGGGCCCTTCCTGCGCACGGGGGACCTGGGACTGATGCGGGGCCGCGACCTGGTCATCGTGGGCCGCTTGAAGGAGGTGGTCATCGTCAGGGGCGCCAAGCACCATCCGGAAGATATCGAGGCTGCCGCCTGCCGCGCCCATCCGGCACTGGCCGGGACTGCCGCGGCCTTCGCCGTCGATCACGATGGGGCGGAAGGGCTGGTCGTCCTTCAGGAAGTGAAACGCGGCCATCTTGCCGATCCGGATCTGGAGCGTGCCGCCCAGGCCGTATCGGCCGCGATTTGCGAGATCTTCGGCATGCGCCCTTTGAACGTCGTGCTGGTGCGGCCCGGCGCCTTGCCCCGCACCACCAGCAACAAAATCCGTCGCGGCGCCTGTCGGGCGGCCTATCTCGCTGACGACCTGGCACCCTTCCGTCTGGACACGCCGCCGCGACCCGAGGATCCTGGGGTGGATTCCGATCAGGCCGCCGGTCCGGGGCGCATTCCCACCTCCCAGGCACGGAGGGACGGGGCCAATGGCTGATCTTGCATCCTTCAACAGCCTGGCGCCCATCCTGCGGGATGACCCCTATCCGGTCTATGCCACGCTGCGCGAGCAGGCGCCCATCTTCTGGACTGATGCGGAACAGGCCTGGGTTGTTCTGGGCCGTCGTGAAGTGTGTGAGGCTTTCGCCAATTCCAATCTTCTGACCCTCGATCTTGGGCAATACGTCGGGGACGTGTCCCGCGCCCTGGGAGACGAGCCGGTTGAGTTGCTTCGCCTCTTGGACATGGTCCTGTTCTTCCGCAACCCGCCCTCGCACGGGCCGTTGCGCTCCCTCGTCGCGCGCCTTCTGGCCTTTCGGTCCCAAGCCAGTTGCGCCGCCGCGGTGGCGGGCATCGCCGATCGCCTCATCGCCCCGCTGGCCCGGGATGGGGGCATCGACCTGATGGGCGATTACGCCGATCCGTTGCCGCCGCTTTTCATGGGGTGGCTCTTCGGCCTTGCCGACGATGAGGCGCGCTGGCTTGCCGTGACCCTGGCCGGCGTACCGGTCATCCTGAACCGGGGATGTTCAATTCGGGACTACCGGGCGGCGAATATAAGTCTTGAGAAAGCGCACGCCTTCTTGCGGGATCGCATCGCCGAGCGCCGCCGTGAACCGGCGGATGACGGCCTTTCCCTGCTGGTCGGCCTGAATGGCGACGCGGAGCGCCCCTTGGATGATGACCGGCTGGCGGCCCTGGCCAGCTTTGTGTTCATGGCCGGGTTCGAGACCACGGCGGCGCTGATCGGCAATGGGCTGTGGTTGCTTCTGAGCCATCCCGAACAGTACGACCGTGTGGCGGCCCATTCTGATCTGATCCCCGGCGCGGTGGACGAGGCGCTGCGGCTGGAACCCCCCATTCAACAGGTCCGCCGCCGGGCGAAGGGGGAGCTGATGATCGCCGATCGCACGATCAAGGCAGGCCAGCACATCATCCTGATGATCGCCGCCGCCAATCGGGACCCTGGTGTCTATCCGGATCCCGACCGGTTTCTGCCGGGTCGCGCGGGTCAGCCGGTGCTGTCCCTCGGCGGCGGTCTGCATCATTGTTTGGGGGGATGGGTGGCCCGTATGGAGGCGGCGATCGCCCTGGGCGCGGTTCTCAAGGGGCCCCGCCCCAGCGTCGGCTTGGAAAAGCCCGAGTGGCGGCCCCATCACAATCAGCGGCGCATGAGAAGCCTTCCCGTGCGGCTCTAATAACCAATCGGTTTCCAAGATCATCCTAAGGCAGGGACTTATGTTGAAGTCAGATGCGGTCAGAACGTGGATCGTCGGTTTTCTCGTCTCTCTTCTCGATGTCAATGAGGCCGAGATCAAGGGGGACACCCTCTTCCATGTCATGGGGTTGGATTCCGTTGACGCGGTCGTGATGGCGGGCGCCCTGGAAGAGCATTTCAACGTGGAGATCGAGGCCGCGCTGTTCCTGCGCAACTCCACCATCGATGGTCTGATCGCCGACTTGCAGGCCAACGGTATCGTCGAATGAGCGCCAAAAGTCCCGAACTGAGCTTGATCGTCATCAGTTACGAGATGGCGCGGGAACTGCCGCGCACGCTGTACAGCCTGTCGCCGCGCTATCAACAGGGCATCGCGGCGGCGGATTACGAGGTCATCGTCATCGACAACGGGTCCCGCCATCCGCCCAGGGTCGAGGACTTCGCCCATCTGGGCATGAACCTGCGGATCCATTCCTTTCCCAACCCCACCCCGTCACCCGTGCGGGCCATCAACCATGGCCTGACCCTGGCGGCGGCCCCCTTGGTGGGGGTCAACATCGACGGCGCCCGGATGGCCAGTCCCGGGTTGCTGGACGCCTGCCGCCGGGCCGCGCGCACCGATCCCGCCGCGGTGGTGACCACCCTGTCCTTCCAGCTGGGGCCCGGCCCCCAGTGGCTCAACATGCAGCACGGCTATGATGCCGCCTGGGAAGACCGGCTGCTGGACGGTATCGACTGGCGAAACAACGGCTATCGCCTGTTCGATATCAGCCCCTTTGTCGAGAATACCTCCCGGGGTTGGTTTGCCCCCTTGAGCGAAAGCAACCTCCTGTTCATGCGCCGCGATCTTTGGCAAGACCTCGGGGGCTATGATCCGGCCTTCGAAAGTCCCGGCGGCGGGGCCGCCAATGCCGATCTGCTGGTGCGGGCCCTGGACCATCCCGGCACCCATCAGGTGACCGTGTTGGGGGAGGGGGTGTTCCACCAAATTCATGGGGGCACCCACACCAACGCCGCCTCGTTGGACGTCTACAAGAACGCGGCCCGGGAATATTACCGCCTGCGGGGCCGGATCCGGGTGGTGGATGCGGAACGCAGTTATTTCGGACCGGTGTCGCGGGCGGCGGCCGAAACGTATCACCGCCAGATCGCGTCCAGCGGCGCCGCCCCGTCCGAAGTCGCGACGGCCGTCAGGGTCGGCCCCGACGCGGGCGAGCGCTACCTGCGTCTTTTGAAGGCGGTTTTGCTGAATGAGACCGGCCTTGAAACCGAGGTCGCCCTCGATGCGTTGCGCGGCATGAAAGAGGTGCCGGCCGCGTTCTGGACGGACACCTTGTATGACGTGCCGGGCCAGTTGGCCCTGGCGCTGGAGGAAAAACGCCGTGCCCGTGCGGTTGGTCTGGACACCATGACAGCGAAGGCCGGCCCGCCCCTGGGCTACACCATGATCGGGCGCCGGCGTTTGGACCATCTGGAATGGTGCGTGACCACCGCCTTGGGCGACGGGGTGGCGGGCGACCTCATGGAATGCGGTGTTTGGCGCGGGGGTGCCTGCCTGTTGATGAAGGCCGTCCTGGACCTGAGCGGGGGTCGGGACCGCAATGTCTGGGTCGCGGATTCATTTGTCGGCCTGCCCCCGCCCTCGCAACCGGAAGACCAGGACCTGGATCTTTCCCGTGAGCACTACCCCTCCTTGGCCGTATCCCAGCACCGGGTGGAGCGGGCGTTCGCCGATTTCGGCCTGCTGGATGCCCGCGTGCGCTTTGTTCCAGGTTTCTTCGCCGACACCCTGGCCGGTTGCGCCGTTGAACAATTGGCGGTGCTGCGCCTGGATGGCGACCTTTACAGCTCCACCCTGCAGGCCCTGGAGGCGCTCTATGATCGTGTTTCGCCCGGCGGCTTCATCATCATCGACGATTACGGCGGCTTGGGCCAATGCGCCCAGGCCGTGGACGCGTTCAGGTCGGCGCGCGGCATCACCACCCCCATCACCATGATCGACTGGACCGGCGCTTTTTGGCGTAAGTCTTGAGTTTTTGTCGGAGAAAGCGCCCGTGTTCCAATTCTGGCCCAGCGTCGTCAAACCCCTCCTTCAAGCGATGGGCGCCCGGCGCGTCATTGAAATCGGCGCGGGCGATGGCCGTAATTCCCGCCAGCTGGCCTCCTGGGCTCAGCCGGCCGGCGTGCGGCTGGAGATCATCGATCCGGAACCCGACTTCGATATGGAGCGTCTGCGGGACCGCTTCCCCGACGCCGTCCGCCTCCACCGCCGGCCCAGCCTGGAGATCATCCGGGATTTGCTGCCCGCCGACGCGGTTCTGATCGACGGCGATCACAACTGGTATACCGTCTATCATGAATTGCTGGCGATTTATGGCGACGGCGGCCCGGTGGAGGCCAGCGCGCCGGTCGCGATATGCCACGATGTGGAATGGCCTTACGGGCGGCGGGACCTTTATTACCGTCCCGACCGCATTCCCCAGGAATATCGCCAGCCGGCCCGCGTCGGGGGCGTCCTGCCGCAGGAGCGCGGGTTGTCGCCGGGGGGATATAATCCGACCTTGTGCCATGCCGAGTATGAAGGCGGTCCGCGCAACGGCGTGAAGACGGCCATCGACGATTTTCTGGCGAACCGTGGCGGGGAGTTCAGGGTCATCTGGTTGCCGATGCTTTTCGGCCTGGCGGTGATCGTGCCCCGCGCCCGCCTCGAAACATCGGAGGCGCTTGGGGCCGTGCTCGACTCCCTGGAACTCAGCCGCCCGCTGCGCAGCCTCTGCAGAATGGCGGAGTTGGAACGGGTCCGCGTCAGCCGCCCGCACCTGTCGCCCGCCGGTTCGGGACAGAGGCTGGGAACGGCGGCCCGAAGCTTCTCCAGCGCCCTGCCGGACGAGGTGCTGACCGCGTTGCTGAAGGGCAGCCTGGGGTATCGCTACAAAAGCCGGGCGATGCTCCTGAACCCGTTGGATATGGCCAATTATCTGGCGTTGATCGGACAGCTCAGGCCGGCGGCCGTGATCGAGATCGGCAGCCTGGAAGGTGGCCGGACCCTGTGGTTGGCCGACACCATGGCCGCCTTGGGCCTTGAGGTGAGGGTCATCAGCGTCGACCTCTTGCCGCGTCCCCCCAGCGGCCACCCTGGGATCGACGCCCGTGTGGGTGATGCCCGGAATCTGGCGCACGTGCTGCCGGCGGAGGACATACGAAGTCTGGGCCACCCGCTGCTGGTCATCGAGGATTCCGCCCATGACGAAGAAACCTGCACCGCCGTGCTCGATTATGTCGATCCGCTTTTGGCGGCGGGGGACTATGTGATCGTCGAGGATGGCGCGTTCCGCAGCGATGGGGACATTCAGCCGGGTTCCGGCACCTTGTCGCCGCCGTCCCGTGCGATCGATGCCTTCTTGGCCCGACGGGGCCGGGATTATGAGATCGACGAGGCGCTGTGCGACCGTTTCGGCTACAACGCCACCTTCAATATCAATGGTTGGTTGCGGCGCCGATGATCGAACAGCACAGGTCGGACCAATGGGAAATGTCGGATGCCACGCTTCGGCCCCCGGCTTTGATCGATGGGGCGCTACTTGATCAACTTCGCAAGACCCTTGTCTCCGTCACCCAGCCGTGGTGGCGGGGCGAGCGGGTCAGCGAGAACGGGTTGATTTATGGCGTCAACATCGCCGGCTCTCGGCCGCCTCTCGTATGGTGTTTCCAGGGCTACGAGGAATTCGCCGCCTTGGCCGGCGCCCTGGGGGCGGATCAACCCCTGTATGGCATGCGGTCAGGCCATCTGGTCGTGGGGACCAGTGCAGAGGCCCACATGCATATGGCGGTCGCCTACGCGGCGGAAGTCCATTCCCTGGGCCTGTCCGGCCCCCTCTTCCTGGGAGGTAATTGCCAGGGCGCCTTGCTTGCCCAAAAGATGGCCCAGATCCTGATGGTGTCCGGCAGGGCCGTTTCATTGCTGTTCGGCCTCAACCCCTTTCTGTTCACGCCTTATCCGGGACGGGCGGCCATTATCGTCGGACGGTATGATTGCACCAATCCGTTTCACCGGTTGCACGAGGCCGATGCCCTCCTGCGCGCCAACATGCCCCATTCCACGATCGACACCCTTCCATCTGAACACGGCAAATTATTCAGCGGCAAGGTCCTCGGCCTGTGGAGCGATATCCTGCGGCGACGCATGGATGAGGCGTTGGGAACGTTTCCGGGCTCTTTTCCGGACTGGTCCCTTCGGGCGGAGGTCACGGCGCCCTCTCTGATGACCGTACCCCCCGGCGGTTTGTGCGATGTGCCCATCACCTTGCGCAACACATCGGACGTCACCTGGGCACCGACCAAACAAAGCGGCCTTTCGGTTGGCAACCATTGGCGGAACGCCGACGGGGAGATCCTTCAATGGCTGGATGGCCGCCAATCTTTTGAGTGCTATCTGAGGCGAGGGGACTCCGTGGATTTGGTCCTTCTGGTTCGCGCGCCCGGCAAGGAGGGGGAATACGTGCTGGAGATCGACGTCGAACAAGCCGGGATCATGTGGTTAAGCGAAATCGGCGTTCAAACCGCTCTCTGCCGGGTCACCGTTTCCGCTGCCGCATAGTGATGGGCCTTACCGGCGCCAGCCGGCCCTGACCTCGTGTGGCGGACGACTTTCATCCCGCCGCTTGCAGCATGGGGTAGGTGAACAGGAGGAAGTGGGTGGCGTTCAGGCTCACGTGCGCCAGGATGGCCGCCGGTAACCCGCCCCGCCGGTACGCTAGGCCATAGCCGACACCGGCAATGGCGCCCAGCACCACCCAGCGCGGGCCGCCGCCCAGGTGGGCCAGCCCGAACAGGGTCGCGGCCGCCAGCAGGGCGGCCGTTTCTCCCCAGCGCCAGCGCTCCAGCAGGCGTGTCAGTCCGCCCTGGATGTAGCCGCGGAACAGCGCCTCCTCCGCCACGGTCACGAAGGCCAGGTTGTCGACCAGCCAGAGGCCGGCGCCGGCCGGGTATTTGGGCGCCCAGGCGACGGCGCCCAGCGTCAGGGCCGCCGCCAGGCAGGCGGCCGAGGCGCCGAGCCAGCCGGCCGCCGCCGCTGTCAGCGTGGCGCGCGGCGGCCGCAGGTCGCGGATCGCGGGAATCGCCAGCAGCAGCCATAGCCCCGCCAGCGGCTTGTCCAGGTTCAGGTACAGGCTGAAGGGCACCGCATCCGGCGTGATGCGCGCCGGCCCCATGACGCGCGGATTGTGGAAGCCCGGCCACAGGTGGGCGGACAAGGCGACGGCCAGCGCCAGAAACAGGCCATGCCCCAGGGACCGGACCAGGGGTGGGCGTCCCGGACCCACCGCCCACGCCGCGAGCCCCAGCAAGGCCAAGGCCCCGCCCGCCGGCCAGCCCAGCTGTCCATCCACGGTCGCCGCCGCGTAAGCCACGGCCAGGAAGCCCAGGGCCCAGAGGCGGAAACGATCCGTCCAGGCGGCGGCCGTGGCCAGCGCCAACGCGATCCAGGGCGCGATCCAGGGAAGGGTGGTCATCGGCGTCCGGTCTCGGCTGTCGGGGCGGCTAGGCCTTCCCTAACCCAGGCGCAGGAAGGGCCGCAAGTGGGGTGCTGTCCGGCTGTCGGGCGATGCCGCCACGACCGCCGGCACCCCGGCCGCCACCACACGCCCACCCTCGTCACCGGCGCCGGGGCCAACGTCGATCACCCAGTCGCTGGCCGCCGCCACACCCATGTCGTGGTCCACCACCACCACGGTGTTGCCGGCCGCGACCAGGGCATCCAGTTGGGCCACCAGCCGCTCCACATCCGTGGGGTGCAGGCCGGTGGTGGGCTCATCCAGCACGTAAAGGGCCCCGCCCCGCTGGGCCCGCTGCAGTTCCGTCGCCAGCTTGATGCGCTGCGCCTCCCCGCCGGAGAACTCGGTGGCCGGCTGCCCCAGCCGCAGATAGTCCAGCCCCACGTCACGCAGCACGGTCAGCGACCGTTGGATGGCCGGCACGTCATGAAAGAAGTCGGATGCCGCCGCCACCGTCAGGCCCAGGACGTCGGCGATGGTCTTGCCGCGATAGGTGATCTCCAGCGTCTGGGCGTTGTAGCGGGTGCCGTGGCAGACCGGGCAGGGGGCGTAGACGCTGGGCAGGAACAGCAGTTCCACCATGACGAATCCTTCGCCCTCGCAGCGGGGACAGCGCCCCTTGGCCACGTTGAAGGAGAAGCGGCCGGCGTCATAGCGCCGGCGCCTGGCTTCCGGTGTTTCCGCGAACAGCGCGCGCACATGGTCCAGCAGGCCGGTATAGGTCGCCAGGTTGGACCGGGGCGTGCGGCCGATGGGCTTCTGGTCCACCCGGATCAGGCGCTTGATGCCGCCCAGCGCATCCTTGGGGGCCCCGTCGAGGCGGCCCTCGGTCTCGGCCACCGGCTCCTGTTCCAGCATGGCCTCGGCGTCGGCTGGCGGCTCCTCCACCGCCACCGGCGCGCCCAAGGCCTTGCCCACCAGGTCGACCAGCGCCTGGCTGACCAGGCTGGATTTGCCGGAGCCGGAGATGCCGGTGACGGTGGTCATGACGCCCAGCGGGAAGGCGCAGTCCAGGTTGGTCAGGTTATTGCGGGTGACACCCATCAGGCGCAGCCAGCCCTGGTGGTCGCGCGGCGTCCGCCGCCGTACCCCCTCCGCCGCGAACAGGTGGCGGGCGGTCTGGGAGGCGGCCACGTGGCGCAACCCCTTGGGCGGCCCGCTGTACAGGATGCGCCCGCCACCCTCACCGGCGGCGGGGCCGACATCGACGATCCAGTCGGCGTGGCGCACCACGTCCAGGTCATGCTCGACCACGAACAGGGAGTTGCCCACGGCCTTCAGCCCGTCCAGCGCCCGCAGCAGCGCCTGGGTGTCGGCCGGGTGCAGGCCCGCCGACGGTTCATCCATCACATAGACCACGCCGAACAGGTTGGAGACCACCTGGGTCGCCAGGCGCAGGCGCTGCAATTCCCCCGGGGACAGGGTGGGCGTGCCGCGTTCCAGCGTCAGGTAGCCCAGGCCCAGGTCCAGCAGCACCGCCAGTCGCCGGCACAGGTCGGCGGCGATGCGGGCGATGACGAGGGCCGTTTCCGGCCGCGTCCGGCGCAATTCCGCCAGCCGCGCCGACCCATCGTCGGCATAGGCGGCGAACAGGGACGCGATGCGCTTCAGCGGCAGCTGGCCCATGGCGGCGATGTCCAGACCTTGGAAGGTCACCGACAGCGATTCCGGCCGCAGACGCTTGCCGGCGCAGGTGGGGCAGGGGCTGCTGACCATGAAGCTGGCCGCGCGCTTTTTCATCATGGCGCTGTGCGTGGTGGCGAAGCTGTGCATGACGTGGCGGCGGGCGCTGGAGAAGGTGCCCATGTAGTTGGGCGGCAGCTTGCGGCGGATGGCCTCCCGCACCTCGGCGGCGGTGAAACCGGGATAGACCGGCACTTCGGGCTGTTCCTCGGTGAACAGGATCCAGTCGCGCGTCTCGCGGGGCAGGTCGCGCCAGGGCGTGTCGACGTCGATGCCCAGGGTGATCAGGATGTCGCGCAGGTTCTGCCCGCCCCAGGCGGTGGGCCAGGCCGCCACCGCCCGTTCGCGGATGGTCAGCGACGGGTCGGGCACCATGGACGCCTCCGTCACCTCATGCACCCGGCCCAGCCCATGGCAGGTGGGGCACGCCCCCTCCGGCGTGTTGGCGGAAAAGGCCTCCGCTTCCAGCAGGGGCTGGCCCGGTGGGTAGTCCCCGGCGCGGGAGTACAGCATGCGCAAGAGGTTGGACAGGGTGGTGACGCTGCCGACGGAGGAGCGCGCGGTGGGCGACCCGCGCTGCTGCTGCAGGGCCACCGCCGGCGGCAACCCCTCGATGGTGTCCACGTCCGGCACGCTCATCTGGTGGAACAGCCGGCGGGCGTAGGGCGACACCGATTCCAGGTAACGGCGCTGCGCCTCGGCATAAAGGGTGCTGAAGGCCAGGGAGGATTTGCCGGAGCCGGAGACGCCGGTGAACACCACCAGGGCGTCGCGTGGAATGTCCACATCGACATTCTTCAGATTATGCTCCCGCGCGCCGCGCACCCGGACGAAGCCGGCCTTGGCCGTGCCCCCATCGGCGGCGTCTTCGGGATCATGAAGGTCGTGCATCCTTGCCTCCTCGCGCCGGGCATGGGCCCGGGCCAGATGCCAAGGTGCCACAGGCAATCGCCTGATGGCATTCAACCTTCGTGGGGCCAACCTTGGTCGGGCGCCGTCGTCCGGGCCCGCTCGATGGCGGCCAGCACCAAGGACACGTCGCCCACGGCGTTGGCCAGCAGCAGGACCAGGCGGGCGTTCAGGGCGGCGCTGGCCTCGAACGCCAGGCCCTCATGGGCGGCCAGCAGGGCGGCGTAGATATCGTCCCCCCGGCCTCCTAGACGGTCTTGGGCCAGGCTATCCTCGGCCAAGGGATCGATGTCAGTCATGGGTGGTTTCTCCCAGGGCGCGCCGATGGGCGCGGCGGATGGCGGCGGCGTCGGCCCCGGCGGGGAAGCGGGCGGCGACATGCTGGTCGGGGCGGATGAGATAAAGGGCGCCGGCGCCGTAGCGCTGGGCAGCCCCACCGCCGGCCGGCAGGCGCAGCAGGGGCAGGCCGGTGTCGGCCGGAACCGGGGCCGCGCCCACCGCCAGCAGGATGAACCCGCGCCCCAGATGGTCCAGCAGGAAACCGTCCTCCAGCGGCGCGTCCGGGCAGGGCGCGCCGGGGTCCAGCAGGCCTGGGGCGCCGGCCTCGGCCGGGGTTTGCAGCGACAGGCCGGTCAGGGAACAAGGCAGGGACAGGCGGCCGGAATTGACCAGGCGGCGGGCGAAGGCATGGTTCGCCGCCAGGTCCAGCACCGCCTGGCGGAACAGGCGTTCCATGGCGCTCTTGGGCGTCATGAAGGTGGTGGCGCGGGCGGAGTTCAGGATGTTCTCGTCCGCGCCGCGGCCACGCTCCTCATCGTAACTGTCCAGCAGGGTGGCCGGCGCCCCGCCCTGGACCACCAGGGCCAGCTTCCAGGCCAGGTTGTCCGCGTCCTGGATGCCGCCGTTGCCGCCCCGGGCGCCGAAGGGGGAGACGACATGGGCGCTGTCGCCGGCGAAGATCACCCGGCCGTGTTTGAAGCGCGCCAGCCGCCGGCACTGGAAGGTGTAGACGGAGGTCCAGACCAGGCGGAAGGGACGGTCACCCACCATGGCGCGGACGCGGGGGATGATGCGCTCCGGCCGCATCTCCTCCGCCGGGTCGGCGTCGGGGCCCAGTTGCAGGTCGATGCGGTAGATGTCGTCGGGCTGCTTGTGCAGCAGGGCGGACTGGCCGCCATGGAAGGGCGGTTCGAACCAGAACCAGCGCTCCGCCGGGAAGTCGGCCTTCATTTCCACATCGGCGATGAGGAAGCGTTCCTCGAAGGCCTGGCCGGCGAATTCCAGGCCCAGCAGGCGGCGAACCGGCGACCGGGCGCCGTCGCAGGCCACCAGATAGTCCGTCGTGAGGTCATGGGCACCGTCGGATGTCTCCACCCGCACGGCCACGCCCGCGTCCCCCGGCGTGACGCCCACCACCCGATGGCGCCAGCGCAGATCGATCAGGCCGGGGAAATCGGCGCAGCGCGCCACCAGCAGGCGCTCCACCTCATGCTGGGGCAGGTTGATGAAGGCCGGCATGCGGTGCCCGTCCTCGGGCAGCAGATCGAAGGCGAAGACCTGGCGGTGCCCGTGGAACAGACGCCCGACCTTCCAGGTGACGCCCCGGTCCACCATGGGCCGGGCGACGCCCAGGCGGTCGAAGATCTCCAGCGTCCGCTTGGCCCAGCAGATGGCACGGGAGCCCACGGGCAGCCGGTCATTGTCGTCCAGCACCACGGTCGCCACGCCGCGCAGCGCCAGATCGATGGCCGCCGCCAAGCCCACCGGCCCGGCGCCCACGATGGCCACCGGCGGACGCCTCTCGTTCCCATCCATTCCCCGATCCCCCCGGGCGCACTGTAGACGCCCGGAGGGAAGCGGGCAAAGGCCTTACCGCCACAGGTTGGTCTTGGCCAGGTCCACCAGCTCGTCACCCCGGCCGCTCATCACCGCCTTCAGCATGTACAGGGTGAAGCCCTTGGCCATTTCGGCGTTGATGGCCGGCGGGATGGGCAGCTCGGTGCGCGCCACCACGGCGTCCACCAGCACGGGGCCGTCGTGGGCGAAGGCCTCGCGCAGGCCGGGCTCCACCTCATAGGGCTTTTCCAGGCGGATGCCCTTGATGCCCACCGCCTCCGCCAGGGCGGCGAAGTTGGGGTTGTCCAGGCCGGTGCCGAAGGGCAGGAAGCCGGTGGACTTCTGCTCCACCTCGATGAAGCCCAGGGCGCCGTTGTTGAAGACGATGATCTTGGCCGGCAGCCCCTGTTGCTTGAAGGTCAGCAAATCGCCCATCAGCATGGTGAAGCCGCCGTCACCCGACAGGGACACCACCTGCCGGCCGGGGAAGGCCGCCTGGGCGCCCAGGGCCATGGGCATGGCGTTGGCCATGGACCCATGCCAGAGGGAACCGATCAGGCGCCGCCGGCCGTTCATGGCCAGGTAGCGCGCGGCCCACACCGTGGGCAGGCCGACGTCGAAGGTGAACACGGCGTCCTCGGCCGCCAGGTCGCTGACGGCCTTGGCCACCTGTTGCGGATGGATGACGCCATGGCCGGCGTCGGCGGTGGCCAGGGCGTCCAGGTCCGCCCGGGTGCGGCGGTAATGGCGCAACGCCTTGTCCAGGTGGGCGCTGTCCGTCCTGGGCGCCAGGCGGGGCAGCAGGGCGCGCACGGTGGCGCCGATGTCGCCCACCACGCCCAGATCCAGCGAGGCCCGGCGGCCCAGCTGGCCAGGGCGGATGTCGACCTGCGCCACCGCGACGCCCGCCCCCTTGGGATAGAACTGGCGATAGGGGAAGTCCGTGCCCAGCATCAGCAGCATGTCGGTGTCCAACATGGCGTAATAGCCGGAGGAAAAGCCGATCAGGCCGGTCATGCCCACGTCATAGGGATTGTCGTATTCCACGTGCTCCTTGCCCTTCAGGGCATGGACGATGGGGGCCTTCAGCGCTTCCGCCAGGGCCACCACGGCGTCATGGGCGCCGGCGCAGCCCGAACCGCACAGCAGGGTGACGCGGCCGCTGCGGTTCAGCAGGCCGGCCAGGGCGTCCAGCTCCGCGTCCGCCGGCACCACCAGGGGCGGCTTGGGCACCAGGCCGGCGGGCTTGGGCCGAACCTCCGTCACCGCCTCCTTCAGGGCGATGTCGCCGGGGATGACGACGACGGAAACGCCCCGCTCGCCGATGGCGGTGCGCAGCGCGATCTCCAGGCTGCGCGGCATCTGCGCCGGGTCCGACACCAGCTCGCAATAATGGCTGCATTCCCGGAACAGGTCCTGCGGATGGGTTTCCTGGAAATAGCCGGATCCGATCTCGGGCGAGGGGATGTGGGCGGCGATGGCCAGCACCGGCACGCGCGACCGGTGGCAATCGAACAGTCCGTTGATCAGGTGCAGGTTGCCCGGCCCGCAGCTGCCGGCGCAGACGGCGATGGTGCCCGTCAGGTGGGCGTCGGCGCTGGCGGCGAAGGCCGCCACCTCCTCATGCCGCACGGGGATCCAGGTGATGTCGCCCCGCCGGCGCAGGGCGTCGGTCAGGCCGTTCAGGCTGTCGCCCACGACCCCATAGATGCGTTTGACGCCGGCGGCGGCCAGCGTGGCGGCGAATTGGTCGGCAACGGTCATGGACATGGGGATCACCTCACGGGGGTTGGCGGGTGTGGGTAAAGCTGGTCCCGGAACCGGGTGTTCCCCGTCGCGCATCTGGGTCGCGCATCTGGGTCGCGCATCCGGCGCCGGGCGGAACATCACCATCCCGGTGATCTTTCGCCGATGGACGGGTGCCGGTCTTGTTGGAGGTGCCGGTGCTTTGAAGGTTAGGCCGGCAAGGGCCGGCTGTTGCCCGGAACGCCGCGACCGCCACCGTAAACCGGAACAGGCGCCGTCAATTGTCCCGGCTGTGCGGCGGCCGTCGCCAGGTGCGACGCCAGCGCAGCGGCGTTTCCCCCACGAACTGGCGGAACAGCCGGGTCAGGTGCGCCTGGTCGGCCATGCCACAGCCATAGGCGATCTCGCTCAGTGGCTGGTCGGTGGTCAGCATCAGGATCTGGGCCTGCCGTACGCGGCGCTTGACCACATAGGTGTGCGGCGTCTCGCCGACGCTGGCGCGAAAGGCCCGGGTGAAGTGGTTGGTGCTGAGGTTGGCCAGGCCGGCCAGCTGGTCCACCGGCAGGGGCCGGCCCAGGTTGGCCTGGATGTGGCCCATGACGCAGCGCAACTGCCAGGGGGCCAGGCCGCCCTTGCTGGCCCCGGTGTTGGCCGCGCCTGCCGCCGGCAACAGGATGGCCTCATCCACCGGTGCCTTTTCCGTGCCGTCTAGCAGGGCCGCCAGTTGATCCAGGCAGCCGCGCGCCCGTTCCAGGTCATGGTCCAGCGCCGCCTGCGCGGCCGTGACCAGCGTGACGATGCGGCGGTCGTCCCACGGGGCGGCATGGGACCGGGGGGCCACGGGGGATGACGCCAGCGGGGCGGTGGCGAAGGGAAGGGGCCGCGTCGGGGGCTGGAGGTGCGCTTGCATGGGACAGGCTCCTGGCAGGGCGTGTTGACGCCGCTACGGTGCCCCTTCGCCCGCCCCGGAACATCCCATACCTAGGTTTGCTAGCCCCCTACGGCGGTTTGTGGGGGCGGGGCTTCAAGAAGAAATGGGGCGGGAAATCGTCCCGCCCCCCGCGTTCCCCATCCCTGGGCCTTAGCCCCGCAGGAAGGCCAGCAGGTCCGCGTTCACCTGGTCCTTGTGGGTGGCGTAGGTGGCGTGTGGCGCGCCGGGATAGATCTTCAGCTGGGCGCCGGGGAGCAGACGCGCGGTGGCCAGCGCCGTCGGTCCCATGGGCGCCGTCTGGTCGTCATCGCCATGGATGATCAGGGTGGGCAGGCGGATGTCCGCCATCTCCCGCCGGAAGTCGGTTTCGGAGAAGGCGGTGACGCAGTCGATGGTGGCCTTGATGGACGCCTGCGCCGCCATTTGCAGCGTCTGGTCCAGAATTCCCTTGGACACCGCGGCCCCCGGCCGGTTGGTGCCGAAATAGAGGGTGCTGAAATCCGCGACGAACTGGGGACGGTCCTGGGCGATGGCGTCGCGGACGCCCGCGAAGCTTTCGGCCGGCATGCCGTCGGGGTTGTCGTCGGTCTTCAGGAAGAAGGGTGTCACCGCGCTGACCAGCGCCAGCTTGGCGACGCGGCCGGCGCCATGGCGGGTGAGATACCGCACCATGTCGCCGCCACCCATGGAAAAGCCCACCAGCACCACATCCCTTAGGTCCAGGTGTTCGATCAGCTGCGCGACATCGTCGGCCAGGGTGTCGTAGTCATAGCCGTCCCACGGCTGGCTGGACCGGCCGAAACCCCGGCGGTCGAAGGCCACGGCGCGATAGCCGTGCCGCGCCAGGTGCAGCATCTGGTATTCCCACATGTCGGCGCTCAGCGGCCAGCCGTGGCTGAACAGGACGGGTTGGCCGTGGCCCCAGTCCTTGTAATAGAGGTCGGTGCCATCGCTCAGCGTCAGGGTGCTCATGGGGCTTCCTCGGTTTCAGGGGAGTGAGGGTGAACGCTATCGGCCATCAGCGGGGCGGGCTTGAAGGAAAGGCGGGCGTCTGTCCGAATTCTCCGCCCGTCATCAGCGCCGTCCCGTCTTTCTTCCGTCCTCTTGCCCAAATCTCCATCACCCAAATGCTTGGCCTCCAGCTCCCTGGATGCCAAGTCCGCAGGCGCGGCATCAGCCAATCGACCTGGGCCAGCAGCAGGGCGCCGCCGCCGGGACCGGTGCAGCAAGTGCCGGCCAGGGCCAGCAGGACACGCAAGACGGGGGCGTTGGGTGCCATGGGGGCGATCCCTGGAGATGGTCGCGGAGGGGGAGGGTCAGCGGCCGAAGGCGTCGGCCAGCGCGCGGCGGGCCACGGCAAGGGCCGACAGGGTGGGGGCGGTGTCCGCCAGTCCGTCCAGCCAGAAGAAGTCGTGGATGGTGCCCATCAGGCGCAGGGCGCTGGCGTCCACCTCCGCCCGCATCAGGCGGCGGGCCAGCGCCTCGCCCCCCTCCCGCGCCAGGTCCGCCTCCGCCGTCAGGATCAGCGTGGACGGCAGGCGGCGCAGGCGGTCCAGCGGCAGGTCCAGGGGTGACATCGCCGTCCAGGCCGGCTGGCCGGGAAAGGCCTGGGCCATCAGCGCCGGCAGGTCGCAATGATCCAGCCAGGGGGAGGACGGGGCGCCCGGCGCCGCCGGCCCCACCAGGGGATGGAACAGAAGCAGCAGGCGGAAGCCCTCACTGGGCGGCAGGCTCGCGGCCAGCAACGCCGCCATGGCCCCGCCGCTGCCGTCGCCGGCCACGGCCATGCGCGCGAGGTCCAGCCCCTGGGCCGGCGCCTGGGCGCGCGTCCAGTCCAGGGCGGTGCGCGCCTGCCTCAGGGCCTGGGCGGCGGGCGCCCCGCCATGGTCGACGAAGACCAGGGCGGCGCCGCAGGACCGGGCCAATGCCGCGGCCGCGCCGCCGTGGGTGTCCCAGCCGCCCAGCGCCCACAGGCCGCCGTGCAGGTAGAAGACCACCGGCACCCGGTCCCCCCGTCCAGGCCGGGATGGCAGAGGCGCAGCGAAATGCCCTCGGCGCCCGGTACGGTGACGTGGATGACGGGCTCCGCCACCGGCGGCGCGCCCGCCTGCAGGCGCGTGGCGATGGCCCGTCGCGCGGCCGGGGCCAGGCCGGGCGCGTAGGGCAGCGATCCCGCCTCCACCACGCGATCAAGGAAGCTTTGCACGCCCGCGTCCAGGGTCAGGCAGTGCGCGGCGGGGTCCAGCCGGGGGCCCTTGGCGGTTAGGTCGTGGATCATGGGGTCGTGGTCCGGCAAGGGGTCAGGCGATCAGGGAGATGTCGACGGCGTTGGCGCGGCGCCAGCTGGCGGGGCTGCTGCCCGTGGCCTGGCGGAACAGGCGGCTCAGATGCGCCTGGTCGGCGAAGCCGCAGGCGTCGGCGATCTCCGCCAGGGCGTCGTCGGTGTCCAGCATCAGGGCCTTGGCCCGTTCCACCCGCCGGCTGATGATGAAGGCGTGTGGCGACATGCCGAAGGTCTGGCGGAAGGCGGTGCAGAAATGGCTGGTGCTGAGCTTGGCCTCGGCGGCCAGATCCTCATTGCACAGGGTGCCGCCCAGCCGCCGCTCCACCAGGGCGGCCACGCGGCGGGCCTGCCAGGGCGCCAGACCACCGCGCGTGGCTTCTTCCGGCCGGCCCATCCCTTCTTGGGAACGATGCAGCAGCAGGTCGCGCACCTTGACGATGCGGTCGCGCGCCTGGGCCACGTCGTGCTCCACGGCGTGCATGGCCTCTTCCAGCAGGCGGGCGACGGTGGCCAGGTGGCCACCGGCTAGAAGGCCGCCGGGGGGCAGGCCAGTGGGCAGGCTGGCCAGGGTGTGAAAGGCGTCCAGGGCGGCGGCAGGGGCGGTCATGTCATCCTCCATCCGGTGGGCGTCCCCTTCCGCGGCGTGTCGGGCGGGGGACCGTGATGAAGGCAGTGTCGGTCAGGCGACCGCCAGGCGGGGAGTTAAGCGATGTGAAGCGTTGTGTACCGTCCCCACACCGTTAAGCGGGGGGTGTCAAAGCAAAGGGCCGTGCCAGCCGGCATGGGGCTCCGGCCGCGACAGGACCATGGCTCGCGCCCCGGCATTGCCGGCCACGGCGAACATTTCCAGCTGCATGGCGCTGGCCCCGGCCGGCAGGGCGCCGGATGGGCCCCCTGACTGGCCCCCCCTGGCAGGCCAAGGGCGGCGCCATAGCCGTGGACGAAGACATGCCAATGCTCCAGCGCGTGGCGGGTGGTGCGCTGGGCCAGCCGGTCGATCCAGCCCGTGGCGAGATCCCGTTCCCCGGCGGCGATGGCCACGGGGATGGCGCCGATGGCCAGGCAGTAGCACAGTGACAGGGCGTGATCGATGGATGCGGCGTCCGCCGCCGCCGCGCGCGCCAAGTCCAGGGCGCCGCGTACATCCCCCATGGCCCAGCGCAGGCGCATCAGCAAGGTCAGGGCGGCCAGCTTGGCGTCCACCTGGGCGTGGTTGGCCAGGTTGACGCGCACCGGGTCGGCATCGGCCGCCATGACCGTTTCCAGCAACGCCAGGCCCGCCGCGTGCTCCCCCCGGAAATGGTGGGACATGGCGCGCATGCGCATCCCCGTCAGCCGCTCGGTCAGGCCGCCGTCGGGCCCGACGCGGCCGGCGAAGGCCTCCGCCGCCGCCAGGCTGTCCGCGTAGGCTCCGGCCAGGGTGTGATAGGCCCAGATGCCCCATTGGGCGCGGCGGGCCAGGCCTTCGTCGCCGATGCCCTCGGCGATCTCCAGCGCCTGGCGGAAGGCCTGGCCCATGGCGGGAACGGGGCCGCGGGTGTGCCACAGGGCATGGCCGTAGGCGGCCAGCAGTTCCACCCGCCGTGCCGGGTCGGCGGCGCCCTGTTTCTCCAGGATGGCCAGGATGCGCTCCGCCCGGCCCAGGAACTCATGCGGCAGCGACAGGTGGAACCATAGCGAGGCGCTGGCGACGATCAGGGTCAGACCCAGGCCGATGTCGCCACCCTCGCCCACCGCCCAGTCCAGGGCGCCGCGCACGTCGTCGATGCGGCGGCTGTGGGTGGCCAGCCAGTCGCGCGGCGCCTTGCCCTCCCACGAGGCCTGGGCATCGGTGAACAGCGAGATCATGTGGCGGGCGTGGGCGGCGCGGACGCGGTCCTCCAGCCCGGTGTCGGCCAGGCGCTCGTGCCCATAATACCGCGTGGTGTCCAGCAGGCGGTAGCGGGTGGCGCCGCCCTCGCGGCCGCTGACCACCAGCGACTTGGCCACCAGGTCGGCCAGGCCGTCCAACACTTCCATCTCACCGCCGCCGGTGACACCCCACGCGTCCGCCGCGTCGAAGCCCGCGCGGAAGGCCGACAGGCTGATCAGCAGCACCTTTTCCTCCGGCGTCAGCAGCTCGTAGCTCCAGTCCAGGGCGGCGCGCAGGGTGCGGTGGCGGGGCAGGGCGGTGCGCCGGCCGCGGGTCAGCAGGTTCAGCCGGTCGTGCAGGCGGCTGGCCAGTTCCGGCAGATCCATCAGGTCGGCGCGGGCGGCGGCCAGCTCGATGGCCAGCGGGATGCCGTCCAGACGGCGGCAGATCTCGGCCAGCGCGGGGGCGGTCGCGTCATCCACGGTGAAGTCGGCCCGCACGGCCCGCGCCCGCTCGAAGAACAGGGCGGCGGCGGGATAGGACAGCACGGTGGCCGCGTCCTGGGCCAGGCCGTCCGGGATGGGCAGGGCCGGCAGGCGGTGCACCCATTCGCCGGCGGCGCGCAGCGGTTCCCGGCTGGTGGCCAGGATCAGCAGGCCGGGCACGGCGTGCAACAGCCGTTCGGCCAGGTCGGCCACGGCGTCCACCAGGTGCTCGCAATTATCCAGCAGCAGCAGGCTGGGGCTGGCGGCCAGGCTGGCCACGATGGCGGCGAAGCAATCCGCGCCGGAGGCGGGCAGGCCCAGCGCGGTGGCCAGGGTGCCCTCCACCCACGCCGCGTCGGATACGGGCGCCAGGTCGACGAAGCGCGCGGTGGCGGTTGACGCCAGCGCCGCCGCCGTGGCCAGGGCGACGGAGGTCTTGCCGATGCCGCCCGGGCCGGCCAGCGTCAGGAAATGCCGCTCCGGCAGTTCCGCCGCCAGGGTGGCCACCACCTCAGACCGTCCCAGCAGACGCACCAGGGGCCGGGGGGCGGGCGGCTCGGCGGCGGGACGGGCGGCCGCCTCCGCGACGGTGGCCGGGTTGGGCGCGGTGCGGGCGACGGGTGCGGAGAAGACCGGCAAGGTCAGGCGATAGCCGCGCCCGGCCTCGTTAACCACCAGGCCGTCGTCGCCCAGGGCCTTGCGCAGGCCGGACAGGTGGACGCGGACGGCGCTGTCGTCGATGGCCTGGCCGGGCCAGACCTCGGCCAACAGGCGGTCGCGGGTCACCAGCCCGCCCCCGGCGGCGGCCAGCACGCCCAGCAGGTTGGCGGCGCGGCCGCCCAGCTTCACCGGCTGTCCCGCTTTGGCCAGCGTCATCTGCGGCACGTCGAAGGTGAAGCTGCCGAAGGTGTAACGGACGCCTTGGTCACTCATCGTTCGATCCGCATGCCTTGATCAAGCCCCACCCTCCGAGTTCTACGTGCACGCCCGCCGCCGCTTCAAGCCTTGGCCGGCGGTGGGCGCAGCCAGGCGGCCAGCGCGATGCAGGCGAAGGCGCCGGCCGCCGCCGCCGCGAAGCCATCGATATAGGCCAGCACTGATGCCTGCTGCGCCACCACGCCGGCCAGCAGCCGGGTGGCGCCGGAAACGGGGTCGACGCCATGGGCGGACAGCACGGCCTGCGATCGCGCCAGCCGGTCGGCGGTGGCGCCGGCCAAGGGATCGACATGCAGACCCAGCAGGTTGGAATGCAGCTGTTCGCGCATGCGCACGAAGGTCTGCATGAAGGCGACGCCGATCTCGCCGCCGAACAGGCGGGCGGCCTGCAGCAGGGCGCCGATGGAAATGGCGTCGGCCGGCGTGATGTTCCGCACCACCAGCACCACCAGGGCCGTCAGCGCCAGGCATTGCCCCACCGCCTGCAGGGCCTGGGACGGCAGGAAATCCAGGGTGGCCCACTGGCTGGTCAGGCTGGTGGCCTGCAGGCAGGCGATGGCGATTAGCAGGGCGCCCGCCGCCAGGACCCAGCGCCCATCCACCCGCGCCAGCAGCCAGCCCAGCGGCAGGATCAGGGCGAACTGGGGCAGGGCGATGAACAGCAGCACCGGGCCCACCTGCAGCTCACGGAAGTTCTGCACCACCTGCAGATAGACCGGGATGATGTAGGCGGTGGACAGGATGATGAAGCGGAAGCCGGCCAGCAGCAGCATAAGCAGGAACAGGTTGCCGCGCAGCATCAGGCGCAGGTTCAGGAAGGGGCGGCGGCTGATGATCAGCTCGCGCACCGCGAACAAGGCGGTGACCAGGCCACCCGCCACCAACAGGCCCACCACCAGGCCGCTGCCCGTCCAGTCCAGCCGGTTGCCCTGGTCCAATCCCGCGTACAGCAGGCCGAAGCCCACGGCGGCGTAGGCGACACCCGGCCAGTCGTGCTGCTTCAGCAGATCGGTGTTCAGCGGCTCCCGGGGGACGCCGATCCACACGCACAGGAACATGAGGGGCAGGACCAGGCAGTACTGCCAGTTCAGCCAGGCGATGGACCAGTTCTCGGCGTACCATCCCTCCAGCGCCGCGCCGATGTTCTGCGAGAATTCCGAATTCATGGCATAGGCGGCCAGGCCGTACAGCGTCAGCCGCGCCGGAAGGCTCAGCACGATGAAGCGGATGGTCAGGGGGATGAAGGTGCCGGCCCCCAGGCCCGACAGGAACTGCATGGCCAGATAGGCCGACAGGTTGGGTGACAGCGGCGCCAGCAGGCTGGCCACGAAGAACAGGCCGATGCCGGCGAACAGTACCCGGCGGGCACCGAACATGGTGCCCAGGTAGGGGCAGGCCACCCCCACCACCATCTGCCCCACGCCATAGGCGGTGGTGATCCAGGCGCCCTCGTCGAAGCCGGCGTGCAGGTCGCCGCGCAGGTCGGTCAGGCCGAAGGTGGTGATGCGGGAACCCAGGGTGGACAGCAGCGCGCCCAGAAGCACCCCCAGGATGCCGATATAGGCCCGCGCGCCGTCCAGCGTCGGCCAGGGGTGCGGTGCGGCGGGCGCGGCGGCGGTCATTGACGGTCATCCACATCGATGGTGGAGACGACCGACATGCCCGGCCGCACCAGGGTGCCCAGGGCCGGCACGGGGTCGAGAACGATCTTCACCGGCACGCGCTGCACCACCTTGGTGAAGTTGCCGGTGGCGTTGTCCGGTGGCAGCAGGGTGAAGACGCTGCCGGTGCCGGGGGACCAGCTGTCGACATGGCCGTGCAGCCTCAGGTCGGGGAAGGCGTCCACCGTCACCGTGGCGGGGTCGCCCACCCGCACGTGGGTCATCTGGGTTTCCTTGTAGTTGGCCACCACCCATACCTTGGGCAGGGCCATGACCCCGATGATCTGCGTGCCGACGTTGACGAACTGCCCCGGGCGCACCTGGCGCTGGCCCACCATGCCGTCGGCGGGGGCGACGATGCGGGTATAGGCCAGGTTGTTCCGCGCCAGGGCCAGCTGCGCCTCGCCCTCCCGCACCTGCGCCGTCAGCTGCCGCTCCTGCACGTCCAGGCTGGCCAGCTGGGCCTTCTGCTGGGCCAGCTGGGCGGCGGCCAGTTGCGATTGCGCCACCGCCTTGGCCGCGTCGGCGTCGGCCTGCTCCACCTTCTGTTCCGTCCCGGCGATCCTGGTGCGCAACAGGTCGCGCTGGCGTTCCGCCTCCAGCCGGGTGCGGGTCATGTCGGCGGCGGCGCTGGCGATGCCGGCCTCCGCCTGGTGGACCAGGGCGCGCTGCACGTCCTTCTGGTTGGCCAGGTTGGCCAGCGCCGCCTGGGCCGCCGCCAGGCTGGCCTGCGCCAGATCCAGCTGGGCCTGGTAGTCCGACGGCTCGATCTGGGCGATCAGGTCCCCTTTGCGCACCGCCTGGAAGTCATCCACCGCGACCGTCTGGACATAGCCGGCGACCTTGGCCGACAGGGGCGTCAGGTCGCCGGTGACGTAGGCGTCGGATGAGGACTGGTGGCGGGCGCCGCCCAGCCAGCGGTCCCAGTGCCCGGCCACCACCCAGACCAGCACGCTGGCGCCGGCCAGGACCAGGGTGCGCAGCACGGAAGGCAGCCAGGGGTGGCCGGCCGGGGCGTTTCCAGGGGGCGTCACGGTCGTATCCATGGGGTCACTCCAGCGCCGCGCCCAGGCGGCGACCATAGGCGGTGATGGTGGAACCGGCGGCGCAGCGCTCATGACTGTACAGCGCCAGAGCGTCGGTGATGCTGGGCGCCTCGGCCAGATGGCGGCGCAACGCCATGGCGTCGCCGGCGGCCTTGGCCACGCCCATGGCGGTGTGCGGCCGCGCGACGAAGGCGGCGTCCCCCAGCAGGGCGACAGGACCCGTGGCCATCACCGGCGCCTCGTAATCGAAAATGGCCTGGATGAAGGGTTCAGGCTCCGCCACCACCACGGCGGCGAAGGGGGGCGGCAACAGCCGCGTGGCGTCCGCCCGCAGGGCCGCCGCCTCCGACGCCCGCACCTGGCCCGGGGCCAGGGAATGGGGATGGGGCCGGCCCTCGGCGTCGGTCAGCGTCGCCTCCAGGGCCGCCGCCGGCACCGGCCGGTACCAGACCCAGTTGTACCGCCGCTGGCCCGGCGTCGTCTCCCCGCCCGGCCCCGGCACCAGATATCCCAGGGCGTGGGACCGGGGCATCATGTAGAAGGCGAACCGGTCGCGCAGCACGGCGGCCTCCGCCGGCAACCGGTCCTCCGGGAACAGGCCGCGCCAGGCGACATAGCCGGCATAGCTGTTGGGCGCGGGGCCGCCGGTCACGACCGGGCGCACGACCGACCCCAGGCCGTCGGCGCCGATGACCAGGTCGGCCTCTTCCTCCCCACCGTCGCCGAACAACAGGCGGGCGCCTTGGGGGCCTTGCGTCACGGCGCGCACCGCCCGGTCCAGGATATAGCCGTCGTCGGGCACCTTGGCCCGCAGGGTACGGTAGAGATGATCCCAAGAGATTTGGGTTTGCGGGGTGGCGTGGCGCTCGGCGATGCCACCGTCCCGGTCGAAATAAATGCGCTCGAACGCGACCACGCCGACGCGGGCCACATGCTCGCATCCCACGGCGCGCAGCAGGGCGAACAGCTCCCGCTGGCTGACCAGGCCGGCGCCCCGGCCGGCCAGGCCGCCGGCCGACCGCTCATAAATGCGGACGTCATGCCCGTCCTGCCGCAGCAGGGCGGCGGCCGACAGCCCGCCGATGGATCCGCCGATGATGCGGATGCGCAAGGGGCCCATGGCTCAGGCCCCCTTTCGGCCGCGGCGGCGGCGCAGGGTCAGCATGGCCTGGATGTGGACAGGGATCATAGCGGGGCTCTTGAACGGAAAGGGGCGGATGGCCGAACGATGCCTGAACCACGCCCGCACGGCTTGGACGCCCCACGCCGGATTTGAACATGCCTCGGATGGCGATGAAGGTGGGCCGGCACGGCCGGCGCCGTCGCGGGTCAGCGCGCCTGCGTCAATCCTACGGTCGTATAATTGGCCGGCAGCCAGCGGTAGGTGCCGTCTTGCCGGGTGATGTGGCCCAGGCCGGGGAAGGCGATATGGGCGGCGGCGACCCAGCTGCCATCCCGCGCCGCCTGCGCCATCAACCGGTCGCGGGCTTGCACGGCAGCCGCTTGGTCGCTGTCATATTTCACCGTGGCGGTGGGGTCGGCGAACTGCACGGCGGCGACATGGACGATGTCGCCCCACGCCAGCAACGTCTGGCCGTCCCGGCCGCGCACGCGATAGGCGGTATGGCCCGGTGTGTGGCCCGGACTGGGCAGGGCCTGGACGGCGGGGTCCAGCTGGGCCTCGCCATCGAAGGGCCGTACCCTGCCGGCATCGACATAGGCCCGCAGGCTGTCGATGGCGCCGTCGAACATGGGCCCCAGGAAGGGGGGCGCCTTGGCCTTGTTGGCCGGGTTCAGCCAGAAGTCGGCGTCGCGCCGGTTCACCCGCACGATGGCGTTGGGGAAGGCCATGCGGCCGCCTTGGTCCACCCCGCCGACATGGTCGCGGTGCAGGTGGGTCAGGTAGATTTCGTCCACCGCCTCGGGCGTGTAGCCCGAGGCGTGCAGGTTGGCCATCAGGTGGCCACCGTCGGCGCCGTACAACACGCCGGCGCCGGCGTCGATCAGGATCAGCTTGGTTCCGGTATTGATCAGGAAGGCGTTGATCGACCCCTCCACCGGCGCCGTCAGGTCGGCGGCCGCCAACAAGGTGTCGGTCTCGGCCGTGGTGATGCCGGTCATGACCTCATGCACGGGGAAGGGGTGGGTGCCGTCCAGCAGGGCCGTCACCTCGATATCCCCCAGCATCATGCGATAGAACCCCGGCGCCTGGGTGCGGGCTTGGGCCGTCGCCGCGCCTGCCGCCGGCGCCGGGACAGTCAGCGCCAGGACGGTGGTGAGCGCCAGGGGAAGCAGGAACGCCAACGGGCGTGCGATAGGGCCGGCCATGATCTGAACTCATCGGACTGAAGGGGCGCCAAAGGATGACGGGAGGCGCACCGCCCGTCTTGGCGCTTTCGTCGCCCTTTTGTCGCTCAGTGGGGTATCAACGCTCCGCCCACCCTTTGTTGCGGCGACAATATGTCGCGTGCTCAAACTATGAATTGACAGAGCCATCTGGCGCGGCCCATTGCTCCTGCGACTTATTCGCACTTTTCAGGAGCCTCGGCAGAATGTCGCGCAAGACGACCCGCCCCCTGTCCCACCCCCGCCTGTGCGGCATGGCGCTGGCCTGCGCCGTCGCCGGCGGCACCCTGGGCCCGGCGTCGCCGGCGACGGCGGGGGAGCCGCTGTTCGGCTACATCTACACCACCGACCTGCTGCCCGCCGGCAAGGTGGAGGCGGAGCAGTGGCTGACCGGCCGCCTGGGCAAGGCCGGGGGCGACTTCAGCCTGTGGCAGGGCCGCACGGAGGTCGAGTATGGCCTGACCGACAATCTGCAGATCGCCGCCTACGCCAACTACGCCTGGACCCATGCCCGCCAGGACGGCGTGGACGGCACCACGGCCGTGCCCGAGACCTTCGCCGAATACACGCCCGCCAGCGACACCGCCAGCTTCCACGGGACGAAGTACGAGGGCACGTCGGTCGAGCTGATCTGGCGCCTGCTCAGCCCCTACACCGATCCCATCGGCCTGGCGCTGTATGTGGAGCCGCTGGTGGGGCCCAAGACCCGGGAACTGGAATCCCGCCTGATCGTGCAGAAGAATTTCCTGGACGATCAGCTGGTGGTGGCCGCGAACGTGACGGTGGAGCAGGAATTGCGCCGCCTGAATGGCGATCCGGACGCCGATCCGCTATCCAACGACGCGTCGGAGCATTGGGATCATGAGACCGACGTCAATTTCGGCCTCGCCGCCTCTTACCGCTTCGCGCCCAGCTGGTACGCCGGTGTCGAATTCCAGAATGAACGGGAATTCTCCAACTTCCACTTCTGGACGTCGGGGTCGGCCACCAACGTCGCCTATTACGCCGGCCCCTCCATCCATTATGGTGGTGAGCGCTTTTTCGTGAACCTGACCTATCTGGAACAGCTGCCCTTCGCCCAGGACCTGGCCAACCCGTCGCCCGGTTTCGTGAAGAGCGGCCGGACCTACGCCGATGATTTTGAAAAGCGGCGCCTGCGGCTGAAGGTCGGCGTGACCTTTTAAGGACGGCGTTCCATCATGCGCCGGCCCCGGGAACCAAGCGGTCCCCGGGGCCGGCCTCGTTTCCTCGTTGGAGTGTCCTTTTCCATGCGTGCCCCCCTCCTGGCCCTGGCGGCGCCGGCCCTGATCCTGTCCCAGCCGGCGGCAGCCACCGTCTACCTCACCACCGAACAGGCCCAGGCGGCCCTGTTCCCTGGCCAGGCGTTGACGCCACTGCCCGTGACCCTGAGCAGCGCCCAGGCCGATGCCATCGAAAGCCAGAGCGGCGTGGATGTGCGCAACAAGACGGTGCAGGCCTGGCGGGCCGCCGACGGCGGCACCTTCATCGTCGATGAGGTGCTGGGCAAGCACGAGTACATCACCATCGCCCTGGCCATCACCAAGGCGGGCGCGGTGCAGGGGCTGGAGATCCTGGAATACAAGGAAAGCTATGGTCATGAGGTGCGCGGCGACGACTGGCGGGCGCAGTTCACCGGCAAGACGGCCGCCAGCCCGTTGAAGCTGGACCGGGACATCACCAACATCTCCGGCGCCACCCTGTCGTCCAAGCATGTGACGGACGGCGTGCGCCGCCTGCTGGCCACCTGGAATGTCGCCCTCAAGCCCTGAGGCGCGCCGCGCCCGCCCCCTGCTGGGGACCTTGGTCGAGGTGCGCATCGACGCCCGCGACGTTGACGAGGGCGCCGATGGCGTCGATATCGAGGCGGCGCTGGCCGCCGCCTTCGCCGCGGTCGCCCAGGTGCAGGCGTTGATGAGCTTCCATGACCCGGACAGCGAGCTGTCGCGCCTGAACCGGCTGGGCCATCGCCTGCCGGTCAGCCTGCATCCCTGGACGGCGGACGTCCTGCGCCGGGCACAGGCCCTGCACCGGGCGACGGGCGGCCTGTTCGATCCGGCGGTGGCGCCTGCCCTGGCGGCCCTGGATTTCCTGCCCGCACCGCTGGCGGCGGCCCCCCGGGGCGGCAGCATCGCCGATCTGGTGGTGGGGGACGGCGTCGCGTGCGGCGTCCGGCCGCTGTGGCTGGACCTGGGCGGCATCGCCAAGGGCTATGCCGTCGACCGGGCGGTGGACGCCCTGCGGACGCGGGGGGTACGCGCCGGGGCGGTGAACGCCGGGGGGGACCTGCGCCTGTTCGGCGCCACGCCCCAGCCGGTGGTGGTGCGCGACCCGGTCGACCCCGGCCGGCACTGGTCCCTGGGGGAGTTCCGGGATATCGCCATCGCCACCAGCGCCGGTTATTACACCGCGCGCTCCACGGCGGATGGGCTGGTCATGCCCATCATCGACCCGCGTGACAACCGCGCCGTGGTGGTGGGCCCCAGCGTCACCGTGCTGGCGAATGATTGCGCCACGGCGGACGCGCTGACCAAGGCGGTGATGCTGTCTGGCACGCCATCGCCCGTCTGGCTCCAGGATTTCGGCGCCCAAGCCGTGCGCCTGGAGGGAAGGGTAGCCGCATGACCGTGCAATCGGGGGCCGTTGTTCCGCCATCGCCCGCCCACACCGTGCGGGGGGCCGCCTTCGGCCTCAGCCGGGGGCATCGGCGGTGGCTGCATCGCGCCATGCTGGCCGTGGCCCTGACCGGCCTGGCATGGATGGTCCTGCACTACGGTCATGGCCTGATCGGGGTGGACGGTCACGCCGCGCGGTCGGTGGAGGCGTGGTGCATGAAGCTGCACGGCGCGGCGGTCATGGCGGCCCTGGTGGCCTTCGGCTCCGTCCTGCCGCACCACGTGCGCCTGGCCTGGCGGGCGCGGCGTCATCGTCTGTCGGGCGGCGGCCTCATCGCCGCCGTGCTGACCCTGGTGGCGACCGGCTATGGCCTTTACTACCTGGGGGATGAGGACTGGCACGACTACGCCAGCTGGGGCCACCAGGTGCTGGCGGCGGCGGCCGTGGCCGCCTGCCTCATCCATCTGCGCTCCGGCCGGCGCGGCCGCGCCAATTAGCGCCGCGCCGGCCCCGTGCTGCCGCGCACCGCCAGGTGGTGCGGCAGGGTGACGGACCGCGCGGCGCTCTGGCGGCCGGCGAGGATATCCAGCAGCAGGGCCACCGCGGTCCGGCCCAGATCCTCCATAGGCTGGCTGATGGTGGTCAGGGCCGGGTCCAGGTAACGGGCGAAGCGGATGTCGTCGAAGCCGACCAGCGACAGGTCGTCCGGGCAGCGATGGCCCGCCCGGCGGGCGGCGGCCAGGGCACCCATGGCCATCTCATCGCTGAAGCAGAACAGGGCGGTGGGGGTGTCGCCGCCCGCCAGCAGCCCCTGCGCCTCCCGCTCCCCCAATTCCACGGAGAAGTCGCCGGTGGCGATGCGCAGGGCCGCCTCGGCGCCATGGCGGGCGGCGGACACCCGCACGCCTTCCAGGCGGTCGCGGCTGATGGGGCTGGCCAGGGGACCGGTGATGACGCCGATGGTCCGGTGGCCCAGGTCGTACAGCAGGTCCATGGCCTCCACTGCGGCGGCCGCGTTGTCGATGTGGGCGCTGGACACGCCCAGGTCGGGGCTGAACTCGCAGCCATTGACCACCGGCGCCTTGGCGCCCTGCCGGCCGATAAGATCGGCCAAGGTGTCGGGCAGGCGGTGGCCCAGGAAGATCAGGCCGTCCGCCTCCTTCCGGCGCAGCATGCCGGCGTATTGCTCCTCCCGCTCGGTGCTGTGGCGGGTGTCGCCCAGCAGCACCGAATAGCCGGCGGCCTGCGCCGCTTCTTCCGCGCCGCGGATGACGCTGGAGAAGAAGGGGTTGGAGATGTCGGGCACGGTCACGACGATCTTGGCCGTGCGCAGGGTGCGCAGGCTTTTGGCCGCGTAGTTGGGCTCATAGCCCAGGGCGTCGACGGCGGCCATGACCCGTTCGCGCGTCGCCTCGCTGACCACCTCGGGGGTGCTCAGGACACGGGAAACGGTGGCGGTGGAAACCCGGGCCCGGCGGGCCACGTCTTGGATGGTCGGCATGGGATGGGAGGGTGCTTTCGATCCGCCTTGCCTGCAAGAGTTGCGAGGACATGGCTTCACTGCTAGGATCATGTAATCGATTTCATCTTTGTGCCACGCTTGAATGGACGGTTGGGGGGAATGGGTGATGTCTGAGGGTGTGATCCGCATGGCGATGGTGGGCGGCGGCCCCGGTTCCTTCATCGGGCCGGTGCACCGCATGGCGGCCGAATTGGACGGCCGCGTCCGCCTGGTGGCCGGCGCCTTCAGCCGGGACGAGGCCAAGTCCCAGGCCGCCGCCATAGGCTACGGTATCGACCCGGCCCGCGCCCATGGCGACTACCGCCAAATGCTGGCGGCCGAGGCGGCGCGGCCCGACGGCGCGCAATTCGTGGCCATCGTCACCCCCAACCATCTGCATTTTCCCGTGGCCAAGGCGGCGCTGGAGGCCGGCTTCCCGGTGCTGAGCGACAAGCCGGCGACCGCGACCTTGGAAGAGGCGGAGGATCTGGCCCGGGTGGTGGCCGATACCGGCCGCCTCTACGGCCTGACCTACACCTATACCGGCTATCCCCTGGTGCGCGAGGCGCGGGCCATCGTGCGGCGGGGCGACCTGGGCGACATCCGCAAGGTGGTGGTGGAATATTCCCAAGGCTGGCTGGCCGAGGCGGTGGAGAAGACGGACAACGCCCAGGCCGCCTGGCGGGCGGACCCGGCGCGCTCCGGCCTGGGCGGCTGCATCGGCGATATCGGCGTGCACGCCTTCAACGTGGCGGAATTCGTCAGCGGCTTGGCCGTGACGCGCCTCAACGCCGACCTCAACAGCGTGGTGCCCGGCCGCCGGCTGGACGACGACTGCAACATCCTGCTGCGGTTCGGTGAGGAGGTGCCGGGCGTGCTGGTGGCCAGCCAGGTGGCGGCGGGCGACCGCAACGGTTTGCGCCTGCGCGTCTATGGCACCCGAGGCGGGCTGGATTGGTGCCATGAACGGCCGGACGTGCTGACCCTCAACTGGCTGGACCGGCCCACCCAGACGCTGCACGCGGCGGCACCCTATCTGGGCCCGGCGGGGCGGGGGCCGGCGCGCCTGCCCACCGGCCATCCCGAGGGCTTCATCGAGGCCTTCGCCAACATCTATCGCGACTTCGCCGCCGCCATCGCCTCCGGCGGCGGCCTTGAAGGCACGCAGGTGCCCACCATCCAGGACGGGCTGCGTGGCATGGCCTTCGTCGCCCGCGCCGTGGCCGCCAACGGCGCCGGCTGGGTTCAGCTGTAACAGGGACTCCAGCGGGGATTCACACGATGAGAACGATCAAGGGTCCGGGCATATTCCTGGCGCAGTTCGCGGGCGACACCCCGCCCTTCGACACCGTGGCCGGCCTGGCCGGCTGGGCCTCCTCCCTGGGATACCAGGGCGTGCAGGTGCCCACCGGGCCGACCAGCCTGCTGGATTTGCAGAAGGCGGCGGACAGCATCGACTACGCCCAGGAATTCGCCGGCACGCTGGCGGAAAACGGCGTGGCGGTGACGGAGCTGTCGACCCACCTGCAGGGTCAGCTGGTGGCGGTGCACCCGGCCTATGACGCCCTGTTCGACGGCTTCGCCCCGCCCCAGGTGCGCGGCCGGCCGGATGCGCGGCGGGACTGGGCGGTGGACCAGTTGATGCTGGCGGCCCGTGTCAGCCGCAACCTGGGCCTGACGGCGCACGCCACCTTCTCCGGCGCACTGGCCTGGCCCTACATGTATCCCTGGCCGCAGCGCCCCGCCGGACTGGTGGAGGAGGCGTTCGCCGAGCTGGGCCGCCGCTGGCGCCCCATCTTGGACGCCTTCGACGCCGCCGGCGTCGACCTCTGCTTCGAGCTGCATCCGGGCGAGGATCTGTTCGACGGCGCCACCTTCGAACGCTTCCTGGACGTGGTGGACCACCATCCCCGCGCCGCCATCCTGTACGACCCCAGCCATTTCGTCCTGCAGCAGCTGGACTACCTGGCCTTCATCGACCGCTACCATTCCCGCATCCGCGCCTTCCATGTGAAGGACGCGGAATTCCGGCCCGACGGCCGCGCCGGCGTCTATGGCGGCTACCTGCCGTGGGTGGACCGGCCGGGCCGCTTCCGCTCCTTAGGCGATGGGCAGGTGGATTTCGGCGCCATCTTCGCCAAGCTGGCGCGGTACGACTATCCCGGCTGGGCCGTGCTGGAATGGGAATGCGCGCTGAAGCATCCCGAGGATGGCGCCCGGGAAGGGGCGCCCTTCATCCGCGACCACATCATCCGGGTGACGGAACGCGCCTTTGACGATTTCGCCGCCAGCGGCGTGGACACGGCCCGCAACCGCGCCCTGCTGGGCCTATCATAAAAACAAGCTGAGGAAACGCCCCATGATCACGATGCGAACCGGCCGCCGCGCCTTCATCGGCGGTGCCGCCGCCCTGGCCGGCCTGGGCCTGGCGCGGCTGTCTACCGCCGCCCCCACACCCTTCTTCAAGGGCAACGGCCTGCCCGTCGGCCTGCAGCTCTACACCCTGGGCGATTTGGCGGAGAAAGATCTGGCCGGCACGTTGACGGCGGTGGCGGACATGGGCTATCGCGCGGTGGAACTGCCGGGCTTCTACCGCCACACGGCGGGCGAATTGGCGACAGCGCTGAAGGCCGCCGGCCTGGTATGCGAAAGCGCCCACATCAACGCGCAGGGATCGGGCCCGGCGCCCAGCCTGTCCGGCGACCTGGACGCGTTGGTGCGCGACGCCCACACCATCGGGCTGAAGTTCATCGTCATGCCCATGTTCACCGTGCCGGCGCGCCTGGGTGGGCCGCAGGCGGGCGAGGGCTTCGGTGATTTCCTGGCCCGCGTCGCGTCGCAATTCACCGCCGACGACTGGAAGGCCCAAGCCGCCTTCCTGAACGGAAAGGGCGCGGTCCTGAAGAAGGCCGGGCTGCAGCTGGCCTACCACAACCACAATCCGGAATTCGCAGCCGTGGCCGGCGGCGGGGTCACAGGCTACGACATCCTGTTGGCCGAGACCGATCCGGATCTGGTGAAGATGGAGATGGACGCCGGCTGGGTGGCCGCCGCCGGGCTGGATCCCGTGGCGCTGTTGCAGGCCCACCCCGACCGGTTCCGCCTGATGCATGTGAAGGACCTTAAGGCCGGCACGGCCCCCAACACCCGGCTGAAGATGGACCCGACGGAGGTCGGCGGCGGGACCCTGGACTGGCGCCGCATCCTGCCCGCCGCCCACGCCGCCGGCATCGACCACTTCTATGTGGAGCAGGAACCGCCCTTCGCCCGGCCCCGGCTGGAGGCGGCGCGCCTCAGCGCCGACTACCTGGGCAAGCTGGCGGTGTAGCCCCGCCACGGCGGCTCCGCCGTCTTAGGCCCCAGATCCTGCTTCGCATGCCATTGTTCGGCGATACGGATCATCGGCCAAGCGGAACAAGTCTGAAAACCAGGGCCCGCGTCTGGCGGATGCACCGGCACCCATGGCGGGTGGCCGGATTTTTGGCATGCGCCGGAAGGGCATGCCCATGCTACCATGAAGCATACAGAATAAGAACGATTGTTCTATTATTGTCTGGATCAAGTCCCAGCCGCTCAGGGCCCGCCGTCAGTGGCAGCAAGATTAGGCTTGCGCGTCAGGGTGGGACGATGGATTGGGATCGTCGGTATCCAGGTGCGTTTGTCAGGGGAAGGGTGATGGAAACGTTGGCGCGCATGCCCAAGCAGAACCGCAGCCACGCGTCGTTCGAACGCGTGCTCGAGGCGGCCACGGCGTTGCTGCAGGAACGGGGGTATGAAGACTTCACCCTGAATGAGGTCAGCCGCCGTTCCGGCGTGTCCATCGGGTCCATCTACGGCCGGGTGGACAGCAAGGACGCGCTGATCCGCACGGTGCAGGCCCGCGCCCTGGTGGACATCGATGAGAAGGAGCGGCGGGTGACCGATTCCGCCCGCTGGCAGGGGTACGGCCTGGACCGGCTGGTGCCGGGCGTCGTGTCGGAGTTTGGCGAGTTTCTCAAGGAAAACAGTCCCCTGTTGCGCGCCTTCATGGTGCGCGCGCCCATGGACCCGGTGATCGCCCAGACGGGCAAGCGTTCGCACGAGGCTATGGCGGTGCGCTTCGAAACCCTGCTGCTGTCCCGGCGGAACGAGATCAGCCATCCCGAGCCGGAGCGGGCGGTGCACGCCTGCTTCGCCATGGCCTACGCCTCTTACGCCCGTTACCTGGGTTTGGGCTCCGCCATGAACGTGGCGGGGGAGGGTGACTGGACGGCGCTGAAAGGGGACATCAGCCTGATGACCCTCTGCTTCCTGAAGTATCGGCCGGCGCCCTGACGGCGTGTGGCCGTTGAATCGGCGGCGCTAATTTTTCTGATATCGTTTACATGAAGAACCGTTGACTGATCAGAACCAATGTTCTAGTTCTTGGGAATAAGGCCGCCCCAAAAAAGGGGAAGGCAGATGGCGCCCCGGGGATCACGTTCCTCCCGGCGCCCTCCCGGGAGGGTTCTGAACGTGACAGATGACGTGCGCGCCGTGGCGCCCCATCACCCCCGATCACAGGGAATGCCTGCCCGCCGCGCCGTGCTGCTGGGCGGCCTGACTCTGGCCGCCGCCCCGGCGATCTGGTCGCTGGTCAAGGCCGCGCCCGCCGTGGCCGCCCCCGCGCCGGTGACCCTGCAGGACCGGCTGTGCGACCTGGTGATCCCCGATACCGACACCCCCGGCGCGCTCAAGGCCGGGGTGCCCGCCTTCCTGGATGCGGCGCTGGCGCACGGGTTGCTGGGCGCCGATGCCGGCACGCTGGCCAAGGTGGCGGCGGATCTCGATGTCCGCGCCGGCGGGGCTTTCCTGAAGGCCGGCGCCTTGTAGTCTCCCCGCCAGCGGGGCCGCGAACTTGGGTATAAATTAGAACAATTATACTGGTTCTATATGGAGGGCGCGTGACCATGACCCCCTGGGCCTGCCCCGTTCCCCACAGTCGCGCCCCGCGGATGGGCGTGGGGAAGCGATGAGCGGCGGCGTTTCCCAACTGCCCCCCGCCACGGCCCTGCAAACGGCGGCGGCCTTCCCACCCCGCCGGCGCCTGCTGGCCGTCGCGGTGGTGGCCATCGCCTTCGTCATGGATCTGGTGGACACCACCATCGTGAACGTGGCGGTGCCGGCCATCCGGCAGAGCCTGGGGGCCGGGCCGGCGGCGGCGCAGTGGCTGGTGGCGGGCTATTCCATGGCCTTCGCCGTCCTGCTGATCACGGGCGGCCGCCTGGGCGATCTTTACGGCTATCGCCGGATTTTCCTGGGAGGCGTGGCCGGTTTCACCGTGGCCTCGTCCCTGTGCGGCCTGGCCATGGGGCCGGAAACGCTGGTGGCCGCCCGGGTGCTGCAAGGCCTGGCGGCGGCGCTGATGGTGCCGCAGGTCCTGGCCCTGACGCAGATCCTGTACCCGGCCGACCAGCGGGTGGCGGTCATGGCGCTGTTCGGGGTGCTGGGCGGCCTGTCGGCGGTGCTCGGCCCCATCCTGGGCGGCTTCCTCATCGACGCCGATCTGTTCGGCCTGTCCTGGCGTCCGGTGTTCCTGCTGAACCTGCCCGTGGGCGTGCTGGGCCTGGCCATGGGGCTGGCCGTGCTGCCCGGCGGACGGTCATCGCATGCGGGCCGGCCGGACTGGCCGGGCACGGTGCTGCTGGCGGCGGCGTTGTCGGCGCTGCTTCTTCCCCTGATCCAGGGGCGGGAGGCCGGCTGGCCCGCCTGGTGCCTGGCGCTGCTGGGCTTGACCCTGCCATTGACGGGCTTGTTCGCCTGGCATGTGCGGTGGCGTATCCGCCGTGTCGGCTCCGCACTCCTGGTGCCCGCCCTGTTCCGCGACCGGGCCTTCAGCGTGGGGCTGGCCACCTTGATCGTCTTCCAGCTGGCCATGGGCGGCTTCTTCCTGGTGACGACCTTGAGCTTGCAGGAGGGGCTGGGCTTCACGCCCACGCAGGCCGCCTTGATCCATGTGCCCTTCGCCCTGGGCGTCAGCGTGGGCATCAGCGTCCTGGGCCGCCGCCTGATCCTGCGCGCCGGGCGCTACACCGTCACCGCCGGCTGCCTGGTCATGGCTGCCTCGCTGCCGGCCTTGCGGGGCGCGCTGGGCATCGTCCATGGAGGCACCGTCCAGGGGGGCATCATCGATGGCGGCCTGCTGCCCCTGCTGGCGGCCTTCCTGGCGGCGGGCGTCGGCATGGGGCTGGTGGCCGCCGCCCTGACGCCGTTCACCTTGTCCGCGACCGACGCCCGCCACGCCGGGGCCGCCGCCGGCGTGGTCAACGCCACGCAGCAATTGGGCGCCGCCTTGGGCGTGGCCCTGATCGGCGCCCTGTTCTTCCGTCTGGCGGGGCAGCATACCGGCACGGCGTACGTCCACGCCTTCGGCGCATCCGCCATCCTGATGGACACGGCCCTGCTGGCGGCCGGCGTCTTCAGCCTCGGGCTTCCCCGCGACCTCCGCACCGGTGCGGGTATCGCCCATGTGTGACCGACCATCCTGCAGAGAACAACCAACGACCGGTGCCGCCCGCGCGGCGCCGAGGGAGGCCAAGAATGGCAACTGACGTGACATCGCCGGCCGCCCTGGCGGCCGCCTGTTCCGGGGCGCCTTCCCCATCCGCATCCGGGCGCAAGGCGGGCTGGGCCCAGGGCGCCATTCTGGTCCTGGCCGGCTTCTTGCCCATTCTGGCCATCGTCTCGCTGACGCCGGCCGTCCCCACCATCCTGGATCATTTCCGGGCGGCGGGGCAGATCGGGGCCGACGCCTCGCTCATGGTCACCCTGCTGGTCACGGCGCCGGGCCTGTCGATCGCCCTGCTGTCGCCCTTCGCCGGCATGCTGGTCGACCGCTACGGCCGCCGGCCGCTGTTGGTTGGGGCCGCCTTGATCTATGGCGCGGTGGGTGCCGCCCCTTACTTCCTGGACAGCCTCAAGGCCATCATCGCCAGCCGCCTGGCCTTGGGCGTGGCGGAGGCCGCCATCCTGACCATCGTCAACACCCTGATCGGCGACTATTTCACGCCGGCGGGGCGCCGCTGGCTGCTGATGGTGCAGGGCATGGCGGGGCCGGCCTTGGCCAGCCTGGTCATCGCCGGGTCGGGCGCCCTGACGGCCGTCGGCTGGAACGCCTCTTTCCTCATCTACCTCAGCGCCATTCCCATCTTCCTGGGCATGTACGTCTATATTTTCGAGCCGGCGGGCGACGCCCAGGCGGCGGCCCGGCCGCAGGCGCCCGGCGCCGCCACGCCCTTCCCGTGGAAGGCGGTGGTGACCTTCGGCGCCGCCACGCTGTTCGCCTCCTCCCTCTACTATGTCTTCATCGTCCAGGGCGGCCTGGCCTTCCGCGAGGTGGGCGTGGACAACCCGGCCGATGCGGGCAAGTACATTTCGCTGGCCAGCCTTGCGGTGCCGGTGGGCGCCCTGATCTTCGGTGTCGTCGGCGCCAGGGGCACGGCCCTGCAGGTGCTGATGTTCCTGGGCCTGCTGGGCGCCGGCCTGACCGGCGTCGGCCTTGCCCACGACCCCACCACCATGGTGGCCCTGCTGGTCATCCAGCAGATGGGCGCGGGCATGACCGTGCCCACCCTGGTGGCCTGGGCGCAAGGCGTCCTGCCGTTCGAGCATCGCGGCCGGGGCATGGGCGTGTGGTCGTCCTGCTTCTTCCTGGGCCAGTTCACCAGCCCGATGTTCGTGGCCCTGGCCAAGGGCGCCATGGGCACCGGTGCCGTGCAGCCGGCCTTCGTCGTCATGGGGTGCATCGCCCTGGCGGGGGCGGCCGTCGCCGCCGTGCTGGCCCTGAAGCCCCGGCAACGTCGGTGAGGCTTTTATTGTCCGGGGGACAACATAGGCCATGCGGGACGCGGGTTTCCGGAGAAGACTGCGGCATGCCCGCTTCCCCGGAGACCGCCCCATGACTGATAAACCCCTGTCCGAAAAGTCCATGTCCGGCACCCCCACGATCATCGGCCGCGCCACGTCCATCAACGTGCGCAAGGTGCTGTGGACCTGCGCCGAGATCGGCATGGACCACACCTTCGACGGCGACTGGGTGGGCGAGGCCGCCGTGCGCCGGCGGGATGAGCTGCTGGCCCTCAACCCCAATGGCCAATTCCCGGTGCTGGTGGATCAGGCCGGCCCGCTCTGGCAGTCCAACACCATTTGCCGCTACCTGGCCACGGTCGCGGGGCGCGACGATCTGCTGCCCACGGCGCCGCGTGCCCGGGCGCTGGTGGAACAGTGGATGGATTGGCAGCTGGGCGACCTCAACCCCGCCTGGCGTTACGTCTTCATGGCCCTGGTGCGGCGGGCGCCGGGCTACACCAACGCCGATGAGATCGCGACCGGCGTGGCCGCCTGGAACCAGGCCATGGGCTTGCTGGACCGCCAGCTGCAGCGCACCGGCGCCCATGTCACCGGCCCCACCTTCACCCTGGCGGACATCGTGTTGGCGCTATCCGCCAACCGCTGGCGCCTGACCCCCATGGCGCACGCCGACTGCCCGGCGGTGGATGCCTGGCTGGACCGGCTGGCGGCGCGGCCGGGCTTCACCGTCCATGTGGGGCCTGGCGTGCCGTGAGGCTTGCGCGCCGCACCGCCGCCACCCATCATTCCTTGCAACAAAGGCAGGGGGTGGGAATGCGGTCCTGGCGATTGGCGTTGGGGCGATTTGCGTTGGTCGGGCTGTGCGCCCTGGGCGGGACGGCGTCGGCGGCCGCACCCGAAATCCGCATCCAGGACGTCATCGACTTCTACCGCGTTTATGACGCCGGCCGGGGCGCGCCCACGGCGGCGGCCTTGCAGGGCTATCTCGACCATGGCAGCGACGGGCTGCGGCAGTTCACCGGCCTGCGGCACCTGACGGGGGAGTCCATGGCGGCGGCCATGGAAAAGCACCCGCGGATGTTCGCCGACGCCAAGACCTGCCTCGACGTCCTGCCGGCGGTGAAGCGGCGCCTGGCGCAGGCCTTGCCCCGCTTGGGCCAGCTCTATCCCCAGGCCAAGTTCCCGCCCATCACCATCCTGGTGGGCCAGGGCAACACCGGCGGCACCACCAGCGCGTCCGGCGTATTGGTGGGGCTGGAGGCGCTGTGCGGCGCCAGCTGGATGGACCCCAACGCTGAGGATCGCTTCGTCCACCTGGTGGCGCATGAATACATCCATGTGCAGCAGCCGGCGGCGCAGGCGGAACCGGAGCATCCCGTGCTGCTGTTCCCCGCCCTGCTCGAAGGCGGGGCGGAATTCCTGGCGGAACTGATCTCCGGCGATGTCGGCTATGTCCGGCTCAAGACCTGGACCAAAGGCCGGGAGAAGGAGGTGGAAACGCGGTTCGCCGCCGACATGGACACGACCGACACCAAGCCGTGGCTGTACAACGGCGTCGGCACGGAGGAGCGTCCCGGGGACCTGGCCTACTGGGTCGGCTACCGCATCACCAAGGCCTACTACGTCCAAGCCAGGGACAAGCGCGCGGCCATCGCCCGCATCCTGACCATCGACGCCGACACGGCCAAGGCCTTCCTGGCCGACAGCGGCTGGACCCCCGGCATGACCCTGCCGGACAAGGTGGCGCCGCCGTCGCCATGATCCCTTACGCTACTGAAATCCTTTCGGCCTATCGCCCTGCACCGTGGTGCGGTACAGGGTGCGGCGCACTCCCGGCGGGACACCGGTGGCCAGGTGGATTCCCTGGCGGTTGTCCCAGATGACCAGGTCGTCGGGCCGCCATTTGTGGCGATAGATGAAGCGGTCCTGGATGCTGTGGGCGAACAGCTCCGTCAGCAAGGCCCGGCTCTCCTCCTCAGGCAGTTCCACGATGCGGCTGGTGAAGCCCTCGCTGATGAACAGGGAGGGGCGCCCGGTCTCGGGATGCACCCGCACCACCGGGTGGATGACGGGCGGCACCTTCGCCTCTTGCTCCGCCGTCAGACCGGGGCGCAGGGCGCCGGTCACCGCCTGCTGGGCGCGATTGCGGGCGGCATAGCCATGCTCCGCCGTCAGGCCCTGAAGCCGCCGCTGGGTCTCTGTCGGCAGGGCCTCGTACGCGGCGGCCAGGCTGGCGAACAGGGTGTCGCCCGCCCCTTCCGGAATTTCGCGGGCATGGAGGAGTGAGCCCAGGCTGGGCAGCGCCATGTAGGACAGGTCGGAATGCCAGTAGCGGCCGGCGTCGGCCAGGCCGATGGGCTTGCCGTTCTCCATGACGTTGGACACCACCAGGATCTCCGGATGGCCGGGCAGGTGGAAATGGTGCTGGATGTGGATTTCCAACGGGCCGAAGCGGCGGCTGAAGGCGATATGCTGTTCCGGCGTCAGCTCCCCCTGGCCCCGCACCACCACCACCTGGCGTTCCGCCAAGGCCCGGCGGATGCGCAGGAAGTCTGCTTCGGCCAGGTGCCGGCTCAGGTCCAGGCCGATGACCTCCGCCCCCAGGACGCCGGGGATTTCGCGGATCTCGAAGGCATCGGATGTCGTGTCAGGCGTGCGCGCGGCGGCGGTCATTGTTCCTGTCCCCAACGTTGGACGGTGGCCCGGGCGGCGCTGCGGAACAGCAGCGTCTCCACGACCAGGCCCACCAGGATGATGGTCAGCAGACCAGCGAAGACGTTGGCCGTCTCCAGCTGGGCGCGGTTGGTGTAGATGAACCAGCCGATGCCGCCGGACCGGGCGCTGACGCCGAACACCAGTTCGGCGGCGATCAGCGTGCGCCAGGCGAAGGCCCAGCCCAGGCGAAGGCCGGCCAGGATTTGCGGCAGGGCGGCCGGTATCAGGATTTCGGCCACGAAGCGCAGCGGCGACAGCCCCAGATTGCGCCCGGCCATGCGCAGGGTGCGGGGCACGGCGCGGAAGCCGGCGTACGAGGCCAGCGCCACCGGCCACAGCACGGCGTGGCTGATGACGAAGACCAGGCTGGGCGCGCCGATGCCGAACCACAGAAGGGCGATGGGCAGCAGCGCCACCGCCGGCAGCGGGTTCAGCATGGCGGTCAGCAGCTCCAGCAATTCCGCCCCCCAACGGGAAAGGGCGGCGACGGTGGTCAGCGCGGCGGCGGCGGCCAGGCCGCAGGCATAGCCCGTGACCAGCAGTTGCAGCGAGGTGGCGGTGCGCGCCACCAGCTCGCCCGAGGCGAAACCCTGCGCCAGGGCGGTCACCGTGGCGCTGAACGTGGGCAGCAGCAGGGCGTTGTCCAGGTGGCGGGCGTAGGCCTCCCACCCCAGGGCCAGCAGCGCCAGCAACAGGCCCTTGCGCCAGCCGGCCAGATGCAGGCGGCGGGGCGTGGGCAGGGCGATGGTGGTGTCAGCCATGGCGGCGACCCTCTTCCTGGGCGTGGCTCCCCAGCAGGCCGGCCTGCAAGGCCGCCTCCAATTGGGCGAAGGCGGCGGTGCCGCGCTGGCGGGCGGCGGCGGGGATGGCGGCTAGGCCGACCATGCGCCCGGGATGGGGCGACAGGGTCAGGACGTGGGTGCCGACGCGCACGGCCTCGTCAATGGCGTGGGTGACGAACAGGACGGTGGCGCCGGTCTGCTCACACAGCGACAGCAACTCATCCTGCATCTGCCGGCGGGTCAGCGCGTCCAGGGCGGCGAAGGGTTCGTCCATCAACAAGAGGTCGGGTTCCAGGGCGAAGGCGCGGGCGATGGCCACGCGCTGCTTCATGCCGCCGGACAGGGTGTGGGGATGGGCATCCATGACCCGGGCCAAGCCCACCCGGCCGATCCAGTCCCGCGCCCGCGCGTCCGCCGTGGCCCGGTCCAGGCCCCGCCCGCGCTGCAGGGCATAGCGCACATTGCCCAGCACCGTGCGCCAGGGCAGCAGCTGGTCGAATTCCTGGAAGACGGCCATGCGATCGGGCCCGGGCTTGCCCACCGGCGCGCCCCGCAGGCGGATGGTGCCGGCGTCCACCGGCTGGAACCCGCCCACGGCGCGCAGCAGGCTGGACTTGCCACAGCCCGAGGGGCCCAGCAGCACCAGCCGGTCGCCGGCGGTGAGGTCCACGCTGACCTCCTCCACCGCCGTCACGGCGGCGGCGCCGTGGCCATAGCGCAGGGTCACGTTCTCCAGGCTCAGCAGCGGTTCGGTGTCCGTTATGCGCAGGGTGGCGCCCATCCCTCAGCTCCCCGCCTTGCTGGCCAGGCCCGGCTGGAACAACTCGGTCCAGCTGGCTGGGTTGCGCTTGATCAGCCCGATCTTGAACAGAAAGGCGGAGAAGACGGTCGCCCGTTCCGGCGCGGTGGTGAAACGCACCTGCGGGTCGCGGATGATGGCCTCGACGAAAGCGGGGTCCAACTTGGACTTCTCCGCCGCGATGTACAGCTTGGCCGCCTCCGCCGGGTTGGCCACGATCCAGGCGTTGGCCTCGTCCAAGGCCGCCACCAGGGCGGCGATGGTCTTGGGGTTGGCCTCCACGAATTTCTCCGTGGAATAGGCGGCGTTGAAGGTGTGCGGTCCCCCCAGCACATCGTAGCTGTTCAGCACGGCGTGCGCCTTGCCGCTGGCCAACTGCTGCTGCACGAAGGGCGGCGAGGTGAAATGGGCGGTGATCTCCGAATGCCCGGACAGCAGCTGTGCGGTGGCGTCGGGATGGGGCAGGCTGACCGTCAGGTAATCCAACTTGTCATACTGGCCGAAGGCCTGGTCGGCCGCCATCTGCAGCACGATGGGCTGGAAGCCCACCTTCACCGAGGGCAGGGCGATGCGGTCCTTGTCGGTGAAGTCGCGGATGGTCCTGACCGCCGGGTTGTTGCTGGTCAGCACGTTGGGCATGGAGCCCAGGGCCACCACGCCGATGATATCGGCCGTGCCGCGCGTCTTGTCCCAGGTCAGGATCATGGGGGCGATGCCGGCGCTGGCGATGTCCAGGCCACCGGCGATCAGCGCCTCGTTCATCGCGGCCGCGCCGGACAGCTGGATCCATTCCACCTGCGGCGCCGGGATGCCGGCCTTCACCGCTTGGCCCTCGATCAGCCGCCGCTCCTTGGCGACGATGAAGGGCAGGTAGCCGATACCGAACTGCTGGGCGATGCGCAGTTCCTTCGTTTCAGCCCACGCCCGGGGGGTCAGGGGCAACAGGGCCGCCATGACCAGGGTGGCGACCAGCAGGCGGCGGATGGGGCGGGGCATGGCGGTGGACTGCCTTGGGATAAGGGGCCTTGCCGGCGAATTTCACAACTCGGCATTCGATATTGGGAATGGTGTAGTGAATCGTTAGCGGGCGTCAAGTGTAAATAATATTATTTAGCGAATATAAAATGTAAAATCACGAAGCAAGTGATTTGTCCATGCCTTGGCCGCAACGCGGGGGCGGCCGGTGGCTATTGGGTAAACCTAGGTATGGGATGAGTATGGGGCAGATTAAGCGGAGTTAATAAATCGCCCACGCTGGCTAAAGCCGCCGGACGTTAGCGTCCCGCCCAAGGTGCCCCTTTCCTTGGCCTTGCCTTCCCCTGTGACTAGGACGACGCCGCCGATGTCTCCCCCCTCTCCCTACACGCCCTCCGGGGTCGCTGGCTGGCCGGCGTGGCCGTGCTGGCGCTGGCCGGTTGTTCCGTCGGGCCGGATTACCAGCGCCCCGACACCCCACCGCCGGCCGCGTGGCAGGAACAGCCCTCCGCCCCCCAGACTGCCGTCACTTCCGCTGCCGCCACTTCCGCTGCCGCCACTCCCGCCTGGCCGGCGGTCGACTGGTGGAAGGGCTTCGGCTCCGCCCAGCTGGACGCCTACATCGCCCAGGCCCAGACGGCCAACGACGACCTGGCCGCCGCCATGGCGCGGGTTCGCGAGGCCGACGCCCAGGCGCAGGTGGCAGGGGCCGCCCTGCTGCCGTCGGTGGGCGCCAGCGCCGATGTCGATCACCAGCGGGCCAAAAGCGCGGGTGCTGCCCAGACCGCCACCGCCCACAGCGTGGGCCTGAACGCCAGTTATGAGCTGGACTTCTGGGGCAAGAACCGGGCGACGGCCAATGCCGCCCTGGCCACCGCGGATGCCAGCCGCTACGACCTGGAAACGGTGCGCCTGTCGGTGCTGAGCAGCGTGGCCACCAGCTATTTCCAGTCCCTGGAACTGCGGGAGCAGGTGCGCGTGGCGGAGGACAACCTGGCCAACGGCCAGGCCACGCTGGACGGCCTGCGCCGCCAGGCGGACGCCGGCATCGCCACGGCGCTGGACGTGGCGCAGCAGGAAACCACCGTCTCCACCCTGAACGCCAAGCTGCCGCCCCTGCGCCAGCAATACCGCCAGTCGGTGCACGCCCTGGCCATCCTGCTGGGCCGGATGCCGGAGGCGGTGGAGCTGCCGGAAGACGATACCCTGGCCAGGCTGGCGCTGCCCCAGGTGACGCCGGGCCTGCCCTCCGAACTGCTGGCCCGCCGGCCCGACGTGGCCCAGGCGGAGGCGCTGCTGAAGGCGGCCAACGCCAACATCACCGTGGCCCGTGCCGCCTTCTTCCCCAGCATCGACCTGACGGCCTCCGGCGGCTACGCCAGCAACGCCCTGTCGCACCTGTTCGATCCCGGCAGCGCCCTGTTCTCCCTGGCTGCCGGGCTGACCCAGCCCATCTTCGAGGGCGGGGCGCTGGAGGGGCAGTACGCCAACGCCCAGGCCCGCTATGACGAGCTGCTGGCCACCTACCGCAAGTCCGTCCGTGCCGCCTTCGGGAATGTGGAGGACGCGCTGACCGCCGTGCGCGAAACGACGGAGCAACTGGCGCGGCAGGAGCAAGCGACCGCCACGGCGCGCCACGCCTATGAACTGGCGCAGGCCCAGATGGCCGCCGGGACCATCACCGTCCTGACGGTGCTGAACACCGAAACCGCCTTGTTCACCGCCAACGACGCCTTGGTCCAGGCCCGATTCGCCCGCCTGCAGGCCTTGGTCAGTTTGTACAACGCCCTGGGCGGCGGCTGGAAGCAGAGCTGACATCATGAGCGAGACCCCCATCTTGAAGCCTATCCGCATCAGCCGCACCCGCGCCGTCATGGCCGGCCTGGGCGGCGTCTTCATCCTCGCCGCCGCCGGTGCCGAGTTGCTGCCCAGCACCACCGGCAAGGCCGCCCCCCACAGCCAAGGGCGGTGGCGCCGTCGCCGTGGATACGGCCGTGGCCACCCCGGCCGACGCCCCCGTCTACCTGGCGGGGCTGGGCTCCGTCCAATCGCTGAACACGGTGACGGTCACCACCCGCGTCGATGGCGCCCTGGACAAGGTCGCCTTCACCGAGGGGCAGACGGTGAAGCCGGGCGACCTGCTGGCGCAGATCGACCCGCGCCTGTACCAGGCGGCCTACGACCAGGCGCTGGCCACCAAGGCCAAGGATGAGGCGCAGCTGGCCAACGCCCGCGCCGACCTGGAACGCTATACCCGCCTGGCACCGCAGAACCTGGCCAGCAAGCAGACGGTGGACACCGCCAAGGCCCAGGTCGACCAGTTGCAGGCCCAGATCAAAAGCGACCAGGCCGCCATCGACAACGCCAGGACCCAGTTGGACTACACCCGCATCACCTCCCCCATCCAGGGGCGGACGGGCATCCGCCAGGTGGATCCCGGCAACAACCTGCACGCGGCCAGCGGCACCGGCATCGTGGTGGTGACCCAGATGCAGCCCATTTCCGTCATCTTCACCCTGCCGGAGGAGGATCGCCTGGCCGTCAGCCAGGCCATGGCCCAGGGGCCGTTGACCGTTACCGCCGTATCGCGCGACGGCAAGACGGACCTGGCCAGCGGCACCGTCATGCTGGTGGACAACCAGATCGACCCCACCACCGGCACCGTGCGGCTGAAGGCCCAGTTCCCCAACACCGATGAGCACCTGTGGCCGGGCCAATTCGTGAACGTGAAGGTGCTGAAGCAGACGCAACGCGGGGCGCTGACCATCCCCAGTGCCGCCCTGCAACGCGGGCCCAACGGCCTCTACGCCTATGTCGTGAAGCCTGACTCCACGGTGGAGATGCGGCCCATCGAAACGGCGGAGACCACCGGCGACATGGTCGTGGTGGCCAAGGGCCTGCAGGCGGGTGAGCGCGTCACCACCAGCAACGCCTATCGCCTGCAACCGGGCGTCAAGGTGACGGTGGCCGGCGAGGCCAAGACGGCCGACGCCGCCTCCATTAATACGGCCCCGGCGAATACGGCCCCGGCGAATACGGAAGGCAAGCAGCCATGAGCCTCTCCAGCCCCTTCATCACCCGGCCCATCGCCACCTCGCTCCTGATGCTGGGCGTGCTGCTGGTGGGCATGGTGGCCTATCCGCTGCTGCCGGTGGCGCCGCTGCCGCAGGTGGACTTCCCCACCATCCAGGTCTCGGCCAACCTGCCGGGCGCCAGTCCGGAAACCATGGCGTCCAGCGTGGCGCAGCCGCTGGAAACCCAGTTCGCCGCCATCCCCGGCGTCAGCCAGATGACGTCGACCAGCACCCTGGGCAGCACCCAGGTGACCTTGCAGTTCGACCTGAACCGCAACATCGATGCGGCGGCGCAGGACGTGCAGACCGCCATCGACGCCGCCGGCGGCCAGCTGCCCAAGAACCTGCCGTCGCCGCCGACCTACCGCAAGATCAACCCGGCCGACAGCTCCATCCTGGTGTACTCGGTCCACTCCGACAACCTGCCCCTGACCACGGTCGATGACTTCGCCGAGAACGTCATCGCCCAGCGCCTGTCGCAGATCCCCGGCGTGGGCCAGGTCTCCGTCGGCGGCCAGCAGAAGCCGGCTGTGCGCGTGCAGGTCGACCCGGCCAAGATCGCGGCCCTGGGCATCCAGCTTGAGGACATCGCGGCGGTCATCCCGACCGCCACCATCAACGCGCCCAAGGGTTCCATCAATGGCGTCAGCCATAACTTCGTCATCTACAACAACGACCAGCTGTTGAAGGCGGAGCCGTGGAACGACGTCATCGTTGCCTACAAGAACGGGGCGCCTGTGCGCATCCGTGATATCGGCGTGGCGGTGGACGGGCCGGAGAACAACCAGCTGCTGGCCTGGCAGAACAAGGGCCCCGGTATCATCCTGCAGGTGTTCAAACAGCCCGGCGCCAACATCATCGACATCGTGTCGAAGGTGGAGGACATGCTGCCCCAGGTCATGGCGGCGGTGCCCCCGGGCGTGAAGATGGATAAGGTCATCGACCGCACCACCACCATCAAGGCCTCGGTGGAGGACGTCCAGTTCACCCTGCTGCTGACCATCTTCCTGGTGGTCATGGTCATCTTCCTGTTCCTGCGCAACCTGTGGGCCACGCTGATCCCCGGCGTGACCGTGCCGCTGGCCCTGTTCGGCACCGCGGCGCTGATGTACCTGCTGGGCTTTAGCCTGGACAACCTGTCGCTGATGGGCCTGACCATCGCCGTGGGCTTCGTCGTCGACGACGCCATCGTGATGGTGGAGAACATCTACCGCCACATCGAGGAGGGCATGTCGCCCAAGGAGGCGGCGCTGAAGGGCGCCGGCGAGATCGGCTTCACCATCATGTCCATCAGCGTGTCGCTGGTGGCCGTGTTCATCCCCCTGCTGCTGATGGGCGGCATCGTCGGCCGGCTGATGCGTGAATTCGCCATCACCGTCACCATGACCATCGCCGTCTCCGCCTTCGTCTCGCTGACCTTGTCGCCGATGATGAGCGCCTTGTTCCTGAAGGATGAGAAGCACGCCCGCCACGGCAAGGCCTATCTGTTCATCGAAGGCTGCTTCGACTGGCTGGTGGCCAAGTACGGCCGGGGCCTGGACTTCGTGCTGCGGCACCAGCGCCTGACCCTGATGGTGTTCTTCGCCACGGTGGCGGCCACCGGGGTGCTGTACGTCGCCATTCCCAAGGGCTTCTTCCCGCAGCAGGACACCGGCATCATCGCCGGCCTGGCCGACGCCTCGCAGGATGTGTCCTTCAACGAGATGGTGCGGCTGCAGCACCAGCTGACCGACATCGTCGCCCAGGATCCGGACGTGGCCGCCTGGGCCACCTCGGTCGGCGGCGGCGGGCGGCCCATCAACAACGGCTTCATCGTCATCGGCCTGAAGCCGCGCGGCCAGCGCACCGCCTCCGCCGACCAGATTATCGCCCGGCTGCGGCCCAAGCTGGCCAAGGTCAAGGGCGCCACCCTGTTTCTTCAGGCCAGCCAGGACCTGAACGTGGGTGGCCGGCTGGCTCGCACGCAGTACCAGTACACCCTGCAGGACGCCGATTTGGGCGAACTGAACGACTGGGCGCCCAAGGTGCTGGAAAAGCTGAAAGGCCTGCCCCAGCTGCGCGACGTCGCCACCGACCAGCAGACCAACGGCACCACCCTGAACCTGGTGATCGACCGCGACCAGGCCGCCCGCTTCGGCATCCAGCCCTCGCTGATCGACAGCACGCTTTATGACGCCTTCGGCCAGCGCCAGGTGACCCAGTACTTCACCCAGCTGAACAGCTATCACGTGGTGCTGGAGATCACGCCGGAGCTGCAGTCCAACCCCGACACCCTGAACAAGCTGTACATCAAGTCACCGCTGACCGGTCAGCAGGTGCCCCTGTCCACTTTCGTGAAGTACGACACCAACCATGTGAACTTCCTGTCCATCAACCACCTGGGCCAGTTCCCGGCGGTGACCCTGTCGTTCAACCTGGCCCCCGGCGTGTCCCTGGGCGAGGCGGTGCAGGTCATCCAGCAGGCCCAGGCCGAGATGGGCATGCCGTCCTCGGTCAACGGCACCTTCCAGGGCACGGCCCAGGCCTTCCAGGCCTCGCTGGCGACCCAGCCCTACCTGATCGCGGCGGCGCTGGTGGCCGTCTACATCATCCTGGGCATGCTGTATGAAAGCTACATCCACCCGCTGACCATCCTGTCCACCCTGCCGTCGGCGGGCGTGGGGGCCCTGCTGATGCTGATGATCTTCCACTACGACCTGTCGGTCATCGCCCTCATCGGCATCATCCTGCTGATCGGCATCGTGAAAAAGAACGGCATAATGATGGTGGACTTCGCCATCCAGGCGGAACGGGAACAGCACATGGCGCCCATCGAGTCCATCCGCCAGGCCTGCCTGCTGCGCTTCCGCCCCATCATGATGACCACCATGGCGGCCCTGCTGGGCGCCCTGCCGCTGATGCTGGAGAACGGCACGGGTTCCGAACTGCGCAAGCCGCTGGGCATCACCATGGTGGGCGGCCTGATCCTGAGCCAGATCCTGACCCTGTTCACCACGCCGGTGGTCTATCTCTACCTGGACCGGGTGAACGACTGGCTGAACCGCCGGGGCAAGGCCAAGGCGGCGCATGAAGGTCACGCCCGGCCGCACGCGGCCCTGGGCACGGGCGACTGAGGGGGGTGCCATGAAGGTGCTATTGGTCGAGGATAACGAACGGGTGTCGCGCTTCGTCGTGAAGGGGTTGCGCGAGGCGGGACACACCGTGGAGCACGTCGACAACGGGCGGGACGGCATGTTCCTGGCGACCGGCGAACCTTTCGACGTCATCGTCATGGACCGCATGCTGCCGGGCGACATCGACGGCCTGACCATCATCGAGACCCTGCGCAAGATCGGCACTCAGACGCCGGTCCTGATCCTGAGCGCGCTCAGCAGCGTGGATGAGCGCATCAAGGGTCTGCGCAGCGGCGGCGACGATTACCTGACCAAGCCCTTCGCCTTCGGCGAGCTGCTGGCGCGGCTGGACGCGCTGATGCGCCGGTCGCCCACCGGCGCCGTGCCGGAAACCAGCCTGGCGGTGGGGGACCTGCGCATGAACCTGCTGTCGCGCAAGGTGACCCGGGGCGAGCGGGTCATCACCCTGCAGAACCAGGAGTTCAAGCTGTTGGAGTACCTCATGCGCCACGTCGACCAGGTGGTGACCCGCACCATGCTGCTGGAAGGGGTGTGGGGGTATCACTTCGACCCCCAGACCAACGTGGTCGACGTGCACATCAGCAAGCTGCGCCAGAAGATCGAGGGGGAGGGGGAGCCGCCGCTGCTGCGCACGGTGCGCAACGCCGGCTACATGATGACGGCGGGCGGCTGACATGGCGCCGGCCCCCGCCTCGCCCTTGCGCTCCTCCGCCTATACCCTGGCGCTCAGCTATGTGCTGCTGGGGCTGGTGACGCTGGTGCTGTTCGCCGCCCCCCTGGGCTATGCCTGGCGGGTCACCATCGACGACGGCCGCACCGAGATCCTGCAGGAGGACGCGCAGCGCTTCACCGAAGTGTTCCGCCAGCGCGGGCCCGACGGGCTGGTGGCCTTCCTGAACGAGCGCATGAGCATGCAGATCGCGGCGGAGCGCATCCTGTTGCTGACCGACGCGGCGCACACGGTGCTGGCGGGCAACCTGCCGGCCTGGCCCGGCGACTTCCCCGACCGGCAGGGTGTCTACAACGCCCCCATCAAGATGAACGGCCGGACGGTGCAGGCGCGCCTGGTGCACGTCGTACTGCCCGGCGGCTATCACCTGGTGGTGGCGCGCGACATGGCCCACTTCCGCCCGCTGGAGCAGCGCTTCTGGTACAGCCTGCTGGCGGCCATGGGCGTCCTGCTGCTGCTGGGCATGCTGGGCGGGTTCCTCATCCGCCGGGCGGTGCTGCGCCGCATCGACGACCTCAGCCGCACCGCCACCGGCATCGTCCAGGGCGACCTGTCGCGCCGCCTGCCCACCACCCGGGGCCAGGACGAGTTCAACACCCTGTCCCGCACCATCAACGGCATGCTGGACCAGATCGAGCAGCTGGTGCACGGCGTGCGCAACGTCTCCAACGCCATCGCCCACGATTTGCGCACGCCCTTGGCGGAGCTGCGGTCGCGGCTGGAGGAGGTGAGCGTCACCCGTCCGCCCCTGGCCGAGACCTATGCCGAGGTGGACGGGGCGGTGGCCGACGTCGACCGCGTCATCGGCATCTTCAACGCCCTGCTTCGCCTGGCGGAGATCGACACCGGCGCCCGCCGCTCCGGCTTCGCCGAGGTCAACGTGGCGGAGGTGGCGGCCGGGGCCGTGGAATTCTACCTGCCGGCGGCGGAACTGAAGGGCGTCGCCCTGACCTTCCGGGGCGACCAGGGGATGATGACCATCCTGGGCGATCCCATCCTGCTGGCCCAGGCCGTGGGCAACCTGATTGACAACGCCCTGAAATTCACGCCCGAGGGCGGCGCCATCACGGTGGAGGTCGGCAGCGGCGCCGATGGCAAGGTCGAGATGTCGGTGAGCGATAACGGTCCCGGCATCCCGGACGAGGAAAAGCCGAGGGTGACCGAGCGCTTCTATCGCGGCGACATGGGCCGCGGCACCCCCGGCGTGGGCCTGGGCCTCAGCCTGGTCAGCGCCGTCGCCAAGCTGCACGGCGGCGCCTTCGACCTGGCGGACAACCACCCGGGGCTGCGCGCCTGCATGCGGCTGGCCTAGTCTGCAGCTAAGGCACCATTCGGCGGGCGTACTCCTCCACGTCCGCCATGCGCTTGGGCAGGATGGCGCCGTAGATCTCATCCACCCGCCGCTTCACCTCCGGCCGCGCCAGTTCCGGGCGGCCGCCGGGGAAGGGGGGTTCGGGCGCGTATTCCAGCATCAGCAACAGGGCCTCCGCCGCGTCGGGCCCCGCGATCTCGGCGGCCACGGTGAAGGCGAAATCCAGGCCGGCGGTGACGCCGCCGCCGGTGATGATGTCACCGTCGCGCACCACGCGGCCGGCGTCGGGAATGGCGCCGAACCGGGCCAGCTGGCCGCGCCAGGCCCAGTGGCAGGCCGCCCGCTTGCCCTTCAGCAGGCCGGCCCCGGCCAGCACCAGCGACCCGGTGCAGACCGAGGTCAGGTAGCGGGCGCCTGCGGCCAGGCGGCGCACCTGCGCCATGGTCTCGGCGTCGTTCAGCACGGCGGCGATGCCTGTGCCGCCGGGGACGAACAGCAGGTCGCAGGCCGGAATGTCGGCCAGCCGCTCCGTCCCCTCGAACCGCAGGCCTTCGTGTGAGGCGATGGTGCCGCCGGTGGCGGACGCCACGCGGGTGGTGATGCCGGGCAGGCGGCTGAACACCTGGTGCGGGGCGGTGAAGTCCAGTTGGGTCATCAGGGGGAAGACGACTTCCACGACGGTGAAGGCGGTCTGGTTCATGGGAAAGCTCCAGGCTGGCGGAGAGGGCGGGGCCAACGGTGCCCTCGACAGGCGCTGGCAGCAATGCCATAAATCCCACCTTTCCTGCCAACGAGGGTACAGCGCCCATGGCCCGCACCATCGCCTTCCTGGCTTATCCCGGGTTCCAGATCCTGGACGTCACCGGCCCCCTGGCGGCGTTCGAGATCGCGGGCCGCTATGCCCGGCAGCCCTATGACATCCACGTCATGGCGCTGGAGGCCGGGCCGGTCGCCAGCTCCTCCGGCGTGCTGCTGATGGCGGGGCCGCCGGTGGATCCGGCGCAGGTGGACACGCTGGTGGTGGCAGGCGGCGAGGGGGTCAACGCCGCCAGCGCCGTGCCGGCGCTGCTGGATTATGCCCGCGCCGTGGCTGGCCAGGCGCGGCGGGTGACCAGCGTTTGTTCCGGCACCTTCCTGCTGGCCGCCGCCGGCTTGCTGGACGGGCGGCGGGTCACCACCCACTGGTACCGCACCAGTTCCTTCGCCCGGCGTTTCCCCCAGGTGCGGCTGGAGGCTGACCGCATCTTCATTCGCGACGGTCTCTATTGGACCTCGGCCGGCATCACCGCCGGCATCGACCTGGCGCTGGCCCTGGTGGCGGAGGACCAGGGCGAGGCCATCGCCCGGCGCACCGCCCGGCAACTGGTCGTGCCCTACCGCCGCCAGGGTGGGCAGTCGCAATTCTCCACCCTGCTGGAAATGCAGGGCGCCAGCAGCCGCTTCGGGGAACTGCTGGCCTGGGTGCGGGACAATCTGGCGCGGCCGCTGACGGTGGAGGAACTGGCGGCCCAGGCGTCCATGAGCCCGCGCAACTTCGCCCGCGCCTTCGCCGCCGAACAGGGCGTGACCCCGGCCAAGGCGGTGGAGCAGTTGCGGTTGGAGGTGGCGCGGGACCTGGTGGAGGAAAGCCCGGCCTCGCTGGATCGTATCGCCCTCGAAACGGGATTCGGTGATGCCGAGCGCATGCGGCGGGCCTTCATCCGCACCTTCGGCGCGCCGCCGCAATCCATCCGCCGGTCGGCCTAGACCCGCCTTGAGGTGGGGCAAACGCAGGATTGCGGGGTTGCGCCGGGCGGGCAAGGGTTCAGGCCCAGGGCGGATTTTATGGGCGTTCGCTGCCTTGAGCGGAGGCGGTTGCCCTTTAAAGGTGCAGATGCGGAAAACTTCTCGCGCATGCAAAAATTTGGCGTTTAACCGCTCTGGAATCTGATCTAGTCTGTTGCTTAACGGGGCTGGCCTTGACCGCCCCTATAAACAGACATGACAGTGCGAGGGGGCAATGAACTCCAGACCGTATGCTGGCATGCGCTCAATTGAGCAGTCGGGCAAACGAACGAAGTTCGTCTACAGGATTGTCGCTTTCACCGCAGTATTTGTGGCGCTGGCCTTCAGCGTCCTTGGATATGTCATCTACTCTGTCTCAAGTGATACTTTAACGGCGCAGATCAATACACAAATCAAATCGACGGGCGAGTCGGCCGCCGATGGCATCCAAAAATGGCTGATGGGCCGTGTCTCGCTGGTGCGCAATCTTGCCGACGACATCGCGGTCAGCGACGGCGGCCATGTGAAGGATCTGCTGGCCGGTTCCACGCTCAGCGGCACCTTCAGTCCCGTCTACCTGGGCGACACCGCCGGCGTCTTCACCATGTTCCCCGCCATGGATCTGCCGCCGGGCTACGACCCGCGCCAGCGCGGCTGGTACAAGGGGGCGGACGCCGCCCGCCAGACCTTCATGACCCAGCCCTACGTCAGCGCGTCGGGCGGCAACCTGGTGCTGACCATCGCCACGCCGGTGATGAAAGGCGGGACGCTGCTGGGGGTGGCGGCCGGCGACCTGGACCTGGACATGGTCAAGACCTTCCTTAGGTCCTTCGACCTGGGGGGCAACGGCCAGGTGTTCCTGATCGACGGCGACGGCACCGTGCTGGTCCACCCCGACAAGGACCGGGTGATGAAGAAGCTGGCCGAGGGCTTCGACATCCAGCAGCACCTGGGCCGCACGCCGGAGCAGGCGGGCGACACCCTGACCTCCTTCTACCCCATCAAGGACCTGCCCTCGGCCCACTGGTACGTGGGCGTGACCATGGACGCGACCAAGGCCTTCGGGCCCCTGCGCTCCCTGGGCATGCTGATCATGGTGGCCACGGGCGTCACGGTGGCGGTGCTGGTGCTGTTGCTGGGGGCCGTGACCTACCGCCTGGTGGCGCGGCCCATCGATGAGATCACCGGCACCATGATCGCGCTGAGCGAGGGCGCCGTCGACGTGCCCACGCCGGCGGTGGACCGGCGGGACGAGATCGGCGCCATGGCCCGCGCGCTGGAAGTGTTCAAGCGCAACGCGGCCGAGGTGGCCAAGCTGCACCAGGAACGCACCCAGTTGCAGGAGGCGGCGGAGCGGGAGCGCCGCGCCACGGCGGAACGGCTGGCCAACGACTTCGAGGCCAACGTCTCCTCCGTCCTGAAGCTGGTGGCCCAGGCCAGCGGCCAGGTGGACGCGCAGAGCAACCATCTGGCGGCCGGCCTGGCGGACGCGCGGCGCAGCAGCGACGCCGTGCGCGTGGCCACGGACGAGACGTCCACCAGCGTGGAGACGGTGGCGGTGGCGGCCGAACAGCTGTCCGCCTCCATCGGCGAGATCGCGACCCGCGTGACCCAGAGCGCCGAGATCGCGACCGACACCGCCTCCCGGGCGGAGACGGCGCGCCAGACCATCGAGCATCTGGCCGGCCAGATGGAAAAGATCACGGAGATCGTGAACCTGATCACCCAGATCGCCAGCCAGACCAACCTGCTGGCGCTGAACGCCACCATCGAGGCGGCGCGGGCGGGGGAGGCGGGCAAGGGCTTCGCCGTCGTGGCGTCGGAGGTGAAGAACCTGGCCAACCAGACGGCCAAGGCGACCGAGGACATCACCGCCCAGATCGAAGCGACGCAGCAGGCCAGCGGCCGGGCGGTGGCGGAGGTGCGCACCATCGCCGAGGTGTCGGCCCGGGCGCAGGAGGTGGCGGCCAACATCGCCTCGGCCGTGGAGCAGCAGGGGGCGGCGACGCGGGAAATCTCGCAGAACGCCAGCATCGTCGCCCGCGGCACCCGCGCCGTCACCACCAACATCCACGCCGTCAGCGACGTGGTGGTGGACAGCGCCGACCGTGCCAGCCACGTGCTGGGCACGGCCGGGGAACTGGCGCAGCAGCTGAAGACCCTGGACGAACAGGTCAGCCGCTTCGTCACGGCGGTGCGCGCGGCGTGACGGGGCGCATCCAATCCGCCGGTCGGGGGTTGTGGTCCGGTCGCGACCCAACCCCCACCGGACGGAGGATGCCATGGCACCAGAACCCCAGGAAGAACCCGAGGACCAGCCGACGCACGGACGCCCCGACGCCAACCCCGACGCCGTGCGTCCCGGCACGCCCGGCGCGGGGGAGAACCTTTGCCGCCGCTGCGCCGGCACCGGCACGGTGGACGGCCGCCCCTGCCCGGATTGCGGCGGCACCGGCCGGGTGGTGACGCCGGTGGGCGGCGGTTAGCCACCGATCATCAGGTCCCGTCTGGCGGCGGCCCCGCAAACGTGACAGGCTGTGCGCCTGCACCGGGAGCGGGGCCCGGGCCGACAGAAGAACAATGCAGATGGGACCCACATGACCATACGTTTGCACCGGGCGGCGTTCGCGCTGGCCCTCACGCTGGGCGTCGCGCCCTGCGCGCTGGCGCATGCCGCTTCCCCCGCCGCCACCACGCCCGAGGCGGTGGCCCCCGCCCATACCCTGACGCCGCGCGACGCCTTCGCCTTGTCGCAGGCCAAGGATGTGCAGATCAGCCCGGACGGCAAGCGCATCGCCTATACCCGCTCGTCCGAAGACATCATGACCGACAACGCCCGCAGCGAGGTCTGGCTGGTGGACGTCGCCAGCGGCCAGCAGGCCCCGCTGGGCGTCCCGGGCAGCAGCCGGGCGCGCTGGTCGCCCGACGGCACGCGCCTGGCCTATGTGGCCAAGGGTCCGGGCGACAAGCCGCAGATTTGGGTGCGCTGGCTGAGTGGCGCGGGCAGCGGGAACAGCGCGGCCATCACCGCCCTGCCGGAAGGCCCGTCCGACATCGCCTGGTCGCCGGACGGCAAGCAGATCGGCTTCAGCATGTTCGTGCCGGAAGAAGGCAGCAGCCTCGGGTCCCCCCTGGCGGCGCCGGAGGGGGCGAAGTGGGCGGACCCCATCAAGGTCATCACCACCATCAACTATCGCGAGGATGGCGAGGGCTACGTCCGCCCCGGGTTCAACCACATCTTCGTGGTGCCCGCCGATGGCGGCGCGCCGCGCCAGCTGACCAGCGGCCAGTATGACGACGGCGGCGCCCTGTCGTGGATGCCCGACGGCAGCCACATCGTGTTCAGCACCAACCACGGCAAGGATTGGGAACGCGATCCCCTGAACTCCGACGTCTTCTCCATCGACACCACCACCGGCGGCTTGACCCAGCTGACCACGCGCCACGGCCCCGACCAGGAACCGGTGGTGTCGCCGGATGGCAAGCACATCGCCTTCGTCGGCTTCGACGACAAGGAACTGGGCTACCAGAACAGCGTGCTGTCGGTCATGAACGCCGACGGCAGCGAAGCGCGGGCCCTGACCGCCGGCTTCGACCGTGACCTGGGCAGCCCACGCTGGGCGGCGGACGGCCGGTCCATCTACGCCCTCTACACCGACCACGGCGTCACCAAGGTGGCCCGCGTCACCCTGGACGGCAAGATCACCACGGTGGCCGAGGGCCTGGCCGGCAGCGAGTTGGACCGCCCCTATTCCGGCGGCGGCTTCAGCGTGTCCAAGGACGGCGTGGTCGCCTTCCCCTGGGGCGACCCCACCCACCCGGCCGACGTCGGCGTCAGCGCCGGCCCGGGGGAGCAGAAGCGCCTGACCACCCTCAACGCCAGTCTGTTCGCCGGCAAGACCCTGGCCAAGGTGCAGCATCTCCCCACCACCTCCACGGCCGGCGGCGTGCCCATCGACGCCTGGATGGTGACGCCGCCGGACTTCAACCCCGCCAAGAAGTATCCGCTGGTGCTGGAAATCCATGGCGGGCCCTTCGCCAGCTACGGCCCCGTGTGGTCGACGCAGGACCAGCTCTATGCCGCCGCCGGCTACATCGTGGTCTACGCCAACCCGCGCGGGTCAACCTCATACGGCGAAAGCTTCGCCAACCAGATCCACCACAACTATCCCAGCCAGGATTTCGACGACCTGATGAGCGTGGTGGACGCCGCCATCGCCAAGGGTTCGGTCGACCCCAACAACCTGTTCGTCACCGGCGGTTCCGGCGGCGGCGTGCTGACGGCCTGGATCGTGGGCAAGACCGACCGCTTCAAGGCGGCGGTGACGCAGAAGCCGGTGATCAACTGGACCAGTGAGGTGCTGACCGTCGACGGCTACACCTTCATGGCCAAGTACTGGTTCGGCAAGATGCCGTGGGAGGATCAGGAGCAGTACTGGCGCCGCTCGCCGCTGAGCCTGGTGGGCAACGTCAAGACCCCCACCGCCGTCATGGTGGGCGAGGAAGACCACCGCACGCCCCCCAGCGAGGCGGAGCAGTACTACGCCGCCCTGCAACTGCGCAGCATCCCCACCGCCCTGATCCGCGTGCCCGGCGCCAGCCATGGCGGCCTGGCCGAACGCCCGTCGCAACTGGTGGGCGAGACCAACGCCATCCTGGCCTGGTTCAAGAAGTACCGGACGGATACCGAGGCCAAGTAAGCGGCGTGTATCAGCTAACAAAAACCCCGGCCGGGTCGCCCTGGCCGGGGTTTTTTCACGGCGTCGGCGTCACTCCGCCGGGACCGCCCTTGGGTAATGCGGCACCTCCTGAGGGGCCGCCGTGGCGCCGTCCGCCTTCACCCGGAACCACAGGGCGTAGAGGGCGGGCAGGAAGACCAGGATCAGCACCGTGCCCACGGCCGTGCCGCCGATCAGCACATAGGCCATGGACCCCCAGAATACCGACTGGGTCAGGGGGATGAAGGCCAGAACGGCGGCCAGGGCCGTCAGGATGACGGGGCGCGCGCGCTGCACCGTGGCCTCGATCACCGCGTGGTAGGGCGACAGCCCTTCCTGCTGGTTGGTATGGATCTGGCCGATCAGGATCAGGGTGTTGCGCATCAGGATGCCCGACAGGCCGATCAAGCCCAGGATGGCGTTGAAGCCGAAGGGCTGGTGGAAGATCAGCAGCACGGGCACGGCGCCCACCAGGCCCAGGGGCCCTGTCAGGAACACCATGGCCATGGCCGACAGGGATCGGGTCTGCAGCACCAGCACCAGCAGGATCAGGGCCGCCATGATGGGGAACATGGGCGCCAGCGCGGCGTTGGCCTTGCCCGCCTCTTCCACGTTGCCGCCCATCTCGATGCGGTAGCCGGCCGGCAGCGCGGCGATGACGGGGGCCAAGGCGTTCTGGATGGCCATGGACACCTGGGGCGGCTGCAGCGCGTCGTCGATGTCGGCTTGTACCGTGATGGTGGGCACGCGGTCGCGGCGGCGCAGGATGGGCTCCTCCGCCCGCACCTCGACATGGCCGATTTGGCTCAGCGGCACCAGGCGGCCGTCGGCGCTGGTCAGGGTCATGTCGCCGAGGCGGGCGGGGTCCAGGCGGTCGGGGCCGGCGCTGCGGGCCGTCACCTGCACCACGCGGATGTCCTCGCGCACCTGGGTCACAGGGGCGCCGGTCAGCAGGAACTGCAACTGCTGCGCGGCGTCGGTGGGGTTCAGGCCGATCAGGCGCAGGCGGTCCTGATCCAGCACGAAGCGCAGGGTGGGCGCCCGTTCGCCCCAGTCCTGGTTCACCAAGCGGGTGTCGGGGTTGGCCCGCATGACGGCCTGCACCTGATCGGCGATGCCGCGCAGCACGGTCACGTCGGGCCCGCTGACGCGGAACATGACGGGGAAGCGCGAGGGCGGGCCGAACACCAGCTGGGTGACGCGCACCCGGGCCTCCGGCACCAAGCCGTCGGCGATGGCCTGGCGCAGGTTGTCCTTAAGCCGGTCGCGCGCCTTGTCGTCCGGGGTCAGGACGATCATCTTGGCGAAGGACGGGTCGGGCAGCTCGGGGTTGTAGGACAGGAAGAAGCGCGGCGCGCCCTGGCCGACATAGGTGGAGACGATCTTGGCCTCCGGCTGCCGGCGCAGCCAGTCCTCCACCTTCTTGGCGGCGGCGCTGGTGGCCTCGATGCTGGTGCCCTCGGGCATCTGCACCTCCGCCATGATCTCCGGCCGGTCGGAGGTGGGGAAGAACTGCTGCTTGACGAAGCCCATGCCCACGCCGGCCAGCAAGAAGGTGCCAACCACGGCCAAGGCCACCCGGCCGCGGTGGTCCACCGCCCAGGTGATCAGGCGGCGCAGACGCTGATAGCGCGGGGTGGCGTAAATCGCGGCGTGCCCGCCGGGGATGGGCTGGATGTTGGGCAGCAGCTGGACACCCAGGTAGGGCGTGAACACCACCGCCACCACCCACGAGGTGATGAGGGCGAAGCCCACGATCCAGAAGATGTTGCCGGCATACTCGCCCGCGGTGGACTTGGCGAAGCCCACGGGCGTGAAGCCGATGATGGTGACCAGGGTGCCGGACAGCATGGGGGCGGCCGTGTGGCTCCAGGCGTAGGCGGCGGCCTTGATGCGGTCGTAGCCCTCCTCCAGCTTCACCACCATGATCTCGATGGCGATGATGGCATCGTCCACCAGCAGGCCCAGCGAGATGATCAGGGCGCCCAGGGTGATGCGGTCGAAGGCGCGGCCGGTGACCTGCATGATGACGAAGACGGCGGCCAGGGTCAGCGGCACGGCGGCGGCCACGACGATGCCCACGCGCCAACCCAGGCTGGCCAGGCTGACGAACATCACCACGGCCAGGGCCACGAAGAACTTCAGCATGAACTCGCCCACGGCCTCGTGAATGTTCACCGCCTGGTCGCTGACCTTGCTGAGGGTCAGGCCCACCGGCAGCTCGGCGGCGATCTTTTTCTCCTCCGCGTCCAGCGCCTTGCCCAGCTCCAGCCCGTTCCAGCCCTCCTGCATGACCACGCCCAGGGCCAGGGCCGGGTCGCCGTCGTGGCGGATCAGGTAGGTGGGCGGGTCCTCGTACCCGCGCTTCACCTCGGCCACGTCGGCCAGGCGGAAGGTGCGGCCGCCGGCCACGATGGGGGTGTCGCGGATCTTCTCCAGGTCGTCATAGGCGCCGTCCAGGCGGATGTAGACCTGGGGGCCGTCGGTGTCGATGGACCCGGCGGGCGTCACCGTGTTCTGGCGGGCCAGCGCGTCGAAGATGTCGCGGGCGCCGATGCCCAGGGTGGCCAGGCGGGCGTAGGTGAAGTCGACGAAGATGCGCTCCGGCCGCTCGCCCAGGATGTCCACCTTCTTCACGCCCGGCACGTGCAGCAGGCGCTGGCGCAGGGTTTCCGCCTCGCGCGTCAGCTGGCGGGCCGGCATGCCCGGCGCCTTCACGGCGTAGACGGCGAAGTCGGTGTCGGAATATTCGTCGTTGACGAAGGGGCCCAGGGCGCCGGCGGGCAGGGTGCGCGCCTCGTCCCCCAGCTTCTTGCGCGCCTGGTAGAACTGTTCCGGCACGGCCGAAGGCGGCGTCTTGTCCTGCAGCGACAGGGTCATCAGCACCATGCCCGGCCGGGTGAAGGTTTCCACCTTGTCGTACCAGCGCAGCTCCTGCAGGCGCTTTTCCAGGGGCTCGGCCACCAGGTCCTGCATCTCCTGCGCCGTGGCGCCGGGCCAGACGGCGCTGACGGTCAGCACCTTGATGGTGAAGGCGGGGTCCTCGGCGCGGCCCAGCTTGAGGAAGGCGTAGACGCCGGACAGGGTGATGGCGATCAGCAGGAACAGGGTGATGGCGCGTTCGCGGACCGCCAGGGCCGACAGGTTGAAGCCGCTCATTTCAACGCCCCCTGGTTCGGGATCGCCTGGTTCGGCGCCGCCTGGGTTTGGGCCGCCCGGGTGGGGGCCGCGCTCCGGGCCATGCGCACCGTTTCGCCCTCATGCAGGAAATGGCCGCCCAGGGCCACCACCCGCTCGCCGGCCTTGAGGCCGCCCAGCAGGGTGGCTTCCTCGGCGCCCAGCTGGCCCACCGTCACCGGGCGGAAGGCGACGGTGGCCTTGTCGCCATCGGTCCCGCCGGTCAGCACCCAGACGCCGGGGCCCTTGCCCTCGTCATTCAGGGCGCCCAGTGGGACTGAAACGGGTGGTGTGTCATCGCCGGCCTGCTGGGACAGATGCACCGTCACCGTGGCGCCCAGGGGGGCCTGGGCGGCGGCGCCGTCCAGGACGTAGCGCGCCTCATAGGTGCGGGTCTGGGTATCGGCGGCGTCCGACAGCTGGCGCAGGGTGGCGGGCGCGCGCACGGCGCTGCCGTAGAGGGTGGCGGTGGCGTGAGAGCCCACGGCCGGCCGCACGGTTTCCGGCAGGTTCACCGCCGCCTCGCGCGGCCCGGCATGGGCCAGGCGCACCACGATCTGACCGGCGGTGACCACCTGGCCGGGCTCGGCCAGCGTGTCCATCACCGTGCCGTCGGCATCCGCCACCAGGGTGGTGTAGGCGTCGTCGTCCTGCGCCACCCGCAACTGGGCCAGGGCGGCGTCCAATTGCGCCTGGGCGCCATCGGCGGCGGCCTTCTTCTGGTCGTAGGCGGAGGGGGAGACGGCGCCGTTGCCCACCAGGGCGCGGTAGCGCGCCTCATCCGCCCGGGCTTGCGTCAGCGTGGCCTTGATCATGGCCACCTGTCCCTGCTGTGTGGTGATGGCGTGCGCGTAGTCGGTGTTGTCCATGCGCATCAGCGGCTGGCCGGCCTTCACCGACTGGCCGGGGTCCACCAGGCGCTGGGTGATCTTGCCGGCCACGCGGAAGCCCAGGCCGCTCTGCACCTTGGCGGTGATGACGCCGACATAGGCGCGCTCGTCGCGCGTCGCCGGCTGGGCGGTGGCCACGCGCACCAGGCGCTCGGCCGTGCGCGGGTCGGGGGCAGGCTTGTCACAGGCGGAAAGCGAAGTGCCGGCCAGGGCCAGGACGGCCAGGGTCAGCAGGCGGGAAGATACGGGGTGCCGCATGGCGAAGCTCCATCCCTGAAGGAGCCTCGAGCATACAGACGGGTGACGATTTCGTCAATCCGTCACCCGTAATGCTTCATCCGTTACTTATCACATGTCAGGGGCGCAGGCTGCGCAACACCAGCCCACCGACCGCCGCCGTGGCGGCGTCCAACATGTCCAGCTTCTCTTCCAGCATCAGGGGATGGGCGAAGGGCCACAGCGTCTCCTCGATCGCCAGGCACACCTCGTCCAGCGGGGTCTCACGCTCGAACTCCCCCGCCTCGCGCCCGGCGACGACCAGGGCGCGCACCATGTCCCGCAGCTCTTCCTCATACGTCGTGCCGGCGTGCCAGTTCTCGGTGACGGCGGTGACGACGATGTCGTGCAGCCGGCGTTCCTCGAAAAACAGGTCCGCACCGGCCCGCGCCAGGGTGGGATAGACGCGGCGCAGGCGTTCCCCCGCCGAGAGGGGCTCCGCCATGATGGCGCGCAGCTGGGTGGTGATCTCGCCCAGGCAGCGGGCGCAGATGGCCTCACCGATGGCCTGCTTGCTGCTGAAGAACTTGTAGATGTAGGCGGTGGATAGGCCGATGGCCTTGGCCAGGTCCGCCACCGTGGTCTTGTGATAGCCGTAATGGCGGAAATGCTGGTCGGCGGCTTCGACGATCTGGGCGCGGCGTTCATGGTCGAGGGGGCCGCGCTGTCCGGCGGAGGCCGGGCTCGCGGGGGCGGGACGCGCTGCGGTGGTCATGGGCGTGCGACCTTCAAATAATGAGATCCGGGCGGATCGGTCCGCTGGCTGTGTGCGGTCTTGCGGACGGGGAGATCCGACGCCCCCTTATGTATGTGATAAATGACACATTGACAATATCGTCACTCATAGAGTGCGCTGAATAACCACCGGCAACCAATCGAAATGGTCAGGCGAAGAAGTCCAGGAAGGCGGCCAGCACCTCGTCCGGCCGCTCCTCCTGCAGGGTGTGGCCGCAGTCCAGCGGCCGGCCGCGTACATCGTCGGCCTTCTCCCGCCAAGTGGCCAGCACGTCGTACAGCTGGCCCACCGTGCCGTGCGCGCCCCACAGGGCCAGCAGCGGCGCCGTCACCCGCCGGTGCGCGTCGTCGGCGTCGTGCGCCAGGTCGATGGTGGCGGCGGCGCGGTAGTCCTCGCAGATGGCGTGGCGGGTGGCGGGATCCCGGTAGCAGCGCAGATACTCGGCGAAGGCTGCCGGTTCGGTGGCGCCGGCGGTCTTGTTCTGGCGGTCGATATGGCTGCGCAGGAAGAATTCCGGATCGGCGGCGATCAGACGTTCCGGCAGGGGCGCCGGCTGGATCAGGAAGAACCACCAGAAATACCGGGTAGCGAATTCCTGGTTGGTCCGGGCGTACATGGTGGCGGTGGGCGCCACGTCCAGCAGGGCCAGGCGGCTGACCGCATCGGCATGGTCCAGCGCCATGCGGTGCGCCACCCGCCCGCCCCGGTCATGACCGGCGACGGCGAAGCGCCCATGCCCCAGCGCCCGCATCAGCAGCACCAGGTCCAGCGCCATCGCGCGCTTCGAATAGGGGGCGTGCGTGGCGTCGCTCTCCGGCTTGCCGCTGTCGCCATAGCCGCGCAGGTCGGCCGCCACCACGGTGAAGCGCCGCGCCAGGGCCGGGGCGATCTTGCGCCAGGTGACATGGGTCTGCGGATGGCCGTGGAGCAGCAGCAGGGGCGGGCCCGCGCCGCCGACGGCCGCCCGCAGGGTGACGCCGGTATCGACGGCGACATCCACCAGGCGGAAGCCGGCCAGGAAGGGGCTGGGGGCCCGCTCGACAAGGATCGCGTTCATGCCGCCAGCATGCCTTCGCGCGGCCGCCAGGGGTGATGCAAGCTTTGCATAAGCCGATGCTCAGCTCTCGGCCAGCTCCAGCTCATCGGGCAGGGCGGCCGCCAGCTCGGCCCAGTCCAGCTCTTGCTCCAGGGTGTGGAACACGTCGTCGTCGATCCGCCCGCCGCGCCGCAGGTTGGCCAGGGCGCGGCGCTTGGCGGCAATGGTCTCACGGCGCAGCTGGGCCGTCTCGCTGGCCTCGCGCGGGTGCCGGCCGCTGGATATGGCGGCGCGGTCGCGCTCATAGATCTCGCGCATCAGGCGCGCGCCGTCGCCGTCCTTGTCCTTCAGGCTGGCCAGGGCGGCGTCCAGCAGGGTGCCCCGGGCGAACGTCAGGTCATGGGCCAGGCTGTCATCCGCCGGAAAGCGTAACAGGCGGATCAGCGGCCCCAGGGTCAGGCCCTGCGCCACCAGGGTGCCCAGCACCACGGCCAGGGCGCACAGCACGATCAGGTCGCGCTCGGGAAAGCCCTCCGGCAGGGCCAGCGCCGTGGCCAGGGTCACCAGCCCGCGCATGCCGCACCAAGACACGACCAGCCCCTGGGCCAGGCTGGGTGGCTGGTCGTACCAGCCCCAGCGGGCGATCAGGTTGACCAGGCGGTTGTACAGCATGACCCAGGCCAGCCGCACGCCCACCACCACCGCCAGCACCGTGCCGGCGAACGCCAGGGCGCGGTCAAGCTGGCCGTCGCCCAGGTGGCTGAGGATGCTGCGGGCCTGCAAGCCGGTCAGCAGGAAGGCCAGGACGTTCAGCAGGAAAACCACCGTGCCCCACACGGCGTAGGTGTTGACGCGGTCGCGGGCCCGCTGGCGATAGGGCACGTGGTGGGCCAGGGTCATGGCGTTGGCCACCACGGCCAGGATGGCGGACAGGTGCAGCCGGTCGGCGATGACCCAGACGGTGAAGGTGCCGGCGAAGCTGGCGATGGTCCCGCCCAGCGTGCCTTCCAGCGGCCGCGACAGCACGATGTAGGCGCGCGCCGTCAGGTATCCCAGCAGCAGGCCGCCGGGCACGGCCAGCGCCACCTCCGGCGCCAGCTTCTCCAGGCTTCCGTCCTGCGCCCAACCCACCGCCGTGGCGAAGATCAGCAGGGCCACGGCGTCGTTCAGTAGGCTTTCTCCCTTCAGCACCGTGACGGTGCGGCGGGGCAGGCTGAAGCGGCCCAGCATGGTGCTGGCCGCCGCCGCGTCCGGCGGAGCGACGATGGCGCCCAGGGCCACGGCCGCCACCAAGGGCATGCCCGCCAGGGCCACGCCCGCCCAGGCGACCGCCGCCGTGGTCAACACCACGGCCAGGCCCGCCAGCGCCACCAGCGGGATCCACAAGGGCCGCAGGGAGCGTGGCGGCAGGTCATAGGCCGCGTCCAGCAGGGTGGGGGCGATGAACAGGGTCAGCGCCAGGCGCGGATCCATGCTGATCTGGGGCGACCAGGGCAGGGCCGCCACCAGCCCGCCGGCCAGGGCCAGCAGGGCGGGATAGGGCACGGCCAGGCGGCGCGACACCTGCAACAGCAGGATGGCCGCCACCACCAGCGTCAACATGCTTTCAAACAGCGCCACGGTTATCCCCGCCTTCCCCAAGCCGGGGCAACCTAGCATTTCGCCGGCTCAAGGGCAGCCGTCAGACGGGGCGCTCGGCGGATTCTTCCGCCAGGGTGATCAGGTCGCCCTGCAAATTGCCGTCGTCGCTGGAACAGACGCCCAGCACCAGCGCGCGCTCGCAATCCTTGGCCAGGTAGGCGTGGCCCATCATGCTGTCGATATAGATGCCCTGGCCCTGGCGCAGGGTGACGGGGGCGTAGAATTCCAGGTGCACCTCGACGGTGCCCTCCACCACATAGATGAACTCCTCCCCCGGGTGGCGGACCAGTTCGCCGAACTCCGCCAGGGTGTGGGCCAGCACCTGGGTCAGGATGGGCACCATGCGCTTCCGCCGCAGGTCGGTGCAGAGGTATTCGTAGTCGTAGGCGCCGGTGTGGATGCGCACGGAATTGCTGTCGCCGGTCAGGCTGCGCCGGCCGGTGATGACGGGCGGGCCGTCCTTGGCGGCGGCGCCGGGGGCCGGGCCCTGACCCTGGGCCAGGAATTCGGCCATGCTCAGGCCTAGGCGACTGGTGAATTGCTCCAGCTTGTCATAGCTCAGCGACAGCTTGTCGCCTTCCACCTTGGCCAGGGTGGACAGGGGGATGCCTACCTTCTCGCTCATTTGCTTCAGGGTCCAGCCGTTGCGCTGGCGCAGCGCGCCAATCAACTGGCCCAAAGTGGCGTTCTTCTTCATCCGGCTGTCCATGGGGGCGTGATCCGCCTTTATTCCAGCGGGACGGCCGGTTCGCAAGCGGCACCGCCCAGCCGGGACGGCAGCACGTTGGCCAGCACCAGCCCCTCGGCCAGGATGTCGTCGGGCACGGCGCGGTCCAGCACCAGGCTGGCCGCCAGCCGCGCCAGGGCCGGCGCCATCTGGATGCCGTAGCCGCCCTGGCCGGCGCACCAGTAGAGGCCGGGCACGGTGGCATCGGGGCCCACCACCGGCTGGCGGTCGGGCACGAAGGTGCGCAGGCCGGCCCAGCTGTGGGTGACGCGGCGCACCGGCAGGTCCAGCGCCTGCTGCACCCGGTCGACGGCGATGGCCACGTCCAGCTCGTCCGGCTGGGCGTCGCACGGCTCGGTGGGGGTTTCGTCCGCCGGGGACAGCAGCAGCTTGCCGGCGTCGGGTTTCACGTAGAACTGCTCATCGGTGTCGAAGACGCCCGGCCAGTGGTCGGTGTCATGGCCCGGCGGCGGGTCGACCAGCAGGGCGGTGCGCTTCAGCGGCGTCAGGCCCAGGGGCGCCGCGCCGAAGGCCTGGCCCACCCGTTCCGCCCAGGCGCCGGCGGCGTTCACCACCTTGGGCGCCGCCACATCCCGGTCACCCACGCGCAGCACCCACAGCTCGCCCTCGCGGCGCGGGTCGGCCGCCGGCGCGTCGGTCAGCAGGGTGGCGCCCCGGCGCTTGGCCAGGCGCAGATAGCCCTGATGCAGGGCGTCGACGTCGATGTCCATGGCGCTGCCCGGCCGCGCCAGGGCGGCCATGGCCACATAGTCGGGCCGCAGCAGCGGCACTTGGGCGATAGCGTCGGCCACGGGTATCGTCCGCACGCTGTCGCCGATCTCCGCCAGGAAGTCGGCCAGGCGGGGCACCTGCTCCGCCGTGGCGACGTACAGCAGGCCGCGCGGCGACAGCAGCGGGTGATCGGCGAAGCCCTCGGGCGGCGCATCGAAGAAGGCCCGGCTGGCCCGGGTCAGGGCCCGCACGTCCGGCCCGCCATAGGCGGCGGCGTAAAGGGCGGCCGACCGGCCGGTGGAATGCACGCCCGGCCGCGCCTCCGCCTCCACCACCAGCACCCGCGCGTGGGGGCTCAACTCCGCCGCCAGGGCGGCCCCGCCCATGCCCGCCCCGAGGATGATGACGTCATACCTGTCCAATTCCATCTCCAAGTCGGCGATATTCTCCAATCAGAGAAAAATGTGGCACGCGGCCATCCGACTGTCCAGCGCCAATCCGGCCTCCGGGCCGCCGTGTTTCAAGGAATGTTCCCCATTAGAAACAATATAAAATATATATTTATCAATTAATTGACTGCGAATGTTGACATCGAGTCATGAGAATTGTTCTCGATCTGGAGAAACAATCTCTTGACAGGAAATGACGCCGTCGCGAACTATCCTCTCAACGGCGGGAGGGCTGCGATGGGTAAGGAAACGGGCGGCGGCGCGGGCTTGGCCCAGGCCACGACGCGAGAGGCGAAGGCGGGCGTGGACGGGGCCGCCCTCGACGCGATCTTCGCGGCCCTGGACACGGCCCAACTGCCGGGCGTGGCGGTGGGGGTGGCGCTGGACGGCGTGCCGCTCTATCGCAAGGGCTTCGGCCTGGCCAGCCTGGAGCTGCCGGTCACCCTGTCGCCCAGCATCCGTATGCGCATCGGTTCCACCACCAAGCATTTCGGCGCCCTGGCCTACATGCTGCTGGTGGAGGCGGGCCTGGCCGGGCTGGACGATCCGGTGGCCGGGCATGTGCCGGAGATGGCGCGGGCGGCGGGCGGCGTCACCATGCGCCAGCTGATGACCCATGTCAGCGGCCTGCGCTGCAGCCTGGAACTGGCGCTGCAGCTCAGCGGCCCCGGGCAATACCTGTCCACCGCCGACTGCATGCGGCTGATGGCCGATGATAACGACGTGAATTTCCCGGCGGGGGAGGAGTGGTGCTACAACAACGGCGGCTATGTCCTGCTGTCGCTGGCCATCGAGCGGCTATCGGGGATGAGTCTGGAAGACTTCTTCCGCGACCGCCTGTTCCGTCCCCTGGGCATGAACGACACCCTGCTGCGCCGGGTCGACACCGACTATGTGCCCAACAGCGCGTCCCTGCACATGGTGGACGGCAAGGGCGGCTATTTCCGCCAGCCCATCGGGGCGGAGATCGCGGCCGAGGGCGGCATCGTTTCCACCGTCGATGACATGTTGCGCTGGCTGGCCCATCTGCGCGCCGCCCTGGCCGGCCGGCCGACGGTGGGCAGCGCCGAGACCTGGCGCCGCATGGTGGAGCCGGCGGTGCTGGCCAACGGCTATGTCACCGGCTATGGCCTGGGCCTGATGGACACCCCCTATCGCGGGGTGCGCACGGTGCACCACGCCGGCGGGGTCATGGGCGGATCCAGCCAGATGATCACCCTGCCCCACCATGGGCTGGACATCATCGTCATGGCCAACCGTGCCGGGCTGGACCCCATGGACCTGGCCGCCCGCGTCATCGACGCCTGCGTGCCGGCCCTGGGCCCGAAGCTTGAGGCCCATGAGGGGATGATCCCCACCGGCACCTATTACAACCCGCACAACGGCGGCACCTTCGGCCTGGCGCGGCACGAGGGCAAGGCCGTCATCAGCATGGGCGGCATGGGCTTGCCCCTGGTGCGGACGCCGGATGGACTGCTGCGCCCCAACGTCGCCGTCTTCCATATGGGCCTGGATGTGCCGGAAACGGAGGAGGCGCCCAAAACCTTGCGCACCGTGGAGTTCGGGGTGGAGCGCGACCTGGTGCTGCTGGAACCCGACCCTGCGCCCGATCTCCGCCCGCAGGCCGGCCGCTACGCCGCCGCCGCCTCCGGCACGACGGCGGTGGTGGAGGCTGACGGGGATGGCCGGACGGGGCGTCTGGTTCTTACCGGCCGCCATGGCACCCTGCGCCACCGCCTGGTGAACTTGGCGCCCGGTCTGTGGGACGCCAAGCCCCTGGATCTGCCCGTGCCCATCGTCGGCGGCCTGATCGCCTTCGATAGCCAGGGCTTTACCTTCAACAGCGGCCGCACCCGCCGGCTGCGCTTCCGCAAGGTGTCCTGATGCGCACCGGTCCCCTCACGGTTTTCGTCGCCGGCCTGGTGCACGAGACCAACAGCTTCTCCCCCCTGCCGACCTCCATGCGGTCCTTCACCAACGACCTGCGGCACCTGGGGGGCGATCCCGCCACCCTGGCGCGGGCGCGGGTGCTGCCGGCCTATGGCGATCTGTTCACGGTGGCGGAACGGCACGGCGACCGGGTGATCGACGGTCCGACTGCGGGGGCCCAGCCGTCCGGTCCCGCGCCGCGGGGCGTGTATGAGGCCCTGCGCGACGCCCTGCTGGCCGACCTGAAGGCGGCGATGGTGGCGCAGCGGGTGGACATGGTGGTGCTGACCCTGCACGGCGCCATGGTGGCGCAGGACTATCCCGACTGCGAAGGCGACCTGCTGACCCATGTGCGGGCGCTGGTCGGGCCGGACATGCCGGTGGGCGTGACCCTGGACCTGCACGGCAACGCCACCCAGGCCATGGTGGACAGCGGCGCCGTCATCATCGCCTGCAAGGAATATCCGCACGTCGATTTCCTGGCCCGCATGGAGGAGTTGTACGCCATCCTCGCGTCTATAGCGCGCGGTGGCCCCAAGGCCCGGACCCATATCCGCAAGGTGCCGGTCATGGGCCTGTTCGGCACGACGGAGCAGCCCATGCGCGGCTTCGTCGACCGGCTGGCGGACTATGAGGGGCGGGACGGCGTGCTGTCCGTCTCCATGATGCACGGCTTCATCTGGTCCGACACCGAACATACGGGCGCCGCCGTCCTGGCGGTGTCGGACGGCGGCGACCCCGCCGCCGTCGACCGTGTGCTGGCCGCCATCGCCGCCGACTTCCAGGCCATCGTCACGGCGGCCCCCCTGCAGCAGCGCCTGCCCCTGGGCCAGGCGGTGGACAAGGCGGTGAGCCTCATGGGGTCGGGCAAGCCGGTGGTCCTGGCCGATAGTTCCGACAATCCCGGTGGCGGGGCCGCCTGCGACAGCACCTTTGTCCTGCGCGCGCTGCTGGACCGGGGCGTCCAGGATGTGGCGCTGGGCATGATCTGGGACCCGCAGGCGGCCTTGATCGCGGCCGATGCCGGCGTCGGCGCCCAACTTCCCCTGCGCATCGGCGGCAAGATCGGGCCCCTGTCCGGCGATCCGGTGGACCTGGATGTCACGGTGACGGCGGTACGCGACGACATCCGCCAGCGGGGCCTGGCCACGGACGGCGACGACCCCATCGGCCTGGCCGTGGCCCTGCGTGTCGGCACCTGGGACATCGTGTTGAACAGCACGCGGCAGCAGACCTTCTCCCCCGGCTGCTTCACCGAATTGGGCATCGACCTCTCGGCCAAGGCCCTGGTGGTGGTGAAGTCCACCCAGCATTTCCGCGCCACCTTCGACGCCATTTCCGCGGCCACCGTCTATTGCGACGCGCCGGGGTCCTTGAACATGAACCTGGGGGCGCTGCCCTACCGCCATCTGCGCCGGCCCATCTGGCCCTTGGACCCGGTGTCGTGACCGACGCGGCGGTGCCCATGCCGGCGGCCTCCGGGGGGCGCCTCCGCGCCCTGATGGTGCTGGCGCTGGCCATGCTGGCGGGCATGGTGGCCCGCACCCTGCTGTCGCCGGTGCAGGAACTGGCCAAGGCCGACATGGGCCTGTCCGACAACCAGATGGGCCTGATCCAGGGCATGGCGCTGGCCCTGCCGGTTGCGGCGCTGGCGGTGCCCATCGGCCGGCTGGTGGACCGCACCCGGCGGGTGACCCTGCTGCTGGCCCTGTCCGCGCTGTGGATCGCGGGCACCGTCCTGTCGGGCCTGGCCTGGGATTTCGCCAGCCTGTTCGTGGGCCGCATGCTGGTGGGGCTGGGGGCCGCCGGCGCCGTCCCGGCCATCCTGTCGCTGACCGCCGACCTGTCCACGCCGGAACGGCGGGGCCGGGCCGTCATGGTCATGGTGATCGGCCAGGCGGCGGGCATGGCGGCGGCCTTCGCCGGGGGCGGGGCCCTGGTGGGAACGCTGACGCCGGTGGCGGGACTGCCCCAGGGACTGACCGCCTGGCGCGCCACGATGCTGCTGGTGGCGCTGCTCATGCTGGGGCCCACGGCTTTGCTGGTCTGGCTGGCCGAACCGGCGCGGCAGGAGGGAGGGGCGGCGGACGCGCCGGCGGACGTGGCGCCCAGGCTGGGGCCCGCCCTGGCGGAACTGTGGCGCTTGCGTCGGCTGGTGGCGCCCCTGATGGCTGGCATGATCACCGTCAACATGGGCGACGCCGCCGCCACCGTCTGGGCGGTGCCGGTGCTGACGCGATCCTTCGGCCTGCAGCCGGCGGATTTCGGCGGCTGGATGGGCGTGCTGCTGGGCCTGTCGGGGGTGGGCGGCACCGTCCTGGGCGGCGTGGTCGCCGATTGGGGGCACAAGCGGAACGCCAGGGGCGGCATCTTATGGGGGGCCATGGGCGGTGCCGCGCTGTCGGTGCCGGCCGCGCTGTTCGCCCTGGCGCCCGGCGTGCCGCTGTTCGCCCTGCTGCTGGCGCTGCTGATGGTGGCGGGCGCCATCGTGGCGGTGGGCGTGGCGTCCGCCATCACGCTGCTGGTGCCCAACCATCTGCGCGGCTTGTGCCTGGGCCTCATGAGCGCGCTGGGGGTCTTCATCAGCCTGGGTCTGGCGCCCAGCATCGTCAGCCTGCTGGCGCAGGCGCTGGGGGGCGAGGAGCACCTGCCCCTGGCCCTGGCGCTGGAGGGGGCGGTGGCCAGCCTGGCGGGGGTGCTGACCTTCCGTCGGGCCCTGCGCGCGGCTCATTCTTAAGGACAACGGACAATAAACCCTTGAATTGTTTTTCAAGGGAAAAAGTCAATCCTCATATGGCAGCATTGTTGAGTTTTCCCGCCTGTCTATAGTCATCCCACCCATTCCGCGAAGAATTGAGGGGAGGAAGACTATGGCGATCTACACCCACGTTTCCGTCGGCACCAATGACCTGGCCAAGGCGCGAGGCTTCTATGACGACGTGCTGGGCAAGCTGGGCCTGAAACGGGTGGCCGACCTGGGTGACAACGGTTCCATCTGGGGTGAGGACAAGCCGTCCTTCTTCGTGCTGAAGCCGGCCAACGGCCAGCCCGCCACCGTTGGCAACGGCGTGACCGTGAGTTTCGAGGCGCCCAACCGCGCCATGGTCGACGCCTTCCATGCCGAGGCCCTGGCCAAGGGCGGCGTGTGCGAGGGCAAGCCGGGCCCGCGCGGCTGGGCGCCCAACGCCTATGCCGCCTACGCCCGCGACCTGGACGGCAACAAGCTGGCCGCCTACTGCTTCAAGCCGGAATGACCGGCCCCACGACCTAATGAAAACGGCGCCGCAGCGATGCGGCGCCGTTTGTCTTTGCACGCATGCCGCCGGACGCGATCGCGCCCGGTGCCCCAGGGAGCCCTTTACCCCCCGATCTGCAGCATGCGCAGGTTGTTGGTGGTGCCGGCCTGGGCGAAGGGGATGCCGGCCACGACGATGATCTGGTCGTGCAGCTTGGCGAACTCGGCACTCTGCGACACGGCCGTGGCCACCTCCACCATCTGCTCGTAGGAGTGGATGTCCTCCGACAGGGCGCTGTGCGTGCCCCACAGCAGGCACAGGCGGCGCGACACGGCCTGGTCTGCGGTGATGGCCAGGATGGCCACCTCCGGACGCTTGCGGGCGATACGGGCGGCCGTGGTGCCGCTGGAGGTGAAAGCCACGATGACGGGCGCGCGCACGGCCTCCGCCAGGTCGGCGGCGGCGGCGGCCACGGCGTGGGGCGGGGTCTGTTCCTCCGCCGGTTCCGATGCGCGGATGAGGGAGTGGTACAGCTTGTGCCGCTCGGTCGTGGCGATGATGCGGTCCATCATGGACACCGCTTCCAGCGGATAGGCGCCGCTGGCCGATTCCGCCGACAGCATGACGGCGTCGGCGCCGTCATAGATGGCCGTGGCTACGTCCGACGCCTCGGCGCGGGTGGGGGTGGGGGCGGCCACCATGCTGTCCAGCATCTGGGTGGCGACGATCACCGGCTTCACCGCCAGGCGGCAGGCGCGCACCAGTTCCTTCTGGCGGCCGGGCACCTCTTCCTGCGGAATTTCCACGCCCAGGTCGCCGCGGGCCACCATGATGGCGTCCGACAGGCGGATGATGTCGTCGATCTGGTCCAGGGCCTGCGGCTTCTCGATCTTGGCCATCAGGCCGGCGCGGTCACCGATCAGTCCGCGCGCCTCGATCATGTCGCTGGGCTTCTGCACGAAGGACAGGGCCACCCAGTCCACGCCCAGGTTCAGGCCGAATTCCAGGTCGGCGCGGTCCTTGGCGGTCAGGGGAGACAGGTTCAGCAGGGTGCCGGGCAGGTTGACGCCTTTGCGGTTGGAGATGACGCCGCCGAAGATGACCTCGGCGGTCATGGCGTCGTCGCCCAGGCTGGTCACCTTCACGCGCACGCGGCCGTCGTCGATCAGCAGGTGGTGGCCCGGCAGGACGGCGGCGAAAATCTCGGGATGCGGCAGGGGGATGGCGTCGCGGTCGCCGTCCTGGCCCTTCAGCACGAAGCGGATGGTGTCGCCCTTGGCCACCGTGATCTTGCCGTCCTTGATGGTGCCGACGCGGATCTTGGGGCCCTGCAGGTCCTGCAGGATGCCGATGGGCCGGCCCACCTCCTTCTCCAGCGCGCGGATGTGGGCGTGGACCTTGGCGTGGTCCTCGTGGGTGCCGTGGCTGAAGTTCAGGCGGAAGGTGTCCACGCCCGCCAGGAACAGCGCCTTCAGCATCTCGGGCGAGTTGCTGGCGGGTCCGACGGTGGCGACGATCTTGGCACGGCGGTGGCGACGCATTGTTGTTTTCGGCCCTGGCGGGCCGCCCCAGAAGTGAAGGCCGGTTGGAAACGGTGCCCGGGCGCATCGTCGGCATGGCCAACGGTTGCCCGGTCCGGTTGGCGGCGATGGTAACCGCTTCGTCCGCCGACAACAACATGGGGATATGCGAAATTCCCGTTAAGGCGGGTAATTTTACTACATGACAGACAGGTGCCCCGGGCGGGTCATGCCACGATGTTGGCACCCCCATCGATATAAAGCGTGCTGCCCGTCAGGCGCCGCGCGAAGGGGCTGGCCAGGTAGGCGCAGGTGTAGCCCACGTCCATGATGTCGACCAATTCCCCAACCGGCGCGCGGCTTATGGCGTCGTTCAGCAGACGGTCGAAGTCCTTCAGGCCCGACGCCGCCCGGGTCATCAGTGGGCCGGGCGACAGGGCGTGCACGCGGATGCGCTGTGGCCCCAGCTCATGCGCCAGATAGCGGCAGGACGCTTCCAGCGCCGCCTTCACCGGGCCCATGACGTTGTAATTGGGCACCACGCGGTCTGCCCCCAGGTAGCTCATGGCGAACATGGCGCCACCCTCGCTCATCATGGGTGCCGCCAGCTTGGCCATGCGGATGAAGGAATGGCAGGAGATGTCCATGGCGCGGGCGAAGCCCTCGGCGGAGCAGTCCAGCAGCCCGCCCTTCAGATCCTCCTTGGGGGCGTAGGCGATGGAATGGACCAGGATGTCCAGCCCGCCCCAGGTGTCGCGCACCGCGTCGAACACCGCTTCCAACTGGCCGGGTGCCGTCACGTCCAGCGGCAGGAACAGGCGGGCGCCCAGTTCCCGCGCCAAGGGTTCCACATGCGGCTTGGCCTTGTCGTTCAGGTAGGTCAAGGCCAGTTCCGCCCCCACCTCATGGAAGGCCTTGGCGCAGCCATAGGCGATGGACTGGTCGTTGGCGATGCCCACCACAAGGGCGCGCTTGCCGGCCAGGATGCGGTGCGGGGTGGGCAGGTGGGGCGTTTCATCGCTCATCGGGTCGCGTCCATCAGCAGGCGGCGGGTGTGGCGGGCGATCATCAATTCCTCATCCGTCGGCACGATCCAGGCGGCGGCGCGGCTGGCGCCCGTGCTGATCCGCGTGATTCCGCGTTCGGGCCGCGCGTTGGCCTCGGCGTCCAGTGCCACGCCCAGCCAGGCGGCGTGGCGGCAGACGGCGGCGCGGACGCCGGCGCTGTTCTCCCCGATGCCGGCGGTGAAGACCAGGGCGTCCAGCCCACCCAGGGCCGCCGCCAGCGACCCGATCTCCCGCCCGATGCGGTAGGTGAACAGGTCCACGGCCAGCTTGGCCCGGGGCTCGGCCGAGGTTTCCAGCGTGCGCATGTCGCTGGAGATGCCGGAGACCCCCAGAAGGCCGGAGCGCTGGTAAAGCAGTTTCTCCAGGTCGCGCGGCCCCATGCGCATCTCATCCATCAGGTACAGCAGCACGCCGGGGTCCAGCGTGCCGCTGCGGGTCCCCATGGGCAGGCCCTCCACCGCCGTGAAACCCATGGTGCTGGCGACACTGCGCCCGGCGTCGATGGCGCACAGGCTGGCGCCATTCCCCAGGTGGGCGACGATGACCTTGGCGCCCCCCAGGCCCAGCTCGCCCAACTGGCTGGCGATGTACTCGTAGGACAGCCCGTGGAAGCCATAGCGGCGCACGCCCCGGTCGGTGATCTCCGCCGGCAGGGCGAAGGCCTGGGCCAAGGGCGGCTGGGTGGCGTGGAAGGCGGTATCGAAGCAGCCCACCTGGAACAGGCCGGGCGCGCTGGCCAGGATGCTGCGCGCCGGCGCCAGGTTGTGCCGCTGGTGCAGGGGGGCTAGCGGCACCAGTGTCGCCAGCCGGTCCAGCACGGCCGTGTCCAGCGCCGCCGGCGCGGTGAAGTCGCCGCCGCCATGGACGATGCGATGGCCCACCGCCTCCACCGTGTGGCCTTCCAGATGGGCGTTGATGAACGCCATCAGGAAGCGCGTGGCGGCGTCATGGTCGAAGGCGGCGGCCTCCGCACCGGTCCAGCGTCGTTCCCCCACCACGTCGCCGGCGGGGTGCCGGGCGATGAAGTGGGCGCTATCGGTGCGCAGCCCCTCGATCTGCCCTTTCAGGAACAGTTCCAGGTGCCGGGTCTCATCCGCGAACAGCGAGAATTTGATGCTGGAGGAGCCGGCGTTGATGACGATGATGGCGTTGCTGATCTTTCTATGGCGCATGGGATCACCCCACCGCCTTGGCTGACAGGGTGCGGCGATGGCGGGCGATCAGGGCCGCCACGGCGCAGGAGGCCAGCCGCGCCGGCACGCTGTCGGCCCGGCTGGTCAGGATGATGGGGACGCGGGCGCCCAGCACGATGCCGGCGGCGTCCGCCCCGGCCAGGAAGGTCAGGCTTTTGGCCAGCATGTTCCCCGCCTCCAGGTCCGGCACCAGGATGACGTTGGCATGGCCGGCGACGGGGGAGGTCAGGTGCTTGATGGTGGCGGCCTGGGGGCTGATGGCGTTGTCCAGGGCCAGGGGCCCGTCCAGGATGGCGCCGGTGATCTGCCCACGCTCCGCCATCTTGCACAGGGCCGCCGCCTCGATGGTGGAGGGGATTCTGGGGTTGACCGTCTCCACCGCCGACAGGATGGCAACGCGCACCTCGCCGAAGCCCAGGATCAGGGCTAGGTCGATGGCGTTCTGCACGATGTCCACCTTCTCCGCCAAGGTGGGCGCGATGTTGACGGCGGCGTCGGTGATGATCAGCGGATCGTCATGCCCCGGAATGTCCATGACGAAGCAATGGCTGAGCCGCCGGGCGGTGCGCAGGCCCGTATCCGTCTTGACCACGGCGCCCATCAGCTCGTCCGTGTGCAGGCTGCCCTTCATCAGGGCCTCCGCCTTCCCTTCGCGCACCAGTTCCACCGCGCGCTGGGCGGAGGCGACGCTGTGCGGCGTGTCGACGATTGGCAGGGTCCCGATGTCCAGGCCCGCCTGCTCCGCCACGGCGCGGATGCGCGCCTCCGGCCCCACCAGGATGGGGGCGATCAGGCCCAGGCGGGCGGCGTCGATCGCCCCCTCCAGCGCGCTGAGGTCGCAGGGGTGGGCCACCGCCGTGGGGGGCGGACCGGCCTGGTGGGCGGCGGCGATCAGGCGCTGGTACTTCTTGTGGCGGGCGATGTCGGCCTGCACCGTGGGGGTGGTCGCGGCGGTGGGGCTGTCCATGGCGGTCTCCATAACGGGCGGCTCTCAGGTGGCGGGGGTGGCGGCGCGGGCGCGGTGGCGCTTGGGTGCCGCAGGCTTGGGTGCAGACGTGTGGGCGTCCTGGAACAGGGCCGTCACCTGTTCCAGGCGCGCGGTCACGGCGGGGCTCGGCGTCTCACCCGCCAGCACGACCTGGCGCACCGCGTCGGCGGCGCGGGTGCGCGCGCCGGCGTCGGCCGGCAGCAGGTCGGGCAGGGCCGCCAAGGCCGCCGCCGTGTCCCGGTGCAACAGGTCCGACTGCTCCCGCACCAGGGTCTTGAACTGCGCCAGGGTCAGGCGCGCCTCCGCCGGGGCCTGGTCGCGCAGGATCCGCAGCACGGCGAAGCGCCGCTCATCGGCGCCGGCATGGGCGTCCGCCTGCAGGACATGCAGCAGGGCGCGGACGATGGCGGCGGGCACGCCACCTTGGCGCAGCCGGCCAGCGCCGTCCCCGGCCGCATCAGAGATGTCCGGGGCGGGCGGCGGCTTGCGCGCCGGGGCGTCGACGCCAACGGCGGCTTGCAGCAGGGCGGACCCGTAGAAGGTCAGGAAGAAGGTCTCCGTGGCGCGGTCGCGCAGGTCGCGCCAGGTGTCCAGCATCTGCACCACGCCGTCCGACACAGCCTCCTGCGCCTTCAGGAAGGGGTTGTCGGCGGCCACCGGCCGGCGGTGGGCGCGGGCGGCGTCCGCCAGGCCGGCGACGGGCAGCATGGCCGGGTTCTTGTCCGAGAACACTTCGAAGCGCAAGCGGTTGGGGTGCATCCGGCGCAACCACTCCGCGCCGTGGTCCGTCGCCAGACGCCGCACCACTGGCCGCAGGGTGCGGTCATAAAGGTCGCGGTTGAGGGCGGAGACCCGGGCGACGGTGGCGAAGCGGCGGTCGTCGCGCGCGTCGTTGCCGCCCAGGGCGCGGATATCGTCCAGGCCGCGCCGCTCGAACCGGGTCAGATAGTGGCCGGACACCAGCTCGGCATGGGCCACGCCCGTCTTTTCCGTGAACACGGCCTCGTACAGCCCCGGGGGCAGGACGTCGATCAGGTCCATGGTCCGGGTGAACTCGTCATGCTCCTTGGCCGCGACCTTGGCGGAGACGAAGATGCCCAGGTGGCCGATGCTGGGATGCAGGGAATAGACGATGGTCTGGCCGCCGGCGGCCAGTTCCGCGTCGCTCTCGTACAGGTCCAGGATCCAGTCCAGCGCCTGCTGCGGCGGGGTGATGTCGTCCCCCCACGAGCAGAAGACGATGATGGGCGACTTGATGGCCCGCAGGTCCACCTTGGTGCCGTCCGACAGGGCGATGCCGCCCCGGGTCAGGCGGTTGCCCAGGAACAGCTCATCGGCGATGTATTGCATCTCCCCCGCGTTCAGCAGGATGGGGCTGCCCCACCAGCGCTCGAACTCCAGGAAGCGCGGGCCTTCCGTGTCCACCCTGGAATAGACGGCGTAGTTCTTTTTCCACAGGGTGTTGGCGGGGTTCATGCTCTCGAAATTGGCGATCAGGGCGGCACCGTCGAAGATGCCGTTGCCCAGATCGCCGCTCAGCGTCGTCAGCCAGGTGCCGCCCAGCAGGCCGCCCAGATAGCGCAGCGGGTTCTTGGCGTGCACCCCCGCCCAGTACGACAGCGGGGACCCCGCCAGCACGATGGGCCCCGTCAGGTCGGGCCGGGTGGCGGCCATCATCATGACCTGCCAGCCGGCCTGGCAGTTGCCGATCAGGCTGGGCTTACCGTCCGCCTCCGGATGCAGGGCGGCCACTTTCTCCACGAAGGTGGCTTCCGCCCGGCAGACATCCTCCACCGTCTGGCCCGGCACCGGCTGGGGCAGGAAGCCCACGAAGTAGCAGGGGTGCCCCTCCGCCAAGGCCACGCCGATCTCGCTGTCATGCTTCATGCCGCCGATGCCGGGGCCGTGGCCGGCGCGGGGATCGAAGACCACGAAGGGGCGCAGTCGGGGATTGGTGGGCCGGTCGGCCGGCGGCAGGATGCGCACCAGGCAGTAATTGACGGGCCGCGCCAGCGTTCGCCCGTCCATCACCAGCTCGTAGGGGAAGCTCAGGACGTTGGGCCAAGCCTCGTCCATGTAACGGAAATGGTCGTTGCCGCGCTGGCGCAGCACATCCAGGAACAGCAGGGAGCGCTGGCCCGCGTCCACCCAATACTCCATGGCCTGCCGGGCCAGCGTGGCCCAGGGGGCGAGGGGCGGTGGTTCCGTTCGCGTGGGGGGCGTCGTGATGGCCGCCAATGCCGTATCCATGAAGTTTCCTCGTTTCCAGGAAGAATGCTGCATAGCGGCAATAGTAGATGAGAAATATGAAAGATAGGCTAAATTCTCCGGCCAGGCCCGTTAGTTCGGCGACGAAACCACTTGGTGGCGGTTTGGTGTTTATTTTCTATGATTCGAGGCTTCGATGAATATAGGACGCTTCGCTTATTATTTGTTCGCAAAACGCTAAATTCTTGTGGCCGGAAGATTCGCCCGGTGGCTTCGCCCGAGGCGGAATGGATCTCCGAACCCTATCAGCGGCCTACCGAAAAATATGCGTCGCGAAGGATATAGGCGCGCCACCCGCGTCACGGGTGCGTCACCGCACCCGCACATACATCCGGGATGGTGCCGGCTCACGGTGAGGCTGGCTGCCAGCACCCGCCCAGCGCCTGGGCCAGGGTGATGGCGGCGCCCCGTCTCATAGGTTGGTATAACGGTTAGTGGGCGCGGACTAACGGTGGTGCCTGGGCCTGATGAACCGTTATTGTGCGGTGGGGGCGGGAGCAAGGGGGATGGGATGGTGGACTTGCCATGGTTGCAGATATCGGGCGCCGTCGCCGGCGGTGTCGTCGGCGGCTTCTCGGGCTTCATCGCCAATACCTTCCATGAGCGCCGCGTGCGCCTGCGGGCCAAGCGGAACATCGCCTGCGCCCTGATCGGCGAGATCGGCGCCCTGTCGCAGCATATCGAGGAGAATTACCTGTCGATGCTGCGCGCCGACCTGCAGGCCTGTGGCGAGGCGCCATCGGTCGTGCATCACGCCTTTCGCGGCGACCGCGACTACATGCCTGTGTTCCGTGCCCTGGGCAGCACGGTGGGGTACCTGCCCACGCCGCTGCCGCGCGACCTGGTCTACTGGTACACCAGCTTGGCGGCGGGGCTGGAGCGGGCACGAGCCCTGCATGAACTGTCCGGTCAACGCGACCCCGAGGCAGTGGCCTTCGCCGTGCGGCTGGCCAAGATCCAGGATGCGGCCTTCATCGATCTGCTAGCCCGGTCGCGCAAGCTGCTGGACAGATTGGATGGGATTTAGAATACGGTTCAGCGAAATTCGTCCAGCAATGCGTGCGTTTCAAGGGTGGTCTTCCCTCAGGCTGGATCAGCAACGTTTTATTGCAAGCCTTGACTGTCGGCCCATCTAAATGGGCGTGTCTATAAATTAGGCGCTCAAGAAAAACCGAAAAGATTCAAGTAGCTACCGATACGTTTTGGTAAATGTGCCGGCGGCGTTAAATCTAAAATTTTATGAATATTGTCTTTTGTTGTTAAGCAAGATGCCTTGCCCAAGCCCGGCCCATGCCTAGATGAAAGGCGTAGGCGGGGGCCAAAACACCAGCTTATTTCGTCTGTTCACAAGCCGTTATCGCCTGATTCATATAGCTTTTCCAAAGAGATGGGAAAAGTCCCGCCAATTCATGGGTCGCGACTACCTCTTAAGAGCTAGACGTACAGGCCTAGGCCCTTCGCGATATATTAACCTTTACGACCTAGAACTATTCCCAAGCAGAGCACCCAGCATATTCGGCATCCAGTTTTAAAAGGTATACTACGTGACCGCCCATCAACACTCAGCTGCCCGTGCTGTTACCGATACCATGCGGCGGCACGGCCACCAGGATGATCCCCTGGCCCGCGTCCTGTCCGCGCTGGCGGCGCAGGGGCAGCTGGCCAATGGCGCCGTGGCGCGCGCGCAGGCGGCGGGTGGCCGGGTGGACCGTCGGCTGGTGGATCTGGGGCTGGTGTCGGAAGAGCATATGGCGGGGGCGTACGCCCAGGCCCTGGGCCTGGCGCTGTGGCCGGCCGACCACCTGCCCGAGGCGCCGGTGATGATGGAAACGGCCAACCTGTCCTTCCTGAAGACCAAGCTGATGCTGCCCCTGACCGCGGGCGGAACTCCTGGTGACGGCACCCAGGCCGTGTTCGCCGTGGCGGACCCGCTGGATACCCAGGCGCTGGCCGCCGCCGCCTTCCTGGCCGGCCGGCCGGTGCGCCCCGTGGTCATGACGGGAACGGCCATCGCCGCGGCGCTGGACCGGCTGTACGAGGCGGCACCCGCCGCCGCCAACCAGGATGAGATACCCGACCTGCTGGAGGGCGATGCCGAGCGCCTGCGGGACCTTGCCAGCGAGGGCCCGGTGGTGCGCCTGGTGGGCAACGCCATCCAGGCGGCGCTGGCCGCCGGCGCCACCGACATCCATGTCGAGCCTATGGCCGACCGCCTGGTCGTCCGCCACCGCGTCGACGGCATCCTGCGTGAGGCCGAGGTGCTGCCCCGCCGGGTGGCCGCCGGCTTCATCACCCGCGTCAAGGTCATGGCCGGCCTGGACATCGGCGAGCGGCGCCTGCCCCAGGACGGCCGTATCCGCCAGACCTTGCAGGGCCGCGAGATCGATTTCCGCGTCTCCACCACCCCCACCGTGCATGGCGAGGACGTGGTGATGCGCATCCTGGACCAGCAGACCGCCGGCGGCCGGCTGGACGGCCTGGGCCTGCCCGCCTGGGTGGCGGAGCCGCTGGCGGCCGAGCTGGAGCGCCCGCACGGCATCGTGCTGGTGACCGGGCCCACCGGCAGCGGCAAGACCACCACCCTCTACGCCGGCCTGCGTGGCATGGACGCCGCCCGCCGCAAGATCCTGACCGTCGAGGATCCGGTGGAATACTTGCTGGACGGCATCAACCAGACCCAGGTGAAGCCCGGCATCGGCCTGACCTTCGCCCATGCCCTGCGCAGCTTCCTGCGCCAGGACCCCGACGTCATCCTGGTGGGTGAGATGCGCGATGGCGAGACCACCAAGGTGGCGGTGCAGGCGGCCCTGACCGGCCACCTGGTGCTGTCCACCCTGCACACCAACGACGCCGCCGGCGCGGTGCCGCGCCTGATGGACATGGGGGTGGACCCCTACCTGCTGGCCTCGACCCTGAACGGCGTGCTGGCCCAGCGCCTGGTGCGCACCCTGTGCCCCAGCTGCCGCCAGCCCCACGCCCTGTCGGCCGAGGCGGCGGCGTCCCTGGGCCTGCCGGCGCGCCTGACCACCGTCCACCGCGCCGTGGGCTGCCCCGCCTGCAACGGCACGGGCTATCGCGGCCGCTGCGCCATCGCCGAGTGGCTGCCCGTCAACGACCAGGTGCGGGCGCTGATCCGCCAGGGGGCGTCGTCGGCGGAGATCGAGGCGGTGGCGGTGGCGACCGGCGGCATGGTGCCCCTGTACCAGGACGGCCTGCAGCGGGTGTTGGACGGCGTGACCACGCCTGAGGAAATCCTGCGCGTGACCAAGGCGGATTAAGAAAAATGACGACGATGGCCATGACCAACTTCACCTACCGATCCGTCGACGCCAATGGCCGCGCCAGCCGGGGCACCATCGAGGCCGCCGACCGCCGCGCCGCCGTCGACCAGCTGATGCAGCGTGGCCTGACGCCGCTGTCGATCAAGGCGGAAGGGGCCGGGCGGGCCTCCGGCGGGGGTGGCGCCAAGGGTCTCAAGCGGGCGGAACGGCTGTCCCTGGTGCGGGACTTGGCCAACCTGGTCTCCGCCGGCTTCGCCCTGGAACCGGCCCTGGGCCTGGTCGCCGACCAGATGCAGCGGGCGGCCGCCGGTGCCCTGGTGGGTGAGATCCGCGCCCGGGTGCGTGCCGGCGACAGCCTGGCGGCGGCCCTGGCGGCTCAGGGCGGGGTCTTTCCCCCGGAATTCATCGGCCTGGTCGCGGCGGGGGAACAGGGCGGATCGCTGGCCGCCGCCCTGGGCCACCTGGCGACCCTGGAAGAGGATCGCGCCCAGTTCCGCCAGCGCCTGGTCAGCGCCATGACCTATCCCGCCCTGATCGGCCTTCTGACCCTGGCGGCCCTGGCCCTGATGGCCGGCTACGTCCTGCCGCAGTTCCAGGACCTGTTCGCCGGCAGCAAGGCCAAGCTGCCCGCCGCCACCGCCGCCGTCCTGGCCATTGGTGACCTGTTGGGCCGCTTCGGCCCCGGCCTGCTGGCGGGCGGCGCCCTGGCCGTGCTGGCGACCTTGCGCGCCTACCGCCAGCCCGAGCTGCGCCTGCGCATGGACCGCATGCTGCTGGTGGCCACCGGCCCCCTGGGCCGGCTGATCGGCGATGCCCAGCTGGCGCTCTACACCCGCACGCTGGCCAGCCTGCTCAGCGGCGGGGTGCCGCTGGCCTCCGCCCTGGCCACCGCCGGCGGCTGCGTCGCCAACCGGGCGCTGGCCGGCGCCGCCGACCGGGTGCGCGTCGCCGTGCGCGGCGGGTCCGACCTCAGCCGCGCGGTGCAGGCCGAACCGCTGTTCCCCCGCCGCCTGTCGCGCATGCTGGCCATGGCGGAACAGACGGCCAGCCTGCCCCAGGGTCTGCTGGATCTATCGAAAGTGTTGGAGCGCGAAAGGGGCTTAGCGCTGGATAGGGCCTTGTCTTTGGTGACGCCCGTCCTAACCCTTGTTCTCGGCGGCATGGTCGGCGGCATCTTCGCCGCCCTCATCGCGGGGATCCTCAGCCTGAATGACATCGCCCTCTGACACCCTGGACCGAATCCCCTCCTTCCGTAAACGGCGCGGCGGGCAGCGGGGGTTCACCCTGGTCGAGGTGCTGGTGGTGCTGGTGATCATCGGCCTGCTGGGCCTGCTGGTCGCCCCCAACCTGGTCGCCCGCCTGGGCAAGGCGAAGGGGGAGGCGGCGCAGGCCCAGATCAACACCCTGGTGGCGGCCATCGACCTGTTCTACGTTGATGTCGGCCGCTATCCCACGATGCAAGAGGGGCTGGAGGCGCTGGTGACGGCGCCCGCCGGCGACGCCAGCTGGCGCGGGCCCTACCTGCGCAAACGCCAGGCCCTGATAGACCCCTGGGGCAACGCCTACCGCTACAAGGTGCCGGGCGACCACGGCGCCTACGACATCTTCACCTACGGCAGCGACAACGCCCCGGGCGGCGAGGGTGACGCCCGCGACGTCACCAGCTGGTAGGCCATGATGCTGGCCGAGGTCCCACCACGGCATGCGGCCGGCTTCACGCTGGTCGAGGTGCTGGTGGTGCTGGTCATCCTGGGCATCCTGGGGGCGGCCCTGGCGCTGGGCATCCAGGATCGCCTGCCCGGCCTGCGCTTCGGCGCCGCCGTCTCCGCGCTTGAGGACGAGCTGCGCAACCGCCAGGTCGAGGCCATGGTGACCGGCCAGCTGGTGGCCTTTTCCCTGGATGACCTGAAGCATCCCGCCGGCGGTGCCGCCGGCCGGCGGCTGCGCCGCATCGCCGCCGTGACCTTGGCCATCGACAGCGCCGATGCCGGCCGGCCCGGCGCCGTGGTCTTCCTGCCCGGCGGCTGGTCCCCCGGCGCCGAAATCCGCCTCAGCGAGGGCGACCGCGCCGCCACCGTGCGGGTGGACTGGCCGCTGGGCACGGTCCACCGGGAATAGGAGGGGGCCAGATTGATGGGAATGCTCATGCGCCGCTCAAACGCCGCCCTCGAGCGCCGGGCCGCTGGGTTCACCCTGCTGGAAATGCTGATCGCCCTGGCCATCTTCGGCCTGGGCACGGCGCTGCTGATGCAGTCCGCCTGGTCCGGCGCCTGGGCGGCACGGCAGGCGTGGGGGGAGACGGTGGCCCTGCGCCTGGCCCAGTCGGTGGCGGCGGAGGCGGGCGTGGCCATTCCCCTGGCCGACCGGCCCACGGACGCGCCGCCGGAGGGAACGGAAGGGGGCCTGCCCTACCGTGTCAAAATTGTGCCGGTGGCCGTTTCCCCGACCGGCGACCGGGACTATCGGGTAGAAGTCCGCGGCATGGCCCCGCCGCCCCAGACTATCATGGGCGCGCCTGGGACGGCGCGGGGAACGGAGGGGCCCGTATTGGCGGTCGTCACCAGCCGGGCCGTGGTGGACGACACGCGATGACGGCGATGGCCCGCGCGATCCGAAATACCCGCAACGACCGCCCCAACGGAATCCAGGGCATGACCCTGGTGGAGGCGCTGGTGGCCCTGGCCCTGCTGGGCATGCTGGCGGTGGCGGCCGTGGGCCTCCTGCCCTTGATGAACCGCATGGCTGATCGCAGCGGCGCCCTGCAGCGCGCCGCCGCCGACCTGGGCCGGGTGCATGACTTCACCCGCTTCCTGGTGACCAACGCCCTGACGCCCGGCGACCTGGGCGCGGCCGGGGCGGACATACCGCCGCTGGAACGCGACGCCCGGCATTTCGACGTGCTGGCGCCCCTGCCCGCCGGCTTGGGCCGGGGCGGCCTCTACCGCATCGCCCTGACGGTGGAAGGGCCGGCCGGCCATCTGGCCCTGCGCCTGCGGGTGGCACCCCTGCGCCCGGACGGTCCGCCGCCGGGCGACGGCGTGTTGGTCGGCGGCGCGACGCGCATCGCCTGGTCCTATTTCGATGCGCAGGCCCATGCCTGGACCGACCGTTGGACGGACACCGCCCGGGCCCCGGCCCTGGTGCGGTTGGACGTGGCGCTGGCGGGTGGGGAGGCGCCCTGGCCGCCCATGATCGCCGCCCCCGTCGTGCGGGGCGGGGTGCTGTGCGCCTATGATCCCGTGCAGGGCGGCTGCCGCCCCGGGGGAACCTAGATGCCCACCCTGGCCCGCCGCGTGAACCGCCTGGCCGTGCTGGCCATGGATGGCCTGGCCGACGGTGTCGTCGCGGCCTTGCCGCGCCGCTGGCGCAAGCCCCTGGGGCTGGAGGTGCCGGTTGTATTCGTGCCGCCCGGCGGCGCCGGCGTGACCGCGCCGGCGGGACGCGCGCCCGTGCGCCTGGTGCTGGATCCGTCGGACGTGCACACGGTGGACGTGCCCTTGCCCAAAGGCGGGCTGAGCGGCGCCATCGTCGACGCGCGCGGCCTCATAGAGATGCAGGCCCATCGCTTCATGCCCTTGCGCCCCGACCTGCTGGCCTGGGATGTGGTGACGGTGCCGCCGGGGGACGGGGGCGGGACCGCTTCCGCCCCTGTCGCCCGCGTCTACATGGTGCGGCGGACGGTGCTGTCGGCGGCGTTGGCCTCGGCGGTGGCGGCGGGCTTGACCTTGGCGGGCGTCACCGCCGCCGTGGCGGGTGGGCCAGCGCCCGAATTTCTCCGCTTCAACACCTTGCGGGTACGTCGGCGGGCCTTGGGCATGGCCATGGTCGCTGGCCTGTTCTGGCTGGCCCTGCCCATTCCCTTCGCCGTCGCCATCTGGATTCTGGACCAGCAGACCGCCAACGTGGAGCAGAAGCTGGCGTCGGTGGCCAAGGAGGCGCGGGCCGTGCAGGACATGCGCGACCGCATCCTGTTCCTCAGCCCGGACGCCCCCGCGACCGCCGTGCTGCTGGCCCAGCCGGGCCGGGGCCAGGTGCTGGACGAACTGGCGCTGGCCTTGCCCGACAGCGTCTGGCTGAAGGACGTGACGCTGACGCCCCAGGCCCTGACCATGCAGGGCCGGGCATCCGACCTGGCCGACGTGCTGGCGCGCGTCCGCGCGGCCGACCCCTTCACCGATCCGCGTTTCATCGACCCCGCCGACGCGGCGGCCACACCACCGACGGCGCCCGTGGCCGGCCAGTCCAGCGGCCCGGTGCGCGACTTCACCCTGGCGACCAGTCTCGCCGTGGGGAGGCCTTGAGATGGCGGCCACCGCCCCCCGCCCCGTGTTCGTGCTGGCCGTCGCCCTGTGCCTGCTGGCGCTGCCGCCTTACCTCTACCTGGCGCCCCTGGTGGACGGGGTGCAGGAGGCGGCCGCCCGCCGCGTCGCCCGCCTGGATCAGCTGGAAAGTGCCCGCGCCCTGCTGAGCCAGCGCGATGACCTCAGCCGCCGGGCGGCCCTGTTCGACCGGGCGCTGGGGACACACACCCTGCTGCGCAGGGGCGCGGACGTGGCGGCGGTACAGGCCGATGCCGAAGGCGACATTCGTGGCGCCCTGCGGCAGGCCGGCGTCACCGTCCGCACCCTGATGGCGCGATCGGACGCCGGCCGCGGCGCCTATCGCCGCGTCCACCTGTCCGTGGCGGCGGAGGGGGACGCCGTGGCCGTGACCAACGCCGTGGCGGCGCTGGATGGGGTGCGTCCCCGCCTGTTGCTGCGGTCCGTGCACGTGCATGCCGACGCGGCGGAACCGGGGGCGGCCGGCCCCGGTTTCGGCCGGGCCGCGCGTGGCCCGGCGCCGAGCGAGGACCACCCCGTGACCCTGGAGCTGGAGATCGACGTCTATGCCGACCTGGCCGCCCCTTGACCGGCCCGCGATGATGCTGGCGGCGGCCGGCCTGGCGGTTGGCGCCGGCCTGGCGCTGGCGGTGGCCGTCGATGCGTCGGACCAGCCGGTGCGGGCCCGCGCGCCCTTGCCGGCGGTTCCGGCGTTGGCCGGTCCCACCGCCATGGGCCTGTCCGCCGAGCCGGGGGAGGCGGCGCGGCGTCCCCTGTTCACGCCCGACCGGCGGCCCCCCCTGAAGGGAGGGGGGCCGGTGGCGTCCGATGGGCCGGACCTGCAAGTGACGGGCGTGATCACTGGCGTGGGGGGCGGGGCCGCCACCGGGCTGGACCGCAAGTCGCAAAAGCCGTTCAGCGTGCGCCTGGGCGACGACCTTCAGGGCTGGACGGTGGCGGCCATCGGCCGCGCCACCCTGCGCCTGCGCCGGGGGGCGGCGGTGCGCGACTATCCTCTGGTCCTGCCGCCACCGCCCACGGCCGGCACCCCTATCGTGCCCCCAGTGGCACCCCTGGCGGCGCCCGCATCCACACCGACTCCCACACCGGCCCCCCCGCCCGGCGCCCCCGCCGGGCAGGCGCCATCGCCAAGCGCGACCTCGGCGTCGGCATCTCCCGCCGCGCCCCCCGCCCCCGGCGCCACCGGCGTGCCGCCGCCATCCGGGGCGGCGCCAGGGCCGACGGCGCCATCGGCCAAGCCATCCACGCCTCCGGCGGCGGCCGGTCCCGCCCCCGCCAATCCGCCGCCGCCCGATCCCCAGCAGTTGGATGCCCAGCCCAGTCATCCGCCCTCCCGCACGCCCAGGCAGCAGCCATGACCCCATTCCGTCCCAGCGCCCCGCCCCGCCTGCTGCTCGCCGCGTGCCTGGTCTTGTTCGGCTGTTCGGAAAGTGCGGTGACGCGCGGGCCGGGCACGCCCTTGCCGTCCTCCCCGCCGGCCTCCACCGCCCCGGTCAGCGGCATCATCGGCCCCAGCGCCCCGCCGCCGCGCGTGCCGGCGCAGACGGTGACCGGCACGGGGCAGTTGGTGCGGCAGACCCGACCGGTGTCGGGCGTGGCCCCGGCCGGCGGGGACGGGGGCGAACCGGTGGAGATGAACTTCGTCAACGCCGATGTCCGCTCCGTGCTCGACGCCGTGCTGGGCGGCATGCTGGGCCTGAACTACACCATCGATCCCAAGGTGCAGGGCCAGGTGACCATCCGCACCACCCGGCCGCTGGCACGGGGCCAGGCGCTGGCGGCGGTGGACGCGGCCCTGCGCACCCAGGGTTTCGCCATCATCGGCGGCGACGGTTTCTATCAGGTGGTGCCGGCGGCCGACGCCGCCGGCCAGGCGCCGGTGCAGACCCCCTCGGCGGCGGAGCGCACGGCGGGCTTCAGCACCGCCATCGTGCCCATCCGCCATGTCTCCGTGGCGGAACTGGACAAGATCGTCCACCCCCTGACCCGCCAGGGCTTCATTCAGCTGGCGGACGCCGGCCGTAACATCTTCATCGTGAACGGCACGGCGCATGAGATCGAGTCCTTCACCCAGCTGGTCGCCAGTTTCGACGTCGACTGGCTGGCCGGCCTGTCCTTCTCCCTCCACACCTTGCAGTCGGTGGAACCGGCCCGGCTGGAGGCGGAGTTGCGCCGCGTGCTGCAGCTGGATGGCGGCCCCTTGCAGGGCATGATCGACTTCGTGCCCATCAGCCGGCTGAACGCCCTGCTGGTGGTGGCCAAGCGGCCCGAGCTGTTGCCCACCGTGGGCACCTGGATCGACCGGCTGGACCGGCCGGGCCCGGATGGCGGCAAGGTCGTGCATTTCTATGAGGTGCAGAACGGCTCCGCCGTGGAACTGGCCAACGCGTTGAACCGGCTGGTGGGCCGCGCCGGCGCCGAGCAGCAGCAGGCGGCGGAGCAGCAGGGCCGGGGCCGCGCCGGCGGCCGCTCGACGACGACGACCACGACAATGACCGCCAGCCGGGGCGGGCTGTCCACCGGCGCCGGCACTAGCCCGCCCAGCGGCAGCGCCGCCACCGGCGCCTCCGGCTCCGCGGCCAGCGCGCCGCCCAGCCCCGTGGCCAGCGGGGCCCCCCTGCCCAGTGCCGCGGGCGAGGGCGGGGGTGAGGAGGATGGGCTGTCGGAACTGAAGGGTGTGCGCGTGGTGGCGGATGAGCGGCGCAACGCCCTGCTGATCTTCGGCTCGGGCGCGCAGTACGCCCTGCTGGAACAGGTGCTGACCCGCCTGGACGCCCCGCGCGAGCAGGTGCTGATCGAGGCGACGATCGCCGAGGTGACGCTGAACGATCAGCTGAACTTCGGCGTCCAGTGGTTCCTGGACCGGGGCAGCAGCACGGCGGGCTTCTCCAACACCAACGGCGCCACCGTGGGGGCCAGCTACCCCAACTTCAATTACACCTTCCTGACCCCCAACACCCGGGTGGTGCTGAACGCGCTGTCCAGCGTCACCGATGTCCAGGTGCTGTCGGCCCCCCGCCTGATGGTGCTGAACAACGAGACGGCGCGCCTGCAGGTGGGGGATGAGGTGCCGGTGGTGGTGCAGTCGGCCACCAGCACGCTGACCAGCGACAGCGCCGTGGTGAACTCCGTCGAATATCACGACACCGGCGTGATCCTGGAGGTGACGCCCCGCATCAACCGCAGTGGCGCCGTGGTGCTGGACGTGAACCAGGAGGTCAGCACCGTGACCACCACCACCACGTCCGGCATCGACAGCCCCACCATCCAGCAGCGCAAGATCACCAGCGTGGTGAATGTGCAGGATGGGGAGACGGTGGCCTTGGGCGGGCTGATCAGCGACACCTCCAGCCGCAACGGCGCCGGCATCCCCTACCTGCGCGACATCCCGGTGCTGGGCAAGCTGTTCGGCACCGACGGCCACACCAAGGGGCGGACCGAGCTGCTTGTCTTCCTGCGCCCGGTCATCGTGCGCGACGCCACCCGGGCACGCGAGGTGACGGACGCCCTGCGTGCCAGCATGAGCCGCCTGGAAATCTTCGCCGGGGCCACCGGCGGCACGCCGGTACCGCCGCCGGCCGTGATGCCGCCCCCGATACAGACCATGCCCTTGCCGGCCACGCCGCCGTCCCATGAGCCGGCGGCGCCCACGGGTCGATGATGGCCGGCGGCGTGCCCAGGGGAGCCGGGCGCGGAGGCCGGGACGGCTACGCCCTGTTGCTGGTCCTGTTCCTGCTGGCCATGGCCACGGCGGTGGGCCTGGTCGTCATGGGTAATGGCCTGTCGGCGCGTAAGCTGGCGCGCGTCGCCTCCATCGCGGCGGGGCAGGACCAGCGGGCGGCGGCCGCCACCTGGACCGCGCTCGATGGGCTGCTGGCGCAAGGGGATGCTGACATCCCTCCGCCCCGGCGGCTGGTGCTGGACGGCCAGGCCCTGACCGTCACCGTGGCGCCGGAAACCGGCCGCATCGACCTCAACGGCCTGTCGCGCAAGGCGTTGGCCCAGGCCATCCACACCCTGGGCTTTTCGGAAGGCCAGGCGCTGAAGGCGGCCGACGCCATCGCCGCCTGGCGCGGCATGGACCCGCCGGGGGCGAACGGCCTGGACCTGACCATCGATCCCGTGCGCGCCCTGTGGTCGCTGGAGGATCTGGATGCCATCCCGGGCTTGAACCCGGACATCGCCGCCTGCCTGCGCCGCTGGGGCACGGTTTATGCCCGGGGACCCTTCCGCGGCTTGGCGCCGCTGGTGCGCCGTCCTGGGGCGAAGCCCGCGGCGGGGGAGGAGCGGGGCGAGGGGCCGCTGGGCCTGGTCGCCGGCGGCATGGTGCGGGTGACGGTGGCGGAGGAGGGGCGGCCCCAGGTGCGCCGCAGCGTGCTGCTGTATCGCGGCGTGGGACAACAGGCGGCGGGATCCGGCACGGATGCCGAATCCCCCTGGCTGACGCTGGAATGGCAGCGTCCCGTCCTGGCCGGCCGTGACGCCTGTGTCATGACGGATCGCATGGGGACCGACCGGGGCGGGGGCCTCTGATGGGCGCGCCGGATGACAGCCTGTGGACGGCGCTTTCCCTCATGGCCGCCGCCCTGCTGGGCCTGGTGGCCGGCAGCTTCGCCATGGCGCTGGCCTGGCGCCTGCCGCGCGATGAGCCGTGGGCGATGGGCCGGTCGCGCTGTCCCGCCTGTGGCACGCCGTTGGCGCCCCCGGCCCTGGTGCCGGTCTTCTCCTGGCTGGCGCTGGGCGGGCGGGCACGCTGCTGCGGCGCCCCCATCCCCGCAGCCTATCCAGTGGGGGAGGCGCTGGCCGCGCTGGCTGTCATGGTCGCGGTGGCGCGCCTGGATTGGGGGCCCGAGACGGCGGCCCTGGGCCTGCTGGCCACCCTGCTGCTGGCTGGCGCCGTCATCGACCTGCGGCACCGCTATCTGCCTGATGGCCTGACCCTGGCGGTCGCCCTGTTGGGCCTGGGATGCAGCCTGGCGGGCTGGACCGTGGCGCCGTTGCCGGGTCTGGCGGCGGCCGTCCTCGTCGTCCTGCCGTTGCTGGCGGTGCGCTGGGCCCTCAGCCGGCGTTTGCGCCGGGTGGCGCTGGGCCTGGGGGACGTGAAGCTGTTCGCGGCCGCCGCCTGGTGGATCGGCCCGGCCGGCATGCCCTGGCTGGTGCTGCTTTCCGCCGGCCTTGGCCTGGCGTTCTATCCGCTGTGGTGGCTGGCCAGGCGCCACCGGGGGGAGGAGACGGCGGAAATGCCCTTCGGCCCGGCCATCGCGCTGGCCTTCTACGGGCTGGCCTGTTTCAGCCTCTGATCGTCACTTGTCGCCGGTATAGGCGGCGCGGCACTCGCTCACGTTGGCGCAGTTCAGCGACTGGGCACCCGCCACGGTGCCGGTGTTCGCGGTGTTGTTGCGGGTCAGGCGGTCGCCCCGGCTGACGGGCGGCGGCTCGGGGGCGTAGATGCCTTTCAGCCGGCCGTATTCCTCGTCATGGAAGGCCTTCACCTCTTCCGGCGAGGGCAGGAAGCTGGGGGTGACGATGATGTCCTCACCCATGGTCGCGTCTTGGCCCGGGTTCGTGGCCGGGCCGGCCGCTACCGGGGCGCCGCTCTGCGCCCTGGCGGCACCCGGCGACAGGGCGGCCGCCAGGATCAGCGCGAGCCGGCCCGCGCTTTGGATCGATCGCAGTGTCATGATCAGCCCCTTGGGTCAGCTTGGTATCAAGGCGTCGTCGTCGCTGGCGTACTCCGTCACTGCCTTGCGCCAGACATGCCAGGCGACGTAGGGCGCCAGGGTCAGCAGCAGGTTGATGGCGATGTGCCGCAGGCAGTCGTTCAGGCCGGGCCAGGGTGTGGCCAAGGCGAAACGGATTTCCAACTCCATGATGCCGTGCGGGTCGGTGGGCCGGATGAAGTCCAGGGTGCCGCTGCCGCCGACGATTCCCACGATCAGCATGGCGACGCTGGGCCACAGCGCCGCCATGCGTTGGCGGGTGGCCATCCAGGCGAAGACCGCCGCCAGGGCCAGGGGCAGGACCAGGCCGTGAACATAGGTGATGGTGGCGAAGGCGCTGTCGAACCAGTCGGGCAGCACGGGCCGGGCTTCCGGCGTGGGGCGATGCGTTTCCACGATGGCGGCGACGGCGGCGATGGCCAGCCCGTATGTCATCGCCACGCCCAGCATCGACCCCAGGCCATAGACCGCCCAAGGCGCCCGGGCGCCCCAGGACCGGAAATCGCCGCGCGCGACCATCGCGCGGACAAGGTCGTCGGCCGTGCCCAGGCGGGCCAGGGCGCGGCTGTGCGCCTCGTCCGGGGCCAGGCCGGCGGCCCGTTCCTCGTCCGCCAGGTCGGCGGCGTGGTCGCGCAGTTCCGCGACATAGCGGCGGGCGTGGCGGGGGGCGATGCCGGCGGTCAGCAGCCGGTGGCGCAAGGGGCCGAACATCTCAGGCATGCTGCACCCCGATCAAGATGGCGTGGATGGCGTCGGTCAGGCGCGACCAGTTGCCGGCCAGATTGTCCAGGCGCTGGGCCCCGGCGGCGGTCAGGGCGTAATAGACGCGGCTGCGGCCGTTGACCGTCTTGCGGCTGGAGGACAGGGCGCCGTCGCGCTCCAGCGCGTGCAGCACCGGGTAGATCACGCCCTCGCCCAGAGCGATGGCGTCGCGGCTACGCTCCCGGATGGCCTGGACCAATTCGTAGCCGTACATCTCCTTCTCCCGCACCAGGCGCAGGATCAGCAGCTCGGGCACGCCGCTCATGAAGTTGGAATTGTTCTCCGCCATGGGCCGTCTCTTGTCTTCAGGTCTCGATCAGGTGGCCGTGGTCCAGGCCGCCGGGGCTGGGGGGAACGGCCTTGCGCCAGATATGCCAGGCCAGATAGGGCAACAGGGTCAGCAGCAGGATCGCGGCGGCGTGCCTGAAGGCCATGTCCAGGTTGACGTAGGGGCAGATGAAGGACCAGCCGACCACCAGCCTGACATAGTCGTCGGGCGTCTTGGGCAGCTGCACCTCCGCCACGCCGGTGCCGCCGACGACGCCGACGATCAGCAGCGCCACGCTGGGCCACAGTGCCGGCATGCGCTGGCGGGTGGCCATCCAGGCGAGGCCGCCGCCGATCAGCAGCGGCAGGACCAGGTTGTGCAGGTAGCCCAGGGTCATGGTCGCCGCACCGAACCAAGGGGGCAGGATGGGATGGGCGCCGGGGGCGGGGCGATGCGCCACCAGGATGCCGACGATGGCGCCCAAGGCCAGGCCGTAGGTGGCCAGGACGCCCAGCAGCGGGGCGATGCCATAAACCGCCCACGGCGCGCGGGCGCCCCAGGACCGGAATTCTCCCCGCTGAAGCAGCGCCTGGGCCAGAACCTCCCGCCCGCCCAGGCGCTTGAGCGCCACCGCCCGCGCCTCCCGCAGGGGCAGCCCCGCGGCCATCTCCTCCGCCGTCAGGTCGGCCGCATGCTCCCGCAGTTCCATGACGTAGCGGCGCGCATGACGGGGGGCCACACCGGCCGTCAGCAGGCGTTCACGCAGGGCGTGGAACAGGTCGGACATGCGCGTCTCCCGAAGTGAATGACGAAGGCGCGCCGAAGCGCCGCGCGATACCTTGCAACACGAGGCATAATGCCTTGTGTCGCGAGGTATGGCAAGGGGCCGGCGCCATGGCTGCCCCGCCATTGCATGTTACCGGTATCAAGCCTACATTCCGATCGCGACCGTCGATACCGCGCGACCGGGCTAGCGTTGGCCTGAACGGCACGACTGCCGGGGAAGTGTGGATTTATCGTACAAATTTGGCTAACAAGGGGCGGCGCCCCGGCAACAGGCCACCCGTCGGGGGGCCACCAGAGGGATAGGAACACCAGATGTCTTTGCACGGTAAGCTGCTGATCGGCAGTGCCCGCGTCGCCACCGACGCCACCTTCACCGCCATCGATCCCGCCACCAACGGGGCTCTGGACACCGCCTTCGCCCAGGGTGGTCCCGACCATGTGGCCCAGGCCTGCGCGCTGGCCTGGGACGCCTTCGACACCTTCCGCGAAACCAGCCTGGAGCTGCGCGCCAGCCTGCTGGAAAAGATCGCCGACAACATCCTGGCCCTGGGCGACGCCCTGCTGGAGCGTGTGGGCCAGGAAAGCGGCCTGCCGCGCGCCCGCCTGGAAGGCGAGCGGGGCCGCACCATGGGCCAGCTGCGCCTGTTCGCCAGCGTCGTGCGCCAGGGTGACTGGCTGGGCGTGCGCGTCGACCCGGCCTTGCCGGAGCGTAAGCCGCTGCCCCGCGCCGACCTGCGCCTGCGCCACATCCCGGTGGGCCCGGTGGCCGTGTTCGGCGCCAGCAACTTCCCCCTGGCCTTCTCCGTCGCCGGTGGCGACACCGCCTCGGCCCTGGCCGCCGGCTGCCCGGTGGTGGTGAAAGGTCATCCCGCCCACCCCGGCGCCAGCGAGATGGTGGGTGAGGCCATCGCCGCCGCCGTCAAGGAACTGGGCTTGCCCGAAGGCGTGTTCAGCCTGCTGAGCGGCACCACGAATGAGCTGGGCGGCGCGCTGGTCGCCGACCCGCGCATCAAGGCCGTGGGCTTCACCGGCTCCCGCGCCGGTGGCCTGGCCCTGGTGCGCATCGCCCAGAGCCGTCCGGAGCCCATTCCCGTGTATGCGGAGATGAGCAGCATCAACCCCGTGCTGCTGATGCCCGCCGCCCTGAAGGCGCGTGCCGAGGCCCTGGGCCAGGCTTTTGTCGGCTCGCTCACCATGGGCGCCGGCCAGTTCTGCACCAACCCGGGCCTGATCATCGCCCAGGACGGCCCGGATCTGGAACGCTTCATCGCCGCCGCCACCGAGGCCGTGGCCAAGACCACGCCCCTGGTCATGCTGACCCCCGGCATCGCCAAGGCCTACAAGCAGGGCGTGAAGGCCCTGGCCGACAGCCCCAGCACCACCATCCTGGCTCAGGCGGCCGAGGGGGAGGGCAACACCTGCTCCGGTGTGCTGTTCAGCGTGACGGCGGCCGACTTCCTGGCCGACCCGGCCCTGGCGCACGAGGTCTTCGGCTCGTCCTCCGTCATCGTCCGCTGCCCGGACATCGACGCGGTGAAGGCGGTGCTGGAAGGCCTGGAAGGCCAGCTGACCGCCACCCTGCACCTGGACGAGGCGGACTATGACGCCGCCGCCGCCCTGCTGCCGACGCTGGAGCGCCGCGTGGGCCGCATCCTGGCCAACGCCTGGCCGACGGGTGTCGAGGTCTGCCATTCCATGGTGCACGGCGGCCCGTACCCGGCCACGTCCGACGCCCGCACCACCTCGGTGGGCACGCTGGCCATCGACCGCTTCCTGCGTCCGGTCTGCTACCAGGACCTGCCGGACGCGCTGCTGCCGGCGGCGGTGAAGCATGGCAATCCGCTGGACCTGAACCGCCGCGTCGATGGTGTGGTGCAGGCCGGCAAGTAAGTCGCCGCTGGGGGCGGGCCGGAAACGCGGTCCGCCCCTTTTTCATAAAAAACAGGGGAGCCCGAGAGCGCATGTCACCGATCAAGATCGGCCTGGTGGGTGTGGGCAAGATCGCCCGCGACCAGCACCTGCCCGTCATCGCCGCCAATCCGGACTATGAGCTGGTGGCGGTGGCCAGCCGCAACGCCACGCTGGACGGCGTGGACAGCTACGGCAGCCTGGACGCCCTGCTGGACGCCCGGCCCGAGATCGAGGCCGTCGCCCTCTGCACCCCGCCGCAGGGCCGCCACGCCCTGGCCCGCCACGCGCTGGAGCGCGGCGTCCACGTCCTGCTGGAAAAGCCGCCGGGCGCCACCCTGGCCGAGGTGCACGACCTGGTCGGCCTGGCCAAGGACAAAGGTCTGGCGCTGCTGGCCACCTGGCACTCCCGCTACGCGCCGGCCGTGGAGCCGGCCCGCGCCTGGCTGGCGGGCCGCACGCTGACATCGGTGTCGGTGTCGTGGAAGGAGGACGTGCGCCATTGGCACCCGGGCCAGGAGTGGATCTGGCAGCCGGGCGGCCTGGGCGTGTTCGATCCCGGCATCAACGCCCTGTCCATCATCACCCACATCCTGCCCCGCCCCCTGGTGCTGAAGGCCGCCACGCTGGAATTCCCGGCCAACCGCCAGGCCCCCATCGCCGCCCAACTGGACTTCCAGGACCTGTCCGGCGTGCCGGTGCGGGCGGAGTTCGACTGGCGCCAGACCGGCCCGCAAAGCTGGGACATCGTGGTGGAAACCACGGATGGCACCCTGGCGCTGAACCGCGGGGGCGCCGCCATGAGCATCGACGGCGTCGCCCATCTGGAAGAGCCGGAGGCGGAATACGCCAACCTCTATGCCCTATTCAGCCGCCTGGTGCGCGAGCGGCAGGTGGACGTGGACTTGGCGCCGCTCAGCCACGTGGCGGACGCTTTCCTCTGTGGCCACCGCGTGCTGGTGGATGAATTCCACGACTGAGCGGGACCGCTCAGGTTATAGAGGTCAAAAGCCGGCGGCACCCCCGCCGGCTTTTTTCATAGCCGCTATGAAAGCGCTTGCGGGGAGGGGCTTAGGCCGGAAGGCTTAGGCCGAGTCGGGCGGATGCCGCCTCCGTAACCGTGTTTGCACAACCGTGATAGCGGTCCACGGCTTTTCCCGGGCACTGTGGCTTCGCTGCAAAGCCCATGATTAATAATACATTTTTCCTTTCTAATTTGCGACTGGCTTCGACCAACCATTGCAAGTTCGTGAACGCGGCCTTGACAGGGTTGTCAGGCCTTATCAAAGATGCCGGGCTTGCTGGTCCGACAAAGGGTCGCGGCGACAAAAACGCGGGGGAGGCCATGGACAACATCACAGATCCGAAGACCGACTGACGCACCCGGCCGCCAAGGCCCGGGGCCGTTTTCTGCGTCCACAAATAAATAAATTAAATTGGGAGAGAAAAGATGCGCCACACTTCAAAGGCCATCGCACTGCTATCCGTCTCGGCACTAGCGTTCACTTGCGCCAGCCTGGCCTATGGCCAGACTGCGGCCGACACCAGCCAAAAGGACGATTCCGGTCTAGATGAGATCGTCATCGTCGGTATGCGCAAGGCGTTGAACAACGCACAGGAATTCAAACGCAACTCCGAAGAGATCGTGGACTCGATCTCCGCCGTCGACATCGGCGCCCTGCCGGACCGCTCGGTCACCGAGGCGTTGCAGCGCGTGCCCGGCATCAGTATCGGCCGTACCGACGAACCACGCGACATCGACCGTTTGAACGTCGAAGGGTCCGGCGTGCAGATCCGCGGCTTGACCTGGGTGCGCTCCGAAATCAACGGGCGCGACAGCTTCGGCGCCAAGAACGGCCGCGCCTTGGGCTGGGAAGACGTCACGCCCGAACTGGCGGCCGGCGTCGACGTTTATAAGAACCCCTCGGCCGACATCGTCGAAGGTGGCCTGGGTGGCACCATCAACCTGCGCACCCGCATGCCGTTCGACAGCGACGGCCAGATCATCGGCCTGTCGGCGGACGCCACCAACGGCGACCTGCGGCACAAGTGGACGCCCTCGGCATCGGGCCTCTACTCCAACCGCTGGGACACCAAGATCGGTGAGATCGGCATCCTGGTGGACGTGGCCCACTCCGAACTCAGCAGCCGCCTGAACGCGCTGGAGGTCGACCCCTACAACGCCCATTCCACCAAGACCCAGTCGTCTTACGACGGCGGCACGACCTTCAACTTCAACGGCGACAATTCCATCAGCGGCCAGCCGAAGTCGGTGGTCATGGTGCCGACCGGCGTGGAATACCGCCTGGAGGACCGCGACCGCACCCGCGACGGCCAGTATGGCGCCTTGCAGTGGAAGCCGAATGACGAGCTGGAGTTCTACGGCACCTACTTCCGCTCCACCTCCAAGCTTGTCAGCACCGACCATTTCGCCCAGACCTCGGCCTGCTGCTCGGCCACCAACAACCAGAGCTTCCTGAACCAGCCGGCGGCCGGCACCGGCTTCACCTTCGATGGCGACGGCAATTTCCTGACCGGTACCATTGTTGACGGCGGTGGCGGCGGCAATGGTGTCGCCAACAGCTTCCTGCTGAACCTGGGCACCCGGTACGGCGAGGAAAATGACGAGACCTGGGACGCCTCGGGCGGCGTGAAGTGGAACCACGACCGCTGGCACGTCAATGCCGACTTCCAGCGCATCTTCTCGCGCCGCGATGACTATGACATGACCGTCTACAACACGGTCACGGCCACGGGCGGCGTGGGCCTGGACCTGCGGGGCGACCTGCCGGTCATCAAGATGCAGAACCTGACGGCCACGCCCAATGTGTTCAACCTCTACGCGGCCATGGATCACAATGAGATCGACAAGGCCGATGAGACCGCGGGTAAACTGGACACCGTCTACGATGTCGACGGCGATTTCTTGAAGTCGCTGAAGTTCGGTTTTCGCAGTACCGACCGCCATTCCATCCAGCGCGATGGCGGGTATAACTGGCAGCTCATTTCCGCCCCGTGGGCCTTTGCCCAGACGGCGACGGCCGGCCAATTCCCCGAGCATCAGGAAGTCATCAACTTCAACAACTTCTTTGGCGGCAGCATGCCGTCCCTGTGGATGCCCAGCGTCGATCTGGCCAAGAACAAGGGGTTGTTGGCCAGCTATATGCAAAAGCTGCTGTACACCCCCAACTTGGGCAAGAATTTGCCGGCGGTCCCGCCGGGCTATTATGGCGCCACTGCCAACAGCCCGTTCCCCGCGGGCAGTCTGGCCAGCTATCTGCCCACCTGGGCCGCCGCCAACGTTGATGCCAATGGCAAGCTGATCAACCCCGCGCAACCGGTGAACGGCATCACCCTCTGGACGCCCTTCAACGGTAATTACGACTATGCCCCCACGTCCACCTCCGGCTTAGGCACCAACGACCAAACGGAACGGACTAACGCCATCTATGCCCAGATGCGCTTTGGTCATGAGAACCTGTTCGGTTGGAATCTGCCGTGGGATGGCAATATCGGCGTCCGCGTCGTGCGTACGGATACGGAGTCGACCGGTCTGGGCCATGTGGCCTCGGTGGTTCAAGCGGGCGATCTCAGCGCGTATTCGGCCGATGCCCTGCGGGCGCTAACATTTGCCAATGGCGCCAACACCATCACCTCGTTCAGCAACCACTACACCGATGTCCTGCCCAGCCTGAACCTGAGGTTCAAGCCGCAGGATGACATGGCCATCCGTTTCGCGGCCGCCACATCCATCGTGCGTCCCGACTTTTATCAGCTGACGCCGTCCTTCACCATGAGCGGGACGTATCAGAACCGCCTGGCTACGGCGGCGGACAATGTCATCAACAGTGCCACTCATCAGCCGTACACTCAGCAAGAGCTGAACGATGCCGCCAACCGGGGCGCGCCAGTCATGTACAACACCGGCGTCTCCTTCGCCTTCAACACGGGCAATCCGAAGCTGAAGCCCATGCGGGCCCAGTCGTTCGACCTGTCCTACGAATGGTACCTGAAGCCGGGCTCGATGGTTTCCTTCGGCGTGTTCGACAAGGAAATCTACGACTACATCCAGAGCGACCAGACGGTCGTCCAGGTGACCAACAACGGTATCACCCAGACGGTCGTCGGCAACGTGCCGCAGAACCACGGCCATGGCCGCATCATGGGCCTGGAAGGCCAGTTCACCTACTTCTATGATTTCCTGCCGGGCGTCCTCAGCGGCCTGGGCACGGACATCAACTTCACCATCCTGGACAGCAGCGGCACGCAGAACACCTCCGGCAGCGTCTTCGATGGCAGCCAGATCGGGGCAAGCAAGCTGAAGCTGCCGCTGGAACAGCTGTCGACCTACACCCTGAACGCGGCGCTGCTGTACACCAAGTACGACTTCGACTTCCGCCTGGCCTACAACTGGCGGTCGCGCTACCTGATGGCGGCCTCGGCCTCCAACGTCCAGGCGCCGGCCTACATGGAAGACTACGGTCAGCTGGACGCCTCGCTGATCTATTCGATCAACGAACATTTCAAGGTCGGCGTCCAGGCCGCCAATCTGCTGGCGACCAAGAACGTCATCTCGATCGACGAGCGTGACAACTGGTACTACGGCACCCAGGGCAACATGAGCGACAGCCTGATCTACAAGCACAACTACACGGTCGCGGACCGTCGCTACTCTCTGGTCTTCCGCGCGGTTTACTAAGAGCTCGGTAAATATGGTAAGGGCGGCTCCGGTGGGGACACCGGCGCCGCCTCCGTTGAGATGGAACAAGGAAGCCGGGCCGCGGGCGGTTAAGCTGCGGCCTGGCTTCATACGTCTGGTTTCGGGGGGAATCCCATGTCCGCGTCAACGGTCACGCGTCTGGTCATCGTCGGCGGCGGCACCGCCGGGTGGATGTCCGCCGCCTTCCTGTCCAGCCTGTTCCCCGCCCGCCAGCTGTCGCTGACGGTGGTGGAATCCGCCGAAATCGGCACCGTCGGCGTAGGCGAGGCGACCATTCCCCCCATTCAGGTCTTCAACAAGGCCGTGGGCATCGACGAGGCGGAGTTCCTGCGCGCCACGGAAGGGACCTATAAGCTGGGCATCGAGTTCGTGGACTGGCTGCGGCCGGGCCACCGCTACATGCATCCCTTCGGGCAGCCGGGCCAGGCCATCAACGGCGCCTCCTTCCATGCCTGGTGGCTGCGGCTGAAGGCGGCGGGGTATCCCCACCCGCTGTCCGATTTTTGGTTGACCGAGGTGATGGCCCGCAGGGGCCGGTTCGACTTCCCGTCGGCCGACCAGCGCTCGCCCAAGTCCACCCTATCCTATGCCTATCATTTCGATGCCGGCCTCTACGCCGGGTTCCTGCGGCGCATCGCGGAATCCCGGGGTGTGCGGCGCGTCGAGGCCACGGTGGCCAACGTCGCGCTGGACGGCGCCGACGGCACCGTCAGCCACCTGGACCTTGCCGACGGGCGCCGAGTGGACGGTGATTTCTTCATCGACTGCACCGGCTTCCGTGCCCTGCTGATCGGCCAGGCGCTGGGCCAGGCCTATGAGGACTGGTCGCACCACCTGCCGGCCAACCGGGCCGTGGCCGTGCCGTCGCAGCGGGTGGCGGCGCCGGTGCCCTATACCAGCGCCACGGCGCGCGCGGCCGGATGGCAATGGCGCATCAACCTGCGCCACCGCACCGGCAACGGCTATGTCTATGTCAGCGACCTGATCAGCGATGATGAGGCGGCGGCCACCCTCATGGCCAACCTGGACGCGCCCGCGCTGGACGACCCGCGCTTCCTGCGCTTCACCACGGGCCGGCGGCGGTCGCGTCACAAGAACGTGCTGGCGGTGGGCCTCAGCTCCGGCTTCCTGGAGCCGCTGGAATCCACCAGCATCCATTTCATCCAGCACGCGCTGATCAAGTTCGCCGCCACCTTCCCGCTGGCCAAGGACGACCCGGTTTCCGCCGGTGTCTTCAACCGCATCATGGCGGACGAGCTGGAACAGGTGCGCGACTTCCTGGTCTTCCACTATCACGCCAACCAACGCATGGGGGAACCGCTGTGGGACCGGATGCGCGCCATGGCCGTGCCCGACAGCCTGGCGGAGAAGATGAACCTGTTCCGCACCCGGGGCTTCGCCATCTTCCCCAACCAGACCCTGTTCCAGGAACCCAACTGGCTTGCCGTCCTGCTGGGCCAGGGGCTGGAGCCCCAGGGCTACGACCCCCTGACCGACGTGGCTCCGCTGGAGGAGGTGCGCGCCGGCTTCGACGCCATGCGCCGCACGGTGCGGCAGGTGGCGGATGGTTGCCGCCCGCATGAGGCCTTCCTGGGTGAGGCACCCGCATCCGTCAGGACCCACGCATGATGGCGAACCCGCTCCGCCGTATCCTGATCGTCGGCGGCGGCACCGCCGGCTGGATGGCCGCCTGCGCCCTGAACCAGGCGGTTCACGTGGCCAGTACGCGGGTGGAGCTGGTGGAATCCGACGCCATCGGCACCGTGGGGGTGGGGGAGGCGACGGTCCCCACCATCCGACAATTCAACCATGACATCGGCCTGGATGAGGCCACCTTCCTGAAGGCGACCCAGGGCACGTTCAAGCTGGGCATCGAATTCCAGGACTGGCGGGCCAAGGGCACGCGCTTCTTCCATGGCTTTGGCGACTACATCGTCAATGCCGGACCGTTTTCCACCTTGAACCATTGGCTGGTGGCGCGGGACCTGGTGGGTGAGGCCGCGGGCGATTTCGACGCCTATCACATGGCGGCGGTCATGGCTCGCGCCGGGCGTTTCGCCGCCCCTGACAACGACCCCCGGTCACCCTACTCCTATTTCAATTACGCCTTCCATTTCGACGCTGGGCTGTACGCGCGCCTGCTGCGCACCAAGGCGGAGGCGGAGGGGGTGACGCGCCACGAAGGGCGCATCGTCGCCACCGACCTGCACCCCGAGACCGGCCATATCCGCTCCGTCCGGCTGGAGGATGGCCGCGATCTGTCGGCGGACCTGTTCATCGATTGCTCGGGCTTCATCGCCCTGCTGGCGGACAAGGCGCTGGGGGAACGGTTCATCGATTACGGCCATTGGCTGCCGGTGGACCGGGCGTGGGCCGTCCCCACCGCCAACGCCGGACCCGTACCGCCCTACACCCGTGCCACGGCGCTGGAGGCGGGATGGCAGTGGCGCATCCCCCTGCAGCACCGGACCGGCAACGGCTATGTCTTCTCCAGCGCCCATGTCACGGAGGAGGCTGCCCGGTCGCGCCTTCTGGCCAATCTCGATGGCCAAGTGCTGGGCGAACCGCGCCTGCTGCGTTTCCGGACCGGCCGGCGGGAACGGTTCTGGGCGCGCAATTGTGTCGCCATCGGCCTATCCTCCGGCTTCGTCGAGCCGCTGGAATCAACCTCCATCTCCTTGATCCAGGGCGGCATCACCCGCCTGATCAGCCTGCTGCCGGACCTGTCGTTCAATCCCGGGCTGGCGGCGGAGTACAACCGCGTCCAGGCGCTGGAGTTCGACCGCATCCGGGATTTCATCATCCTGCACTATGCCCTGACCCAGCGCGACGACACGGCGTTCTGGCGGGAGCGGCGCGGGATGACCCTGCCCGACACCCTGGCCCATCGTATCGAAACCTTCCGCGAGACGGGCCATGTGGTGTTGCTGAACGAGGAAACCTTCGTCGGCCCCAGCTGGCAGGCGTTGTTCATCGGCCTGGGCCTGATCCCCAAGCGCCGCGATCCCCTGATGGCGGCGCAACGGCGCGACGAGATCATCGAAACCCTGCGCCTGCGCCGCACCAGCCTGGCGACCGCCGCCCAGCGCCTGCCCACCCATGCGGAGTTCCTGGCGCGGCTGGGCTGATCAATCACCCATAAGAAAAGGCGGCGGTGCCACCCCAGCACCGCCGCCTTTGTCTCGAACCGCGCCTCAGTGGTTGTCGCGCGGGATGCCGTTGGTCTGGGCCACGCGCTGGTACTTCACCGCGGGTTCCAGCACGGCGCCGTCGCCCAATTGACCGACCATGCCGCGCTGGATTTCCTGCCACGGCGTCTGGCTGGCCGGGTACTGATAGCCGCCGGCGGCTTCCAGGGCCTGGCGGCGGGCGGCCAGTTCGGCGTCGCTGATCAGGATGTTGGCGGTGCCGGCCTTGAGGTCGATGCGCACCCGGTCGCCCGTCCGCAGCAGGGCGATGGTGCCGCCGGCCGCCGCCTCCGGCGAGGCGTTCAGAATGGAGGGCGAGCCGGAGGTGCCGGACTGCCGGCCGTCGCCGATGCAGGGCAGGGCGGTGATGCCCTGCTTGATCAGGTAGGCGGGCGGCCGCATGTTCACGACCTCGGCCGCGCCGGGATAGCCCACCGGGCCGGCGCCACGCATGAACAGCAAGGTGTGGGCGTCGATGCCCAGGGCCGGGTCGTCGATGCGGTGGTGATAGTCCTCCGGCCCGTCGAACACCACGGCCCGGCCCTCGAAGGCGTCGGGGTCGTCGGGGTTGGACAGGTAGCGGTCGCGGAACTCGTCCGAGATCACGCTGGTCTTCATGATGGCGTTGTCGAACAGGTTGCCGCGCAGCACCAGGAAGCCGGCATCCTTCTTCAAAGGCTTGTCGAAGGGACGGATGACGTCGGGCAGCTTGATCTCGGCGTCGCGGCAGTTGTCGCCGATGGTCTTGCCGTTGGCGGTCAGGGCGCCCTCGTGGATCAGGCCCTGCTTCATCAGCTCCGCCACCACGGCCGGCACGCCGCCGGCATGGTGATAATCCTCACCCAGGTACTCGCCCGCCGGCTGCAGGTTCACCAGCAGCGGCACCTTGTGGCCGTGGGTCTGCCAATCCTGCAGCTCCAGCTCCACGCCGATGTGCCGGGCGATGGCCGCCAGGTGGATGGGGGCGTTGGTGGAACCGCCGATGGCGGAGTTCACCACGATGGCGTTCAGGAAGGCCTCGCGCGTCATGATGTCCGACGGCTTCAGGTCTTCGTTCACCATCTCCACGATGCGCTTGCCCGTCTCGTAGGCGATCTGCTGACGCTCGCGGTAGGGGGCGGGGATGGCGGCGGAGCCCGGCAGCTGCATGCCCAGCACCTCGGCAAGGCTGTTCATGGTCGTGGCCGTGCCCATGGTGTTGCAATAGCCGGTCGAGGGGGCGGAGCTGGCCACCAGCTCGATGAACTTGCGCTGGTCGATCTCCCCGGCCGCCAGCATCTGGCGGGCCTTCCACACGATGGTGCCGGAACCGGTGCGCTCGCCATTGTGCCAGCCGTTCAGCATCGGACCGACGGACAGGGCGATGGCCGGGATGTTGACCGTGGCGGCGGCCATCAGGCAGGCCGGCGTGGTCTTGTCACAGCCGATGGTCAGCACGACGCCGTCCAGGGGATAGCCGTGCAGCAGCTCCACCAGGCCCAGGTACGCCAGGTTGCGGTCCAGGCCGGCCGTCGGACGCTTGCCGGTTTCCTGGATGGGGTGGACGGGGAATTCGATGGCGATGCCGCCAGCCTGGCGGATGCCCTCGCGCAGGCGCTGGGCCAGCACCAGGTGGTGACGGTTGCAGGGGCTGAGGTCCGACCCCGTCTGGGCGATGCCGATGATGGGCATGCCCGACTGCAGTTCATCCAGCGTCAGGCCATAGTTCAGGTAGCGCTCCAGATACAGCGCCGTCATGTCCGGGTTGTCGGGGTTGTCGAACCAGGCGCGGGACCGCAGTTTGGGCTTGCCGTTGGAAGGATCGGACGACGTCATTGCGGGGCTTTCTTCAGGAATGCGGTCAAGGCGTTGAATGGAAAGGCGAGGGGAACTTCAGGCGGCGTCGGGATCGGGCAGGTCCAGCCGGCCGAACCCGGAATCGATGACGGCCAGCATGGCGTGCGCGGCGGCCGTGCTGTCTCCCGCCTCGATGGCGTCGGCGATGGCGGCGTGGCTGTCGACCACCTCCTGCTGCAGGACGGTTTCATCCACGGGGGATGAGAGCGAGAACGAGGCCAGCAGCGCCGCCTCGATCACCGCCGCCAGCGACCGCATCATCGGGTTGCCGGAGGCGGCGCTGACCGCGACGTGGAAGGCCAGGTCCGCCTCCGCGAAGCTGCGGCGGTTGTGCCCCGGCTGCGCCATGCGGGCGACGGCGCGGCGCATGTCGGCCAGCTGCTCGGGCGTGCGGCGCTTGGCCGCCAGGGCGGCAGCGCGGGGTTCCACCGCGCTGCGCATCTCATACAGGTGGCGGCGCATGGCATCGTCTAGGCCCAGGCTGACGCGCCAGGACAAGAGGTCGGCATCGAAGAAGTTCCAATGCGTCGGGTCCTGCACCTTGGTGCCCACCCGCGTCTTGGACACGACCAGGCCCTTGGCCGCCAGCGTCTTCATCACCTCCCGCAACACCGTGCGCGAGATCTGGAAGCGGACCAGCAGGTCCGGCTCCGGCGGCAGGTTCACGCCCACGGGCAGGGCGCCGCTCAGGATCTCCATGCCCAGGGTGCGCACGATCTGTTCATGGTGCGACAGGGGACGTTCAGGCGATGACCAGGTCGAAAGGGTCATGGGCGCGGCTCAGCTGGCGGACGGCGCGGCGGCGCCGGAGGAGGGACGGGAGGCGGGGGCCGAGGCGGCCGGATTGGGCGTGTTGGGCGCGGCGGGCCCCGCCCCCGATCGGCCATACCGGGCGGAGGCCACCAAAATCAAGCGTTGTACGGCGATGAACACGAAGAGCAGGGCCCCGATGGCGATTTTGGTCCACCAGCTGGACAGCGTGCCGTCGAAGGTGATCCAAGTCAGGATCAGCCCCTGGATCAGCACGCCGATGAAAGAGCCGGCCACGCCGCCCACGCCGCCGGTCAGCAGCGTGCCGCCGATGACCACCGCCGCGATGGCGTCCAACTCCACGCCCGTGCCCGTCAGGGCATAGCCGGACCGGGTGTAGAGGGAGAAGACGATGCCGGCCAGCGCCGCCATCAGGCTGCAGAAGGCGTGCACCAGGATGGTGGTCCGGCCGGTGTCGATGCCCATCAGCTGGGCGAAGTGGGCGTTGCCGCCCAGCGCGAACACCCGCGCGCCGAAGCGCGTGCCGTGCAGCAGGATGCCCCCGGCCAGGAAGGTCAGCAGCATGATGCCCGCCACCAGCGTCAGCCGTCCGCCGCCGGGCAGGGCCAGGGCGGCGCCCGCCAGGGTGTCGTAGGCGGCGTTGTGGATGGGGATGGAATCGGTGCTGACCAGCAGGGCGCAGCCGCGGGCCAGGAACATGGCCGTCAGGGTGACGATGAAGGCCGGCGCCTTCAGGTAATGGATGGCGGCCCCCACGCCGGCGCCGAACAGCCCGCCCAGCGCCAGCACCAGGGCGAAGGCCAGTGCCGGCGGCAGGCCGGCGCCCTCGATCAGGCGGGCCAGCGCCACCGTGGTCAGACCCATGACGGCGCCCACCGACAGGTCGATGCCGCCCGCCACCACCACCACGGTCATGCCCACGGCCAGGATGCCCAGGAAGGCGTTGTCGGTCAGCAGGTTGCCCATGACGCGCAGGCCCAGCATGGCCGGGTATTGCACGGCGCAGACGGCATAGATCAGGACGAAGACCACCACCGTCGCCAGCAGCGGCAGGGTGCGCGTATTCACGATCCGGCCCATCACGCCCTGGCCTCCTTGTTCTTGAGGCGCGCCATGAGGCGGGTGGCCACTGGCCGGAAGGCGGGGGATTGCTGGGTCAGCACGGCGGCCACCACCAGCGCCATCAGCACAAGGTTCAGCTCCGGTGGCAGGCCCGCCCGCAGGATGGCGGTGCGCATGGCCTGCAAGACCAGGGCGCCCAGGACGGAACGGCCGATGCTGAACCGTCCGCCATACAGGCTGGTGCCGCCGATGACCACGGCCAGGATGGCATCCAGCTCCAGCCACAGGCCGGCGTTGTTGGCGTCGGCCCCCTTGATGTCGGCCGTGGCGATCAGGCCGGCCAGGGCCGCCATCAGCCCGGACCAGACATAGACGGCGCCCAGCACCAGGCCGGTATGGACGCCGGCCAGGCGGCTGGAGCGCGGGTTGGTGCCCACGGCCTCGACGAACAGGCCCAGCGCCGTCGCCCGCACCAGCAGGCCGGTGAGGCCCGCGGCCGCCAGGGCCAGCACCACCGGCAGGGGCAGGGCCGCCAGGGTGGCGCCGGCCACGGCGATCAGGTGCGGTTCGGTGAAGGTCAGGATGCGGCCTTCGGTCACCAGCTGGGCGATGCCGCGCCCCGCCACCATCAGGATCAGGGTGGCGACGATGGGCTGCAGCCGGAACACGGCCACCAGCAGGCCATTCCACAGGCCGCAGACCAGGCCGGTGCCCAGGGCCGCGAGGATGGCGGCGGGCCAGGCCAGCCCCGCGTTCACCCCGGCCGCCGCGACGGCGCCGGATATGGCCATGATGACGCCCACCGACAAGTCGATGCCGCGCGTGGCGATGACCGGGGCCATGCCCACGGCCAATAGCATGACAGGCGCCCCCCGATTCAGGATGTCGATCAGGCCGCCGAACAGCCGGCCGTCCTGCAGGCGCAGATCCAGGAAGCCCGGTGCCACGAAGACGTTGACCAGCAATGCCAGCACCAGCAGGGCCAGTTGCGGCCGCGCCGCCTTCAGGCGGACCAGGATGGCGTTCATGAAGGCGCTCACGCGGCACCTCCCGTGTGAGGGTGGTCCGCCGCGATGGCGTTGACGATGGCGGCGGGGGTGATGGATTCCCCCTCCAGCAGGCCAGCGGGGGCGCGGTCGCGCATGACCAGCACGCGGTCGGAATAGGCGGCCACCTCCTCGATTTCCGAAGAGATGACGTAGAGCGCCATGCCCCGGTCCCGCAGGTCCTCCAGCAGGCGCACGATCTCGGCGTGGGCGCCCACGTCAATGCCGCGCGTGGGCTCATCCAGGATCAGCAGGCGGGGTTCGGTGGCCAGCCAGCGGGCCAGCAGGGCCTTCTGCTGGTTGCCGCCCGACAGCAGCTGGATGGGCTTTTCCGCATCCGGCGTGCGGATGTCCAGCAGCTTGATGTAGCGGTCGGCCAGTTCGTGCTGCTGCGCCGTGGACAGCCGCCGCCACCAGCCGCGCTTGGCCTGCAGGGCCAGCACGATGTTCTCGCGGATGCTGAGGCCGGCGACGATGCCGTCCAGCTTGCGGTCCTCCGGGCAGAAGCCGAAGCCCAGGCGGATGGCGTCACGCGGGCTGCGCAGGGTGACGGCCTTGCCGTCGACAAGCAGCTGGCCCTGGTCCGCCGTCTCCACCCCGAACAGCAGCAGGGCGGTTTCCGTGCGGCCGGAGCCCAGCAGGCCCGCGGCACCCAGCACGGCGCCGACGTGCAGCTCGGCATCGAAGGCGCCCACCAGCCGGCGGCGGCCCAGGCCTTCCGCCCGCACCAGCGGGGCGCCGGCGGGGGCGGCCGCGGCCGGACGGCGGCTCAGGTGGCTTTCCGCCGTGGGCGTCTTGCCCAGCATCATGGCCACCAGGTCCAGGCGGGGCAGGTCGGCGGTCCGCCGCTCCCCCACCAGCCGGCCGTTGCGCAGCACGGTGATGCGGTCGGTCAGGGCGTAGACCTGGTCCAGGAAATGGGTGACGAAGACGATGGCCAGGCCCTGGTCGCGCAGGCTGCGCAGCAGGATGAACAGGGTCTGCACCTCCGCCGTGTCCAGGCTGGCGGTGGGTTCGTCCAGGATCAGCACCTTGGCCGACAGGTCCACCGCGCGGGCGATGGCGATCAGCTGCTGCACGGCGGTGGAAAAGTCCGACAAAGGCCGGCTGGCGTCGATGCTGAGGCCGAAGCGGCGCAGCAGGGCTGCGCCCTCCCGGTTCATGCGCGAGCGGTGCACCAGGCCCCAGCGCGTGGGCTCGCGCCCCAGGTACAGGTTCTGCGCCACCGACAAATTGGGCAGCAGCGTGATCTCCTGATAAACGGCGGCGATGCCGGCCCGGACGGCGCCACCGGGCCCATCCGGGTCGATGTCCACGCCGTCCACCGTGATGGTGCCGCCGTCACGCGGCTGGGCCCCCGTCAGCAGGTTGATCAGCGTGGACTTGCCGGCGCCGTTCTCCCCCAGCAGGGCGTGGATTTCGCCCGCCCGCAGCGTCAGGTCCACGCCATCCAGGGCGCGCACCCCGGGATACTGCCGGGTCAACCCCCGGGCCGCGAGCACCACCGGGGCCTCGGCCGCCGGGGTTCCGGGAACGGCCATCAGTAGAGGTCCTTGCGCCGGGCGTATTCGGCGGCGGCGGTGTCGGGTTCATACAGCTTGGACGGCGTCTGCACCCACTTGGGCGGCGGGGCGTGGTCCTTGCGATAGGCCAGCAGGACGTCATAGGCGCGCGGCGCCATGTCCGGGGCCAGTTCCACCGTGGCGTTGGCGTCGCCGTCGGCCATGGCCTTGAAGATGTCGGGCACGCCGTCGATGGACACGGTCAGGATATCGGTGCCCGGCTTCAGCCCCGCCTCCTTGATGGCCTGGATGGCGCCGATCATCATGTCGTCGTTGTGGGCATAGACGGCGCAGATGCTGCCCGGCGCCTCGGCCTTCAGGAAGCCCTCCATGACCTCCTTGCCCTTGGCACGGGTGAACTCGCCCGACTGGGTGCGCACCAGGTGCAGGTTGGGGGCGGTGGCGATGGCCTCCTCGAAGCCCTTCTTGCGGTTGGCCACCAGGCTGGCGCCCACCGTGCCCTGGATTTCCACGATGCGGCAATCGCGGCCCTGCACCTTGCCCGCCAGCCAGCGGCCGGCCACACGCCCCTCCTCGATGGTGTCGGAGGTGACGGCCGTCAGATAAAGGTCGATGTTGGGCGTGTCGATCTGCCGGTCCAGCAGGATGACGGGGATGTTGGCGGCCTTGGCCTCGCCCAGAACCTCATCCCAGCCGCTGGAGACCACGGGGGCCAGCAGGATGGCGTCCACGCCCTGCGCGATGAAGGACCGCACGGCCTTGATCTGGTTTTCCTGGCGCTGCTGCGCGTCGGAGAATTTCAGGGTGATGCCCCGCTGTTCCGCCCCCTGGCGGGCCAGCTTGGTCTCCGCGGCGCGCCAGCCGGATTCCGACCCGATCTGGGAAAAGCCCACGGTCAGGCCCTTCTTGTCGCCGCTGTCGCACCCGGCGGCCAGGCTGGCCAGCAGCACCGCGGTTCCGATACCCAGCATCCGGCGCGCCAGACCCTGGCGAGAGATTTTCCGGCTTCCCAGCAGCGTTTTCATATCCATCCCTGTGTCATGTTCACCCCGTCGGGGCCGTCCGCCGGCGCTCCTTTCCCAGGAGAGGGCGACCGTTTGTTATGGGTCATATGATATTATTTATGGAGGCTACTCAAGCCCCTTTGCGTCCATCGACGCCGTCCCCCGAGAGACGATGTCGCTTGCTTCGGAAAAGGCTTGGACTAGACAGAAATAGTATTATTAAATGAGCACGTCCAGCCCTCTGGTGCCGTCATCTCGGCCCCGGCCGGACCACAGTCACGCAAAACAATCATCCCAAAACAATCATCAGGGAAACACCCATGGTCCTGCGTCTCCTCCAATATGTCGACGCCACCGGCGCCCGCGCCGTCGCCGCCCGCCACGATGATGGTCCGGCGCACACGGTGCCGGGTGTCGCCAGTGTCTATGAGCTGGCGCAGCGGGCCATCGCCGCCGGCACGGGCCTGGCGGCGGTGGTCGAGGCGGCGGGCGTGGGTGGCCCCGTGGACCTGGCGGCACTGGTGGCCGAGGGCCGCCTACTGGCGCCGCTGGACCATCCCGATACCGCCCACCTGCTGGTCACCGGCACGGGGCTGACCCACCTGGGGTCGGCGGAAGGCCGGGACAAGATGCACAAGGATTTGGCCGATCCCGCCAAGCAGACCGACTCGATGCGCATGTTCCGCCTGGGGCTGGAGGGCGGCAAGCCGGCCGTTGGCCAGGTTGGCGCGCAGCCGGAATGGTTCTTCAAGGGGGATGGCGGCATCGTCACGGCGCCCGAGGCGCCGTTGGCCTCCCCCGCCTTCGCGCTGGACGGCGGGGAGGAGCCTGAGATCGTGGGCCTCTACGTCATCGGTCCCGACGGCACGCCCTTCCGCCTGGGCTACGCCCTGGGCAACGAGTTCTCCGACCATGTGACGGAGCGGCAGAACTATCTCTACCTGGCGCATTCCAAGCTGCGCCCCTGTTCCTTCGGGCCGGAGCTGCTGGTGGGGCCGCTGCCGGCCGACATCCGGGGGACGACGCGCATCGTCCGCGATGGCCAGGTGGCGTGGGAAAAGCCCTTCCTGTCGGGTGAGGCCAACATGTGCCACAGCCTGGCCAACCTGGAACACCACCACTTCAAGTACGCGGGCTTCCGCCGCCCCGGCGACGCGCACGCGCATTATTTCGGCACCGCCACCCTGTCGTTCAGCGATGGGTTCACCACCCGGCCGGGCGACCGGTTCGAGGTGGAGGCCGCACCCTTCGGCCTGCCGCTGCGCAACCCGCTGGCGGTGAAGGACGTGGAAGCGGTGACCGTGACGGCGCTGTAAGCGCCACCAGCGCCCATCCTACGCCGGATGGGTGGTTTTTGACGACGACACCTCTGCAACCGCCCTCCCCACCCGGGAGGGCGGCTTTTGGCGTTCCTGTGTCGCGACACGACTTAACTATTTGACACAGCGCAAAGTTTGGCCGGCGCTGATGCGTCGGCGACACACTTTCGAATAAATCATACGATATACGATATAAGATATTTGACAGGTCTGTGGCATTTGCGGGACGGTTGTCCGGCGCGCACTAACGGGGGTGCGCGGTCTGGGAGATAAGAATGCGAAAGATTCATGCGAAGTCCGCCCCCGGGTCGGTGCTCCGCTCGGGCCGCGCGTCGGCCCTGGCGGCGGGGGCCGCCATGGTGGCATTGATGACGGGCGGCCAGGCGCTGGCCCAGTCCGTCGACGATCTGCAGGAAATCGTCATCACCGGTTCGCGCATCAAGCAGGCGAACCTGACGACGGCCAGCCCCCTGACCACCGTGGGGTCGCAGGACCTGCAGTATCAGGGCACGACCAATATGGTGGACGCCCTGAACCGCCTGCCGCAGGTGACGGCGGACGCCAATGACAACGTGTCCAACGGTGCCGACGGCACGTCGCGCGTCAACCTGCGCAACCTGGGTTCCAACCGTAACCTGGTGCTGATCGACGGCCAGCGCATGCTGCCGCCGGAAACCTCCGACATCAACTTCATCCCCACCGCGATGGTGGACCGGGTGGACGTGGTCTCGGGTGGCGCCTCGGCGGTGTACGGCTCCGACGCCGTGTCGGGTGTCGTGAACTTCATCCTGCGCAAGAACCTGGACGGCGTGCGCGCCGATGTGCAGTACAGCATCGCGCAGCACGACAACGGCAACACCGCCCTGCGGTCCCTCAGCCAGGCCAAGAACTTCACCACCGCGCCCAGTGAGGTGTGGGATGGCATCAAGAAGGACGTCAGCGTCGCCGCCGGCACCAACTTCGACGGCAAGAAGGGCAATGTCACCCTGTTCGCCGGCTATCACTATTCCATGCCGGTGACGCAGGATAAGCGCGACTATTCCAACTGCGACCTGAACCTGAAGGACGCCAACACCTTCATCTGCGGCGGTTCCAGCAACAACGCCTACGGCCTGTTCTATCCGCTGAGCGGCCCCAACGCGAACACCACCCTGGTGAACGCCAAGGACGGCAGCAAGACCTGGGTGCCGTACAACAGCAGCTTCGCCTACAACTACACGCCCACCAACTATATCCAGCGCACCGACAAGCGCGAGACCGCCGGTCTGGCCGCCCACTATGAATTTGCCAAGGAAATCGAAGTCTACGGCAACTTCATGTACATGAACGACCACAGCTTCTCGCAGGCGGCGCCGTCCGCCCTGTTCCAGGGCACGACGTTCAACATCAACTGCAACAACCCGCTGATGTCGTCGTCCCAAGCGTCCACGCTGTGCGGCGCCGACGCCGGCACGAACGCCGACGCGCAGACCTTCATCGGCTACCGCCTGACCGGCCCCGGCAGCCAGCCGCGCCGCGACGACCTGCGCCACATCGACTACCGCTTCACCGGCGGCTTCCGTGGGGAGGTCTGGGACGGTTGGAGCTACGACGCCAACTTCCTGTGGTCCAAGGCCATCCTGAACGAGACCTATATGAACAACGTCGACAACACCAAGGCGCAGCGCGCCCTGGAGGTTGTCAACGTGAACGGCGTGCCCACCTGCAAGTCGGTGATCGACGGTACCGACCCGACCTGCGTGCCCATCAACGTCTTCCAGTACAACGGCATCAGCCAGGCCGGTTACACCTACCTCTATTCGCCCAGCCACACCCACGGCGCCCAGACGGAAAAGGTGGGCAGCCTGTCCATCAACGGCGATCTGGAGCAGTACGGGATCAAGAGCCCGTGGGCCAAGAAGGGGGCGGCCATCGCGCTGGGTTATGAACACCGCGAGGAAACGCTGCTGTTCGAGGCGGACCAGGTGGCCCAGGCCAACGGCACCCTGCCGTCGCACGGCAGCCTGAGCGTGGACGAAGGCTACGGCGAACTGCAGTTCCCCATCATCCAGGACAAGCCCCTGGTCGAGGAGCTGCTGTTCAACACCGGCTACCGCTACTCCAAATACGACTACCTGGACGGCGGCGTCAGCACCTACAAGTTCGAGTTGCAGTACGCCCCGGTCAGCGACGTCCGCTTCCGCGGCAGCTACAACCGCGCCGTCCGCGCCGCCAGCATTTCCGAACTGTTCGCACCGACCACGCTGGGCAACGTCGCGGCGGTGGATCCCTGCTCCGGCTCCAGCCCGACGGCCTCGGCGGCCCAATGCGCCCTGACCGGCGTCACATCCGCCCAGTACGGCCACATCGCCGACTGCCCCTCGGCCGTCTGCGTCACACAGGGTGGCGGCAACAGCGCGTTGAAGCCGGAGACGGCGGACACCTTCACCGCCGGTGTGGTGCTGACCCCGACCTTCATTCCCAACTTCTCCGCCACGCTGGACTATTACACCATCAAGGTTGACGGCTACATCTCGGCGCTGGACGCGCAGACGGTCATCAACCAGTGCGTGCAGACCGGCAACCCCTACTTCTGCGGCCTGTTCCACCGCGCCAAGGGCTCGGGCGTGCTGTTCGGCACCGATGGCTACATCATCGCCGGCAACCAGAACACCGGGCACCTGCAGACCTCGGGCGTGGACATTGACGTGTCCTACAAGCTGGCCTTGGAAGACGTCGTCAACCGCAACTGGGGCGACCTGGACTTCAACCTGACGGGCAGCGTGCTGCTGACCCGTGAGACCCAGCCGCTGCCCAGCCTGGGCACCTATGACTGCACCGGCCTGTTCGGCCCGACCTGCGGCCAGCCCAACCCGCGGTGGCGCCACCAGTTGCGCACCACCTGGTCCAGCCCCTGGGTCCCGGCCACGGTGTCCGTGAACTGGCGCTTCATCGGCCCGACGTCGCTGTCCAGCAACACCAGCAACGACTTCCTGGCCTCCGACTTTGTCGGCATCAACGCCAAGCTGCCGTCGTACAGCTACTTCGACCTGGCGATGACCTACAAGATGACCGACTACCTGTCGCTGCGCGCGGGTGTGAACAACATCCTCGACCGCGACCCGCCGGCCATCGCGTCCAGCCTGCTCAGCAGCTTCGGCAACGGCAACACCTACCCCGGTGTCTACGACCCGCTGGGCCGCACCATCTTCGTCGGTGCGACGGTGGAGTTCTAAGGCCTGGGCCTGGAACGGAGATATCCCCCGCCCGGGTGATCCCGGGCGGGGTTTTTTGTTGGAAAGCGGGCCTTCCGCGCCACAAAATGTCGTTTGAAACGGCCAGGGCGGTTAAGGTGTTGACGCCCGCGCTGATCGGTGTCCAAACAGCTTTCGGCCGACAGGCGTCGCCCCAGGGCAAGGGGGCGGGGCCCCTAATGGGAAAGGTCGGCGGCGGGGGCTAAAACACGTTCTAGATGGGGACTGCTTTATGACGTTCTGGACGCGCCGTAAGGCGTTGGACGCTTTGGCGCACGTGGACCAAAGCCGGCAGTTGCGCAAGACCTTGAGCTGGCCGCACCTGGTGGCCCTGGGCATCGGCGGCATCATCGGCACGGGCATCTACACCCTGACCGGCATCGGTGCGGAGCGCGCCGGCCCCGCCGTCATCCTGGCCTTCGCCGCCTGCGGCATCCTCTGCGCCTTCGCGGCCCTGACCTACGCCGAAATGGCCACCATGATGCCGGCCGCCGGCAGCGCCTACACCTACACCTATTCGGTGCTGGGTGAGGGGCTGGCCTGGATCGTGGGCTGGTCCCTGGTGCTGGAGTACGCCGTCACCTGCAGCGCCGTGGCCGTGGGCTGGTCCGGCTACATGGTCGGTCTGCTGGAAAGCATGGGCATTCATTTGCCCAAGGAACTCATCGCCGGGCCTTACGCCGGCGGTCTGATCAACCTGCCGGCCGTCATCATCACCGTGCTGGTCACGGCCCTGCTGGCCAAGGGCGCCAAGGAAAGCGCCACGGTCAACATCGCCCTGGTCGCCATCAAGATCATCGCCCTGGCGGTGTTCGTCGGCCTGACGGTGTTCAGCCTGGTGCCGGAGAACTTCACCCCCTTCATGCCCTACGGCTTCGTCTCGCACATGGATGACGCCGGCCACGTGCGCGGCGTGATGGCGGCGGCGGCCATCGTCTTCTTCGCCTTCTTCGGCTTCGACGCCGTGTCGACCTCGGCGGAAGAGGTGAAGAACCCGGGCCGCGATCTGACCATCGGCATCCTGGGTTCCATGGTCATCTCCACCATCATCTATATGGTCGTGGCCGCCTGCGCCGTGGGCGCCTGGCCCTTCGCCGAGTTCGCCGCCAGTGGCGAGCCGCTGGCCTTCATCCTGCGCAGTCTGAATCACCCCGGCGCCGCCTGGGCCATCGGGGCCGCCGCCATCGTGGCCCTGCCCAGCGTCATCCTGGTGATGATGTTCGGCCAGACCCGCGTGTTCTTCGTCATGTCGCGTGATGGCCTGCTGCCGCGCACCCTCAGCGACCTGGGGCCCGACCGCCGCTCGCCCGTCAAGGTGACCCTGCTGGTCGGCCTGTTCGTGGCCCTGTTCGGCGGCTTCCTGCCGCTGGCCACCATTGCGGAGCTGTCGAACGCCGGCACGCTGGCGGCCTTCATTTCCGTCTCGGTCTGCGTCATGGTCCTGCGCGTGACCAAGCCGGACTTCCCCCGCCTGTTCCGCTGCCCCGCCGTGTGGGTGGTGGCCCCGCTGGCGGTCATCGGCTGCCTCTACTTCCTGTACTCCCTGCCGGGCACCACGCTGCGCAACTTCGCCATCTGGCATGTGATCGGCCTGGTGATCTACCTGGCCTACAGCCGCCGGACCAGCCTGCTGAACAAGGCGGGCTAAGGGTCCCGAGGTTTTGTGAGGGAAGGCCGCCAGCCGATCGGGGCTGGCGGCCTTTCACTTTTCTCTACTTCCGTCGCGCCTCGCCCCAGGCCTTGGCCTGTTTGATGTAGTCCGCCATGGCGGCGCGTTCCTTGTCGAAGGTGTCGTCCACCACGGTGATGGTGGGGATGGCGCGCTGGTGGGGCGGGATCTCCGGCTTGTAGGTGCCGAAGCCCGCCTCATGCACGCCGGTGCTGCCCCGGCCGGGGGCCGGGCGGCTCAGGTGCTGGTAGCTGCGCACGTGGCCGTCATAGGCGGCGGGGGCCAGGGCGTAGCGCGTCACGTGGCTCATGGGGATGAAGGCCATCTGCGCGTCGTACAGCATCTCCCCCACCGGCGGGATGCCGGGGTGGCGCTGGGCCAGATCCTGCACCAGCAGGCGCGTGCCCTCATGCATGTCGGCCTTGGTGTTGTTGATGGCCGCCCCGGCGATGTCCAGGAAATAGCCGTCCACGCCGAACTGCGTGATGGTGGCGGAGATGCGCGCGCCCAGCCAACGCCGCCAGGATTCGACACCCAGGTTCATGAAGGGCATCCAGCCCTCGCCGGAGCGGTCGTTGTCCCAATCCACCCAGTTGAGGTCGAAGGAATCGCCGTCCACGCGCTCCGTCGTGGCGTCGGCGAACAGCTTGAACTCCTCCCACACCGTGTTGGCGCTGTTGGTGCCGAACATGGGGACGATGCGGAAGCCCAGCTTCTGCGCTTGGGCGACCAGGCGCTTGAACCCCTCCGCTCCGCCCATGCGCGGATCGGGCTGATACAGGGGGTAGTTCCAGTAATAGCGCCCGTCCCAGGCCGGGAGGAACACCATGACGCGCTTTGGGTCGATCCGCGTGGCGGCCCAGCGCAGGATCTCCAGGATGCGGGCGTAGTCGTTGAAGATATAGCCGGTCCAATGCGCGCCGTGGATGCTCAGCACCAGATCGACCTCCCGCATCCACGCCGGCATGTCGGGCCGGGTGGCCAGCGGCGGGATGCCGTAGGTCTTTTCCACATGGGCGAAGTGCGGGGCAGCGGCGGTCGCGTAATCCGCCGCCGGGCCCACCCGCCACGGCGGCGTCGCCAGGCTGGTGGCCTTGGCCCAGCCCTCGCCCTCATGGATCAGCTCGATGCGATAGCCATCCGGCCCCGGCTGGAAGAAGAAGCGGCAGGTGCGCACCGCCGTCTGCCGCGCCGACAGGGCGAAGTGACGGCCATCGGCGGCCTTCAGCACGGCCAGGGGTGTCGCCACCCCATGGAAGAAGTTGGGGTATTCGAAGACCTTCTCATCATCCTTCAAATCGGTGAAATCCTGGCCGGAGACGGAGATTTCACCGCGCGGCAGGCCGCGCACCACGGTGGTGACGGACTTCACCGGGTGCGGCGCCTCGGCCTTGGCGGTCCATTGCACCGTGCCGTCCGCCTCCACCATGAACTCGGCCACCAGCCTGCCCGGCGCCTTCTCCTGGCCGCCGGCCCACAGCAGGCCGTCGCAGGTCAGGATGGTGCGGTTGCCGTCGCGCGCCACGCGCGTCACCGTGGGGTCGATGGCGTAGGCGTTCTCATACGTCTGCACCCGGAATCCCATCAGCAGCGGGCCCACCTGCACCGACGCCTCGGGGAAGTCGAAGCTGAACTGCAGCACCGCCTCGCCCTTGGCCGGGGTGTAGACGCCGCTGCGTGAGGTCAGCAGCCGCAGCTCGGGGCTGGGCGGGGCGGACGCCGCCGCCGCCGGGGCGGTGGCGGCCAGCGCCGCGGCGGTGCCGGCGCCGCTGGCCAGGAAGGCGCGGCGGGTTACTGAAGGGGGCACGGGTGACGTCTCCTGTTCCTGCTTGTTCTTTTCCGGCGGTGGCCGGCCCGCGAATGGTTTACAACCTCGCCGTCGCCGGATAGTACTATTATACGACTTAAAAACACCACAGGGAGTGCCTCCAGGAATGATCCGTGCTCTTCGCCCCACTGCTGGCCCCATTGCCGCCGCCGTTCTGCTGGCGGGCACCGCCCTGGGCGCCACGATGGCCTTCGCCGCGCCCTCGGCCACGGTGACCGTCCAGGCCGACCATCCCGGCCCGGTCATCGCCAAGGAGATCTACGGCCAGTTCGCGGAGCATCTGGGCACGCAGATCTACGGCGGCATCTGGGTGGGGCCGGACAGCCCCATCCCCAACATCCGCGGCTATCGCAAGGACGTGGTGGAGGCGCTGAAGAACCTGCATGTGCCGGTGGTGCGCTGGCCCGGTGGCTGCTTCGCCGATGAATACCACTGGCGCGACGGCATCGGCCCCAAGGACCGCCGCCCCGTCATCGTGAACACCAACTGGGGCGGGGTGGAGGAGAACAACGCCTTCGGCACCCATGAATTCATGGACTTCTCGGAACTGATCGGCGCCGGCACCTACGTCAACGGCAACCTGGGCAGCGGCAGCGTGCGCGAGATGGCCGACTGGGTCGCCTACATGACGGCCGACAACCACGGCACCCTGGTGCAGGAGCGGCGGGCCAACGGCCGGGACAAGCCCTGGACCCTGAATTGGTTCGCCGTCGGCAACGAGGTCTGGGGCTGCGGCGGCAACATGCGGGCCGACTACTACGCCGACCTGCTGCGCCAGACCCGCGTCTTCCTGAAGCCGGGCGCCGGCCAGCCGACGAAGTTCATCGCCGTGGGCCCCAGCGATGACGACACCGCCTGGACCGAAACCATCATGGCGCGGGCGGCCAAGGAAATCGACGCGCTGTCCATGCATTATTACGACGTGGCCTCGTTCAACATGGTGCCGAAGGGCACCTGGAAGGTGAAGGGCTCCGCCACCGAGTTCGGTGAGGCGGAATGGTTCGCCAGCGTCTTCGGCGCCTACCAGATCGGCACCTTCATCAGCCACCACAGCGCCATCATGGACAAGTACGACCCGGAGAAGCGGGTCGCCCTGGTGGTGGATGAATGGGGCACCTGGCACGACCCCACCCCCGGCAGCAACCCCGGCTTCCTGCAGCAGCAGAACACCCTGCGCGACGCGGTGGTGGCGGCGATCAGCCTGAACATCTTCCATGCCCATGCCGACCGCGTGCGCATGGCCAACATCGCCCAGATGGTGAACGTGCTGCAGGCCATGATCCTGACGGACGGGCCGCGCATGGTGCTGACCCCCACCTACCATGTCTTCGACATGTACAAGGGCTTCCAGGGCGCCACCAGCCTGCCGCTGGCGGTGACCGGGCCGGACTACAGCCAGGGCGGCCGCGCCGTCCCCGCCGTCAGCGCCTCGGCCGGCCGCGGCACGGACGGCGTCACCCGCCTGGCCCTGACCAACGTCGACCCGAACAAGGCGGCGCCCGTGCAGGTGAAGCTGGCCGGCCTGAAGGCGGGCAAGGTCACCGGCCGCATCCTGACCGCCCCGGCCATGAACAGCGACAACACCTTCGACCATCCGCAGACGGTGGTGCCGGCGGCCTTCAGCGACGCCAAGCTGTCGGGCGACACCGTCAGCGTGACCCTGCCGGCCAAGTCCGTGGTCGTTCTGGAACTGCAATGAACAAGCTTTTCCGTCGTGTCCTAGCCGGCGTTCTTCTCGCCGGCCCGGTCACGGGGGCGATGGCGGCCGACCTGACGGGCGACTGGGTTTTCCAGGCCGCCCCGTCCTTCCCCCGCTTCACCAAGATGGCCATCCGCCACGACGCGGATGGCTTGCGGGGCACCATCACGTCCGAATGGTATGGCGACCTGCCCATGCTGGACCTGAAGGTGGTGGGGGAGGGCCCGGCGGGGGACAGGTTGGTCTTCCACATCGACAACGGCAACCCCAAGTTGAAGCCCCTGGACCTGACCCTGACGCCGGACGGGCCGGAGGGGAACCAGGGCGTGAGGCTGACCGGCCAGGTCTGGTACGAGAAGCAGGACGCCACCGCCCACCGCGCCACGGCGGCCGAGATGGCGGCCCTGGCCTTCTCGACCTACCCGCTGCCAGCACCGGCCCATGTGCCCAGCAACGGCCTGGCGCGCACCCCGCCCATGGGGTGGAGCAGCTGGAACAAGTTCGCCGAGGCCATCGACGACAAGACGGTGCGGGAAATCGCCGACGCCCTGGTGCGCAGCGGCCTGCGCGACGCCGGCTATGTCTACGTCAACATCGACGACGGCTGGCAGGGCGAACGGGGGCCGGACGGCGTGCTGCGTCCCAACGCCAAGTTCCCGGACATGAAGGCCCTGGCCGATTATGTCCACGCGCGCGGGCTGAAGCTGGGCATCTACAGCTCCCCCGGTCCCAAGACCTGCGCCGGCTACGCCGGCAGCTACGGCCATGTCGAGCAGGACGCCCGCACCTGGGCGGAATGGGGCGTCGACTACCTGAAGTACGACCTCTGCTCGGGCGAGGGCTTCTACCACACCGCCGAGACGGTGCAGGCGGTGTACCAGCAGATGGGCACGGCCTTGGTTGCCGCGGGGGCCGCCACCGGCCGCCCTATCGTCTACAGCCTGTGCGAATACGGCCGTTTCGATGTCGGCGCCTGGGGCCGCGACGTGGGCGGCAACCTGTGGCGCACCACGGGGGATATCGAGGATACCTACGCCAGCATGTCGGCCATCGGCTTCGACAAGAACGGCGTGCCCCGCCACACCGGCCCCGGCGGCTGGAACGACCCCGACATGCTGGAGGTCGGCAACGGCGGCATGAGCGTAGAGGAATACCGCACCCACATCAGCCTGTGGGCCATGATGGCGGCCCCTTTGCTGATGGGCAACGACGCCCGGTCCATGACCCGGGACACCCTGGCCCTGCTGGGCAATGCCGAGGTCATCGCCATAGACCAGGACCCGCTGGGCCGCCAGGGCCTGCCGGTGCGCAAGCGGGACGGGGCGGAGGTGTGGACGCGGCCCCTGGCCGACGGCTCGGTCGCCGTGGGCCTGTTCAACCGCACGGACAAGCCGGTGACCCTCGCCGCCGACTGGCCCGCCCTGGGCCTGGGCGACCACCCGAACGTGCGGGACTTGTGGGCCCACCGCAGCGTGGCGCCGGGTGCGGTCCATACCGTTCCGGCGCACGGCGTGGTGCTGCTGCGTGCCACCCGGTAGGTGGTAGCGCTAACAGAGCCAGCGGATTTTCATCCGGGAAATGGTATGATGGGGCACGGCAGTCCGCCGCGCCCCTCTCCCGACTGAATCCGCCGCATGAGCATCATCGTTCGCAGCCTGCCCGACCAGGCCTATGAAATCGTGCGGGAGCACATCCTGCTGGGCACCATGGCGCCGGGCGCGGCGGTGCAGCAGGCGGCGGTGGCCAGTCAGCTGGGCATCAGCAAGATCCCCCTACGCGAGGCTTTGGGCCGGCTGGAACAGGACGGTCTGGTCACCTCCTTTCCCAACCGGGGCTATGTCGTGAACACCCTGACGGCGGAAGAGGCGACGGAGGTGTTCGCCCTGCGCCTGAAGCTGGAACCTGGGGCGACGGCGGACGGCGCCCGGCGCGCCAGCCCCGCCGACCGCGACCGCGCGCGGGCCGAGCTGCTGGCGCTGGAGCGGGAACAGGGCACCGCCGGCACAGGCCACGTCACCCACAACCGCGCCTTCCACATGGCGCTGATCCGCCCGGCGGGTGGCATCACCAGCCAGCTGATGGAACGCCTGCACATCCTGTCGGAACGCTATGTCCGCGTGCACCTGGAACCCCAGGGCCGCGACGACAGGGCGCGGGATGAGCACCGCGCCCTGTTCGACGCCTGGATCGCCGGCGACGCCCCGGCCGTGGAAACGCTGACCGCCCGGCACATCCAGGGCACGCTGGCGGATTTGCAGCGCGAGCTGGCGGGTTAGGGAACATAACCCAGTATGGAATCCTGTGTAGAAGGGGCGGCGGGTATAGAAATGCTCTCCCGATTCCTGTCCTGGCCTAGACGTGCGCAATCTGAATCGTGATAAAGCGATGGCCAGATGGGGGAAGAGCGACTTGAAACGGGAACAGTTTGAGCAGCTGGGCCAGGAAGTGGCTGCTGCGATCGCCGTACAAATGCGGGAACGCGGACTGCTGTTGGCGGACTTTCCACGCTTGACCGATGATGGCGGTTCCCGACGGGCAGAGGCGGTTCTAGCTGGACGCGGCAAGGGCTCCGTCAATTTACCAGCCGTGCTCAAGCGATTTGTCCGGCGTGACTTCCCCGACTTCAACACCTATGAGCGGGACGGGGACGCGCATCGCTTTGAAAAGCGGATGTCGCCAGACTTCCGGTTTGTATTGATATTTGAGCGGCGTCATTTCGGCGGTCTAGGCAAAGCATTCACCGTGCATTTGAGCTGCGGCCACACGACACCAGAGGGGCGGACCCTGAGGTGGCGCCATTCACTGCTCTCGTTCTTTGAACGCAGCCTCATGCACTGGATTTACGGTCATGAGGATGAACTGGAAGCTTGCCTGCAAGAGGTGGCGATGTTGCTTCGCCTGACGTTGCCGGCTTATGAGGCATTGTGGTTGCCTTTGCATCAGACGGGCCGGAGCGCTCTGCTGGAGGAATTGCCCAGTTACGGGCCACTCAGCTTCCATGAGGCTGCGGATCTGGCCAGTCGAGCGCTGGCGCCTGTCTATCCCCAACTTACCCGCCTTACGATGGCCACTATCAGCACTGTCACCACGCCTGGTGCTTATGCGCCTTCGTCAATGGAAAGCGCTAAGGCTGCGGCGGCGACTGGTCGATTGGCGCCGGGGCTGACCTGGTTGATCCATTTCGAAGATCTCCCTTCCCGGCGTGCCGTATGGGTCGGTGTTCCTTACCGCGGCACGTTGGCGTTCATGGTTTCCAATACTGTAACCGCAACCAGGAACGGCCTTACGGAACATCTAACGGCTGCGCCGGATGCTGCGGAGAATCTCGGCCTGCCCGCCGTCGTCTCGACATGCAACGTCGTGCCGGACAAAGCGGCACTCTGGCGAACCTACCTGGACAGCACAATTATCGGAGCTCGGGCGATGGCGGCAGGGGGGAGGATTTTCTTCGCCAATGCCCGGATGCCCAGGTTCTTCTCAATCTATACGCCGATATTCGCGAGCCGGACACCCAGACGGAAGCATGGAACGTTCACTACATACAGTTCATGCCGGATCGGCGGGATTTGTCGTTTTTCGTTTCCGCCCGTACGGGCCAGATCAGAAGTTGAACGCGCGGCGGGTGTGACCCCGCCGCGCGTTCCGGATCAGGCCGCCGCCGCCGCCGCAGGTGCGGCCGCCTTCACCCAGGCGGGCTGCTCCCGCATGTGGTCCAGGTAGCGGTTGATGTTGGGGAAGGGCGTCCAGTCGAAGGGGGTGACCCCGCGATAGCCCTCCAGGCAGACCAGGCCGTAATCGGCCAGGGTGACGCTGTCGCCGACCAGATAGGTCCGGCCGGCCAAGTGGCTTTCCAGCACGGGGGCGAAGCGGGCCAGGTCCCTTTGGAAGAAGGAGATGACCTCCGCCGCCGGTTCACCCAGGCCGTTGCGGGGCTTGATGATGCTTTCGAAGATCAGCGTACCCCAGGCCTTGTTGAAGTGCGCCTGCTCCCAGAACTGCCAGCGGGCGATGTCGGCGCGCACTGCCGCGTCGTCCGGAAACAGGGGGGAGCCGCCGGCCTTGGCCACCAGGTATTGGTTGATGGCGCAGGACTCCCAGAGCGTCAGGCCGCCATCCACCAGCACCGGCACCATGCCGTTGGGGTTGAGGGCCAGGAAGCCGGGCTGCCGCGTTTCCTGTTTCAGGAAGTCCAGGGTGCGGACCTCCACCGCCAGGCCCAGATGGTGGATGACGGCCAGGACCTTGCGGGCGCTGGGGGAACCGGGAAGGGTGTAGAGTTCCATGATGCGTATGCTCCGTGGGTTTGGGGAACACCGCTAAGACGCCGGCGCGGCCCGAAAGGATTCGACATCGCGCCCGGAAATATTTTTCACACCCCCTGTAACCTTCCGCCGGCGCCGATCGTCCTTGGGGGATGCACCCCAGCGGAAGGCGTCTTTCCCATGCTCCAGATCCATTCCCGGCCGCAGACGGATTTCGACCGCCTGGTGCGCGACCTGCGCCCCCGGCTCTACACTTTCTGCGCCCGTATGGTGGGCTCGGTGGTGGAGGGGGAGGACGTGTTGCAGGACACCCTGCTGAAGGCCTTGCAGGCTTGGCCGGGGGCCGAGCGGCTGGACAGCCCTGAGGCCTGGATGTTCCGCATCGCCCGCAACGCCGCCCTGGATGCCCTGAGGCGCGGTGGCCGGACGGAGCCGCTGGACGACCATGAGCATCTGGCGGTGGAAACGGCGGACGCGCTGAGCCAGCGCGAACTGGCGGAGTTCGGCTTGCGCCCCTTCGTGAAGCTGTCGCCGGCCCAGCGCGCCTGCCTCATCCTCATGGACGTGCTGGGCTACACCCTGGCGGAGATCGCGCCCATGCTGGACATGAGCGTGCCGGCGGTGAAGGCCACCCTGCACCGGGGCCGGGCCAAGTTGCGCGCCCTGGCCGCCACGCTGGAGGACCCGGCACCGCTGGTGCTGGACGCGGCGGAGCGGGCGCACTTGGCCCGCTACGTCGCCCTGTTCAACGCCCGCGACTTCGACGCCGTGCGCGCCCTGCTGGCCGACGACGTGCGCCTGGACCTGATGGGGGAGTTCACACGCCATGGCCGCGCCGGCGTGGAACCGTACTTCGGCAACTACAGCCGCCTGCTGGGCTGGCACCTCGTGCTGGGGGTCATCGACCGCCAGCCCGGCCTGCTGTCCTACCGCGACGGCGCCATCGCCAATTTCATTTTCATCAGCTGGCGGGACGGGCGCATCACCCGCATCCGGGATTTCTTCCACTGCCCGGTCGCGCGCGGCATGGCCGACGCCCGTCCCCTGGCGGAGGCGTCATTCCCGGAGGGTGGGGCCGTCCTGGTCTGACTCCCGGCTCAGATGCCCCATCAGGCTTTCCGGCGCGATGGGGACGGAGGTGTGCTCCTGCGCGATGCGCCACTGGTTTTCATGCTTCACCAGCTGCCAGCTCAGGCGGTTCTGCATGGACCGCAGTTTGGCGCCCTCGGGCGACAGGGCGGTGTAGGTCAGGAAGGCGCTGAGCCCGGCGGCCCCGCCACCGCCGACCACCCGCACCGCCTCCGCCGTCACCCGCACCCGCTCGTCACTAAGCCCGCCCAGCCAGGCCTCCACCGACTGCGCCCATTCCGAGCGGCCGGCGTAGGACCAGCTGTCCCAGGTGTCGAACACCACCACGTCCTCGGTATAAAGCGCCAGCAGCGCCTCGGGCTTCCGGTCCCACACCGCCTGGCGGTAGGCCTCAAGGACGGACTTCACCTCTTCTTCCATATCGCTACTCCTATGGGGGTTGAGCCTGGAAGACGAACGACAAGGGCTGAAGGATACAGGGGCGATTGGGTTTTTTTTGGGGATCAGGCGATGATTGCCCGCCGCCCCGCCCAAATCTCCGCCGCCACCCGGTCCGCCTCGGCCGGCTCATCCGCCAGGCCCAGGGCCAGCACGCCCAGGGCGATGGTGGCGATGACGGTGGTGGTGGCCGCCTCCAGCCCCGGTTCGCCGCGCCACACCGGCAGCAGGCCTTCGCTGTCCGCCTTGCCGGCGGTCAGGGCGGGGAGGGGGAGTTCCTGGCGCTCGGCGCCCACCTGGACGTAGGCCGTGGTGGGCTTGGCGGGGTTGCGCTCCACTTCGCCGCCGCCGCCCTTGACCACCACCAGGCGGGGGCGGTTCAGGCGCTGGGCCACGCCCAAGTGCAGGTCGATGTAGGGCGGGTGGAAGACGCCATCGACGGCGGCGCGGGTGTCGAAGGGGTCCAGCAGGCGGCAGACGGTGTTGATGGGGCTGCGCAGGCCCAGCAGGTGGCGCAGGTTCAACAAGCGGTCCAACGCGGGGCTGAGGGCCGACAGGGGCAGGTAGGCGAAGCCGGTCTCGGCCACCAGGGCCTTGGCGTCCGCGCGGCTGGTGGCGGGGCGCAGGCCCAGTTCGCCCAGGGCGTCGGGCACGTCGCGGCCCTGGGTGAAGGCGTTGCTGCCGTGCATAATGACGCGGTGCCCGGCCTGGGCCAGCGCCAGGGCGGACAGCAGGAACCAGGGCTCGTCCCGGGTGCGGCCGGCGCCATAGGACGGCCAGTCCAGGTCGGCGGCGCCGGTGCAGGTGCCGTCGCCCAGGCCGGCGGCGTCGCGCGCGGCCTCCACCAGGCCCGCCACCTCATCCGGATCCTCGCCGCGATAGCGCAGCAGCATGAGGAAGGCGCCCACCTGGTGGGGATCGGCCTCACCCTTCAGCACCATGCCCAAGGCCGTGCGCGCTTCCTCCCTTGTCAGGGAGCGGGAGCGGCCGGGGCCGCGTCCCAGGGTGCGGACATATGGGGCGAAGACGTGTTCATCGGTCATGGGGCGGGCGGGCTCAGGCCAGGGGGGTATCAGGCGGCGCGGGACCGCACCTCGTTCATCGCGGACTCTACCGCGTCCTGCCGCCGCAACGCCACCACCCGTCCCACCAGCACCAGGGTGGGTCCCATCACCGCCGCCGCCGCCACCCGCGCCGCGATGTCGGCCACCGTGCCGGGCAGGCGGCGCTCAGCCTCCAGGGTCGCGTTCTCGATGGCGATGGCCGGGGTGGCGGGGTCCAGTCCGGCGGCCAGCAGGCGCTGGGTCACCTGGGCCAGCGTGCGGCCGCCCATATAGATGGCGATGGTGCCGTCGCAGGCAGCCAGGGCGTTCCAGTCGTGGGCGGGCAGCACCTCGTCCGCTCCATGGCCCGTGATCAGGTGCAGGCTGCGGCTGTAGCCGCGCTGGGTCAGGGGCATGGCCATGCTGGCGGCGGCGGCGCAGGCCACGGTGATGCCGGGCACCACCTCCGCCACCACGCCGGCGGCGGCCAGGGCTGCCAGCTCCTCACCCGCGCGGCCGAAGACCATGGGATCGCCGCCCTTCAGCCGCACGACGTGGGCGCCCGCCTGGGCGTGGGCGACGATCAGGCGGTTGATGGCGGCCTGGCTCATCTCATGCCGGCCACAGCGCTTGCCCACGTCGATGCGGCGGGCGTGGGCCGGGGCCAGGTCCAGGATGCGCGGGTCGACCAGCTTGTCGTACAGCAGCACGTCGGCGCTTTCGATGCGGCGCAGGGCCTTCACCGTCAGCAGTTCCGGATCGCCAGGGCCGGCGCCCACCAAGCTGGCGCGGCCGCTGACGTTATGCCGAGGCATGGACATCGCGCAGGATCTCCTTCAGTTCGGGGATGCATGACCCGCAGTTGGTGCCGGCCTTCAGGCAGGCGCCGATCTCCTCCGCCGAGGTCAGGCGGTTGGCGACGATGGCCTCCCGGATGGTGAGCAGGCCGACGGAGAAGCAGGCGCAGACGGTGCGGCCGGCGGACTTGACGCCAGGGGCTCCTGAACCGCCGGGGGCGCGGCCGGACAGCAGGCTGGGCCGCGCCTCATCCTTCACCCGGTCGCCCAGCAGGGCGGCCAGCGCGTCGCGCGGCGGCAGCTGGGCGCCATCGCCGGCGGCCAGGAACAGGCAGGCCTCCAGCCGGCCGTCCACCAGGATGGCGACGCGCAGCAGGCCGCGCCCGGCATCGGTCAGTTGCAGCCATTCTGCCCCCGCCGGCGGGTGCAGCAGGCCCTCGACGAAGCGGGTCAGGGCGGGGCCGGCCGGCAGCGCGTCCGACCCCACCAGCTCGAAGGCGTGGCCGTTGCTGAGCGGCACGCGCGACCAATAGGCGACACCCTGGGGCCGCACGGCGGCGCGGTGCAGCAGCAGGCCGCGCCAGGCCACGGGCACCGCCTCCGCCCGCACGGCGGTCAGTTTCAGTTCCGGCTGGCCGGAAATGGGGTCGAGGGCGGCGTTGACCAGGCGCCCGGCGGGCCCGGCGGAGCAGAACTCATCCGTCCAGTGCATGGGCAGGAACAGCTCCCCCACCCGCTGGCCAGCGTCGATAGTGGCCCGCACCACCGTGCCGGCGTGGACGCTCTCGATGCGCACCAGGTCGCCGTCGGCCACACCCAGACGGGCGGCGTCGGCGGGCGACAGGGCCGCGCGCGGCTCCCCGGTGTGGGCCAGCAGGCGGGGCACGCGGCCGGTGCGGGTCATGGTGTGCCACTGGTCGCGGATGCGGCCGGTGTTCAGCACCAGGGGATAGGCCTCATCCGTGCGGCCGGCGGGCGGGCGCCAGGGGGTGGGCACCAGGCGCCCCCGGCCGTTGGGCGTGGCGAAGCCGCCTTGGCCGAACAGGCGCCCGCCCTCATCCCCCGCCCAGCGCACAGGCCAGCGCACCGGCGCCAGGGCGTCGTACTGCCCATCGGTCAGCATGGCCAGGCCGCTGATGTCGAAGGGCCGGCTGCCGGCGTTCTCGAAGCCGGACAGGGCGGCATGCTCCCGGAACACCGCCGCCGGGCTGGTCCAGGAAAAGGCGTCCTTCCAGCCCATGCGCTGGCCCACGGCGGCCAGCACCCGCCAGTCGGCCCGCGCCTCGCCTGGGGCCGCGCGGAAGGGGCGCTGGCGGCTGATGACCCGTTCGGAGTTGGTGACGGTGCCGTCCCGCTCCCCCATCCCGCCGCCGGCAGCACCACGTCGGCCAGCGCCGTGGTATCGTTGGGCCAGCAGTCGGACACGACGACGAAGGGGCAGGCGCGCAGCGCCTCGCGCACCCTGTCGGCGCGGGGCAGGCTGTCGGCGGGGTTGGTGGCGATGATCCACAGGGCCTTGATGCGGCCGTCCAGCACGGCGTCGAACATCTCCACGGCCTTCAGTCCCGGCTTGGTCGCCAGGTTGGGCGCCCGCCAGAAGCGCCGGACGCGGTCGATCGCCTCCGGCTGGTCGAAGCGCATATGGGCCGCCAGCTGGTTGGCCAGGCCGCCCACCTCACGCCCGCCCATGGCGTTGGGCTGCCCGGTGATGGAGAGGGGGCCGCAGCCGGGCTTGCCGATGCGCCCCGTCGCCAGGTGGCAATTGATGATGGCGTTGACCTTGTCGGTGCCCACCGACGACTGGTTCACGCCCTGGGAGTAGACGGTGACGACGCGTGGGGTGGACGCGAACCACTGGTAGAAGCGGGCCAGGTCCGCCGGGTCCAGGCCGGTGAGGGCGGCGGTCTGGTCGGTCGTCTGGCGGGCGGCGGCGAGGGCGGGCTCAAGCCCTTCCGCGTGCGCCGCCATCCAGGCGTGGTCCAACTGGTCCTGGTCGGCCAGGTGGGCCAGCAGGCCGTTGAACAGGGCGACGTCGGCGCCGGGGCGCACGGCCAGATGCAGGTCGGCATCCTCGCAGGTGGCGGTGCGGCGGGGGTCGATGGCGACGATGCGGAGGGGGCGCTTGGCCCGGGCGGCCAGCAGGCGCTGGTGCAGCACCGGGTGGCACCAGGCGGAATTGCTGCCCACCAGCACCACCAGATCCGCCAGCTCCAGATCCTCATAGGTCCCGGGCACCACGTCGGCGCCGAAGGCGCGATTGTGGCCGGCGACGGAGGAGGCCATGCACAGGCGGGAATTGGTGTCGATGTTGCCGCTGCCGATGAAGCCCTTCATCAGCTTGTTGGCGACGTAGTAATCCTCCGTCAGGCATTGGCCGCTGACGTAGAAGGCGACGCTGTCGGGCCCATGCTCCGCGATCGTGGCCTTGAAGCGCTGGGCCACCAGGTCCAGGGCCTGGGTCCAGTCCGCCGCCCGGCCATCGATCAGGGGGCGGGTCAGCCGTTCGCCATCCTTCAGCGTTTCCGCCAGGGCGGACCCTTTGGAGCAGAGGCGCCCCCGGTTGGCGGGGTGGTCGGTGTCGCCCACCACCCGGCCATCGGCCTGGGCCACGACGCCGCAGCCCACGCCGCAGTAGGGGCAGGTGGAGCGGACGGCGCCGGCGAGGGCACCGGCTTCAGCGTCCCGTGCCATCCCCTCCGGCATCACGCCACCATGGCCAGCAGGATGCGGCCGTCCTGCACCCGCACGGGGATGCGGGTGACACAGCCGTCGTCGGGTGCGCAGGCCTCACCCGTTTCCAGGTCGATCACCCAGTTGTGCAGAGGGCAGGTGACGGCGTGGCCGTGCACCGTGCCCTGCGACAGGGGGCCGCCCTTGTGCGGGCAGCGGTCGTCCACAGCGAAGACGGCGTCGTCCAGGGTGCGGAAGACGGCGACATCGCCCCGAGGGGTGGCGACCACGCGGGCACCCTGGCGGGGGATGTCATCCACCGCCCCCACCTCGACCCAACGGCTTTCGATACCAACGCTGTCCATGGTCATCACTCCACCGTCGCCAGGGTGCGGAAGGGGGCGGCCGCGGCCTTGCCGGGCGCGCGCTCGGCCCAGGGGTCGTCCTGGCTGAATTTCTGGGCGTACAGGAACTTGGCGTAGAGCGCCTTGCGGCCCGCCTCATCCTCCACGATGCGGTCCTTCACATGCTGTAGTCCCACGCGCTCGATCCAGGGCGCCGTGCGCTCCAGATAGCGGGACTCCTCGCGGTAGAGCTGCAGGTAGGCGCCGCAATACTCCAGCACCTCCTCCTCGGTGGTCACCTTGCACAGCAGGTCGGTGACGCGGACGTGGATGCCGCCGTTGCCGCCGACATGCAGTTCCCAGCCGCTGTCCACCGCCACGACGCCGAAATCCTTGATGGTCGCCTCGGCGCAGTTGCGGGGGCAACCGGACACGGCCAGCTTCACCTTGTGCGCGTGCCAGGACCCCCAGGTCATGCGCTCCAGCTTCACGCCCATGCCGGTGCTGTCCTGGGTGCCGAAGCGGCACCATTCCGACCCCACGCAAGTCTTTACCGTGCGCAGCGCCTTGCCGTAGGCATGGCCGGAGACCATGCCGGCGTCGTTCAAATCCTTCCACACATGGGGCAACTGCTCGCGCGTCACGCCCAAGAGGTCGATGCGCTGGCCGCCCGTCACCTTCACGGTGGGGATGGCGTACTTGTCCACCACGTCGGCGATGGCGCGCAGCTCATCCGCCGTGGTCAGGCCGCCCCACATGCGCGGCACGACGGAATAGGTGCCGTCCTTCTGGATGTTGGCGTGGTTGCGCTCATTCACGAAGCGGGACTGCTGGTCGTCCTGGTACTCACCGGGCCAGGCCACCAGAAGGTAGAAGTTCAGCGCCGGGCGGCAGACGTGGCAGCCGTCGGGGGTGGCCCAACCCAGGCTGGACATGACCGCCGGCATGGTGCGCAAGCCTTGGGTGACGATGGCGTGGCGCACCTGGTCATGGCTGTGCGTCGTGCACTTGCACAGCGGCTTCTCGCCGGTGGGCTTGGCGTAGCCGTCGCCCAGCGACAGGGCCAGCAGCTGTTCCACCTGGGGCGTGCAACTGCCGCAGGAGGCGGACGCCTTGGTGCGCGCCCGCACCCCTTCCAGGGTGGTCAGGCCATGCTCCGCGATGGCGCCCATGATCTTGCCCTTGCATACGCCGTTGCAGCCGCAGATCTCGGCCTCCTCGGGCAGGGCGGCCACGGCGGCGGTGGGGTCGGCGGCGGGGGCGCCGGCCGCCAGGCTGGCGAAGGCCTGGCCGAAGATCAGGGTGTCGCGCAGTTCACCCAGCGGCTTGTCCTCGCGCAGCAGCTGGAAGTACCAGCCGCCATCCTGGGCGTCGCCGTACAGCACGGCGCCCACCAGTTTGTCGTCGCGCAGCACCAGGCGCTTGTAGGTGTTGCGGGCGGCGTCGCGGAAGACCACCTCCTCCGTTGTCTCGTCACCGATGAAATCGCCGGCGGAGAAGACGTCGATGCCCGTGACCTTCAGGCGGGTGGCCATGGCGGCGGGGACGTAGTCGCTGGTGGCTTCCTCGCGCGCCAAATGGTCGGCGCACACCTTGGCCATGTCCCACAGCGGGGCCACTAGGCCATAGGTCTTGCCGCGATGCTCCACGCACTCGCCCACGGCGAAGATGTCGGGGACGGAGGTGCGCATATCGTCGCCCACCTCGATGCCGCGGTTGATGGCCAGGCCGGCGGCCCGCGCCAGGTCGATGTTGGGACGGATGCCGATGGCCAGCACCACCAGGTCGCCCGGGATTTCGCGGCCGTCGGCCAGGCGCACGCCCTGTACCCGGCCGTCGCCGAAGATCTCCTCGGTCTGGCCGTTGGTGAAGAAGTTCATGCCGCGCTCGTCCAACTCGCGCTGCAACAGCTCGGCCGCCGCCTTGTCCAGCTGGCGTTCCATCAGCGTGCCCATCAGGTGGACGACGGCCACCTGCATGCCCCGGCGCAGCAGGCCGTTGGCGGCCTCCAGGCCGAGAAGTCCACCGCCGATGACGATGGCGCGCTTATGCGTCTGCGACGCCGCGATCATGGTGTTGACGTCGGCGATGTCGCGGAAGGCGCAGACGCCGGGTAGGTCCAGGCCCGGCACCGGCGGGGCGATGGGACGGGACCCCGTGGCCAGCAGGACCTTGTCATAGGCCACCACCCGGCCGCTGGCGGAGGTCACGGTCCGGGCGGCGGTGTCGATGGCCGTCACCGCGTCACCGGTGATCAGCTCGATCCCATTCTCCTCATACCAGGAGCGGGGGTTGATGACGATCTGCTCCAGGTCCTTTTCACCGGCCAGCACGGACGACAGCATGATGCGGTCGTAATTCACGTGCGGTTCGGCGCCGAAGACCGTGATGTCGTACTTTAGCGGGTTGCGCTTCAGCAGTTCGTCCACCGTCCGCATGCCGGCCATACCGTTGCCGACGACCACCAGCTTCTGGCGCGGGGGCATATGCGTGTCCATGGGGGAACCCTTCCCTTGAAATCGCGAAATCAGAGGTATTGAGGATCAGACGCGGCCAGTCAGACGCGGGCGGCGCCCAGGGCGGCGGCGCCCCAGGTGGTGCGCCACCGGCGCTTCACCCCGGTCAGGCCAACCAGGGCCGCCAGGGCCAGCAGGGCGAACAGCAGGAACCCCGCCTGGTAGCCGCCGGTCAGCTGCTTGGAGTAGCCGAGGCTGGAGGCCAGGTAGAAACCGCCCACGCCGCCCATCATGCCGACCAGGCCGGTCATGACGCCGATCTCGCGGCGGAAACGCTGCGGCACCAGCTGGAAGACGGCGCCGTTGCCCATGCCCAGGGCCAGCATGGCGACGACGAAGACGGCCAGGGCCATCCAGGCCTGGGGCAGGGCGAAGCTGACGACCACCAGGGCGCCGGCGGCGACCGTGTACATGACGGTCAGCGAACGCACGCCGCCGATGCGGTCGGCCACGGCGCCGCCGATGGGCCGCACCAGGGACCCGGCGAAGACGCAGGCCGCGGTGAAGTAGCCGGCGGTGATGGGGCTGAGGCCGTACTGGTCGTTGAAGTAGATGGTGAGGGAGGAGGCGAGGCCGACGAAGCCGCCGAAGGTGACGCTGTAGAAGAACATGAACCACCAGGCGTCGCCGATCTTCAGCACCGCCAGGTATTCGGCCAGCGACTTGGCCGGGGGGCATTCCGGGCTGTCCTTGGCCAGCACGGTGTAGACGCACAGGGTCAGGGCGAGCGGGATGGCCAGCAGGCCCAGCACGTTGTTCCAGCCATAGGCGACGGCCAGGGCCGGCGCGAAGAGGGAGGCGAACACGGTGCCGGAGTTGCCCGCACCCGCCAGGCCCAGGGCCGTGCCCTGGTGTTCCGGCGGATACCAGCGCGAGGCCAGCGGCAGGGCCACGGCGAAGCTGGCGCCGGCCACGCCCAGGATGGCGCCGGTCAGCAGCGTGGCGTTGAAGCTGTGCACCCCGAAGTACCAGACGGCGACCAGGCCGGCGATCACCACCACCTGCGCCAGGATGCCGGTGCGCTTGGGCTTCAGGTGATCCACCAGGATGCCGTTGATGACGCGGAAGAAGGCGCCGGCCAGCACCGGCACCGCCACCATCAGGCCCTTCTGCGCCGGCGACAGGCCCAGGTCCTTGGCGATCAGCACGCCCAGCGGGCCCAGGATGACCCAGGCCATGAAGCTCATGTCGAAGTAGAGAAACGCCGCGAACAGGGTCGGCAGATGTCCAGCCTTCAGGAAACTCTTGTTCATCGGGTGCGCCTCCGGGCAGGGCCGTGGGCCTTTGGCGACGGGGCAGCCATGGGTCAGGCGCCGCTTATCACCAGAAGGGGGTGGTGGATCGGGGTCAGGCCGCGAGGGGCCTGGGGGTGGGGTAGGGCCCGGTGGAACCGGACGCTGACAGGCCGCCGTTGACCCGCCGATCGAACCACGGGGGATGCCGCGCCGTTGCGCCATCCCGGAGGCGGGGCCGCCCCGCCGTTGGGGCCGCCCCGATGCAGAAAAGAACCTTTTGGCCCCCTGCTCGTGTAATGTTCTTCGCAACCGCCGTGCCAATTTCGCAATCGCGGAAAACCTGGGGTTTTGGACGGACAACCGGCGGCACATATGCCTAGTTTTTGCGCAATCGCTGGGTTGATTGCGCAAATGATCAAATTATAGGCAAAATTGGGGTGAGGCGGGGGATGGGGGCACGGCAGATCGAACTGCGCGTCGGCTGGTGCAGCGAGACCGGCCGCCGTTCACGCAATGAGGACTACGTGGGCGTGTGCCTGGGCACCGCCACCCAGCGGGCCCGCCAGGGGGCCGTGGCGGCCATCGCCGATGGTGTATCGGGGGCGCCCGGCGGCCGCGTGGCGGCGGAACTGGCGGTGCGCGGCTTCATCGATTTCTACCTGGGTGAACGCCAGACCTTGGGTGTCCGGCGGGCGGCCGCGCACGCGGCGGAGGCCATCAACCGCTGGCTCCATGCCCAGGGCCGGGTGGACCCGGAACGTACCGGCATGGCCACCACCCTGACGGCCGTGATCCTGCGCGACCGGCGCGCCCATATCCTGCACGTGGGCGATACGCGCCTGTACCGCCTGCGCGACGGCCGGCTGGCCCAACTGACCGAGGACCATGTGCACAGCGGCCCGGACCAGCGCCACATCCTGCGCCGCGCCATCGGGCTGGAGGATGCGCTGCGGGCCGACTACACGGCCGAGCCCTTGCGCGAAGGCGACCGTCTGGTGCTGCTGACCGACGGCGTGCATGGGGTTCTGTCATCCCGCGACCTGGCCCGCCTCACCGCCGGTGAACCGACGCCGGAGGCGGCCAGCCAGGAGCTGGTGGCCACGGCCCTGTCCGCCGGCAGCCACGACAACGCCACCGCCCTGGTTATCGACGTGGTGGCCCTGCCGCCGGCCGACCAGGCGGAATTGGCCGACCTGACGGCGGAGCTGCCCATCCTGCCCGTGCCCAAGCCGGGGGATGTGGTCGACGGCTACCGCGTGGGCCGGCAGCTCTCCGACGGCCGTTACAGCGCCCTGTTCCTGACCGAGCCGGCGGGGAAGGAGGTGCGGCTGGTGCTGAAGTTCCCCAAGCCCAGCGTGGCGGAGGACGCCGTCTACCGCCTGGCCTTCGTGCGCGAGGGCTGGGTGGCGGCCCGGGTGCGCAGCCCCTGGCTGGGGGAGGTGGTGGAGGTGCCGCCCGGCCGGCAGACGCGGCTTTACAACGCCATGCCCTATTACCCCGGCCAGACCCTGGCTCAGCGTGTGGCCGCCCCGCCGCGCGTGGGCGTGGCGGAGGGCGTGCCCCTGGCGGTGAAGCTGGCCAAGGCGGTGGCGGCCCTGCACCGCGCCGGCATCATCCACCGCGACATCAAGCCGGACAACGTCATCATCGACGGTGCCGGGGCCTTGCGCCTCATCGACCTGGGCGTGGTACGCCTGCCCGGGATGGAGGACTTTCCGGCCGAGCAAATCCCCGGCACGCCCAGCTACATGGCGCCGGAACTGCTGGCGGGCGAGCCTGGGGACGAGCGCACCGACCTCTACGCCCTGGGCGTCACCGTCTATCACCTGTTCACCGGCGCCTACCCCTACGGCGAGGTCGAACCCTTCCAGCGCCCGCGCTTCGGCGCGCCCGTGCCCTTGCAACAGCGCCGCCCCGACCTGCCCACCTGGCTGGACCTGTCGGTCATGAAGGCCGTCGCCGCCAACCCGGCCGACCGTCACGGCGATGTGCTGGAATTCGCCCTGGAACTGGAGGCGGGTGCTGCCCAGCCCGCGCCGAGGCCCGCCCGCCGCCGGTCGCTCTATGATCGCGACCCGGTGCGGTTCTGGAAGCTGACGGCCCTGGTGCTGCTGGTGCTGCTGATCCTGTCGCTGGTGCGGGATTAGAAGACTTGGCTATGAGCCGGAAATCAGCATGTCCAGGGCGTTGATGACATCGAAATAGTGTTGGGAGTTTAGGCTGCTGACCGGTGGCCCTAATTCTTTGCGCGGCACAGTCGCGATGGACTGGGTCAGCATCACATGCACAATGCCATCGATATTAAAAACGGGATTCAGCCGCTCCAGGATCCGTAAATCGGCCTGCTGTGGCAGCAATGGCACAACGGCAGCGGTGGATAGGCCAATCAACAGATTAGCCTGTACCTCCAGAATGAAGCCGGGTCGCCGTGGAAGACAATATAGGTCCAACTGCGCCATTAGAATTGACGAAATTCGGACAGCGGCACGCCGTTCTTCTCAACGTAGGCGTTCCAATCGTCAATGGCCCCTTGGTTTCTTTCGAGCCATTGAGCGGCCTTCTTCTCAGCTATCTCCGTTGCCAGGCCCCGCTCGCAAGCACGAGAAATATTGATGCCCAAAACCTTCGCTTCGGCAACGAGGGCTTCAGGGAGCGAGACATTTGTCCCTTTTCTGGGACCGGATTCGGTGCTTGCGGGGGGAACCATTTGAGGTCGCATGGGAGCCTCCATAAACATGCGCACAGAACATGCGCGTTTTCATGAACTCAATATGTGCGCCTTTTCAGGCTCAATCAATGAGCGGAGAAGGTATTTATCCAGGCCAGGATACCAAGGAGGCCAATCCCTATAATGGCCGTCAGCGCGGAGGTCAGCTGGAGAAACGGCCAATAGAGGGGGTTCCTCAGGAAAGGTGGGGCGCGTACGCGATGACTTCGGTCATGGCCGAATGACACCCGCCGCCGCGTCATACAAATCCGGCCGGTAAATCCGGGCGGCCAGCGCTTCCGCCTCGGCGGCGCTGACCGGCAGGTCGCGCCAGCGGGCCATCTGGTCCAGGAACCAGCGGGCCTGGTCCAGGGTGGGGCGGGTGGCCGCGCCGAAGACGCAGACGTCGGTGTCCCGGCCAGCGCCGTCGCGGGCGCCGCCGGGCAGGGACGCGGCGATGACCCCGGGGTCCAGGTTCAGGAAGGCCGGCTGGGCCAGGGTGGCGGTGATGGCGGGGGTGTTGGCCGGATCGGCGCAGTCGGCGGCGGCGCGCAGCAGGGCGCGCAACAGGCTTTGCAGGGCATCGGGGTGTTCGTCGGCCCAGGCCTCGCGCACCGCCAGGCACTTCTCTGGATGGCTGGGCATGATGTCGGACGACAGGGCCACGGTGCGGCCCACGCCGGCGGTTGCCGCCACCGCCCCCCAGGGAGCGCCGGCGCAGAAGCCGTCGATGCGGCCGCTCTCGATGGCGGCCACGCTGTCGGCCGGTGGCACGATGGCCCAGTCCACGTCGGCCTGGGGATCGATGCCGGCGGCGTGCAGCCAGCTTTTGAACAGCAAGGCGTGGGCCGACCAGGCATGCACCACCGCCAGGGTGACGCGCGGCCCGTTGGTTTGGGCTCGGGCGCGCAGCAGCCTCGCCAGGCGGCGCCCGGCCTCGGCGGCGTCGGGGCGCCCGCCCGCCAGAATGGGTGCTGCCAGCTCATTGGACAGGGTCACGGCGTCGCCATGCTGGCTGAGGCTCATGGGGACGATGATGCTGGCCGCGGCCGGACGCAAGCCCAGCGCCATGGCCAGCACCAGCGGTGGCAGCATCACGGCGGCGTCCAGCAGGCCGTAGGACAGCTTGTCCGCCAGGTTGGCCCAGCTGGGCTCCACCGACAGGGTAACGTCCAGGCCCTCGGCCGCGAACAGGCCGGCGGTCTGGGCGTGGATGACCGGGGCGCTGTCGGTCAGGCGCAGCAGGCCGATGCGGACGGGGCGCTGCAGGCTCATGACCCGCCTCCTTTTTTCTGTTCAGCGGCGGCCACGATGTCGGCGGCCACGGCGGCCAGCTTCCGGCTCTGCTCCATGGCCCGCCGGCGCAGCCAGCGATAGGCGTCCGGTTCCGCCATGCCCCGCTGGCGCATCAGCAGGGCCTTGGCCTGGTCCACCACCTCGCGCTCGCGCAAGCTGGTCTCGGCCTTGTGCAGGCTGGCTTCCACCTGGCGGTAGCGGCGGAACATGGCCACGGCCGCCTGCACCACCGGCTTCAGGACGGGCAACGAGGCGCCGACCACGTTGTAGGAACTGACGCCGGCCTCGATCGCCGCCTCCATGAAGGCGGGGTCGTCCTGGTCCACGAACATGACGATAGGGCGCGGGTCGTGGCGCGAAATGGCGCGGATGTCCTCCAGCCCGTCGCGGTCGGGGCGGGCCATGTCCACGATCACCAGATCCGGCGCCTCACGCAGGACGGCGTCGGCCAGCAACTCACCGGCACCCAGGCGCACGATGGCCGTGGCCCCGGCAGCCATCAGGTCCGCCTCGACGATGCGGCCGGGGTCGTTGGGATGGACGGTGTCGGCGATAAGGACTTTCACCGGCGGCACACGGGGGATTCGGGGTTGGCGGAGGCGATCACCTCTAATCGCCATTGCCCCCCGTGTGCAAGCGCGGTGATGCCGATTGTGTCCGTCGGGTCAGAGCACGGGCAACAAACGGTCGATGGCCTGGGCCATGTCCACGTCGCGTTGCGACAGGCCGCCGGCGTCATGGGTGGTCAGCCGGATGTCCACGCGGTTGTAGACGTTGAACCATTCCGGATGGTGGTCCGCCTTTTCCGCCAGCAGGGCCACCTGGGTCATGAAGCCGAAGGCGGCGCGGAAATCGGTGAAGACGCAGCGGCGGGTGATGGCGTCGCCCTCCGGCGTCACGGTCCAGCCGGGCAGGGGGGAAGGTCGGCGGCGTTCAGGCGCTTGACCATGTTGGACCTCTTCAGTCGGCGGTGGGGGCGGTGACGGGGACAAGGGCGCCGTTGATGGCGCGGGCGGCCCGGCTGGCCAGGAAGACGATGGCGTCGGCCACGGCCGCCGTGGCGGTCCAGCTTTTGGGATCGACGCCGGGCATGTCCGCGCGGTTCTGCGGCGTGTCCATGATCAGCGGCAGCACGGCGTTGACGCGAATGCGCCCGCCCAGCTCCGCCGCCAGGCTCTCCGTCAGGCGGGCCACGGCGGCCTTGGATGCCGCGTAGGCGCCCATGCCGGCGCCAGCCTTCTCCGCCGCCGCGGCACCCACGTTGACGATGGCGCCGCCATCCGACAGGCCGCCCTCGGGCACGATGGCGGCGCGGCACATGTTCAAGCAGGTGCGGGCGTTGATGGCGAACAGCTTCTCCCACGCGGAGGGATCGCCGTCCGCCACCGTCTGCCAGCGGAAACCGCCGGCGACGTTGACCAGCGCGTCGGCGCCGCCCATGGCGACCTTGGCTTGTTGGAAGGCGGTACGGGCGGCGGCCTCGTCCGTCAGATCCACGCCACCCAGGTGCAGCACGCCTTCCGCCACGGCGGCGGGTGCGGGCGCATGGTCGACCACGGCGACGCGGTGGCCCCCGGCCAGGAAGGCCTGGACCACGGCGGCGCCCAGGACGCCGGCACCGCCGGTGATGATGACCTTCTGCTGGGTCATGGCCTGCTGGGTCATGGCGTTCCCTTTCTCAGATGTTCAACGCGGGCGTCACCTGGCCCCGGCACTCGCCGAAGCCGATGGAGACATAGCCGTCGGCCACGGCCCGGCCAGCCAGGATCAACTCATCGCCATCGGCCAGGAAGGTGCGCGTCTCGCCGTTGGGTAGGGTGATGGGCGCCTTGCCGCCCCGCGTCAGCTCCAGCAGGCTGCCCACGCCGCTGTCGTCAGGGGTGGAGATGGTGCCGGTGCCCAGCAGGTCGCCAGGGTTCAGGTCGCAGCCATTGCAGGTGTGGTGCGCCACCAGCTGCGCCGCCGTCCAATAGAGGTTGGTGGCGGGGCCGGTGCCCAGGCGGTGGGGGGCCTGCTTGCTCTCACGCATCTGGGGCGTGCGGATCAGTACGGACAGCTCGATGCCATAGGCGCCCCGCTCCTGGTCCGTCTCATCCCACAGGTAGGGCAGGGGCTTGGGGTCGTCGGGGCCGCGCGCCGGCTGGCGCGCGCGGAAGGGGGCCAGCGCCTCCGCCGTCACGATCCAGGGCGACACGGTGGTCAGGAAGTTCTTGGCCAGGAAGGGGCCCAGCGGCTGGTATTCCCAGGCCTGCAGATCGCGGGCCGACCAGTCGTTCAGCAGGCAGAGGCCCGCGATATGGCTGTCCGCCGCGCCGATGGGGACGGGGGTGCCCAGCTCGTTGCCAGGGCCGATCCAGATGCCCAGCTCCAGCTCCAGGTCCAGGCGCTGGCTGGGGCCGAAGGTCGGCGCCTCCGCGTCCGGAGCCTTGCGCTGTCCGTTGGGCCGGCGCACCTCCGCCCCACTGACGCGCACGGACGAGGCGCGGCCGTGATAGCCGATGGGCACGTGCTTGTAGTTGGGCAGCAGCGGGTTGTCCGGGCGGAACTGCCGGCCGACGTTCAGGGCGTGGTGGATGCCGGCGTAGAAATCCGTGTAGCCACCGATGGCGGTGGGCAGATGCAGGGTGCAGTCCGCCGCGTGGTAAAGCAGACCTTCCACGATGCCCTGGTCATCGCTGCCGGTGGTCAGCAGCTGCGACAGCCGGCGGCGCAGGGCCCGGCGCGGGCCCGCCCCCAGGGCCAGCAGCGGGTTCAGCGTTGGGCCGCTGGCGGCGATGGCGGCGTCCAGCGCATCCCCCGTCAACAGGCCGGACCGGCCGGCCTTGGCCAAATCCAGCACCCAGTCGCCGATGGCGACACCGCCGCGCGGCGGTTCGTTCCGGGTGCTGAACACGCCGAGGGGCAGGTTCTGGATGGGGAACTCGGCGTGGCCGTTGGCGCTGCTGACCCAGCTGGTCAGGGCCGGGTTGTGGGTCTCGTCGATCATGGCGGTTTTCGTCATGGTGGGGGTCATCGCGGCGGCTGGGCCTTGGTGAAGTCCGCCCAGCAGTCATCATAGTCCAACTGCATCAGCGGGGTCTCGGTGGCGAAACGGGTGGGGCGGATGACCCAGCGGCTTTCGAACATGAAGGCCATGGTGTTCTCGATCTTGTGCGGCTTCAGATCCGCCGCCACCGCCCGCTCGTAACTGGTGCGGTCGGGGCCGTGGCCGCTCATGCAGTTGTGCAGCGAGGCGCCGCCGGGCGCGAAGCCGCCAGCCTTGGCGTCGTACTGGCCGTGGATCAGGCCCATGAATTCATTCATGACATTGCGGTGGAACCAGGGCGGCCGGAACGTGTCCTCCGCCACCATCCAGCGCGGCGGGAAGATGACGAAGTCGCAATTGGCCGTGCCGGCGATTTCCGACGGCGCGGTCAGCACCGTGAAGATGGACGGGTCGGGGTGGTCGTAGGACACGGTGTTGATGGTGTTGAACCGCGCCAGGTCGTAGGTGTAGGGCGCCAGGTTGCCGTGCCAGGCCACCACGTCCAGGGGGCTGTGGTCCAGGGTGGTGGTCCACAGGCGGCCCTGGAACTTCTGCACCACCTCGGTGGCCTCATCCACATCCTCGAACCAGGCGACGGGAGTCAGGAAGTCGCGCGGGTTGGCCAGGCCGTTGGCGCCGATGGGGCCCAGGTCGGGCAGCTTGAACGGCGCGCCGTAGTTTTCGCAGACATAGCCCCGGGCGGTGCCGTCCGGCAGCAGGACGCGGAAGCGCACGCCGCGCGGCACCACGGCGATCTCGCCCGGCGCCACCTCCAGCCGACCCAGCTCCGTTTCCAGGCGCAGGCGGCCCAGCTGCGGCACCAGCAGCAGCTCGCCGTCCGCGTTGTAAAACACCCTTGCCGTCATGGGCTGGTTGGCGGCGTAGAGGTGGATGGCGATGCCGTTGTTGGTGCCCACGTCGCCGTTGCCGCCATAGCTCACCAGCCCGTCGACGAAGTCGGTCGGCGCATCGGGCAGGGGCAGCGGATCCCAGCGCAGGCGGTTGGGCGTGGGCGGCACCTCGTCGAATGGGCCGGAGCGCAGCAGGCTGGCCCGCCCATAGGCCTTAAACGGCGCATGGCTGGCGGTGGGGCGCAGGCGGTACAGCCAGGACCGGCGGTTTTCCGTACGTGGGGCGGTGAAGGCGCTGCCCGACAGCTGCTCGGCGTACAGGCCGAAGGGCACCTTCTGGGGCGAGTTGCGGCCCACGGGCAGGGCGCCGGGCACAGCCTCGGTCGCGAAGCTGTTGCCGAAGCCGCTCATCATGTCAAAGGGCGCGTTGTCTCGGATGCTGTCCTGGGTCATGGCCGCTGCCTCCACCAGATCGTTTCATTTGAAACGATATAAGGGGCGATGTCCGCCGCTTGTCAAATGGATAAACGCCGCCGGGCTGGGGCCGCGGGCCTGGATGGATCCCGGATGGACGGCGGTTCCCGCGAAAACCTTTCAATCGCGCTGGCGGAACCCGGCAGGCCCGAAAAGGTTTCGCGGCCCGAACGCCATCGGTGAAAGGAAGGCACCGGAAATGGAAAAGATCAGATCGGCAGGGCGGTGGTGTATTTCACCTGGCTGAGCGCGAAGTGCGAGGCGGCGGCGGCCACGGCCGGGTGGGCCAGCAATTCCCGCATCAGGAAGCGCTCATAGCTGGCGACGTCGGCCACCACCACCCGCATCAGATAGTCCCATTCACCGGACATGCTGTGGCAGTCCATGATCTCGCCGCGCGTCTGGATGAAGGCCTCGAATTCCTGCCGGTCCTTGGTGGCGTGGCTTTTCATGCGCAGCTGGCACATGACGCTGACGCCCCGGCCGACCTTGGCGGCGTCCACTAGGCGCACGGTGGCGCCCAGGATGCCGGCCCCCTCCAGCGCCTTGATGCGCCGCCAGCATGAGGCGGGAGAGGCGCCCACCTCCTCCGCCAGGGCGGCGTGGCTCAGGCTGGCGTCGCGTTGCAGGGCGCGCAGGATGCGGTGGTCGATTTCATCGAACTGATCAATCTCTTTCATTTTTTCCAATCCGGCGAAATACGCTTCCCATATTGGGTTCCCACTGCGCGTCAATGAAAGGACATTGTCACAGATTTCGCATAAAATCATTCAGCAACGATAGGGATGCCGCCGCTGGGGGCGGATCCAGCCCCGCCCATAAGGGAGTCTCCACGATGTCCGCCCCGACGCCTTTCGACGCGCTGACGCCGCAGCCCGCCGATGTCCTGCTGTCCCTGATCGCGCTGTACCGCGACGACCCGCGGCCCAAGAAGCTGGACCTGGGGGTGGGCGTCTACCGCGACGACAGCGGCGCCACGCCGGTCATGCGCGCCGTCAAGGCGGCCGAGGGCCGGTTGCTGGAGACGCAGGGCAGCAAGAGCTATCTGGGGCCCGAGGGCGACATCCGCTATACCGAGCTGCTGCAGCCCATCGTCTTCGGCAAGGCGATGCCGGCCGACACGATGGTGGGGGTGCAGACGCCCGGCGGCACCGGCGCCCTGCGCCTGGCGGCGGAGCTGGTGAACGCCGCCCAGAAAAACGCCAAGGGACCGGGCGCCAAGGTCTGGCTGGGCACGCCGACCTGGCCCAACCACGCGCCCATCATGACCTCCGCCGGGTTGACCGTGGCCACCTACCGCTATTACGACCAGGCGACCCAGACCGTCCTGTTCGATGAGATGATGTCCGCCCTGAAGGGTGCCGCCGCTGGTGACGTGGTGCTGCTGCACGGCTGCTGCCACAACCCCGTCGGCGCCGACCTGGACCAAGCCCAGTGGCGGGCGGTGGCCGATGTGGTGGCCGAGCGCGGCCTGATCCCCCTCATCGACCTTGCCTACCAGGGCCTGGGCGATGGGCTGGAGGAGGATGCCGCCGGCGCCCGCCTGGTGCTGGACGCGGCACCGGACGCCCTGGTGGCGTATTCCTGCGACAAGAACTTCGGCCTGTACCGGGAGCGCGTGGGCGCCCTTTACGCCAAGGGCGGCACACCCGCGCGCACGGCGCTGATGCGCTCCAACATCCTGCTGCTGGCCCGCGTCAACTGGTCCATGCCGCCCGACCATGGCGGCGCCCTGGTGCGCGTCATCCTGGACGACGCCGGCCTGACCGCCGAGTGGCGGGCGGAGCTGGACGCCATGCGCACCCGCATCAACCAGGTGCGCCAGGCCTTGGCCGCCGGTGACGCCTGGCTGGCCCCGCTGGGGCGCCAGCGCGGCATGTTCTCGCTGTTGCCCCTGTCGCCGGAGCAGGTGGCCGTGCTGCGGCGCGACCATGCCGTCTACATGGTGGGCAATGGTCGCGCCAACTTGGCCGGCCTGACGCTGGCCACCGTGCCGCAGTTCATCGACGCCCTGCGGGCCGTGCGTTGAGCGACGCGCCCGCGCCGGGCGGTATCCGCCCACGGCTGACCCGGACGCCGGCCGGGGTGCGCTTGTGCGCGGTGGCGGAGCTGGCGCCGCTCGGCGCCCGCAACTTCGTGCTGGAGATCCAGGGCGACCGTTTCCACGGCTTCGTTGTGAGGCGGGGGGAGGCGGTCATGGGCTATGTCGACCGCTGCCCCCATGCCGGCGTACCCCTGGCCTTCACCCTGGACGACTACCTCGCCCAGGACCTGACCGGCCGGGACGTCATCCGCTGCGGCTGGCACAGCGCCCTGTTCGACATCGATACCGGGCGCTGCGTCGCCGGACCGTGCCCCGGCCAGGGCTTGCTGCCCTGGCCGGTGACGGTGCGCGACGGCTTCATCGAGACCGTATAGTTCGTTTTCCTCAGACGCCGGCAGGCCCGTCCGGGCCCTTGGCTGATCCTCGCTTTCCAGTTCGCTGACGCGCCCCGGAAAGCTGTGGCGGCTGCGGTCGCAGCCTACGGCATGAACCTTGTCGGCCCATGCCGCTTAGGTTCCGCTTGTTAGGCGGTCTTGCGCACGGTGCCGGCGGCAACCCCCGCCTCCTGCGGGGCCTGCAGTTCGCGCAGGCGTCGGCGCCAGGCGTCGGCGATCTGCACGTCCAGGCCGCTGCGCTCCGGCGTCCAGCCCAGGATGCGGCGGGCTTGGGTGGCGTCGCCCACCAGGGCCGGCGGGTCGCCCGGCCGGCGGGGGCCGACCTGCCAGGGGATGGGCAGGCCGGTCACCCGCTCCGCCGCCTCCATGACCTCGCGCACGGAATAGCCGTTGCCGTTGCCCAGGTTCAGGGCCATGGACGGGCCGTCGTCCAGCAGATGCTTCAGCGCCAGGATGTGGGCTTGGGCCAGGTCGCTGACGTGGATGTAATCACGGATGCAGGTGCCGTCCGGCGTGGGATAATCGGCACCATTGACCGTCAGCCCGTCCTTGCGGCCCAGGGCCGCGTCCAGCACATTGGGAATCAGGTGCGGCTCGGGGTCGTGGTTCTCCCCCAGGTCGCCGTCCGGGTCGGCGCCGGCCGCGTTGAAATAGCGCAGGACGACGGCGCGCAGGCCCCAGGCGGGTTCGCAGTCGGCGATGATGCGCTCCATCATCTGCTTGCTGGCGCCATAGGGGTTGATGGGCGCCTGGGGATGGCCCTCCGTGATCGGCACCCGTTGCGGCACGCCATAGACGGCGCAGGTGCTGGAGAAGACCAGGTTGGCGACCCCGGCGTCGCGCATCGCCTCCAACAGGCCGACGGAGCCCGAGACGTTGTTGCGGTAATACAGCAGCGGGTCGCTGACGGACTCGCCGACGTGGGCGTAGGCCGCGAAGTGCATGACCGCGCAGGGATCATAGTCGCGCAGCACGGCGGTCAGCCGGTCCACGTCACCGATGTCGCCCACCTCCAGCGGGCCGTACAGCACCGCCTCCCGGGGGCCGCGGCTCAGATTGTCATAGGTGACGGGGCTGAACCCCGCCTGGGCCAGCGCCTTGCAGGCGTGGCTGCCGATGAAACCGGCGCCGCCGGTCACCACAACGGTGTCGCTCATAGCCTATTCCCTTCACAGTCTTCTCCCCGACAACTCGGGGGGCTTTTGATGGGTCCGCGATAAATCGGGGGCGGCGGATCAGGACGCGGGGCGCGGCTGCATTCCCTCCTCAACCGGCGGCTTTTCCATCGGGGTCGAGGCCCGCCGGGCGAAAAAACGGCACAGAGCCCGGATCTCCTCACCGGCGACGAAGGTCTCGTCGGGCAGGGCCAGCAGGCGCTGCCGCTTGCGCTCATACTCATCGACCGTCAGGTCCTGGAAGAAGCGGACCATGGTATCTTCCAGCGGCTGCTCGAAACCCCAGCCCACATCGTGGCGGCGTACCAGGCGGTCGACCTCGAAGCCTTGGACGCTCAGGCAGGGCACGCCGAAATAGCCCGCCTCATAGAAGCGGTTGGGCAGCAGCCAGCGGGAATTGTGCTCGGTGTTTTCCAGGTCCAGCGCCCAGGCGAAATCCACGCCGGCATACATGTCGGCCAATTCGCCCGGATGGTCGTAGCGGCCGCCGTAAACGATGTTGGGGCAGGACTCCAGCGTCTTGAAGAAGCGCTTTTCATCCACCGTCGTCAGCACGCCGCGGAAACGGATCTGCAGCCGGTCGGGCAGACGCTGGGCCAGGCGGTGCATCAGGTCCACCGTCTGCTCCCCCCGGATCAGGCCGAAATAGCCGATGACCCAAGGGCGGTGTGGCGGCATCAGGGGCTTGGTCCCGGCGGATTGGGCCCCGGTGGGCCGAATCTCGGCCGCCACCGTGGCGGCGGGCTTCGGCCGTTCCGGCAAGCCGATGCGCGGCAGCTTGTTCTCCACCAGCAGCCAAGGGCCCCGGAACTTCTGCGTGGGCGCGTAATAGTGGCGGTGGAAGCCGGGAGAGGACAGCACCAGCAGCTTCACCTGGGTCAGGCAGAGGCGTTCCACCAGCCGCAGCAGGAAAGAGCGCAGGCCGTGGGCCACGAACATGGGCTGGATGTCCAGCACCTCGTAGGCCACCTCCGCCCGCCGGCTGATGAACAGCTTCATGACCAGGGCCAGCAGCAACTGGTCGATGTTGCGGGCGTACAGGATGGTGGCGTCGGTCAGGCGTGGGCGGTGGCGGAAGATGACGCGCAGGGCGCCCGCCAGCGCCTGCAGGCGATGGGCGTACTTGCCATCCACGGTCCGGCCCAGCAGCACGTGGGGCCAGGGCGGCCGATAGCCGCTGTTGTACCGCTCGCGCTCAAACCCCAGGACCAGGACGGGCAGGCCGTTGTCCAGGAATTCCCGCACCCGCTTGATGGTGCTGACATCGGTGATGTCCTGGGTCAGGAACACCACACCGGCCTTGTCCGCCGGCGCGGCGCCGGGCCCGACACGCTGGGCCATCCAGTCGCCCAGGACGTCCCCGCCGGATAGGCCGCCCTGCGGCGCAGTAGCGGTGTCGGTGGGTGAAACGGCGGCAGTGGCAGCCTGACTATTGTCCATGAATGCTGCACTGGGAATTCTTGACGACACGGAGCGTCCCCATTAGCGGCCAATGCGAAGTAATTCATCATGAACCTGGGCGGATTTTCCGTGCTGTGACAAAACAGGGCTACCTTATCATTAAATGGCATATGCCTTTTTTCCGTTGGGATAGCCCCTGTGACTGAAATGGGGCAGATAAAGCACCCCCGGTCACAGGTTGGTCACTGGCGGGTTTGGCGCCGGGCTTGTTTGATTTCAACCACGACATCAGTGGGTTCGTGTGCCCGGACCACCTGTCCACGACGCTGCGGCGCCGAACGGGTTTCCAGGCACCCCCGATCCCGCCGCCGCTCAACCGACCGGAGTGACCAAGGCCGTGGCCGTGCACACCCCCCAGTCCCAATCGCATCCGTCCGGGCGTCCCCAGCAGCCGCCGCGGGTTTTCGGTGGGTTTTCCGGGGACGAGGCGCCCGCCCGTCCGGCCATCACGGAAGGTGAGGCGGGCGAGCGCCGCTTCGACCACGTGGCCATCACCTCGGTCTTCGGCGATCCCACCCATCCCCGCACCTGGTCGGGCGCGCCCCGCAATCTGGGCGTTGCCCTGGAAAAGCTGGGCGTGACGGTGGAGGGCTTCCATCCCCATCTGTCCAAGACCTTCAAGATGGGCTTGGCCGCGCGCCACGTGATGGGCGGCTACGGCCGGCTCATGACGTCGGAGCAGCTGTACCGCGCGGCCCCCGCCCGGCGCCATTTGGCCCGCCAGCTGGCGGCCAAGGCGGCGGAGCGCGGCACCCGTCACATCATCCACACCGGCGCCCTCGACCTGCCGGCGGTGGAGGCGCAGGCCACGGCCGACCCCATGTTCGACCGGGCGCACCGCGTCCACCACTACCTCTATTGCGACCACACCTGGGCGCTGGCGGCGGAGCATCGCCCCGACATCGCCGGCTACAGCGCCCGCGCGCTGGAGGCCTATGAGGAGCTGGAGCGGCGGTCGCTGCACTGTGTCGACCACATCTTCACCTTCGGCCGCTATGTGCGCGACCACATCATCAGCCATTACGGCGTGCCGGCGGCGCGGGTGACGGCGGTGGGCTCGGGCATGGGCGACATCAAGCCCTACATCGGCCCCAAGGACTACGCCAAGCCCAAGCTGCTGTTCGTCTGCAAGCACCTGTTCCGGGAAAAGGGCGGCGAGCTGGTCATCGAAGCCTTCCAGCAGGCGGTGCTGCGCCGGCCGGATCTGACCCTGAGCATCGTGGCCGACCCCTCGGTGCGCGACCGGGTGCCGGAGCATCCGGCCATCGACTTCCGGTCCAGCCTGCCGTGGGCTGAGCTGCAGGAGCTGTACCGCCGTTCCTCCCTGCTGGTGCAGCCCATGCTGAACGACCCCTGGGGCCAGGTGTACCTGGAGGCGCTGATCTCCCGCACCCCGGTGCTGGGCTTGCGCCGCAACGGCCTGCCCGAGATCACCGGCGACGGCCGCTATGGCTTCCTGGCGTCGCGCGCTGACCCGCAGGTGCTGGCCGACCTCATCATCCACGCCGTATCCGATCCGCAGCGCCTGGCCGTCATGGGCGCCCGCGGCCAGAACCACGTGCTGGAAACCTACACCTGGGACCGTGTCGCCCGCGCCGTGCTGTTCCCGTGAGGGAACGGGCGTGCCGGCCGGCCGCCAGGACAAGGGGCGTCTAGAACAAGGGAAAGAAGCGCCCCCGCGAACAACAACCCTGAAAGAACAGAACCCCCAAGATTTTGCTGAAAACAGCGATCAACCCTTTGATGAACGGAGCAGCGTATGTCGAATAGAACCGCGTTGATCACCGGTATCACCGGCCAGGACGGGTCTTACCTGGCCTCGTTCCTACTGGCCCGTGGCTATGTGGTCCACGGCCTCAAGCGCCGTTCGTCGTCCATCAACACCGACCGGCTGGACCACATCTACCGCGACCGCCACGAGGGCGGCTTCGAGTTCTCGCTGCACTATGGCGACATGACGGACAGCCTGGCGCTGACCCGCCTGATCGCCGAGACGCGGCCGACCGAAATCTACAACCTGGCCGCCATGAGCCACGTGGCCGTCAGCTTCGAGATGCCGGAATACACCGCCAACGTGGACGCCACCGGCACCCTGCGCTTGCTCGAGGCCGTGCGGTCGCTGAAGATGCAGGACGACGTGCGCTTCTACCAGGCGTCCACCTCCGAACTGTATGGCGGCATCAGCAGCGATCCCCTGTCGGAGACGACGCCCTTCCATCCGCGCAGCCCGTACGCGGTGGCCAAGATGTACGGCTACTGGATCACGGTGAACTACCGTGAGGCCTACAACATGCACGCCAGCAACGGCATCCTGTTCAACCACGAATCGCCGGAGCGCGGCGAGACCTTCGTCACCCGTAAGATCAGCCGCGCCGTGGCGGCCATCGAACGTGGCCTGCAGAGCTGCCTGTACCTGGGCAACCTGGAGGCCCGGCGCGACTGGGGCCACGCCCGCGATTATGTCGAGGGCATGTGGCTGATGCTGCAGCAGGACAAGCCCGACGACTACGTGCTGGCCACCGGCGAGGCCCATTCGGTGCGCGAGTTCGTGGAACTGGCCTTCCATTGCATCGGCCGCCCGCTGGTGTGGCGTGGCGAGGGCGTGAACGAGCGCGGCTATTGCCGCCGCACTGGCAAGGTGTTGGTCGCCGTCGATCCGGCCTATTATCGTCCGGCCGAGGTGGACTTCCTGCTGGGCGACCCGACCAAGGCCAAGACGGTCCTGGGCTGGGAACACAAGATCGCCTTCGAGGAACTGGTGTTCGAAATGGTGAACGCCGACCGCGCCCTTCTGGATCGCACCCCCGTCAAGCAGTGGGAAGGACAGCACGATGCACAAGCCCCCTTACGAGCTGCGCAATAAACGCGTCTGGGTCGCGGGTCACCGCGGCCTGGTGGGCGCCGCCCTGGTGCGGCGGCTGGAGCGGGAGGGGTGTGACATCCTGACCGTGGGCCGCCACCACTGCGACCTGCGCAACGGCGGCCAGGTGGACAAGTGGATGAAGGATCTGCGGCCGGACGCCGTCTTCCTGGCGGCGGCCCACGTCGGCGGCATCCACGCCAACGACACCCGCCCGGCGGAGTTCATCTACGACAACCTGATGATCGAGGCGAACATCATCGACAGCGCCCACCGCTCGGGCGTGGAGAAGCTGTTGTTCCTCGGTTCATCCTGCATCTACCCGCGGATGGCGCCCCAGCCCATCCCGGAAGAGGCGCTGCTGACCGGTCCGTTGGAGCCGACCAACCAGTGGTATGCCATCGCCAAGATCGCGGGCATCAAGCTGTGCCAGGCCTACCGCCGCCAGTATGGTTGCGACTTCACCTCGGTCATGCCGACCAACCTGTACGGTCCCGGTGACAACTTCGACCTGATGGCCAGCCATGTGGTGCCGGCCCTGATGGTCAAGGCGCACAAGGCCAAGCAGGAGGGCGCCAAGACCCTGGAAATCTGGGGCAGCGGCACGCCCCTGCGCGAGCTGCTGTTCGTCGATGACGCCGCCGACGGCATGGTCTTCGTCATGAAGCACTATTCCGAGGAGGAGCCGCTGAACCTGGGCAGCAGCCAGGAGGTCTCCATCGCCGAACTGGCGGAACGGATCTGCCGGGTGGTGGGTTTCCAGGGCGAGATCGTCCACGACCGCAGCAAGCCCGACGGCACGCCGCGCAAGATCATGGACAACAGCCGTCTGGAGGCCTTGGGCTGGCGGGCGCCAACGTCGATCGACGACGGCCTCGCCCAGACCTACCGCTGGTATGTGGATAATATCGGCTCCGTCCGGGGCGCGCCGGTGGTCCATGCCTGATAGCGATGATTCCCGGGCGCCGGCTCTCCCCGCCGCCCGGGACGTCGCCGCCAATGCCCGGTCCGGCGATTGCCCTCGCCGGGCCGGGCATTGGTTCCACCCCAACAACGGTGGTCCGTGGCTGCACGGGCCGCCGGTGAGAGGTGTTAATGCGTGATCGGAACGGCGATCTCAGTACCGCCCACCTGATCGGTGACATCGGCCGCCGGGCGACCCGCGGCGGCACGGTCATGCTGGGGGCCCAGGTGGTGAAGCTGGTGGCCCAGTTCGGATCCGTCATCGTGCTGGCGCGCGTGCTGGCGCCGGCGGAATTCGGCCTTATCGCCATGGTTGGCGCCATGACGGCCCTGTTCGAAATCGTGAAGGAGCTGGGCCTGTCCGCCGCCACGATGCAAAAGACGGACATCACCCACGAACAGGTCAGCGCCCTGTTCTGGATCAACACCGGCGCCGGCTGCCTCATCGCCGCCTGCCTGGCTCTGGGGGCCCCCGCCATCGCCCGTTTCTACGGGCAGCCCGATCTTGAGGCCGTCACCCGCTGGCTGGCCCTGGGCTTCGTCATGAGTGGCGCCACGGTCCAGCATTGGGCCCTGCTGCGCCGGCAAATGCGCTTCTCCGCCATCGCCATCGCCGAGACGGGCAGTGAGCTGATGGCCTTCGTCGTCGCCGTGGTTCTGGCGTTCCACGGCTGGGGACACTGGGCCCTGGTGGCGCAGCGCCTGGCCGCCCCGCTGCTGGTCATGACCGGCTGCTGGCTCTTGTGCCGATGGCGGCCGTCGCTGCCCCGGCGGACGCCGGGAATACCGGAGCTGCTGGGTTTCGGCCTGTCGGTTTCCGGATGCGGCATCCTGGCCACCCTGGCCCGCAGCGTGGACCAGATCCTGGTGGGCCGATTGTTCGGCGCCGCCACCCTGGGGCTGTACGAACGCGCCGCGCGCCTGGTGCTGGTGCCCATCAACAGCATCAACGCGCCGCTCTATTCCGTGGCCATGCCGGCCCTCAGCCGCCTGGTGGATGAGCCGCAGCGCTTCCGCCGGGCGTTCGGCGTCCTGATCGAGCGGGTGGCCATGGTCACCATGCCGGCCGCCGCCGGCGCCGCCGTTGCCTCCGACTGGGTGACCAACCTGCTGTTCGGCCCGAAGTGGGAGGCGATGTCCCCCCTCATCACCTGTTTCGCCCTGGTGGCGGCGGTGCAGCCCACGCTGATGACCGCCGGCCTGATCTACCTGCCCCAGGGGCGGTCGCGCGACCTGCTGCGCTCCACCGCCATTGACGTCGCCCTGGCCATCGCCTCCTTCGTCGCCGGCATCCCGTATGGCGCCGTGGGCGTGGCGGGGGCCTATGCCGCCATCGGCCTGGTCGTCCGCCTGCCTGTCTGCTTCTATCTGGCGGCGGGGCAGGGGCCGGTCACCCAGCGCGACCTATACCTGCGCATCACGCCCTCGGTGGCGGCGTCGCTGGCCGTGGCCGGTGTCGTCTGGATCCTGAGGAACGGCGTGATGCCCGAGAGCCTGCTGGCGGCACCCCTGGTGGCGCTGGCGGTGGCCGCGGTGGTGGGCATGCTCACCGCCGGGGTCGCCTTCCTGCTGATGCGGCCCAGCCGGGACGCCATGACCGGCGTGGTCCGGTCCCTGTTCGCCCGGCACCCGCCGCAACCGGCAACGACGACCTTCGCCGAGGAGGTGGCTGAATGATCCCCGGTGCGCTGAGACGCGGTGCGAAGCAGCTGGTTCGCACCGTCTGTCCCACGCCGATGATGCTGTGGCTTGAACACAAGTATTTCGAGCATTTCGGCGAAGCCGAAACCCGCCTGGTACGCCATCTTTGCGAGCCTGGGCGCGACGCCATCGACGTGGGCGCCAACGAAGGCTGTTACATCCACTTCATGCGGCCCCATGCCCGGCGCGTGTACGCGTTCGAGCCGGTGCCCTGGCTGGCGGAGCGCCTGGCGGCCAAGTTCGGCGACGGCGTGGTGGTGTATCCCACGGCCCTGTCGCGAACCTCGGGCATGGCCCAGCTGCACATTCCCGTGGTGGCGGGCCTGCCGGAAACCGGCCTGTCCACCTTGTCGCCCACGGCGCTGGCCGACCAGCCGGCGCAGCGCGAGCTGAAGGTGACCTCCTCCCCCCTGGACGCCGTCTATTCCGGCGACGTCGCCTTCATCAAGATCGATGTGGAGGGGCATGAGGAGGCGGTGCTGGAGGGCAGCCGGGACACCATCGCCCGTTCCCGCCCCCGCATCCTGGTGGAGATCGAGGAGCGGCACGCGCGGGGTTCCATCGACCGCATCGCCCGCTTCTTCGACGCCATCGATTACCAAGGCTATTTCCTCTACCACAACAAGCTGCGCACCCTGGACGACTTCGACGTCGCCACCATGCAGCGGCCGGAGGACATCCAGGATTATCGCCCCGGCCTGGCCCGTAGCCAGTTCGCCGACTATGTGAACAACTTCCTGTTCCTGCCCCGCCAAGAATCCCCCGGCACCCTGGCCAACATCGCGGCCGAGCTGGCGCAGGAATAGCAAGCTTCAAACGGAGAGACCCCGCCTGGCAACTTCATCGCGGTGTTCGCGCGCAAGTTGACAAGAACGAATAAAGAACATACGTTGCTCTTCCAACAACAGGGAGAGCGATCATGGACGGTTGGCAGCGTCGATACCGGGTGAGCAACGGCCCTGGCGGCCTGGGCGTGAGTTGCACGGCCGAGGGCCTGGCCCTAGCCGGCGTGCCCCTGCTGGCCAAAGGCGCCGGCGGCTTCCGGGCCCGCCCGGCGGCGGAGGTGGCGGTGTTGCTCCAGCGCGCCTACGCTGGCAAGGAACCGGGCGCTGCGGTGCTGCCCGGCCTCGCCAAGATCGCCGACGCGCTGAATCGGGGCGACCTGGCCCAGGCCATGATCCGCGCCGTGCACCTGCGCCTGCCCGAACTGGATTGGGATGCCGCCGTCCGGCTGGCGCGGGCCAACGACAACTTGGCGAAGTACAGGGATGATCAGCCCCGTGATGAGGATGGGCGCTGGACGGCTGATGGCGGCAGGGTAACGGACGTTATACCGTCCCACGAGGGCTTCGATGTAAAAACCAATACCCAGCCGCAAGCTCAAGATGCGGAGAAAAAGGATGGGGTCTTCGACGTAAAGGCGGAAACAATTCTGAAGCCAAAAGACGCCGAGAGGTTGTTCAATGACCAAATAAAGGAATTGCGCGCGGCGGGTGTGTTGCCAACCCAGAGCCAAATTATGGGAAACTTATTTCCAGATTTCAGATTTGTTCCGAAATTCGCAGTTCAATGGCCGGATAAAAGTGTTCATAAATTTGATTCATTAAAGGAGGCGCAAAAAGCGGCATCAGAAGGCGATGGCAGGAGGATTATTGGCGGCCATACGTGGGGAAACTACAGCGAGATTTATATGACTGCTGCCGCACAAGCCGAAATCCCCGGACTGAGATCCACATCACCTGACAATGAGATTTGTTATTATGCATGAATGGGGGCATCAAGACCAAGGGGGAGCGTGCCAAGATAATGAGGCGTGCGCTGATAATTTTTCGCTCCATCATCAGGGAGCCGACAATGCGCATCATTAAACTGATTAGGGGTGGATGGATATGCAGTATTCTTTCGACTCTATCATGCTCTGTACTTATATGCCTTTTTCTCATGTGGAAATTCCCGCCAACGTCACTCTATGCAGAAGACGTGGAGCAGGCTGCACTGACGGCTCTGTTGAATTTCCTCGAAATGAATAAAGGGCTCTCGGGAGAGTATTATTTTTCTGTTAATGGTTCAGATCCGAATGATCAAATAATAAACTTGATAAATCATAAGTACCCTGATGCAATCATTCACAAATTTAGTGAAAGCAAGGGATATGAGTTCTGTCTTGGAGTTTACCTCGTTGGCGAAGAAAAGAAATGTGCGCCATATCCTTTAATGGATGCTAATTTCATCGCAATGCCAATGTGGCACGTTGCGCTGGTTTCGGCCGGTGTATGGGGGTGCGGAGGTCCATTCTGGGTTTTTAAGGCATTCGGCCGATGGATCGTGCTTTCAGAACACGTCAGCTGCACTTAATCCCGGCGATGCGATTATGAGAGAAGCGTTGACCCCCTAAACCAGCAATCCTGAGGCTGGCAGCCGGTTTTCAACGGTAATCGGCTTAGGCTGCCGCGGCGCCTGGGGCGCCTTATCGGACATCGTGGCGGACAGGGCGTAGGCTGCCCGCATCAGGGCGGCGGCGGCCCGCAGTTCCGATGGGCTGGGCGGCAGGTCGATGGCGCCGCCGAGGTCGACGGGGGAAAGGGTATCGTCCCCCGGACGCTCGGGCACGCCCTCGGGCTCCGGCTCGGTGGGGGAGGGGGCGATCGGCCAGGTGTCCATGGGATGCGCCCCCTTGTCGTCAGGTCGGTGGGTCGGTGGTCGTCGGATCAGTGCAGGGCCGCCAGCGGCGGAATGGTGGGCGGGGCGGGCGGCAGGGCCGCCGCCGGCAGGATCACGGGCGGCTCCAGCGGAGCGGGGATGGCGGCGTCCGCCGCGCGCTTCCGGGCGTGCAGCACGCTGCAGGCGCCGATGAGGAACAGCACGGTCCAGGTCTTGGGGCTGACATAAGCGCCGGAGGCCTGGCCCAGCACCGCCCAGGACAGCCAGCACATCATGACGGCGCGCACGCCCAGCGCGCGCAACCAGCCGCTGATGGCCAGGATCATGACGATGCCGCCGCACAGGCCCAGATAGACCCAGTGCAGGAAGAAGTAGTTGATCAGCACCTCGTTGGGCTCAGGAATGTTCCACAAGGGGCTGAAGGCGCCGGAGCGCAGGAAGACGTCGGCGATGTTGTCGCTGACCAGCTGTTCCCCCGTCAGGCCCACGCCCAGGATGGGGTGGTGCTTGACCACGTCCACCGCCACCAGGAAGGGGCCGATGACGCGGTAGAAGAAGCTCTCGTCGTTGCCCGAAGCGATCTCATGCAGGCGGTTGGCGTAAACCGTGCTGCCCACGATGGCGAAGGCGGTTATGGCCAGGATGCCCACGGCCGCCAGCTTGAGGATACGGGTGGCGGTGGACTGGCTGGCGTCGTCGCTGGGCCCCATCTCGTGCAGCGCCAGCAGCAGCACCAGTAGCAGCAGGGTGGGTCCGGGCATGGCCACCATGGCGGCGGCGGTCATGGCCAGATAGCCCAGGCGCTTGTACTTCCAGTCGCTGGTCAGCAGCCAGGAGAAGGCGAACAGGGTGTAGGCGAAGGTGACGGCCGAGGGCTCCGTCGTGAACAGCTTGGGCCGCACGCGGCCATACAGCATCTCGTCCCGGATGTCGGACTCGTAGATGCCCTGGTGATAGATGGCCAGTCGCACGGCGTCGCTGATGCGGTTCAGGCCGGCATAGCTTTCCAGCAGGGTGCCGATGACGATGGTGATGATGAACACCAGCATCAGGCGCGAGAACGCAGCCGCCCCGGCCTCCACCACCGTCAGGAACAGGGCGTAGGAGATGACCAGCGAATACATCATCTGTAGCAGACCGGTGGTGCGCTTGGACAAGAGGTCCAGGCCCGGGGCGTAGAGGATGGAGGCCAGCAGCAGCAAGGTCACGCCCAGGAAGGCCGCCAGCCCGGTGGGGGAGATGCGGTGCCGCCGGCGCCACAGCAGGATGACCCCGGCCATGCCGGCGATGGCGGCGGGGAAGGGCACGCTGGGCGTGATCTGGATGGAAAAGCCGGTGTAGATGCCCAGCAGGAAGATCACCAGCAGGACCCAGTCGGTGCGGGCCATGCCTGGTCCGGGCGCGTCCACCCCGCCATCCAGGCTCCAAGATCGCTGCGGCGCCCACGCGCCGATGTCAGGGGCCGTCCACTGGGTCGCAAGGGTCATCACTCTGCCTCAGGGCTTGGTGGCTATGGTGTCGGAACCGGTCTTTTTCGGCTGCGCCGGCCAGGGGAAGCTAACTAGGGACGATATCGGGGTCGGCCATTGCCGCCGATGGCGACCAGCGTGCCCGGCGGATAGGGCCGGGGCGGTGGCGGAGGGGCGGGGATGGGCGCCGACGGCGCCATCTTCCGCTTGTGGGCCTCGGCGTGCAGGATGCTGCAGGCCGCGATCAGCATCAGCACGGTCCAGGTCTTGGGGCTGACATAGGCGCCGGAGGCCTGGCCCAGGATGGCCCAGCCCAGCCAGCACAGCGCCAGGGCATGGACGCCCAGGCTGCGCAGCCAGCCGGTGATGGCCAGCATCAGCACCACGCCGCCGCAAATGCCCAGGTAGACCCAGTGCAGCCAGAAGTAATTGGTCATCACCTCCTGCGGGTCCGGGATGTTCCACAGGGGGGAGAAGGCGCCGGACCGCAGGAAAACGGTGGCGATGCTGTCGGCGATCATCTGCTCACCCGTCAGGCCGATGCCCAGGATGGGGTGGTGCTTCAACACCTCCACCGTCACGAGGAAGGGGCCGATGACGCGATAGAAGAAGCTCTCGTCGTCGCCGTTGGCGATGTTGTCCAGGCGGGCGGCGTAGACCGAGCTGGCGATGATGGCGAAGGCGATCAGGGCCAGGGCGGCGATGGCGCCGATCTTGATCAGACGCACGCTCAGCAGGGTGGGGGCGTGCTCCTCCCCCTTCGGCACCATCTCGTGCAGGCCCAGCAGCAGCAGCATCAGCAGCAGGGTGGGGCCGGGCATGGCCACCATGGCGGCGGCCATCATGACGAGATAGCCGAAGCGCTTGTATTTCCAGGTGCTGGTCAGCAGCCAGCAGAAGGAGAACAGGGTGTAGGAGAAGGTGACGGCCGATGGTTCCGACGTGAACAGCTTGGGCCGCACCTTGCCGTACAGCAGTTCGTCCCGGATGTCGGCGTCATAGACGCCGGAGGTGTAGATCTTCTGCCGCACGGCGTCGCTGATGGCGGCCAGGCCGGCATAGGTCTCCAGCAGGGTGCCGACGATGATGGTCAGGATGAAGACCAGCATCAGCCGGCAGAAGGCCGCCGGCCCCGCCTCCACCACCGTCAGGAACAGGGCGTAGGAGATGGACAGCGAATAGATCATCTGCAGCAGGCCGGTGGTGCGCTTGGACAAGAGGTCCAGCCCCGGCGCGTAGAGGATGGAGGCCAGCAGCAGCAAGGTCACGCCCAGGAAGGCGGCCAGGCCGGCGGGTGAGATGCGGTGCCGCCGGCGCCACAGCAGGATGACCCCGGTGACGCCCGAAATGGCGGCGGGGAAGGGGACGTTGGGCGTGATCTGGATGGCGAAGCCGGTATAGATGCCCAGCAGGAATCCCACCAGCAACACCCAATCCACGACCCCCAGCGGCTGCCGTTGCGCGGCGCTGTCTTGGGGAACGGCGCCGTATCCCGCCCATTCTGTCCAGGTCGTCATGCCGCACTGATGGCCGTCAGCAACTGCGGCCCCCTGCTGGTCCAGTGGAAACTGTCGCGACAGGCGCGATAGGCCGCGTCCTGCAGGTTGTTCAGGCGGTCCAGGTCGTCGATGGACTGGACCACGCCCATGGCCAGGTCCTCGTGCCCCGGGTACAGCAGGATGCTCTCCTCCTGCTCCAGCGGCACGCCGGCCACCGAGCCCTTCAGGGCCAGGATGGGCAGGCGGTTGAAGACGTAGTCCAGGACCTTCAGCTTGAAGCCGCCGCCGTTGCGTTCCGGCACCAGCGCGATGCGGGCCGCGTCCATGTGGCGGCGCACGTCGTCCACCGTGCCGGTGAAACGGGTGGCCAGGACGCGCTTGCGCATGCTGGCCAGGAAGGTGGCGTCGCCGCTGCCCACCACCTCCAGCTCCACGCCGTTGGCGGCGAAGATGGCGTCGGCCACGCTGATGAACTCTTCCAGGTTCATGCGCTTGGCGATCCAGTCGAAGCTGCCGACGATGACGGCGCGGCGGGGCAGGTCGCGGCTGATGGGCTTCTTCTCCCGCTCCGTCGCGCGATAGCCCGGGGTCAGCACGGCCATGGCCTTGTCGGGCCAGCGTTGGCGATAGAGGTCGGCGTCGTCGGGCGTGATGGCGGTGATCAGATCCGCCTCTTTCACGATGGCGCGTTCCAGGTGCGTCACCTTGGCGGCGTCGAAGCGCATGGCCTGGTGCTTCAGCAGGTTGGACTGGTTCTGCGCCAGCTGGGCGCGCAACGACTCCTCGTGGTTGTGCGAGACGTACACCAGCTTGGGCCGGTTGTGGCGGTCCGGGTAGCGGCGCAGGAAGTCCGCCAGCGCCCACCCCGAGCCCACGCCGTCCAGCACCACGCTGTCCCACGATTCCGTCGCCAGCAGGCGGCGCAGCCGGGCATGCATGTCCGGCGTGCCGCAACGGTGGGCGATGTTGGGCAAGGGGGACCGCAGGCTGCTCCAGCGCGAGCGGGGCTTATGCTCCGCCAGGTGCCAGGCGATGGCGCCGGTGCCGGGCGTCTCGCGCGCGCCGTCGGCGCGCTTGCCGTCCGGGCGGCTCAACCCCAGCACCGCCATGTCGGCGCCCGCTTGTGCCAGGCTGCCGATCAGTCCCCCGGAATAGATGAACTGTCCATTATGGGGCGGATCGGGGTCGGCCAGCGTGATCCAGAGGCAGCGCATGGGCTACGGTCCCTTCTGTGATGGTCTATCGCCGGCCCCCTCAGGCGCCGGGCGCGGGCATCCGCCCGCTTGGCTTCCTCAGTTTCCAGTCCACTGCGTTCCCCGGAACCTTCCGGCGGACGCAGTTGCGTCCTACAACGGCACCAGGCGAGCCTGGTGCCGTCGGTGTCAGTAGGCGTTCTTGGTGAAGATGCTGCTGGTGATGGTGCGGGCGATGATTTTCAGGTCGCCCAGCACGGTCCAGGTCTCGATGTAGCGGAGGTCGTGCTCCACCCGCTTAACGATGTGCTCCACCGTGCTGGTCTCGCCGCGCCAGCCGCTGACCTGGGCCAAGCCGGTGATGCCGGGCTTCATGCGGTGACGGCTGTCGTACTGGGCGACGGCGTCGCGGTAGAGCAGGCCGCCGGCCTTGGCCGACTGGGCGTGCGGACGGGGGCCGACGATGGACATCTCGCCCCGCAGCACGTTGATGAACTGCGGCAGCTCATCCAGGCTGGTGCGGCGCAGGATGCGGCCCAGGCGGGTGATGCGGGGGTCGTTGCGCTGCGCCAGCTTCTCGGCGTTCGCGTCCGCCATGTGGTGGTACATGGAGCGGAACTTGTACACCTCGATCAACTGGTTGTTGTAGCCGTGGCGCTTCTGCTTGAAGAAGACGGGGCCCTTGCTCTCCAGTTTGATGGCCACGGCGATGGCCAGCATGATGGGCGAGATCATGACCAGGATGATGGCGGCCAGCACCCGGTCTTCGACCGTCTTGGCGATGGCCCGCCAGCCGGTCAGGGGGTGGCTCAGCAGGTCCAGCACCGGCGGCTCATCGCCGGCACCCTCGCGCCAGCCGCCCGCTTGGCGGTGGATGTCCACCTGGTCCAGGCTGATGCCCACGTCCACCGGCGCCAGGCTCAGTTTGGCCAGGGCCGCGGCCAGGGCGTGGTTCTGGTCCGACAGCGGCATGGCCAGGATCACCCGGTCCACCCGGCCTTCACGGATTTCGGTCAGCAAGTCGTCCAGGCCGCCGCGGATGGGGTAGCCGACGCAGAAGCGGGCGTGGCTGGCGCGGTTATCGTCGTAGACGCCCACCACGTGGCGGTCGTCGCGCGGGTTGGCGCGGTAGCGGCGCAGCAGGCGCTGGCCTTCCGGCCCCGTGCCGACGATGGCCACGGCCTGGGTCAGGCGCCCGGCGCGCTGGCAGGAGTTCACGGTCAGGCAGGTCGCCAGGCGGCCCACCACCAGGGCGCCCAGCGCCAGCAGCGACCAGATGGCCAGCCAGCTGGTCATGGGCGGGTCGAAGGCGCCCAGCAGGTACAGCAGCGCCACCAGGCTGCCGGCGGTGGCCGCCCAGGCCAGGGCCAGGGGCAGCAAGCCATCGGCCGGCTTGCACAGGCGGTTCAGCTGGCGCGCGCCGGTCCAGCGCAGGGCGTACATGCCCAGCGCCAGGCCGATGATCAGCACCAGGCCGAACAGCGGTCGGGCCACGGTGCCGTCCGCCAGGGCGGAGGCGGCCAGGCCGGTGGCCAGGATGGCCAGGGCATCGACGGCGGCGACGGTGCCGGTGATCACCTGCGGCGCCAGGGGCCGGCCGCCACGCAGGCGTTGGGTTCCCTCCGCGGGGACGGCGACCGCCTGGGTCTCCCGCAGCGTGACGAGGGGGGTGGAAAGGGCTTCGGACAGGGCTGGGGGCATGGGTTGGGTTCCTGAATGCGGCGACCGGTGGCCACGGCCGCCCACGCAGGTGCGACGGTCTGGCCAAGGGTGGCTGATCAACAGCCGAGTTCGCCTAAATCAGGCCACGCCCAACTCAAGAAGTCCTGTGACCAAGCTGGGACCTGTTCGCACCTGCGGCAATCGATCCCGGGAATACTCCGATCAGGGAGCGCCCATGAGGCTGGAGAATATTTCGGAAGCGAAGTTTTGCGGACTCTGATGGCGGATGTAATTGGCCGCAGCTTCTTGGTCGAAATAACTGCGGGTGTCGCTTTCCGATATATATTCTATGCCTTTGGAGAGGACCTCGCTGTCGGTCGTATCCAGCGCGAGGCCTAGCCTGTGGGTCCGGGCCAGGCAGCCCAGCAGGCCCAAATCCTGGGTCAGCACCGGCTTGCCCGCCTGCGCCGCCCACAGCAGCACGCCGCTGGACCCGACGAAGCGCTGATAGGGGGCCAGCACCACCGACGCCTCCTTGATCAGGGCGTTGATCTCGCCGCTGGTCAGACGCCGGTCCTCCAGGTGGATCCACAGGTTGGGCTGTTCCTGGATCACCTTTTTCAGGGCGGCATACACCCGGTCGCGCAGGGCGGGGTCCACCTTGCCGGCGATCATCACGCCCACCTTGGCCGCCGCCTCCGCCGGCAGTTGGCACAGCGCGTCCAGCAAGGACAGCACGCCCTTGCGCTCGCTCAAGAATCCGAACAGCAGCAGGGTGACGCGGTCGGTGGGCATGCTGTCGGCCAGCGTCCGCTCTTCCGCCGTCTCGTTCACGAAGGGATGGACGGGGTCGACCACGGTGCGCACCTTTCCCCCCTGCCCATAGTGGTCGTGGGCGTAGGTCGGGAAGTAGGGGTCCAGCGTCAGGACGCGATGAACCGCGGAATTGCGCAGCATAAGAGGGTAGAGCAGGGCTTTGCGCGCGTCGCGCAGCCATTCCTTCAGGCTGGGCTCGTAACTGCCCAGGGCGCGGTAGTGGACGGACGGCCGGAACAGGATGCCGCACAGGCGGCGGCCCCGCGCGCCCAGCGACAACGCAAGGGGCAGGGTCAAATGATCCAGCGACAGGAAGTGCCCGGCCTCGGAGCCCGTGCGCTCCAGATAGCGGCGCATGACCCACCAGCGGGCGAAGCCGCGCACCGGCAGCAAGGGGTGGCGGCACAGCGCCTGCTCCGACGGTTCCAGCGCCAGCACCTGCACGCGATCCTGGCGGCTGGCGGCGCCATCGGCCGCCAGCTCGTCATACAGTTCGCGCGCCACGACGAAGGTGACGCGGTAGTCCCGCTTGTCCGAGGCGGCGAAGTGCATCAGGTGCTTCAGCCACTCGCAGGGGTGGCCCTCCGCGTCCGGCTCGAAGATGACGAAGGAGCGGGGGCCCTCGGCCAGGGGTCTGGCCTGGGCTCCTGCTTGGGACTTACTTGGCATAGAGCGCGTCCAATCGCCGGACCAATCCCCCCAGGACGTGGGACCGGGAATAGTGCTGTTCCACGAAACGCCGGCCGCGCTCCCCCAGTTCCCGGCGCAGGCCCGCATCCCGCACCAGGCGCAGCACGGCCTCGGTGAAGGCCGCGGTGTCGTGGGGCGGCACGCAGATGAAGGCGCCGCTGCGTTCCCGCAGGTGCCATAGGGGGCTGTGCGGGTTGGCCGTGGTGACGAAGGGGCGGCCCACCGCCATGATATTGAAGATCTTGGACGGGATGGCGAAGGCGGCGGCCTCCGGCTCCTGGGGCACAAGGTGGATGTCGCCCTCGGTCAGGCCTTGGCGCAGCTGGTCGGGGGGCAGCAGGCCGGTGACGCGGACCCGGCGCAGCGCGCGGGCGGCGATCTCCTCCTCCAAGGTGGCGCGCATGGCGCCGCTGCCCCGCAGGATGATCTCCACGTCGTCGGTCTGGCGCTGCAACTCCTCCGCCATGGACAGGACCTGGCCCAGGCCCTGCTTCAGGCCGAAGTTGCCGCTGTACAGCAGCCGGGCGGCGATCTTCGGCGCCGGAGTGATCGCGGGGCCGTCGTTGGCCGGCACCTTGGGCGTGTCGGGGTACAGGCGATCGGTATCGACCCAGATGGGCACGACCTCGATGTCCTGCGTCACGCCCAGGTCCCGCAACTGTTCGGCCATGTGGTCCGTGAGCACGACGATCAGGTCCACCCGGTTCAGCACGGTGCGTTCGCACCAGCGCATCGCCTTCACCAGGCCACCGCTGGACACCATGTTCAGCCCCTGGGCCATACCGGACTGGATGTCGTGGATGATGGCGACATGGCGGCCGTCGCGCTGACGGACCAGGCAGCCCAGCGCGACGGTGAGGATGGAAGGACAGAGGCTGATGACCAGGGGCTTGGGCTTCAGCCGTCCCGAGGCCCGGGCCCACAGCCCCGCCAGCAGGAAGCTGGCCTCGGCCAGGATGCGGGCCTTGGCCGAGCCCTTGCGGGGGATCATGGCCCGCAGGCGTTCGACCCGCACGCCGTTCAGCACCTCGTGACCGCCCTTGAAGTCCTTGTACTGGGTGAAGACTTCGTTGCCCGGATAATAGGGCAGGCCGGTGAACACCGTGGTCTCGCAGCCCAGCCGGGTCAGCCACTCCGCCAGATCGGCGCACTGCGGGGCGGAGCCGATGAGTTCCGGCGGATAGGCGCGGGTCAAAAGGGCCGCCTGGGGGGAGGGGACGGAGGAAGGAGGAAGATCCATCCCCTTCACCCCCTCTGGCGGCAAGTCACGCAGGGCCTCTCGCTCCATGGGGCTATCCTTAACCGAAGGGGCCTTGACCGAAGGGGCCTTGACCGGAGTGGATCAGCCGAAATGATCGGCCAGGGGGCGGGCGTAGTCGTAGTTCAGCGGGCCGTAGCCGTACTGGCGGTAGCGGCGCGGATCGACCCGGGACATGATCACGCCGGTCAGGTCGCACTGCACCTCCACCAGTTGGCGCAGGGCCTGCAGGGCGGCGTTGCGGCGGGTGTGGTCCCAGCGCACGGTGAACAGCACCTTGTCGACCATCCGCGACATGGCCAGGACCTCCGCGCCCACCAGCACCGGCGCCGTGTCGATCAGCACCAGGTCGTAGTTCTTGGCGAAGGTTTGCAGCAGGACGCGCATGCGGTCGGACGTCAGCATGCGGGTGTCCTTGGACGTCCAGTGGCCGGCGGTGATCAGCTCCAGCCCCGACAGGGTGTCGTGGTGGATGCAGTCGTCGAGCACCACGCTGTCATCGGTCAGCAGCGAGGCCAGGCCGTGCTTGTTCGACACGTTGAACAGCTTGTGCTGCGAGGGGGAGCGCCAGTCGCAATCCACGATCAGGATGCGCCGGCCGTGGCTGGCCAGCAGGCGGCCCAGGGCGGCGATGATGACGCTCTTGCCTTCGCCGGGGGCGGCGGAGGACAGCAGCACCGTGCGGGGGCTGTACTCCATCTCCGACAACTCCAGCGCGATGTGGATCTTGCGCAGGGTCTCGGCGAAGGGGGACACAGGCTCGCGCAGCACCTGGGCGGTGGGCGACTTGCCCTTCACCTCCGGCACCAGGGCCACGACCGGGATGCCCGTGGCGCTTTCGATCTGGCTGCTCTGGCGGAAGGTCTGGTCGGCCTCCTCCATCAGCAGGGCGATCAGCATGCCGGCGACAGCGCCCACCAGGGTGCCCAGCAGCAGGATCAGGGCCTTGGGCGGATAGCTGGCGGACACGGGCGGGGTGGCGCGGGAGATGACGCGGGCGTCGGGCGCCTCCAGCTGCTGGCGGCCGATCAGGCGCTTCTCTTCCGTCAGCATGGTTTCCAGCAGGTGCCGGTTGACGGCGGCGTCGCGCTCCATCGCCTCCAGATGGATGGCGTTCTGGTTGTCGGAGCCCAGGGAGCCCTTTGCCTCGTTGAAGTCGCGCAGCACGGCCTGGTAGCGGGCGTTGGCCGTGCGGGCCACGTTCTGCAGGCCGTTGATGATGCCCTGCATCTCCGCCTTGATCTTGCGCTGGGCGTCGGCGATCTGCGCCTTGGCGTCGGTGACCTGCGGATGCTTGTCGCCGTAGGTGGCGGACAGCTGGGCCAGGCGCTGCTCGGCGGCGGCCTGCTGCTGCTTCAGCGACTGGATCAGCGGGTTGTTCAGCACCTCCGGCACGCTGTCGCCGGTGATGCCCTGGCGCATCAGGTTCTGGGCGTCGTTCAGGTGCGCCTCGGCGTCGGCCTTGGCGGTCTGGGCGGTGATCAGCTGGGTGTTCAGCTCCGTCAGGCGCTGGCCCATGATGCCGGTGCCGTTCTGCTGATCGTACAGGCCGTACTGCTTGCGGTAGTCCTCGATGGCGCGCTCACTATCGTCCACCTGCTTGCGCAGGTCGGCGATGCGACTCTCCATGTACTCCTCGACGCGGCTGGCGGTGCCGACCTTCACGTCGCGCTGCTCCGCCAAATAGGCGTCGGCGACGGCGTTGGCGACCAGCGAGGCGGTTTCCGGATCGCGGGTGGTGGCGGATATTTTCAGGACGTCCGAACGGCCGACCGTGGCGATGTCCAGCTTGGACAGCAGGATGTCGACCGTGCGGTTGTTGATCATGGCGGCCGTGCGGGCCTGCTGTTCCGGCGTTTCCGGCGGCTTGGCCTTGGGCTTGGTCAGCCATTCCGCCACACTGGTGGGTAGCAGCCGGGCCCAGGCCGGGATCTGGGGCGCCGCCGTCTTGGCGTCCGGATTGAACTCCGGATCGTCATTCAGGTGCAGCCGGTCGACCACCTTCTGGGCCAGTTCGCGCGACTGGGCCACCAGCCCCTCGCTCTGCACCCGCTCGGCGTTGAAGGTCATGGATGCCATGGTCGGGCCGATGCCTTCCAGCGAGGGCTGGGGCACGCCCACCAACACCCGGGATTCCGAGGTGTAGCGCGACGGCATGCTCCAGCCGACGATGCCGGCCAGAAGGGCCGTGCCGACGGTGCAGGCCAGCACCAGGCGCCGGTGCGCCCAGATCTTGCGGTAGGTGTCCAGCACGTCCCGCTGCTGTTGCTGCGGCGGGGGCATGTAGACGGGGCGGGGGGCCGGCGGGGCGGCGGTGAGGCGCCGGGGGAGGATGGGACCACCACCCAGGGCGCGGGGCTGCTCGGGCAAAGTCATCAGAAATAGCGCTCCCGGACTGTGATGACGTCGCCGGGTTGGACCGGCGTCGTCGGTTCGGCGTCGACCTGGGTTTTGCTGCCGTCCTTGGCGGTGCGCTGCAGACGGAAGTCGTCGTCACGGGCGCGGTAGGTGAACCCGCCGGCCAGCGCGACGGCGTTCAGCACCGTCATGCCGGAGACATAGGCGTAGCTGCCGGGGGTCTTGACCTCGCCCAGGATGTAGAAGGGCCGGTAGCTCAGCACTTCCACGCTCACATGGGGGTTCTTGATGTAGTTGGGGGACAGGCTGCCTTCCAGCGTCTTGCCCAACTGGCCCGCCGTCAGCGAGCCGGCGTGCACCTGGCCCACCAGGGGGAAGGACAGGGTGCCGGTGCCATCGACGGCGTATTCGCCGGACAGGTCCTGCTGGCCGAACACGGTGATGCGGACACGGTCGCCCGGGCCCAGCTGATAGTCGGCGGCGGCGACGCCGCCACCCACGCCGGGACCACCCATACCGGGTCCGGCGGGCGCGCCGGGGTTGGACGCCGGCTCGTTACTCGCGATGGCGCCCCCAGCGGCACCCCCAGCGCTGACGTTGGGAGCCGGCGGCTGGCCGGCGTTCTGGGCGTAAGCCGTGTAGGGAAGCGCTAGGGCCCCGGCCACGACCGCCAGGATGGCCAGCCGGGACGGGGATTTGCGGGGGAGGCGGGAAGGCAGCATTCCGGCACCTTCTGCTTGATCGGAGGCAGCCCGGCCGCCTAGGCGCCGGGGTCTCGTTTGTGGGTCTGGTGGTGACGGCCCGTTTTTCGTGGGGCTCACACGATAGTTTTATCAAAAGTGGGGGGCGGCGGTTGTGATCAAACGGGGGCCGCCCCCGCCTGCGCTGTGATCGCGATGGATACAGCCAGTATTCCCTTACAGATGAAGGGTTAAGCCAACCAAAATGTTGTGGTCCGCGTACCCGATTCCGGTGCCATTAGAGGACCGGATTTGGTAGTTGTAACGGACGTTGATGGCGGTCATTTGGTTCATCATGTATTTAGCGCCAAGACCAACGCCATAGACATCATCTGTTCGGCCTATATTTTGAAAATCGTCGGCCTCATGGCTTAGCTGCAGGTGAAGAATGAGGTTGCGCAGCAATTCGTGGTCGGCCGCCACGGTTTCCTTGGTGGCGAAATAACCGGCCGCCCCGACGACGATGGTTTCGTCGATGTCGCGGGTGATCTCGCCGGTCACGGTCGTCAGCGGCGTCACGTTCCAGGTGATCTTGGCGCCGCCCGTGGGGGCGGAGAAGGTGCCCAGGCGGACATCGTCATAGTCCTGCGACCGGTATCCGGCGAACAGGTCGATGGAGGTGATGCCCGTCAGGTTGTACTTGCCGCCCACCAGGACGGTGTAGCCGTTGGAATTGCGGTTGAATCCGCTCATGTCCGACGTGCTGTCATAGTTGCGCGTGTTGTAGGCGCCCTTCACGTACAGCTCATACAGGCCCTGGATGGTGTAGCCGGTGCGGACGCTGACCTCGTTCTCATCATGGTTCTGGCGTTCCCACAGGATGGTGCGGCCATCGAAGGTCTGGGCGTTGGCGAAGTCGTAGCGGTTGTAGCTGTCGCCCAGCTCGACGAACAGGTTGCCGAACTCCTTGTGACCGACCACGCTGGCCGAGGCCTGGTTGTATTCGGTCGGGTCGGCCTGACCGACGATGTTGTTGGGCGAAGTGCGGGGCAGGTGCCACAGGCTGTAGTCGGCGCCGCCGGATATCCACGCGTCGTGGTAGACCTCCAGCCGGCCGTCCGCGCCGATGTCGTAGTTGGCGTAGTTCTCGCGGCTGTGTTGGGCGTACCAGTCGATGTCGCCGCTGGCGTGCAGGTTCAGCTGGTGCACGTTCCAGTTGGACTTCAGCTCCAGCTTGGGCTGCAGCACCGTGATCAGGTCGCTGGTGTCATGCCCCTGAGTCGCATAGATGTTGCTGTCGAAAACCTCGTCCAGCGTGACGCTGGGATAGAGGATGAAGCCGCCCACCCGGATGCCCGGCGGGTCGAATTCGGGGTGTTGCCGGGTGGCCACCGTGTCGTCCGGCGACGTTTCCGTCTGGGCGTTGGCGGGGGCGGCGGCCAAGCCGCCGGTCAGCGCCAGCCCGGCCGCGGCCAGCAGCAGGCGCCGCTTCAGGCCGCCAGCCGCCATCGTTTCCGCGGCCGGATGAAGCCGGGCGAGAGGGCTATCGTACATCACCCTTCCGAACGACGGGGTGGGATGGCGTCGATGGTATGCAGGCATCGGATTTGACCTCGGGCTTGGCGCGTTGCCCTTGCGGGACCGCGTCTTGGTTTAAAAACGGGTTGCCCCCCGTTCCCCGCCCGTTTCCGCGTCAATTGGCTCCCTCTCCCGGGTTGGGTCCCGGGAAATGGGGCCGCGCTCACGCGCGGCCGTAGGTATCGGACAGACGCACGATGTCGTCTTCGCCCAGATAGGCGCCAGATTGCACTTCAATCAGGTGCAGGGGCAGTTTGCCGGGGTTCTCCAGGCGGTGCTCCATGCCGATGGGGATGTGAACGGACTCGTTCTCCCGCACCAGGCGGTTTTCGCCGTCGCGCTGCACCAGGGCGGTGCCCTGGACGACGATCCAATGTTCCGCGCGGTGGTGGTGCTTCTGCAGGCTGAGGCGCGCACCCGGCTTCACCATGATGCGCTTGACCTGGAAGCGGTAGCCGATGTCCACGGCGCGATAATAGCCCCACGGCCGGTAGACCGTGGTGTGGTGGGTTTCTTCCGACCGGTTGCGGCGGCGCAGCTGCTCCACCACCTTGCCCACGTTCTTGGCGTGGGCGGCGTCGGCGACCAGCACGGCGTCGTCGGTGGCGACGATCACCAGGTCCTCAACGCCGATGGCGGCCACCAAGCGGCCGTCGGAATGGACGTAGCTGTTTTTCACGTCCTGCAGGATGACGTCGCCCTGCTCGACGTTGCCGGCATCGTCCTTGTGGCTGACGTCCCACAGGGACCGCCAGGACCCGACGTCGCACCAGGCCATGTCCACCGGGATGACGGCGGCCTTGTCGGTGTGCTCCATGACCGCGTGGTCGATGGACAGGGCCGCGGCGGCGGTGAAGCAGGCCTCATCCAGGCGGAAGAAGCCGTTGTCCTCCTTGCCGGCGGAAATGGCCTCGCGCACGGCGGTCACTATGTCCGGCTGAAGGCGCTCCAGCTCGGCGATGTATTGGCGGGCCGACATCAGGAAGATGCCGCTGTTCCACAGGTAGTTGCCGCTGGCGAGATAGCGCTCCGCCGTCTCGGCGTTGGGCTTCTCGGCGAAATGCTCGACCGCGCGCACGCCGTCCACGCCCGCCAGCGGGGCGCCGGTCCGGATGTAGCCGTAGCCGGTCTCCGGCTTGTCCGGCACGACGCCGAAGGTGACAAGGTGGCCGGCCTGCGCCGCCGGCACACCCTTGGCCACGGCCAGGTAGAAGTCTGGCAGCGCGCCGATCAGATGATCGCAGGGCTGGGCCAGCATCAGGGCGTCGGGATCGCGGTCCATCAGCCACAGGGCGACGGCGGCGATGGCCGGCGCCGTATTGCGCGCCGCGCTTTCCAGGATGATGGTCTGAGGTTCGATCCCGATCCCGTGCAGCTGCTCGTGGATCATGAACCGGTGTTCCTCGTTGCAGATGACGACGGGATCGGCGAAGCCGGCGTCGCCCAGGCTGCGCGCGGCCGTTTCCTGCAACAGGGTCCGGTCCGAGGTCAGGGCCAGGAATTGCTTGGGATGGATCGCCCGGGAGAGGGGCCACAGCCGGGTGCCGGCGCCGCCGGACAGAAGAACCGGATGGATTTGCGTGGTCCGTAGGGCCCGGGTGGACACGCGCTCCGTCACGTCATGCATTTTATGACCGCTCCGCTTCAGGGTGGGAACCTTTGCAGATGACGCTACGGGGCAGGCTGAACCGGGGCCAGTGACCAAGCCGTGGCCGGGGGCTTCGCAGGGGCAACCAGGACCGTCAGGCGCATCGGGCGCCCGGCTTTACGCTCAGGAAGGGTAGGACGGAGGCATCCGCTTTCAAGGGCGGGTGCGTCACGGTGGCGCGGATGCGGCAACGCCGCCCGTTTCGGGGCGGCGTTGCACGTTATCGGCGATGTTGTGGGGAGTCAGGACGCCGCAGGCGCCAGGGGCGGCAAGTCCCGCGCCTCCAGCCGGGCCAGCAGCTCGGCCAGGCTGTCAGCCTCCGCCTGCACGGCGGCACGGGTGGTCCAGCCGGGCAGGTCGTGGCGCGCGGTGGGTGGCGACGCCCGCACCTGCACCAGGTTGACGGTCTCGTTCGGGTCGTGCCGCAGGTCATACATCTCCCATTCCTGGGGCACGCGCCCGTCCGGGTCGTGATAGCGGGACAGCTTGAAGTCCGGGGTACGCACGCAGCGGACATGGTTGGGCTGGCGCACCGGCCCCGGGGTGAGGCCAGGCACGGGGCCCTTGCCATGCCGCCCTTCCCGCACGGCGGCCACCGTGGCGTCGAACACGGCGAACTGGGCGTAGGATGCGGTTTCATGCGGGTCGCCGATGGGCGGCAGCGGCTTGGTGATCTCATCGTCGGTGATGAACAGCACGCCCCGGCGCGGCAGGCCGTCGGGTTCCGTCACCACCTCGGTCTCGCCCCGGATCAAGGGGGCGAGGTCGGCGCCGGGCAGGGGCGGGAAGGGCCCACGCGCCGCCGCCAGCCGACGGGCGGCCTCGCCCCGGTCCGCCCCGGCCAGGCCCAGGATGGTGGGCAGGATGTCGATGTGGCTGGTCACCTGGTCCAGGTGCCGTAGGCCACCGGGCACGCGGTACGTGGACGGCGGGAACTGCACCACGACGGGGACGTGCAGCGCCTCCTGATAGGCGGTGTGCCACTTCTCGATCATCATGCCGTGGGCGGCGGCGTATTCGCCATGATCAGCCAGGAAGACGACGATGGTGTTCTCCGCCAGGCCCGATTCCTCCAGCGTGCGCAGCACGCGGTCGATCTGCGCGTCCACCACGGCGTGCAGATAGGCGTACAGCTGGACGAAATCCCGGGCCGAGGCCGTCGGGTCGTCGGCCAGCTGGAAGGGGATGCAGCTTTTCAGCGTGACCGCCACCGCCGCGTCCATCTTGTCGGCCGGGACGGCGCCGCCCGCGCCGGCGCCCACCTTGGCCGAGAGCGCCAAGCCCATCTTGTAGGCGTAGTCGTACTGACAGGACGGCTTGGCCGACAAATCCTCGTCCAGGGTGGGCGGGTTGTGGGCGCAGGCTTGGGGGAAGCCCAGGGGATTCAGGGCGACCTGCAGGGTACCGCCGGTGGGCGGGGGTGTACGGTCGCCTTGCAGGGGGATCGTCAGGGGGCCGAAGACCGATTGGGTGGCGCCCACCGTCGCGCCGTTGGGCAGGGTGACGGGCGTGCCGGTGTCGGACGGCAGGGCCTGGGCGATCACCGCCGGGTATGTCGCGATGTCGTGGGGGTTGGCGAAGGACGCGACGGCGAACCAGGGGCGCGCCTTCGACGCGTCCGGCGCCGGCTGCTGGGGTGCCTTGTCGCTTTTGACGGCGGCGGCGCGGTCGTAGTCCAGCCCCAGGGCCTTGCGCCGCAGGAAGGTGCAGACGCTGTCGGCGAAGCCGATGTCGCGGTACAGGCCCAGGTTGTTGGGCGACGCGCCGTGCGGCTCGGGGTAGGATTCCTCCCAGTCGTCGAAGCCGTAGGCCTGCAGGCTGTGGTCCGGCGGGTTGCTGACGTGCCACTTGCCGAAATAATGGGTGCTGTAGCCGGCGGCCCGCATCCAGCTGCCCAGGGTGGGGACGCCATCCGGCGCCAGCCAGGGGAAGTTGGCGGCGTCGCCGTTCTTGAAGAGGCCATCGGTCTGCGTCACGCCGGTGCGGGTGCCGTACTGACCGGTATAGATCGTGGCTCGGCTGGGGGTGCAGGCGCTGGCGGCGATGGTGTGGTTGCGCAGCACGACCGCGTTGTGGCGCAGGCGCAATAGGCCGGGGAAGAAGGCGGCAAAGGGATTGTGGGGATCCACGGTGCCCTGGAATCCCAGGATCTGCTTCAGCGCTTCGGCGAAGCCGCCCTCGGGACCGTAAGAGAAGCGGGGAAAGCGGTACTGGTCGGTGGTGACCAGCAGGATGTTGGGGCTCGTGCTCATGGCGATACGTCCCTCCCGTGTCGGACGCCGCCCAGGGCGTGATTGTCACGCGACTACAACTAAAGAGAGATAAGGCGGCGCGCAGCACTATAGTGGCGGGCGACGCCCTCTCCAAGAATTTTCCCTCTGGAGTTGTATTGGCGGGGTTTCAGCTTGCCGACGGCAGAACGATATGGACCTTCAGGCCGCCGCCGATGCGATTGGTGGCGGTGACCGTGCCGCCCAGCGCCTCGACATTGCGCTTCACGATCCACAGGCCCAGGCCGGCGTGGCCGGGCGATCCCGCCTTGGCGTCGCGACGGGCGTGATCGGGGGGCCGTAGGGAGAAATAGCGATCGAAGATGTTGTCGATCTTGTCCGGGTCGATGCCGGGGCCGCTGTCCTCGATGGTCAGGTTGATGACGCCGTCCTCCTCCTGCAGGCGCACGGCGATGGCGCCCGCATCGGGGGTGAAGCTGACGGCGTTGTCCAGAATGTTCTCCACCACCACGGCCAGGGCGACCTTGCCGGCGCGAACCAGCACGTCGGGGGGCAACTGGCGGCTGAGGCGGATCTGCCGCGCCACCAGCACCTCGCGGTAGCTTTTCAGGATGTCGGCCACGATCTGCGTCAGGTCCACCGCCTCGCGCGGGGATTCGATCATGTCCGCCATCGTGTTGTCCAGGCACTGCGAGGCGGAGATCAGCGCCTTCAGCCGGTCCAGCGACAGCTCGATCAATTCGGCGGCGCGCTTGCCGCGGGCGTGCTCCGCCGGGATCAGGCGTTTCAGCGGCTCCAGGCAGGCTTGGATGGTGGCGACCGGCCCCTTGAAGGAATGGGCGTTGTCCTCCGCCGTCTGGCGGATGACGCCGGCCACGTGGTGCAGATCGTGGACCAGGCCGTCGAAGTCACGGGCCACGCTGTCCAGTTCGGGAATGGCGTTGCGGCTGGCGAAGGTGTTGCCGGCCACGCGGCCCTGCCGGATTTCGCGGGCGACGTGGCGGAAATGGCGGATGTGGCGGCGCACGGACAGGGCGGTCAGCAGGGCGATGACGGCCACGGCCAGGTACAGCATCAACGAAAGCCGCACCTGCGGCGTCTGCCAGTAGGGACGGCCGATGGCGGTGGCCAGCAGTTCCGACGTGACGTGGGAGGAAACCAGGACCCAGCAGCCCCAGCGGCTCTGGATGGGCACGACGGAGGTCAGGATCTCCTCATGTCCGGTGGGCTGGGTGTAGCGGATGTCGACCGGCTTGTCCCAGGTGCAGCTTTCCGCCACCTGCGAAACGATGCCGTGGCGTTGCAGGTTGTCCAGGGTGGCGCCCAGGTCGGCGGCGCCGACCTTGGGCGCCGAAGCCAAAAAGTAGAAGCCGCCGTCCTGGCCGGCGGCTCCACCCTTGGGCTGGAACATCAGTTTCAGGTTGGTGCCGTCACCGTCGTATTTGGCCAGCTCCTCGTTCAAGGACGCGGTGGGCGGTCCGCTTTCGCGGTTCAGCAGCGGCTTCAAGGCCTGGGCGATGAGCCAGCTGCTGTACCGCAGATTCTTGGTGACAATCTCCCTTTCCTTGCGGTCCGCCGTTTCGAATTGGCCGTAGAGGATGAAGGGAAGGGCGGCGAAGATGACGAGCAGGAAGCCCAGTCTAACCGTGAGTGATCCGGATATCCTGCGGGCGGCCCACCTCAGACGCCGCGGCATCGACGCTTGCCGGGTCACGCCATCGGTAGCCGAAGGCCGCGAAATTCTCAATTTCCGCAAAGCCACGATCGATAGCATTGAACTTGCTCCGGATCCGCTTGATCGACGAGCGCACGTTGGTCCGGAAGCCATCCTCGCCGCTGCCGGCGACGAACCCGCTCCAATGCACGCGGTCGTAGATGGCCCGGTAGGTGACGTGCTCGCCCAAATTGGCCACCATGAACTCGACGATACTAAATTCGGTAACCGTAAGCATCACGTCGCGACCCTGCCAAAAGGCTCGGTTGACCTTAGGCTTAAGGGTAAGCTTGCCGCACACGATCTCATCCCCCGACTTAACCGTAGGGGTAGGGGCGGCCGCCGCAGGCGGTTGCAGGATCAGGCGGATGCGGCGGGCCAGGACGGACATGCCGCGGGTCTTGTCGATGAAGTCGACCGCGCCGCGATCCAGGGCCAGCGTCTCGTTGGCGGGCATGGACATGCCGGTCAGGAAGATGACCGGGATGCGGCAGCCGCGCCGCCGCAGATCGGGCAGCAGATCGATGCCCAGCGTGCGCTCCAGGCACCAGTCGATGACCAGGATGTCGGCGGCGCCGTCATCCAGGCCAGAGCCGTCGGCGCTGGTCAGGTGGTTGATCAGCGACTTCGCGTCGGGGAAGCCGGTGACGGTGAAGCCCAGGTCCTCCAGTTCGCCCGTGGCGGCCTCACGAAAGGCCTCGTCGTCATCGACAAGGACCACGCGGGCCGGCACGGCCGGAAGGACGTCATTTGGCTTGAGCCACGGACCGGAGGTCGGCCAGGCAGTAGCGTTTGCGGTCGCCGGTGTCATTGTCACTTGTCACCTCATAGCTTAGGACGCGGTAAGCCTGCGTCTTGATGTCGGGGTACAGTGTCAGGTCGACGGTGCAAGTCCCGTGGCGGTAAAGCCACTCCTTCCCCGGGGACAAGTCCTGCTGCGAGGAAGGGGGACCCATCAAGGCCTGTAACTGGGATTCGTCCATACCCACCAGATCGACATCTGACGCCACGGCGGCACTGGCCGCCGCTGGTGTCGTCTGGGACGGGGTGGGGGAGGGGGGCGTGCGGCGGGCGGCCGCCACGCGGGCGGCGTCACCCGTCGAGGCGGTCCCGCTGGCGGCGGGGGCCGCCGGGGCCTTGGCGCGGGTGGGGGCCGGTCGGGTGACCGCGATCTTCTGGGGGGCGGGCTTGGCCTGCTCCCATGGCGGCAGCCAAGCGGTGCAGCCTGACAGCAGCATCAGCCCTACCAGGCCTGCCCGATGCCAAAGTTTTGCGCACACCACAAAAAACCTCCATAAGGGACGACCTCCGTCAGCCCGCCCTCCGGCTGTGAAGCCAAGGGGCCGGTCACGCGCATCTATGGGGTGGTCCCTCCCGGGGAGCCTGCCTTCGAAGGCCGTGGTCCCCGGTAGGCTGGGGCCGCCGCCTTTTTTATGGTTAAGAAGTCGTCCGGCCCCGTTAGTCGCACGGGATCATGGCATCACCATGGCGTGGGGCTGGCCGCCTGTTTTCTTACCGAAAGGCCACTGGTTGGACGGAACTGCTTGGTTGGGTCGATACCGATTGAGCAAGTGGTGATTACATACAATTTAACATAAAGGCAATCTATCAAACGGATTGGTGTCGTTTGCAAGCAGGGGAACAATGCCTTGCAGTGGCGTGTGGCCGCCATTGGGCATTTGGCGAACACAGTTTCGTCACATGGCGCGGGTGGCATATGTCTATTGCAGTGCGGTATATGACTAAAACCCGCCTATGTCTCCAGTGGTGCATGGAATCGGTATAAAATGGCCAGATATTTGCTGTCCGAGGTATACCGAATGCTATTTCTCCTGGTGCCGTTTTGGTCTTGCGAGACTGTACATGTCGGTGAATTCTGATACGGCACCGCCGAAAGAGAGCTGCCACCCTCTTCCCCCATAGGTCTAGCGCTCCTTAAGCTGGAACTTCCTAAACGGCCAGGAAATTCAGGCTTCAACAGGGGCGGCGGCGGGACACATTGTTCTTCAGCGAGGTAAATCATGGATCGCCGACATTTGATCGCGGCCGGTGCCGCGCTGCCCTTCGGCTTGTCCGCGGTGGCCGCCGCGCGCGCGGGCGCGGCATCAGCCCCCGATGCCGAGGGGGACGTCCAGGTGGCGCAAACCGCCACAGCCAAGGCCACGCCCACCATCTATGACTACGGCGCCGTCGGCGACGGCGTCACCGATGACAGCGCCGCCTTCTCCAAGGCCTTGGCGGCGGCGGCCACCAAGGGCCTGATGGTCATCGTACCCGCCGGTACCTACGCCATCGCCAAGACCATTTCCTTCGTATCCACCCAGGACGCGGGCAAGCCCTGGGGGCTGCAGGCGCAGGGCGCTACGCTGGTGTCGACCATCACCAACGGCACCGACATCATGAGCCTGCAGGCGGTCAACACCGTCCGCTACTTCCGTATCCTGGGCGCCATGAAGATCCTGGGCACCGGCAAGGACGGCAACGGCTTGCGCATCATCGCCTACGGCAGTTCCTATTTCTTCTACAACGTCACGCTGGACGGGCTGTGTATCGAAGGCGCGGGCCTGAACGGCCTGCTGTTCGAGGGCAACGTCTTCGAATCCCTGCTGGTCGGCTGCTTCTTCCAGGATTGCAAGCAGAACGGCGCCGTCTTCGCCCAATCCAAGGGCGGCGTGTGCTCCGCCATCACCGTGGTGGGCTGCTTCTTCGCCCAGAACACCAAGTGCGGGATGATGGCCACCAACTTTGATTCGACGTATGGCGGCACCACCGACGTCCGCATCTTCGGCGGTTATTGCCGTGACAATGGCAGCTACGGTTTCTACTACAACAACGGCACCTCCAGCGGTGCGGCCATCGAACAGGTGGGCTTCGAGAACAACTGCCGGTCGCTGTCGCCGGGCGATCCCAACGGCGCCCATGTTTACGGCCTGGTGCAGATGCGCCTGCGCAACTGCACCGGCTATAACGAGGGCGGCGGGGCCACCTACATGGTGCGCGGCTGGTTCAGCAACCTGACCGTGCTGGACAATTGCGACCAGTCGTCAGGCGGGGCCATGGCCACCACCGGCAAGTCGCGGCTGGCGCAGGTGAACGGCAACGCCGCCGGCCACGTGCTGATGCGCCAGTCGGGCGGCGGCTTCGACATGGTCAGTGGAACCGGCTGCACCTGGGCGGCGGAAAATTGCTACGGCACATCGCCCGTGGGCGCGTTGAACCTGAAGGCCACGGTCACCTCGGGTTGAACGGCAACCGGGTTTCGGTTAAGGGCCGGCCGGGCGCCTGGCCGGCCCTCCACCATCCTTTCGCCGCCGTCCGTCACCAGGGAAGCGCGCCCTCGTCGTTGAAGAAGCCGCCGGTCGGCCCATCGGCCGGCAGCAGCGCCAGACGAATGGGCGTGGCGGCCCCCTGCGCCGGCGTGCGCGGCCCGCTGTGGCGGTTGAGGTCGGTGGCGCAGTGGCCGGGGCAGGCGCTGTTCACCTTGATGGGCGTATCCTTCAAGACCTTGGCCAGCTGCACGGTGATGCCGTTCAGCGCCGCCTTGGACGACCCATAAGCCAGGACGGCCAGCCCGGCGAACGGGTGCGAGGGGTCGCTCATGTTGGTCAGGGAGCCCAGGCCGCTGGACATGTTCACGATCCGGCCGGCCGGCGCCTGGCGCAATAGGGGCAGCATGGCCTGGGTCACCGCCAGGGGGCCGAAGACGTTGGTGTCATAGACGCGCCGCGCGATCTCCACGTCCACGATGGGCTTGCCCGCGCGGAAGGCGTCGGCCTCCTCCTGCGCCGCGACGCCCGCGTTGTTCACCAGGATGTCCAGCCGGCCGAAACGCTCGGCGATGCGCGCGGCCGCGTCCATGGCCGAGGCGGCGTCGGTCACATCCAGGGTCAGGGCATGGGCGTGCAGACCCTCCTGCGTCAACTGGCCGGCGGCGTCGCGGCCCAGAGCCTCGTTCCGGCAACCCAGCAGCACCGTGATGCCCTGACGGCCCAGGCCCCGGGCGATTTCCAGGCCGATGCCTTTGTTGGCACCGGTGACGAGGGCGACGCGCGAATCGATGGGAAGGGTGTTTGTCATGGTCATCCTCCAGGCTTTGGGGGCCGGCTCGGGGCATGGGCGCCGTGCTGTGACCCGGCCGGCCTGGACCTGAAGGTGGCCGATCCTTTATCCTATAAGAAGAATCCAGTTATCCTACTATCGTGACTATCAGGCTATGGACGGTCCCTCCTTCGCCAACAGCGCCGCCGCCGGCGGCAACATGGCCTTCGCCAATTTCCTGCGTGACCGGCGCCAGCATCTGGATCCGGCCTCCGTTGGCTTGCCCGTTGGCCGGCGCCGGCGCACCCCCGGCCTGCGGCGGGAGGAGGTGGCGCAATTGGCCGACATCGGTACCGCCTGGTACACGGCGCTGGAGCAGGGGCGCGACGTGCGCCCGTCCGACCAAGTGCTGGCCAACCTGGCCCGCGCCCTCCGGCTGACGGCGGTGGAACGCGACCATCTGTTCACCCTCGCGGGCCGGCGGCCCCCCGCCCGCCTCGAAGGCGCCAGCGACGGGGTGGATGCGCAGTCGCTGGCGCTGCTGCGCCGGCTGGAACCGGATCCGGCCTATATCGTGGACGCGCGCTGGGATGTTCTGGCCTGGAACCAGGGGGCGGCCGATCTGTTCCGCTTCGACGCGGCGGCGCCGGCCTATGGGCGCAACATGCTGTGGCGCTATTTCACCCGTTCCCCCTTGCCGGAGGAGCGGGCGGACTGGAACGCCACCGCCCGCGCGCTGGCCTCCATCTTCCGGGGGCAGACCGCGGCCCATGCCAACGACCCGCGCTTCCGGGAACTGATCGACGATTTGCTGGCGGCCAGCGAGACCTTCCGCCGGGTATGGCCGGGGCAGGAGGTGCGGGCACTGTGCGCCGGCCGCAAGTGGGTGAACCATCCGGTGCGGGGCCGGCAGGAATACGACTTCGTACCCCTGGCGCTGCCGTCGATGCCGGGGGCGTCGCTGATGGTCTATCTGGCGTGCCCGCCCGCGGCAGGCGGCGGGACGGCAGGCGGCGGGAACCCAGCGGAAGACGAGGCCGCTGGGGGCGCGGCGTAAACCACGCCCCCAGCGGTTCCTCGGATCAGCCTTTGATGAAGGCCAGCAGGTCGGCGTTGATGGCGTCGGCGTGGGTGGTGGCCATGCCGTGGGGGTAGCCCTTGTACACCTTCAGCGTGCCGTTCTTGACCAGCTTGGCCGACAGCAGGGCGGAGTCCGCGATGGGGACGATCTGGTCGTCGTCGCCGTGCATGATCAGCACCGGCACGTCGATCTTCTTCAGGTCCTCGGTGAAGTCGGTTTCCGAGAAGGCCTTGATGCAGTCGTAGTGGGCCTTGATGCCGCCCATCATGCCCTGGCGCCACCAGTTGTTGATCACGCCCTCCGACACCTTGGCGCCAGCGCGGTTGAAGCCGTAGAAGGGGCCGGCCGGGATGTCGCGGTAGAACTGGGCGCGGTTGGCCACCAGCTGGGTGCGGAAGCCGTCGAACACCTCCAGCGGCAGGCCACCGGGGTTCTTGTCGGACTTCACCATGATCGGGGGAACGGCGCCGATCAGGACGGCCTTGGCGACGCGGCCCTTTTCGGCGCGGGCGACATAGTGCGCCACCTCGCCGCCGCCGGTGGAATGGCCCACGTGGATGGCGTTCTTCAGATCCAGGGCGGCGGCCAGGGCGATGACGTCGGCCGCGTAGGTGTCCATCTCGTTGCCGGTGTCGGTCTGGGTGGACCGGCCGTGGCCGCGGCGGTCATGCGCGATGACGCGATAGCCATGGGCCAGGAAGAACATCATCTGGTTGTCCCAATCATCGGCGCTCAACGGCCATCCGTGATGGAAGACGATCGGCTGCGCCGTCTTGGGGCCCCAGTCCTTGTAGAAAATCTGGACGCCGTCCTTGGTGGTGATGAAGCTCATGGCATGGGTTCCTATGTCGGCCGCGTGCGGGCCGGTGGCGGGGGAAGCGGTTTCGCTGGGGGCGGCAAGGGCCGTCGCGGCGCCTGCGGGCAGCATGGCGAGGGCGGCGAGGGCGCCGCCGCCCATCAGCACGGCGCGGCGGGCGGCGTCCGGCCCGCCGTCGACGGCCGGCTGGCCGTCGCTGGCTGGGGAGGGGGGATGTCGTTGTTCAGAGTCATGACCCTGCTGTTCCTTGGTGTGTCCGGAACCGGGACCCGGCCCCCGGCGGCGCTCAAGGTAGGGGCGACCGGGGGCCGGTGACTTGCAGGGTTGAACGCGATTTGGCGGTTTGTGCGCTGAAATGATGAACCGGCCGAAAGAAAAGCGGGCCGGAACAAGGGCATCAGTCCTTGGCGATGGTCTCGGCCAGGAACCAGGCGCGCTCCTCCGCCTCGTCGATCCAGTTTTCCAGCAGGCTGGCGGAGGCGACGTCGCCCGCCTCGTCGCAGACCTCATGCGCCTCGCGCAGGATGCCGGCCAGGGTGACGTTGTCCTCGTGCAGCTCGCGCAGCATGTCCAGGGCGCCCACCTTCTCAGCGTCGTTGTCCTTGATGCGCTGCAGCTTGGCGATCTGCCCGATGGACTTCAGGGTGGTGCCGCCCACCTTGCGCACCCGCTCGGCGATGGCGTCGGTGGTGGCGAAAATCTCCGCCGCCTGCGCGTCCAGCAGCAGATGATATTCCCGGAAGTGCGGGCCGGAGATGTGCCAGTGGAAATTCTTGGTCTTGAGGTACAGGGCGAACATGTCGGCCAACAGCGGCGTCAGCGCGCCTGGGACGCCCTGGAAATTCGGCTTGGTGCTCATGGGTCGGAACTCCCGTCTTGAATCTGAGGATGCGTGGGGCGTAACAGCCCGTCTCGCTCCTGTCTTGTAGGGTTGCCCCCGTCTTGAACGGTTGCGCGACTATCGCCAAAAGCCGCCCGTATTGGCGGCCAGCATCAAGCATTTAGGGCCTTGGCCCGCCGTTCCAACCCCATGAGGCCATGTATGGGGGCCGAGGGGTGGGGCGCCGCCAGCCGCGGCGGCGCCCCGGTACGCGTCAGGCGGCGTCGACCAGCACCACCTCGGCGTCTTCCACACCCACCACCTCGACCGTGGCCTGGTCGGTGATGGCGGCGCCGTCACGGGCCTCGATCCGGACGCCGTCGATTTCCACCACACCCGTGGCTGGGACCAGGTAGACGTGGCGGCTGGGGTCGACGGTCAGGGTCACCCGCTCACCTGCCTTCACCGTGGCGCCCATCACCCGGGCCTTGGCGCGGATGGGCAGGGCGCCCTCATCATTGGTGAAGCCGCTGGCCAGGGTCACGAACTTGCCCGACCGGTCGGCCTTGGGGAAAGGCTTGGCGCCCCAGGAGGGCGTGCCGCCCCGCGTCTCCGGCTGGATCCAGATCTGGAAGATGCGGGTGGTCTCGTTCTCCAGGTTGTATTCGGCGTGGCGGATGCCGGAACCGGCCGACATCACCTGCACGTCGCCGGCCTCGGTACGGCCTTCGTTGCCCTGGCTGTCCTGGTGGGTGATGGCGCCGTCGCGGACGTAGGTGATGATCTCCATGTCCGCATGCGGGTGCGGCGGGAAGCCGGACTTGGGCGCGATCTCGTCATCGTTCCAGACCCGCAGGCTGCCCCAGCCCATGTTGGCCGGGTCGTAGTAGCTGGCGAACGAGAAGTGGTGCTTGGCCTTCAGCCAACCATGGTTGGCGCCACCCAGCTTGGCGAACGGACGACGTTCAATCATGACAAAGCTCCTTGCTTTCATCTTCCGCGCGGCGTCGGTGGGCGCCGCTGACAGGACCTAAGATGGCCCCGGTTGACGCTGGCGAAAATAGAAACTATGGAACTTCATCATTTCTATTTTTGATGCCATGGCGCTGGAGAGTCCGCATGCCCATCCCCGACCTTGAGGCCTGGGCCATCTTCGCCAAGGTGGCCGAAACCGGGTCCTTCGCCGCCGCCGCCAGTGACTTCGGCGTCTCCAACGCCACCGTTTCCAAGGCGATGAAACGGCTGGAGGAACGGCTGGGCGAGCGGCTGATCCATCGCACGTCCCGCCGCTTCTCCCTGACCGAGACGGGGCGGGTGCTGGCGGTGCGCGCGGCCCAGATCCTGGCGGAGGGGGAGGCGGTGGAGGCGGAGGCCCAGGCCAAGTCCAGCCAGCCGCACGGGCGGGTGCGCCTGGCCGCCCCCATGTCCTTCGGCGTGCGCCACGTGGCGCCGGCCCTGCCGGACTTTCTGGCGGCCTACCCCGACGTCACGGTGGACTTGCAGCTGGATGACCGGCTGGTCGATCTGGTGGCGGGGGGCGTGGACGTGGCGCTGCGTATCGCCGAACTGGCGGATTCCAGCCTCATGACCCGGCGCCTTTGCCCTGTGCGGCGCTGGGTGGTGGGGGCGCCCGGCTATTTCGCCCGCCGGGGCATGCCCACCCGGCCGCGCGACCTGAAGGACCACGCCTGCCTGGTCTACAGCTATCTGGCGACGGGGGAGACCTGGCGTTTCGTCCATCTGGACGGCACCGAGGAATCGGTGCGGGTCAAGGGCCCCTTGAGCGCGACCAACGCCGACGCGCTGCAGGACGCGCTGCTGGCGGGGCTGGGGGTGGCCATGCAGCCGGATTTCCTGGCGTGGGAGGCGGTGCGCGACGGCCGCCTGGTGGTCGCCTGCCGTGATTGGGCGCCGCCCCCCCTGGCCATCAACCTGGTGACGCCGGCGGGCGGCCCGCGTGCCGCCCGCGTGGCGGTGCTGCTGGATTTCCTGGCGCACCGCTTCACCGCCGGTTCCGCGCCCTGGACACGGGAGCTGCCATAGGTGCCGCGCGCCTAAGGCAGGCGTATAGGTCGACAGCGGAATGGTTGCCTTTATTAACCACTTTTGGTCGGATGGGCGGCGTGGTCCATCCCCGGGGCCTGATCCATGCCTGAACCAGCAACAACAAAACCCATCGCCGAGGCCGTCTACCGCTTCGGCCCATACAGCCTTTATCCGGCCCGCCGCCTGCTGACGGCGGGTCAGCCCGTCGACCTGCGCGGCCGGGCCCTGGACCTGTTGCTGGCGCTGGTGGAACGGGCGGGTGAGGTGCTGGACCGGGCGGAGCTGGAAAGCCGCGTCTGGCCGGGCCTGCACGTCGGGGAAAACAACCTGCGCGTTCAGATGGGCAAGCTGCGCCGCGCCCTGGGGCAGGAGGGCGACGACGGCCCCTATGTCGGCACGGTGCCGGGCCAGGGCTACCGCTTTGTCGCCCCGGTGCTGAAAGAGGGGGCGGGCCCCGTCCCGCCGCCCTCGCCCGCCGTCGCCGCCTTCGCCCTGTCGCGGCAGGTGGCCCCGCCGCTGGGCCGGGATGAAGCCATCGCCACGCTGGCGGCAAGCCTGGGCCGGCAGCGTTTGGTAACCATCGCCGGGGCTGGCGGCATGGGCAAGACGACGGTGGCCCTGTGCGTGGCCGCCGCCGTGGGGGGCGCTACCCCGATGGCGTGGCGTTGATCGACCTTTCCACGGTTGGGGAGGGCGGGCTGGTGCCGGCCACGGTGGCGGCCCGCCTGGCGCCCCATATCCAGGCCGCCGATCCCATGCCGGCCCTGCTGGCCTTCCTGAAGCCCCGGCGCATGCTGCTGGTGCTGGACAGTTGCGAGCCGGTGATCGCGGCGGCGGCGACGCTGGCCGGCGCCCTGCTGATGGGCACGCCCGGGGTGGACATCCTGGCCACCAGCCGGGAGCCGCTGGGCCTTGACGCGGAGCAGGTTCACCGTCTGGCGCCGCTGGCGGTGCCCATCCGGTCGGAAGGTTTGAGCGCCAGCCAGGCCTTGGCGCATTCCGCGGTACAGCTTTTCGCGGCACGGATGGCGGCCGGGACCGGAGGCACCAGGCTGACTGACGCCGATGCGCCGGCGGCGGCGGAGATCTGCCGGCGCCTCGACGGCATTCCCCTGGGCCTGGAGCTCGCCGCCGGCCAGGTCGCCGCCTATGGCATCGCCGGGGTGTCGTCCCGGCTGGATGACCACCTGGGCCTGCTGGTCAGGGGCCGGCGCACGGCGCCTCCCCGCCACCAGACCCTGCGGGCGGCCTTCGATTGGAGCTATGCCTTGCTGTCCGGCGCCCAGCGGGCGGTGCTGAACCGGCTGTCGGTGTTCGTCGGCGGCTTCGATGCCGCCGCGGCGATGGCGGTCGTCTCTCCGGCCGACCTGGATGGCGAGGGCGCCAGCGGCCACGTCGTCGAAGAGTTGGTGGCCAAGTCCTTGGTGGTTGCCGACCGGCGGGGGCCGGAGGTGCGCTACCGCCTGCTGGACACGGTTCGGATCTACGCGCGCGAGTGGCTGGAGGCCGCGGGTCTGGGTGCGGAGACCCGCACCGCCCACGCTACCCACTATCTGCGCTTGTTCCAGGCCGCCTTGCCGACGTGGGCGGGCCGGCCGGCCAGCGAGATGGTGCCCCGCTACGCGCTGGAGATCGATAACGTCCGCCGGGCGCTGGACTGGTGCTTCACCAACGCCGGTGACGACGGCGTGCGCATGGGCAGGGCGCTGGTCGTGGCCGTGGCACCCCTGTGGCAATGCCTGTCCCTGGGCATGGAGTGCGAACGGTGGACGGCGCTGGCCCTGGCCAGTCCGTTGCCGTTCGCGGATGACCGGCAAAGTCTGGATCTGCACCTTCTGCGGGCCATGTCGCTGTCCTTGGCCAGCATGGTGCCGCCTGAGCAGGCGGCGGAACTGTGGGAAGGCGTTCTGGCCGCCGCCGACCGGCTGGCGGATGGGAATGGCCGCCGACAGGCGCAACTGGGGCTCTATTTCTGCCATTTCCAGCTGGGGCGGGTGCGCCAGGCCCTGGATTTGGCCCGACGCATGCGGGATGAGGTTTCGGCCACCGACGATGCGTCCGTCCTAGCGTTGGTTGAGCGCCTTCTCGGCGGGGCGCTGTATGTCCTCGGGGACATCGCGGGGGCGCGTCGTCATACGGAGGCGGCACTGGCCCTGGCGGATAGCGGGCCGGTGACAGGGCACCGCATCCGCTTCCAACTGGACCAGCAGATCGTGGCGCGTGGTGCGCTGGCGGGCATGCTCTGGCTACAGGGGGATGTCGACCGGGGCAGGGAACAGCTGCACCGTTGCCTGGAGCAGGCGATGGCCATGGATCACGCCTATACCACCTGTATCGTGCTGGGTCAGACGGCCTGTCCCTTGGCCCTGTTGATGGGGGATTGGGCGGCGGCGCGGCGGCACAACGATCTGCTGATGATGCTGGCGGAACGGCACGGTTCGATGACGTGGCTGCCCTGGGCGCAGTGCCTCGACCTGATCCTGCGCCTGAAATCCGATGGGGATGCCGAGACGCTGGGGGCGTTACGCCGGCAGATGGCCGCCCTCGGCGACCTGTCCCATGCCCGCTACGGCGTCCTGGTGCGGGAGGCGGCGCTGGTCCTGGCGCGCGCGGGAGACGCGGCCGGCGCGCTGGACATGGTCAAGGCGGCGTTGGCGAGAGCCCGGGCCAATGAGGATGGGTGGGCCCAGCCGGAACTGATGCGCCTGTGCGGCGAAATACAGAGCCAGCGCGGCGACGTGGCTGAGGCGGAGGCGCTCTTCCGCCAGGCCATGACCATGGCGGAAGATCAAGGAACGCTGTCCTGGCGCCTGCGGGCGGTGATCAGCCTGGCCCGATTGCAGATCCGGTGGGGCCGAATCAGCGACGCGCCAGAACTGCTGGCCCAGGCCGCCAGCCGCGTCGATGCCGGGGCGGCGATGGCGGAACTGGATATCGCCCACGCGCTGTCGAACCACTTCCAGGGCGTTCCCGCCCCTGGCCCTATTCTTGCCGGTCCGGCGGCGCCCGGCGGCGGTTTGCTCGTGGCCTGATATCGCCGTCTTTAGAAGGTTGTCGAGGTGGAGCGGTTTCAAGATCGCGTGATGGGCGCCAATTTGGTGGGGAGGCGGAACCGTCGCGGGCCCTGCTGGATCGCCTGAACCCGTAATCGCCATCAACCGCTGTCAGCTGACCCGCTGCTTGGCCAGCTTGCGGGCCAGGGTGCGGCGGTGCATGCCCAGGCGCCGCGCCGCTTCCGAGACGTTGAAGCCGGTATCGGCCAGGGTCTCGTGGATGCGTTCCCACTCCAGCGTCTTGATGGAGGTGGCGCGGGTGGTCAGACTGACGCCGCTGTCGCCCTCGGTGCGGCCGAAGGCGGCCTCGATGTCGTCGGTGTTGGACGGCTTGGCCAGGTAGTGGCAGGCACCCAGCTTGATGGCCTCCACCGCCGTGGCGATGCTGGCGAAGCCCGTCAGCACCACGATCTTCATTTCCGGATCGTGGGCGTGCAGCGTCTTCACGCATTCCAGGCCGGAGGCGCCGGCCAGCTTCAGGTCCACCACGGCGAAATCCGGGGCCTCATTGATCAGCAGGTCGGGCAGGGCCTCCGCCCGGTCGCAACTGATCACATGGTACCCCCGCCGCTCGAACGACCGTTTCAGCGCTCGGCCGAAGGAGGGGTCGTCCTCCACGATCAGCAGGACGGGGGCGTCCTCGTCGGCAATAAGGTTATCGTCCGTCATCGGCTTCCTCGATCACCAGCGACTCGATGGGCAAACGCAGCTCCACGGTGGCGCCGCCGGCGGGGTTGTTGTCGGCGGTCACCCGTCCCCCCAGTTTGCGCGCCACGTTCACCGTAAGGAAGAGGCCCAGGCCGCGACCAGGTTTGTTCTTGGTGGACTGGTAGGGCTTGCCGAACCGGGCCAGGATGTCGGGCGCGAAGCCCGGCCCCCGGTCCTGCACCGTGACCGTCAGCAGGCCGTCATGGCAGGCGACATCAATGCCTACCCAGGCGGGGCTGGCTTCCAGCGCGTTGTCGAACAGGTTGAACAGGCTCTGCTTGATGGCGGTGTCGGACACGATGGCCACATCGTCGGTGATGTGGTTGGCGTAGTCGATGGCCCGGTCGGCGTGGGCCTGGCGCCAGTCCGCCACCACGGCGTCCAGGAACCGCACCAGCGTCGTCCGCTCCGCCCCTTCGCCCCGCGCCTCACCGGCGGTCAGCAGGATGCGCGACACGATCTCCTTGCAGCGTGCCAGCGCCGCCTTCATCTCCGCCATATCGTCCAGCAGTTCGGCGTCCCGCTCGTTGGCCGGCATGTGCTGCCAGTCGTTCAGGATGACCGACAGCGTGGCCAGCGGCGTGCCCAGCTCGTGCGCGGCACCGGAGGCGAGAAGCCCCATGCGTACGATATGGTCCTCCTCCACCGACTTTTGCCGCAGGTCGGACAGGCGGGCGTCACGCTGGCGCAGGTTGCCGTTGATGCGGGTGACGAAGCTGACCGCCAGCACGGATGCCAGCAGGAAGCAAATGAAGGTGCCGGCCAGGTACAGGTCGAACACCCGGGGCCAGGCCCCGCCGGCCGACGCCAGGCCTTGTGAGAACAGGGCGATGTCCTGGTGGAAGGCTGTCAGCCCGACGAAGCAGGCGCTGGTCAGCGCCACCAGGGTCCAGGTCAGCACCGGCCGCAGCAGCACCGCGCCCAGGATGACCTGCAGCAGAAACAGGGAAATGAAGGGATTGGTGGCGCCGCCGCTGAGGTACAGCTGAACCGTCAGGGCGGCCACGTCCAGCAGCAGGCCCAGGAACAGCTCGGTATTGGTGATGTGCGGACTGGTGCGGCTGCGGTACAGGCTGACCAGGTTCAGCAGGACCAGGAACAGGATGACCCCCGCCATGGGGATCAGGGGCAGGTCGATATCGAACCAGGCCTGGGCCATGGCGATGGTCGCCACCTGGCCGCCGACCGCCAGCCATCGCAGGGTGACAAGAAGAAGCAGGTTCTTCTTGTTGGTGGTGTCCTGGATCGAAATCTCTTCCATCCTGTCCCTAGTCCTCCCCGGGTGACGGATGTCTTTTCGGGTAGGACTAACGGTTCATCAGGGTGCCGGCAATGACGAAGGCGACCACGGGACCATCCCGCCGCGGGGGCCGGGGTGGTCTCGTGGTCGCCCTGACGGTGGTCAACAGCGTGTTTTATAGGGAAGCGTTCCCCGGGGGCGGTATGACCCACCCCCGGGGAAGAACGCCTTACTCCATGGGCATGGCGCCCGGCATCATGTTGGCGTTCAGGTGGGCCATGACCCACCAGGAACCGACCACCAGGATGGCGACGATCAACAGCGTGAACAGGAAGGCGGCCATGTTCCAGGACCGGGCCGACGAGCTGTTCATGTGCAGGAAGTAGACCAGGTGCACGACGATCTGGATGATGCCCAGGCCGAAGCACACGGGGATGGCGGTCCCGGCCGGCAGGGTGCCGGACATGACCAGGCCGAAGGGGATGGCGGTCAGGATGACCGACAGGACGAAGCCGATGACGTAGGACTTCACGCTGCCGTGGGCGCCTTCGCCGTGGTGGGCGCCATGGTGGCCATGGTCATGGCCGTGAGCGGTGGTGTGTGCGGTAGCCATCACGCGGCCACTCCCGAGAGATAGACGATGGTGAACACGCCGATCCAGACGATGTCCAGGAAGTGCCAGAACAGGCTGAGGCAGGTCAGGCGGACGATGTTGGCCTGCGTCAGGCCGCGGCGCAGCACGTGGGCAATCAGCGTCACCATCCAGACCATGCCGGACAGGACGTGCAGCCCGTGGGTGCCGACCAGGGTGAAGAAGGACGACAGGAAGGCCGACCGGTCCGGGCCGGCGCCCTCGCCGATCAGCTCGGCGAACTCGTGCAGTTCCATGAACATGAAGCCCAGGCCCAGCAGCAGGGTCACACCCAGCCACCGCAGGGTGGCCGACTGCTTCTGCTTCTCGGCGGCGATCATGGCCATGCCGTAGGTGAAGCTGGACACCAGCAGGAAGGCGGTTTCGCCGGCCACGTAGGGCAGGCTGAACAGCTCCTTGGCGTCCGGCCCGCCGGCCGTCTGTCCGCGCAGCACCGCGAACGCCGCGAACACGGCGGCGAACAGGATGCAGTCGCTCATCAGGTAGATCCAGAACCCCAGCGTGGTCTTGGATCCGTCGTCGTGGTGGTGCTCGTCATGAGCCTCCACCCCGTGCAAGAGGGCGGCGTCGGCGGCCGCGACGGAATGTGCGTTGCTCATCGTCTTAGACCTGCGACGTCAGTTGCTTGAAGTACTTGCCCTCGGTCTCGGCCACCGTCTCGGAGGGGACGTAGTAGTCCCGGTTCTCGTTGAAGGTGTGGCCGATGCCCACCGCCACGGCGGCGGCGAACGCGGCGACCGACAGCCACCAGATGTGCCAGATCAGCGCGAAGCCCAGGACGGCGATGAAGCCGCCGAGGATGACGCCCGTGCCCGTGTTGTGGGGCATGTGGATCTTGCCGTAGGCGGGCAGGGGCTGCAGGCCGGCGCCGGTGGTCTGCTTCTGTTCCCAGAAGGCGTCGCGGCTGGTGACGACCGGGTCGACGGCGAAGTTGTAGAACGCCGGCGGGGACGAGGTCGCCCACTCCAGCGTGCGGCCATTCCACGGGTCGCCGGTCAGGTCGCGCAGGGACTTGCGGTTCAGCACGCTGACCAGGATCTGCAGGACGAAGGCGCCGATGCCGCAGGCGATGACCGCCGCACCCAGGGCCGCGACCAGCAGGTAGTTGTGCCAGACGACGTTGTCGACATGGTTCATGCGGCGGGTCATGCCCATCAGGCCCAGGGCGTACAGGGGCATGAAGGCCAGGTAGAAGCCGACCAGCCAGCACCAGAACGACACCTTGCCCAGGGTCTCGTTCAGCTTGAAGCCGAAGGCCTTGGGGAACCAGTAGGTGAAGCCGGCCAGATAGCCGAACAGCACGCCGCCGATAATGACGTTGTGGAAGTGGGCGATCAGGAACAGGCTGTTGTGCAGGACGAAGTCGGCGGCGGGCACCGCCATCAGGACGCCGGTCATGCCGCCGATGACGAAGGTGACCATGAAGCCCAGGGTCCACAGCACCGGAACGGTGAACTGCACCCGGCCGCGGTACATGGTGAACAGCCAGTTGAAGATCTTGGCGCCGGTGGGGATGGAGATGATCATCGTGGAAATGCCGAAGAATGCATTCACGTTGGCGCCGGCGCCCATGGTGAAGAAGTGGTGCAGCCACACGATGAACGACAGCACGGTGATGCAGACCGTGGCGTAGACCATCGAGGTGTAGCCGAACAGCTTCTTGGACGAGAAGGTGGAGATGACTTCGGAGAAGATGCCGAAGGCCGGCAGGACCAGGATGTACACCTCAGGATGGCCCCAGGCCCAGATGAGGTTCACGTACATCATGGCGTTGCCGCCACCGTCGTTGGTGAAGAAGTGCATGCCCAGGTAACGGTCCAGCGACAGCATCGCCAGCGTGGCCGTCAGGATGGGGAAGGCCGCCACGATCAGCATGTTGGAGCAGAGCGTGGTCCAGGTGAAAATCGGCATGCGCATCAGCGTCATGCCCGGGGCCCGCATCTTCAGGATGGTCGTGATCATGTTCACGCCCGCCAGCAGGGTGCCGACGCCCGAGATCTGCAGGGCCCACAGGTAATAGTCGACGCCGACGCCGGGGCTGTACTGCAGCTCCGACAGGGGCGGATAGGCCAGCCAGCCGGTGCGGGCGAACTCACCCACCGCCAGCGAGATGTTGATCAGCAGCGCGCCCGCGGCCGTCAGCCAGAAGCTGAGGTTGTTCAGGTAGGGGAACGCCACGTCGCGGGCGCCGATCTGCAGCGGCACGACGATGTTCATCAGGCCGACCATGAAGGGCATCGCCATGAAGAAGATCATGATGACGCCGTGGGCGGTGAAGATCTGGTCGAAGTGCTCGGGCGGCAGCGGGCCGGCGGCGCCGGTGGAGGCCATCGCCTGCTGGGTGCGCATCATCACGGCGTCGGCGAAGCCACGCAGCAGCATGACCAGCGCCAGGATGATGTACATGATGCCGATGTTCTTGTGGTCGACCGAGGTCAGCCACTTGGACCACAGGGGCCCCCACAGGCGGAAGAAGGTGATGCCCGCGAACAGGGCCGCACCACCCAGGACCATCATCGCCACGGCACCCATGATGATGGGCTCGTGGTAGGGAATGGCCTCGAGAGTCAGTTTACCGAACATGGATTAACCCCTCGGCTTGGCGGGATTGCACAGCTGGAGGTCGCCGCCGGCCACTTCCTTGGCCATCGCCAGGCTGACCGCCGCGTCCATGCACGTGGAACCGTCCGAGCACTTGTTGAGAATGTCGTGGTAGAGCGTGGGCTCGACCTCGGCGTAGTAGGAGACCGGGTCCTTCTCGCTGGGCTTGGCGAGGTCCCGGTACTTGGCCATCGTCAGCTTGCCCTCGCCGGCGCGCGCCTTCTCCACCCACTGGGCGAAGGCGTCGTCGGTCATGGCGTGCGCCACGAAATGCATGTCGGAGAAGCCGCCGCCGCTGTAGTTGGCGGACAGGCCGTCGAAGTCGCCGGCGGCGTCGGCCAGCAGGCTCAGCTTCGTCTCCATGCCGGGCATGGTGTAGATCTGGCTGCCCAGGCGCGGGATGAAGAAGGAGTTCATCACCGTGGCCGAGGTCAGCTTGAAGTGGACCGGCGTGCCGGCGGGGAAGGCCAGCTCGTTCACCGAGGCGATGTTCAGCTCGGGGTAGATGAACAGCCACTTCCAATCCATCGAGACGACTTCGACCTCGACGGCCTTCTTGTCGGCGACCAGCTCACGGCTGGGCTCCAGGGTGTGCGAGGACACCCAGGTGACGTAGGCCAGCACCGCGATGATGACGCAGGGGATGCCCCACACCGCCAGCTCGATCTTGGAGGAGTGGTCCCAGTCAGGCTTGAAGGTCGCCGCCTTGTTCGAGGCGCGATAGCGCCAGGCGAACAGGAAGATCATGGCGATGACCGGGACAACGACGATGAGCATCAGGCACGTGGCCAGGATGATGATCGACTTTTCCTCGGCACCGATGGGGCCCGCCGGATCCAGCAGGGCCATGTCGCAGCCGCTGAGGAAGGGCGCAGCGGCCATAAGTGCCGCCAGGGATTTTGTGCGGCCGCGAAGGCTCCGCAAAATTCTAAGGGTCGCAGTCATTCTGTCCACGTAAAGCCGTGATTGATCGTCAACTCATGATTCTAATTTTTGGGCGCTTAGCCGTTGGCGCGCTTGGGTTGTGGCGTTGACTTCTCAATGCCGGCCCTCGCCGGCCCGCCCAAAAAGCAACATCACCCGCCGCATCGCGTGAGGTTTCGCACTGCAAAAGAACTAGACCTCCGCCGCGTCATTTATCGAGTTCATTGTGCAGGGGGGATTGGACAATTGGTCCAAGGGCGCACATCGCGCCGGTCCGCGTACGCGCGGGCGCGTCGAGCCATAGATGGCTTTAGCGTTTTGAAACTAATGAGAGATTTTCAAGGCGCCGGGAGAATTGTCCGGACGGGCGCATGGTTGCCGTCCTGTGACATGCGTGTGGCGTAGGCCAGCCGTGCCCGGGGGTCAACCGCCATTCGTGGTTAAAGAGGCGCTCGCGCATCCGTTCCATCCGAAACGGTCGCCCGATTCGGAATCTACCAGCGCCACCAACGGTTTATGGTTACCGGCCCGTTAAGGGTCGTTGCCACGGTTGTGGCCGCAATTGCTGCGTGCGCGAAGCGGGAAAATGTCTCGCTTCACGGTGGTGGTCTCAACGTCGCGGCGGGGGTGCGGCGGGCGGCGCCGCGGTGGGATCCAGGGCCTCGTCCAGATCCAGGCCGGCGGTGTCGTAACCGCGGCGGAAATCCACCATGTGCTTGCGCATCCATTCCCGCGCCACCGCCGCGTCGCCGTCGGCCAGGGCCTCGACGATGCGGCGGTGGGCTTCCACCAGGCGGCGGGGGCCCACCGCCGACGTCTTGGGATGGCGGAACAACCGCTCCAGGGCGGGATAGAACAGCTGGGTCACCGGCTCGCGGGCCAGCAGCAGGGCGCGGTTGCCCGCCGCTTCCGCCACCAGGATATGGAAGGCGACGTCCAGCGGGATGATGGAGGCGCCGGCGGCGATTGCCTCCTCCGTCGCGTCCACGTTGGCGCGCAGCTGGGCCAGGCGGTCGGTGTCGATGCGGCCGGCGGCGTGGGCGGCGGCGCTGGGTTCCAAATCCATGGACACCTCCCACAGTTCGCGGAAGGTGACGCGCTGCATCACCATGGCGCGGGACAGGCGGGGCGCCAGGTCGCCGTAGTGGGGTTCGGCCACGTACAGGCGCCGTCCGGCCTCCCGCCGCACCAGGCCGCTCTGCTCCAGGATGCGGATGCCCTCACGCACGGTGTGGCGGGTGACGCCGAACTGGTCGGCCAGCTCCGTCTCCGTCGGCAGGATGTCCCCGGCGTTCAGCCTGCCGGCCAGGATCTCCCGCTCTATGGTGTCGCTGACCACCTTATAGGTGGGCAGGATGGCCAGCCGTGCGAACGCCATGCGCCGAATGCCCCTTTGCCCGCCGTGCCGGATTGGCCCGACACTGGTCCCCTTGCGGATGATGAAACCCCAGGCGGCAGTGCGCTGCGGCCCGTCCTTGTCGCAGCCCCTCTAGCACAAGCCGGCGCGTGCCGGAATTGATCTTGTGTTTTCAGGGCGATATTTCAATTGTCCAACAAACGAACAATGGCATACAGTGCCCCCGCGCGGCAACCACCCCGTAGGGGCCGGGTCGCGGTGAAATACCGGCCCCGGCAACGCATCCGGGATGCCGAACGACAGGAGGAAACGCCCATCATGTCTTCGCTTGCCGCCCCCAAGACGAATGCCTTGCATCGCCTGTTCGACCTGTCGGGCCAAGTGGCCCTGATCACCGGCGGATCGCGCGGGCTGGGCCTGCAGATCGCGGAGGCGTTGGGCGAGTTCGGCGCCCATCCCGTGCTGGTGGCCCGCAAGGCGGAAGAGCTGGAGGCCGCCGTGGCCCACCTGGCCGGCCAGGGCATCACCGCCACCGCCATCCCCGCCGACCTCAGCCGGCAGGAGGCGATGGCCCCGCTGGTGGAGAAGGTGATGGCCGACCTGGGCCGCATCGACGTGCTGGTGAACAACGCCGGCACCACCTGGGGTGCGGCGGCGCAGGACCACACGCCGGAACAGTGGGCCAAGGTGGTGGACCTGAACCTGAACGCCGTGTTCTTCCTGACCCAGGCCGTGGCGCGGGCCGCCATGCTACCCTTGAAGCGTGGGCGCATCGTCAACGTCGCCTCCATCGCCGGGCTGCAGGGGCACCACCCGCGCATGATGGGCACGGTGGCCTACGGCACCACGAAGGGCGCCCTGGTCAACATGACCCGCGTGCTGGCGGCGGAGTGGGGCCCCTATGGCATCACCGTCAACGCCCTGGCGCCGGGCTTCTTCCCATCCAAGATGACGCGCGGCACCCTGGCCAAGCATGAGGCCGACCTGGTGGCGGGCACCCCCCTGGGCAAGCTGGGCAACGACCAGGACCTGAAGGGCGCCGCCCTGCTGCTGGCCACGGCCGCCGGCGGCCACATCACCGGCCAGATCCTGGCCGTGGACGGCGGCGTCAGCGTCATCTGATCCCCGGCAGGAAGGACCTATCCCATGACCACGCCCCCGGTGCGCGCCCGCGACCTCGGCTTCCTGCTGCATGACTGGCTGGACCTGGAGGGCCTGCTGGCCTACCCGCACTTCCAGGATCACAGCGTGGAAACCGTGGATGCCATGCTGGAGATCGCGGGCCGGGTGGCGGCGGACACCTTCCTGACCCACTACAAGGTGGCCGACCAGTACCAGAACGAGCCGCACCTGGTGGACGGGCAGGTGCGTATCCTGCCCGCCATCCACCAGGCGCTGGCCGCCTTCGCGGAGGTCGGCATGTTCGCCGCCCCCTTCGATGCCGAGGTCGGCGGCCTGCAACTGCCGCAGCTGGCCTACAGCGCCGCCATGGCGCAGTTCATGGCCGCCAACGTGGCGACGTCGGCCTATCCCATGCTGACCACGGGCAACGCCAAGCTGCTGGTGCGCTACGCCAACGAGGCGCTGGTCAAGGCCTGCGCCCTGCCGGAGATCGAGGGTCGCTACTTCGGCACCATGTGCCTGTCGGAACCCCAGGCCGGATCCTCGCTGGCCGACATCGCCACCCGCGCCGTGCCCGATGGCGACGATGGGCTGGGCGCCCGCTATCGCCTGTTCGGCAACAAGATGTGGATATCGGGCGGCGACCAGGACGCCAGCGAGAACATCATCCACCTGGTCCTGGCCAAGGTGCCGGGGCCGGACGGCAAGCTGATCCCCGGCACCCAGGGCATCAGCCTGTTCGTCGTGCCCAAGGTCCTGGTCCCGGGCTCGGACCACGCCAGCCAGCGCAACGACGTGGTGGTGGCTGGCCTGAACCATAAGATGGGCTATCGCGGTACCGCCAACTGCCTGCTGAACTTCGGCGAGGGCGCGCACCACCGGCCGGGCGGCCAGGCCGGGGCCGTGGGCTATCGCGTCGGCGCGGTGGGGCAGGGCCTGCCCATCATGTTCCAGATGATGAACAGCGCCCGCATTTCCGTCGGCCTGGGGGCGGCCATGCTGGGCTACCGCGGCTATCGCCTGGCGGTGGACTACGCCCGCGACCGCCGCCAAGGCCGGCCGATTGGCGGCAAAGGCGGGGCGCCCGTCGCCATCATCGACCACCCCGACGTGCGCCGGCTGCTGCTGGCGCAGAAAGCCTACGCCGAGGGCGCGCTGGCCCTGGTGCTGTATTGCGCCCGGCTGGTGGATGAGGAACTGCACGGCCCCGCTGAAGGACGGGATGAGGCGGCCGGCCTGCTGGGCCTGCTGACCCCCGTCGCCAAGACCTGGCCCTCGGAATGGGGCCTGGCCGCGAATGACCTCGCCATCCAGGTGCATGGCGGCTACGGCTACACCCGCGATTTCGATGTGGAGCAGTTGTACCGCGATAACCGCCTGAACCCCATCCATGAGGGCACCACCGGTGTCCAGGGCCTGGACCTGATGGGCCGCAAGACCTTGAAGGATGACGGCGCCTCCCTGGCCACCCTGCGGCACCGGGTGACCGCGACGGTGGAGCGGGCGCGCCATCTGCCGGCCCTGGCCGACTTCGCCCACGTGCTGGACGTCACCTGGGCCCGCATCGGCGCCCTGGTGGGCCACCTGAAGGCCGCCGGCGACGACGTCGCCAGCCTGGCCCAGGCGACATCCTTCCTGTCGGCCTTCGGCCATGCCGTGGTGGCCTGGCAGTGGCTGGACCAGGCGGTGACGGCGGGCAGCCTGCCCCCCACCGATGACCCCGACGAGGCGGCCTTTCGCGCCGGCAAGCTGGCCGCCTGCCGCTTCTTCTTCGAGACGGAGGTGCCGCGCGTCGATGTCTGGCTGGGCATCGTCGGTCGGCGCAGCGACCTGACCCAAACCTTCGATCCCGCCGGCTTCTGAGCCGCGACTTCATGAGACAAGGAAAGACACCATGACCGACGTGTTCATCGTTTCCGGTGTGCGCACCGCCATCGGCGATTTCGGCGGATCCTTGAAGGACGTGGCGCCCGGCGAACTGGCGACGAAGGTGGCCCGCGCCGCGCTGGACCGCGCCGGCGTGGCCAACGACGCCGTGGGCCATGTCGTCTTTGGCCAGGTCATCCCCACCGAACCCCGCGATGCCTATCTGGCCCGCGTGGCCGGCATCGGCGCCGGATTGCCGGTGGAGGTGCCCGCCCTGACCGTGAACCGCCTGTGCGGGTCCGGCCTGCAGGCGGTGGTGTCGGCGGCGCAGGCCATCCTGCTGGGCGACTGCGATGTGGCGGTGGCCGGCGGGGCTGAGAACATGAGCCGCGCCCCCTATCTGCTGCCCGACGCCCGCTGGGGCAGCAAGATGGGCGACGCCCGGGTGGTGGACACCCTCAACGGCACCCTGTCCGACCCCTTCGACCGTAGCCTGATGGGCGTGACGGCGGAGAATGTGGCCAAGCGCTATGGCATCAGCCGCGATGACCAGGACGCGCTGGCCCTGGAAAGCCACCGCCGTGCCGCCCGCGCCCAGGCCGAGGGCCGCTTCGCCGACCAGATCCTGCCGATCGAGATCACGGTGAAGCGCCAGGCGGTGCAGTTCGCCACCGACGAGCATGTGCGCCCCGACCTGACGCCGGGCGATCTGGCCAAGCTGCGCACCGTGTTCCAGAAGGACGGCACCGTCACCGCCGGCAACGCCTCGGGCATCAATGATGGCGCCGCCGCCGTGGTGCTGGCCTCGGGCGAGGCGGTGAAGCGCCTGGGCCTGGCGCCGATGGCCCGCCTGGTGGGCTATGCCCATGCCGGGGTGGATCCGGCCTACATGGGCATCGGGCCCATTCCGGCGACGCGCAAGCTGCTGGCCCGCACCGGCCTGTCGGTCCAGGACCTGACCGTCATCGAATCCAATGAGGCCTTCGCGGCGCAGGCCTGCGCCGTGGCGCGGGAGCTGGACTTCGACCCCGATCGGGTGAACCCGAACGGCAGCGGCATTTCCCTGGGCCACCCCGTGGGTGCCACCGGCGCCATCAACCTGGTGAAGGCGACCTATGAGTTGCGCCGCGTCGCCCATGAAAGTGGTAAGGGTGGGCGCGCGCTGGTCACCATGTGCATCGGCGGCGGGCAGGGCATCGCCGCCCTCATCGAAGCCGTTTAACCTGACCCCGCCAGGCCTGATCCCCGCCAGGAAGGAAGCCGCCCCATGCCGGTGAACATCGATATCCGCGACGGCGTCGCCGTCCTGACCCTGAACCGCCCGCCGGTCAACAGCTTCGACCTGGCGCTGCGCCGCGACCTGCGCGCGGCGCTGGCCATGGTCATGACCCGGCCGGACGTGGAGGCCGTGGTGCTGACCGGCGGCACGCGCCACTTCTCGGCCGGGGCGGACATCGAGGAATTCGCCGCCGGCACGCGGGGCGGGGCCACGGCCGTGCCCACGTTGCCCGATGTGATCATCGACCTGGACCAGGCGGCCAAGCCGGTGGTGGCCGCCATCGCCGGCACCTGCCTGGGCGGTGGGCTGGAGGTGGCGCTGGGTTGCCACCATCGCGTGGTGGCGGCCAACGCCACCCTGGGCCTGCCGGAGGTGAAGCTGGGCATCCTGCCGGGGGCCGGCGGCACCCAGCGCCTGCCCCGCGCCATCGGGGTCAAGGCGGCGCTGGACATGATCCTGTCCGGCACGCCGGTGAATGCCGCCACGGCGGCCAAGCTGGGCCTGGCCACCCTGTCCACCGGCGACCTGGTGGAGGACGCCGTGGCCGTGGCCAGGCAAGCGGCGCGCGATGGCGCCAAGCCGCGCCTGTCCCTGCAACGGGCGGCATTGCCGGCGGACGCCGGCGCCGACTGGTTCCAGCGCCAGATCGACGGGCTGAAGCGGCCCCTGCCCGCGCCCCTGGCCTGTATCGAGGCGGTGCGGGCGGCGGTGGAACTGCCCTTCGGCCAGGGCCTGCAGAGGGAATTCAACCTGTTCCGCGAATTGGTGGTGACGCCGGAATCCAAGGCGCTGCAATACGCCTTCTTCGCCGAGCGCCGCGCCGCCCGCATCGACGGGCTGAGCCCCGACGTGCAGCCCCGGGCCATTGAACGCGTGGCGGTCATCGGCGCCGGCACCATGGGGGCGGGCATCGCCACCGTGGCCGTCAACGCCGGGCTGGAGGTCATCCTGCTGGACCGGGATGAGGCCGGGGTGCGCAAGGGCGTGGCCGGCATCACCAAGGGTTACGACGCCGCGGTGGCCAAGGGCCGCCTGGACGAGGCGGAGCGCGACCGCCGCCTGGGCCGCCTGCACACCGCCACGGATCTGGCCGCCTGCGCCGCCGTCGACCTGGTGATCGAGGCCGCGTTCGAGGACATGGGCGTGAAGCAGGACATCTTCCGCACGCTCGACAAGGTCTGTGGGCCGGACGCCATCCTGGCCAGCAACACCTCCACCCTGGACCTGGACGCCATCGCCGCCGTCACCGGCCGGCCGCAAAGCGTGGTGGGCCTGCACTTCTTCAGCCCGGCGCCGGTGATGCGCCTGCTGGAGGTGGTGCGGGGGGCCGAGACCGCGCCCGAGGTGCTGGCCACGGCCATGGCGCTGGCGCGCAAGCTGGGCAAGGTCGGTGTCGTCGCCGGTGTCTGCAACGGCTTCATCGGCAACCGTATGGTCGAGGAATACCTGCGCCAGGCCTACTTCCTGGTGGATGAGGGCGTGCTGCCCTGGCAGGTGGATGGCGCCTTGGAGCGCTGGGGCATGGCCATGGGCCCCTTCGCCATGATGGACCTGGCGGGCAACGACATCGGCCGCGCCATCCGCGCCGGTCGCAAGGCGCTGGGCGATGAACGCCCCTATTCCACCTTCCCCGACAAGATTTGCGCGCTGGGCCGCTTCGGGCAGAAGACCGGCAAGGGCTATTACCAGTACGACTTAGCCACGCGGGCGCGGGAAACGGACCCGGAGGTCGACGCCCTGGCCCAGGCCCACGCGAAGGAGGTCGCCCAGGAATTCGGCCTCAGCCCCCGCGTCATCGGGGATGAGGAGATCGTGGCCCGCTGCCTGCTGGCGCTGGCCAACGAGGGTGCGGCCCTGCTGGGCGAGGGCATCGCCCAGCGCGCGTCGGACATCGATGTCGTCTATCTCAACGGCTACGGCTTCCCCGCCCACAAGGGCGGGCCCATGTTCCACGCCGACAGCCTGGGGCTGGAAAACGTGCTGCGCCTGATGGAGGGTTTCCTGGACGGCTACCAGGGCCAGTTCTGGAAGCCGGCGCCCCTGTTGTGGGAAAAGGCCAGCGCCGGCGGTCGCCTGACCGCCTGACCGTCCGAGCGGAGGTTAAGAGGGCGTGGCGGGAGGCTCGCCGTCGGCCGGTGTCCCGTCCTCGGCCTCATCCTGGGCCAGGTGCCGGTCCAGGGTCTGCTTCAGGGCCAGCAGCATGGACCAGCCCAGCTGGCCCTGGGCCAGGTTGTAGGCGCTCATTATGCCGGACAGGCTGCCGAATATCACAGTGCTTTCCATGGTGCCGGGCACCTCGCGTTGATCAGGTCGTGGACCGGTTCTCGCTGGGTGATACGGCGGGAATAGGGCGACCCGTCGCCGCTTGAAGGCCTGGCCGCGGGAATGGGCACGGCCTCGATCTTCGTGAATTATCCATATACTTCAAGGCATTGACATAGGCGGCGGCGTATTGCCCTATCGGTCATGCATCTTTGGGGTGCGCGGTTTTAGCGCGGGGCGTGCCGTGGACACGCCGCCGCCGCGCCCCATTTCGGCTCCAATCCGCCGCGACCGTGGGCGGACGAAAGGACGGACGGGCCCGGTTGGGGGTAACCGCCGCCTGGAAGGAAGGAGCAAACCATCATGAAGCATATCAAAGTCTTGGGCGCCGCCCTGGTTCTGATGGCCGCGTCGGCCTGCGCCACCGCACCCCATCCGGCGCACGCGCAGCCGGCCCACCCCGCCTATCTGCACGCCCTGTCGGATCTGCGCATGGCCCGCGCCCTGCTGGACCGCCCGGCGGAATACAACGTGGTCCGTGACCAGTTCGCCGCCATCGACCATGTGAACGGCGCCATCGGCGAAATCCGCCATGCCAGCTACGACGATGGCAAGGACCCCAACTGGAACCCGCCCATCGACGCCAACATCAACCATCGGGGCCGTCTCAGCAAGGCGCTGGATCTGATCGGCTCCGCCGAGCGCGACCTGCGGTCGGAGGAAGACAATCCCTACGCCGCGGGCTGGCGCAACGCCGCCTTCCACCATCTGGAAGAGGCGCGGCACGCGGTGGAGCATGCCATCATGGACAAGCGCATCGATGAGGATCGCTACTGATGACGCGGCGTGCGGGCGGCGGCGTCCGCCGCCCGCTTCAGCATGGGATGGGACTAGAAGTTGAACCGGACACCGGTGGTGGGAGAGATGTTGTCGGTGTGCAGGTAACCCGACGCCAAGCCGCCCGCGACCTCGGAGTACATGACGCCCAGGTAGGCGTCGAAGCGGCGGGCGAAGCGATAGTCGGCCACCAGGGAATAGGCGTTCAGCGTGCCGGAGCAGGTGGCGGCGCTGGCGTCCGAGCAACTCTTGGCCCCGAAGCTGTTCTGGTCGTAGTGGTAGAAGCCGGCCGACAAGTCCACCTTGGGCGTGACGGCGTAGCGCGCGCCCGCCCAGGTGACCTGGATGATCTTGTCGTGGACGAAGGCGCTGTTGTTCACGAAGGCCAGTGTATATCCGCCAATGTCGGTCGAACCGGCGCGCAAGGGGACCGAGGGATTGGCGAAGTCGATGTACTCGTACCCCGCAAAAAGCTTCCACTGCGGGTCCAGGGCGTATGAGGCCATGGCGGCGTAGGAGGTGTTGTCGGAAATGGTGGCCGCCAGGGAGTTGCTGGGGCTGTAGCCCAGCGCCGTGGCTTGGGTCACCTGGGCCGCGGTCAGGCTGCCGGCCGAGACCATGTCCTGTTTCTGGGCGTAGGTGATATCGAAGGACAGGCCGCTGACCTCGGCGCCGGCGTTCAACTGCAGGGCGTTGCCGTGCATGCCGCCGTTATCCTCACCGAACTGGTACATGGCGCCCACGTGCAACGGCCCGAACTTGTTCATGTACTTCACGGAATTGTCGAGACGGAAATCCTCCGTGCTGCCGCCGCCGCCCGTCAGGCCGGAGAAGCCGATGACGGAGAAGGCGTAGGCGCTTTGCTGCGGATCGTAGGTGATGATGTTGTCGGCCAGGATGGTGTTCTGGCGGCCGAAGGTGACGATGCCCCAGTCCTTGGAACTGACGCCGACATAGGCCGCGCGGTTGAACGCCTGCCCGGCGTGGCTGGAATCGCCGTTGGCGGTCTGCTTGGTCAGGGCCACGCCGTCGTTGGCGGCCATGGAGTGCGGGCCGTCGGCCAGTTGGCCCGACTGCGGATTGAATCCCGTCTCCACCTTGAACAGGGCTGACCAGCCGTCGGCGAATTCCTCCGACCCGCGCAGGCCCACCTTGGACTGGCTGAGGCCGTTGGAGGACAACGAGGCGATACCCTTGTTGCCATTCTTGCTGACCAGATAATCCAGCCCCGGCGGGTAATAGGGGCTGAGCGGCGCGCCGTGCGACTGGTATGAGAAGCCCATGTCGACGGTGCCATAAAGGGTGATGCCATAGAAGGTCAGGCTGCCGTCCTTGGGCAGCTGGGGATGGGCGGCCGCGTCCGCCACCTTCTGCGCCGCTTGCGCCGCCGATTGGGCGGCCTGGGCCTGTTGCGCCGCCTGTGCCGCCGTCTGGGTGCTGGCGGCCGTCTGGCCCGCCGTCTGGGTCTGCTGCGCCTCCAGCGTGTTCAGCCGGTCCTGCATTGCCTGCATGGCCTTGGCCTGGGCTGCCATCTGGGCCTGGGCCTCCTGCATCTGCTGGCGCAGCTTGCGCAGTTCGTCGGCGTCGCTGGCGCGGGCCGTGGCCGGCGCCAGGGCCAGCAGGGCACAGACGGCGGTCATGGCCCAGAGGCCCCCAGTCATGGGCGTCACGCGCCCGCGGGATACCCTGCCTGCCGGCACCAAGGCATGATTCATCATCAAGGTCACGAGAGCCCCTCCCACATTTGGCGGTTTTTCTTGTTTGCGCGGCACGGGAATGCAGCGCCCGGTGGCCGATTCAGGCCAGCGGAATACATTCCCAAAGACTAAAACTTGAGAACTTGGCGTCGTTTCTCTAGCGCCTTCTGGGCCGGCCTTTCGCGCGCCGCTCCCCATCAGTATCGCTTATCATTTGATTAGAGGGCGTGATGGAGTTTTAAGAAATTAAATACGCTTTCATGAGTCTAAATTTATTTTTAATCGCCGGCGTGGATGCCGGGTTCTGGATTCTTTTCAGAAAATTATTGGTTAACAAATGGTTGCCAGATTGATGGTCACGTTTGCAGTCGCCGCCTGGGCGTCATTTTCTGTCCCGCTCCTGGATCCTTCCACCTGGCGATCCTTGACTGGCTAGGCTTGCATGGGGGGGCTTGCCCCCCGGGTGGCGCTTCCCCGGGGCCGTGAACCGTGACACGATGGGTTGACCTCTCAACCCCCCGTTGGCCGCACCCGCGCCGGCATGCCATGACCGCCTCTTCCGCCGACAGCCATCTCAGCTTCCGCCGGTATCGGCCGGCGGGGTTTTGCCACACCCATGACCATGCCCAGATCGTGCTGCCTTGCCAGGGCATCCTGGAGATGGAGGTGGGCGGACGTGGCGGGCGGGTGGATGCCGCCGTCGCCGCCTTCGTCCCGCCGGGGGAGGTGCACTGCCAGCGGGCCGAGGGCGACAACCGCTTCCTGATCGTGGATTGCGCCGGCGGCGAGGGCGCCGGCGCGCCCGACGAGCGCATGCTGGAACGGTTGGGCCGCCGTACCTTCCTACCCCTGACGCCGGCCGTGCGCCGCTTGTTGGACTTCATCACCCTGACCGCCGGCCCCGCCGACGGGGGCGGCCGGACCCTGGACGGCCTCGCCCGGCACTGGACGCCCCTGCTGCTGGATACGCTGATGGCGGAACCGGCCCGCCCCGCCTCGCGCCTGCATGCCCTGCTGGCCCGGCTGGAGGCGGCGCCGGAGCGGCCGTGGACGGTGGAAAGCATGGCCCGCGCGGCGGGTCTCAGCGCCAGCCGCCTGCACGCCCTGTTCCGGGAGGAACTGGACCAAACCCCCCAGGCCTACGTCGCGTCGTTGCGCCTGGCCCGCGTCATGGACCAGCTGGCCGGCACCACCCTGCCCATCGCCCAGATCGCCTACCAGTCCGGCTATGCCGACCAGAGCGCGCTGACCCGCGCGTTGCGCCGCGCCGTGGGCCTGACCCCTGCCGCCTATCGCCGCCAGCATGGGCGGGGACAGTAAGGGATGCGCTGGTGCCAAAGACTGCCTGTGCCCCAGCCCTAATTCTGTTATCATGTGTTCATGAGCGTCCTATCCCCCATTATGTCGGAACATGAATCCGAAGAAGCAGCGGCCCGCTACGACCGCTGGTTCCGGGAGAAGGTGCGCGCTAGCCAGGAAGACGGCCGTCCTCTTATTCCGCATGACGCTGTCATGGCGGAGATGGATGAGATTATCCGGCGCGCTGAAGAGCGTGTCGCCCAGCGCAATGCCACGTCTGCGACGTAGGCCCTTCTGATGCTGATCATCTCCTGGCGTGACTCAGCCCGGAATGATTTGGCGCATATTATTCAATTCATTGCCGACCGTAATCCTTTCGCTGCCCGTCGGATGCGGCAGATCATTGAGGATGCCGTCCTTCCGGCAGCCGAGCATCCGTATCTCTTCCGTCCCGGCCGGGTTCCCGGCACACGTGAGATCGTTGCTCATCCGAACTACATCGTGATTTATCAGGTGCTGGACACGCACATTGAGGTGCTGGCCGTTCTGCACACGCGGCAGGATTATCCTTGAGTGGCAATAGTCCGAGCCCAAACAATGGGAGGATCCGTCTATAGACTTGGCCGCCCCGTCGCCATTTTCAGGGCGACGAAAGGGTAAGGGTCATGAAGACGGATAGGACCATGCTGGCCGGAATCGGCTGTGGGGTGATGGCGGGGGCGTTCTGGGGCGTGGTGTTCCTGGGGCCCCGGGTGCTCCAGGCCTTTTCCCCGCTGCAGCTGGCGGCCTCTCGCTATCTGCTGTACGGCCTGGTTTCGGGGGGGCTGATCCTGTCGCGCTGGCCGACGCTCAAAAGTCAGGTGGGGCGTGGGGAATGGCTGGCGCTGCTGCGCCTCAGCCTGCTGGGCAACGTCATCTACTATGTCTTCCTGGCCAGCGCCGTGCACATGGCCGGCGTCGCCGCCACCTCGCTGGTCATCGGCCTGTTGCCCATGGCCGTCACCTTGGTGGGCAGCCGGGAGCAAGGGGCGGTTCCGCTACAAGCCTTGATCCTGCCCTTGCTCCTGGGGGGGCCGGCGTGGCGCTCATCGGCGTCGACCTGATGGGGCGGCCAGGCGCCGGTGACATTTCGATAGCGGAACGATTGTTGGGGTTGGCATGCGCCGGTGGCGCGCTGGCCTCCTGGACCCTCTATGCCGTGCTGAACAGCCGCTGGCTGGCCCGCCTGCCCGGCGTGTCGGCGCATGACTGGTCGCTGCTGACCGGCGTTGCCACCGGGGCCCTGGCCACGCTGATGGCCGCCCCCGCCTTCCTCTGGCACGCCTCGCCGCATGCCGTCGGCGATTGGGCCCTGTTCTGGGGCGTCAGCGCCGGCGTGGCCATCGGCGCCAGCGTGGTGGGCAATGCCCTTTGGAACCGGGCCAGCCGCCTGCTGCCCCTGACCCTGATGGGGCAGATGATCCTGTTCGAGACGCTGTTCGCCCTGCTGTACGGATTCCTGTGGGACCAACGCTGGCCCACCATCCTGGAGGGCCTAGCCATCCTGGCTCTGGTCGCCAGCGTGGGCCTGTGCGTCGGTCGCCATCATCGCCGGCCGGAAGACGCCGCCCCCGAGGTTGGAACCCCAGAGGCGGCGTAAGCCTCACAACGCGCAGTCGAAGCTCTCGGCGCTGTTGAGGTCACCCGTGCCCTTGTAGCGCGCCACCTTGGGGTAAGGGCACAGGGGCCGGGTGCGGCCGGGCCAGGGGGTGTCCGGCCCGGCGCTGGCCAGGATGCGGTCCGGCGCCTGGCCCTGCTCCACCCAGCGCACCAGGGCGCTGAAGGCGTCATAGTGCGCGGTCGCCGGGCCGCCAGCGCAATGGTTCATGCCCGGCACCGGGAAGACACGGACGAAGGCGGCGGCCTTGCCCCCCTCGCGGCCATCCACCTCCCGCCACCAGGTCAGGGTGTCGTTGATGGAGAACACGGGGTCGGAGGCGCCGTGCGGCACCATCAGCTTGGCGCCCCGCGCCTTGAGGCCCGACAGGTCGGGCGAACGGGCCGACACGTCCTGCCAGGCGGACCGTGGGAACGTGGCGCTGGTGGCCGTAAGCCGCGCCGCCGTCTGGTCGATGTCCAGGCCCATCTGCCAGCGCAGCAGCGCCTGCGGATCCGGCGGCAGGGGCGTGGGCGGTGTGGTGAAGACCGAGGCCAGCGAGGCGCCGCCCAGGGCCACGTTCAGGCTGGGCACCTTGTCGGCCAGGCCCAGCTTCCAGATGCGCCAGCCCGGGGCGGCCACACCGGCATCCCAGGGCCAGTCGCTGTATATCGCCTGGCCGGCCTTGGTGCGCGGGCCGCCATAGGACCGGGTGATGGCGGTGACCTGGTCGGCGCTGAGGCAGCCGTCCGCCTTGGCGCCGGCGCAGGTGCGGGCCTTCAGCGCCGGCGCCACCTTGGCGGCGGTGCACTGGGCGAAGGTGCCGACGATGCCGTCCTTGGCGCCATCGTCGGCGTCACACGCCTCCAGCACCGCGTCGCGGACCAGGTTCAGGTCGGCGTCGCTGAAGGCGGCGGACAGCAAGGGGAAGGACGGCTGGCCATCCGGCCCCTTGGCCAGTGCGGCGAAGGCCTGCACGTCCCACGCCTGGGCCAGGGCGGCGCGGGGCAGGGCGAAGCCGGGGGCGCTGGCCAGGATGCCGTCGAACTCCTCCGGATGCTGTTGGGCGAAGACCATGCCTTCCTCCCCGCCCTTGGAACAGCCGACGAAGTAGGAGCGGTGGGCCGCGTCGCCGTAGAAGGCCGCCACCAGGGCCTTGGCGGCATCGGCCACGGGCTTCAGCGAGGCGTTGCCGTAATCCGCCCGCGCCTGCGGGTCGAAGCCGAAGGCGGTGGTGCCGCCGTGCGTCGGATCCGTGTTGCGGCTGTTGTCGTGTCCGGAATCCTGGCTGACCACGGCATAGCCCTGTACCAGGGCCGGCGGGGTGTCCGAGCCGGTGGGGCCGATGGCGTTGCCGACCTCGCCGTTGGTGCCGCCGCCGCCCTGGAAGAAGAAGCCCTGGTTCCAGGCGGTGGGCAGGCGGACGTGGAAGCGTATGGCGTAGGCCTGGCCGTCCACGCCGGTGTGCTCATGCATCACGCCGTAGACGTCGCAATGTTCCGGCAACTGCACCGGCGTGCCGGGGGCGCCCGGCATCATGGGCGGCAGGGTGATGGGGCCGGCCGCCTGCGGTGTGGCCGAGATGATGCGGGTGCTGCCGTCCGGCCAGCGGCCGGCCATGGTCTTTTCCAGCGCCAGGCAGCGGCCCTTCAGGTCGGGCTCCGCCGCGCGGGCGCCGCCCAAGGGGACGGAGAGCGCCAGCAGGCTGGCGGTGGCCGCGAGGCTCAGGGTCAGGGGGTGATGAGGCATGGGGTGTTCTCCGTCAGAACTCGCGGTGCAGGCGCAGGCCGTATTCGCGCGGCGCGCCGTAGAACTCATTGTTGCCGGACTGGCCGGTGACGTACTTCCGATCGGTCAGGTTGGTGGCATAGGCCTCCACCGTCCAGTCCCCGGACCGCAGCGTGACCAGGGCCGACAACAGGGTGCGGGCGGCCAGGTAATCGGTCACGCGGGAATAGAGGATGTCGGTATAGCTGGGCCCGACATAGGCGAGGTTCAGGCGGGGGGTGAGGGTCATGCCGTTGGGCAACTCGATGGTGTAGTCGACACCGGCGTTGCCGGTCCATTTGGGCGAGAACAGGTTGGGCCCGCCGCCGCCGGTGCGCAGGTAGCCGGTGTAGTCGAAACAGACGGGCGGGTTGCTGGCGGTGCCCGCCGGACACTGCGGCCCCAGGGTGCCGGGCGGCAGCAGGCGCTGGTCGACCACGGTGATGGAGCCCAGCTGGCTGTCGACATAGGCGAAGCCGGCATCGGCGCCGAAGGCGCCGAACTTGGCCTGCACCTGGCCCTCGACGCCCTTGATGGTGGCGTCGGCCAGGTTGACGACGCCGTTCTGGCCGTTGGTCAGGTCGATGCGGCCGAACTGGAAGCCCTTGTAGTCGTTGTAGAAGGCGCCCAGCTGGGTGCGCAGGTGGCCGTCCAGCAAGGTGGACTTCCAGCCCACCTCGTAATCCCACACCGTTTCCGGGCTGAATTCCGAGGTGGAGGAGTTGAAGCCGCCCGGCTTGTAGCCCCGCGCGGCGAAGGCATAGAACAGGGTGTCGGCGTCCGGCTTCCAGTTCAGCGCCACCTTGCCCGTGGGCATGCTGTCGTCATGCCGGCCGGCGGTATCGGCCACCTGCAGGCCATTGGCGGGGAAGACGGGGATGCCGCGACCGATGTAGACGCCGCCGTCGCCGGTGACGTGGAACCAGCTTTCGCGGGCGCCCACCTGCAGTTCCAGATCCGGCGTGATCTTGTAGCCGCCCTGGGCGAAGACACCGGTGGTCAGCTTGTTGTTCTTGGTGCCGATGTTGGTGGGGAAGCCTGCGTTCTCGTTCAGGATGTCGACATCGATCTTGTTGCGCTGGTAGTAGCCGCCGACGATCCAGTTGAAGGCGCCATCGGTGGGGGAGAGGATGTTCACCTCCTCCGTCCATTCCCGCTCGCGCACGTACTGCTGCTCGGTCTGGGTCGCGGCCTCGGTGGCGTCGCTGTCATAAAGGTTGTTGATGCGCTTGTTCTGGAACCCGCTCAGCGACCGCACGGTGATGCCGTCCTCGAACTCATAGCGCAGTTCCAGGCTGTTGATGATGGCGCGCTCGGAATTCTGCGTGGGCGCGTTGTAGTCCAGGTTGCGGATGCCGGGCACGGCAGCGTCGGCGTACAGCGTGCCCGGGACGGGGCGGTAGGCGTAACCGCCGGTGTTCTTGTTGGCCGCCTCCACCTTCAGCAGGGCCTGGAACGCGCCGGGCCGCCACAGCACCCCCAGGCGGCCATCCGTCTCGTTCAGGCCGCCGGGCTGGTTGTGATAGGGGCCGACGTCGTCATAGTAGCTGTCATGCTCGCGGTGGTTGGCGGCCAAGCGGATGGCCAGCGTATCGGTCAGGGGGATGTTGATGGCGCCCTGCGTCGCCACGGTGGCGTAGTTGCCGTAGGCCACCTCGCCATAGCCCTCCACGCGATCCAGCTCCGGGCTTTTGCTGGTGATGAACATGGCGCCGCCGGTGGAGTTCGATCCCACCAGTGTGCCCTGGGGACCGCGCAGCACCTCGACGTTGGCGATGTCGTAGAAGCTGTTGGTGGTGACGATGGGCGGTTGGAACAGGCCGTCGATGTATGTCGCCACGCCGTTGGCCACCTGGGGCGATCCGCTGGCCAGGCCGATGCCGCGGATGTTGACCGACTGGGTCAGGCCCGCGTCCGTCACCGTCAGGGCGGGCGAGGCGAACTGCAGGTCCGACAGGCGGGTCACCGCCTTGTCGGCCAGCTTGTCGCCACTGATGGCCATGGCGGCGATGGCCACGTCCTGCAGGTTCTCGGTGCGGCGTTCGGCCGTCACCACGATGTCCTGAAGCGTGTCGCTGGCGGGCTGGGGGGCCGACTGCGCCAGGGCCGATGCCGACAGGCACAGGGCCATGGCCGTCGCCATCGTCGCGGAAGTGGCCTGTAAAGTCACCTTTACCATTTTATGATGCCTCCCTCGGATTTTATTGGGCGGCCTCCGGATTGACCGGGGCGCCGACGTTTTGCTGCTTGGGTACAGGCGGTGCTTAAAGCGGCGCGGTGCCGACGCGGTGTCGGCCGCCATAGCGTGTGGCGGGCCCGTCGGAGATGCAAACGCGGACTGGTGCTGGCGTCATGCCTGGTATCCTCCCCGCCGGCTTTCTATGAACCGTGCTTGGCCAACACTGTTATATTTCATAACTTCTGTCAATGGCCCCGTTTGCAAGAGTGTCTCAGGACTTGGCCTTGACCTCATGCCGTCCGCCCGCCATACCCCAGGAAACGGATAAGAACGGTTGAAAATCGGGGTTGAAATAAAATGTCAAACGCAGCGGGCGGCACCCCGTCTTCGGCACGCATCCTTATCGCCAGCCTGGTGGGCACGGCGGTGGAGTTTTATGACTTCTACATCTACGCCACCGCCGCCTCGCTGGTCTTCGGGCCGCTGTTCTTCCCCGTGGCGTCGCCCTCCGCCCAATTGATGGCCGCCTATGGCAGTTTCGGCATCGCCTTCCTGGCGCGGCCGCTGGGCTCCATCGTCTTTGGCCACTTCGGCGACCGCATCGGGCGCAAGTCCACGCTGGTGGCCTCGCTGCTGTTGATGGGGGGCTCGACGGTGCTGATCGGCCTGCTGCCCACCTATGACAGTATCGGCTGGCTCGCCCCCTTCCTGCTGTGCGTCCTGCGGTTCGGCCAGGGCTTCGGCCTGGGCGGGGAATGGGGCGGGGCCGTCCTGCTGGCGGTGGAGAACGCGCCGCCCAGCCACCGCGCCCGATACGGCATGTTCCCTCAGATCGGGGCGCCGGTGGGTTTCATCGCCGCCAACGGCCTGTTCCTGCTGCTGGGGGAGTTCCTGACGCCGGCCCAGTTCCAGGATTGGGGTTGGCGCCTGCCCTTCCTGGGCAGCGCCGTGCTGGTGCTGCTGGGCCTGTGGGTGCGCCTGAAGCTGACGGAGACGCCGGCCTTCGCCAAGGCGCTGGAGCAGGGGCCGCCGCCCGCCGTGCCGTTGGCCGAGGTGGCGCGCGACTTCCCCCGCCAGACGCTGGGCGGCACCTTCGCCGCCATCGCCTGCTTCGCCCTGTTCTACCTCGCCACCGCCTTCGCCCTGGGCTACGGCACCACCACCCTGGGCTACAGCCGCACGGCCTTCCTGGGGGTGCAGTTGGGCGCCATCCTGTTCCTGGCCGTGGGCATCATCGCGGCCGGCTGGTGGGCGGATCTGGCTTCGCCGCGGCGGGTGCTGATGGCCGGCTGCGTCATGACGGCGCTGGTGGGCCTGGCGCTGGCCCCGATGATGGCCAGCGGCTCGCTGACCGTGGTGGGGTTGTTCCTGTGTCTGGCGCTGCTGGTCATGGGCTTCGTCTACGGTCCCCTGGGGGCTTGGCTGCCCAGCCTGTTCCCGGCCCGGGTGCGGTACACCGGCACGTCCATGACCTTCAACCTGGGCGGCATCCTGGGCGGCGGCATCGCGCCCGTGCTGGCGCAGTCCCTGGCCCAGTCGGGCGGGCTGCCCTATGTCGGCGCCTATCTTGCCGGCGCCGCCCTCATCAGCCTGGCGGCGCTGTATCCCCTGCGCGGCCGGCCGGGCGCCGTGGCCGTGGAGACGCCGGGTCCCTGACGGGCAAGGTGACCGGTGTCAGTTGCCGCCCAGCAAGGCGGGGTTCAGGGAATAGCCGCCCACCATGCTGGCACGGTCCAACACATGCCCCGCCATGGCCAACAGCGTGGAGGTGCCGTTGATGGGCCCCACCACCGGCAGCCGGGGAATGTCCAGGGCGTGGACGGTGAAGACGTACCGGTGGAAGATGCTGTCGTTCCATGGCGGGCAAGGGCCGTCATAGCCGTAATAGTCGCCGGTCCGCGCCCTGTCCTCCAGGAACAGGATGGTGAAGTCGTTCAAGCCATGGCGGGCGCCCGCCGGTTCCGGCGCCGAAGGGCCCGGCTTGCCCCGGTTGGTGATGCCGGCGCTGTGCCGGCCTTCCTTGACCTCCCGCACACGGGCGGGCAGGTCAATCAGGATCCAATGATAAAAGGGCACGCGGGGCAGGTCGGCTGACAGGGTCCTGCCTTCCCGGTTGGCGTCGTGCCAGCGGTGCGGGGCGTCCGGACTGTGCACGGTCAGCACGAAGGAGCGCGTCCCCGCCGGCGGATCGCTCCACGCCACATGGGGATTGCGGTTCGCCCCCGGCCGGACACGGCCGATGCCGGAACTGACGGCGTAGGCGCAGGCATCGGGCAGGCGGCCGCCGTCGCGAAAGCTGTTGCTTGTGATCTGCATGGGGTCCTTTCTCACCCCAGCAATATGCCCCGATCTGACGTGCAGAACTCAAGTGGTTTTCAATCAGATGGTCAATTGGGTGGGCGGCTTATGACCTTTGGCACCATCGTACGCCCAGCGTCACAGGCGCTGCGGCGCCACCCCCGCTTCCCTTGAAGAAGCCTTCCGGGAAACGATGGTGGCGCCGTTGAACGCGATTGGGCAGTGAAATGTTGTAAATGGCATGCGAATCAGGGGCCGGGTTTCAGCCTACAGGGGAGGTCAGCGTGCGGGGGCGGGCGCCGGCGTCGCCGGGTAGTACGCGCGCCTGACCAGCAAGCCGACGCTGCCCAGGGCCACCGCCAGGGTCAGCAGGCTGGTGGCCACCAGGGCTACGGCCGCCAGGCCGTCGACAACGGGGCTCGCGGCCCGGGGGGCGAAGATCATCAGGCCTTGCGCCAGGGTGGCGACACCGAAGGTGTAGGCCCAGTAACCCGGCGCGAAGGCCTGCTCCCGCAGCCAGCGATAGGCCAAGGCCAGGCCAGCGGTGATGAACAGGGCATAGCCCAGCAGGATATAGGTCAGGGGCAGGCTGGCCTCAGGCCCCGCCAGCACCTGATAGGCCACCAGGGCCACCACCGGCGGGGCCATGTAGATGCCCATGAAGTTGCGGGTCTTGGCCGCCAGGCCGCCCACGAACAGTTGCTGGGTAATGACGCTGTCGGTCACCAGCCAGGAAAGGCCGCCGATGCCCAACAGGACCCAGCCCAGGCTGGTGAAGCCGAACAGCCCGGCCGCCAGCGCGTTCACCAGCACGCTGGCGACGTAGGTCAGGTATAGCGACGGTGTGGTATGGCCGGCCTCTCGCTCCTGGCTCCAATTCTGCGCCAGGCGGTAGGCGCCGTAGGCGAGGTTGGTGACGGAGCCCAGGGTGAAGACGGCGATGGCAAAGGCGGGGGCGTAGGGGCGCAGGGCCAACGCCGTCAGGATGATGGATTCCGGTATCAGGGCCACGAAGGCCGATTGCACCGGATCGCGGAATTCAGCCAGCGCCGCCGGCCGGTGGCTGATCCATTTGTTGGCGTACAGCAGCCCCCACCACAGGAAGGACAGCAGCGCCAGGCCCTGCAGGGCCTCCCCCACGACCGGCGACAGGTGCCAGAGATCGGTGGCGTTGCGCCAGGCGTTGCCGGTTTCGGCCAGGCCCAGGGTCATGGCGAAGAAGGAGGCGGGGGCCACGGGCAGCAGGCCCGGGGCGGTGGTGCGCGGGGGGTGCGGGGACATTCGGCGGTCCTTTCGGGACGGGGGTGGGGACGCCGCCGATTTCACGCCAGCCCGGCCTTGGCAGCAATTGCACGCATACGTCGTTTCCTGCCAAGATACCCCTGTCTTCCGCCAAGGTGGGGTCGCCCCATGCGTACCGTCGCCATCGCCATCTTCCCCGGCGTCCAGGCCCTGGACGTGGCGGGGCCGCTGGATGTGTTCGCCGAAGCCAACGGCTTCCTGCCGCCGCGGGATCGCTACGTCCTGACCGTGCTGGGCACGGCGGACGGGCCGATGCGCGCCTCCAACGGCTTGTACCTGACGGCCGACCGGATCATCGACCCGGCGGCCGATCGCTTCGACACCTTGCTGGTGGCGGGCGGCCCGGACCTGCCCAAGGGGCCGGTGGATTCCGGGCTGGTGGACTGGCTGCGGGCGGCGGCGCCGCGTTGTCGTCGCTACGGGTCCATCTGCACGGGCGCCTTCGCGGTGGGGGCCGCCGGTTTGCTGGACGGCCGCGCCGCCACCACCCACTGGCAGGATGCGCCGGCGCTGGCGGACCGTTTCCCGGCCGCACGGGTGGAATTGGACCGCATCTACCTGCGCGACGGGCCGCTGGTCACCTCCGCCGGCGTCACCGCCGGCATCGACTTGTGCCTGGCGTTGGTGGCGGAGGACCATGGCGCCGCCATCTCCCTGGCCACGGCCAAGCGCCTGGTGGTCGTGGCGCAGCGCCAGGGCGGCCAATCGCAATTCAGCCCCTATCTCACCCTTCCGGCGGATGACAGTTCGCCCATCGCCCGGGTGCAGGCCCATGTCATGCAGCATGTGGCGGATGAGCATACGGTGGCCAGCATGGCCAGGGTGGCCGGTATGAGCGCCCGCAACTTCGCCCGGGTTTTCGTGCAGCAGGCCAAAGTGACGCCGGCGGAATTCGTGGAACGGGCGCGGGTGGACGCCGCCCGCAATCTGCTGGAGGGTGGCGATCTGCCCTTGAAGACGGTCGCCTTCCACAGCGGTTTCGGCAGCGCCAACCGCATGCGCCTGGTGTTCGTCAAGAACATGGGCATGACGCCCAGTCAGTACCGCGCCAGCTTCCGGCCCGTCCCCCTGTAGGAACGGGGATCACGCCGCCTCGGTCTGGTAAACCGGTTCCAGCGGGGCGTCGCGCCACTGCCGCCGCCAGGTGCTGGGGCTGAGGCCCACGACGCGGCGGAACAGTTTGGAGAAATGGGCCTGGTCGCACAGGCCGCACGCCAGCGCGATCTGGCACAGCGGTTCCTGGGTGGTCAGCATCAGGTGCTGCGCCTGCTGGACGCGACGCTGCACCACATAGGTGTGGGGCGGTACGCCGAAGCTGCTCTTGAACGCGCGCGAGAAATAGCGGGTGCTGAGCCGGGTGACGGTGGCGCAGTCGTCCATGCGGATGGTCCCGGCCAGATTGGCGTCGATATGGCTGATGACCCGGCGGATCTGCCAGGGTGCCAGCCCGCCGCGGATGGCCTCGGTGGTCGCCGAAGAGGGCGATGTGCCTTTGGCCGCTTCCCGGGTTGTTTGGTGGGCGCCGTGGCCGGCCCCGTCCGCCCGGACGCCCAAGGGGGTGGCCTCCCCCCGCAGGAAGGCGGCGGCACGGGCGATACAGGCCCGCGCCGCGTCGCGGTCGCTGTCCATGATGTCGCCGGCATCGTCCAGCAGCTTCACCACCATGGCGGCGATCCACCCGGTGTCGGCGGCGGCCGGCGTTTCAATGTTCCCTTGGCTTGCGTCCATCATGGCTGCCCCCGTCATGGGTGCCCCCGCTTCCCGCGGTAGGCCGTCTTTGCGATGGGGGAAGTCTGCCGTTAGCCCGCCGTGCTGGCGAATTAAGTGCTGTAATTTGTTGTAAGTTGCCGTCAATCGGCGCTCAGCTAGTAACGAAATGGACATGGAGACGGCGCGGATAGGCGAAAACTGCGGGATTTTTTAAAATCTGGCTGTCTCGATGGGGTATTGCCTCTTGGAGGATTGCCCGTGTCGGGCGCATGCGCCAGCATCATTTCGTGTGTCGGGCGCGGCCCGGCCCGCATTCCTCTGGCCGCCTCTCACGGAATACGGCGGTATGTTGGGGCGGCACCACCTGTTGCTCCGGATCCCTTGGGCATTTCTGCCCATGACGGGGTTGTTCGGCAGGTTTCATTGGGATTGAGGCGGTGGAAGTCGGGGTGCGGTTGATAGTTCATTCTGCCGATGCCCCAGGGATGGGTCGTTGCCGAAAAGGGGGTGGGACCGTGGGGGGCGTGGCATGACCGATACGACGGTTGGTTCAGGCTCCGAACGGCTGCTCACGTTCGGCCCTTTCCGCCTTTCGCCGGGCCGTAAGATCCTGATGGACGGTGACGCGCCGCTGCGCCTCGGCAGCAGGGCCTTGGACATCCTGATCGTGCTGGCGGAACACGCTGGCCAGGTGGTGGCCAAGGACGACCTGGTGGCCAACGTCTGGCCCGACACCTATGTCGACGACGCCAATCTGCGGGTCAACATCGCCGCCCTGCGCAAGGCCCTGGGCGAGGGCCGCGACGGCGCCCGCTACATCGCCAATGTTCCCGGCCGGGGGTATTGCTTCGTGGCGCCGGTGACGCGCTCCGACGCGATCCCGGAATCGGTGCCCTTGCCGCCACCATCGCCCGCGCCCAGCGGTGTCGGGGGGACGTGGCGGGCCACGTCCTGCCGGTCCGGCTGACCCGCGTCGTGGGGCGGGAGGCCCTTGTCCGTACCCTGTCCGACCAGTTGCCCGACCGTCGCTTCATCACCCTTGTCGGGCCGGGCGGCATCGGCAAGACGACGGTGGCGCTGGCCCTGGCCGAGGCGGCGGCGGCCGGCTATGCCGACGGCGCGCGCTTCGTGGATTTCGCGCCGGTGACGGACGCCACCCTGGGCGACGCCACACTGGCGGCCAGCGTGCTGGCCGGGGCCCTGGGCGTCTCGGTCGACCGCATCGCTGACCTGGGCACCATCCTGCAGGACAAGAACCTGCTGCTGATCCTGGACAATTGCGAGCACGTGGTGGGAACGGCGGCGGTGCTTGCCGAGACCGTGCTGCGCGGCGCCCCTCGCGTCCACATTCTGGCCACCAGCCGCGAGCCGCTGCGGGCCGAAGGGGAATGGGTGCAGCGCCTGGCCTCGCTGGAAATCCCGCCTGTGACGGCCTCCGTCGACGCCGTCCAGGCCCTAGACTACTCCGCCGTGGCCCTGTTCGTGGAGCGGGCCGCGGCCTGCGTCGACACCTTCACCTTCGCTGATGCCGACGTGCCGCTGGTATCCGAGATCTGCAGGGGGCTGGATGGCATCCCGCTGGCCATCGAACTGGCGGCCGCCCGGCTGGACCTGTTCGGGTTGCGCGGCCTGGCCGCCCGCTTGAACGACCGCTTCGCCCTGCTGGTGCGGGGCCGGCGCACCGCCTTGCCCCGGCACCAGACGCTGCGGGCCATGCTGGACTGGAGCTACGAACTGCTGCCGGCGCCGGAGCGGACGGTGTTGCATCGCCTGGCGGTTTTCGCCGGCGCCTTCACCATGGAGTCCGCCGCCACCGTGGCCGGTGACACGCTGCTGAGCCAGACCGACATTTTGGTGGCATTGTCGAACCTCGTGGCCAAGTCCCTTTTGATCGCGGACGTCAGCGGCAACTATGTCTACTACAGGCTGCTGGAGATGACCCGGGCCTACGCCCTGGAAAAGCTGACGGAAAGCGGGGAGCTGCCCCGCCTGCTGCGCCGGCACGCGGAATGCCACCGCGACCTGCTGGTGCGGGCGGAACAGGAATGGGATCACCGACCCACGGCGGAATGGCTGGAGGTCTACGGCCGGCAGATCGACAATTTGCGCGCCGCCCTCATCTGGGCTTTCGGGCCCGAAGGGGACGCCGGCTTGGGCCTTTCCCTCACCGCCGCGGCCGTGCCGCTGTGGATGCAGATGTCGCTGATGAACGAATGCCGCGAGGCGGTGCGTCGCGCCTTGGACATTGTGCCCCCGTCGCCGGCGGCGGAGCTGGTGCCGGGGCCGGATGCGGAACGGATGCTGCGCCTGTTGTCGGCCTTGGGCCTGTCGCTGATCTACACCAAAGGGCCGGGGCCGGAGATCCGCGCGGTGCTGGGCCAGGCGCTGACCCTGGCGCGCCATTTGGACGACATCGACTATCAGCTGCGCGCCCTGTGGGGCCTGTACGTCGAGATCTTCAATGAGGGCCGCTACAGCCAGGCGCTGGAGATTTCCGAGCAGTTCCGCGCCGTGGCGGTACGGTCGGCCGACCCGGTGGATCTCATGGCGGCTGATCGCATGCGGGGCTTCGCCCTGCATCTGATTGGTGATCATGCCGCCGGCCGGCGCCACATCGAGGATGGGCTGCGCCGCTATGTCCGACCCAATCATCGCGGTCACCTGGTGCGGTACCAGTACGACCAGCGGGTGGCGGCGTGCGTGCCCCTGTCCGTCATCCTATGGATCCAGGGCTTTCCCGACCAGGCGGCGGCCATGGTCGCCATGGCGGTGGAAGAGGCGCAGTTGATGGACCATGCCCTGACGCTGGGGTACGCCCTGTCCACCGCGGCCTGCCAAGTGTCCCTGCTGGTGGGGGATATGGCGGCGGCCGATCGCTATGTCGGGATGCTGCAGGACCAGGCCAGCCGTCACGGCCTGGGACCGTGGGCGGTGATGGGCCGGTATTTCAAGCATCGACTGCAGACATTGCGGGGTGAGGGGGCGGCCGGCTTGGCCGGGATGCGCGCCGCGATGGCGGACCTGGAGGCGATAAACTTCGCCCTGCGCTATATCGGTTATCTGGGGGAATGGGCGGAAGCTCTTGGCCGGGCCGGCCAAGCCCGCGAGGGGCTGCAGGTCATCGACCAGGCGCTGGGCCGGTCGGAAACGCGCGGCATCCACTGGGCCATGCCCGAACTGCTGCGCATCAAGGGTGAGCTGCTGGTGCGGGAGGATGGTTCCGGCACCGTGCGCATCGGCGCCGCCCAGGCGGCGGAGGCCCATTTCCAGGACGCGATGACCTGGGCGCGGCAGCAGGAAGCCCTGTCGTGGGAGCTGCGCGCGGCCCTCAGCCTGGCGCGGCTTTGGCGCAGCCAGGGCCGGTCGGCCGACGCCCACGCCCTGGTGCATGGCGTCCATGGCCGCTTCACCGAGGGATTCCTGACCGCCGATCTGGTGGCCGCCCGTGACCTCTTGGCGACCCTGGTGCAGGACATGGCCTGCCCGCTGGCCTCCGGCTTGCTGAATGGCGCCGTCGGCCCCGCACGGCCCTGGCCGGTGCGCGAGGGGCGGGATGGGGAGGTCATTCCCTTCCCCGGTGTCGCCTGTTAGGCGGACGACGCAAAACAGACCGGTCGGATTGCTTTTGCCGGGGCGACGGGGTAACCGGAAGCAGCCGCCGGCGTGCGGCCCGCCCGTTTCAGCCTTGTTGAGCGACCATGGACAACGCCACCCGTTCCGAACGCACCCGCGCCGCCGTCATCCAGGCGGCGCTCGCCATCATCGCTCGTGATGGGGCGGGCAAGCTGACGCTGGACGCCATCGCGCGGGAAAGCGGCATCAGCAAGGGCGGGGTCATGCACCAGTTCCGCACCAAGCAGGCGGTGCTGGAAGCCCTGCTGGACCACCAGATCGCCCATTCCGACGAACGGGCCCGTGTCCACTTGGCCAAGGCCGACCCGGCCAGTGGCGAGGCCAACCTGCAGGCTCAGATCGCAGTGCTGCGCGAGGTCGCCACCGACCCCACCTCCGTCGCCTTCGCGCTGGTCAGCGCCTTCGCGGAGGATCCCGGGCTGCTGGGCATGGTGCGGAAAGCGGGTGAACCCAAGCTGCAGCAACTGAAGGACGAGGCCAGGGACCAGGACCTGGCCTTGCTGCGTTTCGTGGCCGCGCGCGGGCTGGCCATCCCTGCGCTCATGGGCATGTGCTCGCTGACGCCGGAGGAACGGGAGCATCTGTTTGATCTGTTGCAGGACACCGCGCGCTGGCGGGGCTGCAAGGCGCTGGCAAGCAAGCCGTCATGATGTCACGTACACATTAAAAAACCGACTAGACGGATTGTTTATGGCTTGCTAGGGTAGATCTCAGCGGGATGAGGCCGGTATCGGCATCGCCGCGACGACTTTGTTTCATCGCGTGAGTCCACGGCGCCCGGCGGTCTTGCCTGGCCCGGACGCGCGCCCATGCCCTGTGGAGACCTGAATGTCCGACCTGATCCGGCGGCTGTTGCTGCCGCTGGCCGCGTGCGCCCTTTTGGCCGGCTGCGGCGGCATAGAGCCCGCGCCCTATCGCGATATCGCGTCGGCGTCCTATCTGCGGCCCAATCCGTCGGATGACACCGGCCGTGTTCCGTATCGCTATGCCGCGGCGGCGGACTGGCGCGCATACAGCAAGGTGATCATCGACCCGGTGGCGATCTACTACGGCGCCGACGGCCAGTTCGGCGACATGGAGGAAAAGGACAAGGTTGAACTGGCGGACTATATGCAGGCTGAGTTCCGGGAGAGGCTGGCGACCCGCTTCCTGATCGTCGGCACCCCCGCGCCCGGTACCCTGCGCGTGCATCTGACCCTGACGGGGGCGACCACCACGCCCGCCGTCATCGGACCGTTCAGCCATTTCGACCTGGCGGGGGGCCTCTATAACGGGGTGCAGGCCATCCGGGGGCGGCAGGGCATGATCAGCGGTTCCGTGGTCTACGCGGTGGAGGTCCACGACGCCGCCAGTGGCAAGCTGCTGTCCGCCTACATCACCAAGCAATATCCCGGTGCAATGAACGTCGGCGCCAGCTTCGGCTCGCTGGGCGCCGCAAAGACCGGGATCGACAAGGGCGCCGACGCGCTGGTGGCCCAGTTGAGCCCCGACACCTGACTGGCACCCGGGAACATGGAAGGGGGCGTCAGGCCCCGTAACCGCCGTCTATGGTCAGGATCGAGCCCGTGACGAAGGAGGCGTCGGGGCTCGCCAGGAACAGGATGCCGGCCGCCACCTCCTCCGGCCGGCCATAGCGCCCGAAGGCGTTCATCGCGGCCTGCACGGGCGCGAAGGGGCCGTTGGCGGGGTTGAGGTCGGTGTCGATGGACCCGGGTTGCACCACGTTCACGGTAATTCTCCGGGGGGCCAAGTCGCGGGCGGCGCCCTTGCAATAGCCGGCCACAGCCGCCTTGGCGGCGGTATAGTCGGCCAAGCTGGGGAAGCCGACGCGGGCGGCCACGCACGCGCCCACCGCGATGATGCGACCGTCATCCGCCAATACCCGCGACGCCGCCCGGATGGCGGCGACCACCCCGGCCAGGTTTACTGCGTACTGCCGGGTCAACGCCTCGATGTCGCAATCGGGATCGTCCACGTCACCGGTGGCGAACACGCCGGCGTTGTTCACCAGGATGTCCAGGCGGCCGAACTGGGCCACGACACTGCGGACCAGGCCCTCGACCTCGCGCGGGTTGGCTTGGTCAACCTTGAACGCCGCCGCGCGGGCGCCCGCCGCCCGCATGTCCCGCACCACGGTGTCGGCCAGCGTGGATGAGGCCAGATAGCTGATCGCCACGTCCGCGCCTTCGCTGGCCAGGGCTTTCGCGGTCGCGGCCCCGATGCCGCGGGAGCCGCCGGTGACCAAGGCCACCTTGCCCGCCAATTTCTTCGTCATGCCTGCCATTTCCGGGATTGAGGGGTTGTCGCGGAAGGTGTGCGAGCCGGGCCTTCCGGAATGTTCCTGTTTTCAGGATTGGGCCATACGGGCGGGATGACGGGGCGGAACCGGTCCAGCAAGGTATTTTCCCAAGATGGAAATCGGCATCCATGAACGCTGGGCTCCCGTCAGTCAGGTCCCCGCCGGGGGCCGTTTTACGGCGCAGGGTGCCGCTGTTCCGGCGCCGCCGATTGTACGATTCGCCCTCTATTTTGAAATTGTATGCGATATCACGCCCGCCGGTGGCTGGTTTTTTCAGCCCGCCCGGCGCTAAGGTTCCCACCGGATATCCAGGGACTACAGGGGGATGCATGCGTGTCGCGATGATCGGGCTGGGGGATATCGCCCGCAAGGCCTACCTGCCGGTCCTGGCGGCACGGGGCGACGTCACCCTGTCGCTGATGTCCCGCGATGCGGACAAGGTGCGGGCCATCGCCGCCGATTGGCGCGTGGCCCACGCCCACAGCGATCTGGACGCCCTGCTGCGCGACGGGCTGGACGCCGCCTTCGTCCATGCCGCGACGGCGGCGCATGAGGAACTGGTGACCCGGTTGCTGACGGCCGGCATCCCCACCTATGTCGACAAGCCGCTGGCCGACACGGCCGCCGCCGCCGAGCGCCTGGTGGATTTGGCGGAGGCGCGCGGCGTCGGCCTCATGGTCGGGTTCAACCGCCGCCATGCCCCGGCCTATGCCGCCCTCGCGGCGTCGCCCCGGGACCTGGTGCTGATGCAAAAGCACCGGGTGGATTTGGCCGACACCCCGCGCACCGTGGTGTTCGACGACTTCATCCACGTGGTGGATACGCTACGCTTCCTGCTGCCGGCGCCGGTGCGTGACCTGCGGGTGGACGCCCGCGTGGCGGATGGGCTGCTGCACCACGTGGTGCTGACCCTGGCTGGTGGCGAGGGGGCCAGCGCCTGCACCGCCATCGGCACCATGAACCGCGTGGCCGGCGTGAATGAGGAGGTGCTGGAGGTCTCCGGCCGGGGGCGTGACGGCCAGGCCGTGCGCCACCGCATCGTCGACATGGCGGATATCCACATCGCCGAGGCCGGCACCCACACCAGCACCCGGCGGGGCGACTGGACGCCCGTGTCCGACCAGCGCGGCATCCGCCAGGCGGTGGACCATTTCCTGGGCGCCTTGCGCGCCGGCCGGACCTTGAGCGCCCGCGACGCGTTGGAGACCCACCGCCTGTGCGAGACGGTGGTGCGGCAGGTTCAGGCCGCCGCCTGAGGCTTCACCGTCAGGCGCAGGACGCTGGCGACGCTGGCGGCCCCAGCGGCGAAGGCGCCCAGCCATAAGGCCAGGATGGCGCCGTAGGTCAGGTCGTGGTTGGCCAGCAGGCCGAAGCAGGCGGCGGTCAGGGCCGCCCCGGTCGATTGGCCCAGCAACCGCGCGGTGGCGACGATACCGCTGGCCCCGCCGCTGCGGTGCAGGGGGGCACTGCTCATGATGGCCTTCAGGTTGGGCGATTGGAAAAAGCCGAAGCCGGCGCCGCAGACACCCAGGCGCCAGGCGATGTCCAGGCCGGACGGCCGGGCCGGCATGAGGGCCACCAGCACCATGCCCAGGCACAGCATGGCCAGACCCAGGCCGCCCAGGATGCCGGCGGGATAGCGGTCGGACAGCTTGCCGGCGATGGGGGCCATCACCGCCACCACCACCGACCAGGGTGTGATCAGCAGGCCCGTCTCCACCGCCGTCCTGCCCATGACCGACTGGAACAGGAAGGGCAGGGCGACGAAGGCCAGGCCCTGCGCGATGAAGGTGCAGACCGAGGTCAAGGCCGACAGGGCGAAGGTCCGGTCGCGGAACAGGTCGATGGCCAGCATGGGCGCTGGATGACCCCGCTGCCGGCGCAGCAGCAGGAACCCGCACAGGGCGGCCCCCGCCAACTCGGCCACCACCCGCGGCCAGGGCGCCGCGTGCGCCGCCTCGCCCATGCCCAGTACCAGCAGGGCGAACAGGCCGGCGGTCAGCAGGGCGGCGACACCGTCGAAACGATGGCCCAGCGGTGGGATGGTGGGCAGGGTGACCGTGGCCAAACTCAGGGCCAGCAGGCAAAAGGGCACGTTCACCAGGAACAGCCAATGCCAGGTCGCCACCGACAGGATGGTGGACGTGACGGTGGGCCCGATGGCGAAGGAGATGGCGACGGCCAAGGCGTTGCGGCCGAAGCCCCGGCCCATGATGCGGGCGGGATAGATATGGCGGATCAGCGCGATGTTGACGCTCATGATGGCGGCGGCACCCAGGCCCTGCACCACCCGCGCCACCTCCAGCAGGGGCAGGGTGGGGGCTAGGCCGCAGGCCAGCGACGACAGCGCGAACAGGGCCAGACCCGCCAGGTAGACGCGCTTCTGCCCCAGCAGGTCGCCCAGCGAGGCCAAGGGCAACACGGCGGCGGCCACCGCCAGCTGATAGGCGTTCACCACCCACACGGAATCGGCCGCCGTGGCCTGGAAATCGCCGGCGATGGTGGGCAGGGCGGTGTTGGCGATGGCCGTGTCCAGCGTGGCCATGCCCACCGCCGTCAGGATGGCGGCCATGGCCCAGAACCGGGGACGGTCGGGCAAACCATCGGTCTGCGTCGGCTTGGGGGTGTCCATCACGTCCGCGGTCATCGGCCTATCCCAGGCTGCCGGTCATCGATCCGCTTCCGGAATAGACGAAGTCGGCCTGATCCAGGCGCGCCGAAAGCGCTGGCGTGCCATGCCGCCGCCCCGGCCCGTCCAAGGCGGGGGCCAGGGCGGCGGGCTGGAAGGATCAGACCTCGTATGGCAATTCGGCGCCGATCAGCATGACCTCGACCGCCGCCACGGCGGCCACGGCGTGGCCCACCAGGCGGGGCTGGATCTGGGTCGGGAAGACCTCCGGACCGATGATGCCGATGCCGATGGGCTTCATGAATTCCAGCTGCATGTTGACCAGCGCGTCGCTGACCGACTGGCCCATGACGCGGCCGTGCGCCGTCTCGCCATGCTCGATGATGCCCAGCACCACCACGGCATCGACGTCGTCGCGTTGCAGCAGGCGCTTGGTGGCCAGCGGCTTCTCGTAGGAGCCCGGCACGCGCACCACGGCGCGCAGCTTCATGCCGCGTTCCTTGATGGCCCCGGCGGCGGCGGCCAGCATCGTCTCGCATTCATTCTTGTGGAAGGAGCCGACGACGATGGCGACTCCGCTTTTCTTGGGCACGGGATGCTACTCCTGAAAACAAGGCGCGCCTTCCGGCGCCGCCCTCCGACAATGGCGGCCCACTATGGCGAAAAGAACGGGCGGCGGAAAGGGATCGCCGGCCCTCCGTCAGTCCTCGGCGGCCGGCGTTTCCGGTCGGCGGAACACCACCACCCGGGTGGTCATCAGCTGCACAACCTCGCCCCGTTGGTTCCGCGTTTCAGTCCGCATGGTGATCATCCCCCGGTCGGCGCGGGAGCGGGAGGGCTTGACCTCCAGGACCTCGCAATGCGCCTGCAGGGTATCGCCGGGCCGGGTGGGGGCGGGCCAGGTGATGTCCGCGCCCGCGCCGATGACGCCGCCGGCGATGGGCAGGCCGTCGACCATCAGCCGCATGGTGACGGCGGCCGTGTGCCAGCCGCTGGCTGCCAGCCCGCCGAAGAAGCTTTGGGCGGCCGCCTCCTCGTCCAGGTGGAAGGGCTGGGGGTCGAACTGGGCTGCGAAGGCCTTGATTCCACCGGCGTCCAGCGTGTGCGTGCCGGTCACGTGGCGCTGACCGGGCTGCAGGTCGTCCAGGTACAGCTTGGGGGCGGTGGAGGGGGTGGTCGCCGTTTCCGACATGGGTGGTCTGCTCCCGTCGCAGGGTGTTGGGCCGGGTGGACCGGCTTTGTAACTTGCATCGTGAAAGTGACTAGGCCTAAATGACGTCCTGTGGCTTTCATTATGAAAGTAACACGAGGATGGCTTTCATGCACGATAGTAGCCTGATCAATCCGCAGTGCCCCATCGCCCGCAGCCTGGAACGGGTGGGGGAGTGGTGGAGCATGTTGATTTTGCGCGAGGCGTTCCTGGGCGCCAGCCGTTTCGACCAGTTTCAGAAAAATCTGGGCATCGCGCCCAACATGCTGACCCGTCGGTTGCAAACCCTGGTCGCCGACGGGCTGTTGGAAAAACGCCTCTACAGCGCGCGGCCCCCGCGCCACGAATATGTGCTGACCCCTGCCGGGCAGGACTTCCGCCCCGTGTTGTGGACCATCATGGCCTGGGGCAACCAACACTTCGCGCCCGAGGGCCCGGCCATCCAGCTGGTGGACAGCGCCACCGGCGCCCCGGCCGAACCGATGCTGGTCGACCGGCATACCGGGCGGCCGCTGACCTACCCCGCCTTCCGTGTCGTGGCTGGCCCCGCCGCCGACGCCCGCACGAAGTCGCGCTATCCCACTTGGCCTGCCACTGCGCCTGCCACCGCGCCCGCGCCGAACCCCACCGAATCCGCCGCCGCCCCGACCGGCGCGGCCGCTTGAAGGATGCGACCCCATGTCCAGTCAGACCTATGAACAGCAGCAGGACGGCGGGCTTGCCGGCAGCCCGGTGAAGTCGCGGCGCCTGGGCCGCACGCTCCTCCTTTCCGCCCTGGGCCTCGGCCTGGGTGTGGCGGCCGCGGCCTACGGCTATGATTGGTGGACCAGCGGCCGCTTCATCGAAAGCACCGACGACGCCTATGTCGGCGGCGATGTCACGGTGATCGCGCCCAAGGTGTCCGGCTTCATCGCCCAGGTGGCCGTCACCGACAACCAGGCGGTGCACGCCGGCGACCTGCTGCTGAAGCTGGATGACCGCGACTACCGCGCCGCCCTGGCCCGGGCCGAAGCGGCGGTTCAAGCGCAGGAGGCCACGCTGGCCAACCTGGAGGCGCAGCGCCGCCTGCAGCAGGCCGTCATCAACCAGGCCGCCGCCGGGGTGGGGGCCGCCAAGGCCGAGACCGACCGCGCCAAGTACGACCAGGACCGCTACCGCGCCCTGTCGGCCACGGCCGCCGCCTCGATCCAGGCCTTCGAGAAGGCGGACGCCGCCTACAAGCAGGCGGTGGCGAATGGCGAGAAGGCCACGGCCACCCTGCAGGCGGCCCAGCGCCAGATCGACGTCATCGACACCCAGAAGCGCCAGGCGGAGGCGGCGCTGGCCGGCGCCATCGCCGACCGCGACACCGCGCAGCTGAATCTCAGCTACACCGAGCTGCGGGCGCCCATCGACGGCACCGTCGGCAACCGCAGCGCCCGGCCGGGCGCCTACGCCACCGTGGGCGCGCAACTGATCGCCATCGTGCCGGCGCAGGGGCTGTGGGTGGACGCCAATTTCAAGGAAAGCCAGATCGCGGACCTGAAGGCCGGCCAGCCGGTGTCGGTCGAGGCCGACGTGCTGCCGGGCCGCCGCTTCCACGGCCGCGTGGTCAGCATGGCGCCGGCCACCGGCGCGCAGTTCAGCGTGCTGCCGCCGGAGAACGCCACCGGCAACTTCACCAAGATCGTGCAGCGCGTGCCCGTGCGCATCCTGCTGGATGGCGAGGGCAGCCTGCTGGGCAGCCTGCGCCCCGGCCTGTCGGTCACCGCCGCCATCGATACGAAAGAGGCAAACACCAAAGAGCGCGGCACCAGGGCGGTGGCCGTCGCCGGGAAGACGGCGCCATGACCGCCACCACCGCCGCCGGGGGGCCAGGGGTGGCGATAGCCGCCCCGCGGAAAAAGGAACTCTCCCCCGGGGCAAGATCATCGCCTTCGCCATCATGTGCGTGGGCATGTTCATCGCGCTGCTGGACATCCAGATCGTCTCCGCCTCGCTGCGTGACATCGGCGGTGGCCTGTCGGCCGGCACGGATGAGACGGCCTGGGTCCAGACCAGCTACCTGATCGCCGAGATCATCGTCATCCCGCTGTCCGGCTGGCTGGCGCGGGTCATGTCCACCCGCTGGCTGTTCGCCGTCTCCGCCGCCGGCTTCACCCTGACCAGTCTGCTGTGCGGCTGGGCCTGGGACATCCAGAGCATGATCGCCTTCCGGGCGCTGCAGGGCTTCCTGGGCGGGTCCATGATCCCCATGGTCTTCACCTCCGCCTTCGCCTTCTTCGCCGGACCCCGCGTGGTGGTGGCCGCCGCCACGGTCGGGGCGCTGTCCTCGCTGGCGCCCACGCTGGGGCCCACGGTGGGCGGCTGGATCACCGACCATTACTCCTGGCACTGGCTGTTTTTCATCAACCTGGTGCCGGGCCTGTTCGTCACCATCGCCGTGCCCCTGATGGTGCGCATCGACGAACCCGACTGGTCGCTGCTGAAGGGTGCCGACTATCCCGGCATGCTGCTGATGGCCATCTTCCTCGGCTGCCTGGAATACACGCTGGAGGAAGGGCCCCGCTGGGACTGGCTCGACGACGACACCATCCGCCTGACGGCCTGGATCTCGGCCGTCGCCGGCGTCGCCTTCATCGCGCGCAGCCTCACCTACGCCAACCCGGTGGTGGATTTGCGGGCGCTGAAAAGCCGCAACTTCGCCCTGGGCTGCCTGTTCTCCTTCATCACCGGCATCGGCATCTTCGCCACCATCTACCTGACGCCGCTGTTCCTGGGCCGGGTGCGGGGCTTCAGCGCGCTGGACATCGGCCTCACCGTGTTCTCCACCGGCCTGTTCCAGGTCAGCGCCATCCCCCTCTACACCATCCTGGCCAAGCGAGTGGATCTGCGCTGGCTGATGATGGTGGGGCTGACCGGCTTCGCCCTCAGCATGTGGAACTTCACCCCCATCACCCATGACTGGGGCTGGCGGGAATTGCTGCTGCCTCAGGCCTTCCGTGGCTTCTCGCAGCAGTTCGCGGTGGCGCCCATCGTGACCCTCACCCTGGGCGGCCTGCCGCCGTCACGGCTGAAGCAGGCCTCGGGCCTGTTCAACCTGATGCGCAACCTGGGCGGCGCCATCGGCATCGCCGTGTGCGGCACCATCCTGAACGACCGCACCAACCTGCACTTCGAGCGCCTGGCCGAACACCTGACGCCCGCCAGCGACCCCATGCGCGCGCTGGTGGCCAAGGTGGGGGCGTCCGACGTGGCGACCCTGGGCGGGGACGCGGTGCGGGGGCAGGGGGCGGCCTTGAAGCAACTGTGGACCCTGGCCTATCGCGAGGCCCAGACCATGGCCTACGCGGACGCCTTCCTGGTCATCCTGGTGTGCTTCGTCATCGCCACGCTGCTGGTGCCGGCCATGCGCAAGGTGGGGCCGCCCAAGGGGCCATCCGCCGACGCGCATTGAGGGCGGAAATCCCGATCACCCGGCTTGGTTGCTGGCGTCCACCAGGGTGGGGAGCGGCACGCCCAGGCGAGCGGCGACGCCGGCGCCATAGGCCGGGTCGGTGCGGCCGAAATGGGCCAGCTGGCGCTGTTGCAGGGCCACGGGCATGCCCCGCATGCTGGCGGCGACATCGTCCATCAGGATGGCCCGCTGCGCCGGGCTCAACAGCCGGAACAGGGCGTTCATGCTGGCCATCATGCGTGCTCCCTCACTGGGCGTTGGAACCGTGATCACATCCGCCCGATCGTTGGCGGCGGGGGGATGGCTGACGTCGGCGCGACCGGGGACGGATTCGACGCGGCCGCAGGTCATGCAGAACAGGGCGGGGTAGCGGGCCATACACGTCATCTCCTGCGGGCTGGGCACGCGTGGGCAAGGGCGGGCGACCGGGCGGCCGGTTGATCCAACGGTGCCCAGCATGATCGTTGCCGGCGTCCTTGGATTGTACGGGGCAGCGGCCGTTTGTCCGTCTGTGTGGCGACATTGGGCCGCGCCGGCCCGGCCTGGAAAGATCCGCTTACAGCGACAAGGTCAGGGCCGGCTGGGCGGTCGGCTGAGCCTGCTGGGCGAAGGCGATCAGGTCGGACGCCGGCATGGGCCGGGCGTAGACATAGCCCTGGATGTGTCTCACACCCATCTGGCCCAGGCGGTCGCGCGTCTCACCATCCTCCACCCCTTCCGCCACCAGCGACAGCCCCAGGTCGCGGGCGATGGCGACGCTGGCGCGCACGATGGCGTCGGCACGGGAATCCTCGCGCAAGGTGCGGATGAAGCTCTGGTCCAGCTTGATGCCGGTGAAGGGGATGCGGTGCAGCACGCTGAGCGAGGCGTAGCCGGTGCCGAAATCATCCAGGTATACGGCCATGCCGGCCTGGCGCAGGGTGGCCACCGCCTTGTCGACCACGTCGAAATGCACGATGGACTGGGTTTCCGTCAGCTCCACCCGGATGGCGCCATGGGGCACGCCGTGCTGGTCGCACAGGTCGATCAGGTGGTCCACAAGGTCGCTGGCCTCCAGGTCTTCCACCGACAGGTTGATGGAGATGGGGATGTCCAGGTCATGCTGCTCGCGCCAGGCGGCGGCGGTGCGCACCGCGTGTTCCACGATGGCCTTGGTCAGCAGGCGGATCAGGCCGCCGCGCTCCGCCAGGCCGATGAACTGGCCCGGGGACAGCATGGTGCCGTCGGCCTTGACCCAGCGGGCCAGCGCCTCCACCGCCACCACCTTGCCGCTGTCGGCGTCGACCACGGGCTGGAAGTGCGGCTGGATCTCGCCGCGCGCCAGCGCCTGGGGCAGGCTGCGCAGGATGCGCCGCTCCTCCGTCGAGAAGCGCGTGTGGGGGATCAGGTCCCAGATGCGGCGGGCCAGGTGGACGACCAGGGCGGCGATGGCCAAAAGCGCCAGCAGGCTCAGCATTTCGCCCCGCGCCATGCTGAGGCCCGTCGCTTCCGCCACCACGTCGCGCAGACCGTCCCAAGTCAGGACGGCCAACAGCACGACCAGTACGGCGCCGCCCGCCAGCAGGTTCAACAAACCACTGTCGTGCCGGGTGGGGGAAAGCAGGGGCAGGAACATGGCATGCTCGTGGATCGTGCGGGCATGCCCCGCAGGCTGCCTCATAGGATGCAATTTCACTGTGATGGCCATCGCTGGTCGCCCCGTCATCCCCGTCGTCGTCGGGGCTGATCATGGGCGTGCCACCCCGGTCTCGTAATCCCTACCTAGGTGTTAGAAGGCGCGCGCCCAAGTGCGGCCAACTGTCATCATCCTGAGACGTGCCTGGATTATGGTCCGGCCGTTTCCGGGGGTTCGGCCGTTTCCGGGGCCGACCAGCCATCCGTCAGGGTGCCCAGAAAGGCGATGATGTCGTGAATGTCACGTTCGTTCAGCGCCGGCGCGTCGCCCGGCCGCCGGCCGAAGGGCGCCTCCATGTTGATGGCGGCTGGTACCGCGCCGAGCGCGGCCGCCGGCAGGTCGTCGAACTTCATGACGCTTCCGTCGGCCCGGCGGGGGTACCATCTGCCGGGGTCGCTGTCGCGCTCCGCATAAAACTCCATCACCTGCCGCAGGGTGTGGAAGATGCCGTTGTGCATGAACACCTGGCGCAGCGCCACGTTGCGCAGGGTCGGGGTGCGGAAGCGGCCGCAGTAGTCGGCGACGCCGGTGAAATCCGTGCGCAGCGGCCCGCACAGGCCCTGGTCGTAATGCCTGGGGTCGGCGTTGGCCGGGATGTCGCGGTTGCGCGGCACCCCGATGGCGATCAAGCCATAGTCGGTGAAGTGCGGCGGCGTGCCGTCGTTGCCCCGCCGGCTGACGTGGCAACTGGCGCAGTTGCCCCGCGCCGGGTCCTCGAACGCCTCCAGCCCGCGCCGCTCTTCCTCCGTCAGCGCCGCCTTGCCCGCCAGATAGGCGTCGTACTTGCTGGTGTAGGGGTGGAACAGGGCCCCGTCCTGCTGGAAGGCGTCCAGCGCCCGCAGCGCCAAATCCACCACGTCCGCCCGGTCACCCGCCGTCACCCCGACGGCGGCGCGCAACTGGGCGCCATAGCCCGCCCGTTCCAGCCGGGCGCCCAGGTCGCCGGGGTCGGTGTTGCCCATCTCGAACGGGCTGAACAGCGGCACGCGGGCCTGCTCCCGCTGGCCGTCCACCCGGCCGTCCCAGGTCAGGCCGCCGGTGGGGCCGTTGTCGATGCTCTCATCCCCCTCGTCCTCCGGCGTGCGGTAGTGCTCGGCGAAGGGGGGCACGTCCTGCAGGTATTTCAGGGACGGCACGGCGCGCAGGCCCGGCGTCTTGCCATCGGCGCCACCCAGGCGCACGGCCGTCCCGTCGGGCGGGCCGAAGGCGTGCGCCGGGTCGTGGCAGCTGGCACAGGCGAGGGTGCCGCTGGCCGACAGGCCGGGGTCGAAGAACAGCCGCCGCCCGATCTCCGCCAGCGCCGCCGCTTGGCGGCGCACCTCCGCCCGGCTCAGTCCCTGCGCCGTGGCGGCGGGGGCGCCCCCCAGCCACCCGGCCCCCAGGCCCAGGAAAATCGCCGCACCCAGCGCCACCCGGCCGTACCAGGGGGTGCGTTTTTTCCGGTGTGCGTATAAGACCTTCAGCAAAAGCGGACCGACGAAGAAGGGGAACATCATGGCAGTGGGCATGGGGCGGGGCGGAAGCTTGCGTCAGGGTGTGGCCGCGGTGGCGCTGGCCGCCGGCATCATGGCAGGGCTTGGTGACCGGGCGATGGCGGCGGGTGACGCCGCCGGCCCCGACGCGGCCTTGGCGAAGATCAAGACCGTGGTGGTGATTTACGCGGAAAACCGCGGGTTCGACAATCTGTATGGCACCTTCCCCGGCGCCAACGGCATCGCCAACGCCCCGCCGGATAGCCTGGCGCAGCGTGACCGCGACGGGTCGGTCCTCAAGGAACTGCCCCCCATCTGGAAGGGCCTGACCGCGCGCGGCGTGACGCCGGAGGTGACCCAGGCCCAGACCGAGCACCTGCCCAACCAGCCCTTCGCCATCGACGATCCCCAGGGCTTCAACCTGGGCCAGGGCGTCGTCACCCGCGACCTGGTGCACCGGTTCTATGAGAACCAGATGCAGATCGACGGCGGAAAGAACGACAAGTTCGTGGCGTATGCCGACAGCGGCGCCCTGGTCATGGGTCATTACGACGGCGCCAAGCAGGCCATGTGGACGCTGGCGCGGGAATACACGCTGGCCGATAACTTCTTCATGGGCGGCTTCGGCGGGTCCTTCTTCAACCACTTCGTCCTGATCTGCTCGTGCGCGCCCTATTACCCGCATGCCGACCAGGGCCCGGCCAAGGGCTCGATCTCGGTGGTGGAGCCCGACCGCGTCAGCCTGACGCTGGCGCCCAACTCACCCAAGTCGGCGATCGAGGGCGTGCCGAAGTTCGTGAACAGCGGCAACCTGACGCCCGACTTCTATGCCGTGAACACCATGCAGCCGCCCTTCCAGCCCAGCGCCAACAAGCCGGCGCAGGGGGGCGATCCCGCGCTGGCGGACCCGGCCAACCCCACCACCCTGCCGCCGCAGACCATGACCAACATCGGCGATCTGCTGAGCCAGAAGAAGGTCAGCTGGGCCTGGTACAGTGGCGCCTGGCAGGCGACGCTGGACCATGGCAACGCCGAGCCGGTGCCCAATTTCCAGTACCACCACCAGCCCTTCAACTATTTCGCCAGCACCGCCCCGGGGACCAAGGCGCGGAAGGAGCATCTGCGCGACGGCGGGCTTGAGGGTCAGGCCTTCATCAAGGACATCGACGCCGGCACACTGCCCACCGTCACCTTCTACAAGCCGCAGGGCAACCTGACCCAGCACTCCGGCTATGCCGACGTCGCCTCGGGCGACGCCCACATCGCCGACATCGTGGCGCATCTGCGCAAGTCGCCGCAGTGGAAGAACATGCTGGTGGTGGTGACTTACGACGAGAACGGCGGCTATTGGGACCACGTGACCCCGCCCAAGGGCGACCGCTGGGGCCCCGGCACCCGCATCCCGGCCATCATCATCTCGCCCTATGCCAAGAAGGGCTACATCGACCACACCTTCTACGACACCACCTCCATCCTGCGCTTCATCACCCGCCGCTTCGACCTGCCCAAGCTGGAAGGCATCAAGCAGCGCGACGCGGCCCTGGCCGCCAACGGCAGCCCGGCCCTGGGCGACCTGACCGGGGCGTTGGACTTCGCCCAGAAGTAAGCGGGCGCCGGGTTAGGGTTTGAGCGGAACGGGCGCCGGCGACGGCGCCCGTTCCTGTTTGTGGTGCGCGTGAAGGTTGCACTTGCGTTAAGAACAAATCAAGAACATCATGGCCGCCGCATCATGACAGTCGGAAAGGGAAGGCGCTATGACGGCGTTGGCGCAGCGATGGTTCAGGGCGTCGGATCAACCGACGGCCCATGGCTTGGCGTGTAATGACAATGGCGTGAGCCTGGCGGGTATTCCATTGCTCCGGCGGACGGCGGCGGGCTTTGAACCCCAGCCGGCCGCCATTCTGCAGCCTTTGATCGCCGCCGCCTATGGCGTCTCCGATCCCGATGTGGTGCCGCTGATTGGTCGGCTGAGGGTCGTCGCGCGGGCGCTTAACGACCGGGATGGCGCTCGGACCAGGATCGCCGCTGTGCACCTGGCGTTGCCGGATGTCGATGACGCTGGCGTTGACCGCTTGTTCGGCATGTGTGCGGACTTGGCCAAATACGATCCCGCCCAGCCTAGGGATTGGCATGGGCGTTGGGTGCGGGTGAATGGTTCGACGCCGGATGTTTCCCTGCTCTTAGCCGCGAATTTCAAGCCGCCGCCAGGCGGGCTGGACGACCACTCGCGGCCCGCACTCCTTTTGGATGCAGCCTACAATGGAAAATACCACGACTTTATCGTTGACACTATGGCGGCATATATTCGCAACACCGGCGGGCGCGCGGAAACGAAGGTCTCTTTTGTCGGTGTTGGAGGCGTAGTTGCTATTGCGGATTTAGTTAGTCAGCCACCTGGTCGTCGCCCCGTTGTTGTCGAGGTAAAGACAGGAGTCGATCCGCAATTCACACCTGCGCAGCAAATAATATATCCACTGCTGGCGTTAGGTGGACACGCTTGGTCATTCGATGGGCGACTCATAAAAATGGGCCTGCCCATGGGGGAACCCCTGCCACGTCTGAATGTCTATTCGTATTCGCTCATCGGTCCTTATACCGAACCCGTTATTGAACAACTGATACCAGATTTTGTTAAGTTAGCTGGCTTAATGGATAATCTCGGAGGTTATTTATGACGGGCCGAGATTCTGACGATGACGACGCCTTCTTCACTGGATTGCTGGGCAATATGATCAGGACCCCAGAGCTTGCTGTGGATATGGCGGATCTGTTGGTTCGCCATCGATGTGGGGTGGAGCGGGCACAGCTATGCCGGCCGTGGACGGCCGCCGATGAAGGCCCCGTCTGGCTCGTGCTGAGCGCCCGGTTCACGTTGCCAGAGGATGAGGGCAATGAAAGCCAGCAGAAGGTGGTTATCCGCAAAGCGGACGGCGCCATCCTGGTGTTCATGAAGCCGCTGTATTGGAAGGTCCCGGCGGACATCGCCCAGTCATTCCAAGGCCCGCCGCGCTGGACTCCGCCAATGCCGCCCGGGGATACCTCTGAAGACGAATCCTAGAAGGCGTACTTCACCGTCAGGCTCAGCACCGGGTACCAGCTGTAGTCCTTCACATCGTCGCGCAGTTCCTGGCGTTCGGCGTCCAGGCGGTTTTGGAAGTCGGGTGTGGTGGTGACGGGTCCGCTGGCGTCGAGGGAAACCCTGGGCGTGCCGTGGTACATGGCGCCCAGGTCGACGCCGAAGCGCCAACGGTCAGCCACCGCGCCCTCATAGCCCACGCCGATATAGGGGGCGAAGCGGTTGAAGGCGATCTTGCCGTTCAGGCTGCCGACCTCGTTCGCGGTATAGGTCATGCCGTGGATGGTGTAGGTGGCGTTCCGCGGCGTGCCCTTCAGGTCGACCTCGTTGAGGTTCAGCCGCGCCCCGGCGGTCACGCGCCAGCCGTCGCCGAAGGGATGCAGGTCGGCCAGCAGGCCGAAGGACTCCAGCGTGGCGTCGCCGTCGTAGCGCACATCGCGCACCGTGTGGTTGGCGGAAAAGCTGAAGCCGTTGGCGTTCAGGCGCAGGCCGAAACGGTCGTCGAAGCGGGCGCCGATCTCCGCCCCCAGGCCCAGGGTGCTGACCACCGGGCCGACGCTCAGCAAGGGGGCCCAGCCCGCCGGGGTAGAGTCCGCCGGGGTGCCCGTCTGCGCCTGGGCGCCGTGGGCGAGGCACATGGCCGCCAGCGCCAGTGTGGCGGCCAGGATGCGGGGGGCGGTGCGGCGAGTGGGCATCGGCGTCGGGCTCCATCACGGGGCATGCGGCACATCACATGCGGCACTTCAATAGGATGGGCGCCCGCCGTGTTCCGTCGGGAAACGGAGGATCATTTTTGGGACAGCTCGGTACCACCTTCGGCGAGGCGGATATCCGAAGCTGTAGCGGTGCCATGGGCGGGGTACCGCGCCGGTTGGGGGCTCAGGATTGAAGGTCCTGGGACCGAGGCCTTGACAGGGGGCGGCCGGGCGCCTGATCTGGCCCGGCCCTTTGACCCCTGTCGCCCGAACGGATGACCATGCCGCTGCTGCGGACCCTGCCCTTGAGCACGCTGGATGACGCGGCCTATGCCCGCCTGTGGCCCCTGCTGGATGAGGGGGAGCAGGTGCGGGCCCGCCGCTTCGTGTTCGAGGCCAACCGGCGGGAATATGTGGCGGCGCACGGTTTGGCCCGGCTGTGGCTGGGCCGCCTGCTGGGTCGGCCGCCGGCGGCGCTGGTCTTCACCCCCCTTACGCCGCAGGGCAAGCCGGGGCTGGTGGGGGCGCCGGTGGGGCTGGACTTCAACCTGTCGCACACCGACGGCCTGGTGGCCTGCGCCGTGACCCTGGATGCCGGCACGCGGATAGGCGTGGATGTCGAGCGCGGCGACCGCCGCATCGGGGCGGAGGTGGCGACGGCCATGTTCGCGCCCGAGGAACTGGCTTGGCTGGATGCCCGGCCCGCCGGGCGCGGCGGGCCGGACCTGGTGACCTTCTGGACCCTGAAGGAGGCCTACATCAAGGCCTTGGGGCTGGGCCTGTCGCTGCCCACCGACAGTTTCGCCATGGCACCCGACGCCATAACGCCCCATGGCCCCGCGCTGATCCGCCACGACGGGTCGCTGCCGCCGGGCCAGGCCTGCCGGCTGTGGCGGCGCGACCTGCCCAGCGGTCACGCGGTGGCCGTGGCCTGGATGGGCCCGGTCGGCCAGCCCCCCGCCGACCTGGGGATGGAGGAAGGGCTGGCCGACCTGTGGTGATCAGAAAACCTTACCAACCGTGAAGCGGACGGAGCGGGGCTCCAGCGGGTGGACATGCAGGTCGCCGACGCCCTCCGCCGGTTCGCCCTTCAGCCGGTCGGTGTAATAATAGTCGGCGGCGTCATCCTTGCTGTCGAAGACGTTGTAGAGGCCGACGCCGAAGCGCAGGCCGCCCTCCAGCGTATAGTTGGCCGTCAGGTTCCACTCCTGGCTGCCCGACGAGCGCACGCTGTTGTCCTCGATCAGTGGATGGGCGCCGAAGTAGCGATACTCCACGCCGCCGCTCCATCCCGTCTCCTGGGGACCCAAGTCCCGCAGGTATATCGCCAGCGAGCCGATCAGCTTGGGCGCGTCGGGGATGAAGCTGCCGGCCGGATCGCGGTCGGTGTAGCGGGCATGGCTGAAGGCGACGCTACCGTAGAACTCCAGCCAGCCGACGGGGGCGTAGGTGGTGTTCAGTTCCAGCCCGCGCCGGCGGCTGGGGCGGCCCGCCTCCGTCTGGCCCACGTCGGCGTCGTAGGTCAGCTCCGACACGAAATCCATCTGGAAGGCCGTCAGGGTGGCGGTCAGGTTGGGCAGCAGGGTGCTGCGGATGCCCACCTCCTCGCCGGTGGCCTTGGCCAGCAAGGGCGCATCACCCCCATTGGCGCCTTTGGGGGTGACGCCGCGCACGTCGTCGCTGTGAAAGCCGCGGCCGGCGCTGACATAGACCTCCGTCCCCTCCCACAGGGTGGCGATGGCGCTGCCCTTGGGCTGGAACAGGCGGGCCGCCACCACGCCGGCGTTGCTGCCGTGGTCGGTGGCGGTCAGATAGTCCTCGCGCACGCCCACGACGGTGCGCAGCCAGGGTGTCCAGTGGCTGGTGGCCTGGGCATAGGCGCCGCCACCGGCCTCCCGGACGTTGTCATCGCTTAGCAGGGCGTGGGCCACGCGGGCCTTGGTCGCCCGCAGATCCACATGCACATCATCGAAGCGCGCGTCCAGGCCGGTCACGATCTCATGATCCAGGCCCAGCAGGCTCACGGGCCGGCTGTAGCTGACGGCCCCGCCGGCCACCATGCGGCTTTCATTTTGGGCGTGCTGGTCACCGTCGACGGGGTTGTCCAGGAAATGGGTGAAGTTGTTCCACAGCGTCAGCTGGTTGTTGATGACGTAGGCATTGGCCGTCACCTGACCGCCGGCCAGCCAGCCGGCCTCTACCGGCGTGGCGAGGGTGCCGGACAGGCTCATGCGCCGCGCCTGGCCGCCGTCCGTGGGGTCCAGGGTGCCATAGCGGCCGATCAGACCCTGCGCGATGGCGCGTTCCGGCTGGTCGGTGGTGGCGTTCCACAGCGCGCGGTAGTACATGGCCGTGACGCTGAAGCCGTCGTCCCGCTCCCCCTGGCCGTAGCGCAGCACGGCGTTGCCCTTGCGCAGGTTGTCCGGGTGGTCCCAGGGGCCGTCATAATGCACCAGCTCCCCACCCGCCATCAGCTGCCCGGCGCCCACCGCCGTGGTGCCGGCGGCGAAGGCGCGCCGATAGCCCAGCGTGCCGGCCGTCAGCGCCACCTGGGCCGGAATCTGGTCCAGATAGCCCATCTGGATGGAGCCGACAGCGGAGAAGTCGCCTTGCGCCGCGAAGTAGGGGCCCTTGGTGTAGCCGATGCCGCTGGCGAGTTCCGGAATCACGAAGTTCAGGTCGGTATAGCCCTGGCCGTGCGCGTGGGTGCGCATATTCACCGGCATGCCGTCCACGCTGGTGGCCATGTCGGTGCCGTGGTCCAGGTTGAATCCACGCAGCAGGTACTGGTTGGCCTTGCCCTCACCGCTGTGGCTGGTGACCACCAGGCCGGGCACCGTCTCCAGCATCTGGCCCACGCGATAGGCGGGCAGCAGATCCAGTTCCTCCTTCACCACCACGCCCTGGCTGGAGGTGGCGGCCGTGCCGATCAGGTCGCGGCGGGCGGCGGTGACCACCACGTCGTCAAGGGTGGCGGGGGACGACGCGTCGCCCTCCATGCAGGCGGCAAGGGCTGTGGGGCTGCTCAGAAACAGCAGCGGTGTTATTATTCCGGTAAAGAAACGACCCATGATTTGTTGGCCTCTGGCAACGTGACACGTCACCACGGGCCAAAGAATGGGTCACCCAACCCTCGGCCTGGATATTCCCAAACGGCCGGGACGGCGGACGCCCTCTCCCCATCGGTGCACCCCGCCCAATGTGCCCGTGCGTGACCACGGCGTGACGGCAGGTCTCCTGGCTCACGGGTCGTCACCCTGGCACCGCCTTCCCGGTTTCCCAGTGGCTTCGGTCCCCGCCCATGATATCGCGCGGGGATGGTGTCGGGCTCGCCGTTCACAGTTGCGGGGGCAGCCGCGGCATCGGGGAGGGGATCCCCACCGCGTTCCCTTTTCATCCCGCCCGGTCGGAGCGGGAACCGTCAGGGCTTTTCTACGGGGAATTGCAGGCGCGCGCAAACGCGATGTCGCGGCGCGGGGGTGAACACCCTGGCGCACAAGCTTGGCGGTTGTGTGACAAGGCCCACCCGCGCCGGGGCATGGCAGCAATACGGGGCGGTTCGAGCGATTTCCCTTGTACCTGGGACCGGTCACAGCCACTTATGCGGTCTTAAGGAATGGATGGCATCATCCGTTCCCATGCCGGGCCGCTGGGCCCGGCGGTATCCCCCGGGTGGCGCGTAGCGGTGGCGGCCAAATCGCCCCTGTAGCACCCAGGGCATACTCGACCTTCTGACACATGCCTGCCGGCACGCGCCCGGGCAAGGGCTTGACCGCGATCCGCGGCCGCGAGAAACAAACGCGGCCGGCGCGTCGCCCTGGGATTCCAAGACATTGACCGCTTTCGACACCCTTTCGCTGCGGCCTGAGATTCAGGCCGCCCTGGCCCAGCTGGGCCATCACACCGCCACCCCCATCCAGGCGCGGGCCATTCCCCATGCGCTGGAGGGCCGCGACATCCTGGGCATCGCCCAGACGGGCACCGGCAAGACCGCCGCCTTCACCCTGCCCATCCTACAGCGCCTGGGGGCCGCCCCCTCGGCCCTGCCGCTGCGCATGCCCCGCGCCCTGATCCTGACGCCGACGCGTGAGCTAGCGGTGCAGATCGGTGAGAGCATCACCAACTATGGCGTGGGCCTGAGGCTCAGCCACACCGTCATCCTGGGCGGCGTCGGCCAGGGCAGCCAGGTGAAGGCGCTGGCCAACGGCATCGACATCCTGGTGGCCACGCCCGGCCGCCTGCTGGATCTGATGACCCAGGGCCACGTGCGCCTGGACAAGGTCGAGGTGCTGGTGCTGGACGAAGCCGACCGCATGCTGGACATGGGCTTCATCCACAGTCTGAAGAAGATCATGGCCAAGCTGCCGGCCAACCGGCAGACGCTGTTCTTCTCCGCCACCATGCCGGCCGACGTCTCTGAATTGGCCAATAAGATGCTGCGGGACCCTCTGCGGGTGGAGGTGACGCCCGTCTCCACCACGGTGGAGCGGATCACCCAGAAGGTGATTTTCGTCCCCGCGGCGGAAAAGCGCCACGTGCTGGTCGACCTGATCCGCGGTGATGCCGGCATGCAGCGCAGTATCGTCTTCACCCGCACCAAGCATGGCGCCAACCGCGTGTCGGCCCAGCTGGAGCAGGCGGGCATCGAGGCTGCCGCCATCCACGGCAACAAGTCACAGAACGCGCGACAGAAGGCGCTGGACGGCTTCCGTGCCGGTGCCGTGCGGGTGCTGGTGGCGACCGACATCGCGGCGCGCGGCATCGACGTGGACGGCGTCACCCACGTGGTGAACTTCGAGCTGCCCAACGAGCCGGAGACCTACGTCCACCGCATCGGTCGCACCGCCCGCGCCGGCGCCTCCGGCGTCGCCGTGTCGCTGTGCACCGCCGATGGCGATGAGCGCGTCTATCTGCGCGACATCGAGAAGCTGATCCGCAAGTCCATCCCGGTGGGTGAGCGGCCCGAGGCCACGCCCCAGGCCGCCGCCGCCCCGGTGAGCCGTCCGCCCCTGCCGGCCCGCCAGCCGCGCAACGGCGGCGGCAATGGCGGCCGTGGACAGCCGCGTGGCCAGCGTGGCGCCGAGGGCCAGGCCGAAGCCAGGCCCGCCCGGGCCGACGGCCAGCGCCCCGCCCGGACGGAGGGCAACCGTCCGCAGGGCCCGCGCCCCCCGCAGGCGCCGCGTCCCCAGGGTCCGCGTCCTGAAGGGGCGCGCCCCGATGGCGCCCGTCCGCAGCAACAGGCGCGCCCACAGGGCCAGCGTCCGGCCCAGCCGCAGGGGCAGCGCCCCAACGCCGCCCGCCCGGCGGCACCGCGTCCCGCCCAGGATGGCCGGGGCACCCAGTTCTCCAGTTTCGTGGCGGCCTTGAACGCCAACGAAGATCAGCAGCCGTCGGCGCGCGAGGATCGCAACCGTCCGCGCCGCCGCCGCTGATCCCAGTCCGGGTCCCAAGTCCTGGTCCCAAGTTCTGGTCTTGATGGTTCTTTAGGAAGAGGAGGTCCCCATGGGCCGCAGCAGCAAGCCGAAATCCAAGTCCGTCAGCGAATTCGTCCTGTTCGACGTCCTGTACGATGACGGGTCGCGGTCGTCCAACCGTCGCGTTCCCTCGTCCGAACTGGGCGGCCTGGATGGTGACGAGCCCGCCCGCGCCATCATCGAGGCGCAGGACCGCGAAATCGCCGCCATGTCCGGCAATCCGCGTGGCCGAATCAAGTCGCTGACCCGCTCGCCGGTCCGGTAAGTCGCCGGTCGGGTAAGCCTTGGGCTGATCCATCCGCATCGCCGACGCGTATTGAGAAACGTCCCGTGCCCAGGTCCGGGGCGTTTTTCTTTTTTGGCTTCGCGGGGGAAGAAAAGGCCATGGGAACAGTGCTGCGCCAGGCCGCGATCTACGCGGCGACCCTTATCGCTTTCCTGGCCCTGGACGCCGTCTGGCTGACCCGCATGGTCGGGTTTTACCGCCAGGTGATGGGCGACATGGTCGCGCCCCAGCCGCGCCTGGGGCCGGCGGCCCTGTTCTACCTGCTCATGGCGGGCGGCATCGTGTTCTTCTGCGTGGAGCCGGCGACGCGGTCGGAGGCTCCGTTGACGCAAGCGCTGATGCGCGGCGCGGTGTTCGGCCTTCTCACCTACGGCACCTATGACCTGACCAACCAGGCCACCTTGCGCCTGTGGTCCGCCCGGCTGAGCGCGCTGGACATGGCGTGGGGGGCGGTCCTGACCGCCGTGGCGGCGGCGGCCGGCTGCGCCGCCGCCCTCTATTTCAGCAAGAATCCATAGTGGTTGCCGCCGGCCGTACGGTTCACGGTCTGGCCGGGAATATAATCGAAGGTGTCGTCCAAGGTCAGGCGCACGAAGATGGGCTTCCCCATCATGTCCAGGTGCGCCAGATCCGCGATCTCATAGTGCACATGCACCTTGCCGCCGGCCAATGACACCAGGGCGACGTCGCCGCCGATGCAGACCTGGCCGTTGAACTTGGCGCGCACGTAGTATGTGTCGCGCCCATCCGCCAGGACGGTGGATTCGACGCGCCGCACGTCCACCGGCGTCAGCGGCAGATCGATGCGATACATGGTCAGCACGTCCGTGCCCGTGGGACGGGTGGTATGCAGATCCAGCGCGCAGGCGGCCTGCAACATCTTCTGGTCCGGTCCGGGTCCCATGGGGTCGTCGCCGGAGCACCCGCCCAGCGCAAGACCGGCGGCCAGGGCCAGGACCGCCCCCTTCTTCATCCCATGCCGCATGTCATCCCCCGATACGGTAATACCCCGGGCGGTCGGTCGCCCCCGCCATCTAGTCAGCTAATCGTCCGGTGGGGCGGGCGGTCAAGGATTTATTCCGTGTCCCGCGTCCCTGTCCGCCGTGGCGGCCAGGGGAAGAAGGCGCTGGTCCGCCGGCGATAGTCGGCGAACGCGGCCCCCCGCGACCGCGCCATGTGCGCCTCCAGCGGTGGCAGGCCGGAGACGTGGACCAGCAGGACATACATCATGGCCGGCGCGATGAACGCCACCCACCCCCAAGACCAGGGGCCGTCTGCGGACGGCGCCAGGGCGAAGCAGGGATAGGCCAGCCAGATCACCCATTCGAAGAAGTAATTGGGGTGGCGTGACCAGCGCCATAGCCCAACATCGCAAATACGGCCCCGGGCATTGGGGGCGTGGGTGGGGGGGCGATGGCGGAAGCGGGTCAACTGAGCGTCGGCGATCCCCTCGCCGGTGATGCCCGCCAGCAGGACCAAGGTCCCCGCCACATCCAGGATACCAAGGCCGGGTGCCGGGTTGCGCGCCGCGATGTAGACCGTGACGGCCAGCAGCGCCGCCGCCACCGCCTGGCTTTGCAGGAACCAGAACAGGCGGGATGGCGCTTTCGCCCCCCAGGTCCGGATCAGTTCGGCGTAGCGCGGATCATCACCGGCGCCCCGTGTGCGCAGGGCGATGTGGCCGGCCAGGCGCGCCGACCACAGCCCCACCAGCGTGGCCACCAGGATTTGCCGGGCGCTGAGGGGCGTGTCTTCCACGGGGATGAGGGCCGCGGCCAAGCCGCCCGCGCCCACGGCCAGCGACCAGCACGTGTCCACCCAGCCCGATTGGCGGGTGCGCCGCTGGATGGCCCAGGCCAGCGTCATGATGGCGCATTGGCCCAACGCCACCGCCGCCAGCAGAAGGGCCGGCGTCAAGGGTCAGAGCCCGACCAGCGGCTGGACCAGGCGGCCCAGCAGGCTGTGAATGCGCAGCCGGCCGCGCACGGCGATCAGGCACAGGCAATCGCCGTCCGGCGACGCCAGCGGCTGGTGGTCCACGCTGGCATCCACCGCCGCCATGTCGCCGGAGCCGAAGCGGCCGAAGATGTCGCTGAAGGCGCCGTCGACGACGCAGGTGTATTCCTGGCCCCGATGGCCGTGCATGGGTATGGCCATGCCCGCCGCCACCCGGAACAGCATGACCTTGTAGCCCTGTGCCGGGTTGACCCGCACCGCGCGTCCCCGGATGCCGGGGGCGACGAACCGCCAAGGGCCCAGGCGCTGGCGGCGCAAGGCGGGGGGCAGTACCGGGTCGGGGTCCAGCGCGGGGGCGGACACGTCCGTGGTCAGCGGTTTCCCATCCAGGTGGACGCCTTCAAGCCGGGCAAGCGTGCGCTCCAGCGCGTCATCGGCCAGCGCCACGGGACGCTGGCTGTTCAGCAGGGCGCCGCCCAGCGCTTCCCATGCCCGCACCTGCTGGCGGCAGATGGGGCAGAAGTCGAGATGGGTCGCCACCACCAGCGCGGGGCCGTCGGCCAGGGTGCCGACGGCATGGCGCGACAGCAGCTCGGCGTCGGGATGATGGGTGGGGCAGGGGAGGGAGGGGGGTGGGCGCATGGCGGCGATCATCGTTCGGTCCCTCCGGGATCGATCACACCGCGCAGGCGGGCCATGGCCAGACGCAGGCGCGATTTGACCGTACCCAGCGGAATACCCAGGCGGCGGGCGATGTCCGGGTGCGGCGCGTCTTCAAAGAAAGAAAGCCGCACCACCGCCAATTGATCCGGGGGCAGGGTGTCAAGGGTGGCGCGCAGGCGGTCCGCCGCCTCCGCCGCGAACAATAGGTCGTCCGCCGGTTCCGGCTCGGCGGGCGTCAGGCTCTCCTGCGCGACGGCGGCCTCCGCCGCGCGGCTGCGACGGGCCGCGTCAATGCGCAGGTTACGGGCGATGGTGAAAATCCAGGTGGCGGCCCGGGCGCGGGATGGATCGAAAATGGCCGCCTTGCGCCAGACCGTCAGCATGACCTCCTGCGCCAGCTCTTCCGCCTCCATGGACGGCAGGCCGGTGGTCAGGAGGTAGCTCTTGATGCGCGGGGCGTAGTGCCGGAACAGGGCCGAGAAGGCGGCGCGGTCGCCCTGCGCGGCGATGGCCCGCAGGTGGCGGGCGTGCACGTCCTCCAGCACGACCGTGCCAGCCGTGGCACCGGCAGCGGTGCGGCCTTCCGGTAGGATACCATCCCCACCGTTGCTCACGCGGCCGTCCCCCGGCCGGGCCCAGGACATGCCAGGCCGGCCGGTCGACGGCCGGCGGCGGGGTGATGCGGTTCGTAGGGTGCGAGCGTCATGCATGCCATCCTATACGAACCACGCCGGAATTGGATCAGTCGCTGTATCGACTGATCCAGCATTCACCCTGGCGCGTATAGGGACCGCGAGCTTTTACTGCCGGACGTGGGATGCATGGGGCGGATGTCGGACCCAAGGTTGGATATGGATGCGGACTGGGCGGCCGCGGGGAAACCTGACTTTCCGTCGTCCGGCCACAGCGCCCTCTACCGGGGCTGGGTGGCCCACCGCCGCACCTGGCCGCGCCATCACCATCTGCGGTATCGCGTCTGGTCCATGCTGTTGGACTTGGATGAGATGCCGGCCCTGCACCTGCGGCTACGGCTTTTCTCCCACAACCGCTTCAACCTGCTTTCCTTTCATGACGCCGATCATGGGGACGGTTCCGGCCGGCCCCTGGCGGACCAGGTGGCGGGGCTGCTGGCCGAGGCCGGCGCCGGCTACGACGGCGGTGCGATCCGACTGTGGTGCATGCCCCGCGTCCTGGGGTTCGTCTTCAACCCCATCAGCATCTATTTCTGCCATCGCCGCGACGGCACGCTCTGCGCCTTGGTGCATGAGGTGAACAACACCTTCGGGCTGCGGCACAGCTACGTCATCCCCGTGGATGCCCAGGCGAGGGCTGGGGGCGTGGTGCGCCAGCATTGCACCAAGCATCTGCATGTCTCCCCGTTCCTGGATATGGACGCGCGTTATGAGTTCCGCGTGTCCCCGCCCGCCGAGGGTTTGACCGTAGCCATCCAGGTGCGCCCTGGCGACCAGCGGGATGGGCGATCGGTGCCCATCCTGTCCGCCTGCTTCAGCGGGCGGCGCCTGGCGCTGAATGACGTCGGCGTTCTGGCCGCCTGGGCGGCGCAGCCGCTGCTGCCCTGGAAGGTCGTGGCCGCGATCCACTGGCAGGCCCTGAAGCTGTGGCTGAAGGGGGTGGGCTTCCGGTCCAGCCCGCCGCCGCCGCCCCGGTCCGTCACCCTCGTCACCCCCGCCGTCACCTCCGCCGACCCTGGCCTGTAGGACTTCACCGCCCATGTCATTGGACGTCTCTTCCGCCCCCGTGGCCCCATCCCCATCCCTGCAACGGCTGCCCGCCGCCCTGCTGTCGCGCATGATGGCGCGGCTGGCGGTGGGGCAGATAACGGTGCGGTTGCCGGACGGCACCCGGCTGACCCGGCGCGCGGCGCAGCCGGGGCCGGAGGGTGTGCTGGAACTGCATCGCTGGCGCGCCGTGCGTCGGTTGGCGCTGGGCGGCGACATCGCCTTCGCCGAGGCCTATGCCGATGGCGACTGGTCCAGCCCCGACCTGCCGGCGCTGCTGGAACTTGCGGCGCGCAATATCTCCCGGCTGGACGGCGCCATGGCCGGCACGCCGCTGGCCCGCCTGGTGAACCGGCTGCTGCACCGTGGCCGCGCCAACACCCGGGCCGGCAGCCGCCGCAACATCATCGCCCATTATGATTTGGGCAACGACTTCTATGCCCGCTGGCTGGACCAGGGCATGGCCTATTCCTCGGCGCTCTACACCGCCCCCGATCAATCGCTGGAGGCGGCTCAGGCGGTCAAGCTGGACCGCATCGTCCAGCTGCTGGGCATCAGCGGTGGGGAACGGGTGCTGGAGATCGGCTGCGGTTGGGGTGGCCTGGCGGAACGCATCGCGCGCGAAGGGTGCCACGTCACCGGGTTGACCTTGTCGCCCGCGCAGCTGGCGGCGGCGCAGGACCGGTTGATCGAGGCCGATCTGGGCTGCCGCGCGGACCTGCGCCTTCAAGATTATCGGGACGTCACCGGCACCTATGACCGCATCGTTTCCATTGAAATGCTGGAGGCGGTGGGGGAACGTTATTGGCCGCTCTACTTCCAAACGCTGCGCCAGCGTCTGTCCGATGACGGGGTGGCGGTGTTGCAGGTCATCACCATCGACGATGCCCGCTTTGAGCATTACCGCGGCAATGTCGACTTCATCCAGCGCCATGTCTTTCCGGGCGGCATGTTGCCGCCGCCCGGCCGCCTGGCGCGGGAGGCGGCGGCGGCGGGCCTGCGGCTGGACGCGGCGGAAACCTTCGGCGACAGCTACGCCCGCACCTTGGCGGAATGGCGCCGCCGCTTCCATGCCGCTTGGGTCGACATCCAGGCCCAGGGGTTCCCGCCCCGCTTCCGTCGGCTGTGGGACTACTACTTGGCGTATTGCGAAGCGGGATTCCGCGCCGGCCTGATCGACGTCGGGCTCTATCGCCTGGTTCCGGCGTCCGGCGCCTGAGGGCGTCAAGCCACCTTGCGCAGGGGCTCGCGCACCGACAGGCGCACCTTCATACCGGCGCGGGGGGCGCCCAGGGTGATGCCGCCCTCCGGCACCTGGGCGGCCAGCGGCCCGGATAGCGCCTCGATGTCGAAGGTGGTGACCAGCATGGCCGCCAGGGCCGTCAGCTCCGCCGTCGCCAGTTGTGCCCCGATGCAGGTGCGCGGGCCGGCGCCGAAGGGCACGTAGGCGAATTTGTCCGGCCCGTTTTTTCCTGACAAGGGCGGGCCTTCCAGGAATCGGCTGGGCTTCAGTTCCAGCGGGTCCGCCCATTGCTCCGGCTGGCGGTGCAGGGCCCAGGGGCACAGCAGGACCGAGGCGCCCTTGGGGATGGCCATACCCGACACGACGTCGTTGGCCAGGGCGGTGCGGGCGAACCACCAGGCGCTGGGGTAGAGGCGCAGCACCTCCTGCACCATGGCGCGGGTGCGGGGCAGGTCGCGCAGCAGGCCGGGGCGCAGCTCCCCGTCGGCGGGCAGCTTCTCCTCCACCTCCTGCCGCAGCCAGGCGGCCAGATCCGGTCGCTGGGCCAGGGCATAGGCCAGCCAGCAGCCGGCGGTAGCCGTGGTTTCGAACCCCGCCACCAGGGCGGTGATGGCCTCGTCCCGCATGACCGCCGGGCCATACTCCGCGACCAGGGGATGCAAGGCCGCCAGGAAGCCCTTGGGCGCCTGGGCGAAGCCGGCGATCTGGCGCTCCATTTCCGCGATGGCGCCCCGGAAGGCCCGGCCCTCCCGCGTGGGCAGGTACATGTCCAAATCCACCAGCCGCCACATGGACAGGCTGAGGTGACGGTGGGCGACGCAGCCCGCCTGGTAGATGGCGTCGGCTGCCGCTTCATCCTCCAGCCGCTCATGGAACAGGGCCGCGACCACCATGCGCATGGTCAGCCGACCCATCAGGCCGTGCAGGTCGATCACCGACCCGCTGGTCCGGGCCAGGCCCGCCGCCTCCCGCGCCAATACGCACAGGGCCAGCTCCAGCCCGTGGTTCAGGCGACTTTGCGAGAAGGCGGCCTTGGCGGCGTGGCGGGCCGCGTCCCAGCGTGGGCCGCTGGCGGTCACCATGCCCTCGCCGAACAGGGGCCGCAGGCGCGCCTGTTCCGCCCCCTTGCCATAGGCGTCGCGGTTGTCCACCAGCACGCGCTGGAAGCCCGCCGGGTGGCTGATCAGGAAGGCGGGCTTCGGTCCCAGGCGCAGGGCCACGGGGGCATCGGCGCCGACGCCGTGGCGCTCGACGAAGCCGATGGGGTCGGCGGCGAAATCGGGAAGGTCGCCCAGAAGGGCGCGCTGAAAGCGGGTGATGAGGCTCATGGCACGGAGGCTCCGTCAGGCGGCGCGCGGATCGGCGCCGGCGGTGGTTGCAGGGAAGGGGGTGGGACGGCCGACGGCGTAGGCCGGCACGTCCAGGGCGATGATGACGGCGTGGATGTCGCCCTTGTGGCCCTGGCCGACATGGATGGGGGCCGTCTCCTCCACCACCGGCAGGCCGCACAGCCGCACGAAGCGGCCGAAAGCGGGTTCCACCACCGCGATCAGGCGCTTGGCGTCGCGCGCCATGCCGAAGGCGCCGATGGCCTGTACCAGCACCCTGCCCACATCACGGCGGTTGGCCACGTCGGGACAGATGACGAAGCGGCTGATTTCCCACACGCCGGGGGACCGGGGCGCGGGTCTATCCCCCAGCAGCATGGGAAAGTCGCGTTCCAGCAGATAGGGTTCGGTGGTGGGCAGGGCACGCCAATAGCCCACCATGCGGCCCCCCAGCAGGGCCGCGCAATGCCAAGCCTTCCGGTCGAATCCGTCGAACTCCAGCAGGTCGACCGAGGCCACGTCCCAGCCTAGGCCTTCACGAAAAACCCGGTGCCGCAACCGCCAGGCTTGGGCCAGCAGTTCCGGCGAGTCCGGGCCTGAGAAATTCACGACGCGCAACGATGACATGGTCCAACTCCGCCCGTTTTTCCGGGGTCAGTACGACATCGTTAGGGGCCTCGAAAAAGCTGGGCATATGCCGAGGTATTCCCCTCGCACCGGCCGTGTCGAGGCATCCACCCGCGATGAAGAGATGGCCATGCGAAAGATCGAGGAGATGTTGTCGGCCTTCACGTCCGCAGTAACCTTGGACGATTTGAAGGCCGCCTTGGACAGGCAGGTCGCCCATTTGGGCTTCGACGCCGCAAGCTACGTCGATGTGCGGCGCCTGCCGATTGCCGAGGAGCCCGTTCCGTTCTACCAGACGTCGTTACGGACGGATTTTCTAGAGACCTATTTGGCAGAGGATCTTCTGGGGTACGACCCGGTGGTGAACCGGGCGGCCACCACCAACGCGCCTTTCACCTGGGCCGATGTCCCGGAGTTCCGGCCGGCCCGGGGCGGCGGCCGGGGCGCGCGCAACCGGGCGCGGCAGGTCATGGATATCGCCCGCGACTTCGGTTACCGCCAGGGCTTCGTGCTGCCGCTGCATGCGGTGGATGGCCACGGCTTCCCCGCGTCCGCCTTGATCAGCCTGTTCTGGCGCCAGGAACCGGATCTCCTGGACCTGCCGGAACATCGTCCCGCCTGGCTGCGGCTGGCCGGATCCTTCTACCATGAGCGGGCGTTGAAATTGCGCCTCGACGTGGCCGCGCCGCCCTTGGCCCCGCCCTCGCTGACGGACCGGGAGAGGGAGTGCCTGGTGTGGGCCTGCCGGGGCAAGACGCGGGCGGAAACGGCTGACATCATGGGTGTTTCCGACCGCACCGTGGAATTCCACCTGACCAACACCATGCGCAAGCTCGGGGTGCACAGCAAATACCACGCCATCGCGGTGGCGGTGCAGCTGCGGCTGATCGCGCCGTAAGGCCGGGCGCCCGCGAAAACGCGTTTCGACTGATCCGGATCAAGTGATGCGGCCGGCGCATGGTTTATGGCTGGAGGCAGATCTTGATCCGGACGTCGCCCGATGCACGACCATCTGTCCCTGCTGCAATCCGCTCCCCTCAGCCTACCCGCGCTGATGGCCGCCGTGTTCATGGCCGGCCTGACCGGGGGCTTCGGCCATTGCGTGGGCATGTGCGGTCCCTTCGTGCTGGCCCAAGTGGGCGCGACGCAAGTGGGCGCGGCGGGGGAGGCGACCGGGCCGGCACTGGCGCGGGCCGGCGGCGCCCTGCTGCTGCCCTATCACCTGGGGCGCATGACCACCTACGCCGCCTTGGGCGCCGTGGCGGGCGGCCTGTCGGGCCTGGTGGTCCAGGCGACGGAGTATCGCTGGCTGCTGGCCTTGTTCCTGGGTATCGCGGCCCTGCTGTTCCTGCGCCAGGGCCTGGCGGGCCTGGGCCGGGTGGCGCCGCGCCTGCTGCGCCTGGTTCCCGCCGGGCGCTTCAGCCTGGGCACCGCCGGGGCGGCCCGCCTGACGGCCCTCCTGGCGCCCCCCCTGCGCCGGCTGTTCGCCGATCCACGGGGCCTGAACGGCTATTTCCTGGGTGTGCTGCTGGGCTTCATTCCCTGCGGCATGGTCTACGCCGCGCTGGCGGCGGCGGTCAGCAGCGGGTCCGCCGCTGGTGGCGCCCTGGTGCTGGCGGCCTTCGCCATCGGCACGGTGCCCAGCCTGATGACCGTGGCGGTGGCGGGGCGCGCCGTGGGGCGGCAATTCGCCGGCCTGGCCGCGTGGATCACCCCGCCGCTCATGCTGCTGAACGCCGTCGTGCTGTTCAGCCTGGCTTTCGGCGTGCTGGACCGGGCGCCCTTCTGATCACGCGGCGCACAACGCCCGCGCCCGCTCGATGGCGGCCAGCACGTCGCGACGCCGGGTCCAGGGCAGGAAGTGGCCGGCCCCCTCCAGCGTGCGCACCTCCACTACGGCCTGGGTCAGGTGGCGCTGAAGGTAGGCGACGTTGCCGTAGGGCGATTCCCGGTCGGCGGTGCCGTGCAGGATGACGACGGGACAGCGCACCTGGCCCAGGTCGCGCGCCAGGGCGCGCAGCTCCGGCACGATGGTCAGCAATTCCCGGTTGGCGTTGCGCAGGGGGCGGGGCAGCAGGCGGCGCCACGGCTCCCGGTCCGCCCAGGGCTGCAGCGGGTGCTGGTGTTCCAGGTCCGGATCGAAGGAGGTCGCGACCAGCACCAATGCCGCCACGCGGTGGGGCTGGTCCAGGGCCAGGCGGGCCACCACCGGCCCACCCATGGAATGGCCCACCAGGATGGCCGGCGGATTGGCCGGGTTCAGCGACAGCAGCGGCGTCAGGCGCCCGGCCTGCGCCTTCAAGCCGATCAGCGCCTGTTCCGGTTCGCTGCGGCCGAAGCCGGGCCGGTCGGGCGCCAGCAGCGACACCCCCGGGGGCCGTGCCCCAGGAACCAGCGCCAGCCGCCGGCGCTGCCGGGCGTGCCATGCACCATGATGATGGGCCGGGCGGCCTGTTCCACCGGATCGGGCCCCGCGGCCAGGACGCTCAGGCCGTGGGCGCCCACGGACAGCCGGTGGACGGTGTTCATTCGGATCCGCCGCCCGAGCCGCCGCCCTGGCGGTAGGGGCTTTCGGCCATCAGCGCCTCGATATCGGCGGCGACGCCTTCCCGTTCCCGTTCCACGAAGTCGGCCACGGCGCGGCGCAGGGCGGGGTCGACCATGTAGTGGGCGCTGTGGGTGGTGACGGGCAGATAGCCGCGCTGGACCTTGTGCTCCCCCTGCGCGCCGGCCTCAACCCGCTTCAATCCCCGCTCGATCGCGAACTCGATGGCGCGGTAATAGCAGGCCTCGAAATGCAGAAAGGGGTAGTCCCCGGCCGAGCCCCAGTTGCGGCCGTACAGGGTGTCATCGCCCATCAGGTTCAGGGCACCCCCCACCCAGGCGGGGCGGCCTTTCGCGTCCGGTCGGGCGGGATCGCGGGCCATCACCAGGACGACGCTGTCCGCCATCTCCGCCCCCAGCCGATGGAAGAAATCCTCCGTCAGGTAGGCCCAGCCCCACTTGCGGTCGCTGGTGGCGTTGTACAGGCGGAAGAAGGCGTCCCAGTGCTCCTCCCGCAGCTCGGCGCCGGTCAGGGTCAGCACCTCCACCCCGCTGTCGGCCACGGCCTGGCGCTCCTTGCGCACCGCCTTGCGCTTGCGGCTGCTGAAGGCGCCCAGGAAGTCGGTGAAGTCGCGGTAGCCCCGGTTCTCCCAATGGTACTGGATGCCGTGGCGGTCCAGCCAGCCGGCGCCTGTCAGTGCGGCCCGGTCCTCCGGGGTGGGGAAGGTGACGTGGACGGACGACAGCTTGTTGTCCACCGCCGCCGCGCGCAACGCCGCCACCATCAGGCGGCGCACGCCATCGGGATCGGGGCAGGCGGGATCGGCCATCAGGCGCGGCCCGGTCACGGGCGTGAAGGGGATGGAGACCTGAAGCTTGGGATAATACTCCCCGCCCGCGCGCTCATAGGCGTTGGCCCAGCCCTGGTCGAAGACGTATTCGCCATAGGAATGGGATTTCAGGTACATGGGCGCCGCCCCCACCAGGCGGCCCTGGGCGTCCCGCACCGTCAGGTGCTGGGGCAGCCAGCCGGCCTTGCGTCCGACGGAACCGCTGTCCTCCAGGATGCGCAGGAAGGTGTGGCGGGTGAAGGGATGGCCAGGATAGGCGTCACTGGCCGCGAGCCGGTCCCAGTCCGCCGCATCCAGCGCGCCGATGCGCGGCGCCACGGCCACCTTCAGACCCGCCGTCCAGTCGCTGCTTCCATCCGCCATCACGCTATCCCAATCCGTTCGGCACCCAGGCTAATAGTCGGGTGCCGAACGGCATTTAACAAGGGTGGGCGCCAAGCGAATGACAAGGCCGTCGGATGCTGGCGCCCGGCAACTGAGGGCAAAGAAATGACTTAGGCCACTTCGAGAATGGCTTCCACTTCCACGGCCACGCCCAGGGGCAGCGAGGCGGCGCTGACGGCGGAGCGGGCGTGGCGGCCGGCGTCGCCGAACACCTGCACGAAGGTTTCCGAGGCGCCGTTGATGACCTTGGGCTGGTCGGTGAAGTCGGGGGTGGAGTTGACGAAGCCCACCAGTTTCACCACGCGCACCACGCGGTCCAGGTCGCCATCCAGGGCGGCCTTGGCTTGGGCGATCAGGTTCAGCGCGCACAGGCGGGCGGCTTCCTGGCCCTGCTCGACGGTGAAGTTGTCGCCCAGCTTGCCGACGCAGCGCAGTTCACCATTCCAGAAGGTCACCTGACCGGACAGGAACAGGGTGTTGCCGGTGCGCACGGCCGGCACATAGGCCGCCACGGGGATGGCCGGGGTCGGCAATTCGATGGCGAGTTCTTTCAGACGGGCGTCGATACGGCCGGCCATGGTGTCCTCCATTGGGTTCGTTACGATTGAAACGGTTCTTGGGGCCGGACGATAGCGCCATCCGGCGCCGGCAGCCAGCCGCGGCGTGTGAAGCTATCGCGTAAAAGACGGGTGGTCAGCACCGCCATGGCCGCCCCGCCCAGCACGTCGGACGGATAGTGCGCGCCGACCCACAGCCGGGTGGTGGCCAGCGCCACGGCCAGCGCCAGCAGGCCCAGCCGCCCGCGCGGCCAGAGGACGCCGACCGACAGGGCCAGCGCCATCAGCGTGTCGGCGTGGCCCGAGGGGAAGGAATAGTAGCGGAAGCCCATGTGGAAGGGCTGGGGCCATATGGCGCCTTCGGTCAGGAACACCACCGGCCGGGGGCGGCCCACCACGGCCTTGACGGCGTCCACCGCCAGTCCGGACAGGGCGACCGCCAGGAAGACGAAGGCCGCCGCCGCCAGCCAGCGTCCCAGCCGCTCGCGCTGCGCCCCCTCCGCCTGGGCACGGGCGGTCACCAGGGCGATGGCCGCCAGGCCCAGCGGCACCAGGCTGTAGAGGCTGTCGCCCGCCCGCGTCAGATGGTGGCTGAGGGCCTTGGTCCAGGGCGGCAAATCCGCCGCCCACAGGGTGAAGGGCCGGTCGACCCATAGTACCAGGCCGGCCTCCAGCGCCAGGAAGCCCGCCCAGGTCATCAACGTCCTGCGGTTCACGGCTGCGGCGTCGCCGCAGCCGGCTGTTCCGCTGGCGGCTGGACCGGGGCGTTGACCGGCGCGCCGGCGCGGTACAGGGCCAGGTTGGCCCAGTTGCCGCGGGAATAGTTGAAGCCCCGGAAGTGCTTGATCAGCTCCGGCGACAGGCCGCGCGCGGCCAGCTGGGCGGCGAAGGCCGGCTCTTCCTTGTCGCGCACCAGGGCCAGGGCGCACCCGGGGTCGCCGGCCAAATGGTTGGCCACCATGTCGGGCTCACCCAGCTTGGTCTTGGTACCCACCAGGAACACCATGCTGGGCTCGGTATAGCCGGTGGCCGCCAGCACGGTGGTGGGGCACAGGCGGTGGTCGGCCACGGCCTGGGCGATGGCGGGGCTCAGCCACATGGCCTTCAGGCTGGGCATGACCAGGCCCAGGATGGTGATCATGCTGAGGGCGCCGCCGGCGGCGACGCCCAGGGCCAGCCGCTTCAGGCAGCCGATGCGCTCCAGCACCACGAAGGCGATGCCGGTGGCCAACGCCAGGCCGCCGGCGACGAAGCCGGCCGGCAGGTTGGTCCCCTCCAGCCGCAGGGGCGCGCCGGCGCCCAGCACGGCCAGGGCGCCGGTGATGGCCAGGTAGAGGACGATGACGGCCCAGCGGGCGATGCGGCCGGCCAGCGGGGGCCGGACACGTTCCTCCCGGGGAATGTTGCGGTTGGCGGCCTTCTCGGCCGCCGCCCTGGCGTCGATGCGTGACAGCAGCGCCGCCATGCCCAGAAAGGCCAGGGCGGGGAAGGTGGGAAGGACGTAGTGGGGCAGCTTGGTCGCCACCGCCTCGAAGATCAGCCAGGTGGGCACGATCCAGGCCAGGCAGAAGCGCACGGCGTCGTCATGGCGGCGGCGCCAGGCCCAGGCGGCGCCCAGGCCCACCAGCAGGCTGCTCGGCCAGAAGCTGAGCCAGAAGGTGATGAGGTAGTAGCCCGGCGGGCCGGCGTGCTTCTCCTGGCCGGAATTCACTTTTCCTAAGAACTCGTGCCCGATGGCGTCGGCGAAGAACTGCCCCTTGGTGGCGATGGCGATCAGGATGGCCCAGGGCAGGACCATGGCCAGCACGATGGCCAGGCCGGGCAGGGGGCGCAGGCCCTTCAGCCAGGACCAGTCGCGGTCGGCGAAGCCCAGGGTGATGATGCTGCCCAGCACGGGCAGCAGGATGACCGGCCCCTTGATCAGGATACCCACGCCCAGGGCGATCCAGAAGGTCAGCGTCAGGCCCCAGGTGGGGGGCATCGGCTTGCGCCGGTCCAGGTAGACGCGGCCCAGCGCGCCCATGGCGGCCACCACGGTGGCCAGCAGCACGGCGTCCGTCTTGGCCATGCGCGCCTCGACGCTCAGCAGCACGCAGACGGACATCAGCAGGGCGGCGCCGAAGCCGGCGGTGGCGCCGAACAGCAGCTGTCCCGCCCAGGCGGTCAGCAGCACGGCGGCGACGGCGCCGATCAGCGAGGGCAGGCGGTAGGCCCAGATGGGCGTGGTCTCGGGATCATGGTCGCCGGTGACGGCCTGCACTGCCGTGACCGTGGCGCTCTGCAGCCAGTGGATGCCCACCGGCTTCTTGTTCCGCGCCTCATCCTGGAAGCGGATGGAGACGAAGTCCCGCGTTTCCAGCATCTGCCGCGTCGCCTGGGCGAAACGGCTTTCATCCCGGTCGAAGGGCGGGATGGTGGTGAAGCCCGGCAGGAATGTCGCCAGCGCCAGCAGCGCCAGGATGACATAATGCACGGGCCGCAGGACGGCGGGGCGGAAGGTCTCGTTCATCGATCAGGCGTCCCGTCAGGTCGCGGCGGCGGCTTCGGCGCGCTTGTGCTTATGGATCAGGTGCAGGTTGCGGGCATAGACCACCAGGCCGGGCAGTTGTCCGGCGATAATGACCAGGTCGGGCTTCAGCAGGCCGTACAGCAGCACCAGGGCGCCGCCCGCCAGGCTGAAATACCAGAAGGTCACGGGCACCACACTGCGGCCGGCGCGCTCGCTGGAAATCCACTGCACGATGAAGCGCGACATGAACATGGCCTGGCCGAACAGGCCGAAGGCGGCGATCCAGCCGTTCTTGCCCAGCGCTTCCTGCCACCAGTGCACCAGGAATTGCGCGATGTGGTCCCACACCATGGCTCAGACCTCCCGCGCCGTGCCGGGCATGGTGTTCCGCCGCAGCATCCACAGCATGCCCAAGAGGTCGAAGAAGCCGACGAAGGCGCGGCCGATGTTGGTGTACTTGGACCGGCCGGCGTGGCGCTTGCGGTCGTTGATGGGCACGTTGGCCATCTTCCAGCCGCTGTAGGTGGCGACCGTGGGGATGAAGCGGTGCACGGCGTCGAACTGGGGCAGCTCCAGCATGGCGGCGCGGTGCACCAGCTTGAAGCCGCAGCCGGTGTCGGGGCAGCCATCGCGCAGCAGGGCGCGGCGGATGCCGTTGCCCAGGCGGGAGGTGATCTTCTTGGCCAGGGTGTCGTCGCGGCGGCGGCGGATGCCGCACACCACCTTCACCTCCGGATCGCGTTCCACCGCCGCCAGCATGGGGGCGATGTCGCGGGGATCGTTCTGCATGTCGCCGTCGACCATCATGATCCAGTCGGTCTTGGCGGCATGGCAGCCCGTGCGGATGGCGCGGCTCTTGCCCGCCCGCTGGCCGTGGCGCACGACGCGCACGAAGGGATACTTGGCCTTGGCCTGCTGCAGCTCATCCGGCGTGTCGTCCGTGCTGCCATCATCGACGAACAGGACCTCATAATCCCCGGGGTAGGGGGCGACGGCTTGCAGTTCTTCCAGCAGCGGCAGGATGTTCCCCTGCTCGTTCAGGACGGAGATCAGGATGGTGTAGCGCAAACCCATCACCTCGGGGCACGAAGGGTACAGAAATAGGCCGGGCCGCCGCCCGACAAAGGCGGCCCGGATCATTTGGGCCAGAAAGCTACAGATTGCCGCCAGCGTCAACAAGGGCGGCCGTGTCCTGGCGGCCGCACGGGGCAGGGGTGCCCTGCGGCCGGGCGCCTTGAACGGCGCCGTCCCGGGGATTTCGCGGCGAGGGGGCGGTCAGGCCACCGAGGCCAGGGGAGCGGCCAGGGCCAGGACGTCGGCCACGCTGACGCTGCGCACGCCGGCCGCCATCCAATCACGGCGGGCGGCGGTGAGCGAGCCGTGCAGGTCGATGGCCCGGCAGGCGTCTTCCACGATCAACGCTTCGAAACCCAGGCGGGCGGCGTCGGTGGCGGAGTAGGCCACGCAGTAATCCGTGGCCAGCCCGGCCAGGTAGACGCGGTGGATGCCGCGCTCGCGCAGGGCACCGGCCAAGCCGGTCGGCGTCACCCGGTCGTTCTCGAAGAAGGCGGAGTAGCTGTCGATGTGGGGTCGGAAGCCCTTGCGCACCACCAGCTGCGCCTTCTCCACCGCCGGCGCCAGGCCGGGGTGGAACGCCGCGCCGGCGGAGCCCTGGACGCAATGGTCGGGCCACAGCATTTGCGGGCCGTAGGGCATTTGCACCATGTCATAGGGCCGGTGCCCCGGATGGGCGCTGGCGAAGGAGCGATGGCCGGCCGGATGCCAATCCTGGGTCAGGATCACGGTATTGAAATGGGCCGCCAAGTCGTTGGCCGGCCCCACCACCGCGTCGCCGTCCTTAACCGCCAGGGCGCCCCCGGGGCAGAAGTCATTCTGAATATCGATCAGGATCAAGGCATCGGTGTCAGTGCGCATGAGGACGACCTAGCGTGAAAGGGGGCGATTTCCGCGAGGATGGCGAATCGCGGGATGAAATTCAGTGAACATCGCGCCCAAAGGCGCCGTGGCCTTCACATGCGGGGACCCATTCACTGGAACACATCGTACATGAAAAAACCCTCCCGAACCTCAGTTCGGGAGGGCTGATTCTTTTAGGATTATGGCACTAGGCCCTCTGTCCAGCAGGGGCTTACTTCAGGATACGGTTCCACCAGCCCTTCTTGGGCTGCTCCACCACCGGGTTCAGCTCCACCGAGGGATGGACCGCCGGGGCGGCATCCTCGGCGGGGGCGGCCTCAGTCGCAGGCTCCGCCACCGCAGTTTCCACCACGGCGGTCTCCACCACGGCGGGCTCGGGCGCCGCGATGGGGGCGACCATCTCGGCCGCCTCAGTCACGGGCACGTCGGTGACGGGCGCTTCCTCAGCGACCGGCGCGTCCGCCGGGGCGGCCTTCTTGCGGCTGCGGGTGGCGCGCTTGGGTTTGGCCGGGGCTTCCTCTGCGACCGGCTCGGCGGCGGGGGCCGCTTCGACCGGGGCGGCCTCGACCACCGGGGCCTCGGCGGCGGGAGCCGCTTCAGCCGCCGGGGCGGCCTTCTTACGGCTGCGGGGGGCGCGCTTGGGCTTGGCCGGGGCTTCCTCCGCGACCGGCTCGGCGGCGGGGGCCACCTCGACGGGGGCGGTCTCAGCCACGGGCACCTCAGTGCCCGGCGCGTCCACCGGCGTGGCGTCGGCGGTGGTGGTCTCGACCGGCTCGGTGGCGGGCACAGGCACGGCCTCGCCTTCGATCGCGGCGGTCACGCCCTCGGCGTCGACAGCGTCCTCACCCTCGGCACCAGCCTCATGATCCTCACCCTCGGCCGCGCCCTCGACACCGTGACGACCGCGCCGGCGACCGCCGCGCTTGCCGCGCCGGCGCTTCTTGCGCTCGCCGTTGGTGTCATCGCCCTCGGCCGCTTCCGCGGAGTCAGCGCCTTCGCCGTCGGCATCCTCGCCAACGGCCAGGTCGGCCTCCTCTTCAGCGGGCTGCTCACCCTCGGCCGCTTCCACGGCCTGCGGCGTGCCCTCATACCGCTCCTGACCACCGCCACGGCGGCGGCGGCGGCGGCGGCGACGGTCCTGGCCATTGGCTTCGCCGTTGGCGGCCTCGGCCGTGGTCTCCTCGACCTCGTCCTCGGCGACCTCGTCCTCGACCTCGTCCACATGCTCCAGCGCGCGGTCGGTCTCGGCGTAGATGCGCTCGGCGCTGACGGCGGCGGCAGGCTGGTCGTCGGCCGCCGTGCGGGCGCGGATGCGCTCCAGGCGGTGGTCCGGCGGCACCAGGCTGTCGTCGGTCGACAGGAAGACGCGTAGGCCATAGCGGCGCTCGATGGCCGTCAGGGCGTCGCGTTTCTGGTTCAGGATGTACAGCGTGACCGAGCTGGCGGCCGTCACCGTGATCTCGGTGGAGCGGCGGCGGATGCCCTCATCCTCGATGGCGCGCAGGACGGCCAGGGCGGCGCTTTCCAGCGAGCGCACCATGCCGGTGCCTTCGCAGTGCGGGCAGCGCTCGAAGTTGATTTCCTGCAGGCTGGGGCGCAGGCGCTGGCGCGACAGCTCCATCAGGCCGAAGGGCGAGATGCGGCCCAGCTGGATGCGCGCCCGGTCGGCCTTCATGGCCTCCTTCAGGCGCTTCTCGACGGCGGCGTTGTTGCGGCCGTCCTCCATGTCGATGAAGTCGATGACGATCAGGCCGGCCAGGTCGCGCAGGCGCAGCTGGCGGGCCACCTCCTCGGCGGCCTCCAGGTTCGTGCGCAGCGCCGTCTCCTCGATGTTCCGCTCCTTGGTGGCGCGGCCGGAGTTGACGTCGATGGCGACCAGGGCTTCCGTCTGGTTGATGACGATGTACCCGCCCGAGCGCAGCTGCACCACCGGGTTGAACATGGCATCGATCTGGTTTTCCACCTGGAAGCGGTGGAACAACGGAATGTCGTCCGTGTAGGGCTGGATCTTCTTGGCGTGGCTGGGCATCAGCATGCGCATGAAGTCCTTGGCGGTGCGATAGCCCGCCGCACCCTCCACATGCACCTCGTCGATGTCGCTGGCGTACAGGTCGCGGATGGACCGCTTGATGAGGTTCGCTTCCTCGTAGATCAGCGCCGGCGCCACCGCTTGCATGGTCTGCTCGCGGATGTTGTCCCACAGGCGCATCAGGTACTCGAGGTCGCGCTTGATCTCCTGCTTGGACCGTTCCATGCCCGCGGTGCGCAGGATGACGGCCATGCCCTTCGGAATGTCCAGCTCCTCCAGCAACTCCTTCAGGCGCTTGCGGTCCTGCGGGTTGGTGATCTTGCGGGAAATGCCGCCGCCTCGGGGGGTGTTGGGCATCAGCACGCAGTAGCGGCCGGGCAGGGACAGGTAGGTGGTGAGGGCGGCGCCCTTGGTGCCACGTTCTTCCTTGGTCACCTGCACCAGCAGGATCTGCCGGCGGCGGATGACTTCCTGGATCTTGTAGGAGCGCAGCGAGCGCGGACGGCGGCGTTCCTCGCCCTCCTCATCGGCGTGCGCGGCCTCGCCATGGCCGTTCTCCTGCGGGGCGCGATCCCCGCCGCGATCCCCGCCGCGGTCGTTGCGGCCGCGACGGCCCCGGCGACCGCGGTGACGGCGGCGGTCGCCACCCTGGCGGGCGTTCTCGCCTTCGGCGGCCTCACCCTCGGCGGCGTCGCCCTCTTCACCCTCGTCGCTTTCTTCAGCGTCGTCTTCGGCGAAGTCGGCACCCTCGGTGAACTCGGCGGTTTCGCCGTCGGCGTCGCCGGTGGCGGCGTGCTCCGGCGACAGTTCCTCGGTGATGTAGGGCTGTTCGATGGTCAGGGGCTGGGCCGGCGGCACGTAGGCCTCTTCCGGATGACCCTCCGGCACCACCAGGTCGGTGGCCACGGTCTCATGCGCGCCGACCTCGTCGGCCACCGCTTCATAAGCGGCGGCGGGGGCGGCCTCGCCTTCTTCATAGCTCACGGCGGAGGCGCCGGCTTCAAGCAGGGGCGGATGCTCCGCCGTCTGCAGGGCCTCCTCCTCCTCGTGCTCCATCGCCTCGCGCTCGCGCTCCAGCTCCTCCTGCTCGCGCAGCAGGGCTTCGCGGTCGGCGACCGGGATGCGGTAGTAGTCGGGATGGATTTCGGAGAAGGCGAGGAAGCCGTGGCGGTTGCCGCCGTATTCCACGAAGGCCGCCTGCAGCGACGGCTCCACCCGGATCACCTTGGCAAGATAGATATTGCCCTTCAGCTGCTTCCGGCTGGCGATTTCGAAATCAAGCTCATCGAGCTTGTTACCATTGACCACGACGACCCGGGTCTGCTCCGGATGCGTGGCGTCGACAAGCATACGCTTGGCCATTTTTTATCCTCATGGCACAGGGACGGCCTGCCCGCGCGACGAACGGGCTGACCGGTGTGCCACCGTTTAGTGCCGAAGCATCGGATCCCCATCGCCGCCGAGGGAAGAACACCCCGAAACGGCGCTTCCAGGAAGCGGCCAGCGGGGGGGCGGGCGACCAGGACCTGGCGCCGGCCCAGACTTGAAAAGGGGCCAACGCCGGCTTCGTGGTTTCACAGGACCGAGCATCCTTCCAGGCGTCACGCCCACGGATCGCATCACAGCGGACTTGGCTGGCTGCGGTACGAAACCCGGGGGCGACGCCCCGCCCCGGGAGGGGCGGGCCAGGATGCTGGTTGTCGCGATTTCAAGATAAACACGGGGTGGCCCATACTACAATGAAAGAATCGCAGCCTTCGGAAGTGGAAACCGGGCGCGTCACGACGCCGGGTTTCCGCGGGGCAGGCGGCCGGCCGGTATCGGGGGCGCAGTTGGCGCCAGTATCGGGGCAGTACCGGCCCCCCTTATCCGCCGTTTCTTAGACAAGATCTCATGATCATGCTTGAAGCGATTGATTTGAGGGCGGTATAAGGCCAGGTGCTGAGCCCGTCTCGTTCCGTTTCGGGGGGATTCTGTATTGTCCGCCTTTGGGCGTCGACACTCTTTGTTCTGGGGGCACCGGGGGACGCGGCGCGCGGCCCTGGCCGGGACCCTGGCGGTCACCCTAAGCCTGATGGGCACGGTTCTTCCCATACCCGTTTCCGCCGGCAGCCTGGGCACCATCGACATGGCGCAGGCGCAGGTGCTGCGCATGCCGTCAGCGCCCAAGCGCAGCGCCGTGCTGGCCGTGCGCCTGGGTCTGCAGGGTGACGAGACCCGCTTCGTCCTGGAAATGAGTGAGCGCACCGATTACCGCGTGGCGACCTCGGTCGGCCCGACGCAGGTGGTCATCGATCTGCCGGCGGTCAATTGGCAGGCGGCCCTGCCCGGCGCCGGCCGGGGTCTGGTCAAGGCCGTGCGCATGACCAGCAGCCTGACCGGCTCGGCCCAGGTGGTGCTGGAAACCGACGGCCCGGTGCGGGTGGCCAATGCCGATTTCCTGCCGGCGCGCGACGGCCACCCGCCGCGCCTGGTGCTGGATCTGGCCCATGCCGACCTGGGCAGCCTGATGGCCGCCGTCGCCGGCCCCGCCGCACCGCCGCCGCCCCGCGCGGAGGAGAAGGCCGTCGCCATGTTGCCGGAGGCGCCGCCGCCGGGCGTTCCGCCCGTGGGGGCCGCCGTGGTGCCCGCCGCCAACCGGGTGGGCGCGCTGCCCACCTTGCCGCCCGATCCGCCGCCCCCGCCCAAGGCGGCGCCGGTGGTGATGGTGCCGCCGGCGCCGGGGGCCAAGCCCACCTTGCGCGATCGCACGCCCCTGATCGTGCTGGACCCCGGCCACGGCGGCGACGATCCGGGTGCCACATCCGTCACCGGCGCCTATGAGAAGGACATCACGCTGGCCATGGCCCGGACGGTGGCCCGCGCGCTGGAGGCCACCGGCCGCTACCGCGTGGCCCTGACCCGGGACGGCGACGTCTTCATCCCCCTGCGTGAGCGCCCCGGCAAGGCGCGTGCGCTGGGAGCGGACCTGTTCATTTCCCTGCATGCCGACATCGTGGTGGGGCGGCCGGTGCGCGGCCTGTCGGTCTACACCCTGTCGGACAAGGCCACCGACCGTGAGGCCGACATGCTGGCCCAGCGCGAAAACCGCTCCGACGCCATCGTCGGCATGGACCTGGCGGACCAGAGCGCGCAGGTGGCCAGCATCCTGATCGACCTGGCGCAGCGCGACACCCGCAACCAATCCCGTCGCCTGGCCAACCTGGTGGTGGAGTCCGTGGGGCGCGACATCACGCTGCTGAACTCGCCCCTGCGCTCCGCCGGCTTCGCCGTGCTGACCGCGCCCGATGTGCCCGCCATCCTGGTGGAGATGGGGTACCTCTCCCATCCCACCGACGCGCGCCTGCTGGCCACGGACAGCCACCGCCGCCGCTTCGCCGCCGATCTGGTGCGCGCCATCGACGGCTATTTCGGGCCGCGCCGCACCTCCACCCGCAAATAAGCCACACTCGCGCGCGATAGGCTGTCGCCGGTAGTCGTGCGCCTGGGGCATGTGCGCCGCCGCCGCCCGGACGGCGACAGGGCGGGCGCTTCCTGCTAGGGTGCGGCCGTCTTTCGGTCTTATCGCCTGCGGGTGTCGGTCGGTTCCATGCGCATTCTCGTCAAGCTGTTGGTCGTGTTGTTGATTCTGGCCGGGGCCGGCTGCGTCGGCCTCTACCTGGGCTATCGCCATTACGCGGCCGATCTGCCGGATTATCACCAGCTGGTGGACTACCAGCCGCCCACGGCCACGCGGGTGCAGGCCGGCGACGGCCGCTTGATCGCCGAGTTCGCGGCGGAGCGGCGGGTGTTCGTGCCCGTCAGCCTGATCCCCAAGCGCGTGCGCCAGGCCTTCGTCTCGGCGGAGGACCAGAACTTCTACCAGCACGGCGGCGTGGACTGGCTGGCCATCGCCCGCGCCATGGCGACCAACGTGGAGCGCGTGGGGCAGGACAAGCGCCCCATCGGCGCCAGCACCATCACCCAGCAGGTGACGCGCCTGTTCCTGCTGAACAACGAGGTCAGCTACGTCCGCAAGATCAAGGAGGCCATCCTCTCCTACCGGATCGAGGAGGCGCTGTCCAAGGACCGCATCCTTGAGCTGTACCTGAACGAGATTTTCCTGGGCAACCGCTCCTTCGGCGTGGCCGCCGCGGCCCTGAACTACTTCAACAAGTCGCTGGATGAGCTGACGGTGGATGAGGCGGCCTTCCTGGCCAGCCTGCCCAAGGCGCCGGACCGCTATTACCGCGACCGTTTCCATGACGCCGCCATCGCCCGCCGCAACTACGTGCTGGGCCGCATGGCGGAGGATGGCTACATCACCGCCGCCGAGGCCAAGGAGGCGCAAGGCCGGCAGCTGGTGTTCCGCGACCGCCATTCCGAGGGTCAGGTCGACGCCGACTATTTCGTGGAGGAGGTGCGGCGCGAGCTGCTGTCCGTCTACGGCGAGTCCAAGCTGTATGAGGGTGGTCTGTCCATCCGCACCACCCTCGATCCCAAGCTGCAGCAGGCGGCGGTGGAGGCCCTGCGCCATGGGCTGGAGGCGTTCGACCGCCGCAAGGGCTGGCGCGGTCCGGTGGCCCACCTGGACGGTCCCGCCAACTGGCAGGATCAGCTGGCCAAGGCCACCCTGCCGGCCGGGGGTGAGCGCTGGCAGCTGGCCGTGGTGCTGAAGGCGGATGGGGAGGACGCGTCCATCGGCCTGAAGGATGGCAGCCAGGGCAAGTTGCAGCCGGCCGACGTGCGCTGGGCCAAGCGCGCCAACGCGCTGACACCCGGCGACCTGATCATGGTCGACGCCGCGATGTCGGAGGCCAAGCCCGCCTCGAAGGGCCAGAAGGCGGAGGACGCGAAGCCCATCCCCGGCATCTACGCCTTGCGCCAGATTCCCGAGCTGCAGGGCGCCGTCGTGGCCATGGATCCGCGCACCGGCCGCGTATTGGCCATGAGCGGCGGCTTCAGCGCCCGCATCAGCGCCTTCAACCGCGCCACCCAGGCCAACCGCCAGCCCGGCTCCGCCTTCAAGCCCTTCGTCTATCTGGCGGCCCTGGACCGGGGCTTCACCCCCTCCAGCCTGGTGCTGGACGCGCCCTTCTCGCTGGAGCAGGGGGCGGGGCAGGAGAAGTGGCGGCCCAGCAACTACACCGACCAGTTCTACGGCCCCACGCCGCTGCGCGTGGGCATCGAGAAGTCACGCAACGTCATGACGGTGCGCCTGGCGCAGAACATCGGCATGCCGGCGGTGGTGAACGAGGCCAAGCTGTTCGGCATCAGCGACCATCTGGCGCCGGAACTATCCATGGCCCTGGGCGCCGGCGAGACCACGGTGCTGAAGCTGACCACCGCCTACGCCATGCTGGACAATGGCGGCAAGCGCATCACCCCCACCTTCGTCGACCGGGTGCAGGACGCCGCCGGCAAGACCATCTACCGCCACGACCAGCGGGCCTGCGATGGCTGCCAGCTGACGCCGGGCTCCGTCACCCCCACCGCTGACGTCGGCGCGGTGCCGGACGTGCCCGACACGCGCGAGCAGATCGAGGACCCGCGCACCGTCTACCAGATCGTCAACATCCTGCAGGGTGTGGTCGATCGCGGCACGGCGGCAGCGCTGCGCGTGCTGGGTAAGACCCTGGCCGGTAAGACCGGCACCACCAACGACAGCCAGGACGCCTGGTTCGTCGGCTTCTCCCCCGACCTGGTGTTCGGCGTTTTCACCGGGTACGACCAGCCGCGTTCCCTGGGCGACCATGAGACGGGCGCCTCGGTCGCCGTGCCCATCTTCAAGGAGTTCATGGAGACGGCGCTGGCCGACAAGCCCTCGCTGCCCTTCCGCGTGCCGCCCGGCGTGCGCCTGGTGCGCGTGAACCCCGAGACAGGCCGCCTGGCCGAGCCGGGCGACCGCAAGGCCATCTGGGAAGCCTTCATCCCCGGCACCGAGCCCAAGGGCGGCGAAGGCGTGCTGGACGGCGGCGACGGCGGCAGCGTCTGGGTGCAGGCGACGACGGCGGCGCAGCAGCAGAGCACCCAAATGGGGACGGGGACGGGGACGGTTTATTAATACCCGGTCCCATGTAGGTAAAAAGAAGCGGGCCGCCCTGGCGATGGGGCGGCCCGTTCCGTTTCAGACGCTGATTTACGCGGCCGGCTTCAGGCGGGCGGCGGCCTCGCTGCGCGACAGGTTGGGCTTCAGCTTCTGGCGGGCGTCCTCATAGGCCTGCCAGTCGGCCAGGTCGGGCAAGGCGGGGATGGTGATCAGCTCGCCCTGGTCCAGGCCGACGAGGGCGGCGTCCACCATCTCCTCCGCCGACATCACGATCTCCTGCGGCAGGTGCTCCACCGGCACGCCGGCCACGTCCCAGAACTCCGTCCGCGTGGCGCCGGGCAGCACGGCCTGGGCGCGCAGGCCCTTGCCTGCCAGTTCATGGTGCAGCGACTGGGTGAAGGCGACGACATAGGCCTTGGTGCCGCCGTAGGTGCCGTTCAGTAGCTCCGGCGCGATGCCGACGATGGAGGCGATGTTGATCACCAGGCCGCCACCGCGCTTCACCAGGCCAGGCACGGCGGCGTAGGTCAGGCGGGTCAGGGCGGTCACGTTCAGCTGGATCATGGCCTCCATGGCGTCCACGTCGGCGTCCAGCAGGGGGGCGGCGGCGCCGACGCCGGCGTTGTTGACCAGGGCGGTGATGCTGGCGGCCTCACGCAGCCGGGCCTCCACGGCGCGCAGGTCGGCGGCCCTGGTCAGGTCGGCGGCCAGCACCTCCACCGCGCGGCCCGTCTCGGCGGCCAGGCGCTGGGCGCGGTCCTGCAGGCGGGCGACGTTGCGCGCCACCAGGATCAGGTCATAGCCGCGACGGGCCAGCCGGTCGGCGTAGATGGCGCCGATACCGGAGGAGGCGCCGGTGACGACGGCGGTACCTTTGGGGGCGCTGCCTTTGGAGATGGGGGTTGTGCTCATGATCCGGTTCCCTTCGGGGTTGGCCACCGGCGGGGCGCCGGCGTTGACAAGGGGAAGATACCGGCGCAGGGTCTTGTCACGAATGTCATTGATGCCACTTTTCAGGACATATCGCCATCCCCACCCCCCGGAGGCCCTTCATGAGGCGTGTCGGCATCGTCGTCTTCCCCGGCTTCCAGATCCTGGATCTGGTGGTCGTCACCGTGTTCGAGGTGGCGAACATCATCGCCGGCCGGCCGGTCTATGATGTCCATCTGGTATCGGAGTTGGGGGGGATGGTGACCAGTTCCTCCGGTGTGGTGGTCCAGGCCCAGCCGCCGGGGGACCTTAGCTATGACACGCTCATGGTCGCTGGCGCCCTGGACTTGGCTGTGGTGCCCGCCAGCCTGGCGGTGTTCGTGCGTGGGGCCGCCCGCGCCGCCCGCCGCACGGCCAGCATTTGCACGGGCGCCGCCATCCTGGCCCGCGCCGGCTTGCTGGAGGGGCGGCGCGTCACGACGCACTGGCTGGTCGCCCGTGCCTTGCAACGGGAATTCCCCACCCTGCGCATGGAGGAAGACCGCATCTTCATCCAGGACGGTCCCATCTGGACGTCCGCCGGCATGACCGCCGGCATCGATCTGGCGCTGGCCCTGGTGGAGGAGGATCTGGGCGCCGACATCTCCCGCGCCGTGGCGCGCAAGATGGTGGTCTATCACCGCCGCCCGGGCGGACAGTCCCAATTCTCCGCCTTGCTGGAGCTGGAGCCCCGGTCCGACCGCATCCAGACGGTGGTGCGCTATGCCCGCGAGAACCTGAAAGAGGATCTGTCGGTGGAGCGGCTGGCGGAGGTGGCGCACCTCAGCCCCCGGCAGTTCAGCCGCGCCTTCCATGCCGAAACCGGGCAGTCCCCGGCCAAGGCAGTGGAGAACCTGCGGCTGGAGGCCGCCCGCGTGCTGATGGAGGAAGGGCACCACCCCATCGAGATCATCGTGCGCGAAACCGGCTTTGGCGACCGGGAACGCATGCGCCGTGCCTTCCTGCGGGCTTTCGGCCAGCCGCCCCAGGCCTTCCAACGGGCGGCGCGGCTCAGTGCCTGATTAAAATCTATTTTAATCGGCCTCGGATCGGGAGGGATATATACGGTGGAATATAACGAAATCCACGGGGATGCCCCATTATGATCCGTCACACGGCCTTCGGCGCTGTGGTGTCAAGTGTGCTTGCCTGCGTTGGCCTCGCCGGCGCGGCCCATGCCGACACCACCGACGCCATCAGCGATTATTTCAACACTTGGTACGCCCGCGTGGACCAGGCCCAGTCGACCCAGCCCAGTTGGGTGACGCCGCTGGTCACGGTGACCCCGCGGCTGGAGCAGGAATTCCGCTTCGATCAAACCAACCAGTACCAGGGCACCGGCGCCATGGTCCGCAATTACGGCGGCGGCAAGGGCCTGGAATTGATCCCCACCGCCACCACCGAGGTGGTGCTGAACATCCCGCCCTATCAGGTGCGCAGCAACGTCAAGCCGGTGCAGGGCTTTGGCGATGATCCCGTGCTGCTGGTGAAGCAGCGCCTGCTGTCCGCCAACGCCGATCAGGGCGACTACATCGCCACCGCCTTCTTAGGCTTCCAGGCGCCCACCGGCATCAAGGCCTTCACCAACGACGCCTGGCTGGTGACGCCCACGCTGGCCGCCGGCAAGGGCTTCGGCCGGTTTGATGTGCAGGGCACCGTGGGCGTGGCCATTCCCATGGCGCACGAGAGCACCATCGGCACGGCGGTGGCGACCAACGTCACTTTCCAATACCACCTGGACGACTATTTCTGGCCGGAGTTGGAGGTGAACGACACCTACTGGTCCGGCGGCCTGCGCGACGGCAAGAACCAGGTGCTGCTGACCCCCGGCATCATCTTCGGCCGCTTTCCGCTGGGCGGCCATTCCAAGGCCAACTTCGGTTTCGGATACCAGTTCGCCGTCTCGCCCAGCCTGCAGAGGGAGCCGGCGCTGACCCCGACCCTGGACCACGCCTGGGTCTTTACCGGCCGTGTCTCCTTCTAGCCGGCCCGGTCAGGCGGGGATGCTGAGGCCGTCCAACGTCTTGCGCAGGGCGGCCGCGCCGCCGTTGGCCGCCTCGAACGCGCGTTGGGCCTCGCGCCACAGCGCGGTACCGGCGCGCAAACGCTCGCGCCCCGCGTCGGTCAGGGTGATCTGATGACTGCGTCGGTCGGTGGGGCAGGGGGCGACCTGGATCAGGCCGTCCCGCTCCAGTGGCCGCAGGTTCTTGCCGGTGGTGGTGCGGTCCAGGTCCAGGCGCGCCGCCATTTCGTTCACCGTCAGCGCGCCCGCCGCCTCATACACCAAGGCAAGCATGGAGAACTGCGTCAGGCGCAGGCCCGTGGGCGCCAGCTTGGCGTCGTAGAAATTCGTCGCCCTGCGCGCCGCCCGCCGCAGGGCGCCGCAGTTGCAATGGGCGACGCCGTCGCGCTGTTGCTCGAAACTCATCCTGCTCTCCTTCAGGCCGCTCTCCTTCCTGCCCGTTCTATCAGGCGCTGGCGCATCGCGCCATATAGGAGTATATGCGCCTATATGAGAGTATATCCTCCTATTTCCAAATGGGGACGAGTCAGATGAGGACGAGAACGATGACCACCGACATCGGCACGACGCCGGCGGAGACCTTATCCGGGGCGGGGGAAGGCGCCCGGCTGGAACCCAAGCCGGTGCCACCCGCCCGGCACGCCCTGCTGCACGGGCCCATCGTGCCCACCATGCTGCGCCTGGCCCTGCCCACCATCATGGTGCTGGTCATCCAGACGGCCGTCGGCGTGGCGGAGACGTATTATGTCAGCGCGCTGGGCACGGACGCGCTGGTGGGGGCGGCCCTGGTCCTGCCGGTGTCCATGCTGATGACCATGGTCGCGGCGGGCGGTATCGGCGGCGGCGTCGCGGCGGCGGTGTCGCGCGCCATGGGGGCGGGGCGGGTGCGCGACGCCAATGCCCTGGTGTTTCACGCCCTGGTTCTGGCCGTCGCCTTCGGCCTGGTGTTCACCCTGGGCCTGGGGGTGGGCGGACCGGCGCTCTATCGCCTGCTGGGCGGTACCGGGGGCGCGTTGGCGGCCGCGCTGTCCTATTCTGGATGGCTGTTCGCCGGCGCCGTGCCGGTGTGGATCATCAACCTGATGTCGGCCGTGCTGCGCGGCATCGGCAATGTGCGGGTGCCGGCCCTGGTCACCCTGGTCGGGGCGGCGGTCATGATTCCGCTGTCGCCCTTCCTCATCTTCGGCATCGGACCGATCCACGGCTTCGGTGTCGCCGGCGCCGGCATGGCGGTCAGCGGCTATTACACCGTGGCGGCGGGCGTGCTGCTGGCCTACATGGCGCGCGGCCGTTCGGGCCTCACCCTGCGCCGGGTGCCGCTGGAGGGCCGGCTGTTCCGCGACATCCTGGGCGTGGGCGTCGTCTCGGCCCTCAGCGCCCTGCAACTGAACCTGATCACCCTGCTGGTGACGGGCGCCGTGGGCCGCTTCGGCACCGAGGCGCTGGCCGGCTTCGGCATGGGCTCCCGCCTTGACTATCTGCTGATCCCGCTGTTGTTCGGCCTGGGCACGGCGGTGCTGACCCTGGTGGGCACGGCGATGGGGGCGGGCGATCAAGCCCGGGCGCGCCGCGCCGCCTGGATCGGCGCCCTGATGGGGGCGGCGGTGACGGAGGCGATCGGCCTGGGCGTGGCGCTGTGGCCCTCCGCCTGGGTGGATCTGTTCAGCCATGATCCCGCCGTGTTGGCCCATGGTGCCCACTACCTGCGCACGGTGGGGCCGGTCTATGGCGCGGTGGGCCTGACCTTCATCCTGGGTTTCGCCTCGCAGGGGGGTGGCCGGCCGCTGTGGGCCTTCCTGGCCGGCACCGTGCGCCTGATCGTCGCGGCGGGGCTGGGGTGGTTGGCGGTGGGCCTGGGCGCCGGCCTGGGCACCCTGTTCGCGCTGGTGGCCGCCGCGTCCCTGGCGTCCGCCGTGCTCTGTGTCACCGCCGCCCTCACCGGCGCCATCTGGCGGCTGGGGCGGGAATAAATCCGTATGGTTGTATTAACTGTATATTGCAATCATTTAAGTTGACTCGTTGATTGTCTCGGGCCAGAAAAGTCGGGTAAGACGAAGAACCCGTGGCCTGACCACCCTGCCGCTTGGGAGGCGGCGCCATCCGCTGGACCCGCCCCCCGTCCGCAGGGACCGTCCTGTCTTTGACCATGTCCCGTGATGTCAGGCCCCGCCGTCCGGCGGGGCGACCGCACCCGCATGTCTTCCGTGAATCTTCAAAACAGCGGTCTTTCAAAACAGCGAGGAAAACGATGACGATCATCCAGCCCTATGGCGTTGCCATCACCCAGGCCATCGCGAGCGGCGATCTGGAGGAAATGAAGCGGGCCAAGGCCCTGGCCGAGGATCACGTCCAGCGCTACGGCGACATCCCGACGCTGCTGACGCATCTGAAGGCGGCCATCGCCAAGCTCGAGGCCGGCAAGACGCCCTGATCCCACGACGCGGATCAGGGCTTTTTCATATCCATAATTACCACTTATGAGGGATTTATCATGGCTCATATCCCCCTTTACGCCGTCGCCGCCACCCAGGCCATCGCCAAGGGTGACGTGGCGGAACTGAAGAACCTGCATGCCCAGGCCGAGAAGCATCTGCAGGAATACGGCGACGTGGCCACCGTGCTGCAACTGCTGAAGGTCGAAATCGCCAAGGCGGAAGCCGGCAAGCACTGACCGTGGGCATCCAATCTCGGATTTTTGGGAGGTAACCATGTCATCTGTTCACATCCTCTACGGTGGCGCCATCACCGAGGCCATCGCCAAGGGCGACCTGACGGAATTGAAGAAGCTGGCGGCCGAGGCCGAGGCGCATGTGCAGCAGTACGGGGACGTCCCCACCCTGCTGACGCACCTGAAGCTGGAGATCGCCAAGGCCGAGGCGGCCAAGCCCTGAGCCTGACCATGTCTTGAAGCCGGCCGGCGCCCCCGGGTGCCGGCCGCTTTCCCTTCCTTCAAGGACTCCGCCCATGGACACCAGCGCGACCGCCCTGCCGCCCCCGCAAGACGCCCCCGTCCGTTTCCGCCGGATGGAGGACCACCACAACCTGGTGCCGGTGCACGTGGTGTGGGAGATCACGCTGGCCTGCAACCTGAAGTGCCAGCACTGCGGTTCCCGCGCCGGCCGGCCGCGCGCCGATGAGCTGACGACGGCGGAGGCGCTGGATCTGGTGGACCAGCTGGCGGCCCTGGGCACGCGCGAGATGACCCTGATCGGCGGCGAAGCCTACCTGCGCCGCGACTGGATCGACATCGTGCGCCGCTGCCGCGACCACGGCATGCGCACCGCCATCCAGACCGGCGCCCGCAACCTGACCGACGCCCGGCTGGACCAGGCGGTGGCGGCCGGTTTGCAGGGGCTGGGCGTGTCCATTGACGGCCTGCCCGAACTGCACGACCGGGTGCGCGGCGTGCCTGGATCGTACGACCAGGCCATCAGCGCCCTGCGCCGGGCCAAGGCGCGCGGCCTGGATGTCTCGGTCAACACCCAGATCGGGCCGGAGACGCCGGCCCATCTGCCGGACCTGATGGACCGCATCATCGAGGCCGGCGCCACCCATTGGCAGATCCAGCTGACCGTGGCCATGGGCAATGCCGTCGACAACCCCGACCTGCTGCTGCAGCCCTATCAGCTGATCGACGTCATGCCCCTGCTGGCCCGCCTGTACCAGCAGGGGGTGGAGCGCGGCCTGCTGATGATCGTGGGCAACAACATCGGCTATTTCGGCCCGTATGAACGCATGTGGCGCGGCTATGGCGACGAGAGCATGCACTGGACCGGCTGCGCCGCCGGCCAGACCACCATCGGTATCGAGGCCGACGGCACCATCAAGGGCTGCCCCTCGCTGGCCACCTCGCTCTATTCCGCCGGCCATGTCCGCGACATGACGGTGGAGGACATCTGGCGCCATACCGAGCGCATCAGCTTCGGCCGCTTGCGCTCGGTGGACGAGATGTGGGGCTATTGCCGCACCTGCTATTACGCCGACGCCTGCCGCGCCGGCTGCACCTGGACCTCGGAATCGCTGTTGGGCCGCCGGGGCAACAACCCCTACTGCCATCATCGCGTGCTGGATCTGGCCAAGCACGGCCTGCGCGAGCGGGTGGTGAAGGTGAAGGAGGCGCCAGCGGAGAGCTTCGCCATCGGCGAATTCGCGCTGATCACCGAAGCCATCCCCGGCGTGGCGGACGCGCCACCCCTGCCGGCGCGCGACCCGGCCCAGGTGCACATCCACCCCCGCGACCGCGCGGCCGGCGGCGGCATCACCCCGCCGAGGCTGGAGGTCTGCCGGGGCTGCGACCAATACATCTGGCCGCATGAGGAAACCTGCCCGCACTGCGGCTGCGACGTCGCCGCCGAGGCTGCCCGCCACGCGGAGGACAGCGCCCGCCGCCGCGCCCTGATCGAACAGGCCAGGCGCTTCCTGGCGGGGATGCGGCAGGAAGCGCCAGCGGCGGAGTAGGCGGGCTTAAACCCCCGCCTGCAGGCCCTTCACGAACTCCGACAGGCCCACCTGGCGGCGGCGCACCAGGCGCTCGGCGGTCAGGATGGCGTGGGCCTTGGCGACGGAGCTGTCCACGTCGTTATTGATGATGACGTAGTCGTACTCGGCCCAGTGGCTCATCTCGTTGGCCGCCTTGCTCATGCGCTTGGCGATCTCCGCCTGGCTGTCCTGGGCGCGGCTGGTCAGGCGGCGTTCCAGTTCGCGCGCCGACGGCGGCAGGATGAAGATGCTGACCAGGTCGTCGCGGGCCTTTTCCTTCAGCTGCTGCGTGCCCTGCCAGTCGATGTCGAACAGCACGTCGCGGCCGCCGGCCAGGGCCTGTTCCACCGGCTCGCGCGGGGTGCCGTAGTAGTTGTCGAAGACCTTGGCGTATTCCAGCAGCTTGCCCTGGTTCACCATCAGGTCGAACTCGGTGAGGCTGGTGAAGTGGTAGTCCACGCCCGCCACCTCGCCCGGTCGCTTGGCGCGGGTGGTGGCGGAGACCGACATGGTCAGCTCGTGGTCCTGCTCCAGCAGGCGGCGGGCGATGGTGGTTTTGCCCGCGCCGGACGGCGAGGACAGCACCAGCATCAGGCCGCGGCGGTGCATGTAGGGAGGCAGGGCGGGGGACGGGGTGTCGGCGGTCATCTGGGGCGTGCTCATTCGATATTCTGGACCTGTTCGCGGAACTGCTCGATCGTGGCCTTCAGCGACAGGCCGATGCGGGTCAATTCCACGTCGGCGGACTTGGAACAGAGGGTGTTGGCCTCGCGATTGAACTCCTGACAGAGGAAGTCCAGGCGGCGGCCCACGGCGGCGCCCTCGGCCAGCATGTCGCGGGCCTGGGCGATGTGGGCGCGCAGGCGGTCCAGTTCCTCCCGCACGTCGGCCTTGGCGATCAGCAGCGCCGCCTCCTGCGCCAGGCGCTCCTCCGGCAGGGCCGGCACGGCCTCCAGCAGGGCCTGCACCTGGGTCTTCAGCTTGTCGCGCAGGGCGGCCGGTTGCAGCGTGGCGGTGTTGGCGGCGGCCTCGGTCAGGGACGCGATCTCATCCAGGTGGCCGGTCAGGACCGCGTGCAGCCGGGCACCCTCGGCGGCGCGGGCGGCGGCCAGGGCCAGGATGGCCTGGGTCACGGTCTTACCGATGGCGGCTTCCAGCTCGGCCCTATCCTCCGGCTGCTCCGTCTCGTCGCCCGTGTCGATCACACCGCGCACGGACAGCAGGGCGTCGATGCGGGGCGGGGCGGCGCCGGCACCCTCTATCTCCCGCGCCAGGTCCAGTACCTGGGCCAGCAACTCCCGGTTCAGGCGCAAGGGGGCGGTGGTGGCCGTGCGGTTGACGGTCAGATTGAGGGTGACGTTGCCGCGGCGGATCAGGCGGTTCACTTCCGCGCGGGCCAGGGCCTCGACGGCGTCGAAGCCGGAGGGCTGGCGGGTGCGCAGATCCAGCGCGCGGCCATTGACGCTTTTCACCTCGACGATCCATGAGGTGGCGCCGGCGGCCCCTTCCGCGCGGGCGAAGCCGGTCATGCTGGCGAGGGGGGAAGTCTTGCTCAAAGGGCGGGTCCCCAAGGAAAGGAGGAAGGCGACAGGGACGCAACCTACGCCGCGCTGCCGGCTGGACCGGCGGCGAGACATGCTGCATCGTCTTGAGGCTAGGGTTATAGCCCGTGGCGGCGGCGACAAACAAGCAAGGCCCTGGGGTGGGCCCGTTGCGGTAAGTGCGTGGCCCAATTGACGATGCGGGCTTCACCATGGGGATGACAGAGGGGGACGGGCGGTGCAGTCGCCGAACAGCATTCTGATCACCGGCGCGTCCAGCGGCATAGGGGAGGCCTTGGCCCTGGCCTATGCGACGGGGGGCCGCCAGCTGTGGCTGACCGGCCGCGATTCGAAGCGGCTGGAGGTGGTGGCCGGGGCCGCGCGCGCCAAGGGCGCCCGGGTGACGGCGGCCACCTTGGACGTGCTGGACCGGCAGGCCCTGGCCGACTGGATCGTGGCGGCCGACAATGGCGTGCCCATCGACCTCGCCATCGCCAACGCCGGCATCTCCGGCGGCACCGGGGGCGGGAATGCCGCCACCTCGGGCGAGACGGAGGAGCAGGCCCGCCGCATCCTGGCGGTGAACATCGAGGGCGTGCTGAACACCATCCACCCGCTGATCCCGCGCATGGTGGCGCGCAAGCGGGGGCAGCTGGCGCTGATGTCCTCGCTGGCCGCCTTTCGCGGCATGCCGGGGGCGCCCGCCTACTGCGCCTCCAAGGCGGCGGTGCGGTCGTATGGCGAGGGGCTGCGCGGCGAGCTGATGGGCAAGGGCGTGCAGGTCAATGTCATCTGCCCCGGCTTCGTGCGCAGCCGCATGACGGCGGTGAACAGCTTCCCCATGCCCTTCCTCATGGATGCGGACAAGGCCGCGCGCATCGTGGTGGGGGGGCTGGCGGCCAACCGGGCGCGCATCGCCTTCCCCTGGCCCACCTATGCCGTGTCGTGGCTGCTGGGCGTCCTGCCCCCGGGGTTGACCGACGCCCTGCTGGCCCAGGCGCCGCGCAAAGTCTAGAGGCGCAGCGCGGCCACCGCTTCCGCCAGCCGGTCCAGTTCCGCCTCCGTGGTCAGATAGCTGAGGGAGGCACGGGCGATTTCCGTCAGGCCGCGCGCCATCATGTCCAGCGGGGTATAGGGCACGCCGTTGGCGCCCAGGGTCAGTCCCTGGTCCGCCAGCCGGGCGCACACGGCCGAGCCCGCCAACCCCTCCACCGTGAACGACACCAGGCCGCTGCGGGTTTCAGGATCGCCGATGTCACGCACGGTGACGCCGGGGATGGCGTCCAACCGCCCGCGCAGGCCTTGCGCCAGCTGGTGGATACGGGCGCGGATGTGGTCGATGCCCAGTGCCAGGGCTTGCTCCAAGGCGTTGCCCAGGCCCAGCAGCAGGGCCACCGAGGCCTCCGACGACTCCAGGCGGCGGGCGTCGTCGCGGGGCGACACCAGCCCATGGTCGGCCCCCAAATGCGTGGCCCAGGGCGAGGACTGCACGTCCAGCCAGGCGGGCGTGACCCTGTCCAGGAAGTCGTGGCGGACATACAGCAGGGCGGTCCCCCGGGGACCCCGCAGATGCTTGCGGCCCGGCGCCTTCAGCATGTCGCAGCCCAGCGCCCGCACGTCCACCGGGATTTGCCCCACCACCTGGGCGGCGTCGATGACATAGGGCACGCCGGCGGCGCGGGCCACCCGGCCCACTGCCGCCGCGTCATTGACCAGACCGCCGTTGGCCGCCCCCCAGGTCAGGCTGACCAGGCGCACACGGTCGTCGATCAGGCCGGCCAGGGCGTCGGCATCCACCCGGCCATCCTCCAGGCTGGGGATCACCTCCACCCCGGCGCCGGCGCGGGCGGCCTTGTCGCGCAGGGTGGTCAGGTTGCCGCCCCATTCCTGGCGGCCCACCAAAACGCGATCACCCGCGCGCAAGGGCGGCAGGCTGGCGATGGCGGTGCCCCAGGCGGCAGAGCCGCCGGTGGCGAAGGCGATCTCCTCCGGGGCGGCGTTCAGCAGGGTTGCCGCCGCCGCGCGCGCCCGGGCCACGCCATCCGACGCCATCACCGCCGCCTCCATGGGGCCGACGCGGGCCTCCAGCTCCAGATGGGCGATGATGGCCGCCAGGGTCTGGCGCGAGGACAGGCTGGCGCCGGCGTGGTTGAAGTGCACGCGCGGGCCCGCGCAGCCGGGTGTGTCGGCGCGTAGCGTTGCGATCAGGGCGTCGGTCAGGAGGGGCATGGGGATCACTCCGCCAATTCGATGATGGCCTCAACCTCCACCGCCGCGCCACGCGGCAGGGCGGCGACGCCGACGGCGGATCGGGCGTGGCGCCCGGCGTCGCCGAACACCGCCACCATCAAGTCCGATGCGCCGTTGGCCACCAGCGGCTGCTGGGTGAAGTCCGGCGCGCTGGCGACGAAGACGGTCAGCTTGGCCACCTGGCGCACCTTCGCGAGATCGTCGCCCGCCGCCTTGGCGACGTGGGCGATGACGTTCAGCGCCGCGGCCTGGGCCGCCCGCACGCCCTCCTCCATCGGCACCTGATCCTCCAGCCGGCCCTTGGCGCCCGCCGGGTCGATCTGCCCCGCCACGAACAGCAAGGGGCCCACGCGGGTGGTGGAGACATAGTTGGCGGCGGGGCTGGAGGGCTGCGGCAGGGTCAGGCCCAAGGACTGGACCTTCCCGGCGATGGAGAGGGGCATGGCGACGGCGTTTCCTTCACTGCGGAATTCACACGGCGGAATTCAATGATGTGGGGCCAGAATGCCCGCCGCCAACGCCGCCGGCCAATTCAAAGGCGACGGGCGGGTGATCGATCTGGCTCATGGGTCCGCCGCGGGCTACAGTGCCGTCCCATGCGCCTATCCCCCATCCTGCCGCCCCTGCCTGCCCTGCGCGCTTTCGAGGCGGCCGGTCGCCTGCTGAGCTTTCGCCAGGCGGGGGAGGAGCTGCTGATCACCCAGAGCGCCGTCAGCCACCACATCCGCCAGTTGGAGGACAGCCTGGGCGTGGCCCTGTTCCTCCGCCACGCCCGGGGCGTGACCTTGACGGAGGACGGCGCCCGCTATCTGGCCGCGGTGCGCCAAGCCTTCGGCCTGATCGCGGAGGCCACGCGCGACGTGCGGGCCCAGGGCGCACGCCAGACGCTACGGGTCAGCATGGTCCCCTCCTTCGCCGCCAACTGGCTGGTGCCGCGCCTGGACCGCTTCGCCGCCGCCCACCCGGACGTCGACCTGATCCTGGACCCCACGCTGCGCAAGGTGGATGTGCCCAATGGCGAGGCCGACGTCGGCATCCGCTACGGCGCCGGGCCCCAGCCCGGTGACGGCCTGGCGGGGCGGCTGCTGCACGTGGATCGCTTGGCACCGGTGGCCGCACCCGCCCTGCTGCGGCGCGGTCCACCGCTCCAGGCGCCCGCTGACCTTCTCGCCCATCCGCTGCTGTTCACCATCCGCCCGTTGGAATGGCGGGTGTGGGCGCGGGCGGCGGACGTGGATTTGCAAGCGGCCCGCACGGTGCAGCTGACCGACTACAACATCGTGTTGCAGGCGGCGGTGGAGGGACAGGGCGTCGCCATGGGCCGGGCGCTGCTGGTGCAGGATCGCTTGCGGGCCGGCACGCTGGTGTCGCTGTTCCCGGAGGTGGTGGTGGAGACGCCCCAGGTGGCCCACTGGCTGGTCTGGGCGGCGGCGCGGGCGCCGACGCCGGCCATGACGGCGTTCATCGACTGGATCGTGGCGGCGGTGGCCGATGTCGCCGCGGCCGCCTCTGGCGGCCCGCTTGATGTCGCCCGGGCCGCCTCGGGCGGCCTGCTTGATGTCAGGGGAAACGGTCCCTAGACTGCGAAAATAAATCGTGGTGGTCCAGCGACGGTCTCGGGGTGCTCTGTTCACTGCCTTGGCGTCTTGGGGTGGGTTGGGGAACAGGCTCCTTGGCATTACATGCAGGTGTTCGACCGGATCGTGACGCGGGCGTGGGCATTGACGCGGCCAAGCTAACCACCCTGGAATGGGGGCGCTTCCTGGCCGCGACCGCGGTCGTCTTCGGCCATGCGGGTCCCAATGTCGATAAGCTGGCGGCGCCGGGCGTAGGGCCCGTGTTGGGCAGTTGGCCGGCGCCCGGTGCCCTGGGCGTGACCTATTTCTTCGTCCTGTCCGGCTTCGTCATGATGATGGCCCATGCCGGCGATTGGGGCGACATCGCCGCCGTGCCGCGCTTCTGGTGGCGGCGCCTTTGCCGAATTTATCCGGCCTACTGGCTGGCGCTGCTGATCCCGTTTTTCTTCCTTCATTCCCTGATCACGCCGGAAGCGGCCATACCGATGATCCTGCTGTCACCGGGGCATGATCGGGAGTTCATACCGGCGGCCTGGACCTTGCGGCATGAGCTGGTCTTCTATTTTTTCTTCGGCCTGGCCCTGATACCCAGGCTGGGACCCGCCATCCTGGCCGTTTGGGTATTCGCCACCTTCTGGCGCTGGATACCGTGGCCGGTTCTGGACATGCTGCATCTGCCGCGTTCGGTATGGCTTAGCCGCGTGGCCAATCCCTGGGGCATGCGGGCGATCAGCTATTTCAATTTCTATTTCATGGGCGGCTTGGCTGCCGGATGGGCCTTCGTGAAACTCCGTCCCGGGCGCCGGGCCAGTCTGATCTTGGCGATGCTGGGGGCCGCGTCGATCCTCGTGACGTTGCCCGACCTCGCCTGGGGCAACCAGTACGGTGTGCCGGTGATGTTCATGCGCATGGCGGCCCAGCTCGGGCTGCTGGTGCTGGGGCTGGCGGGACTGGAACGTCATGGCGTGCTGCGCGGGGGCCGGCTCGCCCGCCGGGCCGGCGCCTTGTCCTACCCGCTTTACGTCATTCACATGCCGCTGCTGCTGGCGCTGGAGATCACCTTGCCGAAACTCGCGCTGTCCGGACCGGCGTTGCTCGGGGCGCTGGTGGCGGTGCTGTCGCTGATCTACCTCAGCGCCTGGCTGATCACCGTGCTGTTCGACCAGCCGGTTCAGCGTCTTCTCCGCGCTTCCGAACAGTGGATCACGTCACGGCTGCCGGGATGGGCCGCCGTTCCTCAGTCCCGCGTGTAGCCCCACACCGCCGCCGGCGGGATGTTGGAGACGGCCCAGCCCAGGCGCTTGCCCGACAGGTGCAGCGCCTGGCGGCGCAGGGGGGAGCGCAGGGAATAGGTAAAGGACAGGAATTGCCGGCCCTTGGGCATGACGGCATAAGCCTCGTCCATGATCAGGCGTTGCGCCTCCGCCGGGATCAGGATCATGGGAATGCCGCAGACGATGGTTCCGACCTTGCCCACCCATTGCGGCGGCAGCAGGCTGCGCACGTCCTTCACATCACCCAGCAGCACGGTGACGCCGGGGAACTTGGCCGTCATGTAGGCGTGCAGTTCCTTGTCCCGCTCGATCACGAACAGGCGCGAGGCGGGGATGCCGGAGTCCAGCAGGGCCTTGGTGATGGCGCCGGTGCCGCCACCGTACTCCACCACGATCTCGTCCGCCTCACGCCGCACATGGCGGGCCATCAGACGGCCCAGCGACGGCGCCGACGGGGTGATGGAGGCGATGGAGACAGGGTTGGCGGCCCAGCGGCGGAAAAACAGCCAGGCGGGATTCTCATTGGCCGGGCTCTGCGCCCGGGGGGAATGGCCATGCGGATGGCAGCTCTTGGCGGAACCCCGGGCGGCGAATTTCTTGCCGTTCAAGGTCGTCTCGGCGCGGTCGGTCGGCATGGCTCAGGCGTTCCTCAGCATCGGCATTCCAGCGGCGGTGCGCCCAAACCGGGGCGTCAAGGCTCTGTTCAGGTCGGTACTCAGGGGCATCAGGCCCCCGAAACGGTCGCGTGCACGGAACATAGGGGCAGAGATGGCACGCACCGCCCCGATTTGCAATGACGGGTGTGTTACACCCCCGTTTCCGTTACGCAATTTCGGATTAGACTTTAGGAGCGGGGTGCGGCAGTGGGGCGCAGGGGGCTGGCGCCGGGCGGAATCGGGTGCCGGCTCATGCGCCCGCCGCCATCGCTTCCTCCAGCTGTTCCGACAGGGTCAGCCAGGCCTCCTCGGCGGCGTCCAGGTCCTTCTGCACCTGGCCCAGCTCGATCTGTAGCTTGGTCACGGCCTCCTTCGGTCCCTGGTACAGGGCGGGGTCGGCCAGCTTCTCATCCAGCTTGGCCTTCTTGGCCCCCAGCTGGCCCATGCGCTTTTCCGCGTCCTCCACCTTGCGGCGCAGGGGGGCCAACTGCTGCCGCAGCTCGGCGGCGGCCCGCCGCTCCTCCTTGCGATCGCGGCCGGCGGCGGGGGTGACGTCGCGTGAGGCGCTGTCGCTGCGCCGCTGATCCAGCAGCCAGGCGCGGTATTCGTCCAGGTCGCCGTCATAGGGCTTGCAGGTGCCGTCGGCCACCAGCCACAGCCGGTCGGCCGTCAACTCCACCAGGTGGGGGTCGTGGCTGATGAGGATGACGGCGCCTTGGTAGCCGTTAATGGCCTCCACCAGCGCCTCGCGGCTGTCGATGTCCAGGTGATTGGTCGGCTCGTCCAGCAGCAGGATGCCCGGCGCCTCGCGGCTCATCAGCGCGAACAGCAGGCGCGCCTTCTCGCCGCCCGACAGGTCGCGGATCAGGGTGTCGGCCTTGATCTGGGGGAAGCCGAAACGGCCCAGGTGGTTGCGCACCTGCTGCTCGGTGGCGCCCTTCATGGCGGCCTGGGTCTGCTGCACCGGCGTCCAGGCCAGGTTCAGCTCCTCCGCCTGGTGCTGGGCGAAATAGCCGACCTTCAGCTTGGACGAGCGGCGGACCTCGCCGCCCATGGCGTCCAGCCGGCCAGCCAGCATCTTCACCAGCGTGGACTTGCCGTTGCCGTTCGCGCCCAGCAGGGCGATGCGGTCCTCGGGGTCGATGCGCAGGTTCAGGTTGCGCAGAATGGTCTTGTCGCCATAACCGACGGAGGCCGCGTCCATGTTGATCAGGGGCGGGGACAGCGCCTCGGGCGAGGGGAAGTCGAACCGCGTGCGATGTTCCTCCAGCACGGTGATGGCCGGGCCCAGCTTCTCCAGCGCCTTCAGGCGGCTTTGCGCCTGCTTGGCCTTGGTGGCCTTGGCGCGGAAGCGATCTACGAAGTCCTGCATGTGCTTGCGCTGCGCCTCCTGCTTGGCCGACTGGGCCTTCAGGTTTTCCAGCTTGGCGGCGCGCACGGTGACGAACTGGTCATAGCCGCCGCTGTAGGCGGTCAGCTTCTGCTGATCCAGGTGGATGGTCGTCGTCGGGACCTTGTTCAGCAGTTCCCGGTCGTGGCTGATCAGCAGGATGGTGTGTGGATAGTTCTTGAGATAGCTCTCCAGCCACACCGTGGCTTCCAGGTCCAGATGGTTGGTCGGCTCGTCCAGCAGCAGCAGGTCGGGCTGGGTGAACAGCACGCCGGCCAGCGCCACGCGCATGCGCCACCCGCCGGAGAAGTCGGCGCACGGCCGCTGTTGCGCCGCCGCATCGAAGCCCAGGCCGGACAGGATCTGCGCCGCCCGCGCCTCCGCCGAATGGGCGCCGATGTCGGCCAGGCGGGTATGCACCTCCGCGATCCGGGTGGGATCGGTGGCGGTCTCCGCCTCCGCCAACAGGGCGGTGCGTTCGGTGTCCGCCGCCATGACCGTGTCCAGCAGGCTGGTGGCGCCCGCCGGCACCTCCTGCCGCACCATGCCCATGCGCACACCGCCGGGCAGGGTGATCTCCCCGCCGTCAGGGTGCAGCTCGCCCGCGATCAGCTTGAACAGGGTGGACTTGCCCGTGCCGTTGCGCCCCACCAGCGCCACCTTGTGGCCCTTGGGCACGACGACGGAGGCCTGGTCCAGAAGGGTGCGGCCGGCGATGCGGTAGGTGAGGTCGGTGATGGTCAGCATGGCCGCCCTCATACCATGGGTGGGGCGGGGATGGCACGGTCGCGTGAAGGTGGCCCGCCAATCTCATGCACATTGCTCATAATATACAAAACGTATATTTTTTACGTCAGGATAGGGGAGTCGGTCATGGCCACAAATCGTTCAAACGCGGAAGCTTTGCCCCGACGTAACGCCACCCAGGTCCGCAGCCGCTGGGCCGAGGTCGCGCGGGAGGTCCAGGCCAACGGCGGCATGGCCATCACCAATCATGACCGGGTGGAAATGGTGTTGCTGTCGGCGGAGGAATACGACCGGCTGGCGGCCAAGGCCACGGGTGGCGCGGCCCACCAGCAAGCCGTCCTGGACCGCCTGACGGCACAATTCGATGTTGCGCTGGCCGCTTTGCAAGAGCCGGGAGTGGCGGATCGTCTTGAGCAGCTGCTGTCGGCTCAAGGCCAAGGCAAAATCCGGCCCAAGGCCGGGCCTTCCTATTGATGACGGGACGCCCTTTCCTGGTGGTCCTGGCCGGCGTGAATGGTGCCGGCAAAAGCTCGGTGGGCGGCGCCCTGCTGGCCGAATACCGCCTGCCATTTTTCAATCTGGATACCTTGGCCCGCCAACTGGTCTTCCAGACGGGGATGGAGTGGAAGGCCGCGAACGTGCAGGCTGGCCGCCATGGTCTGACCCGCCTCCGCCAGGCGATTGAGAATGGCACCAACTACGCATTCGAGACGACGCTGAGCGGGAACGCCATTCCGTCGCTGCTGCGGGAAGCCGCGGTTAGCCATCGGATCATCGTCTTTTACTGCGGGCTGGAAACGGTGGAGTTGCATCTGCAACGGGTGGCGCGACGCGTCGCCAATGGTGGTCATAACATTCCCGAGGCCCGCATAAGGGAACGCTGGACCACCTCCCGTGCCAACCTGATCAGCCTTCTGCCGCTCATCAGCCGCCTTCAGGCCCTCGACAACAGCCGTTCCGTCGGCGCGGATGAGGATATTCCCGTGGCGCGCCTGGTCCTGGACGTGCGCGACCGTGAAATTTTTGTGCCGGCGGCCGGGGACGTGGCAGCCTGGGGCGCCATTCCCGATTGGGCAAAGCCTATTTGCCAGGCCGCGCGGGAGCTTGTGCGGGGGCGCAGCGGTGCCGGCAAGGCTTGACGGATGCGCATCACGGGCAGAGCGACGCCTGTTGCGGCCCCGCGTGTGCCCGTATATAACGCCGCCACTTTAGAGATTCCCTACCCAATTCCAGGAGATCCGGCCATGGCCGTCGAACAGACCTTCTCGATCATTAAGCCCGACGCCACCCGTCGCAACCTGACCGGCAAGATCAACGCCAAGTTCGAGGAAGCCGGCCTGCGCATCGTCGCGCAGAAGCGCATCCAGATGACTAAGCAGCAGGCCGAGAAGTTCTACGAAGTGCACGCCGCCCGCCCGTTCTACGGCGACCTGGTGTCCTTCATGACCTCCGGCCCGGTGGTCGTGCAGGTCCTGGAAGGTGAGAACGCCGTGGCCCGCAACCGCGAGATCATGGGCGCCACCAACCCGGCCAACGCCGACGCCGGCACCATCCGCAAGGAATTCGCGGAATCGATCGAAGCCAACTCTGTCCACGGCTCCGACAGCCTGGAGAACGCGAAGATCGAGATCGCCTACTTCTTCGCCGGCACCGAGATCGTCGGCTGATCGCCGGCGTCACGGATGACGATCTAAGAAAGCGGCCTCGGGGAATGCCCCGGGGCCGCTTTTCTTTTGCTCGTGCCGCCCGCTCTTGACCCTTATGGCGGCGGCAACCGGCGGTTTAAGGGATTGGAGACGGTGTGATTTTGGCGTTAAATTGGGCAGCGCCGGGCGCTGGCGCGGTTTTGCGCATTTTTCTGGCCGTGCGGTCAAAAAAATCCTGACCAAATGGTCAAATTCGTGTCACTCTCCATTCCATAAATTACGGGCTATAGAATATGGGTCCGCCTGGCCGACAGGGGCCGGGCGCCTGCTGGGAGAGTGGCTTTGGCACAGCGTCACGACAGCTTCGGCATCCATCCCTCCATCCCCTTCGCGGCCCCCGACGGCCGTGGGGCCGGCCTGGGCCCGGGCGGCGGCGTTCCCAACAACATGGACGCCTTCTGGATGCCGTTCACGGCTAACCGGCAGTTCAAGAAGGCGCCGCGCCTGTTCGTGGGCGCCAAGGACATGCACTACACCACCGACGACGGGCGCCAGGTGCTGGACGGCACCGCCGGCCTGTGGTGCGTGAACGCCGGCCATTGCCGGGCCGAGATCGTCCAGGCGGTGCAGGCCCAGGTGGCGGCCATGGACTACGCCCCCGCCTTCCAGATGGGCCACCCCGGCGCGTTCGAGCTGGCGGCGCAGCTGGCGGCCCTGCTGCCCACCGGCATGGACAAGGTGTTCTTCACCAATTCCGGTTCCGAATCCGTGGATACGGCGCTGAAGGTGGCGCTCGCCTACCACCGTGCCCGGGGGGAGGGGACGCGCACCCGCTTCATCGGGCGTGAGCGCGGCTACCACGGCGTGGGCTTCGGTGGCATCTCCGTCGGCGGCATCGTCACCAACCGCAAGTTCTTCGGCCCCATGCTGGCCGGTGTCGACCATCTGCCGCACACCCATGACAAGGCGCACCAGGCCTTCACCAAGGGCCAGCCGGAGTGGGGCGCCCACCTTGCCGATGAGCTGGAGCGCATCGTCACCCTGCACGACGCCTCCACCATCGCGGCCGTGATCGTGGAACCGGTGGCGGGGTCCACTGGGGTGCTGCTGCCGCCCAAGGGCTACCTGGAAAAGCTGCGGGCCATCTGCGACCGCCATGGCATCCTGTTGATCTTCGATGAGGTCATCACCGGCTTCGGTCGCCTGGGCGCCCCCTTCGCCACCGACTATTTCGGCGTGGTGCCGGACATCATCACGGCGGCCAAGGGCCTGACCAACGCCACGGTTCCCATGGGGGCGGTGTTCTTCAAGAACGAGATTTACGACGCCTTCATGACCGGGCCGGAGAACGCCATCGAGCTGTTCCACGGCTACACCTATTCCGGCCACCCGCTGGCCACCGCCGCCGGCTTGGCGACCCTGAAAATCTATAAGGAAGAGGGGCTGCTGACCCGGGGGGCGGAGCTGGCGTCCTATTGGCAGGAGGCGGCGCACAGCCTGCGCGGCCTGCCCCATGTCATCGACGTGCGCAACCTGGGTTTGATCGCTGGCATCGAACTGGAACCCATCCAGGCCAAGCCCACGGCGCGCGCCTTCGACGCCTTCCTGCGGGCCTTCGAAAAGGGCCTGCTGATCCGCACCACCGGCGACATCATCGCGCTGTCACCGCCGCTGATCATCGAGAAGAGCCATATCGATCAACTCTTCGGCACGCTGGCCGAGGTGCTGCGCGAATTGCCGTGAGCCGGACCCCCGACCGACCGACCGGGGCGAAAATAAAGATCGAAAAATAAAACGAACAAAGGCATACGCCTGCGACACGCGTACCTCTGAACAGGACCGCCGGGAACGCACGACCGTACCGGCGGTGGCCCAGTAAAGGGCGGGAAAGGACGGGAGCAGTAGATGAGTGGCGTAAACGGGGCCGCCCACAGTAACCAGCTGAGCCTGGACCGGGACTTGGTGTCCCCCTTCACCGCCTTGCAGGCCATGGCGGAGAGCAGCCGGTGCCTATATTGCTATGAGGCGGCGTGTGTGACGGCCTGCCCCACCGCCATCGACATTCCGGGCTTCATCCACAAGATCGGCACCGGCAACGTGAAGGGTGCGGCCCGGACCATCCTGGACGCCAACATCATGGGCGGCACCTGCGCCCGCGCCTGCCCGACGGAGGTGCTGTGCGAACAGGCCTGCGTGCGCAACAAGGCGGAGGCGGAGCCGGTGCTGATCGGCAGGCTGCAACGCTATGCCACCGACGTGCTGTTCAAGGCGGGGGTGCAGCCCTTCACCCGGCAGGCGCCGACCGGCAAGCATGTCGCGGTGGTCGGCGGCGGCCCCGCCGGCCTCGCCTGCGCCCACCGGTTGGCCCTGCTGGGGCACGAGGTCACGGTGTACGAAGCCCGCGCCAAGGCCGGCGGCCTGAACGAATATGGCCTGGCCGCCTACAAGATGGTCGACGACTTCGCCCAGCGCGAGGTGGACTTCATCCTGTCCCTGGGCGGCATCACCGTGAAGACGGGCGTGGCGCTGGGCCGTGACGTGACGCTGGCGGAACTGCGCCAGGACCATGACGCCGTGTTCCTGGGGATCGGCCTTGCCGGCATCAACACCCTGGGCGTGGCGGGTGAGGATTTGGCCGGCGTGGCCGACGCGGTGGAGGTCATCGCGGCATTGCGGCAGCGGGCCGCCCCGCCCGTGGCCTTGGCCGGTCGGCGCGTGGTGGTCATCGGTGGCGGCAACACGGCGGTGGACGCCGCCATCCAGTCGCTGTGCGCCGGGGCGGCGGAGGTGACCATGGCCTATCGCCGGGGCACGGCCGAGATGGGGGCCACGGGGCATGAGCAGGATCTGGCCCGCACCCAGGGTGTCATTCTGCGCACCTGGCTGGCGCCGCGCGAGATCCTGGGGGCCGCCGGCGCCGTCAGCGGCATCGCGTTGGAACGCATGGCGATGGACGCCGGCCGCCTGGTCGGCACCGGCGAGACGGTGACCATCCCCTGCGACGTGGTGCTGAAGGCCGTGGGGCAGAAGCTGGCGCCCGGCGGGCTGGACGGCCTGGCCCTGGCCGGTGGCCGCATCCAGGTGGACGAGACCCTGGCCACCAGCCTGCCCGGCGTCTATGCCGGCGGCGACTGCATCAAAAGCGGCGAGGATCTGACCGTGCAGTCCGTGGCGGACGGCAAGGCGGCGGCCTTCGCCATCGACGCTTACCTCAAGGCTTGAGCAGGGAGGGACGACCCATGGCCGATCTTCGCGGCACCATCGCCGGCATCAAATCGCCCAACCCGTTCTGGCTGGCTTCCGCCCCGCCCACGGACAAGGAATATAACATCGTCCGGGCCTTCAAGGCCGGTTGGGGTGGCGTGGTGTGGAAAACCCTGGGCGAGGATCCGCCCGTGGTCAACGTCAGCAGCCGCTACGGCGCGCTGCTGGACAGCAACCGCGCCATGATCGGCTTCAACAACATCGAGCTGATCACCGACCGGCCGCTGGAGGTCAACCTGCGGGAGATCGCGGCGGTGAAGAAGGCCTGGCCCGACCGCGCCGTCGTCGTTTCCCTCATGGCGGTGATGACCGAGGAGGCGTGGGCTGGCCTGGCCCGGCGGATCGAGCCCACCGGGGCCGACGGGCTGGAGCTGAACTTCGGCTGCCCCCATGGCATGTGCGAGCGCGGCATGGGCTCCGCCATCGGCCAGGTGCCGGAAATGGTGGAGCAGGTGACCCGCTGGGTGAAGAATGCCACCCGCCTGCCGGTGATCGTGAAGCTGACGCCCAACATCACCAACGTGCTGTGGTCGGCGGAAGCGGCCAAGCGCGGCGGTGCCGACGCCGTATCGCTGATCAACACCATCAACTCCATCGCCTCGATCGACCTCGACGCCATGGCGCCCACCCCCACCGTGGGGGGCAAGGGCACGCACGGCGGCTATTGCGGCCCGGCGGTGAAGCCCATCGCGCTGAACATGGTGGCGGAGATCGCGCGCAACCCGGACACGCGGGGCCTGCCCATCTCCGGCATCGGCGGCATCGGCACCTGGCGCGACGCGGCGGAGTTCCTGGCCTTGGGCTGCGGCTCCGTCCAGGTCTGCACCGCCGCCATGACCTATGGCTTCCGCATCGTCGAGGACATGATCGACGGCCTGTCGGCCTGGATGGATGAGAAGGGCTATCGCAGCCTGGCCGATTTCCAAGGGCGCGCCGTGCCCAATGTCGTCAACTGGAACGACCTGAACATGAACTTCGTCACCAAGGCGAAGATCGACAAGGATTTGTGCATCGACTGCGGCCGCTGCCACATCGCCTGCGAGGACACCTCGCACCAGGCCATCCGCATCATTCCGGCCGAGGGCAAGCGCCTGTTCGAGGTGGTGGATGAGGAGTGCGTGGGCTGCAACCTGTGCGCCCATGTCTGTCCGGTGCCGGACTGCATCACCATGCATGAGCAGGAGACGGGCCGGCCCTACCTGACCTGGCCGGAGCATCCGCAGAACCCCGCCCGCGTCCAGCCGCCCAAGGCCGCCGAGTAAGGGGCCGCCGAATAAGGAGCGTGTGAGTCATGAGCACTGAGGCCAAGTTCGGCACGAACGTCGCCATCAACGGCAGCCGGCTGTGGGACAGCCTGATGGAGATGGCCCAGATCGGCGCCACGCCCAAGGGCGGCGTCTGCCGGCTGGCCCTGACGGACCTCGACAAGCAGAGCCGCGACCTGTTCGTGAAATGGTGCCAGGACGCCGGCTGCACCATCACGGTGGACGCCATCGGCAACATCTTCGCCCGCCGCCCCGGCCGCAACAACGCGCTGCCGCCCATCCTGATGGGCAGCCATCTGGACAGCCAGCCCACGGGTGGCAAGTTCGACGGCGTCTATGGCGTGCTGGCGGGGCTGGAGGTGGTGCGCACCCTGAACGACCTGAACTATCAGACCGAGGCGCCCATCGAGGTGGTGGCCTGGACCAATGAGGAAGGGTCCCGCTTCGCGCCGGCCATGGTGGCGTCGGGTGTGTTCGCCGGCGCCTTCGACCTGGAGTATGGCCTGTCGCGCAAGGACCTGGACGGCAAAACCATGGGGGAGGAGCTGGCGCGTATCGGCTACGCTGGCGACGCCCCCATCCGCGGCCGGGAGCTTGGCGCTTATTTCGAGGCCCATATCGAGCAGGGCCCCATCCTGGAGGCGGAGGACAAGACCATCGGCGTGGTCACCGACTGCCAGGGCCAGCGCTGGTATGAGATCACCTTCACCGGGCAGGAGGCCCACGCCGGTCCCACGCCCATGAGCCGCCGGCGCGACGCCCTGCTGGGCGCCGCGCGCATGGTGGACGCGGTGAACCGCATCGGCCTGGAACACGCCCCCCTGGCCTGCGCCACCGTGGGCCTGATGCAGATCCACCCCAATTCCCGCAACGTCATCCCCGGCCGGGTGTTCTTCACCGTCGACTTCCGCCACCCGGACGACGCCGTGCTGGCGGAGATGGACGCCAAGCTGCGTAACGCCGTTACACGAGTCGCCCAGGAAATCGGCCTGGAAACGGAATTCGAGCAGATTTGGTACTATGCCCCGGTGAAGTTCGACGCGGGTTGCGTCGATGCCGTGCGCGGCGCCGTGGCGGAATTGGGCTACAGCAACCGCGACATGGTGTCCGGGGCGGGGCACGACGCCTGCTACCTGGCCCGTGTAACCCCGACATCGATGATCTTCATTCCTTGTGTGGACGGCATCAGCCATAACGAGATTGAACACGCGCATCCTGAATGGTGTGAGGCCGGATGCAATGTTCTGTTGCGGGCCGTGGTGGCGAAGGCCGACGCCACCTGACCCGCTTTCCAGGCAATGGGTCGAGGGGTTGGGAGTACAGATGGCGCAGGGTGTTGGCGGAGCGTCCAAGAAGGACCAGAAGACGGTACGGGCGGACGCGCCGGCCGCGGCGCCCGAGGGTGGGATCCGGCGTGAGAACCTGCGGCGCATCCTGACGGCGGCGGAGCAGGTATTCGCCGAGCAAGGCTACGGCGGCGCCACCACGGCGGCCATCGCCCTGCGCGCCGGCCTGCCCAAGGCCAACGTGCATTATTATTTCAGCACCAAGCGCGACCTGTACCGCGCCGTGCTGGCCGACATCCTGAAGCAGTGGTTGGACCCGCTGGCCCATGTCACGCCGGACAGCGACCCGGCCCAGGCGCTGGCGGGCTATATCCGCGCCAAGATGCGGGCCACGCGCGACCGCCCGGTGGTGTCCAAGGTCTTCGCCAGCGAGATCATCCATGGCGCCGCCGAGATCGAGGGTTTCCTGACGTCCGACCTGAAGAAGCTGGTGGATGAGAAGTCCGCCGTGCTGGATGGCTGGATCGCCGAGGGTCGCATGGCCCCGGTGGATACCAAGCACTTCTTCTTCTTCATCTGGGCGGTGACGCAGCATTACGCCGACTTCGACGCCCAGGTGCGCGCCGTGCTGGGCCGCAAGAAGCTGACCCGCCGCGACTTCGACACCATCACGGTGGAGGTCGTGCGCTTCATCCTGCGGGGCGCGGGCTTGTCGCTGCCCTCGCCCTAAATCGTAGCAACGGCATGGGACCTTGGTCTCATGCCGTTGTAGGCCCCGACCGGGGCCGCCGGAGCGTTTCGGGAAGCGAAAGCGGACTGAAACGTGAGGAAGCCAAGCCGCCGGATGGCGGCGCCCGGCGTTTGAGGGCTATTTAACAGGAGACTTCCCATGACCACCACCCCCTCCGCCCGCACCCTGATCCGGGGCGGCACCGTGGTCACCGCCGACCAGACCTTCCGCGCCGACGTCTATGCCGAGGATGGGGTGATCCGGGCGGTGGGCCCGGATCTGGTGGCGCCGTCGGGCGCGACGGTGGTGGACGCCGGCGGCTGCTACGTCATGCCGGGCGGCATCGACCCGCACACCCACATGCAGCTGCCCTTCATGGGCACGGTGGCCAGCGACGATTTCTACACCGGCACGGCGGCGGGCCTGGCCGGCGGCACCACCATGATCATCGATTTCGTCATCCCCAACCCCAGGCAGAACGTGATGGAAGCCTACCGCACCTGGCGCGGCTGGGCGGAAAAGGCGGCGGCCGACTATTCCTTCCACGTCGCCATCACCTGGTGGGATGACAGCGTCCACGCCGACATGGGCACTCTGGTGCGCGACCACGGCGTGAACAGCTTCAAGCACTTCATGGCCTACAAGAACGCCATCATGTGCGATGACGAGGTGCTGGTGAACAGTTTCACCCGCGCCCTGGAACTGGGTGCCATGCCCACCGTCCACGCCGAGAATGGCGAGCTGGTGTTCCAGCTGCAGAAGCAGTTGCTGGCCCAGGGCCTGACCGGTCCCGAGGCCCATCCCCTATCCCGCCCCACGGCGGTGGAGGGGGAGGCGGCCAACCGCGCCATCCAGATCGCCAAGGTGCTGGGCGTGCCGCTGTACATCGTGCACGTCAGCTGCCGCGAGGCGTTGGAGGCTATCGCGCGCGGCCGCATGGATGGTCATCGCGTCTATGGCGAGGTGCTGGCCGGCCACCTGCTGGTGGACGACAGCGTCTACCGCCATCCCGATTTCGAGGTGGCCGCCGCCCATGTCATGAGCCCGCCCTTCCGCCCCAAGGAGCATCAGGCCGCCCTGTGGCATGGCCTGCAATCGGGCACCCTGCACACCACCGCCACCGACCATTGCTGCTTCTGCGCCCCGCAGAAGGCCGCCGGCCGCAACGATTTCACCCGCATCCCCAACGGGACGGGCGGGGTGGAGGACCGCATGGCCGTGCTGTGGCACCACGGGGTGAACAGCGGCCGCTTGACCATGAACGAGTTCGTCAAGGTCACGTCGGCCAACGCCGCCCAGATCTTCAACATCTACCCGCGCAAGGGCTCGGTCGCCATCGGTGCCGACGCCGACCTGGTGGTGTGGGACCCGGCCGCGACCAAGACCATCTCCGCCAAGACCCACCACCAGAACGTGGACTACAACATCTTCGAGGGCATGGAGGTGAAGGGCCTGCCGCGTGTCACCCTGACCGCCGGCCGCGTGGCCTGGCAGGATGGTGACCTGCGCGCCGTGCGGGGCGCCGGCCGCCACATCAACCGCCCGGCCTTCGCCCCCGGCTTCGACGCCGCCGCCAAGCGGAAGGCGGCGCTGAAGCCCACGGGTGTCGACCGGGGCTGAGCGCGCCAAAATTTCCCAAAAAATAAGAAAATGAGAACAGGGTTGGGATTGCCGCAGGTATAAGCAACCATAAGGTTGGACTGGGGGCACATATGGGCACGGGGCACGGGGTCGACACGACCTCCGAAATCTGGAACGCGGATCTGGCGCCGGTGGATGCGGGGCATCGCACCTGGCGCTGGGTGCATTTCGCGGCGCTGTGGGTGGGCATGGTCATGTGCATCCCCTCCTACATGCTGGCGTCGGGCCTGATCGAGCAGGGCATGTCGGCATGGCAGGCCGTCGGCACGGTGCTGCTGGGCAACCTGATCGTTCTGGCGCCCATGCTGCTGGTGGGCCACTCCGGCGCCAAGTACGGCGTGCCCTTCGCAGTCATCGCCCGCTCCGCCTTCGGCGTGCGGGGCAACAAGCTGCCGGCCCTGCTGCGTGCGCTGATCGCCTGCGGCTGGTTCGGCATCCAATGCTGGGTGGGCGGCAGCGCCATCTACGCCATCGGCAACATCCTGACGGCGGGCGCGCTGGACGGGGCCAAGCTGGGCTGGGTCGGCATCAACGCCGGCCAACTGGCGTGCTTCTTCCTGTTCTGGGCCCTGCATCTCTATTTCATCGCCAAGGGGCCGGAATCCATCCGCTGGGTGGAGACGGTGACGGCGCCCCTGAAGATCCTCATCATCCTGGCGCTGCTGTGGTGGGCCTATGACAAGGCCGGCGGCTTCGGCAGCCTGCTGTCGGCCCCGTCGCAGTTCGGCCCTGGCGGCGCCAAGGAGGGCGGGTTCTGGGCGGCCTTCCTGCCGGGCCTGACGGCCATGGTGGGGTACTGGTCCACCCTGGCCATCAACATTCCCGATTTCACCCGCTTCGCCCGCAGCCAGAAGGACCAGTACCAGGGCCAGGCGTTGGGCCTGCCGCTGCCCATGGCGGGCCTGGCCTTCATCAGCGTGGCCGTCACCTCCGCGACCATCACGGTCTATGGCAAGGCTATCTGGGATCCGGTGGACCTGGCGGGCCGGATGGAGGGCATCGCCGTGGCCATCGGCCTCGCCATCATCGTCATCGACACGCTGTGCGTGAACCTGGCGGCCAACACCGTGGGCCCGGCCTATGACTTCGCCGCCATCTTCCCCCGGGCGGTGAACTTCAGCCGCGGCGGCTACATCACCGCCGCCATCGGCGTCATCATGATGCCGTGGAAGCTGATCGAGAGCACCGAGGGGTACATCTTCACCTGGCTGCTGGGCTACGGCGCCCTGCTGGGGCCGCTGCTGGGCATCATGCTGGCCGACTATTGGCTGGTGCGGCGGGCGCGCCTGAGCCTGGAAGGCCTGTTCGACCTAAATGGACCCTACGCCTACAGCGGCGGCTGGAACCTGACGGCCCTGGCGGCCTTCGTCCTGGCCGTGTTGCCCAACATCCCGGGCTTCCTGCACGCCGCCTTCCCGGCGGCCTTCGCCGGCGTGCCGGCCTTCTTCCAGGCCATCTACAGCTACGCCTGGTTCACCGGCCTGTTCATTTCCACCATCCTGTACGCCACGTTGATGCGCCGGCCTGCCTAATCCGCCTTGTGACCAAGTGGAGGCCAGGCCCAGGATACGATAGCCTGGGCCAAGACGGCCGCAACCACCCCTGCCATAATCGTGGCCATCCTTGGGACCCAGACAAGACGGAGGGATGATGGCGGTGGCGCCCTTGAAGCCACAGGCGGAGGTGGCGAATTTCCTGAACCTGGACATCCGGGTGGGCCGGGTGGTGGAGGTCCAGCCTTTCCCCAAGGCGCGCAACCCGTCCTACAAGGTGGCGGTGGACCTGGGCGAGCTGGGCGTCAAATGGTCCAGCGCCCAGATCACGCACTACGCCCCCGATGATCTGGTGGGCGCCCAGGTCATCTGCGTCTGCAATTTCCCGCCGCGCAACATCGCCGGCTTCATGTCGGAGGTCCTGATCCTGGGGGCTCGGAATGCCGAGGGCAATGTCATCGTGCTGACCCCCTGGTCGGCCGTGCCGCCCGGGGAGACGGTGTACTGACGACTCAGGCCGGCCGCAGCAGCCGGATGAAGTCGTCGGCGAAGGCCCCGGCGTCGCAAAGGGGGGAGGCGGCCATGGCCGGGCGCAGGCGCTGGCGCAGATCCGCGACCTCTTCCGGGCTGGTGGCCAGCCGGACGGCGACGTCCACATATTCCTCAACGGTGGTCGCCATCAGCGAGGTCAGGCCCAACACGCTGAGAAAGCAGGTGGAGTGGCGGCCTGAAAAGGTCTGTCCCGTCAGCGTCACCACGGGCAGGCCCATCCACAAGGATTCCAACGTGGTGGTGCTGCCGGCGTAAGGGAAGGGATCCAGCGCGATGTCGACGCGCTCCTTGCAGGCGACATGCTCCGCCGGCGAGGTGGCGCCGATGAAGTCGATGCGGGCGGCATCGATGCCGCCCTCCTGGAACTGGGCCAGGATGCGGGCCTGCAGCGGGGCCTCATCCATGCCGCGCGTCTTCATCAGCAGCCGGGATGTCGGTACCCGGTTCATGACGCGCGACCAGCAGGCGATGACGCCGGCATTGATCTTCGCCGCGATGTTGAAGCAGCCGAAGGTTACGTGGCCGTTGCGCAGGGCCGGCGGGGGCGTCACCGCGGGAAAAAAGGCGGGGGGGTCGTAGCAGAGGAAGCTGTGCGGCATGCGCACCACCCGCTCCGTGTAGAAGCCCTCGGCGCCGGCTGGGATGTGATGGGGATCGACGATGATCATATCCATCTGGGGCAGTCCCGTTGTCGCCATATACCCTGCCCAGGTCGCCTGCCGGGGGGCGGGACGCAGGGCGAACACATCCAGCCGATTGCCGGCGATGTGACCCGTCAGGTCTATCAACAGGTCAATCCCGTCGTCCCGCACCTGTTGCGCCACCGTCCACGCATCCACGTTCTGGATGGGACGCCAGGTGCAAACGGCCTGTACCCGGCGCGTGATCTCGTCCTCCACCCGCTGGTTGGCGTAGGCGACAAGCGTCACGCCCCGTGCGGCCAGCGCTTCCAACGCCCGCACGATGAAATAGCCGACCGGATGGTTGCGAAAGTCGCCGGAGACCAGACCGACCCGCCAGGGGGTGGAACCTGTCTCGGTCGGAATGTGGGCCGGCGGAGGCGGGGGTACCGGCTGCGCATGCTGGTCCGCCCAGGCGATATGCTCCGCCTTGACCTGGGCCAGGGTGACGGCAGGATGGTAAAGACGGGTGAAGACGAGGTTGGAATGGATGTCCGCCCGCTCTGGCGCCACGGCCACGGCATGCGCCAACGCCGCCAGCGCCGCGTCGATCTCGCCCAGGTCACGCAGGGCGTTGCCCAGCGTCAACAGGACGTCGGGGTCGTCGGGCGTCAGCGCCTGCGCGCGCCGGGCATAGATCAGGGCGGCGGCGGGCCGGCCCATGGCCAGCAACAGGTCACCATAGGCGGCCTGCGCCAGGGCGGAGTCCGGCAGATCACGGGCGCACCGGTCCAGCAGGGCGAGCGCCTCCTGGCCACGGTCAAGGCGGCGCATCAGCAAGCCCAGCCCCAGCGTGGCCTGGCTGGTGCCCGCCTCCAGCGCCATGGCCCGGTGGAAAAGCTGTTCCGCCAGGGCATCGTCGCCCAGCCCCATGAAGGCGTCCGCCAGGGTGGTCAGGGCTTGCGGAGGCGCATCGCTCCGGTCCAGCCAATCCCCCAGCACCCGGTGGGCCTCGGCCTTGCGGCCCTGGGCGGTCAGGACATTGGCCAGCATGAGCGTCGCGTCCAAGACCGCTGGGGCGCCTGTCGCCGTCTGCCGGGCCAGGGCCTCGGCGGAGGCCAGGTCCCCCGCCGCCAGCCGGTGCGCCGTCAGCTTGATCCTGAGACGGAGGTCGCCCGGGCAGCGGGCCACGGCCTCCTCCAGCGCTTGCCCCAGGTCGGGGGATTGGGACTGCTCCAGTGCCGCGATCAGGCCACTCCAGCAACCGGCGTGGGTGGCGGCCAGGGCGATGCCGGCGCGGAAACTGTCCGCTGCTTCGGCCGGCTGGCCGGTGCCGAGCAGGGCGAGGCCCAGATTGCGGTGCGCCTCGACGTTGCCGGGGCTGGCCTTGGCGCCCCGTCGCAGGGGAGGTATCGCGTCCTGGTGTTGGCCCAGCCGCAACAGGGCGGCGCCCAGGTTGATCTGAGCGTCGGCCAGGTTGGGGTTCAATTGCAGGGCTTGTCGGCAGGCGGCGGCCGCATCCTGGGCTTCCCCCGCCTCCAGCAGCACCACGGCCAAGTTGGAATGGAATTCCGGGACCCGTTTGTTAAGGGCGATAGCCTGGCGGATCAGGGTGATGCCTTCCGTCACGCGGCCCGTCTGGGCGCACAGCACCCCCAGCAGGTTGCGGGCAAACCCCTTGTCGCCGGTCTCAATCGCGCGGCGATACTGCTGTTCGGCCTCGGCCAGGCGGCCGGCCTGATGGAACTGAATCGCCGCGTCCAGGTGTTTCGACATCTTCAGGCCTTGAGGTCATTTGGTTTACACATATGTCGAAGCGGCGCGCGGACACAATGGCCCGCGTATCCCCGCCCGGCAGCCTTACACCCGCAAGGATCGCCCCCCTATACCCAGATATGATGGCGACACGGGCGCCCCTGGTCCGACACTGCCCCCATCGAACGGCGCCCTGGCAAAGAGCGGTGCCGGAACCACGCGTCAAGGAGGCGGTGCGATGGATTGGGACCGGGTTCGGGTATTCCACACGGTGGCGGAGGCCGGCAGCTTCACCCATGCCGGCGCGGTTCTGGCCCTCAGCCAGTCGGCCATCAGCCGGCAGATCAGCAGTCTGGAACAGCAACTGAAGGCGCGCCTGTTCCACCGCCATGCCCGCGGCCTGGTGCTGACCGAGCAGGGGGAGGTGCTGTACCAGACCGCCCGCGACGTCATCGACCGCCTGGCGATGGCGGAGGCGCGGGTGAGCGACAGCCTGGAACAGGCGGGCGGCACCCTGCGGATCAGCACCACGGCGGCCTTCGCCCAGTGGCTGGCGCCCCGCCTGAAGGCCTTCCAGGATCGGCACGCGGACGTGCGCGTGGTGCTGCAGCTGGATGAGGGCAATGCCAACCTGGCGCTGCGCCAGGCCGACGTCGCCATCCGCATGGGCGCGCCCAGCCAGCTGGACCTGATTCAGCGGCCGTTGTTCACCACCCACATCCAGGCGTACGCCACGGCGGATTACATCCGGGCCCATGGCCTGCCGCAGCGGTCGGAGGATTTGGACGGCCACCGCCTGATCGCCTATCGCGACAGCCTGACGGCCCCCGGCTCCGCCCTGGCGGCGGAGGGAAACTGGCTGCTGCATGCGGGGGCGGGGGAGCAGGGGCCGCGCCAGCCGGCCCTGGCGGTGGACGACGCGCAGGCGGTACACCTCGCCATCCGCAGCGGCCTGGGCATCGGTACGCTGCCCTGCTTCTTCGCCGAAGGCGCCAAGGCCCAGGAACAGGGACTGATCCGGATTTTACCGGCATTGCCGGCGCCGCGCCTGGACGCCTACCTGGTCTATGCCGTGGCGTTGCGCGGCTCAAAACGCATCGGCGCCTTCCGCGACTTCGTGATGCACGAGTTGCGGAAGACGCCGATGGTTAAGGCGGCCTGACGGCCCATCCTGACAGATCAAGGGAAAAGGCTAGACCTTGCCCAGCAACAGGGCCAGGACCAGGATGATGTCGCCGACGATCATCAGGAACATGGAGAAGCCCCAGCCCAGGGCGAAGTGTGCCAAGAACATCAGCAGCAGCAGGACGACGGAGATGATGCCCGCCTTCACGAAGCGGGTGAACGAATGCCAGCCGTCGGCGTGTTCCTTGACCACCGCATCGCTGACCGCGACCGCACCGCTGTGAGCACCGGCCATATCTTGCCCTCCCTTATCCCGAGACGAAACCCGTTTCCCAAGGTTTATGCGCAAACGCGGGCCCCTGGCAAGGGGCCGCGTTGTTCGCCGAACGGTTCGGGTCACGCCTGGGTTGTGGCCCGCAGCCAGTCGCGGATGGCGCCCGCGTTCGGGGCGGTGGCGGCGATGTAGCCGTCCGGCCGCACCAGCACCCATGTGCGGGGGGTGAGGTCATAGGCCTGGGCCACGTGCCCGGCGTCATCCGTCAGGTCGGCCGACTGCGCGCTGCCTTGCGGCGCCACGGTGAGCACCCTGACGTCCCCTGGCCAGCCGCCGTCCGCCGGGTCCTGGCCCACGCCATAGCCCAGCAGGGTGAAGTGCGGTCCCCGGTAGACATCGAAAAGCCGGGTGGGGGTGCCCGCCGCCGTCTGGCAGGGCGCGTCCGGCGCGCGATCGCCGGCCACCACCCGCCCGGGATTGGCCCGCCCCGGATCGGTCCGGGCTTCGGTGGCCAGCGGGCCGTCGCGATAGCTCAGGTCCAGCTCGCGCGTCTCCCGTCCCCGGCGCATCCCCTCCGTCGTGCCCATTTGCCCCAGCAGCCGGCCGCTGAGGCCCAGCACGTGGGCGGCGACGGGCCGGCGCTCCGCCTCATAAGTGTCCAGCAGGCCGTCCGGCGCCCCCCGCAGCGCGGCGGCCAGCTTCCAGCCCAGGTTATAGGCGTCCTGCACGCTGGTGTTCAGGCCCTGGCCGCCGGTGGGCGGGTGCACATGGGCGGCGTCGCCGGCGATGAACACGCGGCCCACGCGATAGCGGTCGGCCAGGCGCAGGTTGACACGCAGGGTGGACAGCCAGGTGGGTTCCCCCACGGTCAGGTCGTCGCGGCCGGTGCGTTCCCGCACGATGGCGCTGACCAGCTCCCGGGTGGGTGTCACCTCATCCGGCACCTGGGCCACCACCTGGAACAGGTCGGTGCCGGCCAGGGGGCACAACGCCAACTGGGCGTCCGGGGCGTACCAGCGGTGCCAGGCGTCGAAGGCCAGCCCGGCTATGGGCATGTCGCCGATGACGGCGCGGAAGGGCAGCGTCTCCCCCGGGAAGCCGATGCCCAGCGCATGGCGGACGAAGCTGCGGCCGCCATCGGTGCCGACCAGGTAACGGGCGCGCAGGGTGACCTCGCCATCAGCGGTGCGCAGCCGGGCGGTGACGCCCTGGGCGTCCTGATCGAAGCCCGTCAGCTCCGTGGCGAAGGCGGGGGCGTGACCGAAGGTCCCCAAGCGGCGGCGCAAGATCGCCTCCGTCCGGAATTGCGGCACCATCAGCGGGTTGCCGTAGGGCTCCGCCGGTGTGGGCGCCTGCACCTCGTGCAACTGGGTGCGCACTACCTGGCCGTCCTGATAAGTCAGCACTGTGGGGTAGGGGCCGCCCACGGCCTGCAGGTCGGCCAGCACGCCCAGATCCTCGAACACCTCCAGGCTGCGGGGTTGCAGGCCCTTGCCGCGTGAGCCGGGGAAGGGGCCGGCGTTCTTCTCCACCAGGCGGAAGTCGATGCCCCGGCGGGCCAGATCCAGCGCCAGGGTGAGGCCGGCGGCGCCCGCGCCCACGATCAGGACATCGGTATCGAAACGAGTCATGGAATTCTCCAATTATGTGCATGATGCACGGATATGGGTGTGGCGGGCCGCAATGCCCGTGTATAATGCACATATATCGCCGCCCTGGACGCCTGCCAAGGAAAATGTGCATAATGCACAGATGAGAAACGAGCTGCATGAAGCGCTGATGGATCTGGTGGGGGTGGTGAACCGTCCCCAGCCGGACCAATACCTGCTGAACCTGGCCGGGGTGTCGCTGGACCGGGCGCTGTTCCCCCTGCTGGTGCGCATCGGCCTGCGGGGGCCCATTGGCGTGGTGGAACTGGCGGAACTGGCGGGCCGCGACCATTCCACGGTCAGCCGGCAGGTGGCGAAACTGGAAAGCCTGGGCCTGGTTGAACGGCGGGCCGGCGCCACCGATGCGCGGGTGCGCGAGGCCGTGGTGACACCGAACGGCCAGGCCATGGTCGACGCCATAGGCCGGGCGCGCAGCCGCATGTATGCGGCGGTGCTGGCCGACTGGACGGAAGAGGACAAGGCCACCCTGGCCCGCCTGCTGCGCCGCCTGGCGGACCAAGCCAAGGCGTGGGTGGACGCCGGCGGCACCCATTCCGGCGGGAATGGGCACACCGGGACGCCTTAAAGCGCGGGATTCATCGCGGTGGCGGGGATGGGCAGGGGAGTGGTCAGCACGGCGCGGTTGCCCGCCACCGTCACCCGGCCCTCGGCGATGAGGCGCACGGCCAGGGGGTAGAGCTCATGCTCCGCCGTCAGCACGCGGGTGGACAGGGTGTCGGCGGTGTCGTCGGCCCGCACCGGCACGGCGGCCTGGGCCACGATGGGGCCGCTGTCGACCTCACTGCGCACATAGTGCACCGTGCAGCCGTGGAAGCGCACGCCGGCGTCCAGCGCCCGCTGGTGCGTGTCGATGCCGGGAAAGGCGGGCAGCAGCGACGGGTGGATGTTGATCAGCCGGTCGCGCCAATGGTCCACGAACCAGGGCGACAGCAGGCGCATGAAGCCGGCCAGGCAGACCAGCTGCACGCCGGCATCCTCCAGCGCGCGGGTCATGGCCTGCTCGAACGCCGGTTTGTCGGCAAAGTCCTTGTGTGGCAGGGCCAGGGCCGGGATGCCGGCGCCGCGCGCCCGCTCCAGGCCCGCGGCGTCCGCCTTGTTGGACAAGACCAGGGCCACCGTGGCCGGAAAGTCCGGAGCGGCGGCGGCGTTCAGCAGAGCCTGCAGGTTGCTGCCCCGCCCGGAAATGAGGACGCCCAGCTTCAGCCTGCCGGGCGCCTCCCCACCCCTCAGGCGTGCCATGCCCGGTCCGTGCCCGTCACGGTGACACGGTGGGCGGCGTCCGCCGCCACCGGCACCACCTGGCCGATGCGGGTGACGGTCTCGCCGCCCTGGGTCAGCACGGATATCGCTTCATCCGCCTTGTCGGCGGGCACCACCACGGCCATGCCGATGCCGCAGTTGAAAGTGCGGGCCAGTTCCAGGTCGGCGATGTTGCCCACGCCGGCCATCCAGCGGAACACCGGCGGCAGGGTCCAGGACGTGGCGTCCAGGGTGACGCCCAGGCCGTCGGGCAGCACGCGCGGAATGTTCTCGATCAGGCCGCCGCCGGTGATGTGGGCCATGGCCTTCACCAGGCCGGCGCGCACCGCGGCCAGCGTGCTCTTCACATAAATCCGGGTGGGGGTCAGCAGCGCCTCGCCCAGGGTCTTGCCGGGGGCGAAGGGGGCCTCGTCCTCATAGGTCAGACCGGAGACGGACACCAGCTTGCGCACCAGCGAATAGCCGTTGGAATGGACGCCGCTGGACGCCAGGCCCAGCACCACGTCGCCGGCGGCGACACCGGCGCCGGTCAGCACCTGGCTGCGTTCCACGGCACCCACGGAGAAGCCGGCCAGGTCATAGTCGCCATCGGCGTACATGCCCGGCATCTCGGCCGTCTCACCGCCCACCAGGGCGCAGCCCGCCTGTCGGCAGCCCTCGGCGATGCCGGCGACGATGGCGCGGCCGGCGGCCACGTCCAACTTTCCGGTCGCGAAATAATCCAGAAACAGCAAGGGCTCCGCCCCCTGCACCACCAGGTCGTTGACGCACATGGCGACCAGGTCGATGCCGACCGTGTCATGGCGCTTGGCGTCGATGGCGACCTTCAGCTTGGTGCCCACGCCGTCGGTGGTCGACACCAGCAAGGGGTCGGTGAAGCCGGCGGCGCGCAGGTCGAACAGGGCGCCGAAGCCGCCCAGGCCGGCGTCGGACCCGGTGCGCGCGGTGGACTTGGCCAGGGGCTTGATGGCCTCGACCAGGGCGTTGCCCGCGTCGATGTCGACACCGGCGTCCTTGTACGAATAGGTGCTTATGGCGTCCTCGCAGGGCCTGGGCTAAGAAGGGGCGTCCGTCAGGGGCCGGCTGCTCTCAAAGGCCGCCGCCCGCGACCGTCCGTTTAAGACGGTTCCATGACCCGCCCGGGTTTCGGGGCCGAACATAGCAATATCGGAAGGCTTTGCAATGCCGCACCGCTGCATCCCCCTCTTGCGCCAGACCGGGTTTCGGGGCGCCGTTTTCCTGGCCCTGGCCGCCGGCGCCCTCGCCGGCACCGCCCGTGCCGAGGCGGGCAGGAGCGTCGCCGCGGAACAGGCCTTCGTGGAGCAGGGCGTGGATGTGGACGTCACCGCCGGCAACGCCAACCAGGCCCGCGACCAGGCCATCCTGCAGGCCCAGCGCGAGGCCTTGGCCCGCCTGTTCCGCAAGCTGACCCCGGCCGCTGACGGCCGTCAGCCCCCAGCCGTCAGCCAGGGCGAGCTGGAGGCCCTGGTGGCCGGCTTCGAGCTGGAGCAGGAGCGGGCGTCCTCCGTCCGCTATGTGGGCCGCTTCACCGTCCGTTTCCGCCCCGCCGCCGTGCGCCAGCTGTTGCAGCAGAACGGCGTGCGCTATGCCGAGATGGTGGGCAAGCCCGCCCTGGTGCTGCCCGTGGACGCCACCGGCGCCGAACCCGCGCTGTGGACCGACGGCCCCTGGCGCCAGGCCTGGTCGCAGATCGGTTCGGTGGACGGGCTGGTGCCCGTGGCCCTGGTGCCGCCGGATGCCGCCGACCAGGGTGAGTTGCCGGCCAAGGCGGCCCTGGCGCCCGATGCCGGCGTGCTGGCCCATATCGCCGCCCGGCACGGCGCCGGCCAGGTCGTTGTCGCCCGGCTGGAGGGCGACGCCGCCAAGGGCTATCAGCTGACGCTCAACACCTTCGTGCCGGGCGAGGGCCTGTCGCCGCCCGAGACGGTGCCGCAGGCGGCCTTCGTCCAACGCCCGCTGCCCCCGGCCGCCGACACCCCGCCGCCCGCCGCCGGCGCCGCCGCCCCACTCCCGCCGCCGGCCGCCCTGGGTCTGGCCGTGGCCACGGTGGTGGACCGGGTGGAAGAGGGGTGGAAACGCCGCGTGGTGGTGGACGCCCACCAGTCCGGGCAGGTGGCCGTGCGCGTGCCCCTGGCCGATCTCGCCACCCTGGTGGAGGTGCGGCGCCGCCTGGCGGGCGTGCCCATGGTGACACAGGTGGACACCAGCGCCCTGAAGACCACCGAGGCCCTGCTGACCCTGACCGTGCTGGGCGATGTCGGCCATCTGAAGACCGCCCTGGCCCAGCGCGACCTGGTGCTGTCCGAAGTGGATGCCGCCGCCTCGGCGCCGGCCCAGCCGCCGGCCGGTGGCGCGCCGGCCGGGGTTGGGGATGTCCGCTACCAGGTCAGCCTGGCCGGCGGCTGAGCGCGGGTTGCCATAAGGGTGCCTGATTCCAGGGCCTTATCTGTTACAGTCCAAGCTTATGCCTGATTCTGGGCGTGTGGCTGATTCGGGGAACGTCGGGGGGACGATGGCGGAAACGCATGCGGGGCGGCAGATACGGTTCTGGTTGATCGGTCTTGTCGTGGGCGTCGCCCTGATCTGGCTGCTGCGCGGCATGCTGCTGCCCTTCGTCGCCGGCATGGCCATCGCCTATCTGCTGGACCCCGTGGCCGACCGGCTGGAGGGGTTCGGGCTGCCGCGCCTGGCCGCCACCTGCGTGGTGCTGCTGGTTTTCGTCGTCGTCGTCGTGCTGTGCGTCCTCTTGCTGGTGCCCTTGATCCAGCAGCAGGTGACCCAGCTGATTGAAAGCCTGCCGGCCATCATCACCTGGGCGCGCGATGAAAGCATGCAGCGCATCCGCAGCCTGATGGCCGCCCTGCCCCCGGATGACATCGAGCGGCTGCGCAGCGCCGCCAGCGAATATGTCGGGACCCTGGTGGGCTGGGGTGCCGACTTCATCAAGAACCTGTTCACCGGCGGTGCCGCCCTGTTCGGCGTGGTGTCCCTGCTGTTCATCACCCCGGTGGTGGCCTTCTACCTGCTGCGCGACTGGGACCGCATGGTGGCGACGCTGGACGGCTGGCTGCCGCGCGAGCATGCCGAGGTGATTCGCGAGCAGCTGCGCGCCGTCGACCGCACGCTGGCCGGCTTCGTGCGCGGCCAGGCCACCGTCTGCCTGGTGCTGGGCGCCTTCTACGCCCTGGCCATGACGGCGGTGGGGCTGAACTTCGGCCTGGTCATTGGCCTGATCGCCGGCATCCTGTCCTTCATCCCCTATGTCGGCACGGTGGTGGGCTTCGGCGCCAGCGTGGGCGTGGCCCTGTTCCAGTTCCACGACCTGTGGCGCGAGGGGCTGGTGGTGGCGCTGTACATCCTGGGCCATCTGCTGGAAGGCTATGTCCTGACGCCCAAGCTGGTGGGCGACAAGGTGGGCCTGCATCCCGTCTGGGTCATGTTCGCCCTGCTGGCCGGCGGCAGCCTGTTCGGCTTCACCGGTGTGCTGCTGGCGGTGCCGGTGGCAGCCGTCATCGGCGTGCTGGTGCGCTTCGGATTGCGCCAGTACCTCGCCAGCAGCTATTACACCGGCGTGCCTCCCGACGAGGTGCCGCGCGAGGATCTGGTCCAGGAAGGACGGGTCCCGCCGGGGATGGAAGCCGGGGCGCCGCCGCCGGTGCCCTGACCCGTCGCCTGGCGCGCATTTCCGTTCCGCTTTCAGTGCCCGTTGCCGGTAAGACCCTGGAATCATGGCCGACTTGAGACAATTGCCCCTGGACCTGGGGCACCGTTCCGCCATGGGGGAGGCCGACTTCCTGGTGGCGCCGGGCAACGCCGACGCGGTGGCGTGGCTGGACGCCTGGCCGGACTGGCCGGCGCCGGCGCTGGTGCTGTACGGGCCGCCCGGCTGCGGCAAGAGCCACCTAGCCCAGGTGTGGCGCGCCCGGTCGCGGGCGCCGCTGCTGGGGCCGGAGGATCTGGACCCGGCGGAGGTGCCGCACCTGCTGGGTCCCACCCGCACCGCCGTCATCGACCGCACGCATGAGATCTCGGGCGACACGGTACGTGAGCGCGCCCTGCTGCACCTCTACAACGTGACCAAGGAGGCGGGCGGCCAGCTGCTGCTGCTGGCCCACTACGCCCCCGTCAACTGGACCCTGCGCTTGCCCGACCTGCGCTCCCGCCTGGTGGCCGCCCCCGCCGTGGGCATGGCGGCCCCCGACGACGCCCTGCTGATGGCCGTGCTGGTCAAGCTGTTCGACGACCGCCAGGTGCGGGTGGGGGAAGAGGTCATCGCCTGGCTGATGACCCACACCGAACGCTCCTTCGACAGCGCGCGGCGCACCGTGGCCCTGCTGGACCGCGCCGCCCTGGCCGCCAAGAAACCCATCACCGTGACCTTCTGCCGCCAGGTGCTGGAGTCCAGGGACAAGCCGGCGGACGCCTGACGTTGCCCCGGTGGCTATCGCCCCGCCATCCAGAACATGCGCCGCCGGCTGTAGCCGCGCCAGGTGGCCGGCAGCTTGGCCAGGGCCACCGCTTCTTCCTGCGCCAGGCGGGACAGCAGGCGACTGCTGCGCGCCTTGGGGCCGGTGGCCTTGGCCAGGTGCGCCACCAGCTGGGCGGCCTGCCGGGCGATGGCGGGGGCGGTGACGGCGCTGTGCAGGCGGGTCAGGGGGGCCAGCGGATCGGCGGCGGGGCGCTTGGACACGGTGGTCTTGGCGCCCTTGGGCGCCTTGGGCTTGGCCGTGGCCAGGGGATAGAGGCCGCGGCAAACCTCCGCCGTCTCATACAGCCGCTGCGCCCGGCGGCGCAGGCGCTCCAGCGCGTCGGTGGCGGGGGGCGCCTTGGCCACCAGCACCGCGTTCCTGGCGCCGGGCGGGGGGCGGGCGGCAGCTCCAACCGGGCTATGGCCCGGGCCACCTTGTCCTGCAACTCGGCCAGCAGGCGGGGCGCCACGGTCTTCAGCGGCTGATCCAGGGCGGGGGAGGCCCAGCCGCCACCCTCCACCCAGGCGGCCAGGTCCAGCACCAGGGCGGTGTGGCCGGCGCCGCGCAGATGCTTCATCACCCGTCGCCGCGCCTGCGTGGCGGCGTGGTCCAGCGCCAGGCGCTGGCGTTTGCTCAAGCCCGGCGCCCCTTTGCGGTCCGGCAGCAGGGCGGCGCGCTCCGCCAGGCGGTCCCAGCCGCGCGCGGTTTCCAGCAGGGCGCGCAAGGGCGCCAAGCGTCGGCGCAGGGCGTCCGCCGCCTCGGCATGCGGGTTGGCCGGCGCCTTGGCCCCGGCCTTGACCAGCGGCAGGGGGCCGGCGTTGAGGGGCAAGGTCATCGCCAGGCGCAGCAGGCGCATCGCCGTGTCCAGCCGGCGGCTGGCGGCCGCCATCTCGCGCAGGGCGCGCGCGTCGCCGCTCTCCAGCAGCACGGTGGCGTTTTCCAGCAGATGGCCCAGGGCGTGGCGGGTGGCGTGGCGGAAGCCTTCCGCCACCGTTGTCACCGGGGTCAGGGCCGCCGGGTGGGGGGGCACCGCCGCCGCCGGTTTCCCGGTCAGCAGGCGCAGGCCCGCGTCGGCCTTGCTGCCCGTGGTGATGCGCAGGGGCGCGTGGTGGTGCAGGGCGGCCGCCACCTCGAACAGGGCGGCGACCCGGCCGCCCTTCAGCTCCAGCTCAACCTCCGCCACCGGCCAGGTGGTCTCATCGCCCGCGCCCACTGTCCCGTCACCCGGTACGGACAGGCGCACCTCGCCCTGGTCCAGGGCCAGCTCCACGCTGGTGCGTGGATCGGGGTGCAGCAGCAGGGTCGTGCGCTCGATATCGGTGGCGAAGCGGGGGGCGACGTGCGCCCACTGCGCCGGGGTCAGCAGGTTGGATATGCCGGTGGGCAGCAGGCTGATGTCGGGCCCGTCGCCCTCCGCCGGCAGCTGCCATTCCCATTCGCGCCGGCCGGCGGCGGCGGCGGTGCCGGCGTCGGAGGCCCAGGTCTTCACCGTCTGTACCCGCCGCCCGCCTTGCCGACGTACCCGCAGGGCCAGGCCGTGGGCGGCCAGGGCCAGGTCCGGCGTGTCGTAATAAGTGGTCACCTGGTGGCGGCGGGCGGCGGGGCCATCGGCCATGCCCGCCAGCAGGGGCAGCGCCTGCAAACGGGCCAGGGCCGCCGGCGTGGCCGCCAGCTTCACCTCCACCTCCCGCACAGCCAGGGCGCGCTTGGGCGGGGTCGTGGCGACGGCCGGGGAACCGCCTGCCCGCGGCGGTGTTTCGAAAGCGGCGGGGGGTGAGGCGGCGGCCCGCCCGGCCTCCGGGGCGGAGGTGTCGGGACCGCTGGTGGTCGGTGTGGGGCGGGCGGGGCCGTTCGTCATCCTGAATGGATAACCGAAGACGGCGCCTACGTTAAGATCGTGTTGCGGAATTACATCGATTCCGTGCAATCGGTAAATTTCTTTCCGTTATGTTGCCTTGCAGCGCACAGTTGCGATAGTCTCACGGTTCCGTTGCGTCACAATAAATCGCCACCCTTGCCCGTCTTTACCCGGCCCCCGCCTCACCGGCCCATTTCGCCAGTGCGAGGTAGGATAATGACTCAAAGTCATGCTTAACGCCGGATGGACGCGGAACCTATGGGCACAGGCGGTCCGGCGCATCAGGGATGAGCAACCAAACTGGGCATCGAACCATCATGAAGTCATCGCTGGCAGCGTCGCGGGATGCTGAAAAGTCCGCGGAAAAGTCCACCGACTCCGGGCAGGCCCCGGCCAAGATCGTGACGCCGGCGAAGACCCCCAAAACCGCTTCCACTGGTACGGCCACCGCCACACCAGGCGTCGACGTGAAGGCGGCCGACGCCGCCACGCTGGCGACCCTGGCCAAGGCCGGCCCGCTGCTGGATCGCCCCGTCGCCAAGTTCGACAGCCTGGACCAGCCGGGCGCGCCCAAGGCCGATGCGGTGGGCCTGACGGCCGATCTGGTGGCGCGTCTCACCCGCTATACCGAGCTGGCGGACGCCGACCCCTTCGCCAACCCCGTCTCCCTGCTGGCGCTGGACGTTTCCCGCCGCCTGCATTCCGGCGAATTGGACTTGGCCGCGGTGGAGCAGGCCATCCAGTACCTGGGGGCCGAGGGCTTCCTGGCCCGCGCCCGGCGCTTGGGCGCCTATCTGGGTGAGGCCGACCCCGCCGCCAACGCCGCCCGCGTCCGCGCTCTGATCGAGGGGCTGGCGGTGGGCGCCGACGGCCAGGCGGTGGCGTTCGACGCCTTCCGCGCCCAGGTGGAGAAGGAGATTTTCGGCATCGTCATCACCGCGCACCCGACCTTCAACCTCACGGGTGAGTTGATGGACGCCATGGCCAAGCTGGCCACCGGCCGGGATGAGGCCGGGGTGCCCCTGACGGCCGCCGCGCGCAAGGCGCTGATCGGGTCCGTCGCCGCGACGGAACTGCGCCCGGGTGAGCTGTCGCTGGCCGACGAGCACCGCCTGTCGCTGGCGGCCATCACCAACATCCAGGCGGCGCTGCGCACCGTCTACGACATCGTGCTGGCGGTGGCGCGCGAGCGTTATCCCGAGCAATGGTCGGAACTGACGCCGCGCCTGCTGACCGTGGCCAGCTGGGTGGGTTACGACCTGGACGGCCGCTCGGACATCCGCTGGTCCGACACCCTGCACAAGCGCCTGGTGGTGCAACTGGGCCAGCTGCGCCATTACCTGGCCGAGGTGCAGGCCATCCGCAAGGTGGCGCCGGTGCAGGAGGACCTGCGCAACACGCTGGACCTGCTGGAATCCCGCCTGGCGCTGGCCATCGCCCAGGTGTCGGACGAGGTCGCCGCCTTCGGCAGGGAGACGACCACCCAGAAGGACATCGAGGCCATCGCCCGGCGCATGCACGACGGTCTGTCCCTGCGCCTTGTGGAAGCCGCGCACGCCATCGAACAGGTGGAGCGCGCCATCCGCCTGGCCTCCGTCGCGGGAAAGGGGGCGAAGGGCGACGACGTGGTGCGCCGGCTGGCCATCCTGAAGGCGGAGCTGTCGAACTATGGCCTGGGCCAGGCGCACACCCACGTGCGCATCAACGCCACCCAGCTGCACAACGCCGTGCGCAAGACCGTGGGCATGGAAACGGCGCCGGACGATCCGCGCTATCGCCAGTCCTACCTGAACGCCATCACCGGCTTGCTGGACGAGGTGCGGCCCGTCCGCATCAATTTCGGCAGCATCATCGCCGAGCGCACCTCGGCCAAGCGGCTGTTCATGGTCGTGGCCCAGATGCTGAAGTACGCCGACGCCTCGGTGCCCGTCCGTTTCCTGATCGCGGAATCGGAATCGGCCTTCACCGTGCTGACGGCGCTCTACTACGCCCGCCTGTTCGGCGTGGCCGACAAGGTGGATATCAGCCCGCTTTTCGAGACGGAGCGGGCGCTGGAGGTGGGCAGCCGCGTCATCGAGCAGTTGTTGGACAACCCGCATTACCGCGATTATGTGAAGCGGCGCGGCCGCCTGTGCATCCAGAGCGGCTTCTCCGACGCCGGCCGCTACCTGGGCCAGACGCCGGCCTCCGCCAGCATCGAGCGCCTGCGCCTGCGCATCGCCCGCCTGTTCACCCGCCACCGCCTGGACGGCGTGCAACTGGTGATCTTCGACACCCACGGTGAAAGCATCGGCCGCGGCGCCCATCCGGCGGGCTTCCCCGAGCGCCTGGGCTATGTCGCGGCCCCGGCCACGCTGTCGTTCATGAGCCACCACAAGATCGCCTTCAAGCAGGAGGTCAGCTTCCAGGGCGGCGACGGCTATCTCTACTTCGTGACCCAGCCGGGCGCCCTGGCCGTGGTCACCCGCATCCTGGAACACATGCTGGGCGGCAAGCACGCCACCCTGGATGACGACCCGTTCTACGGCGACGCCGACTACATTCGCGAATTCTTCACCACGGTGAAGCAGTTCCAGGTGTCACTGGTGGAGGATCCGAACTATGGCGCCCTGCTGTCGGCCCTGGGCACCAACCTGCTGTACCCCTCGGGCAGCCGGGCCATCAAGCGCCAGCACGACGGCAACGCCGATGATGTGGACCAGAGCCGCGCCTCGCAGTTCCGCGCCATCCCCCACAACGCCATCCTGCAGCAGATGGGCCTGCCGGCGAACACCGTCAGCGGCGTGGGTGAGGCCATCGACAAGGATCCGGAGCACTTCGCCGACCTCTATCGCAGCTCGCCCCGCTTCCGGCAGTTGCTGGGCATGGTGGAGTACGGCGTTGCCATCGCCAGCCCGGACGCGCTGAAGGCCTATATCGACACCCTGGACCCGGCCTTCTGGCTGCTGCGCGCCGCGCACACCAGCGACCCGGCCCGGGTGGAGGAGATGCGGCGCCTGGCGGCCATCCTGGAGGACAACCCCCTCCACAGCCGCCTGATCCGCATCTTCCGCAAGCTCTACCGTGACTTCGACGTGTTGGAGGAGGGGTTGGCCCGGGTGGAGCGCCATCCGGTGCCGGGCCAGGTGCCGCCGCCGGATGAGGCGCTGAGCAATGGCCTCCTGGTGCTGCACGCCCTGCGCATCGCCCTGATCCAGGAGGTGTTCCTGCGGGCGACGCACATCCCGCAATTCTCCAGCCAGCACAACATCACCCATCGCCGGCTGATGGCGCGCCTCATGCAGCTGGACGTGCCGTGGGCCCTGGACCTGCTGTCCCGGATCTTCCCCGTGGCGGAGACGGCGGGCGAGGGCGATTTCGGCGAAAGCGCCACCTACGTCAGCGATGACAGCCAGAACTATGGGCAGGAGAACGAGCGCATCTTCAAACCCATCGCCAGCCTGTACGACCTGGTGCGCCGGGTGGGCAACGGCATCACCCAGCGCATCGGCTTCTTCGGCTGACATTCGCCGTGAAAAAGGGAGCCCTCCCCGGGAATGGGGAGGGCGCCCTTCGCTTTTGCCGGGACGGGCTCAGAGGTCGGCGACGGCCGCCCGCTCCTCCATCAGCTCCGTCACCGTGCGGTCCAGCATGCGGCGGGCGAACGCATCCAGTTCTAGGCCGCGCACCCGCTCGATGCGGCCATCGCGGCACAGGGCGGGCGCGCCGCAGACCAAGCCCTGGGGGAGGCCGTAATCGCCCTCCGACGCCAGGCCCATGGAAACCCAGCGGTCGCCGCTGCCCTGCACCCAGTCGCGCATGTGGTCGATGGCGGCGTTGGCGGCCGAGGCGGCGGAGGACAGGCCGCGCGCCTCGATGATGGCGGTGCCGCGCTGGGCTACCAGGGGGATCAGGGTGTCGCGGTACCAGGCGTGGTCGCCGATCAGGTCGGGCAGCGGCCGGCCCTGAACCACGGCGTGCTGCCAGTCGGCGAACATGGTGGGGGAATGGTTGCCCCAGACCACCAGCCGTTCGACCGCCGTCACGTCCACCCCGGCCTTGGCCGCCAGCTGCGCCTGGGCGCGGTTGTGGTCCAGCCGGATCATGGAGGTGATGGCGTCGTGCGGCAGATCCGGGGCGTTCTGGATGGCGATCCAGGCGTTGGTGTTGGCGGGGTTGCCCACCACCAGCACCTTGGCCGTGCGCTTGGCCTGCTCATTCAGCGCGCGGCCCTGCGCCTTGAAGATGGCGGCGTTGGCCGACAGCAGGTCGCGCCGCTCCATGCCCTTGCCGCGGGGGCGCGATCCCACCAGGAAGGCCGCGTCGATGTCGCGGAAGGCCACGGCGGGATCGTCGCCGACGCTGATGCCGGACAGCAGCGGGAAGGCACAGTCCTCCAGCTCCATCACCACCCCGCGCAGGGCGGGCAGCGCCGGGGTGATCTCCAGCAGCGACAGGTGGATGGGCTGGCCGGGGCCGAACACATCGCCCTTGGCCAGGCGGAACAGCAGGGAGTAGGCGATCTGCCCGGCGGCACCGGAGACGGCGACACGAAGGGGGGCGTTGGTCATGATAGGCACCTCAGGATTGGTTTGCGCTTGCCCATGAAGCTGCGCGCCATCCTGCGATCGTTCCAACAGAACGTATTGAATGAACCAATCGAAATTTTTGATTAATGGTTGTGACGCCCGGCGGCGACGGGATCGACGCCGGGCGATGCGTCACCGGCGGGGCTCAGCTTTGGCCCGGCGGGTTGTGGACCAGGACGCCATACCAGCCCAGGCCGCGATAGGTTTCATAGCCCGGCGTGCGGGCGAAGCCGATCAGGCGGCCGTGGCGGTCCAGGTAATGGCCCATGGGCTGGCCCTGGGTCACCAGGTGGAAGCTTTCCGTCAATTCACCCCGGCCGTCGCTGGCGGCGATGATGCGGCCGGCGGCGTCCAGCAGCAGGCAGCGGGTGTTGGCCCGTTCCGACGTTTCCAGGCGGACACCGGTTACCACGGCGCGGGCCTGCGGCTCCCAGTCGAAGAAGATGCCCAGGGCGCCCAGCACCTCGCCATCCTGGGCGCCATCGCGGCGCACGGCGGTGGAATATGTGGCGACGGTGCGGTTCTCCAGCACCGGGTTGGGGCGGACGTCCTCCACGGCGAAGTCGCCGCCGTCGCGGGTGCGCAGGGCGTCGATGAACCAGGCCTCGTTGGAAACGTTGGTGCCGAGGGCGTGGGGGAAGCGGTCGGGGCGGCCGGTGGCGATGACGCGGCCGCTGCGGTCGGCCACCCACAGGTCAAGGTAGACGGTGTAGCTTTGCAGGATGACGTTCAGCCGCTCGCTGGCGTGGCGGAACGCGTCCTGCGACGGGCTCTGCAGGCCGGCGACCACGGCGCTGTCCGTCGCCCACCACCGCACGTCGCACGACCGCTCATAGAGGTTGCGGTCGATGATGTCGATGCTGTTGAGGGCCAGGTCGGCCAGGCGCTGGCCCCGGAAGCGGGTCATCAGATCCTCGCCCACCGTGGTCATGCGGTCGACCAGTTGGCCGATCTCGCTGCGCAGTTCCCCCGCCACCACGCTGACGCGCTGGGAGATGGAATTGACCTCGTTGGCCACCACGGCGAAACCCCGCCCGGCGTCGCCGGCCCGGCCCGCCTCGATCAGGGCGTTGAAGGCCAGCATCTTGGTGGTCCGGTTGATATCCTCGATCACCGAAACCTTCTGGCTGGCCACGTCCAGAACGTTCTTCGTCAGGTCGATCAGGCTGTTGTCCATCGGCTCCCCACTCTCTTGATTAGCTTTTGTGCGTCGCAGCAAAGAACGTCACGTTACTACGCTAACGCAAAAGACGTGCCGGACGCCGAAGGATGCGCCGGGCCATTAATAAGTCGTTAAGAATCAAGGGGGATCGCCTGTTCATTCGCGACAGGAAGGCTGCCCTGTTCCTAACCGAAAGTGGAGGATTGGCCAAATTGCGGGCAAAGGGCTGCACAGTCGATGTGCAACCTATAGGCGGTGTCCGAAAGTGAAATCGGTTTCGTCTTCCATGGCCGCATAATCATGGAAACGGGCGCGTTATATCATTGATGCAGCGCGCTGCCATTTACTTTTTTGATGGAGTTTGCGGATTTGGGATGGGGCGGTTTTCGCCTGTAGGCGCATCGCTTGATTGTATGGATTATACAACCCAGGCGGTTGATACCCTGGCGCCGGCCGTCACGCCGAAGCCACCTCCCTCGGTGTGACGAATTCGGCCAGACGGCCGCTCCCGGCCGCCAGATCGGCCCACCGATCGACGGTGAATTCCAGCCGCGCCAGGGCGCCGGTCGGATATTTTTCCATGACGCGGGTGCGAAGAGGGGTCTCTTCCGCCCGGGCCAGATCCAGCGCCAGATCCTCCAGTCCGGGGTTGTGCCCGATCAGCAGGACGGTGGCGGTGGGATCGGGCAGGGCGCGCAGCCGATCGGCCAGGGCGGCGGCCGACGCCATATAAAAGACCCGATCCACGCTCATGGGTGGCGGCTCGCGCCACAGGGGCAGCAGGCCCGCCAGCGTGGCCCGGGTGCGGGTGGCGGTGGAGCAGAGGATGAGGTCGGGCCGGGGTGTTCCACCCTTGCGGCGCCTGAAATAGTCGGCCATGGTCGTTAACGCGCGCTCCCCCCGGGACGACAGGGGACGCTCATGATCAGGGACGCTGTCATCGTCCCAGGAGGATTTCATATGCCGGAGCAGGAACAGGGTCTTCACGCGACATCCCCCAGGATGGACCGGCTGCCCGAGCCCGCGGTGGAACCGGCGGCCCCGGAAAAGAAAAAAGGAACGGGTGCGAAAACAACGCGATCGACAACGCGGGAACCAGAAACGGTAACGTTGACGGCGTATGATGATCGACCCGATACCCGCACTGTTCCCGACACCCGCACTGTTAATGAGGCGACCATGTCCACGGCGGTGGAAACCCCGATCCGCGAAGTTGAGCCCACCCCCATCGATATGACGTCGGCGGATCGGTTCATCAACCGCGAACTGTCGTGGCTGGCCTTCAATCAGCGCGTCCTGGAGGAGGCGTACAACGCCCAGCACCCGCTGCTGGAACGGCTGCGCTTCCTGTCCATTTCGGCCAGCAACCTGGATGAGTTCTACACGGTCCGCGTCGCGGCGCTGAAGGCGCAGGTGGCGGCCGGCGTCGCCACCCCCTCGGACGACAACCTGACCCCGGCCCAGCAGTTGGCCGCCATCAACGAGCGCGCCGCCGAGTTGATGCGCGAGCAGCAGGCCTGCTGGCTGATGATGCGCGCCGACCTGGCCAAGGCCGGCATCGCCGCCATCGATCCCGGCGAGCTGACCCCGGCGGAGACCGACTGGCTGGAAGCGAAGTTCCTGGACGACATCTTCCCAGTGCTGACGCCCATCGCCGTCGATCCGGCCCATCCCTTCCCCTTCATCGCCAACTCCGGCTTCTCGCTGGCCGTCCAGCTGTTCGATCCGGAACGCAACACCCACCTGGACGCCCTGGTGCTGCTGCCGGCGCAGTTGGACCGCTTCGTCCGCCTGCCCGGCAACGATGTGCGCTTCATCCTGCTGGAAGAGCTGGTGCTGCTGTTCATCGACCGGCTGTTCCCGCCCTTCACCCTCAAGGGCCACGGCTTCTTCCGCGTGCTGCGCGACAGCGACATCGAAATCGAGGAAGAGTCCGAGGATCTGGTCCGTACCTTCGAGACAGCGCTGAAGCGCCGCCGCCGCGGCAGCGTCATCCAGTTGTGCGTCAACGCCGGCATGTCGCGCGACCTGCGCGACTTCCTGGGCGGGCAGTTGCATGTGCCGCCCGACGACGTGTTCGTCCTGGACGGCCTGATCGGCCTGGCCGAGACCAAGCAGCTGATCATCGATGAGCGGCCGGACCTGCTGTTCCAGCCCTACAACGCCCGCTTCCCGGAGCGTATCCGCGATTTCGGCGGCGACTGCTTCGCCGCCATCCGCCACAAGGACATCATCGTCCACCACCCGTTCGAGAGCTTCGACGTGGTGGTGCAGTTCCTGCGCCAGGCGGCGCAGGACCCGGCGGTGCTGGCCATCAAGCAGACGCTGTACCGCACCTCCAAGAACTCCCCCATCGTCGCCGCCTTGATCGAGGCGGCGGAGGCGGGCAAGAGCGTCACGGCGATGGTGGAGCTGAAGGCCCGCTTCGATGAAGAGGCCAACATCCGCTGGGCCCGCGACCTGGAACGGGCGGGCGTGCAGGTGGTGTACGGCTTCGTCGACCTGAAGACCCACGCCAAGGTGTCGCTGGTGGTGCGCCGGGAGCAGAAGGGCCTGCGCTCCTACGTTCATTTCGGCACGGGCAACTACCACCCCATCACCGCCAAGATTTACACCGACCTCAGCTTCTTCACCTGCGATCCGGCGCTGGTGCATGACGCGGCCCACATGTTCAACTACATGACCGGCTACGCCACGCCCAAGGCGCTGGAGAAGATTGCCATCGCCCCCGTCGGCCTGCGCGATCGGCTGGTCAGCCTGATCGACGCCGAAATCGCCCACGCCCGCGCCGGCCGGCCGGCGCAGATCTGGGTGAAGCTGAACTCCCTGGTCGACGCCCGCATCATCGACAAGCTGTACGAGGCGTCGCAGCAGGGTGTCCGCATCGACATGGTCATTCGCGGCATCTGCTGCCTGCGGCCGGGGGTGAAGGGCCTGTCGGAAAACATCCGGGTGAAGAGCATCGTCGGCCGGTATCTGGAGCATGGCCGCGTGGTCTGCTTCGGCAACGGCGTGGGCTTGCCGCACCCCGGCGCCAAGGTCTTCATCTCCTCCGCCGACTGGATGCCGCGCAACCTGGACCGCCGCATCGAGACGCTGGTGCCCATCGAGACGCCGTCCTGTCATCGCCAGGTGATGGACCAGATCATGGTCGCCAACCTGAAGGATGAGGCGCAAAGCTGGCAGCTGAGCCCCGATGGCGAGTATCATCGTGTCGAAGCACCGCTGGGCGCCTTCAACGCCCACACGTTCTTCATGACCAACCCCAGCCTGTCGGGGCGGGGCAGCAGCGCGGTGACCGATCCCAAGGGGCCGGCCAAGCTGTTGCTGAAGGCGGCCGCCAAGGCCGCGAAGCGCGCCGATTGAGCCACCTTGCCTTAGCCTGTACCGGATACCCATGCCCGTAAAGTTCGACCGACCCGCCCCAGAACGCCATGTTGGCTCCGACCGGTTGGCCGTCATCGACATCGGTTCCAACTCCATGCGGGTGGTGGTCTATGACCGCCTGGAACGCTCGCCTATCGCCATCTTCAACGAGAAGATCATGTGCGGCTTGGGCCGGTCGGTGGAGAAGACCGGCAAGCTGCACCCCGAGGGCGTGAAGCTGGCCTTGGCCAACCTGGCCCGTTTCCGCCGCCTGATCGAGGGCATGCAGGTGGGCCGGGTGGACATCCTGGCCACCGCCGCCGTGCGCGACGCCAAGGATGGCCCGAAGTTCGTGGCGGAGGTGGAGGCGCTGACCGGCGTGCCCGTCACCGTCCTGGCGGGCGAGGAGGAGGCGCGGCTGTCCGCCATGGGCGTGCTGTCGGGCACCCCGGGCGCCGATGGCCTGATGGGCGACCTGGGCGGCGGCAGCCTGGAGCTGGTGACCCTGGACAAGGGCCTCATCGGCCGCCAGGCGACGCTGCCGCTGGGGCCCTTGCGCCTGATCGAGGCGGTGGAGGGCAAGCCGGGATCGGCGGCCAAGCTGATCGACACCCAGCTGGCCAAGCTGCCGTGGGCCCTGGATGGCCGGGGGCGGGATTTCCACCCCGTGGGCGGCGGCTGGCGCGCCCTGGCCAAGATGCATATGGAACAGACGGGGCATCCGCTGCACATCATCCATCACTACGTGGTCGACGCCCGGGTGATGGCCGACTTCGCCGGCCTTGTGGGACGGCAAAGCCGCGCGTCGCTGGAGAAGATGCCCGGCGTTTCCCGTCGGCGGCTGGAGACGCTGCCCATGGCGGCCCTGGTGATGGAGCGGGTGCTGCGCACCGTGCAGCCGTCCAACGTCGTCTTCTCCGCCTACGGCCTGCGCGAAGGGTTCCTGTTCGACCAACTGTCGGCCGAGGAGCGGCGGCGCGATCCGCTGATCGACAGCTGTACCCAGGTTGCGGAACGGCTGGGCCGGTTCGGCGAGGCCGCCACCCTGACGCAATGGACGGCCCCCCTGTTCGTGGGCGAGGATGAGGCGGCCGCGCGCCTGCGGACCGCCGCCTGCCTGCTGTCCGACCTGGGGTGGTCGGAACATCCCGATTATCGCGCCGAACATGCCTATCTGCGGGTGCTGCGCATGCCGTTCGCCGGCGCCGACCACGCCGAGCGCGCCTTCCTGGCCCTGGCCTCCTTCGTGCGCTATGCCGGCACCATGGACGGACAGCCCCTGGGCCTGACCCGCACCCTGCTGTCGGAGGCGCAACTGAGCCGGGCCATGATCGTGGGCCTGGCGTTGCGCCTGGCCCATACGCTGACCGGCGGCGCCGCCACGCTGCTGCAGCGCACGGCCTTGCGGCTGACGCCGGACACCCTGACCCTGCTGCTGCCCCGCGACGCCGCCATGCTGGACGGCGACGCCGTGCAGCGCCGCCTGGACGGCCTGGCCAAGGTCCTGGGCCGCAAGGGCACGGTGGTGGTCCAGGGTCCAGCCCTGGCGGAGGCGGGGTCCTAAGCGACAGCCGGCGACGGGGCTTTCCGTTGGAATACGCGGCCCCCGCACCATATAAGGTCAGTCCCGTTCATTCCCGCCCGGACAGCTGCCATGGCTCTCTTCCCTCGACCCGTCCTCGCGCTTGGTGTCCTGGTGGCGCTCGCGGCCGGCGACATGCCGGCCCGGGCCGACTTCCTTCCGCCCGCGCGCCCAGGCGAGACCGATCCCATCATCCAGCAGGTCCTGAATTGCTGGAGCTATGGCCACCGGCCCAACGCGAAGGGCGCGGGTGTGGGGGTTGGCGGGCAGGACCTGGTCTGCGCCCATGGCGAGGCCAAGACCACCGTCATGCGGGATGCCATCGCCCGCATCACGTCGATCGATGCCCGGACGCTGGTGATCTGGTCGCAAGGGGGCGGTGATCCGCAGGCGGCGGCCGACCTGGCGCAGACCATCGTCGACCGGGGCATCACCGTCATCATCGACGGCCCCTGCGCCGGCCCCTGCGTGTGGTGGTTGGCGGCCGCGCCCAAGCGCCTGGTGACGCCGGAAGCGATCTTTGACTTCAGTGCCGGCCCGGACGCGCCGCCGGCGGTGGTGGAGCGGGTGCGCCAGGCCACGGGCATAGACTTGACCGCCCTGCGCCAGACCGGCGGCCCGCGGCAGCCCCGCGACGAGGCCGCCTTGCGCGCCCTGGGCCTGGGCGTCACCCAACTGCCCCCCATCGTGGCGGTGAAGCCGACGCCCACCTGAGGCGTCGGCCTTTCCTCACGGCGGTCCGTCAACCCCAGCGCCGAATAGATCCTCCCGCGCCTGTTCCAGCGCGTATCGCAGGGCGCCGCGCCTTTCCCTGTCGTCGGGATTGGCGATCAGCCGGTCGTAGATGCGGCTGATCAGCTGGCCTTGTTCCACCGGCATGGGACGCAGCCCGTCATGGGTGTAGAGGGTCAGCACGCCATCGATGATCTGGCTCAGCAACTGGGCGTCCAGCCCCGGGCGGTTGCCCGTCAGGCGCATGGTGCCATGGCCGGTCAGCAGCCAGTCCACCGAGATGTCCAGCTCCAGCAAGCGGGCCAGGGTTTCGCCCTTGGGCAGCTTGCCCAGGCGTTCGTATCCTTGCCAGGTGTTCACACCCAGGTCGAACCGGGCGGACATGCCTTTTTGGGTTTCGCCCAAATGTTCGCGGACCTGGCGCAACCTGTCCTTCAGTCCCGTCATGGCGTCGCGCGCAACCCTTCCAGGCGCGGACGGAGAGGGAGGGGAGTGGCGGCAAGAGAAAGACGGAGGCACGAAATTTTGTGCTTCATTGGCACGAAAAAACGTGCCATGTTCAATCTCGCGTTCAGTCGGAACACTCCTTGACCACTCCTGATGTCACGGGGTCGCATATGGACGCCGGTGTCCGGAACGGCCAAGGGGATGGCGTTCCGAGGCACCGTCGTTGTCGGGGATTAGGACGGTTGATGGGACAGGGGCGTGCGGGTCGCGCCCCACCCGCGGAAGACGCAGGCAGTCGTGACGGGCGCACCGGGGGTGCTGAAAAAAGATCCCAAAACGGGCCGGTGATCCTCCTGGGCCAAGCCACCATCCAAGTACGCGCAGCTTCTCCCCCGAGCGGTACATCCGTTCAGGTAAAAGTTTGATTAAGACCTGATAGAATAAAGCTCCCGGACCTGATCGCAACGCCCAATCTGCAGCAGCACAGCGGGCCGGAGCCTTTGCCTATGGCGGTAGGACAGGGTTGATGCACAGGGCTGATTACCGGCTTTTTCCACACCTGCGGTTGATATGCATTATCTATAGTGGGGATATCGATGGCGATGAAATAGCGGATCACATCGCGAAGATCATACAGGGCGGCGACGTCGGCCGAACTTGGAATTGCCTGGTTGATCTACGGTCGTTCATCGGCAACATCCACCATGCGTCTTTGGAGCGGATGTCCAGATTACTCAATGAAAAGCAAGAGACGGGGACGCTGAAGCGATCTCCGGACAACGATGGCAGTCGGGTCGCTGTTGTAAGCTACAACGCCGGCCAGAAATTCTTGGTGAACTTAGCTCGCGTTTATATGCGGGACTATGATCTTCGGCATTTCTCCGACATGCGGCAAGGCTTTGCCTGGGCGTCCGGGCAAGACGCCCTGCCGCCGGAGATGAGGTCTCTGGATTGGCATCTGGAGACGGCGGCGGGCGACACCCGACCCAAACCCGGGCCATAGGGGGAAACATCCTGCGCACCGCCCCGGCGCGGACGCGGATGGGGGAATCGAAACGCCCCCGGAAGAAGTCTTCCGGGGGCGTTCGTCTGTGCGCGAAACTATTCGGCGGCGGGAATCTTAGGCTCGGCGCTCCGCCAGGAAGGCAACCTCGCCACCCGGCGTGCCCTCGTAATCCGTCAGCGGGATGGGGTAGTCGCCGGTGAAGCAGGCATCGCAATACTGCGGGCCGCTGGCGTCGCGGCCGGCATGGCCCAGGGCCTTGTACAGGCCGTCGTTGGAGATGAAGGCCAGGCTGTCGGACCCGATGTAGCGGTTCATCTCCTCGACTGACAGCTTGTGGGCCAGCAGCTTTTCCTTTTCCGGCGTATCGATGCCGTAGAAGCAGGAATGCCGGGTGGGCGGGCTGGAGATGCGCATGTGCACCTCCTTGGCGCCGGCCGCCCGCATCATCTCCACGATCTTCACCGAGGTGGTGCCGCGCACGATGCTGTCATCCACCAGGATGACGCGCTTGCCCTGGATGTAGTGGCGGTTGGCGTTGTGCTTCAGCTTCACGCCCAGGTGGCGGATCTTGTCGGTCGGTTGAATGAAGGTGCGGCCGACATAATGGTTGCGGATGATGCCCAGCTCAAACGGGATGCCGCTTTCCTCGGCATAGCCGATGGCCGCCGGCACGCCGCTGTCCGGCACCGGGATGATCACGTCGGCGTCCACATGGCTTTCCTGGGCCAGGTGCGCGCCGATGGCCTTGCGCACCTTGTAGACGCTGGACCCCTCGACCAGGCTGTCCGGACGGGCGAAGTAGATGTACTCGAAAATGCAGAAGCGGCTCTTTTCCGGTTGGAAGGGGCGCAGGCTCTGCACGCCGGCGGCGGTCAGCACCACCATTTCACCCGGCTCGATGTCGCGGACGAAGTCGGCGCCGATGATGTCCAGGGCGCAGGTTTCCGAGGCCAGGACCGGGGCGTCGCCCAACATGCCCAGCACCAGCGGGCGCACGCCGCGCGGGTCGCGCACGCCGATGATCTGGTCCTTGGCCATGGCGACCAGGGAGTAGGCGCCCTCGACCTGGCGCAGGGCCTCGACCATGCGGTCGATGACGCTGCCGCCCCGGGCGGTCGCCATCAGGTGGACGATGACCTCGGTGTCTGTCGTGGACTGGAACAGGCAGCCCCGGCGCACCAGCTGGCGGCGCAGCGTCATGGCGTTGGTCAGGTTGCCGTTGTGCGCCAGGCCGAAACCGCCGAACTCGAAATCCGCGAACAGCGGCTGCACGTTGCGCAGCGCGGTGTCGCCGGTGGTGGCGTAGCGCACGTGGCCGATGGCGGCGTTGCCCTTCAGCGGGCGCATGACCGCCTCGGAACTGAAGTTGTCGCCGACCTGGCCCAGCGCGCGGTGGACGGCGAAATGCTCCCCGTCAAAGGCGACGATGCCCGCCGATTCCTGGCCGCGATGCTGCAGGGCGTGCAGGCCCAGGGCCACCAGGGCGGCCGCGTCCGTGGCGCCCAGGATACCAAAGACGCCGCATTCCTCGCGCAACTTGTCGTCGTCGAAGGGGTTCGTGGTCAGCATGAGCGGTCACCGGGCGCCTTTCGCGCGAGGTTGGTACGTTGCGGTCCGTTGCGAGGAACCCTTACTCCGGCTTCCTCTTATCGACGGAATTCTCGATCAGCTGATCAAGGCCCGTGCGTTCGCGGTCGTTATAGCCCTGTTCACCCGGCTTGGCACCCGCGTTCCCCGCAGGGGTGATCGCCGGGGTTTGAAGCCGTTCCAAGTCCTGCTTGGCGGCCAGGGCCCGCTCGGCTTCCATCCGGGCGGCGTCAATTCGTCCTTCACCCTCGTGCCGCAGGTCGGACGGCGCAAGGGTGCGCAGCATGTCCGCCCCGGCCTCCAGCGCCGGCCGGGTGCGCGCGTCGCGCAGCCAGTCGGGCTTGTTGTCCGGCCAGATGTAGCCCATCAGCATGTAGCCCAGGCTGACCAGCACGGCGCCGCGCACCACCCCGAAGCCGAAGCCCAGCGACCGGTCGATGGCCGACAGGGCGCTGTCGCTGACCCGGCCCGCCAGAGTGTGGCAGATCATCTGCAGCACCAGCAAGGCCGCCACGAACAGGGTGATGATGGCGACGCCGTCGGCGATCATCTGACGCTCGATATGGGCGCGTACGAAGGGTTTGACCAGGGGGAAGGCATACAGCGTGACCAGGGCAGCCCCGACCCAGGCGCCGATCGACAGCACCTCGCGCACGAAACCGCGGGCGAATGCCAGCAGGGCCGACAGCACGACGATGACGACGACGGCGATGTCCAAGGGGTTTAGACCGTTGATATCCATGATGCCTTAGCCCCGTCCGCCGCCGGAGACGGCCTTGGGTGCGTTCTTGGGCGGCGCGCCTTTCTGCGCGGGGGGCGCGTGGAACAGGGGCAGCAGGTCCGACAGGTGGTGCAATTCGATGCGGCGCATGCCGGCGTCGCCGCCGGACCCCTTGCGCCGGGTGGGCACCAGCGCCGTGCCGAAGCCCAGCTTCGCCGCCTCCTTCAGCCGCGTCTCGCTCTGGCTCACCGCCCTGATCTCCCCCGACAACCCGATCTCTCCATAAACCACGGCGTCGGCCGGCACCGGTTCCCCCGTCAGGGAGGAGACCAGGGCCGCGGCCACCGCCAAATCCGCCGCCGGCTCCGTGACCTTCAGGCCGCCGGCGACGTTCAGATACACATCATTGGCGCCAATGGCGAGGCCGCAGCGCGCCTCCAGCACCGCCATGACCATGGCCAGGCGGGCGGTGTCCCAGCCCACCACCGCCCGGCGTGGCGTGCCCAGGGGCGACGGCGCCACCAGGGCCTGCACCTCCATCAGCACGGGGCGGGTGCCCTCCATGCCGGCGAAGACGGCGGTGCCGGTGACGTCGCCGCGCCGTTCCGCCAGGAAGATCTCCGACGGGTTGGCGACCTCGCGCAGGCCGTCCTCCGCCATCTCGAACACGCCGATCTCGTCGGTGGCGCCGAAGCGGTTCTTCACCGCGCGCAGGATGCGGAACTGGTGCCCACGCTCGCCCTCGAAATACAGCACCGTGTCCACCATGTGCTCCAGCACGCGGGGGCCGGCGATCTGGCCGTCCTTGGTGACATGGCCCACGATCAGCAGGGTGATGCCCCGTCGCTTGGCCACCCGGATCAGCTCCGAGGCCGAGGCCCGCACCTGGGCCACCGTGCCGGGCGCGCTGTCCAGCGTGTCCACATACATGGTCTGGATACTGTCGATGACCGCCACGCGCGGGCCGTCGGCCGCGTCCAGCGAGGCCACGATGTCGCGCACGTTGGTGGCGGCCGCCAGGTTCACCGGCGCTGCCGCCAGTCCCAGCCGCAGGGCGCGCATGCGCACCTGGTCCACCGCCTCTTCACCGGAGATGTAGGCGCAGGACGTGCCCTGGGCCAGGCGGCAGATGACCTGCAGCAGCAGCGTGGACTTGCCGATGCCGGGATCGCCGCCTACCAGCAGGGCCGAACCATGCACCAGGCCGCCGCCGCACACCCGGTCGAATTCCTGGATGTGGGTCATACGGCGCGGCGCCTGCTCCGACACGCCCGACAGCTCCACGAACTCCAGCCGCCGGCCCTGCACCTTGTTGCCCAGGCCCTTCGGCGCCGCCTCGGGTGCGGCCTCCTCCACTAGGGTGTTCCAGGCGCCGCAGCCCTCGCACCGGCCGCTCCACTTGGGGTGGGCGGTGCCGCAGCTCTGGCAGACGTAACGATTGGAATTTCGGGCCACGGGAAAGGGTTCCTGACGGGGTGTTCTGGCGGTCGCCATCATAACAGCTTGGGTGACGGAACCGCCACCCCGGCGCCGGGTATACAGCCACTAGATTTAGGGGGTAGGGCCGTGCGGGACGCACGACAGGATGGTATGCGCGGCCTTGCCACGCCGCCGCCGCGAATTGACAGCGCGCGGCGCCGCGCCCACAGTTGCGACCGCCCGCTTGCTGCCTGGATGTACCGCCTTGAAGCCCATCGCCATGCTTCTCCGCTCCGCCCTGCTGGTCTCGTCCGTACTGGTGGCGCCCATGGCGGCGGCTCAGGAGGCGCGGCCGGCGCCTGGGGCGGTGGTGGTCTATCGCGGCGCCACCCTGATCGACGGCACAGGCACGCCGCCGCGCGCCGACATGGCGGTCGTGACCAAAGGCCAGGACATCGCCCTGGTGGTGCCGGCGGGTCAGGTGCCGGCCGAGCTGGCCCGGGGCGCCACGGTGGTGGACGCCAGCGGCCTCTACGTCCTGCCTGGCATGATCGACACCCATGTGCATCTCGCCACCGTGCCCAACCGCAAGGCGGAGGAGGCGCTGCTGCGCCGGGCGGTCTACGGCGGTGTCACGGCGGAGCGCGACATGGCCGGTGACACCCGCGCGCTGGCCGACTTGTCGCGATCGGCCCTGCTGGGCGAAATCCCGGCGCCGGACATCTATTACGCCGCCCTGATGGCCGGCCCCAGCTTCTTCAAGGACCCGCGCACGGCGGCCTCGGCCAAGGGGGCGACACCGGGGGAGGTGCCGTGGATGCAGGCGATCACCCCGGCCACGGACCTGAAGGTGGCGGTGGCCTTGGCGCGCGGCACCGGCGCCAGCGCCATCAAGATTTACGCCAACCTGCCGGCCGATTTGGTGGCCGGCATCACGCGCGAGGCGCACGCCCAGGGTTTCCGCGTCTGGGCCCACGCCATGGTCTTCCCCGCCACCCCGGCGGAGGAGATCGAGGCCGGGGTGGATGTGCTGTCCCATGCCTGCATGCTGGCTTACCAGGCCCTGCCGGTGAAGCCGGCGCGGTACCATGACCGCGCGCCGGTGGACCCGGCCCGCATCGGCAATCCCGACCCCATTCTGGCCGGGCTGTTTGACGGCATGAAGCACCACGGCCAAGTGCTGGACGCCACCGTGCGTGTCTACGCCGAGGGCGACAAGCGCTGGGCCGGCAAGCCCAACCCGCCCGGGTCCTATTGCCCCGGCGACCTGGCGGCCCGCATCACCGCCCAGGCCCATGCCGCCGGCATGGCCATCTCCGCCGGCACGGACGGCGAGACGCCCGCCGCCGACGCCTATCCCGCCCTGCATGAGGAACTGGAACTGCTGGTCCACCAGGCCGGCTTCACGCCCCTGGCCGCCATCCAGGCCGGCACGCAGATGGGCGCCCGCGCCCTGGACCTGGAGTCGCGCATGGGCACGGTGGCGGTGGGCAAGCTGGCCAACCTGGTGTTTGTCGCCAAGGACCCGACCCAGGACATCGCCAACCTGCGCAGCGTCGTCTACACGGTGAAGCGCGGCCACCGGTACAACCGTGCCGACTTCCGTCCCATAGCCCCGGACGAGGCGGGCGACGTCGATTGAACAAGTGACTCCGGCCAGGGCCGGTTCAGGGCGGCGCCCAATATTGGCGCCGTCCGTCTGCTACCTATGTAGCTAAGCTGGTCACGTTTTTGAAATTGTGACCGGTAAAATGATCATGCCGCTAAAGTTTCGGCTGTGTTACCCCTTCCGCCGTCCTCGTTTCCGGTGGCAGTGCGGAAATGTATAAAATACAGCATAAATTGAATCCTTCATCCAGGATCGTCTGTGTTCTGATCATGGACGATGTCGGCGGCGAAACCATCGCCGATTACATTGAGGAAATCCTGGCCTGGAACATGGACGTCGCCACGTGGAACAGCGTGACGGACCTGCGGCTGCATGTCGGCAACGTCTCGCCGGATGCCATCCGCCGCATGGGTGCGATAATGGGCGAGGCCATGCGCGGCCGTGCCGGTGGCCGCGCGGCCGTGGTCAGCCACAACGCCGGCCTGCGCTTCCTCCTGAACCTGGCCCGCCTGTTCATCACCGGGCATGAGCTGCGCGCCTTCAGTGACATGGCCACGGCCTATGCCTGGGCGGCGGGACGGCAGGTCGACCTGCCCCAGGAAATGGCCACCGCGGGCTGGGGACGGGTCGCCGCTTAACGCCAGTTCGTCCAAGCGCCGGGCGGGCGCATCCACGCCCTATATCAACAAAACCACATGGATTGAGCTGCCGGTCCTTACCCCAGCTTGACCTGCATCTGGATCGGACCCTCGGCGCGGCCATGGATGAACTGGTCGACGTAAGCGTTGCCGCTGTCGTCGATGGCGCTGGTGGGGCCCTGCCAGATCAGCTTGCCCTGGTACAGCATGCCGATGCGGTCGGAAATCTTGCGGGCGCTGGCCATGTCGTGGGTGATGGTCAGGGCGGTGGCGCCCAGGTCGCGCACGCACTTCACGATCAGGTCGTTGATGACGTCGGCCATGATGGGGTCCAGACCCGTCGTCGGTTCGTCGAAGAAGATGATTTCCGGGGTGGTGGCGATGGCGCGGGCCAGGCCCACGCGCTTCTGCATGCCGCCCGACAGCTCCGCCGGCGACAGGTTGGCCACGTCGGGTCCCAAGCCCACCGCGGCCAGCTTCTCGATGGCGATGTCGCGCGCCTGCGACCGCTTCATGCCCTGGCCCTGGATCAGGCCGAAGGCCACGTTCTGCCAGACGGGCAGGCTGTCGAACAGGGCGCCGCCCTGGAACAGCATGCCGAACTTGGTCATCACCCGGTCGCGGGCGCGGCCGCCGATGTGGGTCGTCTCCTCCCCATCCACCTTGATGGTGCCGGCATCGGGACGCAGCAGGCCCAGGATGGACTTCAGCATCACCGACTTGCCGGTGCCCGAACCGCCGATGATGACGAAGGACTTGCCCTTGGCGACGCTGAGGTCCACGCCGTCCAGCACCTTTTTCGGGCCGAAGGCCTTCTTGACGCCGATGAGTTCGATCTTGGGGGTGCCAGAGTGGGGGGATACCGTGCTCATGAGAAGAACAGCCCCGTCAGCAGATAGTTGATCATCAGGATCATGATGGAGGCGGAGACGACGGCGTGCGTGGTGGCCGCACCCACGCCCTGGGCGCCGCCCTTGGAATGGTAGCCGTTGTAGCAGCCCATCAGCGCGATGATGAAACCGAAGGTCGCCGCCTTCACCAGGCCGGAGACCACGTCGATGGTCTGCAGGTACTGCGCCGTGCTGGTCAGGTAGGCCGACGGGTTGAAGCCCAGGCGGTAGATGCTGACGACATAGCCGCCGAAGACGCCGATGATGTCGGCCACCAGAACCAGGCAGGGCAGCATCAGCGTGCCGGCCAGGATGCGCGGCGCCACCAGGTATTTGAAGGGATTGGTGGACAGGGTGCTGAGTGCGTCCACCTGTTCCGTCACGCGCATGGTGCCGATCTCGGCCGCCATGGCGGCGCCGACGCGTCCCGCCACCATCAGGCCCGCCATGACGGGCCCCAACTCACGGGTGATGGACAGCACCACCACGGTGGCGATGGCGCTGGAGGCGTTGAAGCGGGCGAAGCCGGTGTAGCTCTGCAACGCCAGCACCATGCCGGTGAACAGGGCCGTCAGCCCCACCACCGGCAGGCTGTTGTAGCCGATCTCCCGCATCTGCTGCACCAGCAGGCGGGGATAGAAGGGGGGACGGACGCAGTGCGACAGGCCACGCGCCGTGAACAGGGCCAGCCGCCCGGTGGCGGCCAGGAACACCAGGGTGGCCCGGCCGATCCCGCTCAAGAACCCCATCCGCTCCGCTCCTCAGTCATTGCACGAGGCCGTGCCGGTCGCCCGGCAGGCAAAGGACTCACTATCGACAACCGCCAACGCCGCCTCGCGGGTGCAGCGCAAAAGGTCATGCCCCCTGATACACGCGGCAAAACCTCCGGCCAAGCCCTGTTAGGATCTCGTAGCCGATGGTGCCGGCATCCGCCGCGACATCGTCCAGCGGCCGGTCAGGCCCGATCAGCTCGGCGAAGGCGCCCGGAACCAGGGCGTCCGGCGGGACGCGCGTGGCGTCCACGCTCAGCAGATCCATGGAGATGCGGCCCACCACGGGCGCGCGCACGCCGGCGATGGTGACATGGCCGGACGACCCCAGGGCGCGGAAGTAGCCGTCGGCATAGCCCACCGCGATGGTGGCCAGGCGCGCCGGCGCGGTGGTGCGATATGTCGCGCCATAACCCACCGTGGCGCCGGCCGGCACGTCCCGCACCTGTAGGATGCGGCCCAGCAGGCGCAGCGCCGCCGCCATGGGGTTGGGCGCCTCCGGCGTCGGGTTCACGCCGTACAGCGCCGCCCCCGGTCGCACCAGGTCATGCAGCAACGCCGGTTCCCGGAAAATGCCGGAGGAGGCGGCCAGGCTGGCCGGCGCCCGGGGCAATCGGGCCAGGTGCGCCCGGAAGCGGGCGTCCTGCTCGGCGGCGAAGCCGTCGCCGGCCACGTCGGCGCTGGCCAGGTGGCTCATCCAGCCGGTCGGCGTGAGGCCGGCCAGCAGGGCGGGCTCGTCCGCCAAGTGCCGCGCGTCGCGGTCGTCCAGGCCCAGGCGATTCATGCCGGTGTCGATATGGATGAAGGCGGGCAGTGCGCGGCCAAGCCCCGCCGCCGTGGCCCGCCAGCGGGCGATGTCGTCCAGGCTGTTCAGGATGGGCGTCAGGCCCAGGGACGCCATCTCCCGCTCCGTGCCCGCCGTGGGGCCATGCAGGACCAGGATGCGCGCGTCGGGAAAGGTGGCGGCGGGAAACGCCGCGCGCAGGGCGGCGGCCTCCTCCAGGTCGGCGACGAAAAAACTGCGGCAGCCCGCCTTGGCCAGGGCCGCGGCCACCGGCACGGCGCCCAGGCCATAGCCGTCGGCCTTGACCACGCCGGCGCATTCGACCAAGCCGCCGGCCCGCTCGGCATGGTCGCGCAAGGCCCGCCAATTGCCGGCGATGGCCGCCAGGTCGATGGCCAGGACGGCACCGGCGCCGGCCGGCACCTGGCTCGGGAAATCCACGGACGACACCCCCGGCTCCTCAGTAATCGTCGCCGGCACCGGCCAGGGCATGGTGGGTGTCAAGGTCGGAGAAGCGGGTGAATTCGCCATGGAAGTGCAGGCGCACGGTGCCCACCGGGCCGTGACGCTGCTTGGCGATGATGGCCTCGGCCGTGTCGTGCACCTCTTCCAGCCGCTGCTGCCAGCGTTGGTAGCGGTCGTTGAACTTGTCCTCCGCCTCTTCCGGGCGGCGCGACGGCTCGGCACGCTCCAGATAGTACTGTTCGCGGTAGACGAACATGACCACGTCGGCGTCCTGCTCGATCGAGCCCGACTCGCGCAGGTCCGACAGCTGCGGCCGCTTGTCCTCGCGGTTTTCCACCTGGCGCGACAGCTGCGACAGCGCGATCACCGGCAGGTCCAGCTCCTTGGCGATGGCCTTCAGGCCGCGCGTGATCTCGGAGATTTCCTGCACGCGGTTGTCGGTCTTGTTGATCCCGCCGCCGCGCAGCAGCTGCAGGTAGTCGACCACGATCATGCCCAGGCCGTGGGTGCGCTTCAGGCGGCGGGCGCGCGTGCGCACGGCGGTGATGGACAGGGCCGGCGTGTCGTCCACGAAGAACGGCACCTTGGAGATGTAGTTGCTGGCCTCGATGAAGCGGGGAAAGTCGCTGCCGTGGATTTCGCCACGGCGGATCTTGTCGCCGCTGACCTCGGCCTCATCCGCCAGGATACGGGTGGCGAGCTGTTCCGCCGACATTTCCAGCGAGAAGAAGCCGACGGGCGCGCCTTCCTTGCCGCTGCTCTTCATATGCGCGCGGGCGGCGTTGAAGGCGATGTTGGTGGCCAGCGCCGTCTTACCCATCGAGGGACGGCCGGCCAGGATGATGAGGTCCGACGGGTGCAGGCCGCCCAGCTTGCCGTCCAGGTCGCGCAATCCGGTGGTGACGCCGGTGACGTGGCTGGACCGCTTGTAGGCCGCCTCCGCCATCTCGATCGCGGCCTTCAGCGACCGTTCGAAGGGGACGAAACCGCCCTGGGCGTCGCCGGTGGCGGCCAGGTCGAACAGCTTCTTCTCCGCCTCCTCGATCTGGTCGCTGGCGCCCACGTCCAGGTCGTGCTTGTAGGCGGTGTTGACCATGTCCTCGCCCACGTCGATCAACTGCCGGCGCAGGTAGGCGTCATGGATGATGCGGCCGTAATCCTCGGCGTTCGTCACGGTGACGACGCCGGCGGCCAGGCGGGCCAGGTACTCGGTGCCGCCAATCTCCTTCAGGTCCGCGTCCTGCTCGAAATAGGCCTTCAGCGTCAGCGGGCTGGCGATCTGCCCGCGTTCCACCAGCTTGGCGATGGCGGCGAAGACGCGGCCGTTGGCGGGGTCGAAGAAGTGCTCCGGCCGCAGGAACTCGGCCACCTTCTCCAGCGCCTTGTTGTTGACCAGGGCGGCGCCCAGCAGCGCCTGTTCCGCCTCCAGGTTGTGGGGCGGCGTGCGGTAGGGCAACGCACCGGTGGAAGCGGCCGGGTCGGTCAACTTGGTGTCCATGGGCATCAGTGTAGCAGCGGGGGAGGCATGGCATAGCCGGCCGCCGCGCGCACGGCAAGTGCAACATGCGGATGGATTTTATCCACAGGGGGATAATCACGGGGATAAAGGCGGGAAATGGGGGCCAAGTCCCGCCTTGCACCTTGATTCCCCGTTATTCCGCGACCATCGCCGGCGTGTGGGCGCGCGGCGCCATGGCTTCCTCCGCCCTGTGGATATAATCGCGGGTGAGGGGGACGGCGGCCAGGGCGTTGGACAGCTGGATCTGGAAGACCATGTGCCCCTGGTAGCGGAAGGCGCATTCCGACCCGGCCAAGTAGAATTCCCACATGCGGACGAAGCGCTCGTCATACAGCGCCGCCGCCTCGTCCGCCCTGGCCAGGAAGCGGTGGCGCCAGGCGCGCAGGGTCTCGGCGTAATGCAGGCGCAGGATCTCGATGTCGGTGGTGACGATGCGCGCCTTCTCCACCGCCGGCATGACCTCCGACAAGGCGGGGACGTAGCCGCCGGGGAAGATGTACTTGCGGATCCAGGGGTTTGTGGCGCCGGGCCCGTCCAGCCGCCCGATGGCGTGGATGAGGGCCACCCCCTCGGGCGTCATCAGGTCGCGCACCGCCTCGAAATATTCCAGGTAATGGGGCAGGCCCACATGCTCGAACATGCCCACCGAGACGATGCGGTCGAAATGGCCGGCGTAGCCCTGGCCCTTCAGGTGGCGATAGTCCACCAGCTCGAACGTCACCCGGTCGGTCACGCCTTCGTCGATGGCGCGCTGGCGGGCGACGGCCAACTGCTCCTCAGACAGGGTGATGCCCATCACGCGGGCGCCCGGCACCTGGCGGGCGATCTCCAGCGCCATGCCGCCCCAGCCACAGCCGATGTCCAGCACCTTCATGCCGGGCTCCAGCCGCAGCTTGGCGATGATGTGCCGCTTCTTCAGGCTCTGCGCCTCCTCCAGCGTCGTCTCCGGCGTGGGGAAGTAGGCGCAGGAATACTGGCGGTCGCTGTCCAGGAACAGGGAGTAGAGCTTGCCCGACAGGTCGTAATGATGGGCCACGTTGGCCTTGGACCGCTGCGCCGGGTTGAACTGCTGGGCGTACCGGGTCAGCGTTTCGATGGGGCCCATCAGGTGGTCGGACCAGCCGATGTGCTGCCAGCCGCTGTTGCGGGTGACCAGGGCCAGCAGGTCGTAGATGCTGCCCTCCTCCATCACCAGCGTGCCGTCCATATAGGCCTCGCCGGCGTAGAGGCGTGGCGCCAGCGCCAGCTTCCAATGCAGGCTGGGATCGGTCAGGCGCGCGGTGACGGGGCCGTAGCTGGCGGGGCCGCCATCGGCGATGCCGCCGGGGCTGACCCCACCCGGCAGTGTGTCGGGATCGCGGCGGCCGAATTCATAGCGGCGGCCGTGAGCGTCGATAAGCGTCAGGTGGCCGGTCTTGATAAGCGACCGGAACAGGCTGGCCAAGAGCATGCCGAAGGCTCCCTCGTCTCAAATCACCTGCATATCAAAGACATGTAGGTAGTCTGCGAGCGGGAGGCCAGGGGGTCTATTAGCTCTAAGATTTACTCAAAAGGGCAGGGGCCGCTTTTGCTTCGGCCCTATTTCCCGTGCGCGATGAACGGGCCGTTACGGAACCCCACCTTGCCGTAGCGGAACGGGTCGCCCTCGGGCGTGGTCATGCCGCCGCCGGCGGCCAGCAGCACGGCGTGGCCGGCGGCCGTGTCCCATTCGCAGGTCGGCCCGAAGCGGGGATAGAGGTCGGCCACGCCCTCGGCGATGCGGCAGAACTTGACGGAGCTGCCGCAGGCCAGGGTCTCGGCCACCGAGTAGGCTTTAAGATACGTGGCCAGCGCCTCGTCATTCGCGTGGGAGCGGGAGGAGACGACCGTGACGCCGGCGCGCGGCTGCGGGCGGCAGGCGATGGTTTCCCGTTCCCCGCCCGCGCGCTGGCGCCATGCCAGGGCAGTGGGCGCCAGGGAGCCCGCGAACAGCTCGCCGCTCGCCGGGGCGTAAACCACGCCCAGCACAGGCTGGCCCTTGTCAACCAGGGCGATGTTCACCGTGAACTCGCCGTTGCGCTTGATGAACTCCTTGGTGCCATCCAGCGGGTCGACCAGCCAGAAGGGCTGGCGGGCCGCGACGGCCGGAATATCACCCCGCTCCGCCGCCTCTTCCGACACCGCCGGGATGGCGGGCGTCAGGCGGGCCAGGCCGGGGAGAATGATGGCCTCGGCGGCGTGGTCGGCCAGGGTGACGGGACTGCCGTCCGACTTGGCCGTGGCGCCGTGGTCGCCCTCATAGAAAGGAAGGGTGGCGTGGCCCGCCTCGACCGCCAGCGCCGCGATGTCATCCAGAAGGGCGACAAGGTCCATACGGGCGAGGTCGGGGACGGTGGTCATGGGCCAGGCCTATCTTTGTAGTGTCGGGGGGATGATCGGGGAGGGGAATAGTGCATCCAGGGCCCGCTCAGCAACAGTCCAAACCCGAACGCCCACGCGCGGCTCTCATGCGCGGCCCGGTCCAATTTTAAGCCGAATTCTAGGGGCGGGGCCACAGGGCTGTGCCGCGCGCCAGCGCGATGAGGGCGGCGGGAGGCGGCGGCGGGTGCTAGACTGGGCCCCATGAAAGTCGCGGCCCCCCTTCTCATCGCCATCCTCGCCTTGTCCATGGACCTTCCCGCCGCGGCGGCGCCCCCGCCGCCCGTGGGGGGTGGGGGCGACGTCATCGAAGGGCATGCCCAGGCGACGGAGGGTGACACCCTGCTGGTCGATGGGGGGAGATCAGGCTGTACGGCATAGACGCGCCCGACCCCGGCCAAACCTGCCAGAACCGGCGCGGCGCCACCTATGACTGTTTCGCCCAGGCGACCAAGGAATTGCAGGCCGTGGTGCAGGACAAGATCGTCCGCTGCACCACCAAGGAAAGCCCGCCCAAGCAGCGCCGGCTGGGCGTCTGCACGGTCGAGGGGCGCGACGTCGCCGGGATCATGGTGCGGGCCGGCTGGGCGCTGGCCTACACCGCGCTGACGCCGGACTATTACAACACCCAGGTCCTGGCCATGAGCCATCGCGCCGGCATGTGGGGGGACGGGTGGAACCGCCCTGGCTGTGGCGCGATCGACAGGCGACACTGGAGGCCGACGCCACCGGCAGGCCTAAGAAAAAGCCTTCGGGCCAGCCGTAAGACCGGCCTGAGGAAGCCGGCGGCCTGCAATCCGCCGGGACGCGACCTACATGATTGGGGGCGGCCCGGTAGGGGCCCAGGGCCACAGTGCCGCGCAAAGACGCGGGCGCACCCCTGCCGCCGCCTGGAAAACACTTGACCGCGACCGCCAGGGCCATCACCTATGTCGCCGAAATTGCGCGTTTCGCGCCATCCACCCGTTTTTCCTGAAAGGAAGTTATGTCGAAGGAGGATTTGATCGAGTTTTCCGGCACGGTGACCGAACTGCTGCCGAACGCGATGTTCCGCGTCAAGCTCGATAACGAACACGAAGTTCTGGCCCACACCTCCGGCAAGATGCGCAAGAATCGCATCCGCGTGCTGGCCGGTGACCGGGTCAACGTCGAAATGACGCCCTACGACCTGACCAAGGGCCGCATCACCTTCCGCTTCAAGTAAGCGGACGGTCGCCCATGGTGCGCGTGCAAGCGGACGGGACGGGGCGGATGCCACGACAGCTCCCGCCGCTGGTGCTGGCGTCCAGTTCCCCGCGTCGTCGGGAACTGCTGGCCCAGATCGGGGTGACGCCGGCCGGCATCGACCCGGCCGACATCGACGAAAGCCCGCTGGTGGATGAACTGCCGGCCCATCACGCCCTGCGCCTGGCCAAGGCCAAGGCGGAGGTGGTGGCCGCCCGCAGCGCGGGGGCGGTCGTTCTGGCCGCCGACACGGTGGTGGGCTGCGGCCGCCGCATCCTGCCCAAGGCGGAAAGCGCCGATGACGTGCGCCGCTGCCTGGATCTGCTGTCCGGCCGCCGCCATCGCGTCTATGGCGGCCTGTGCGTCATCGACGCCGCGGGCAAGGTCCGTACCCGGCTGGTGCAGACCGCCGTGCTGTTTAAGAAGCTGAGCCGCGCCGAGATCGACGCCTATCTCGCCTGTGGCGAGGGCGTGGGTAAGGCCGGGGGCTATGCCATCCAGGGCCGCGCCGCCCTGTTCGCGCGCGGGCTGGTCGGGTCCCATAGCAATGTCGTGGGCCTGTCGTTGTTCGAGACGGCGGCCCTGCTGCGTGCCGCCGGCATCGATCCGCTCTTGGCCGCGTGACGGGCCGGCCCGGATGGCCCGTGAACTCCACATCGACGTGACATCGCCGGCGCAGGGGCCCGCCTTGCGCCGCGCCGCCGTGCTGACCGACGGCGTGTTGTCGGATCTGTACATCGACCGGGTGGACCGGCCCACGTTGGCCGGTGCGGTGGTCCGCGGCCGCGTCACCCGCATCGTCGCCGGCATGAACGCCGCCTTCGTCGATATCGGCACCGGCCGCGACGGCCTGCTGCCCGCCGCCGATGTGCGCCTGCCCCAGGGAGGTGGTAAAGGCGCGCCCAAGGATCGCCCGGCCGCCCGGCCCCAGGGTCCCATCGGCACGGCCTTGCGGGCCGGGCAGACCATCATCGTCCAGGTCAAGGCCGACCCCGTGGGGGCCAAGGGCGCGTTGCTGTCCATGGACGTGGCGCTGCCCGGCCGTTTCCTGGTGCACACGCCGCTGGCGGCCGGCATCCACGTATCCAAACGCCTGGGCCAGGGGGCCAGCGCGGCGGCGGAGCGCGCGCGCCTGACCACCGTGGTGCGGGACGCCGTGCCCGCCGGCGGCCAAGGGCGGGCCGGTGAATGGGCAGGGGGCTGGGCCGGGGGATGGATCGTGCGCGCCGCCGCCGCCGGCGTGCCCGCTGACTGGTTGGCGCAGGAGGCGGAGGCCTTGGCCTTGGACTGGCACGCGGTGGCGCGGGCCGGCGAGGGGCCGCCGGCCACGCTTCTGGCGGCACCCCATGCCGGCGTCCGCGCCCTGATGGAGCAGACGGGCCAGCCGGTGTCGGCCATCCTGGTGGATGACCGCGCCGCCGCCGGCCAGGACCTGTACGCGGAGCTGCGCCGCTGGTGCGACGACCGCGCCGCCGACCTGCTGCCCATGCTGAAACGCGTCCCCACCGGCCTGCCGCTGTTCGATGGCGGCGACCTGGACGGCGCCATCGCCACCCTGTTGCGCCCGCGCGTTCCCCTGCGCGGGGCCGCCGCCGGCAGCCTGGTCATCGAGCGGACCGAGGCGCTGACCGTCATCGACGTGAACGGGGGGAGAAGGGCGACCCCCTGGCCGTCAACCTGGCGGCGGTGCCGGAAATCGCCCGCCAACTGCGCCTGCGCAACGTGGGCGGCATCGTGGTGGTGGATTTCATCAACCTGTCGCGGCCGCCGGACCGCGAACGGCTGATCCTGGCCCTGACCGGGGCGGTGGCGGACGATCCCGGCAATACCCAGGTCTATGGCATGTCCCGCCTGGGCCTGGTGGAGATGACGCGCCAGCGCCGGGGGCCATCCCTGCTGGACCTGGTGGCGGCTGACGCGCCGGTCCCGGGTGTTTTGTCCGACGACGATGACGCCGTGATGTGAGTGGTGCTGCCATGACCGACGAACCGATTCCCCTGAAGCCCCGCAAGTCCCGCGCCGCCTGCCCCATCTGCGGCCGGCCACCGGCGCCCGAGGTGAAGCCCTTCTGCTCCCCCCGCTGCGCCGATGTCGACCTGGGCCGCTGGCTGAACGAAAGCTACCGCGTGCCCGTGACCGAGGAGACGGACGAGGACGGCGAAACCGCCCCCGGGGCGGACCGCGACTAGGTGCCGGCACCCGCATATCTGGAAATCCACAAGTGAAATCAGTCACCTAAAAAAAATCTGAAAAAGATCGAAACAACAGGCTGGACAAGCCCGCCGGACTTGTCTACATACAGCCACCTCGACGCGCCGCGGACGCCAACGCCACGGCAACGGGTCACAAAAACCCACGCGAGATCAGGGGCTTAGCGTCCGCTAGGCTCCTCTGGATGCCCAGGTAGCTCAGTTGGTAGAGCAGGGGACTGAAAATCCCCGTGTCGGTGGTTCAATTCCGCCCCTGGGCACCATTTTCTTCCAAGAAAATCAGTGAATTGCGCTTAGGGCGGCCGGCGTGTCAAGCGGCCTCGCCCATCCCCTACCGCAGCACGGCGCTTGAATCCACCAGGTGCACATCGTGCATCTGGTTCAGGTAGGCCTCGTAATAGCCTTTGTGAGAAGCGCCGACGATCGCCAGCAGGCGCGTGCCCGGATGCTGGCCCAGCACGTCGCGAATGTTCGCGACCATGCGCAGATTGCGGGTTTCCCAATAGCCGACATAGCCTCTGCCGAACGCCTGGGGCGACGGCTCCATGAGGGCGGCGCCGAAGTCGGACCGGTAGGTCACCAGCGGGGCCGTCGGCGCGTTGTACGCCCGGTACATCGTCAGCAGGCCATCGGGCTTGGGCAGGTCGGCTTCCAGCCGCTGGTCTTCCGCCTTGCGGGCCTTGGAGGCCGGATTGTCCCAAGCCTTGGTGATCGCGGCCGCGTAGGCGTCGGGGTCGACCGGGTCGGGCGTGTCGGCGGTGTGGTCGTCGACGCTCCACACCCGCTCCAGGCCCAGCCGTGCCGCCAGCGGGGCGGCGACCAGATAGGTCTCGTTGCGCCGGTTCTTCAGCGTGTCCAGCTTGGCGGCCAGCTCCGCCGTCAGGCCGTCCCCCTCCCGCCGCTCGGCCGGTTCAAGGCGCAGCCACTGCACCAGGGCGGAGGCTGGCTCCCCCGCCGCCAGGAAGACGGCCGCCAGGTGCCGGCGGTCGGCGGGGGTGGGCATGGCCGGCCAGGCCGCCAGCAGGCGTTCGGCCTCGGCGGTCGCCGCGGGCACGTCGAGCCCCGTGGCCTGCGCGGCGGCGGTCGTGTCCGGACAATAATCCTGGACGGTCGACGCGTAACGGGCCGGATAGCGGCGCAGGCTGTCACATTGCAGGCCGGAGAGGCTTTCGGTGGCGATGGCGGTGGGGTGCCAGGCCGCGAGGCGGGTCAGCAACGGTTCCAGCATGTCAGGCCGGGGGTCGTCCTTGAACCCCGACAGATGCGGCGTTCCCAGGACCAGCACCTCGTTGGCCTTGCCCGGCGGCGGCCCCTTCAACCGATCAGGCTGGAAGGCCGGATGGTAATCGGACGCGTCGGCCTTGGCCGGAAGAACCCCGGCGGCGACCAAGCCGCCAAGAACCAGGACAAGGCCGATGGACGAACGGCGGATGCGTTTCATGAAGCCCCCAAGTGGAATGTGACGCCCCGCCGTGATCATCCGCATCCCCGGCACCGTGGGAAAGGACCGCTTGGCCACCGGCCGCCAGGTCCGGCCGTGATCCGCCGCCCGATGGCCGCCGTACCTTACGGTGCCGGGGACGACGGGGCCCCGGGTCACGCCTGGGAAAGGGTCGGAGATGTGGAGACGGATTTGCGCCATGCTGCTGTGCGCGCCCCTGTTCACCGGGTGCGCCGGCATGACCCCGGGGGATTTCGCGAACGGCACGCCGCCCCTGGTCCTGGAGGATTACTTCACCGGCCATACCAAGGCCTGGGGATTGTTCGAGGACCGGTTCGGCAAGGTGCGCCGCCAATTCACGGTCGATATCGACGGCACCCGCCAGGATGACGGCGCCCTGATCCTGCACGAACGCTTCCTGTACAACGACGGCGAGCGGGAGGAGCGGACGTGGACGGTGTGGCGGGTGGCGCCTGACCGTTATGAGGGGACGGCCGGCGACGTCGTGGGTGTGGCGCGCGGTGTCGCGTCGGGCAACGCCTTCAACTGGGCCTACCGCCTTGACCTCAAGGTCGGCGACGGCACCATGCGCGTCGCCTTCGATGACTGGATGTTCCTGCAACCCGGCGGCGTTTTGCTGAACCGGGCCCACGTCACCAAATGGGGCGTCGAAATCGGGTCGGTCAGCATCTTCTTCCAGAAGGCCCCGGCGATGTCCGCCCAGCACGGGCCAGGATAAGGGGAGGGGCCGGGGCCAGGCCGGGCGCGGTGGTCCGCCGCCCGGCCTGGTCTTGGCGTCAGGCGGCGCGCAGCTTGGCGAAGAAGTCGGCCACTGCCTCCTGCAGGCGGGCCAATTCCTTGGCCAGGCTTTGCGAGGCGCCCAGCACCTGGACCGAGGCGGCGGCGGTCTCTTCCGAGGCCTCCGCCACGGCGCCGATGTTGTTGGAGACCAGCACCGTGCCCTTGGAAGCCTCGCTCACGTTGCGGGTGATCTCCCGCGTGGCCGCCCCCTGTTCCTCCACCGCGGCGGCGATGACGGAGGTGCCGGCGCCGATATCGCGGATGGTGGACTGGATCTGGCGGATGGCGCTGACGGCGTCCGTCGTCTCCTGCTGGATGGCGGCCACCTGGGCGCCAATGTCCTCGGTCGCCTTGGCGGTCTGGTTGGCCAGGGCCTTGACCTCGGTGGCGACGACGGCGAAGCCCTTGCCGGCCTCGCCCGCCCGGGCCGCCTCGATGGTGGCGTTCAGCGCCAGCAGGTTGGTCTGGCTGGCGATCTCGCGGATCAGGCTGATCACCGCCTCGATGCGCTGGGCGCCCTCGGCCAAGCCGTTGACGGTGGCGTCGGTCTCTTCGGCCTGGCGCACGGCCTCATCGGCCACCGTGGCGGACTGCAGGGCCTGGCGGCTGATCTCCCCGATGGAGGCGGTCAGTTCCTCGGTCGCGGCGGCCACGGTCTGCACGTTGGTGGACGCTTCCTCCGCGCCGGTGGCCACGGCCTGCACCTGGCGGCGGTTGCCATCCACGATCTGGGTCAGACGGCCGGCCGTCTGGCCCAGTTCCTCCGAGGCGTGGGCGACGAAGTTCACCAATTCGCTCGAAACCTTGTCGAACTCCTCGATGTACTGCTCGCGCAGGCGCACGCGGGCCTCGCGGCGCAGCTGTTCCTCCCGGGCCTGCTCCGCCAACTCGTCGGCGCGGATCATGCTGTCGCGGAAGACGGCGACGGCGGCGGCCATGCGGCCGATCTCATCCAGACGGTCGGCGCCAGGAATCTGGACGGACAGGTCATGGTCGGCCAGGCGACCCATGGCGCCCGTCATGTCGTCCAGCGGCTTGGACACCAGGCGGATCAGCGCGAAGCCGGCCAGGCCACCCAGGGCCAGCGACAGGATCAGCGCGCCGATGACCACCGTCTTGGCGGTCTGGTAGCTGTCACGGTTGGCCTTGGCGGCCTCGTCCGCGCCCTTCATGTTGATGTCGGCGTCGGCCTTCAGGGCCTGGCGCAGCTTTGTGAAGTTGTCGATCATCTCCCCCCGGAAGGAGGCGACCGCCTCATCCATCTTGCCGTCGTGGGCGGTGGCCAGCAGCTTGTCATGCATGCCGAGATAGATCTTCCAGGTGCGCTGGATGTCGTCCGCCGCCGCGCGTTCCTCGCCGGCGCCGATCAGCGGCTGGTAGGCCGTCCAGGATTTGTCAAAGTCCGCCAGGGTGGCGGCGAAGCGCTTCTCCACCTCTTCCCGCATGGCCGGTTCCTTGACCAGCAGGTAGGAGCCTTCCAGCGAGCGGAAGCGTTCCGTCGCCTGGACGATCTGTCCCACCGCGCGGGTCGAGGGCAACCAGTCGTCACGGATGTCCATCGCGGAGGCGTTCATGCGCGCGGCCTGCATCATGGCGACCACGCCCAGGATCAGCGTGACGGCCAGTACGGCGCAGAACGCCAGGATCACCTTGTGGCGGATGGACAGGTTTTTCATGGCCTTCGAGGCTCCTCACCCTAGCCGGGGCGCCCGACGCGGGCGTCCCCCAAGATCGAGGCGCCATCGCCGTCGCGTACCCCCGTGCAAGAAGAGCCTTGAGGACTTAACGACAGACGGCGCCATTAAGGCGAATACTCCGTTAAGCATATTAAGGAACGGTAAAGTGCGGAACTATGCTATGGGGTAGGGTCTCAAATCCTGTCAAACCTCTGCTCTCAGCCCTCGCCGCCGGCGCAGGGGGCGGGCATGGCGCCGGGTGGCGCCTGGTCCAGGCGCGATAGGCTGTCGGCCACGGCGGCGGCCAGTTGCGCCGCGCCATTGGACAGGGCGGCGGCGGCCGCGTCGGGCGTGGCGGCGGTCACGGGCAGGCTGAAGCCGGCGCGGCAGGTGGACGCGGCACCCTGCGGCAGGCGGCGCATGGTCCAGCTGCCATCCACCACGGCGGTGCCGCCGGGGGTGGCGTCGAACCGCTCGATGCGCAGCGCCAGCCGGTACTGCGGCGGGCCGTTGGGGGCGGGGGCCACGGGCGCCTGGTAGATGTCGGTGGCGCGCAGCCGCTGCCACAGGGCGTTGGCCAACGCCAGCCGCATCTCGTCCGCCACCGGGGCGGCCCAGCGGTCGTCGTCGCGCACGTCCAGCCGGCCGCCGGCGTCGGTCAGCACCAGCTGGGTGCGGTTCAGCCGCTCCGGCACCGTCACGGGCAGGACCTCCACCAGCATACGCGCGCTGCCGGTCACGGGCGCGTCGGTCGGCTGCGGGGCCAGCGCGTGGTAGCGGATGGGGGTGGAACCGCCGCAGCCGGCCAGCAGGACCAGGCCCGTCAGGCCGGCGAGGGCGGAAAGGGAACGGGGGAAGGGGGTGGGGTTCGTGCTCATTCGTCCTTGTCCTTCCGGCCGCGCACCAGGGATTCCGGGTGGCGTTCCAGGCTGTCGCTCAACGCTTTCAGGGACCGGGTGGCGTCCATGACGCCCTTCAGGGCCTGGCGGGTGTCCTGCTGCAGGGGGGCGTCGGGGGCGACGCTGGCCTGGGTGGCGGCCAGGGTCTGTTCCATCTGCTTCAGGCTGTCACGGATTTCCGGCAGCACGTCGTGGTCGGCATGCTGCACCAGCTCGTCGATATGGCGGGTGGCGCCGTCCACGCTGGCCAGGGCCTTGCGCGCGTTCTCGCCGATGGCGTCGAAGGGGATCTTGTCCAGCTTGGCCACGATCTCCTGCACCTTCTGGTACAGCTCCTCCAGATCGCCAGGCACGGTGGGCAGCTCCACCGGATCGGTGTTGGGGTTGAACGGCACCGGCGGCGCCTTGGGCATGAAGTCCACCGCCACGTACAGCTGCCCGGTCAGGAAGCTGCCGGTGCGCAGCTGGGCGCGCAGGCCGCGGCTTACCAGCTCCGCCAAGCGCTGCATCCGGGCGGCCCGCTCGCTTTCCGGCGGCAGCGTCTGCTCGAACGAGGCCAGGCGATCGGGGAAGATGTTGACCATGACGCGGGAGGTGAAGTCCTGGCTGGCCGGGTCGTAGTCGATGCCCACCCCGGTGACGTTGCCGATCTCCACCCCGCGGAAATCCACCGGCGCGCCCACGGTCAGCCCACGGATGGACTGGTGGAAGCGCATCACCATGGCGACGTGGTAGCCCTCCGGCGCCTTCATCGCGTCGACATGGTTGGCGGCCAGCCAGAACTGGCTGCCGGCCGCCGCCGGGGTCATGGGCGTGTCCGGCGGATCCTCGAAGGCGATGCCGCCCATCAGGATGGTGGCCAGCGCCTCGGTGTCCACCTTCAGGCCCGAGCCGTCGATGCGCACGTCGACGCCGCTGGCGTGCCAGAATTTGCTGTCCTTGGTGATGAAATGATCATAGGGCGACTTGATGAAGACGTGCAGGGTGATGTGGCGTCCGTCCTCATCCAGGGTGTAGCGCTCGACATGGCCCACGGGGATGCGCTTGTAGTAGACGGGCGATCCGGCGGCCAGCGAGCCGATGTCGTCGGTGTGCAGGACATAGCGCTGCCCCGGCACGTCGGAGGCCACCACGGGCGGATCCTCCAGCCCGGTGAATTCCTTGCGCTGGTTGTCCGACTTGCCGGCGTCGACACCGATGTAGGACCCCGACAGCAGGGTGTTCAGGCCGGAAACGCCCGTCTCGGCGAAACGCGGGCGCACCACCCAGAAGCGGCTGTCGTCCACGGCGAAGCCTTTGGCGTCCTTGGTCAGCTCCACCGTCACCAGCACGCGGGCGTGGTCGTCGGTCAGCGTGACGCCTTTCACCTCGCCGATGTCCACGTCCTTGAACTTCACCTTGGTCTTGCCTGGCTCGATGCCGTCCGCCGTCAGGAAGCTGATGGTGATGCTGGGGCCTTTCATCCAAACCGTCTTCACCACCAGGGTCAGGCCCACGATGGCGGCGATGGCCGGGATCAGCCACACCAGCGATGGGATCCAGCGGCGACCCGAATCCACCACCGGTTCCGGCAGATCGTCCTGGTGGGGGGCGGGGGGCGGGGTTTCAGCCATGGCGGGTCCCGAAGGCTAGTCGTTTCTTGGGCGGGCGCTCCCCGCGCGGGTGGCGGGCGCGATCCCAGATCATGCGGGGGTCGAAGCTGTGGGCGGCCAGCATGGTCAGCACCACCACGGCGCCGAAGGCGGCGGCACCCGGGCCGGCCTGGATGACGGCCAATCCCTGGAAATGCACCAGGCCCACCATCAGGGCCACGACGAACACATCCAGCATGGACCAGCGGCCGACGAACTCGACGATGCGGTAAAGGCGGGCGCGCTGGTCGGCCCGGCCCCGCGCGCCGCGCTGGATGGATACGGCCAGCGTGCTGAGCGTCGCCAGCTTCAGCAGCGGCACCAGGATGCTGACGGTGAAGATCAGCACCGCCAGCTCGGGCGAGCCGGTGTTCCAGAAGTAGAGGATGCCGGACAGGATGGTGTCGCTCTGGGTGCTGAGCAGGGTGGAGGTCTGCATCACCGGGAAGGCGTTGGCCGGGATGTACAGGATGGCGGCCGCGATCAGCAGCGCCCAGGTGCGCGACAGGCTGTCCACCTTGCGCGGGTGCAGGCGCCCGGCGCACCGGGGGCAGCGGACGCGGCCCTGCCCGTGCCCACCCCTGGCGATTGTGTCGCGACAGACCAGATGGCAGTGTGGACAGGCGACCAAGCCCGCTTGCGCCGCCGTGGTCACGCGGGGTTCGGAAGAAGGGGAGGTCGAGGCCGCGCTCATGGATGCGCCGCCTGCTTGGGCGGAAGGCGCCGACGCCGTGGCCGCACGATGACGTGTTCGCCCGCGCGCCACAGGCTGCGCAGGTCGAGCGACAGGATGACGGCCAGCAGGATGGTCAGCAATCCGAAAGCCCATAGCGCGACGCCCGGCACCACCTCGGCCATGTTGGACAGCTTCACCAGGGCCACCACGATACCCAGCATGAACACCTCGATCATGCCCCAGGGCCGCAGCGCCTGCAGGAAACGCAGGATGGGGGCGAAGGCCGGGGCCGGCCGCCCCCGCCGGATCATGAGCAGCAGGGCGAACAGGGCGCCCAGATCCACCAGGGGGAACAGCTGGGTGGTGGCGAAGACCAGGACGGCCACGATCTCCCGCCCCTCCCGCCACAGGGCCAGCACGCTGCCGACCAGGGTGGTGCTGTTGCTGCGCCCCTGGATCTCAAGATCGACGATGGGGAAGCTGTTGGCGATCAGGTAGATCAGGATGGCGGCCGTCACCAGCGCCAACTGGTGGTCCAGCGCCAGGTAGGAGCGGCGGTAGAGCACGGCGCCGCAGCGCACGCATCGGGCCTTGGTGCCGGGCGCCAGCTCACGCCGTTCGTGCAGGGCGTCGCATTCAGGACAGGCGACCAGGGATTCGGTCACGGGGGATGCCAGTTCGTCGTCATGGTTCGGCCCCGGTGCATGGCCGTTGCCGTGTTGGCCGTCATGGTGAGCGGCTTGTCGCCGCCACGATAGCCCGGCTTCCTGAATAGCACCATCGGGTGGCCGGAGGTGACTCCGATGCTGTTCGGGGGAGGCCGGTCGACGTAGCGGTCCTGCAACGGATAGGCCCCGCGCCGCCGTTGCAGGGCGGCGGGCGGGTGCGCTGATAATTCCCTGCCCAGACGATGCGGCCTCGTGCACACTGGCCGGCCTGCCCATTCGGTGGGCACCGTGGTGCGCCCCGTGCCGGTTGAAAAGGCCGGGTGCGAAGGAATGCGGGTGTGAAAGAAAGGGACGACTTTGGCCTCTGGTAAGACCTTCCTGGCCGCGGCGCTTGCCACCGGCTGCGCCTTGTCCGCGTTGATGGCGCCTGTCCTTCTTCCGGCGGTGGCCTGTGCCGCGGAACAATCCGGGGCGGTGGTCCCGGCCAAGACGACCAAGGCCACGACGCTCAAGGACACCCCGCCAGTCAAGATTCCCGCCCTGGTACGGGTCGCCAGCGTCGAAGGCATCACGGAATACCGCTTGGCCAACGGCCTGCGTGTGCTGCTGTTCCCCAGCGAGGCCAAGTCCACCATCACCGTCAACGTCGTCTACCGTGTCGGCTCGCGCATGGAGGGCTATGGCGAGACGGGCATGGCCCACCTGCTGGAACACATGATGTTCAAGGGTACGCCCAACCACCAGGGCATCCCGCAGGAAACACAGAAGCGTGGCTTCCAGAACAACGCCACCACGGCGGAAGACCGCACCAATTACTACGAGACCTTCGACGCGCGGCAGGATTACCTGGACTGGGCCTTGGGCCTGGAGGCCGACCGTATGGTCAACTCCTATGTCGCCCGCAAGGATCTCGACAGCGAGATGACGGTGGTGCGCAACGAGATGGAGATGCGGGAGAACAACCCCGTCGGCATCCTGATGGAGCGCATGCACTCCTCCGCCTACCTTTGGCACCACTACGGTCATTCCACCATCGGCGCGCGCTCGGACGTGGAGAACGTGGACATCGGCCACCTGCAGGCCTTCTACCACCGCTATTACCGGCCGGATAACGCCACCCTGGTCATCGCCGGCAAGTTCGATCCGGCCAAGACCCTGGCCAGCGTGCAGGCGGCCTTCGGCGGGCTGAGGAACCCGGCCGAGGCTCTGCCGCCGGAATACACGGTGGAACCGGCGCAGGACGGTGAACGCTCGGTCACCCTGCGCCGGGTGGGCGACACGGGTTACGAGGGGCTGGCCTATCACATCCCGGCCGCCACCCATCCCGACAGCGCCGCCCTGTCCATCCTGTCCTTCATCCTGGGCAGCACGCCCTCGGGACGCCTGCACAAGGCGCTGGTGGAGCAGAAGCTGGCCACCGGCGTGTCGGCCTCGGCGGAAAAGCGCGTGGACCCCGGCCTTGCCATGGCCCTGGCGGAGGTGCCCAAGGGCGGCGACGCCGCCAAGGTGCTGTCGGTCATGACCGGCGTGGTGGAGGGCGTGCACGACCATCCCATCACGGATGAGGAGGTCGACCGCGCCAAGACCCGCATGCTGAAGAATTACGACCAGCTGATGGACAACCCCGGCGGCGTGGCGCTCAGCCTGACGGACCCCATCGCCCAGGGGGACTGGCGCCTGCTGTTCGTGGGGCGCGACCGCATCGCCGCCGTGACCACGGCCGATGTGCAGCGCGTGGCGGAGACCTATTTCCGCCAGGCCAACCGCACCGAGGGCCATTTCATTCCGGCCACGGCGCCGGAGCGTGTGGACATCCCGGCCGCGCCCACCGCCGCGTCCCTGGTGGACGGCTACAAGGGGCGGGAGGCGGCGGTCGCCGACACCGTCTTCGACAGCAGCCCGGCCAACATCGATGCCCACACCCAGCGCCTGGATTTGGCGGACGGTGGCAAGCTGGCCTTGCTGGCCAAGCCGTCCCGGGGCCAGGCGGTGAACCTGCTGATCCGCCTGCGCTATGGCGATGACGCCAGCCTGACGGGCAAGGACGCGGCGTGCGAAGCGGTGGCCAGCATGTTGCTGAAGGGCACGGCCAAGCACAGCCGCCAGCAGATCGCGGACCTGCTGGACAAGATGAAGGCCAATTTGGCCATCTCGTCCGGCACGCAGCAGACCAGTATCGCCGTGCGCACCGACCGCGCGCACGTGGCCGAGGTGCTGGCGCTGGTGACGGAGATCCTGCGGGAGCCCGCCTTCCCGGCCGATGAACTGGAACAGTGGCGCGCCGCCACCATTTCCGACCTGGAATCATCCCGCACCGATCCCCAGTCCCTGGCCAGCAACGCCTTCGACCGCGCCTTCGACACGACGCAGCCCGACCATCCCGGCCATATCGACACGGTCGACGAGTGGATCGCCAAGATCAAGGCGCTGAAGCTGGAGGAGGTGAAGGCCTTCTACCACGCCTTCTACGGCGCCCGCGGGGCCCAGGTGGCCGTGGTGGGCGACTTCGACGCCGCCGCCATGCCGCAGCTGGTGCAGGCGGCGCTGGGCGGATTCGTGGCGCCGCAGCCCTTTACCCGCATTCCCGAGACCCCCGCCCAGGTGGCCGGCCTGGACCAGGTGATACAGACGCCGGACAAGGCCAACGCCATCCTGCTGGCCGGCCTGCCCCTGGCCATGACCGAGGATGATCCGGACTATCCCGCCCTGTTGATGGCCAACCGCATCCTGGGCGGCAGCACCCTGCATTCCCGCCTGGGCGATCGTGTCCGCCAGAAGGAGGGGCTGTCCTACGGCGCCGGCTCCGCCCTGTCGGTGGGGGCCATTGACCACGTGGGGCGCCTGACCCTGCAGGCCATCGCCGCCCCCCAGAACGTGGCCAAGGTGAAGACGGCGTTCGGCGAGGAATTGGCCCGGCTGGTGCGCGACGGCGTCACCGACCAGGAACTGGCGGAGGCCAAGAGCGGTTTCCTGGATCAGTTCCGCATGGGCCGGACAGAGGATGCGCGCCTGGCAGGCCTGCTGGCCACCAACCTGTACCTGGATCGCACCATGGCTTGGTCGGCGGAAATGGAAGCCAAGGTGGCGGCGGTGACGCCGGCACAGGTGGTGTCGGCCCTGCGCACCCGCGTCGATCCGGACAAGCTGTCCTATTTCCGTGCCGGGGACTTCGCCAAGGCGACGAACTGAGGCCCCTGCCTTTGGGCGTATCCTGGCCGGCCACGCCACCCACCCCGGAATACCTCCTCTAGCCAGGGGCGCATGGCCGGGGTAGCTTGGCGCCCCGGCGATGATCAGGGCGGCGGACCGGGAAAGCCGGCCTCGCGCGCGATGGGCGTGCGGCTGCGGCCCGGGCGAAGGGATCGAGACGTGGTGGACGGCGAGGAAGCAGCGGCGGGAGGACGGGGCATCGCGGCGGCGATGCCGGCGGGCCTGCGCGTGGCCGCCGCCAACCGCCCGGCGCGAACCTCCTCCTCCACCCTTGGGGTGCGGGGGCGGTTGCTGCTCGCCGCCATGACCCTGCTGTTGCCGCCCTTGCTGGGCGGTGCCCTGCTGCTGGGTGGGGCCTACACGCGGGAGCGGCGGGTGGCGGAACGCCACCTCGATGAGACGGCCCACATGCTCGCCCTCGCGGTGGACCAGCAGTTGGGGCAAAGCCAGGCCTACCTGCGCGCGCTGATCGCTTCCCCCGCCCTGGCCCAGGGTGATATCGCGGCGCTGGAGGCCCAGGCCAGGGCCATCGACCTGCCCAAGGGCTACTGGTTCCGTCTGGCGGCGGCCGGCGACGGCCGGGTGTTGATGAACACCGCGCTGCCGCCAGGGACACCACTCACCGGCGGCCAGTTGGGCCCGAACCTGCGCGCCGCGCTGGAGACGAGGCACAGCCGCGTCGGCAATCTGTTCAACAGCACCGTCACCAACCAGCAGGCCATCGCCCTGCACGAGCCGGTGTTTCAGAACGGCGCCCCGGCCTATATCCTGTCGCTGGTCATGCCGTCGACGGAATTCACCCAGCTGTTGACGGACCAGCAGCTGCGGGCCGGCTGGATCGGCGCCGTCGTCGACCGCTCCGGCGTCATCATCGCCCGTACCCGCGACCCCGAGCGCTACGTCGGGCAGAAGGCCCGGCCGGAATTCGTCGAGGCATATGCCAAGCAGACGGCCGGCCGCATGCCCGGCGTGTCGCTGGAGGGCATGCCGACCATGGTGTCCTTCCGCCGCACGCCCAGCCAGGATCTGGTGGTGGCGGTCGCGGCCCCGCGGGACGAACTGGGGCGGGAGGCTTGGCGGGGCCTGTTGTTGGCGCTGGCGGGGGCGGTGGCCCTGTTGGCGCTGGCCATGGGCCTGGCCCTGCGCTTGGCCCGGGGAATCACCTATCCGGTGGAACAACTGGCCGCCCGGGCGGCCGCGCTGGGCCGCGGGGCGCCCGTGCCGACGCAATCCCTAGGCTTGGCCGAGGCGGATGCCGTGGCCCAGGTGCTGGCCGACGCCAGTCAGCGCCTGGCCCGTTCCAGCGCCGAGCAGGAGGAGAAGGTGCGCGCGGCGGTGGCGGAGGCGGAGAGCGCCAACACCGCGCTGTTCCAGGCCCACCGCATGGAGGCGGTGGGGCGCCTTACCGGCGGCATCGCCCATGACTTCAACAATCTGCTGCAGGCTGTGTCCGGCTGTCTGGACATGCTGTTGCGCCGGGTCCCCGATGATCGCAGCCGCGACCTGATCCGCGCCGGCATGCAGGCGGTCGACCGGGGGGCCGGCTTGACCCGCCAGCTGATGGCCTTCGCCCGGCGTCAGGCCCTGCGTCCCGAGCCGGTGGACCTGGCCGACCTGGTGCGCAATATGCGCCAGTTGCTGATGCATGCGCTGCGCGCCGACATCATGCTGGAAATGGTGCTGCCCCAGGGGTTGTGGCCGGTCATGGCCGACAGCGCCCAGTTGGAATTGGCGCTGCTGAACGTGGCGGTGAACGCCCGCGACGCCATGCCCAACGGCGGCGTGCTGCGCTTCGTGGCCGAAAACGTGCACCTGGCGCCGGGTCAGACGGAGGACGCGCTGAAAGGCCAGTTCGTGCGCCTCGCCGTCACCGACACCGGCTCCGGCATAGACCCCGCCGTGTTGCCCCATGTGTTCGAGCCCTTCTTCACCACCAAGGAGGTGGGTAAGGGCTCCGGCCTGGGCCTGTCCCAGGTCTATGGCTTCGCCCGGCAGTCGGGCGGCACCGTCCATCTGGACAGCGTGCCGGGCGTGGGCACCACTGTCACCCTGTTCCTGCCCCGCGCCGCCACCGCCCCTCGCCGGCCCCCGGCGCCGGTCGAGGCCCGCCCGGCCGACCGGGTGGAGACGCGCACCGTGCTGGTGGTGGAGGATGACGCCACCGTGTCCGCCACCGTGGCGGCCAGCCTGAAGGAGCGGGGCTTCACCGTGCTGCAGGCCTCGCGCGCCGACCAGGCCCTGGCCCTGCTGCAGGATGGCGACACCATCGACGTCCTTTTCTCCGACATCGTCATGCCCGGCGGCATGAATGGCGTGGAACTGGCCAAGGTGGCCCGATTGCTGCGGCCCGATCTCGCCGTGCTGCTGACGACCGGCTATGCGGAAAACCTGCCGCCGCTGGAAGGCATGCGCCTGCTGCCCAAGCCCTACCGCATGGACCAGTTGCTGGACGCCTTGGACGCCCTGGACTGAAATTCCGCGCAGCTATGCGGATTTTCCATCCCGCTTTCAGCTTCCCTTAACCTGCCGCCGCCCATACTCGGGCCTGGCGGCGCGACCCCGCCGACAGGGACTGGCCCGGGTGGCCGTCCCGCCTGTTACCCGGCCGCGAGCGGATGGTTCCATGTTCGGCGCCCAGCTGACCCAGATCCTTGATGAGCACGAGCGCTGGCTGGCGGCCAAACCGGGCGGACGGCGCGCCAATCTGGCGATGCTCATCCTCCGCGGCATCGACCTGTCGGGCCGCAACCTGTCCCGCGCCCAGCTGGCCGGGGCCGACCTGTCCGGCGCCATCCTGACGAATTGCCGGTTGGAAGGGGCCGACCTCTATGGGGCCGATCTCACGGATGCCGACCTGACCCAGGCCTGCCTGGCGGCGGCCGACCTGCGCGGCTGCGCCTTGAGGGGCGCCTTGCTGGACCGTACGGATTTGCGCGGCGCCGATTTGCGCTCCAGCGACATGTTGATCGCGGTGCCGGATCCCGCGGGAGAAGGCGAGGGGACGGCGCAGGTGCCGCGATCCGGCCGGGGCATCGTCTTCCGCCAGGCCCACCTGGGCCGCGCCCTTTTGGTGGGGGCCCGCCTGTCCGGCGTGACTCTGCTGGAATGCGACATCACCGGCGCGGTGCTGCGCGGCGCCGATCTGCGGGGGGCGGACCTCACCGGCTCCGTCCTGCGGGAGGTGGATTTGACCGGTGCCGACCTGAGCCAGGCCAACCTCACGGCGACCCGCCTCGGCGGCGCCCTGCTGGTGGGCGCGCGGCTGCAAGGGGCGCGGTTCGCCGGTGCCGACCTCGTGGGGGTGGAGCTGGACCATTGCGACCTGAGCGAGGCGTTTTTGGATGACGCGCGCTTCTCCCGGCCGCTCGATTCGCTGGCCCTGGACATGCGCCACCGCGTGCACGACCATGAACGCTGGATAGACAGCGGCGGCACCCGTGGCGCCCGTGCCGAGTTGGAGGGCGCCAACCTGGAGGGGGCGGATCTGCGCGGCGCGCGCCTATCGGGCGCCACCCTGCGCGGCGCCCACCTGCGGGGCGCCCTGCTGGGCGGCGCCGACCTGACCCTGGCCGATCTTTCCGGCGCAGACCTGACGGAGGCCAGCCTGCGTGGCGCCGTGCTGCGCGGGGCCATGCTGGGTCACGCCCGGCTGGCGGGCGCCGACATGGCCGAGGCCCGCCTGGATCCCGCGGATATCCTGCAATCGGACGGCCATCCCAGCGGTCGGTCATCTCCCGCTGATCTGACCGGCGCCGACATGGCCCGGGCCAGCCTGTGGCGGGCCCAGCTGCAATACGCCAATGTCACCGGTGCAGATCTGCGCGGTGCCGATTTGGCGCAAGCGGACACCACCGGCGTGCGCTTCGCCGACGCCCGCCTGGATGGGGCGGTGGGCCTGGACCGGCCCGAGCTGTCGCCGTCGGCCCGGGTGGGCTGAACGCCGTCTTCCGCCCCCCTTCCAACCCTTGCTCCCCTCGTTCCCGGTCATAGTGAACCGGCCTCTAGCCAGTACTCTTGGCCGGTATTACTCACCCAAACCGCATAGACCGAATTAATGGGCGCTAAACGAAGCGTCTTTGATTACGGTCCCTTCTATCAAGTCGTCCATGGGAAGCGGGTGGGAGCGTTAGATGAACGATCGACTAAGGCCGGAATTGCGGGAACTGGCGGTCAAGATCGCAACGTCGTATGCCCGGTCCAATCCTGTCAGTGTCGAGGCGTTGCCGTCGATCATCGTGATGGCGTACCAGGGACTTGAGGCCTGCATCGCGCCGCCGCCCCCGCCGCCGGCCGAGCCGGTGAAGCGCGGCCGCCGCGGCGCCAAGGCCACCGGACGCGGGCGCAAGGCAGCCAGCCGCTAAGGCCGGGCTTTACTCTCGACTCCTTACATCCACCGATGCGGTCCGGCGACGTTACACTCCCGGATCGACCGCCGGATTGTGCGCGGCTGGATTGGCCGGCCCCTGTCATGTACAGTGCGCTGAGCACAAGGGTAGGGCCCGTCTGGCGCCCTGTCCCGATGGGGTCCAATCATCCAGCGGCATAAAGGTGCCGACACGTCGATCCATGGCTGTGACTAGCGGTTCCAAACGACAGCAAGCCGTCACTGCCCACCGCCCTGAAGACGGGCGGCGATGACGTCTGACCTCGATTCCCTGTTCCTGGCGGAGGATGCACCGGCGACCCGCGCGCCGGAGCTGCCGCCCTGGCCCATCCTGGTCGTCGACGACGATGAGGAGGTGCACATCATGACCCGGCTGGTGCTCAGCCGGCTGACGTACAAGGCCCGGCCGCTGGAATTGCTGACCGCCCGGTCGGCGGCGGAGGCGGCGGGCATCTTGACCAAGCGCGGCGACATCGCGGTGGCCTTGCTGGACATCGTCATGGAGACGGACGACGCCGGCCTGGTGCTGGCGCGGCGCATCCGCGAGGAATTCGACAACAACGACGTGCGCATCGTGCTGCGCACCGGCCAGCCCGGCCAGGCGCCGGTGCGCGATGTCATCGTCAATTACGACATCAACGATTACAAGGCGAAGACCGAGCTCACCTCGGAAAAGCTGTTCATCACCATCATCACGGCGCTGCGGTCCTACGACAACATCCGCACCGCGCGCGAGGCGCAGAGCGCCAGCCGGCTGAAGTCCAGCTTCCTGGCCACGATGAGCCATGAGATCCGCACGCCCATGAACGCCGTGCTGGGCATGCTGGAGCTGATGTCCCATACGGGCCTGGACGATGACCAGATGGAGATGCTGTTCACCGCGCGGGACGCGGCCGGCACCCTGCTGCGGATCATCGACGACATCCTCGATTTCTCGAAAATCGAGGCTGGGCGCATGGACATCGAGTGCCATCCGGTGGCGCTGGGGCCGCTGGTGGAAGGTGTGGCCGACATGCTGGCGGCGCAGGCGCGCAAGCGCGCGCTGGACCTGCACGTGCACATTGATCCCGCCATCCCCGAGTTGCTGATGGGCGACCCGCTGCGCCTGCGCCAGGTGCTGTACAACCTGACGGGCAACGCCATCAAATTCACCGAGAAGGGCGGCGTCACGCTGTCGGTGCGGTGCCTGCCCGGCGCGGCCGCCGGCCGGTCGCGCGTGCGGGTGGCGGTGCAGGACACCGGCATCGGCATCGCCGACGAGGTGCAGAAGCAACTGTTCCAGCCCTTCACCCAGGCTGAAAGCTCCACCAGCCGCCGCTTCGGCGGCACGGGCCTGGGCCTGTCCATCAGCCGCCGCCTGATCGATTTGATGCAGGGCCATATCGGCCTGGATAGCGCGCCGGGCCAAGGCTCCACCTTCTGGTTCGAAATCGACCTGGCCGTCGCCCAGGAACAGCCGGTGGCGGCACCCCAGCCGGCCTTGCCGTCGCTGGCCGGCATCACCGTGCTGGTGGCGGCCGATACCCAGGCCCTGCGCGATACCGTCGCCTGCTATATCGAGGCCGCCGGCGGTCGTGTGGCCGGCGAAGGCCAGCCGTGGAACGTGGCCGTGGTCATTCCCCGGCCGGGTGACGTATGGCCCGACCTGCCGTCGGGCAAGCCGGCGGTGCTGGTGGCGGCGGCGGACTCGGTGCGTCCCGCGGGCCTGCCGTCGGGCACGGTGCAGATCGGTCGCCCGGTGCGTCGCGTGCCCTTGATCCGGGCCGTGGCCTCGGCGGCGGGGCAGGAGACGGCGGCCCGCGCCGCGGCGTCGCCCTTGCGCCAGGGGCGCGGTGAGCCGCCGCCGGCCGAAATCGCCGTGGCGCAAGGACGCCTGGTGTTGGTGGCGGAAGACCAGCCCGTCAACCAGATGGTCATTCGCCGGCAGCTCAGCCTGCTGGGCATCGCCGCCGAGGTCACCGAGGATGGGCGCCAGGCCCTGGCCGCCTGGCGCACGGGCCGCTTCGGCCTGGTGCTGACCGACTGCAACATGCCGGAGATGGACGGGTTCGAACTGACCGCCGCCATCCGTGAGGCGGAGACGGGCACCGGCCTGCGCACCCCCATCATCGCCCTGACCGCCAACGCCATGGCGGGCGAGTCCCAGCGCTGCCTGGCGGCGGGCATGGACGGCTTCCTGGCCAAGCCCCTGGAGTTGGACCGGCTGGACCGCTGCATGGCGCAATGGCTGCCGCCCCTGTCGGATGGTGGCGTCAAGGCCGCGCCGCCGGCCCTGACTGACACGATGCCGGTGGGCACGACGCCAGTGGGCACGACACCAGTGGGCACGGCGCCGGTGGACACGACAGCGGTGCTGAACCTGGCCCGCACCCTGGAACTGTTCAGCGTCCTGGATGACGAGGCGCGGGCTTTCCTGCGCGACTTCCTGGGGGCGGCGCGCCCGCTGGTGGACGGCCTGGGCCACGCCTTCACCCTGAATGACGCCGGCGCCGCCCGGCGCGAGGCGCATGCCCTGGCCGGCGTGGCGAAAAGCGCAGGGGCCGACGTCCTGGCCCGCGCGGCCGACCGAGTGGAAGAAGCCCTGGTCCAAGGGAAGCTGGACGAGGCGCGGCAGGCCGCAAAGGCTGTTCCGGGTGCGCTGGAACAGGTCGCGGCGGCCATCGCGTCTTTATAAGAAGACGACCACCGTCATTTCTGCCTATACTAATCCTGTATTCCGGGGCCTCATGTTCCGGAAACTGGTATGGGGTGTGTATTCATTCCTCGTTAAAATAAAATTGTTTGGATTTGAAGGCGGCGGCCGTTTGGGGATGGCAGATGGGTGCGATTTCATTCAATTTCCGCAGCTCGCTGGTGATTGAGGATCAAAGTTTCATCCGGGGCGTCGTCGTCCGTATCCTGCGGCAGCTGGACTTCGGCACGGTGATGGAGGCGGAGGATGGGTCGTCCGGCCTGAACGTGGCCATGGAACGCCGGCCGGACGTCATCATCGCCGACATCGATATGGCACCGGTCGATGGGTTGACCTTCCTGCAGCACCTTCGGGCGCGTGAAACGCAAGGACATCACATTCCTGTGGTTTTTCTGACCAATCGCGCGGACAAGGTAACGGTTTTGAAGGCCAGGGATTTGGGTGTGGACGCGTTCATCGCCAAGCCCGTGACCCTGGTGAACCTGCGGGAGAAGCTGCAGGTCGTGATGGCGCCGCGGCGATAGGCAAGGGCGGCGGCGGGGGAACAGGGATGGCGATGGCGCGGGGCGAGGGAAGCGGGATTGGGCGGACGCCGGCGGTTTCACCGGCGAAGGGCATGCCGTGACCAAGTCCCATGCCATCCGTTCCGGTGCGCCGATCCCCCGGCTGTTGGGCATCCGCCTGCCGCGCTGGGTGTGCGCCTGGCGCGTGCGCCGCGCCCGCCGGCGGGAGGCGATGCGCCGCCATCAGATGACCGTGGCCTTCTGGCGGTCCCTGGCGGTGCGCCAGGCGGCCCTGGCCCTGCTGTCCGCCCTTGTCATCGGCGCCATCCTGTCGCTGATCCAAGGCATCAGCCAGGCGGAGCGGGAGCGGGCCAAGTTCGCCAACGCCGGCCGCATGGTGCTGGACCTGGTTGAGAACACGGCCAGCGCCGCCGTGTGGAACCTGGACCCAGACCTGGCGTCCGGCCTGGTGCGGTCCGTCCTGGCCATTGACGGCGTGCGCGCCGTGCGTCTTATCGAAATGCCGGACCGGGTGCTGGCCGATGGCGCCCGCGATCTGCCACCGGCGGAGGAGGGCGGGGCCTTCTGGCGCGGCTGGCTGTCCGGCGCCCGCTTCACCCCCGTCTTCCAAGACTTGGCGCGGACCCAGCGCCTGCTGTACCGCCCCGCCGGCAATCCCCGCAACAGCCCCATCATCGGCCGGCTGGAGCTGGAGTTGGACACCAGCCGGGCGGCGGCCGACTATGCCGCCTTCATCCGCACCACGGTGCTGGGCGGCCTGGTGCGCGACCTGGCGCTGGGCGTGGTGCTGGCCCTGCTGCTGCACACCTTCCTGACCCGGCCGCTGCGCGCCGTGGGCCTGGCCGTGGCCCGCATCGATCCGTCGCGCCCGGGGGCGGCCCGCCTGCCCGACTTCCCCCGCCAGGCGGATAACGAGCTGGGCTATCTGGTCCGCCGCTTCAACGAGGTGCTGCGCCTGCTGGACCGCAGCCGCTCGGACATGGAGCAGCTGGCGACCCATGACGTCCTGACCGGCCTGCCCAACCGCCTGTTGCTGCAACGCCGTCTGGAAGAGGCGCTGAAACGGCGGGAGCGGCGGCTGTACAATCCGGAACTGGCCTGCCAGGACGAGCCGCACGGCCGGACGGGCCGCGCCCCCGGGCGGGGCATCGCCCTGTTCTTCCTGGACCTGGACCGGTTCAAGCATGTCAACGACAGCCTGGGCCACGATGTGGGCGACCGGCTGCTGAAGGCTGTGGCCGGGCGCCTGCGCGACTGCATCGGCGAGGACGACATGCTGGGTCGCCTGGGCGGCGACGAGTTCCTGGTGGTGACGGAAAACGCGTTGGAGGCGGTGGACGCCGCCGTGCTGGCGGAGCGCCTGCTGAAGGCCCTGGAATCGCCATTGATGGTGGAGGGGGGGCATCTGCTGCACGCCGGCGCCTCCATCGGCGTGGCCCTGGCCAGCGAGGGGGCGGCCAATGGCGACGCCGAAACCGCCAGTACCCTGATGCGCCAGGCCGACACCGCGCTCTATGCCGCCAAGGCGGCTGGCCGGGGGCAGTACCGCTTCTTCTCCCGCGAGATGAGCGAGCGGGCGGAGAACCGGCTCAGCACCGAGGCCAACCTGCGCCAGGCGCTCAGCATCGGTTCCTTCGAGCTGTACTTCCAGCCCAAGGTGCGGGCGGCCGACCAGGCGCTGGTGGGGGCGGAGGCGCTGGTGCGCTGGAAGCACGACGGCCAGCTGGTGCAGCCCGGTGCCTTCATGACCGTGGCCGAGGATTCCGGCCTGATCATGGAACTGGGCAGCTGGGTGCTGGAACAAGCGGTACGCGAGGCCACGCACTGGACCAAGCTGTTGCCCGACTTCCACATCGCCGTGAACGTCTCCGCCCGCCAGATCATCGCCCCCGGTTTCGTCGAGCGGGTGCGCGACTGCCTGGCGCGCAGCGGGGTGCCCGCCGACCGCATCGAGATCGAGGTGACGGAAAGCGTCATGGTGGACAGCGCCCGCTCGCTGGAGGTGCTGTGGCGCCTGAAGCGGCTGGGTGTGCGCATCGCCGTGGACGATTTCGGCACCGGCTTCTCCTCGCTGTCCTACCTGCGGCAAATGCCCATCGACACCCTGAAGATCGATCGGGCCTTCGTGCAGGACCTGCCACGCGACAGCGCCATCGCCGCCATGATCCTGACCCTGGGTGCCCGCCTGGGCCTGGAGGTGGTGGCCGAGGGCGTGGAGCGGGAGGAGCAACTGGCCTGGTTGGTGGCGGAAGGTTGCCCCGTCGTCCAGGGCTTCTTCATCGCCGAGCCCATGCCCGCCCGCCAGCTGGAGGCCCGCTTCCTGCACCCGCTGCTGATGGCCCGCGAGGATGAGCGGGAGGGGCGCAGCGCTTAAGCGGGCTCCCCGCCCGTCGGTCCCCAGAACAGCACCCAGGTGGCGAAGTTGTCGCTGAAATCCTCGAAGCGATGCTCGGCGCTGGCTTCCACGAACAGCAGGTCGTGCGGCTGGAAGGGATGGCGTTCACCGTTCTTCACGAAGGTGCCGGTGCCGCTGATGATCACATAGATTTCGTCGCGGACGTGGGGCCTTGCGGGTCATGGCCCCGAGGGGCGTAGACACCCACCTTCATGTGCCGTGCTGTAGCAGGTATTGGAACCGTTCCCCCGCCGGAACATCGGGCAGGTCCGTCACCGCAGGCGATGCCGACAGGAGCCAGGGCAGGGTTTGCATTGCGGTCCGGTCTCCGGTCGCGCTGGGTGGGGCGATCAGCTATTGGTCGAAGGCACGGCAGCGTCCTGTTCCTGCTGGATCCGCCGCTCCTCGCGATCGTTTTCCAGCTTCAGTTTCCGCGCGCGCTCACGGAGTTCTTGTTCCTTGGCCTCGATCAGGTCCGACAGGTTCCAGAAGACGAAAGCGCCACCGAGCAGGACGACCACGAGAAGCCCATTGGTCAGTGTCATCAGAGCCCCCATCAAAAGCAATATACAACTTAAGCGACAAGCCGTCGCTCTGCCCACACAAAAGGACTGGGTTACAGTGCCGCACGCCTCCCGGGCCTGGGAGCAGGCAGCGAAAAGGCCCGGCGTCGCCGCCGGGCCTTCGCAACTCAACTCTTGCCGCTGATCCGGAAGGGATCAGGCGATGGCCTTGTCGGCGGCCAGGTAGCGGGCGTCGCCCTCTTCCACCAGGGCGGGGTGGGTCAGCTTGCCACGGAACACGTTCAGGCCGTTGCGCAGGTGCACGTCGTCGGCCAGGGCCTGCTGCCAGCCCTTGTCGGCCAGGGCCAAGACGAAGGGGGCGGTGGCGTTGTTCAGGGCGAAGGTGGAGGTGCGGGCCACGGCGCCCGGCATGTTGGCCACGCAGTAGTGGATGACGCCGTCGACCACATAGGTCGGGTCGGCGTGGGTGGTGGCGTGCGAGGTCTCGAAGCAGCCGCCCTGGTCGATGGACACGTCCACCAGCACGCTGCCGGGGCGCATCTTGGCCACCATCTCCTTGGTGACAACGCGCGGGGCGTTGGCGCCCGGGACCAGCACGGCGCCGATGACCAGGTCGGCGTCCAGCACCGCCTGCTCGATGGTGTCGATGTTGGCGTACAGCGTGTTCACGCGGCGGCCGTACTGCTGGTCGATCTGGCGCAACCGGTCCAGCGACTTGTCCAGCACGGTCACTTCCGCTTCCAGGCCCACGGCCATGCGGGCCGCGTTCAGGCCGACCACGCCGCCGCCGATGACCACGACCTTGGCGGCCGGGGTGCCGGGCACGCCGCCCAGCAGGATGCCGTTGCCACCGTAGCTCTTCTCTAGGCACTTGGCGCCGGCCTGGATGGACATGCGGCCGGCGACCTCGCTCATGGGGGCCAGCAGGGGCAGGCCGCCGCGGGCGTCGGTCACGGTCTCATAGGCGATGCAGATGGCGCCGGAGGCCAGCAGCAGTTCGGTCTGTTCCGGATCGGGCGCCAGGTGCAGGTAGGTGAACAGGACCTGGCCGGGGCGCAGCATGCGGCACTCGTGCGGCTGCGGCTCCTTCACCTTCACGATCATGTCGGCCTTGGCGAAGATCTCTTCGGCGGTGTCCACCAGGGTGGCGCCGGCGGCGGCATACTGCTCGTCCGTCAGGCCGATGGCGGTGCCGGCGTTCTTCTGCACGATGACCGAGTGGCCGTGGGCCACCAGCTGGCGCACGTTGCCGGGGATCAGACCGACGCGGTACTCGTGGTTTTTGATTTCCTTAGGAACGCCGACCAGCATGGTTATCTCCCGGATCATCTGGGTTGGCGCCGCCTGTCCGGTCGCGCAACCGTTGCCTCGATTTCGGAGCCCAAGATAAGGCCGAAGGCCGGTGCATGTCCTTGCGTTGAAGGTTATGTCCGGCGCACAATGCGCAAGGGAACTTCGTTGAAGGCGTCCAATGCGGCAGAGTCTGCGAACAACGGTACTGGATAGGATTGATCGTGCCATCCTGGCCCGCCTGCAGGACCATGGCCGCATCCCCAATTCGGAGCTGGCGGCCCACGTCCACCTGTCGGAAAGCGCCTGCCTGCGGCGGGTCAAGGCGATGGAGGAGGCGGGGATCATCAGCGGCTACACCGCCATCCTGGACCCGGCCTCCTGCGGGCGGCCGGAGAGCGTGTTCGTGCAGGTGACGCTGGAGAAACAGACGGAACCCTACCTGCGCGCGTTCGAGGAGGCGTTGGCCACCTGTCCCCAGGTGATGGAGTGTTACCTGATGTCGGGCGACAGCGATTACCTGCTGCGTGTGGTGGTGGCGGGGGCCGCCGATTACGAGGCCCTGCACAACCGCATCCTGACCCGCCTGCCGGGCGTGGCCCGCGTCCATTCCAGCTTCACCCTGCGCACGGTCATGAAACGCACCGCCCTGCCGCTGGCCGATGTCGTCACCGTGGGCGGCGATTGACGGACGCGATGCCAGGCCGTACACCGCAAAGCCAGCCGTTGCGGTGGCGCGGGGGCACCTCGCGCCCACCGTGTTGCTGAAAGAATCTTTTTTCGAGGAAAGTGTCCCGCATGACCGAGCCTGCCTCTCCCGCCGTCCCAGGCCGTCTCAAGGGCCGTGTCGCCGTTGTCACCGGCGCCTCGCGCGGGTTGGGCGCCGCCGTCGCCAAGGGGCTGGCGGCGGAGGGCGCGCACGTCGTGCTGATCGCCCGCACCGTGGGCGGGCTGGAGGAGGTGGACGACGCCATCCGCGCCGCCGGCGGTACCGCTACCCTCATTCCCCAGGACATGGCGGCCGACCCGGCCCAGCTCGACGTGCTGGGCCCGGCCCTGCTGGACCGGTTCAAGCGGGTGGACATCCTGGTGGCCAACGCCGGCATGCTGGGCGCCATCGGCCCCATGGCCCATGCCGACGTGAAGCAGTGGGACAAGGTGCTGGCCCTGACGCTGACCGCCAACATGCGCCTGATCCGCACCCTGGATCCGCTGCTGCGCGGTTCTGACGCGGGCCGCGCCGTCTTCATCACCGACCGCTATGGCCATGAGCCGGTGGCCTATTGGAACGCCTACGCCGTGGCCAAGGCGGGGTTGGAGATGATGGCGCTGACCTATGCGCGGGAGGTGCTGCAAAGTCCCCTGAAGGTGAACCTGGTCGACCCTGGCCCCATGCCCACCAAGCTCCGCGCCCAGGCCTTCCCCGGGGAAAAGCCGGACACCCAGCCGCCCGTGACCCGGGTCGTGCCCACCATCCTGGACCTGGTGGCGCCCGACAACACCCGCCATGGTGAATGCATCGCGCTGTATTGAGGCGGTGGGATTTGGGGGCCGGTGATTCAAGGCCAGGCCGCGCATGGCAGGATATGCTTACGCTCCGCACCGTAGTGATATTGGTCACAGCCGCAGCGGTTCGGCGGGCATAGTCTTCTTCCTGTGCCGGGGATGGCCCCAACCTCTCCGGCGCCCGAGACGGTGACCTCGGTCCCGTTTCTGCTTCCCCGTCCGGGTGGGTTGCTCCCCGCGCCCAACCCGGCCTCTATGAAGGCCCGCCGCTCCCCCGCAGGCGGGCCTTTTTTCTTTTTCTATAGTTCCCTCAGGCGCCGGGCGGCCACATCCGTGGCCTTGGCTTCCTCGCTCCGCCCCCCCTTTTACGTTAACTGGGCGGTGCACGCTCCGGCGGACGCAGTCGCGTCCTATTCAAGAAATTTACGAATTCATTCAAGCGTGCGGAACGTAGGGCACGCCATGCTTCTTGAACCACTCCAGCATCTGCTTCCACGCCGCCTTGGCGTCGGCGGGGTTGTAGCTGGGGCGGTAATCGGCATTGAAGCCGTGGCCGGAGTCCTCGAACACCATCAACTTGCAGTCGCTGGCGGCCTTGTCGCCCTTGGCCAGGGCGGCCCGCATCTGATCCACGCTGGAGACGGGAATGCCGTCGTCCTTGGCGCCGTACAGGCCCAGGACGGGGGCGTTCAGCTGGTCCACCAGGTCGATGGGGTTCTTGGGATGGGCGGCATCGGTGTTGCCGACCAGCCGGCCGTACCAGGCGGCACCGGCCTTAAGGTCGGGATTGTGCGCGGAATAGAGCCAGACGATGCGCCCGCCCCAGCAGAAGCCGGTGATGGCCATGCGCCGGGTGTCGGCCCTGCCATCGGTCTTCACCAAGGCGACGGTGGCGTCCAGGTCGGCCATGACCTGCTCATCCGACACCTTGGACACGATGTCACGCACCAGGGTGGGGATGTCCGGCACCTTGGTGGCATCCCCCTGCCGGAAATACAGGTCGGGGGCTATGGCGTAATAGCCTGATTTGGCCAGGCGCCGGCAGAGGTCGCGGATGTGCTCATGCAGGCCGAAGATTTCCTGTACCACCAGCACCACGGGATGGTGCCCGCCCTGGCCCGCCCATTTGGGCACGGCGCGGTAGGCGCCCATGGTGGCACCGCCGGCCACGGGGATCTGCACCATGCCGGCCTCCAGGTTGTCGGCGTCGGTGATGATGGTCTCGGCCGATACCGGCAACACGGCCAGCGCGAAGCCCGCGGCCAGGCCGGCCGTGGTGAAGCCGCGACGGTTGATCACGTTGTCTTCCATGGAAGTCGCCCCTTCGTCATTGTTATGGCTGAATTTTTACCGCAGGCGGGCCCTGGTCACAGGGCGCCCGTTTGCCGCAGGCGTGCGATCTCGTCCCCGTCCAGCCGCAGCCAGTCCTGCAGCACGGCGTCGGTGTGCTGCCCCAGGGTGGGCGGGGCTTGGCGGTAGTTGACCGGCGTGTCGCTGAACTTCATGGGACTGCCGATCAGCTCCACCGTGCCCGGCAGGCCGGCGCCCGGCGCTCCCGTCCCGCCCGCCTGGGGGTGGGGCAGGGTGATGCGCATGCCGCGCGCAGCCACCTGAGGGTCGGCGAAGACCTTGTCGATACTGTTGATGGGGCCGCAGGGCACGCCCAGCGGCTCCAGCGCGTCGATCCAGAATTGGCTGCTCTGGCCCTGGATGACGGCGGCGATGGCGGGCACCAGGCTGTCGCGGTTGCCCACCCGCGCCTGGTTGGTGGCATAGCGCGGGTCGCTGGCCCAGGCGGCGTTGCCGGTCAGGTGGCAGAAACGGGCGAACTGCTCATCATTTCCCACGGCGAGGATGATCCAGCCGTCGCTGGTGGCGAAGGTCTGGTAGGGCACGATGGTGGGATGGGCGTTGCCCACCCGTGGCGCCAGCTGGCCGCTGGTCAGGTAGTATTGGCCGGGGTGGGACAGCCAAGCGACCTGGGTGTCGAACAGCGACAGGTCGATGGCTTGGCCCCGGCCGGTATGGTCGCGGTGGCGCAGGGCCGCCAGGATGGCGACGGCGGCATAGGTGCCGGTCATCAGATCGGCGATGGCGACGCCGGCCTTCAGCGGCTGGCCCTCCGGCTCCCCCGTCAGGGACATGAAGCCGCCCATGCCCTGCACCAGGTAGTCATAGCCGGCGCGCGCGGCATAGGGGCCGGTATGGCCGAAGCCGGTGATGGAACAGTAGATCAGCCGGGGGAAGGCGTCGCGCAGGTCTTCGTATGCCAGGCCATAGCGGGCCAGGGTGCCGGTCTTGTAGTTCTCCACCACCACGTCGGCATGGCCGATCAGCTGCAGGGCCAGCGCCTTGCCTGCGGAATGGGTGAAGTCCAGGGTCAGCGAGCGCTTGTTGCGGTTGGCCGACAGGTAGTAGGCGCTTTCCTTGGTATCCTGGCCGGCATCGTCTTTCAGGAAAGGCGGGCCCCAGGCGCGGGTGTCGTCCCCCTGGCCCGGCCGTTCCACCTTCACCACGTCGGCGCCCAGGTCGCCCAGGATCTGCGTGGCGCTGGGCCCCGCCAGCACCCGGCTCATGTCCAGAACCTTCAGGCCGGTCAGCGGGCCGGTGGCGGGGATGGGCGGCTGGGTCATGGGCGCAGGTCTGCCTTCTGTCGGGGATGCCTGGTCTGCACGGCGGCGATCTTACACGGCGGACGCGACCAGCGCCTAGATGGCATCGGCGTTGTTAAGCCCAGGCTTCCCCTGCGGGCCGTTTCACGCTCTGATATCCCAATCGTTTACCTGCCGAACCCGAGGCCCCGATGCTCGATAAGAACGCCAAGATGCCCGACGAGGTCCCCGTCATCCGCACCATCGCCATGCCGGCCGATACCAACCCCGCCGGCGACATCTTCGGCGGCTGGCTGATGTCGCAGATGGACTTGGCGGCGGGCAACGTCGCGGCCCGCACGGCGCGGGGCCGCGCCGCCACCGTGGCGGTGGATGCCATCGCCTTCCTGGGCCCGGTATTCGTGGGGGATGAGGTCAGCCTGTTCGGCCGGCTGGTGTCGCGCGGCCGCACCTCCATGCGGATCGAGGTGGAGGCCTGGCGCCGCAGCCGTGACGCCGACGACACCAACAAGGTGACCGAGGCGGTCTTCACCTTCGTCGCCATCGATGAGAACCGTCGGCCGCGCCCTTTGCCCTTGGTCGAAGGATAAGGCGTCCGGCCAAAGTTCCCTCGACATCCGGGACCCGGGACGCGCACTGTACCCGGGTCCCATTGTGCAGAAGGCGGACCTGTTTCCATGGCCGATCCCCGTGATGAACTGCTGCGCCAGATCCGCGCCATCCGGCGGCGGATCGACCCGGATGTCCTGGAGAAAGCGGCCGCGGCGGCGGAGCGCATGCAAACGGCGCGGCCGGCCCCCGCCGGCCCCCCTCCGGCCGAGGAGTCCCCCGACATTCCCTTCGACCGCCAGGCCGCGCGCGACGTGGTGATGACTTTCCTGCAATCCCGCCACGATGGCGGCCGCTTCGCCATGAAACTGATGGAAGAAATGAAGAAGCCTGAGGCGGCGGCCAAGGCTTACGCGCAAGCGGCGACAAAGCCAACCCGTAAGCTTTAAGACGGGAAATAGTGTTTCCTGGAGAAAATATTAAATTACCTCAATGGCGGCGCTAGAAGCCGTACCGGTTAAAATTCGATCCAAAGGGTCAGGATGGGGTTGCCCACCCTGCCTGGACTGGCCTTATCCTGCGGCATCGTGGCAGCGTGACCATCAAAATACTGGCGTAGTCTGGAAGGACGGGCGCGGTATAAGCTGCCCAGGATAAGTCCATCCCGACATGTGTCGCGCCGGGGTGGGGAGACAGGGAACGGACCCGGTGGCCCACCATATCAAGGACGTCGTCTGGCCGGACCGGGCCTACGTCGATTACAAGTTCGATCACCACCGGCTGTTCAGCACCATCATGACGGTGGCGACCTCCATCACCGTCAGTGGCCTGTGGGGATGGGACTACGTCATCGATCCCGACGGGGCGCGGCGTACCATCGGCCTGCGGCTGGTGATGTCCGTCATCATCGTGCTGCACGCCTTGCTGCTGCATTTCCGGGTGCCGCGCCGCCTGACCACGGCTTACGCCTTCATCGGCGCCTTCACGTGCCAGATGCTGTTCATCGAGGTGCTGAACCGCCTGGATCACGGCATGCAGGCCCAATTCTCCGGCTTCCTGTTCTTCACCTTCCTGCCACTGCTGGTGATGCAGTACGTGCCCTTCACCACCGGCGCCGCCTTCATGGTGCTGATCATCTCCCTGCCACCGGCGGCGGGGGCCGCGGGCTTCGCCCATGACTTCGAATATGTGAAGTACCCGCTGCTGCTGGGGCCGGTGGGCGCCATGTTCATCTGCGTGCTCTTCGCGTTCGAGCAGATCAATTACACCAGTTATGAAAGCCAGCGGCTGCTGCGGTTGGTCGCCATCACCGACAGCCTGACGGGGGCCGGCACGCGGCGCTTCATCACCGACACGGCGGCGCGCGAGATGGCGCGGGCCCGGCGCTACGGCGGACCGCTGTCGGTGCTGATGCTGGATATCGACCATTTCAAGCGCATCAACGACACCTGGGGCCACCAGGCCGGCGACCAGGCCATTCGCGCCGTGGTCGACCTCTGCCGGGGCGCCATCCGCGACACCGACGTCATCGGCCGCTTCGGCGGGGAGGAATTCGTGATCCTGCTGCCGCAGACCGACCGGCCGGAGGCGGAGCGGGTGGCCGAACGCTTGCGCTGCGCCGTGGCGGCCGCGCCCATCATCCTGGCGCCGGACGTGTCGGTGACCCTGACCTGCAGCCTGGGCGTCACCACCCTGTCGGCTAACGACCACGGCGTGGATAGCCTGTTGGGACGTGCCGACAAGGCCCTCTATGCCGCCAAGAACGCCGGCCGCAACCGCGTGTCGGTGGCGGCTTAGCGCCACGCCGATCCGATTTTGGTGGCGCCGGCTTTACGCCGGATACAGCGCGTCGCTGTGGATGCGCCGGGGTTTGGCCAGCGGCTGGGGCGCGGCCTCCGCCGGGCCCAGCACGGCGGCCACCAGGCGTTGGGTCCAGCCGGGTTCATCCAGTGGCTGGTGGCGGATCAGCAGGCGGCTGTAGAGGGTGTTGTACAGCAGTTCCACCACCACCGCCTCGTCCAGGTCGGCCGGCAACTCACCGGCGCGCACGCCCATGCGCACGATTTCGCGGATGCGTTCCCGCCGAGGCTGCAGCACCTGGGTGCAATAAGTCTCCAGCACCTCCGGATTGCCCTGCCCCTCCACGATGATGCTGGCGATGACCCGACCCATGGGGCCCGCCATGGTTCCGGCCATGACCTCCAGCAGGCTTTCAAGATCGCGGCGGGCGGAGCCGGTGGCGCGGATGGGCGCCGCCACCTCCACCATCTCCAGCAGCGACGCGACGGCCAGCGCGCCTTTGGTGGGCCACCAGCGATAAATGGTGGTCTTGGCGCAGCCGGACCGGGCGGCCACCGCCTCGATGGTGAAGCCGGCCAGCCCAGCCTGCACCAGCAGGTCATAGGCGCTGCTGAGGATGGCCTGACGCGACTTGTCACAGCGCGGACGGCCGCGGACGGAACGCTGCTGCGGGGCTTGGCCGGCGCCGGGGCCTGGGGCGGTGGCGAGGGCGGTGGCGGTCATTGGGCGTCTGCGCTCTCACGACATGGGAATTCGGAAGACGACCCAACCCGGGCGACGGATTCCAAACGCGGCGGAAAGGGTGCGCAGGCACTTGGAACGACGGCGTTTCGGGTGACGGCAACCACTCCCTGGCTTGGCTGCGCGGCGTCTTGTCCCGCCCCTATTATCGTATCGGGCCGCAACAAACAAGATGTCGGCGGGCAACTATGGGTCACATTATTCGCTGTCGGACAGGGAACCGGTGTCATCGCCGGTTCGGGCGCACGCTAGGGCGATGGTTAATCGTCCCTGCCGCTGGCGCTGGGTTCCAGGGCCGGGCGGTCGTCGCCGATGAAACGTTGGCGCAGGGCGGCCCAGGCCGGGGGCCCTTCGCGCACGATGCGGTCGAGGACCGTCTGGGCGCCGGCCGGGTCGCCGTCCACGCAGGCTTGGTGCAGGTCGCGGCCCAGGCGCTGCAACCGGCGCAGGCCGACATTGCCGGCGGTGGAGACCAGGTCATGCGCCTCGCCTTGGATGGCGCCCAGGTCGGCGCGGGGATCCAAGGCCCGCAAGCGGTCGATGCGGGCCATGCCATGATCGGCGAAACCGCGCACCAGGCTTTGAAAGGCGGCGGGGGGCACCGCGGCGCCCAGGCCGGATAGCACGCCGGGATCGAAGGCGGGCTCCAGCCGTTCGGCCGGTTCCGGCGGGCCGGCCGTGGCGGCGCCGGCGGCGTCGGGCGGGGGTGGGGCCGGCTGCCCCGCCCAATGCTCCACCTTGTGCAGGAACTGCTCCTGATCAAAGGGCTTGGACACATAATCGTTCATGCCCGCCGCCAGATATTCCTCACGCATGCCCACCATGGCGTTGGCCGTCATGGCGATGATGGGCACCCGGGCGCAGGGTCCGCCGGCGCGGATGGCGCGGGTGGCGGCCACACCGTCCATCACCGGCATCTGCACATCCATCAGGATCAGGTGGTAGGCCCGGTCGGCGCAGCGGGCCACGGCCCGTTCCCCATCCATGGCGTCGTCGACCGTATAGCCTTCCCGCTCCAGCATGATGCGTGCGATGGCGCGGTTGGTTTCATTGTCATCGACCAACAGGATGGTGTGCCCCTCACCGGGATGGGCGGCGACAGGCGGCGCCTTGCGTCCCGTCGTGGCGGCCGCCCGCGTCCTGCCCCGGGCGACGGCACCTGAGCGGCCGGCACGGCGGCCGCTGGCGGGGACGTCCGGCTGCACCAGGCGCGTCAGCAGGTCCTTCAGCGTGGCCAGGCGCACGGGCTTGGTCAGCACGCCATCGAACAGGCCCTTCATCTCCCCCAGCTCGCCACCGACGGAGGTGACCAGCACCATCTTCACCCCGGCGTAGGCCGGGTCCTGGCGGATTTGGGCGGCGAAGGCCAGGCCGTCCATGATGGGCATGGCCTGGTCGACGAAGATGACGTCGAAGGCCCGGCCCGCCTGGGTGGCCAACTCCAGTTGGCGCAGGGCCGCGTTGCCGCCCGAGGTCGTCACGCAATCGATGGCCAGCCGGTTCAGGTGGCTTTCCATCACCGCCAGATTCAGGGGCAGGTCATCCACCACCAGGGCGGTCCGGCCCTTCAGCACGGGCGCGCGGCCGCTACGGCCCTTGGCCGACACCACCTCCAGCGGGATGGCGAAGCTGAAGGTGGCGCCCTGGCCCGGGCTGCTGGTCACGACGATGTCGCCGCCCATCAGGCGCACCAGCTGGTGGGAAATGGCCAGGCCCAGGCCGGTGCCGCCGAACTTGCGGTTGATGGAGGTGTCGGCCTGGGTGAACTTCTGGAACAGGCGGGACTGCTGGTCTTCCGTCATGCCGGGGCCGGTGTCGGTGACGGAGAATTGCAGCAGGCGGCTTTTCTTGTCGGCACCCTTGGGCGCCACGGGCATGACCTTGATGCCCACCCGGCCCGTGGCGGTGAACTTCACGGCGTTGCCTGCCAGGTTCAGCAGGATCTGGCGCAGTCGGGTGGGGTCGCCGCGATAGATGCCGGCGGCCTTGGCATCGACCAGGCCGGTCAGGTCCAGCTTCTTTTCCTGCGCGCGGGTGGCCAGGATGGCGACCACGCCGTCCACCACCTCGCCCACGTCGAACTCCAGCATCTCCAACTCGACCTTGCCGGCCTCCAGCTTCGAGATGTCCAGGATGTTGTTGATGATGTTCAGCAACGCTTCGGCGCTGTCATAGATGGTCTCGGCGTAGGTCCGCTGGTCATAGGTCAGGTCGGTTTCCAGCAGGATCTGGGTCATGCCCATGACGCCGTTCATGGGGGTGCGGATTTCGTGGCTCATGTTGGCCAGGAATTCCGACTTGGCCTGGTTGGCCGCCTCGGCCGCGTGGCGGGAACGTTCCAGGTCGTCGGCCAGGGCCACCAGTTCACTGGCCTGGGCCTCCAGCCGGCTGTTGACCTCGGTCATCATCTCCAGGTGGCGCCGCCGTTCCGTCACGTCGCGGGAGGAGGCGACGAAGCGCGCGCCCTCCACGGGGTCGGTGATCAGGCGGGCCACCGTTTCCAGCCAAACGGCGGTGCCGTCGGCCCGGAGGACCCGGAACTGGTAAGTGATGGGCTCGCCGTTCGGGGCCGCCAGCAGGCGGCGCTGGGCGTCGGCCAGGACGGGGATGTCCGCGGGCTCCGTGAACTCCACCGTGCGCCGGCCCATCACCTGGTCCAGCCGCCAGCCCAGAACCCGTTCCACCGAGGGCGACATGTACAGGCAGCGGCCGTCGAGGGCGTGCAGGGCCACGATGTCGGTGGCGTTGTCGGCCAGCAGGCGGAAGCGCTGCTCGCTTTCAGCCAGGGCGGCGGCGCGCCTCTTCTCCGCCGTGATGTCGGACAGGGTGACGGCCAGCCCCTTTTCCCAAGGGACGGCGGAAACCGACAGCCAGGTGCCTTCGCCCTCCAGCCCGTCCTCCTGGGGATTCAGATGCTCGAACGTCTCGGTGGCGTTCTGGCTGACGATGCGGGCATAGCGATCGAACAGGCCGCCCCCCAGGGCGCCGGGCAGTTCCTCCCGCAGGCGCTTGCCCACCAGGTAGGCGGCCGGCTGGCCGATCAAGCGTTCCGCCGCCCGGTTCACCAGCGCGAAGCGGAAGTCGATGACGGCGCCGGTCGTGGGGTCGCGCACCGCCGCCAGGGCGAGGATGCTGTCCAGCGAGCTGTTCATGACGCTGTCCAGAAGGGTGCGCTGCGCCTGCAGGTCGATGCGCGCGCTTTCCAGCTCCGCCACCTTGGCGGCCAGGGCATGGGTCGCCTTGACCTCGGCGGTGCGGTCGCGGCCGGAGCCGCGGAAGCCCAGGAAGGTCCCGTCCCCACCAAAGCGGGGGACGCCGCTGATGGCAATGTGCCGCGTGTTCCCCTGGTGATCCAGCGCGGCGTAGGTCAGCTCGCGGAAGGGCTGGCGGGCGGCCAGGAAGGCCTCATACCGGGCGATGGACGGTTCGTTGGGGTTGGCTGACACTTCCCGCCGGGTACGCCCCAGCATGTCCGCGGGATCCAGGCCTATGGTGGTGATGCCCTGCGACATGGTGGAGATGCGCCCGGTCTCGTCCGTTTCCCAGAACCAGTCGCTGGAAATCTCGGTCAGGTCGCGAAAGCGGGCCTCCCGCGCCGTCAGTTCCTGGTCCTGCCAGTCGATGGCCTCGGCCATGATGTTGAAGGCGTTGGCCAGTTGCCCCAGTTCGCCGGCGCCGGCGGGAACGTTGGCGCGGGTGGTCTTGTCGCCGGCGCCCAGGCGGTCCACCGCCTTTTGCAGGGACGCCAGCCAACGCAGCACCGTGCCGCTCAAGGTCGCCCAGGCCAGGCTCATGGTCGCAACGGTCACGGCGAGGGCCAACAGGGTGACGTGTTCGGAATCGCGGTCCACCTTGGACACCACGGCGGCGCGGTCGAATCCGATGATCACCCGCATGCCGGTGGCGGGCAGGACGGCGCTGCCAATCAGCTTTTCCCGCCCGTCGAGGCCGACGGCGCTGCCGCTGCCCTGATCCCGCTCCAGGGCGAACCGGATGGTGGGGATGTCGGCCATCTTCTTGCCGATGGCTTCCGGCATGGCGGGCAGGCGGGCCATCACGGTGCCTTCCTTGTCCACCATCAGGAAGGTCATGTCGTCCTCGAGGAGGATCTTGCTGTTGTGTTCGACCCAATCCAGGTTCACGCCGGCGAGCACCAGCCGGTCCACGTCGCCGTTGGACGCCAGGATGGGATAGGCCAAGCCGATGATGGGCTTGGCGGCGGCCCGGCTCAGCAGGAAGCCGCTGACGGTGGGCTTGCCGCTGCGCACGGCCTCCTGCAGGAAGGCGCGGTCGGCATAGTTGGGCCAGGGCTGGGGCAGGGATGAGCAGACCAGCCGGCCGTCGCGGGTGGCGACGTGGATGTTGGCTAGCCAAGGCTGGGCATCCTTCATGATGGCGGCGTCGTCGTTACAGGCGTCAGGCGGCAGCCGCGCGGAATGCGTGGCGAAGCTGGCCGTCAGGGCGCGGACCTGGTCCAGCAGGCGCTGCTGGCTGTTGGCCGCCAGGCGGGCGAAGGACAGGGCTGTGGCTTGCACGCCCGCCACCGCTTCATCCCGGCGCTGCTGAATGTTCCAAGCGAGCAGGAGGATGAAAGGCAGGACCGACAACAGTAGAAACAACAGCAGACGGTGCCGCAAGCCGAACCGCATGCCTCTCCCCCGCTCGGAAGCGCCACCATGGTCGGCGTCGCCATCCCCACCAATCAAGCAACCAAATCCCGCGAAATCGACGGGAAATAGGGGGTAGTTCCGGCCCCGGCTCCAATTCTATCCCCATTCGGGGCCGCTAGGTGAAATCCATAAGGGTATCTCGTCCGCTGGCTGTGGGTGCCGGCCAGGACCACCGAACCAGGCCCCAAACACGCGAACGGCCCCGGCGCCGCCAAGCGCCGGGGCCGTTCAGGCCCGTCTGGACAGGCTATCCTACAACCGGCCGATCAGGATGAGGACAAGCACGATGACGATCAGCGTGCCCAGGCCGCCCGCCGGGTAGTAGCCCCAGTTGACGCTGTGCGGCCAGGTGGGCAGAGCGCCGATCAGGAACAGTATTAGAATGATCAGGATGATGGTTCCAAGGTTCATAGCGGCCTCTCTCCAGAATTCGAAGGCATTCGGATGATGGAAATTCATTGTGACAAAAACATGTTTTTAAAGTCCCGTCGGCATGAAAAACTGTCTATTCGCGAAAGAAAAGCGGCCTACATAACCCGCGCCATAATGCCTAAGCGCCCGGATGTATCCCGTACTACCAAGTTGGCGCGTAAGTAAAAGAGAGGGCATAGGCGGTTGGTCATATTGGGGTGTGGTGTGGCCATGGTGGTGCTGACGAAATAAATAATGTCCTTCTTTTCCAATCGCCTACTTCATTTTCCAACGATAATTGCCGCATGATCCACATAAGCACGCCACATTCCCGCCATAAGGCGTGTCGAACATTGACTGGCTATTGACGGATCAACTCTTGGGAAATCGCCTGCCCATATTGGAACAGGCGTCCCGAGTGGCACTTCAACCCCAAGTGAGGAAGACCACCATGAACAAGAACCGTATCGAGGGTAATGCCAAGATCGCCGGTGGCGCCGTGAAGGAAGCGGCCGGCAAGGTCATCGGTGACGACAAGATGGCGGCGGAGGGCAAGGCCAAGAAGGTCGAAGGTCACGCCCAGAACGCCGCCGGCAAGATTCAGGACGCCGGCAAGGCCTTGAAGGACACCGCCAAGAAGGCCCTGGACTGATAGGGCGGCGGTGGTCTGCCGTTGTGCCCGCCGCTGGACCGGTGACGGCGTGAACGCCGTCACCCCCCGCATCGCGGCGGGGTCCCTGACCTTATTGGCGAGTGCCTTGAAACAGCAAAGGGAACGGCCCGCGCGGCCGTTCCCGTCCACCATCCCCGCCGGCTGGACCCTCAGCGGCGATGGCTTGGCCGGTACGCCCGGCCGGCCCAATAACGGAGTGACCATGATGCCTGTGTCACATATCTCGGCGGCGGCCAAGCCGTCCCTGCAGTCCCGAGTCATTCCCGCCGCCCTGTCGGCCCTGATGGTTTTCGGCGCCATGACCGCGACCGCGCCGCACGCGCTGGCCGCCGTCGCCGCGCATGGCACCGACCAGAGCAACCTGGTGGAACGTGCCCGCGTCACCGTCGACGACCTGCGCAAGGACAAGGAATTCGGCAACGCCCGTGAGCTGATGAAGCGCGCCAAGGGCGTGCTGATCGTGCCGCAGCTGATCAAGGGCGGTTTCTTCGTGGGCGGCGAGGGCGGCGACGCCGTGCTGCTGACCCGCGGCCCCAACGGCGAGTTCAGCTATCCCGCCTTCTACACCCTGGGCTCGGCCTCCTTCGGCCTGCAGATCGGCGTGGAGCAGGCGGAACTGGTCCTGTTCATCATGAGCGACAAGGCCCTGTCGTCCGTCTTGCAGGATGAATTTAAAATCGGCGCCCAGGCCGGCTTGGCCGTTGTGACCTTGGGGTCCACCGCCGAGGCCGCCACCGGCACCTCGATGAGTGGCGACATCATCGTCTGGTCCTCGGCCAGCGGTGCCTATGCCGGCCTGACGCTCAACGGCTCGGTCCTGAAGCCGCGCGACAGCTGGAACGAGGCCTATTACGGCAAGCCGGAATCGGTGTCGGCCATCGTCTCGGCCCGCAGCGTCAAGAATGCCGACGCCGACGGCCTGCGCAAGAACCTGGCCACCATACGCTGACGGTTCTTCACCGGAAGGGGAGGGGTGGCGTTCCATCCCTTCCCATCCCGACGTACCCGTATCGCGTCGGGATATGTCCGCCGCCAGGGGTTGGCGCGTTCGGTCTAGGCGGAATGTTGGTCAGTAATGGTGTCGCCTCAAAGCTTAGACAAAACATTATATACTATGAACAACCGACTAATTTTATTGATAAAGATATAGCAAACAATTTCTGCGCAACGCTCCTTATGCGGAGTTTGTTTATTAGGCGTCGGAGAAAATAATATCATCCCGACATGGCAATCATTCAAGGAGAGGAGCAGACCATGATCCCGCCCACGGTTCCCCCCAGCGTCCCCCCGCCGCCACCGAGCATTCCGTCAAGGTGTTGAACGACCTGATCGAGAAGACCCTGGACAGCGCCCTCGGCTATAAGGACGCTGCGGAAGAGGCCACCAACGACAGCTTCAAGACGCTGTTCGCCACCCGCGCGCGCCAGCGCCGGCAGCTGACCACCGCCCTGCAGGCCGAAGTGATCAGCCTGGGCGGCCAGCCGGAAACCGACGGCACGGTGCTGGGCGCCGCCCGCCGCATGTTCGTCAATCTGAAGAACGCCGTCACCGGCAGCGACCAGAGCGTCGTCGCCGCCGTCGAGGCGGGCGAGGACGACATCAAGTCCAGTTTCGAGAAGGCGCTGCAGGGCGACCTGCCCATGCCGGCCCGCGAGGTGGTCGCCACCTGCTACGACAGCATCAAGGCCGACCATGACCAGATGAGCACCCTGAAGCACGCGTTGGAACGGCGCTGACCGGCGGCGTGTGACGCCAAATCCGGCGGGCCCCTTACCTGAGCGGGGCCCGCCAATCTGAGGGGGGGCCGATACGCAACGGATCGACACCCCCGATCAACGAAGGAGAAGGACGATGAAGAGCGAAACCATCGACGCCGCCGCCACCGCCGCCCGTACCGTGCGCGATGCCGCGCGGGAGGACGCCGACCACCTGTCCAACGCCATCAAGGCCGAGGCCAGCGACCTTTACAAGACGCTGGCGGCCAAGGGTGAGGCGGCGGCCAAGGCCGTGGGCACCCAGGTGGAGGCGCAGCCCATCACCAGCCTGCTGCTGGCCTTCTCCGCCGGGTTCATCGCCAGCCGCCTGCTGTCCCGCTGAAGCGGGACGGGCGAGGCTGGATCGTAAGCGCCGCATAAGGGGGACCGGTGATGGAAGGCTGGACCAAGCTGGCCGTTATGGCCTTGTCGCAACTGGGGGTCATCCCCTTTGGTCCGGTGCACCGGTCCTCTCCGGCGCCGCTGGTCGACGGTGTCGTCACCGTCGTCATCACCGGCGTGCTCGCCATGTTGGCGGTGATCGCGGCGGTGGGCCTGCTCTGCGCCGCGCTGTGGGCCGGGCTGGAACCGCAGATGGGCCCTGTCTGGACACCCGCGCTGGTGGCGCTGGCCCTGATCGTGCTGTGCCTGGTGCTGCTGGTGGTGATGCGGCTGCTGGTCAGCCGGCGTGAGCCGCCGGCGCCACCGGCGGTGCATCCCGCCTTAGATTTGGACCCCGAGGTGCTGCTGACCGAAGCCCAGCGCCTGGTGGTCAAACACAAGGTGCCGGCCCTGCTGGCCGCCGTGGTGGCCGGATTGGTTGTCGGAAGCCCCGGCAGCCGGCCGGTCCGCAAGTGAGTGCAACCCCTAGCCCATCAAGGAGGGCCACGATGACTACCAAACTCCGCGCGCTTGTTCTTTTGTCCATGCTGGGCATGGGGGCGCTGGTCAGCGCCTGCCATACCACCGAGGGCGCCGGCGAGGATATCTCCGCCACCGGTCACGCCATCAGCAAGGAGGCCCGCAAGGACACCCCGTGATCGGGGCGTTCCCGTGCAGCCAAAGGAAAAACACCCGCCCGCGACACCGCCGGCGGGTGTTTTTCTGCCTGCCTCAGCGATAGCGCCGGTGGGCCTCCAGCGTCAGGCCCAGGCCTACGGAGCCGAACTTGTCGCCCTCGACCACCCGGGCCTCCGGCAGTTCCGCCAGGATGCTCGCGCGCACGTTGGGCAGCAGGGTGGAGCCGCCGGTCAGGAACACGGCGTCGATCTTGTCCCGCGTCAGGCCGCTGTCGCCCAGCGCCTTGCGAATCATGGCGGCGATGCCGTCGGTCAGCGGCGTGGTCGCGGTGGCGAAGCCGGGCACGGTGAAGGGGATCGTCAGTCCGCGCTCGATGAAGTCGAACGGGATGTCCACCACCATGTCGGAACCACCCGGGTCGGAACCGCCCGGCCCAGGGGCGTTCATTTGGGCCGCCGTGGCGCTGAGGCGGATCTTGGTGCGCTCCACCGTCATGGCGACGCGGTGGCCCAGATGCTCCTCCACCACATGGATCAGGCGGCCGATCAGGTCGGGCTTGGCGGACTCGCGCAGCACCTGGCGCAGCTCCGCCATCACCTTGGGGGCGTAGAGGAAGTTGATCTTGGACCAGGTGGCCAGGTCGTTGAAATAGCTGTTGGGCGCCAGCAGGCCGGCGCGCTTCATGGGCGATTGATAGCCCAGGTGCGGCATGACGCCGTGCAGCGACAGCAGGCGGTCGAAGTCGGTGCCGCCGATGCGCACGCCGGTGCTGGCCAGGATGTCCTGGCCCCGGTCGGCGGCCTCCCGCCGGTCCGGCCCGATGCGCACGATGGAAAAGTCCGAGGTGCCGCCGCCGATGTCGGCGATCAGCGCGATCTCCTCCGCGTTCACCTGGCGCTCGTAATCCAGGGCGGCGGCGATGGGCTCGAACTGGAAGGAGATGTCGGTGTAGCCGATGTCGCGCGCGATCTCCGCCAGGGCCGTTTCCGCCCGGCGGTCGGCCGCGTCGTCGCCGTCCACGAAATGAACGGGGCGGCCGTGGACCACCTGGGTCAGGGGGCGGCCGGCCTGCTCCTCCGCCCGGCGCTTGATCTCCGTCAGCAGGGTCTTCAGCACGTCGCGGAAGCTGATGCGCCGCCGGTCCAGCTGGGTTTCCATGTCGATCAGGTCGGTCCCCAGCACCGACTTCAGCGAGCGCATCAGCCGGCCGTCGGCCCCCTCGGCATAGATCTGGATGGCGGCGCGGCCGAACTCCGCGCGCTTGGCGGCGAAGTCGAAGAACAGCGCGCTGGGCAGGGTGGTCTCTTCCCCCTCCAGGGGCAGCAGGCGGGCCTGGCCATCCTCGACGACGCCCAGGGTGCTGTTCGACGTTCCAAAGTCCAGGCCGCAATAGCCCATGGTGCGCGCTCCAACGACGGCCGAAAGGATCGGGTTTTTGAATGGGGGCGCGGTTTGTAACGGAAATAGCCGGGCGCGGCTACAGAAAATGGACTCATCCATTTTCACTCAAGCGCCGGGCGTCCGCATCCACAGGCCTCACGCTGGTGGGGCGGTGGACTCGCGGACCACAAGGCTGTGGTCGAACACCTTCTTCAGATAGCTGCCCACCTGGCCGGCGGTGCGGTCGATGATGAAGCGGGCGGCGGCGGCGCCCATTTCCATCACCGGTTGGCGCACGGTGGTCAGCGGCGGGCAGACGACGCTGGCGGCCGGCAGGTCATCGATGCCGGCCACCGACAGGGCGCCGGGCACGGGAATACCCATCTTGTACGCCACGGACAGGACGGCCATGGCCATGCTGTCGTTGGCGGCGAAGATGGCGGTGGGGCGCCGCTTTTGCTCCAGCAGCGCGCGGGCGGCCGGCAGGCCGCTGTCGAAGGTGAACAGGCCCGGCTGGATCAGGTGTTCAGGGATGGGGCCGCCGTCGAACAGGGCGTCGCGATAGCCGGCCTCACGCTGGGCCGCCGCCGCGTGCTTGGGATGGCCCTGGATGAAGCCGATGTCTCGGTGCCCCTGGTCCATCAAGTGGCGCGTCATCTGGAACGCCGCCTGGTAATTGTCGATGTCGACACCCCAGCCCCATTTCTCCTCGGCGCTGCCGTCCAGGGTGGGGGAGATGCGCACGCAGGTCACGCCGCGCCGCGCCAGCAGGGACAGCAGCTGCGGATCGTCGCACAAGGGCGGGATCAGGATGACGCCGTCGACGCGCAGGGTGGATACCAGGGTTTCCGCCAGGGCGGAGAAATCGGACGTGCCGGCGTCGATGTATTCCGTCAGCAGGTGGTACCCGCCGGCGCGGCAGGCCTGGATGGCGCCCAGCTGCAGTTCCGTGACGTACAGCATGGCATTGTCCGACACCCCGCCGGAGGAGACCAGGGCGATCAGGAAGCTGCGCGACCCCGACAGGGCCCGGGCCGACAGGCTGGGCGTGTAGTTCAGGCTGCGCGCCGCCTCCATCACCCGGGCGCGCGTCTCCGCGCTGGCCTTGGGTTCCCCGTTCAGGACGCGGGACACCGTCTTTATGGAGACGTTGGCCACGCGGGCGACATCGTAAATGGTGGCCTTGCTCAACGCCCCGAAACTCCAACCAGACCGCTGCCCCGTGCCGTTCCGGAGGTTTTGCCCAGCCTCCCGAAAGCGGCGGGATCATAGCATTGGCGGACGGCAATGATAGTGCGTGAAACCGGCGGCGGCGGGCCGCCGTGGAGGCCGGCGGCGGAAAGGGCGTGTCCCTGCCGGCGGTTTTTCAGAAACCCTCTTGCGCGGGGTTGTTCTGGATGATAACAAAATAGGGCCAACGAGGCCTCCTTATTTTTTCGACGCCAGGGACAGCGCTGTCATTCAGCCCCTAGGTCGAAGGACAACAACAAGGCGGGGCCCAACAAACGGGAGAGACGATCATGCGTGACGCTTGCGCGTTCCAGGACCGGGCCATCCGGTAAGCCGGCCGCCCTTTTAAAAACATCATCGGATATGAGCCATCGCGCCCCCGCCGGGCGGTGGTGAACGGTGGGCCTTTGCCCGGAGCCGCCACCCCGCGCCGCCGACAACGCGATGAAAGCCTGCCGGCTCGTGCGCCCGCTTGGGTGCGGCCTGGCCCCCTGGATGACGGGGGCCGGGGCAGGGATCGCTCATCCTCAAGGCAGGCCCCGAAGAGGCTCGGCACAGAGGCTGGGGCCCTGCCTTCACGACGACAAGAATAAAGAAGCAGAATGGGAGAATTGGGAGAGATGCGTACCCACACCCTGCTGGCCGCCACCGCGCTGGCCAGCCTGATCGCCAGCCCCGGTCTGGCCCAGACCGCCGCCCCGCAAAGCGCCCCCCAGGGCGCGCAAGCCGCGTCCCAGCAACTGGAGGACATCGTCGTCACCGCCGAGCGCCGGCAGGAAACGACGCAGAAGACGCCCATCGCCATCACCGCCTTTTCCGGCGACACCCTGCAGCAGCGCGGCGTTTCCAGTTCCACCGACCTGAACAACATGGTTCCCGGCCTGGCCGTGGGCAACAACGGCAGCGGGTCCGTCCAGATCGCCATCCGCGGCATCGGCAGCACCAACGATACCGAGGTGGGCGACCCCGCCGTGGCCTTCAACGTCGATGGCGTCTACATGGCCCGGTCCCGCGCCGCCATCGGCGCCCTCTACGACATCGACCGCATCGAGGTGCTGCGCGGGCCCCAGGGCACGCTGTACGGCCGCAACGCCACGGCGGGCAGCATCAACGTCATCACCAAGCGGCCCACCGACAAGTTCGAAGGCAACGCGTCGCTGGACTACGGCAACTACGACAACCTGCAGACCTCGGGCATGTTGAACGTGCCGCTGAGCCATACCCTGGCCGTGCGCGCCGCCTTCCAGACCAGCCGGCACGACGGCTACACCAACAACGGCCGATCCAGCAATTTCAATGACGAGGATACGCAGGCCGGCCGCCTGCAAGTCCAGCTGACACCCAGCGAGACGTTCAAGGCCCTGCTGTCGGTGGACATCTTCCATGAAGGTGGCGTGGGTTACGCCTCCGCCCCCATCGGCCAGTACGCCAAGTTCGGGTCGCCTTACACCTATCCGGTGTCGGCGGACGGCAGCCTGAACCACACCAACAAGGGCGTGTCGCTGACCACGGACTGGGACCTGGGCTTCGCCACCCTGACCTATGTCGGCGCCTATCGCGAGGATACCGACCGCACCCATGGTGGCTCCACGCAAAGCGCCACCTGCGCCGCCCCCTCCGGCGCTCTCTGCGCCTCCACCATCTTCCGGTCGGATGAGGACCAGATGTCGCACGAACTGCGCCTGGCCAACAGCGACGGGCCACTGAAGTGGGTGACGGGCCTTTATTACTTCAAGGAGAACAACGACGTCCTGTTCGCGCTGGACCCCATCGCCGGCATCACCTCGCTGGCGTTCGTCCAGCCGGTGGTGAAGGAGGAGTCCAAGGCCGCCTTCGCCCAGGCCACCTACAGCCTCACCGACAGCCTGCGGGTGACGGGCGGCCTGCGCTATACCGAGGACAACAAGTCCCGCACCGGCGCCACCGAGGCCTTCGGCCACATTGTCGGCAACACCTATGTCGGCGGCTCCCCCCTTTATCTCAACGACGCGGATCTGACCTGGCACTCCACCAACTGGAAGGTGGGGGCGGAGTACGACCTGGCGCCGGACAGCCTGCTCTACGCTTCCGTCGGCACGGGCTACAAGGCCGGCGGCTATGGCGATGGCCAGCCGCCCAACAACAACCCCTACCAGCCGGAGAAGCTGACGGCCTATGAGGTCGGTGTGAAGAACCAGTTCATGGACAAGAAGCTGCAGTTGAACCTGACGGGCTTTTACTATGACTACCGGGACTTCCAGGTCAGCGCCATCGGCCAGGTGGCGGGCCAGGCGTCCACCGTCACGGTCAACGCCGGCACGGCCGAGGTCTACGGCGTGGAGGTTGAGGGGGCGGCCCTGCTGACCCAAAGCGACCGGGTGGACGGCAGCGTCTCCTACATCCATGCCCGCTACACCGACTTCGTCCTGGCCACGGGCGACGTCTTCCACCCCAACAGCGCCGCCGTCTACACCGGCAACACGTTGGCCAAGTCACCGGAATGGACCATCAACCTGGGCTACCAGCACATGTGGGACCTGGCGTCGGGCGCCATGATCACGGCGCGCCTCGACAGCGTTTATGTCGGCGACCAGAACCTGGACTACCGCAACTTCGCCGTCACGGAGCAGAAGGCCTACACCAAGACCAACCTGTCGCTGGCCTATGACGACGCCGACCGGCGCTGGCGGGTCATGGCCTATGTCCGCAACCTGGAGAACAACGCCGTGCTGGTCGTGGCCAACCCCGACACCAACGGGTCGGGCAACCGCCTGGCCGGCAGCGGTTCCTACGCCCCGCCCCGCACCTACGGCGTGAGGGTGTCCGCCAACTTCTAACCCGCTTCCTCCGAGGCCAGTCGCCTCACTTCCCCTGGCGTGCCGCAGGAACCTCCTTCCCCGGCGGCACGCCTCTTTTTCCATTTCGCCCCACCCGGATGAAAAGCCCATGCCTTCGCCGCGCCGCCGCCTGACCGCCTTGGTGACCTTGAGCCTGCTGCTGACCGCCCCGGCCCTGGGTGCCGGGCAGGGCGGCGGGCCGCCGCAACCGGTGCTGGGCAGCCGGGTGAAGCCCCTGCTGACGGTGGATGGGCTGTCCTTCCGCGACCTGAACGGCAACGGCAAGCTCGACCCTTATGAGGACTGGCGCCTGCCGGTCGACGCCCGCGTGGCCGACCTGCTGAGCCGCATGACGGTGGCGGAGAAGGCCGGGACCCTGCTGCACGGCACCGTGCCGCCGGAGGGCGGCTTCACCTTCGCCACCATGCGCGGGCCGTACGACTTCCCGCTGGCCACCCGCATGATCCGGGACCTGGGCATCACCACGCTGATCACCCGCCAGGCGACGCCGCCGCAACAGTTGGCGGAGCAGGACAACCGCCTGCAGGCGGTGGCGGAGGGTGGGCGCCTGGGCATCCCGGTGACGCTCAGCACCGACCCGCGCAATCATTTCCAGGTGACCGCGGGTGCCAGCCAGCTGTCGGCCGGTTTCTCGCAATGGCCGGAGACGCTGGGCCTGGGCGCCATCGGCGATCCCGCCCTGGTGCGCCGCTTCGCCGACATCGCCCGCCAGGAATACCGGGCGGTGGGCATCCACCAGACCCTGTCGCCCCAGGCCGACGTGGCGACGGAGCCGCGCTGGTCCCGCATCAACGGCACCTTCGGCGAGGATCCCGCCTTGGACGGACGCCTGGTCCAGGCCTATGTCGAGGGCTTCCAGGGTGGGGATGACGGCCCCGGCGTCACCGGCGTTTCGGCGGTGGTCAAGCACTGGGTGGGCTACGGCGCGGCGGCGGAGGGCTTCGACAGCCACAACAGCTACGGTCGCTATTCCCTGGTGCGGCCGGCCAATTTCGACCTGCACGTCCTGCCCTTCAAGGGGGCTTTCGCCGCCCATGTGGCCGGTGTCATGCCGACATATTCCATCCTGAAGGAGATGGTGGTGGACGGTAAGCCGGTGGAGCAGGTGGGCGCGGGCTTCAACCACTGGCTCCTGACCGACCTGTTGCGCGGCACCTACGGCTACCGGGGCATCATCCTGTCCGACTGGGCCATCGCCAACGATTGCAACGCCGTCTGCCGCAACGGCTTCCCCGCCGGTGAGCGCCCCACCTTCAAGGATTTCTCCACCGCCTGGGGGGTGGAGGATCTGTCCACCCCGGCGCGCTTCGCCAGGGGGCTGGAGGCGGGGCTGGACCAGTTCGGCGGCGTGGATGACCCCGCCCCCCTACTGGCGGCGGTGACGCAGGGGCTGGTGACGGAGGCGCGGCTGGACCAGTCGGTGCGCCGCATCCTGGCCCTGAAGTTCCAGCAGGGCCTGTTCGAAAACCCTTATGTGGATGCCGAGGCCGCCGCCAAGGTGGTGGGCACGCCACAGTTCCTGGCCGAGGGGCTGGCCGCCCAGTCCCGCTCCATGGTGTTGCTGGAGGCCGGCAAGGGCCCGCTGGCCCTCAAGGGCCGCAAGGTCTACCTGCGCGGCGTGTCGGCCGAGGCCGCCAAGGCCGCCGGCCTGACGGTGGTGGACGATCCCAAGCAGGCGGAGGTGGCCCTTCTGCGCCTGTCCGCGCCCTTCCAGACCCTGCACCCCGCCTACACCTTCGGCAGTCTGCAGCATGAGGGCGACCTGGGCTTCCATGACGGCAACGCGGATTACGAGGCGCTGAAGGCCGTGGCCGCCGCCAAGGTGCCGGCGGTGGTCAGCGTCTACCTGGACCGGCCGGCCATCCTGACCAACATCCGCGACAAGGCCGCCCGCCTCTACGTCGACTTCGGCGTCAGCGATCAGGCCTTCCTGGACGTGGTGACCGGCAAGGTGGCGGCGCAGGGCCGCCTGCCGCTGGAGTTGCCGCGCAGCATGGCGGCGGTGGCGGCCCAGGCCTCCGACCTGCCGCATGACAGCAAGGACCCGCTGTACAAGATCGGCGCCGGGGGCGATGCCGGGACCAAGGCGGAGATGCCGCGATGATGAGTTGGCGGGAGCTGGCGGCCGCTGCGGACCGCCTGTTGACGGCCCGCCTGCCAGCCGACAGCGTCAACACCTTCGTCGTTCCGGGGAGGTTGTTGTGAAGGTCCTGTCGCTTGCCCTGCTCATCGCCCTGCTGCCTTGGGCGGCCCATGCCGCGCCCAAGCCCCGCGTCTTCGTCCTGACGGACATCGCCAACGAGCCGGATGACGAGGAATCTTTCGTCCGGTTCCTGCTGTACACCGATCAGATGGACGTGGCCGGCGTGGCGGCCACCACGTCCACCTGGCTTCGGGACCAGGTGCATCCCGAACGGCTGCGGGAACGCATCGCCGCCTATGGCCAGGTATTGCCCAACCTGCGCGCCCACGATCCGGCCTATCCCGAGGCGGCCGCGCTGATGGCCCGCGTCACGGCGGGCCCCGCGCTCTACGGTTTGGCCGGTGTGGGCGAGGGGCACGACAGCGCCGCCTCCGACGCGCTGATCGCGGCCGTGGACGATCCCGATCCCCGGCCGCTGTGGGTCACCATCTGGGGCGGCGCCAACGTGCTGGCCCAGGCGCTGTACCATGTGGGCGCCACCCGCACGCCCGACCAGGTGGCGGCCTTCGTTTCCCGGCTGCGGGTCTATGCCATTTCCGACCAGGACGACAGCGGCCCCTGGATCAGGACGCGCCATCCCCGGCTGTTCTGGATCGGCAGCATCCATGCCTTCAGCCACTACTCCACCGCCACCTGGACCGGCATTTCCGGGGAGGGGTTCTATCAGTTCGCCGGACCGGACGGCACCTCCGTCTCGCATGAATGGCTGGACGCTCATATCCGCAAGGGGCCCCTGGGTAGCCTCTATCCCCAGTGGAAATACATCATGGAAGGCGACACCCCGTCCTTCCTGTACCTGGTCGCCAACGGTCTGAACGCGCCGGACCATCCCGATTACGGTGGCTGGGGCGGACGGTATGGCCAGGCCGCCGACGGGCTGGGCCTGCATACCGACGTCGTCGACACGGTCGTCGGCGCCGATGGTCAGCCCCACCGCAGTGCCCAGGCCACCATCTGGCGCTGGCGCGAAGCCTACCAGAACGATTTCGCCGCCCGCATCGGCTGGACCCTGACGGCGGATCGCGCCCAGGCCGTCCATCCGCCGCGGGTGGTGGTGAAGGGGCAGGGGATCGACGATCAGGGCGGTGACGATCCCATCGTGGTGACGCTGAGGCCGGGGGCCAGCCTGAGCCTGGACGCCGGCGCCTCCGTCAGTCCGGATGGCGGTCCGCTGACCTTCCGCTGGTGGCAGTACAAGGAACCCAGCACCTGGCAGGACGCCCTGGTGGTGGTGCCGGACCTGGCCATCCAGGGCGCGAACGGGCCCAAGGCCGTCATCACCGCGCCCACGGCACCGCCCCTCCTGCCGGGGCCGCAGCGCCTGCACCTGATCCTGGAGGTCACCGGCGGCGGCGCGCTGCCGCTGACCCGCTACCGCCGCGTCATCGTCGACGTGGCACCGCCATGACCTTCTTTCCTTAAGCAAAACAACCGGATGGAAACGCACCTCATGATCGATCGCACCCGCGTCCTGCTGCTGGGCACGGCCCTGTCGCTCTCCCTTGCCGCCCCGTTCGCCACCGTGGCCGTCGCCGCCGAGGCGGCGCGCCCATGGATGGACACCAAGCTGTCGCCGGATCAGCGCGCCGACCTGCTGAACAAGGAATTGACGCTGGATGAGCGCATTGGCCTGGTCCACGGGCCCATGGCCATGCCCTTCCTGGGCGCCAAGCTGCCGGAGGGCGCCATTGGGTCCGCCGGCTACATCCCCGGCGTGCCGCGCCTGGGCATCCCGGCCCTGCAGGAAAGCGACGCCAGCCTGGGCGTGGCCAACCCCATGAACGTACGGCCGGGCGACCCGTCCACGGCCCTGCCGTCCGGCCTGTCGCTCGCCTCCACCTGGAACCCTGAAACCGCTTACAAGGGCGGCGCCATGATCGGGAAGGAGGCGCACGCCAAGGGTCTGAACGTCCTGCTGGCCGGTGGCGTCAACCTGGCGCGCGACCCGCGCAACGGCCGCAACTTCGAATACCTCGGCGAGGATCCGCTGCTGGCCGGCACCCTGGGCGGGGAGTCCATCCGCGGCATCCAGGACCAGAACGTCGTTTCCACCATCAAGCACTTCGCGGTGAACGACCAGGAAACCCAGCGCATGACCATCGATGTGAAGATCGCGGAGGCGGCGGTGCGCGAAAGCGATCTGCTGGCCTTCCAGATCGCCATCGAGAAGGGCAAGCCCGGCTCCGTCATGTGCGCCTACAACAAGGTCAACGGCGCCTATGCCTGCGACAACCCCTTTTTGCTGAACAAGGTGCTGAAGACCGACTGGGCTTATCCCGGCTGGGTCATGTCCGACTGGGGCGCGGTGCACAGCGTGCAGGCGGCGGTGAACGGCCTGGACCAGGAATCCGGGGAGCAGATCGACGTCATGCTGAGCCCCGGCGGCAAGGTCTGGTTCAATGAGCCGCTGAAGGCCGCTGTCCAGGACAAGACGATACCGGCGGAGCGCCTGTCCGACATGACGCGGCGCATCCTGCGCTCCATGTTCGCGGCCGGCCTGTTCGACAATCCGGCGGCCAAGGCGCCCATCGACTTTGACACCCACGCCCAGGTGACAAAGGCGGCCGGGACCGAGGGCATCGTCCTGTTGAAGAACAAGGCCGACATCCTACCCCTGGCGGCGAAAGGCAAGACCATCACCGTCATCGGCGGCTTCGCCAATGCCGGCGTGCTGTCGGGCGGCGGCTCCTCGCAGGTGGTGTCGGATGGGGGCCCGGGCGCCAGCATCCCCCTGGGCGGCGACGGCATGATGGGTCCCTTCCGCACCGTGGTCTATCACGCGTCCTCGCCCCTGAAGGCCATCCGCGCCAAGGCTGGAGAGAAGGCGGTGCGCTTCAACGACGGTTCCTATCCGGCGGAGGCGGCGGCCGTGGCCAAGACCACCGACGTGGCCATCGTCTTCGCCACCCAGTGGATGAGCGAGGGCGCCGACGCGCCGGACCTCAGCCTGCCCAACGGCCAGGATGCCCTGATCGCCGCCGTGGCCGCCGCCAACCCCAACACCATCGTGGTGCTGGAGACGGGCGGGCCGGTGCATATGCCCTGGCTGGACAAGGTGGCCGGTGTGGTGGAGGCCTGGTACCCCGGCAGCCGGGGCGGCGAGGCCATCGCCGACATCCTGTTCGGCGACGCCAACCCCTCCGGCCGCCTGCCCATCACCTTCCCGGCCGATGACAGCCAGTTGGTGCACAAGGCCATCCCCGGCGCCGACAAGCCGGAGTTCAGCCCGGCGGAAATCACCTATGCCGAGGGAGCCGACGTCGGTTACCGCCGCTACGCCAAGACGGGCGCCAAGCCCCTGTTCCCCTTCGGCTACGGCCTGGGTTACAGCCGTTTCAGCTACGGCGACGTGACGGTGACGGGCGGCGATACCCTGACCGTCAGCTTCGAGGTCACCAACGCCGGCAAGCGCCCCGGCCAGGACGTGCCCCAGGTCTATCTGACCAATGCCGCCGGCACCAAGACCCAGCGCCTGATCGGCTGGTCCAAGGTGGCCCTGGCCCCGGGCGAGAAGAAGCGCGTGACCGTCACCGCCGATACCCGCCTGCTGGGCAATTTCGACGAGGCGGCGCACACCTGGCAGGTCAAGGCCGGCGATTACCAGGTGGCGGTCGGCTCATCGGCCGCCGACTTGGCGCTGAAGGGCGGGGCGGCCGTCAAGGCCTCCACCCGTCAACCGTAAGCCTTCAAAGGAAAGGGATCGCGATGTCCAAGATGATGAAGCGGGCGGCTTTGGCGCTGCTGCTGGCCGCTGCGGCGCCGGCCTTCGCGGCGGAGACCGCTGCGCCAGCTCCGGGGCCAGCCCCGGGGCCGGTGGTGCAGGTGGAACAGGGCCGCGTTTCCGGCGTGGTCAGTGGCGATGTGGCGGCGTTCAAGGGTATTCCCTTCGCCGCCCCGCCGGTGGGCCCGTTGCGCTGGCGCCCGCCGCAGCCGGCCGCCGCCTGGGCCGATGTGCGCTCCGGCGCCGAGTATGGCGCCGACTGCATGCAGAAGCCCCTGCCGGGTGATGCGGCGCCCCTGGGCGTGGCGCCGGCGGAGGACTGCCTGTACCTGAACGTCTGGGCGCCGGCCGACACCGTCAAGCCGGGCGCCAAGCGGCCGGTGATGGTGTGGATCTACGGGGGCGGCTTTGTGAATGGCGGCAGCTCCCCCGCCGTCTATGACGGGTCGAACTTCGCCCGCGACGGCGTGGTGCTGGTCAGCTTCAACTACCGCGTCGGCCGCTTCGGCTTCTTCGCCCATCCCGCCCTGGTGGCGGAGGCGGGGCAGGGCCCCGTGGGCAACTACGGCTATCTCGACCAGCTGGCGGCCCTACAATGGGTGAAGCGCAACATCACCGCCTTCGGCGGCGACCCCGACAATGTCACCATCTTCGGGGAATCCGCGGGCGGCATCTCCGTCCACACCCTGCTGACCTCCCCCATGGCCAAGGGCCTGTTCAACCGGGGCATCGTCCAGTCGGGCGCCGGCCGCGAGCGCATCCTGCCCACGCCGCCCCTGCATGCGGACGGTGACGCGCCGTCGGCGGAAAAATCGGGTCTGGCCTATGCCGCCCAACACGGCATCACCGACACGGGCGCCACCGGCCTGGCGGCCCTGCGCGCCCTGCCGGCGGAGGCGGTGGTGGATGGCCTGAACATGGCCACCATGAACGTGCCGACATATTCCGGACCCATGGTGGACGGCGCCGTGGTGCGCTATTCGGCGCCGGTGACGGCCTATGCCGCGGGGGCGGGCGCCGACGTGCCGGTGATGGTGGGCGCCACCGGGGCCGACGGCTTCTTCTTCGGCGGCACGCTGGACGACGTGCTGGCCCCCTTCGGCGCCGACAAGGACAAGGCGCTGGCCCTGTTCGATCCGGACGGATCACGCGATGTGAAGCTGATCGGCCACCGCGTGGCGGGCGCCTTCATGTTCATCGAGCCGGCGCGCGAGACCGCCCGCCTGCTGTCGGCCCACAAATCGCCCGTCTACCTGTTCCGCTATTCCTATGTGGCGGAGAGCATGCGCAAGGAATGGTGGGGCACGCCGCACGCGACGGAGATTCCCTTCGTCTTCGATACGGTGAAGGCCCGTTACGGCGACGCGCTGACGGCGGCGGACGCGGCGGCGGCCAAGGCGGCGCACGCCTACTGGGTCGCCTTCGCCAAGACGGGCAAGCCGGAGCCCCAAGGCCTGCCGGCCTGGGCGCCCTTCAAGGCGGGTAAGGATGAGCGCCTGATGGACTTCGGCGCCAAGGGTCCCGTGCTGGAGGCCGACCCGATGAAGGACCGGCTGGACCTGGCGCAGAAGGTGGCTGAGCAGCGGACCAAGGCGGCGTCGAACTAGACTTATTGCGTTGCGGAAAATTTCATTTCGCAACGCAATAAAATACGAATGTGTCGTAATAGCCATTGAACCCGGGCCCGGCGGATGTCAAACCCCTCGGGCCCGGACTTTTATCATACCGACTGGACGAACGATCGATGTCGACCGCATCCGCCCACAACAAATCCATGACGTCGCTGGCCCCGATCGTCGTCATGCTGTTCTTCGCCTGGGGCTTCGCCACGTCCATCGTGGACGCCGTGATCCCCAAGCTGAAGGAACAGTTCTCGCTGAACTACACCGAGGCGATGCTGGTGCAGTTCGCCTTCTTCCTTGCCTACTTCGTCGTGTCGGTCCCGGCGGGCGCCCTGCTGGCGCGGCTTGGCTACCTGCGCGGCATCGTCGCCGGCCTCAGCATCATGACGCTGGGCTGCCTGCTGTTCGTGCCGGCCTCCGCCATGGGCCTGTTCGGTGCCTTCCTGCTGGCGTTGTTCGTCATGGCAGGCGGCATCACCGTGCTGCAGGTGGCGGCCAATCCGCTGATGTCGCTGCTGGGCCGGCCGGAAACGGCCTCCAGCCGCCTGAACCTGGCCCAGGCCTTCAATTCCTTCGGCACCACCATCGGCCCCATCCTGGGTTCCGTCTTCATCCTGTCCAAGGCGGCGGATGGGGATGCCAGCGCGCGCGGCGTGCATGTGCCCTTCCTGATGATCGCGGGCCTGCTGATCGTCCTGGCCGTGCTGTTCTGGTTCCTGCGCGGGCGCGAGGGCGCGGCCACCGACCAGCAGTCGGGCAGCGGCCTCAGCCTGCGGGTGCTGCGCCACAGCCAGCTGGCCCTGGGCGTGGTCTCCATCTTCGTCTATGTCGGGGCGGAGGTGTCCATCGGCAGCGCCATGGTCAACTACTTGATCCTGGATCGCACGCGGGACGCGGCATCCGATCTCGGCACCTGGTTCGCCGGCCTGATGCACCTGCATGACGTGCTGAACACGCCGGAATCCAAGGCCGCCGTGCTGGTCAGCCTGTACTGGGGCGGCGCCATGGTCGGCCGCTTCATCGGCTCCATCGTCCTGCGCTTCGCCCGCCCGGGCATCGTGCTCATGGCCTGCTCGTTGGCCGCCGCCCTGTTGGTCAGCCTGTCCATGGCCAGCAACGGCACGTTGGCCATGGCCACCATCCTGTCGGTGGGCCTGTGCAACTCCATCATGTTCCCCACCATCTTCACCATCGCCATCGATGGCCTGGATGAGGAGACGCCGCAGGGTGCCGGCATGCTGTGCCTGGCCATCTTCGGCGGCGCCGTGGTGCCCATGATCACGGGCAAGGTCGCCGACATGACCAGCCTGGTCCTGGCCTTCATCGTTCCCGTGGTCTGCTACCTGATGATCGCCGGTTACGGCCTGTTGACCGGCCTGCATCTGCTGTCGGGCAAGCCCGCCGCCAAGGGCGGCGCGCCTCGCGCCGTCTCCATGCACTGAGGCGGGGAACATCCCGTAAGTGAGTTCGGCGGCACGGGGGGGCGACCCCGCGCCGCCGATTTCATTTCAGGCGGTCAGCAGCGCCAGCACGATGGGCAGGGTGAGGGCCGCCGCCAGGGTCTGGAAGGTGATGATGCCGGCCATCAGCGGGGCGTCGCCGCCCATCTGGCGGGCCAGGACATAGGCGCTGACCGAGGTCGGCAGGGCGTTGTACAACACCACGGCGACGAAGGCGTCGCCCTGGACGCCCAGCGCCTTAGCCAGCAGTGCCGTGATGACGGGCAGGACGGCCAGGCGGGCCACGCTGCTGATGGCCACCGCCACCTTGGCGCCCCGGATGGCGGAAAAGCCCAGGCCGGCGCCCACGGCCAGCAGGCCCAAAGGCAGGCTGGCCTGGCCCAGCACGGCCATGACGGGCGATACCACGGGGATCTGCCTGATGCCGGCCAGGTTCAGGGCGGCGCCCACGATGACGGAACAGACCAGCGGGTTGCTCAGGATCTGCCACAGGGTGCGCAGCGGGTGCCCCCTCATGCCGGCGGGCATGTCGCCATGGCGCCGCATCACCAGGATGCTGAGGATGTTCACGGTGGGCATGCAGAACAGCACGCCGATGGCCATCAAGGCCGTGCCGTGCGGGCCCAGCAGGGCGGCGCCCAGGGCCATGGCGACGTAGGTGTTGACCCGCACCGCCCCCTGGAAGACCGAGGTGTAGGCCGGGTCGCTGCCCGACAGGCGGCGGCAGCTCAACTGCAGGGCGGCGCTCAGCAGCAGGATGCCGCCCACCAGGGCGCCGCCCATGGCCCAGATGTCCATGCCCGACAGGTCGGTCTTGGCCGTGCCGTCGATCAGCAGGGCGGGGAACAGCAGGTAATAAATCAGCCGCTCGGCCGCACCCCAGAAGGCGGCGTCGATCAGCTTGAAATGCCGCAGCCCGAAGCCGATCGCGATCAGCAGGAAGGTGGGCGCCAGCGCCGTCAGGACCTGCAGCATGCCCGGTCAGTCGTCCAGATCGTCATCTTCCACTGCCGCCTCACCCCCCACCGCGTCACCCCCCGCTTCGTCACGGGCGGCCAGGGCGGCGCGCGCGGCCTCGGCCGCCATGAAGTCCAGGGCGCCCTGAAGGATGTAGGCCGCGGCCATGCGGTCGACCACCTCGTCCCGGCGTTTGCGGGTCATGTCCCACTCGATCATCATGCGGCTGACGGCCGAGGTGGACAGGCGCTCGTCCCAGAAGGCGATCTCCGGTACTGGGCCCCCCAGCAGGTGGGGCTGTTCGATCAGGTTCTGGGCGAAGCTGCGGGCGGATTGGGCGGCCGGGCCGTCGCTGCCGTCCATGTTGCGGGGCAGGCCGATGACGAAGCCGGCGACGTTGCGGCCGCGCAGTTCCTTGGCCAGGTCCTGCACGTCGGTCGTGAACTTGCGTCGCATGATGGTGCCGACCGGCGAGGCCACGGTCAGGCCGGGATCGGAGATCGCCATGCCTATGGTCTTGGACCCCAGATCCAGGCCCATCAGCCGCCCGCCGGGGGGCAGCTGGGCCTTGAGGTCCCTGATGTTGCGGATCGCCATACCGGGTGTTACCTTCCGCGCCGCCCGGGGGCCGGCGGCATACGACACGCCGCCTGTCATCGCCCCCGTGGCTCCTTATTCCGAAGGAGAGACTTAGCACCATGTCCCTCGACAAGGCCACCGTGGCGAAGATCGCGCATCTCGCCCGCATCAAGGTCCCGGACTCCGATCTGGAGCAACTGGCCGGCGAACTCAGCACCATCATGACGTGGGTGGAAATGCTGGGCGAGGTGGACACCCAAGGCATCGAACCGATGACCAGCGTGGTCGCGGCCAACCTGCGCCGCCGCCCCGACGCCGTGACCGATGGCGGTTATCCGGAAAAGGTGGTCGCCAACGCCACCGATGCCACCGAGAATTTCTTTTCCGTGCCCAAGGTTGTCGAGTGATGACGAAGCTGACCCACCTGACCATGGCCGACGCCTTGGCCGGCCTGGCCGCCAAGGAGTTCACCGCCGTCGAGCTGACCCAGGCGCACCTGGACGCCATGGCGGCGACCAAGGAACTGAACGCCTACATCATCGAGACGCCGGACGTGGCGCTGAAGCAGGCAGCCGACGCCGACGCCCGCTACGCCAAGGGCGAGCAGCGGGCCCTGGATGGCCTGCCCCTGGGCATCAAGGATCTGTTCTGCACCGAGGGGGTGCAGACCACGGCCGCCAGCCACATCCTGGACGGCTTCGTCCCGCCGTATGAGAGCACGGTCACCACCCAGCTGTTCCGCGACGGCGCCGTCATGCTGGGCAAGCTGAACCTGGACGAATTCGCCATGGGCTCGGCCAACATCACCAGCCATTACGGCCCGGTGATCAGCCCGTGGTCGCCCAAGGACGCGGCCGGCAATTTCACCCGCAAGCTGGTCCCCGGCGGTTCGTCGGGCGGATCGGCCGCCGCCGTGGCCGCGCGCCTGGCGCTGGGCGCCACCGGTACCGACACCGGCGGCTCCATCCGCCAGCCTGCCAGCTTCGTCGGCATCGTCGGTATCAAGCCGACCTACGGCCGTTGCTCGCGCTGGGGCATTGTCGCCTTCGCCTCGTCCCTGGACCAGGCTGGCCCCATGACCCGCACGGTGAAGGACGCGGCGCTCATGCTGCGCTCCATGGCCGGCTACGATCCCAAGGACAGCACCTCCATCGATGTGCCGGTGCCGGACTATGCCGCCGCGCTGACGGGTGACATCCGCGGCCTGCGCGTGGGCATTCCCAAGGAATACCGCGTCGACGGCATGCCGGCGGAAATCGAGAGGCTGTGGCAGCAGGGCATCGAATGGCTGAAGGCCGCCGGCGCCACGCCGGTGGAGATCAGCCTGCCGCACACCAAGTACGCCCTGCCGGCCTACTACATCGTGGCCCCGGCCGAGGCCTCCTCCAACCTGGCCCGTTATGACGGCGTGCGCTTCGGCCTGCGCGTCGAGGGCAAGGACCTGAAGGAGATGTATGAGAACACCCGCGCCGAAGGCTTCGGCGCCGAGGTGAAGCGCCGCATCATGATCGGCACCTATGTGCTGTCGGCCGGCTACTACGACGCCTATTACCTGAAGGCGCAGAAGGTGCGGGCCCGCATCGCCGAGGACTTCACCAAGGCGTACGAGCAGTGCGACGTCATCCTGACGCCCACCGCCCCGTCGGCCGCCTTCGGCATCGGCGAGAAGATGGACGACCCCATCGCCATGTACCTGAACGACGTCTTCACCGTGCCCGCCAATCTGGCGGGCCTGCCCGGCCTGTCGGTGCCGGCGGGCCTGAGCGGCGAGGGCCTGCCCCTGGGCCTGCAGGTGCTGGGCCGTCCATTCGATGAGGCCACCGTGCTGAAGGTCGGCCACGTCATCGAACAGGCTGCTGGCCCGCAGCCGCTGCCACCGATGGTGTCGTAAGGGCTGTTCCGCTTCCGGAACGAAGAAAGGCGGCGTCCTCGCGGGCGCCGCCTTTTTCCTTAGGACCGGCGCTTGGACCGACGCCGCAGCGCCATGCCCAGGTCAACGGCGGACGCGACTATGAAGATCTCGACCGCGTGCCGGACGAGAGCGCCGTCGTGGACATTCTCAAAGGCGTCAGCGCCGGCGCACAGGGCGGCCATGATCAGGCCCGAAACCATCGACCATCCGATCTCGGCCAGCGTCGGCCGGATCACTTGAACCCCGCCACCTTCAGCGCCTCATCCGGGTTGCCCTTGTCGCAGCGGCCGGGTTGGTCGGCGGGGCTGTCGGTCAGGTGGGCCGCGTCCAGGGCGGTGGTGCCGTCGTCGGCGGCCTTCAGGGTGAAGGTGATTTGGGTCAGGAAGGCGGCCTTGCCCGTGCCCAGCACGGCGGACTGGCGCGCCGCCTCGCCGAAGTCGGCGGCCAAGGCGTCGCACACGGCCTTGCGTGTCACGCTCTTGCCCGTGGCCTCGGCCAGCAGGGTGCCGGCCTTGCTGCTGGCCAGCGTCTTCACCATGCCGCCGGCCTGGGCATAGTACTGGTCGGCGGACAGGCCGCTGCAATAGCCGTGCTTCTGCCATTCATGCAGCGTGAGGCCGGAGGCGATGCCGGGCATGACCTCCGCCAGGGTGCCCTGCACCGCCGGCGACAGGGGCGGCAGCACGCGGTCCTTCCAGGTGGGGTCGTTGTCCTTGGCGGAGAGGGAGCAGGCGCTGCTCCACTGCGGCCACAGGCCGTGCAGGGTCAGATGGGTGGCGCCGAAGCTGGTGGCGCGGTCGCCGGCGGCACACTCCGGATGGCCATCGCCGTGCAGGTAGCAGAACTCCGGCTCCCAGCTCAGCACGAACATGTAAGTGTGATGGCCGGGCGTCTGCTTGTCACCGGGAACCGACGCGCCCCCGGCGGCATCGGCGGCCAGGGCGGTGCCCCCAGCCAGGCAGGCGGCCATAACCAAGGCCGTGGCGGTGTTCCGAAGACCCTTGCGCATCGCGTGCATCTCCCCATCCGGTTTGCCCTTATGGAGTGTGGGAACGCGCGACCGCCGTCAAGGGGAAATAGGTCCAAAAGGGGAACAAAAGGAATAGGCCTGGCGATGGCGGCCAGGCCTGTCCCTCTTGATCGCAAGGTTGGATGTCGTGTGCTCAGTCGTCAGGGTGTTCTGCGGAACAGTCCCGCCAGGAACTGCAGCAGGAACAGGAAGACACCGATGCCGACAATGATGCGCAACACCTCGGCCAGGATGGGAGGCAGCAGGGTCACGGCCAAATCCACCAGCATGATGATCAGCAGCAGGCTGAGGATGGCGTAAAGGATGTTGCGAAGCGGGGCGTTCATGGCGCGATCTCTCTCGTCAGGGAAGCGGCGACAGGCCAAGGGGAGTCAGGGCCAGGGGGTGTCAGGGAACGGGAACTGGCGCCTATTCCAGTCTTGGGTAGGGCGATGCCGTGCAGGCGGGCGTGGCGAATAGCGGCCGCCAGCACCTGGCCCATGAAGGCCAGGAAGACCAGGCCCACCAGCAGCGGCGGCAGCGCGCCGATGACGGGGGGCAACACCTGCATGGCCAGATCCGTCAAGGGAACCAGCAGCAGAAGAACGACGGTGATCGACAAAAGGTTGCGCAGGGCGTTCAGCACGGGCGACCTCCAGACCTTCTTCGATGGCTCCCAACGGCGCATCTCTTGATCCATTCGGAAGGGCCCACGGGGCCTTTCCCTGGCAACAAATCGGGAAATAGCGGGGCCGGTTGCCCCGGCAACCGGCAGGCGGGCCAAAGCGCTAAGGGCCGCGCCGGAATACCTATCCACCCGCCAGGCTGGTCGAGCACGGGGAATATCCGGCCTGCCGGGGGACATGACCAAAGGCGGCGGATGGAGAGGCGAGACAGTGACCTCGGCCATTCGGCCTATGGCCTGCGTCAAATGGCCCGGGCGGCCGGTGGGCGCCTGCACGACCCTCCACCGGCCGTCGGGAAAGCCCGGCGATAGTTCGGCCGCGCGGCACCATCCAAGGAAAACAACCATTCTGGCGTCGATGCACGCGGTGCGGTGTAATCAAATCGACACGGCGATGGTGCGCTAACCATAAAATTTGGAGTCGTCCCCAATAAATCCGGCGACGCCTGCGCTGAAATGGCCCATTGTCCTGGTCCTGCAAAGGTGAGATCCCGCGTTTCCTTGATTTTTGCGGTGCACCGTGTGGGTGCGTCATCGCGACGCGGCTGGTTAGCCTTCCCCCGTTAGCCCGCGACTGTGGCGTGGAGTGTCTAAGGTGCCTTCTTTCCGCTTTCTTCCCGGTCCGGGTCGTGGGCTACAGTGGCTGGGTGCCGCCTTGCTGATGACCGCGGTCGTGGGGATGATCGTGATCAGGGAAGGCGATGCGCCGCCGGCGTCGTCGCCGCCCCAGCCCGAGGCCGCCCCTGGCACCTTCCAGGTGACGCCGGGCCAGTGGGCGGCGCTGGGCATGGAAACCGTGGCCCCGCACCCCTTCCAGACCCACATCGACACCGACGGCCGGGTGACGGCCAATGATGAGGCGACGACGCCGGTCTATTCCCCCGTCTCCGGTCAGGTGGGCACGGTGACCGTCCGCGTCGGCGACCCTGTGGCCAAGGGCTCGGTGCTCATGACCGTGGACGCAACCGACATGGCGCAGGGGCGCGGCGACCTGGCCGCCGCCGCCTCGGCCGCCGCCGCGGCGGATGCCCAGCTGCGCCAGGCCCGTGTGACGGAACAGCGCCAGCGCGACCTCTACCAGGCCGACGGTGGCGCCCTGAAGGATTGGCAGCAAGCCCAGGTGGACCTGGTGACGGCGGAAACGGCCGCGCGTACGGCGCAGGCGGCGCTGGCCGCCGTGCGCGACCGGCTGCGCGTGCTGGGCCGCACCCCGCAGGAGATCGCGGCCCTGGCGCATGAGGGTGCCGCCCTGGCGCCCACGCCGGTGCGCGCGCCCGTGGCCGGCACGGTGCTGCAGCGCCAGGTGTCCCAGGGCCAGTACGTCAACGGCGCGGCCAACGGTGGCGCCATGGCCTTCACCCTGGCCGACCTGTCCACCGTCTGGCTGCTGGCCAATGTGCGCGAGGCCGACGCCCCGGCGGTGGCCGTGGGGCAGGAGGTGGAGGCGCGCGTGCCCGCCTATCCGGCCCGGGTGTTCCGGGGCCGGGTGACGGCGGTCGCGCCCGCCATCGACCCCGCCACCCGGCGCCTGGCGGTGCGCGTCACCCTGGACAACGCCGACGGCGCCCTGAAGCCGGAGATGATGGCGACCGCGCGCCTGGCCTCCGCCCCCGCCGCCCCGGCCCTGGCCGTGCCGGAACGGGCGGTGATCCACGAGGGCGACGTGTCTCGCGTCTGGGTGGCCGACGCCGCCCACCACGCCCTGGCGCTGCGTTCCGTGACCCTAGGACGGCAACAGGACGGCCTGGTGGAGGTGCTGGACGGCCTGAAAGCGGGGGACAGCGTGGTGACCAAGGGCGCGTTGTTCATCGACCGCGCGGCGCAGGGCGACTGAGATCATGAACAAGGTCGTCATCTTCGCGCTACGCCAGCGCGTGCTGATGCTGGCGGCGCTGGCCGTCCTGCTGGTGGTGGGTGTGGGCGCCTTCCTGCGCCTGAACATCGAGGCCTATCCCGATCCGGTCCCGCCCATGGTGGAGATCGTGACCCAGAACAGCGGCCAGTCGGCCGAGGAAATCGAACGTTACATCACCGTGCCCATCGAGGTGCAGATGGCCGGCATCCCCCATGTCACGGCCATCCGCTCCGTCTCGCTGTTCGGGCTGTCGGACATCAAGATCCAGTTCACCTACGACTTCACCTATGACGAGGCGGTGCAGCGGGTGACCAACCAGCTGTCGCAGCTGTCCAACCTGCCGTCGGGCGTGCAGCCGGCCATCTCGCCGGAAAGCCCCATCGGCGAAATCCTGCGCTATCAGGTGGTGGGACCGCCGGGCTATTCCGTCACGGACCTCAAGACCCTGCAGGATTGGGTACTGCAACGCCGGTTCAAGGCTGTGCCGGGGGTCATCGACGTGTCCGGCTGGGGCGGCAAGACCAAGGCCTATGAGGTGACGGTGGACCAGCGCAAGCTGACCGCCTACGGCCTGACCATTCCGGGCGTCCTGCAGGCCCTGAACAACGCCAACATCAACGTCGGTGGCCAGACGGTGAACATCGGCGACCAGGCCATGGTGGTTCGTGGCGTGGGCCAGATCCATTCCCTGGACGACATCCGTGGCACCATGCTGGCGGCCAACAACGGCGCGCCCGTCCTGGTGGGCGACGTCGCCACCGTCACCGTGGGCAACCAGCCGCGCCTGGGCATCGCCGGGCGGGACGGCCAGGACGACATCGTCCAGGGCATCGTGCTGATGCGCCGGGGGGCGGAGAGCAAGCCCACCATCCTGGCGGCCAAGGCGGAGATGGAGAAGATCAACACCTCCGGCATCCTGCCGCCGGGCGTGTACCTCAAGACCATTTACGACCGGTCGGACCTGATCGACCTGACCACCCACACCGTGCTGCACAACATGGTCATGGGCATCGTCCTGATCTTCTTCGTGCAGTGGCTGTTCCTGGGCGATCTGCGCAGCGCCGTCATCGTGGCCGCCACGGTGCCCTTCGCCCTGTTCTTCGCCATCCTGATCATGACCCTGCGCGGGGAGTCGGCCAACCTGCTGTCCGTCGGCGCCATCGACTTCGGCCTGATCGTGGACGCCACGGTCATCATGGTGGAGAACATCTTCCGCCACCTGGCGCAGCCGCCCAAGGAGCGGTTCGCCAAAGCCTCCATCCTGCACAGCGTGCGGCAGGACGTGATCCTGCGCGGGCGGTTCGGCGTCATCGCCAACTCCGCCGTCGAGGTCAACCGGGCCATCTTCTTCTCCGCCGCCATCATCATCGCCGGCTTCGTGCCCCTGTTCACCCTGTCGGGGGTGGAGGGGCACATCTTCGGCCCCATGGCCAAGACCTACGCCTATGCCATCGCCGGTGGCCTGATCGCCACCTTCACCATCTCCCCCGCCTTGAGCGCCATCCTGCTGCCCGAGCAGGTGCGGGAGCATGACACGGTGGTGGTGCGCGTGTTGCACCGCCTCTATCCGCCCCTGCTGCGCCTGGCCCTGGCCAACAGGCGTCTGGTGCTGGCCGTGGCAGGCGCGCTGATGGTGCTGGCCATCGTCTGCACCCGCTTCATGGGCATGGAATTCCTGCCCCACCTGGAAGAGGGCAACCTGTGGATCCGCGCCAACCTGCCCCTGTCCATCTCGCTGGAGGCGGGGACGGAGGCGGTGGACGGCATTCGCCGCATCATCAAGGATTATCCGGAGGTGGAGACCGTCATCTCCCAGCACGGACGCCCCGATGACGGCACCGACGCCACCGGCTTCTTCAACGCCGAGTTCTTCGTGCCGCTGAAGCCCTTCGACAGCTGGCCCAAAGGCTGGGACAAGGAACGCCTGACCCGCGACATCGAGGCGAAGCTGAGCGAGCGCTTCCCCGGCATCGAGTTCAACTTCTCCCAATACATCGAGGACAATGTGGAGGAGGCGGCCAGCGGCGTTAAGGGTGAGAACTCGGTCAAGCTGTTCGGCAATGACCTGGAAACGCTGGAAAAGACCGCCAACCATATCAGGCAGGTGATGTCCACCGTCCCGGGTGTGACCGATCTCGGCGTGTTCAAGTCGCTGGGCCAGCCCACCATCAAGATCACGGTGGACCGCGCCAAGGCCGCCCGCTACGGCCTGGCGACCGGCGACGTCAACGCCGTCGTTCAGGCCGCCATCGGCGGGCAGGCGGCCGGCAACCTCTATGAGGATGGCAGCGACCGCAACTTCCCCATCATGGTGCGTCTGTCGCCCGAGGACCGCGGCAGCCTGGACGCCATCCGCCACATCACCGTGGGGACGACCGCGCTGGGCGCAGGCACCGCCCCCATCCCCCTGGCCGACGTGGCCGATATCCGCATGGTCTCCGGCGCGTCCTTCATCTATCGCGAGGGACAGGGGCGCTACATCCCCATCAAGTTCAGCGTGCGCGGCCGTGACCTGGGCAGCGCCGTGCTGGAGGCGCAGCAGAAGGTGGCGGAGCAGGTGCAGCTGCCCGGCGGCTACCGCCTGGAATGGGTGGGGGAGTTCGGCAACCTTCAGGACGCGGTGCGCCGCCTGGCGGTGGCGGTCCCGGTCAGCCTGGCGCTGATCTGCGTGCTGCTGTACCTCAACTTCGCCTCCATGACCGACACGCTGCTGGCGGCCAGCGTCATGCCCATGGCCCTGATCGGCGGCATCTTCATCCTGGCCAGCACCGGCACGCCCTTCTCCATCTCCGCCGCCATCGGCTTCATCGGCCTGTTCGGCATCTCCGTGATGGAGGGCATCATCGTCATCTCCTACTTCAACCAGCTGGTCCACGCCGGCATGGAACGGGCGGCGGCGCTGGTGAAGGCGGCGGAAACGCGCCTGCGGCCCGTCATGATGACCTGCATCGCCGCCTGCGTCGGCCTGCTGCCGGCTGCCCTGTCGCACGGCATCGGGTCCCAGGTGCAGCGGCCGCTGGCCATGGTGGTGGTGGGCGGCATCCTGCTGGCGCCCATCCTGATCCTGGTGGTGCTGCCGGTGCTGATCAGCCGGTTCTCCAGCCGCACCGCGCTACCGATGCAAGATGGCCCGGTCCAGGTGGGGGAGGTTGAATGATGCGCCGCGTCCTGCCCATCCTCCCCGCCCTGCTGCTGGCGGCCTGCGCCGTCGGTCCGGACTACCGGACACCGGCCGCCCCGCCCAAAGAGGCGCTGGCCCCGCCGCCCAAGCTGCCCGACCAGACCCTGCTGGCCGGCCGCGACATACCGGCCGACTGGTGGGCGCTGTTCAAGTCGCCGGCCCTGGACGGGCTGGTGCGCGAGGCCATGGCCCACAACGCCGACGTCGCGGCGGCGCAGGCGGCCCTGCGCGTGGCGCGGGAGAACGCGTACGCCAACGCCGGGTCCTTCCTGCCCAGCATCGACGCCAGCTTCCAGGCCACGCGGCAGAAGGACCCCACCGGCACCGTGGCGCCCACGGCGGCCAACAACGCGCCGCAGCTGAACCTGTTCACCCCGCAGCTGTCCGTATCCTACAGCCCGGACCTGTGGGGCGGCACCCGGCGGGGGCAGGAGGCGCTGGACGCCACCACCGAGGGCCAGCGCTTCCAGGTCGAGGCGACGTACCTGACCCTGACGTCCAACGTGGTGGTGGCGGCGGTGACGGAGGCCAGCCTGCGCGGCCAGGTCGACGCCACGCGGTCCATCATCGCCGACGCCGGCAAGGCCCTGGCCATCCTGCGCCGCCAGCGGGACCTGGGCCAGGTCTCGGCCGCCGACGTCGCGGCGGGGGAGACGGCGCTGGCACAGGCCGAACAGACCCTGCCGCCGCTGGAGAAGCAGCTGGAGCAGCAGCGCCACCAGCTGAACGCCCTGTTGGGCCGCATGCCGGCCGACCCGACGCCGGAGACGTTCCAGCTGGCCGACCTGGCCCTGCCGGCGGAGCTCCCGTTCAGTCTGCCGGCCCGGCTGGTGGAACAGCGGCCCGACATCCGCCTGGCCGCCGCCAACCTGCATGTGGCCAGCGCCAACGTGGGCGTGGCGGTGGCCAACCGCCTACCCAACCTGACGCTCAGCGGGGCGGCGGGGTCCAGCGCCTCGGCGTTGAACAGCCTGTTCGCCGCCGGCAACGGCTTCTGGAATTTCGGCGCCAACCTGACCCAGCCGGTGTTCGAAGGGTTCAGCCTGGCGCATAAGGAAAAGGCGGCGCGGGCGGCCCTGGACCAGGCGGCGGCGCAATACCGGTCCGCCGTGGTGCTGGCGTTCCAGAACGTGGCGGACACCCTGTCGGCACTGAAAAGCGATGGCGACGCCCTGGCGGCGGCGCAGCGGGCCGACACCGCCGCCGCCCATGCCCTGGATCTCGCCCGGCGGCAGCTGGCCTTGGGGGCGGCGGCGCCCTCGGCCGTGCTGGCCGCGCAGCAGGCCGCGGCGCAGGCGCGCCTGGCCCTGGTGCAGGCCCAGGCGGCCCGCCTGATGGATACGGCCGCCCTATTCCAGGCCTTGGGCGGCGGCTGGTGGAACGTGCCACCGGCGGCGGAGGGGGCGAGCCCGGCCACGCCGCCCCGCCGGACGGGGGCTTCATCACCCGATAGCCTTTCGGTGGTTCATCCGGTTAACCATCCGGAAACCCATTCCTGGCACCGTATGTCGCAGGGACGATTTGTCACAGGCGACGACGGGGCTGGCTTTGCGGCGTTTTTCCTTGAGAACCGGATTGGTGGCGGTGGCGCTGTTGGCCACGGTCGATATCGCGCCCGCCTTCGCCGAAGAAGGGGGCTTGCGCGAATTCGCGCCTGACCGGCCGGACAAGACCGATGGCCCCTACACCATCGATCCCGGCCACGTGCAGGTCGAGACGGACATCGTCAGCCACAACCGCGACTTCTACAACGACGACGGCACGCGCAAGCACGAGTCCGTCTTCATGGCGCCCAACATCCGCATCGGCATCTGGGACGACACGGAATTCGATATCATCGCCCCCGCCTACACCGTCATGGGCCTGTCGGAGCGGAACGGCGGCCACACGCGGCTGCACGGCTGGTCGGACATGACCGTGCGGGCCAAGATCAACCTGTGGGGTAATGACCGCGAGGGCACGACCGCCCTGGGCCTGATCCCTTTCGTGAAGCTGCCCACCGCAGCCACCGCCTACGGCAATGGGGCCGTCGAGGGCGGCATCGGCGTGCCCTTCGCCATTAAGCTGGGCGGGGAGTGGGAACTGGGCACGCAGACCACGCTGGCCGTGAACCGCAACGCCATCGGCGATGGCTACGACCCCGACCTGACCTTTTCCGTCAGCCTCAGCCACCCGTTGGGCGAGGTGCTGGACGGCTACATCGAGCTGTATGGCGAGCGGCAGACCGGCCCCGACGCCGCCACCATCGCCACCCTGGACCTGGGCGTGACCTACCAGGTGACGTCGAACTTCTCGGTGGATGGCGGCGTGAACATCGGCCTGAGCAAGGCGGCCGATGACGTGAACCCCTTCATCGGCTTTACCATCCGTTTCTGATTTTTTGACTTGGATTTCGTGACCGAACCCGGAGGCCCGCGATGAAACTGGCGCACAAACTGACCCTGTCTTCGGCCATGACCGTGCTGATGATCCTGCTGATCGCAGGGGTCTTCACCCTGACCCTGGGCCGGCTGGCGGAGAGCAAGGCGACGCTGACGGGCACGTCCGGCGTGGCCGCAAAGTCGGTGCGCGCCGTATCGGCGGGCAATGACCTCTACGCCATCGTCGCGGACGCGGAGATCAACCATAACCTGGAGGAGACGCGCAAGGACTGGGCCGAGAAGAAGCAGGGTATTCTGGCCATGTTCAAGGATTTGCGCGCCGAGGCCGATCTGCCGGAGGAAAAGGCCGCCCTGGACGGCGCCGAGGCGGGCCTGCGCGACTACATCGCCATCTTCGAACAGCAGATGCTGCCGGCGTTGGAGAAGAGCGACGCCTTGACCCCCGCCATCCGTGAGTTGGACGGCAAGGTGGATGAGGCGCGCGACCAAATGACCCAGAATCTGGAGAAGATGGCGGCGCTGAACCTGCGACAGTCCGAGGACGCGGAGAAGGCCTTCGACGCCGCCTCCGCCAAGGGCCACGTCCTGGGCATCGCCTTCGCCGGCATCGCCATCGCGTTGAGCCTGGTGCTGTCCTGGGCCACGGGGCGGTCCATCACCCGGCCGGTGAATCTGCTGCGCGGCGTCATGGAGACCATGGCCGGCGGCGCCCGGCAGGTGGATGTGCCCGGCGTGGCGCGGGGGGATGAGATCGGCGCCATGGCCCGCGCGGTCGAGGTGTTCAAGGAAAGCCTGATCCAGGGAGACGCGCTGGCGGCGGAGCAGGCGACCCTGAAGGCCGCGGCCGAGGCCCAGCGCAAGGCCGCGATGGCCAGCGCCGCCGATCATTTCGAGGCGACGGTGCGCGCCGTGGTCGACAAGGTGGCGACGGCCGCCGCCGACATCCAGACGACGGCCCGCGAACTGGGCACCGCCGCGGAGGAGAGCCTGCGGCAGACCACCACCGTGTCGGCCGCCGCCAGCCAGTCCGCCGGCAACGTCCGCACCGTGGCGACGGCCAGCGAGGAGCTGTCCTCCTCCATCGGGGAGATCAGCCGCCAGGTGGAGAATTCCGCCGTCGTCGCCCGTGAGGCGGTGGTGCAGGTGGATGCGACGCGCGGGACGGTCGATGGCCTGGCCGACGTGGCCAACCGCATCGGCGCCGTGGTCCAACTGATCAGCGACATCGCGGGGCAGACCAACCTGCTGGCCCTGAACGCCACCATCGAGGCGGCGCGGGCGGGTGAGGCCGGCAAGGGCTTCGCCGTCGTGGCGTCCGAGGTGAAGGCGCTGGCCACCCAGACATCCCGGGCCACGGAGGAGATCGCCGCCCATGTCGGGGCCATCCAGGGCGCCAGCGGCCAGGCGGTGACGGCCATTAGCGACATCGGCGCCACCATCCGCCGCATCGACGAGATCGCCTCCATCATCGCCGCGGCGGTGCAGGAACAGGGGGCCGCCACCCAGGCCATCGTCAGCAACGTGGGCGAGACGGCGCGGGCGACGGAGGAGATCACCGAGAACATCTACGGCGTCAACGAACGCGCCGGGAAGACGGCCCGCAAGTCGATGGAGGTCGAGGCCTCCTCCACCGAGCTGACCAGCGAGGCCCAGGTGCTGCGCGCGCAGGTCGACGCCTTCCTGGCCCAGCTGCGCGCGGCGTAGCCGCAGGGGTATCCATGATGGGCGGCGGGCTGGTCCTCAGGCGAGGGCCAGCCTGCCGTTTTTCAGCGCCAGGCGCTTTTCACCACCGGCCGGCACCGTCACCGCCACCACCTCCTCGCCCAGGCGCACCTGCCAGCGTCGCGGCTGCTTGCCGGCGTTGCGCAAGGCGGCTTGCGCCAGCGCGCCGTCCTTCCAGGCCAGGTCCAGCCGGCCCTGGCCGCGCACCCGCACGCCGCGCAGGCTGCCGTGGCCCCAGGTGCTGGGCAGGGCGGGCAGCAGCTCGATGTCGTCGCCGATGCTCTGCACCAGCATCTCCACCATGCCCGCCGTGCCGCCGAAGTTCCCGTCGATCTGGAAGGGCGGGTGGGCGTCGAACAGGTTGGGGTAGGTGCGGTCCGGTCCCAGCAGCAGCTTCAGGATGGCGTGCGCATGGTCACCGTCGCCCAGGCGCGCCCACAGGTTCAGGCGCCAGCCCAGGCCCCAGCCGGTGGCGTCGTCCCCCCGGATCTCCAACGTCCGGCGCGCGGCCTGGATCAGGTCCGGCGTGCCGCGCCGGGTGATCTGATCGCTGGGATAGACGGCATAGAGGTGGGAGACATGGCGGTGGTGGATCTCCGGCGCCTGCATGTCCCAATCCTCCAGCCATTCCTGCAACTGACCGGCGTTGCCGATGCGGTCGGGGGGCAGGCGGCCGCGCGCGGCCGTCACCCGGGCGCGGAAGTCGGCATCCTTGCCCAGGATTTCGCCGGCCTTGACGGTGATGGCGAACAGGTCGCGCAGGATCTGCCGGTCCATGGCCGGCCCGGCGCACAGCGAGGTGCCCAGGGGGTGCTCGTTTTCCGGCGACAGCGACGGGTTGGTGACCAGCCAGCCGCTGCCCGGCAGGACCATGAGCGTATCCAGGAAGAACTGCGAGGCGCCCTTCAGGATGGGGTAGATGTCGGCCAGGAAATCCTTGTCCCGGCCATAGTCGTAGTGGTCCCACAGGTGGCGGCACAGCCACGCGCCGCCCATGGGCCAGAGGCCCCATTTGGGGCCGTCCGGCGGCCCCACCACCCGCCAGACGTCGGTGTTGTGGTGGGCCATCCAGCCGCCGGCGCCGTACATGTCCCTGGCCGCCCGCGCGCCGGTTTCCGATAGGTCCTTCAGCATGCCCACCAGGGGCTGGACACATTCACCCAGGTCCACCAGCTCCGCCGGCCAGTAGTTCATCTCGGTGTTGATGTTGATGGTCCACTTGGACTCCCAGGGCGGATCCACCTGCTCATTCCAGAGGCCCTGCAGATTGGCGGGCTGGCCGCCGGGGCGGGAACTGCTGATCAGCAGATAGCGGCCGTAGTTGAAATAAAGGGCGGCCAGGGCCGGATCGTCCTGCGGGGCGGCGGCGCGCACGCGCTCATCGGTGGGCAGGCCGGCGGCGGGCGTCGTCCCCAGGTCCAGGGCCACGCGGTGGTACAGGCGTTGATGCTCCGCCACATGGTCGGCCAGCAGACGGGCATACGGCTTGGCGGCGGCCTGGGCAAGGGTGGCGGCCGTCAGGGCCGCCGGGTCGGCGCTGATGTCGTCGAAGCGCTTGTAGCCCGTGGCGGCGGTGATCAGCACCACGGCCTCATCGGCATGGTCGATGACGATGCCGTCGCTGCCGGCCCGCACGGTGCCGCCGCTGGCGATGACCTTCAGGCGCACGGCGAATTTCAGCCGCCCCTCGATGCCGAAGCGGCTGGGGCCGATGCCGGTCAGCAGCAGGCCGTCCGGGCCGTCCGCCGCCAGGGTGGCGTTCTGGGGTGTCAGCAGCGACAGGTTGGCGCTGACGAGGCCTGGCTTGTTGGCCGACAGCCGGGTGACGATCACCTGGTCCGGCGCGCTGGCGAACACCTCGCGCGTGTGGGTGGACGACCAGGCGCCGCCGCCGCTGATCAGGCGCGTGGTGGTCACGGCGGTGTCCAGATCCAGCCGGCGGTGATAGTCGTGCACCGTGTCCAGGCTCTGGAATAGCAGCACGGCGTCGCCCAGCGGTTGATAGGGCATCTGCTTCAGGGGCTTGGCCATCACCTTGGCGGCCGCCAGCGCCTCCGCCTCTTTGTATTTGCCCTGGAAGATCAGGTCGCGCACCTGCGGCAGGTTGGCCTTGGCCTCCGGATTCACGTCGTCGTAAGGGCCGCCGGCGTAGAACGTGTCCTCGTTCAACTGCAGACGTTCCATGGAAATGCCGCCGAACACCATGGCCCCCAGCCGGCCGTTGCCCACGGGCAGGGCCTCCACCCACTGCGCCGCCGGCTGGTTGTACCAGAGCGTCTGGGCCGGGTCCGGGGTGGGCAGGGGCGTCACCGGGGCGGCGGGCGGCGCCTCCTGCGCCAGGGCGGGCCGGGCGGCGCCGGCCGACAACAGGGCGGCGGCGCTGGCCATCAGGATTTCCCGGCGCGATATCGTGGACATGGGTAGGCGGCCTTCCCCGTGGTGGATCGACGGTCAGGACAGGGGATCGGTGTTCGGCGGGCCCGTCGGGCCGCCGGCCGCGCTGGGGCGCCCGCTTCCTCCGTCACCGGCGATCAGCGCCGCCGTTGCGGGTGATCCTAATGTGACCGGTATCATGGGGCAAGGCGTGGCTCGCTTGCGGGGGTTGGATGATAGCGTTATCATCTTATTAATTCGCGCCCCGGAAAATCCGCCCATCCCGTCGGGAATAGAGGTGGGACGGGCCCCCGCGGATCCACCTGTCCGGCACCAGGGAGGCCCGGGTCGGGTGGTGTCATCGGCTAGCGGCACCCAAGAAGACCCGAGAAGAACAAGGAACACCCATGAAGCACCGCATGGCCCTTCTGGCGTCCGTGACGCCGGCCTTACTGCTTGCGGCCCTGGCACCGCTCCACGCTTCTGCATTTCAGACCACCGCTCATCAAACTGAGGCACAGCAGGCTGAGACCCGGCAAACCTCGAATCCCCCGCAAAAGGCAGCCATCACCGTGACTGACAGCGCCCGCGGCGTCGCCCACCCTGAGCTGTGGCCGACCGCCAAGAGCAAGGGCCTGGTGGACGCCAAGACCGAAGCCTTCGTGACCGGCCTGATGGCCAAGATGAGTTTGGAGGACAAGGTCGGCCAGATGATTCAAGCCGACATTTCCACCGTGACGCCGGCGGACCTGGCCAATTATCCCCTGGGCTCCATCCTGGCGGGGGGCGACAGCGCGCCGGCGGGCGGCGACGACCGCGCCGGCCCCGACAAGTGGGCGGAGACGGCGCGGGCCTTCCGCGCGGCCTCGCTGGCGGAACGGCCCGGGCGCGTGGCCATTCCCATCATGTTCGGCATCGACGCCGTGCACGGGAACAACAACGTGGTGGGCGCCACGCTGTTCCCCCACAACTCCGCCCTGGGCGCCGCACATGACCCCGCCCTGATCCGCCGCATCGGCGTCGCCACGGCGCAGGAGACGGCGGCGGCCGGCATGGACTGGGCCTTCGGCCCCACCCTGGCGGTGCCGCAGGACCACCGCTGGGGCCGCACCTACGAAGGCTATTCCGAGGATCCGGAGATCGTCCGCCAGTACGCGGGTGAGATGGTGCTGGGCCTGCAGGGCCAGGCGGGTGCCGGCCAGGCGTTGCAGCACGGGCATGTCGCGGCCTCGGCCAAGCATTTCCTGGGCGACGGCGGCACCACCAACGGTGTGGACCAGGGCGACGCCGATATCAGCGAACAGGATCTGATCCGCATCCACGCGGCGGGTTATCCGGCGGCGGTGGACGCCGGCATCATGACGGTGATGGCCAGCTTCTCCAGCTGGCAGGGCGTCAAGATGCACGGCAACAAGTCGCTGCTGACCGATGTGCTGAAGGGTCGCATGGGCTTCGACGGCTTCATCGTCGGCGACTGGAACGGCCATGGCCAAGTGCCGGGTTGCACCGCGGACTCCTGCCCCGTCGCCGTCCTGGCCGGTCTCGACATGTTCATGGCCCCGAACGACTGGAAGGCGCTGTTCACCAACACCGTCGCCCAGGTGAAGGCGGGCGAGATTCCCATGGCGCGCATCGATGACGCCGTGCGCCGCATCCTGCGGGTGAAGGCCAAGCTGGGCCTGTTCGATCCCGCCCGCCCGTTCGAGCTGAAGGACGGCGTCATCGGCAACGCCGAGCACCGCGCCCTGGCGCGCGAGGCGGTGCGCAAGTCGCTGGTGCTGCTCAAGAACAATGGCCAGGTGTTGCCGCTGAAGGCCAAGTCCCACGTCCTGGTTGTGGGGGAGGCGGCGGACGAGATCGGCCGCCAGACCGGCGGCTGGACCCTGTCGTGGCAGGGCACCGGCAACAAGAACAGCGACTTCCCCGGCGCCACCTCCATCTATGAGGGCATCCGGCAGGCGGTGGCCGCCGGTGGCGGCACCGTGGACCTCAGCGCCGACGGCAGCTTCACCACCAAGCCGGACGTGGCGGTGGTGGTGTTCGGCGAGATGCCCTATGCCGAGTTCCAGGGCGATATCCCCAGCCTGGAGTTCCAGGCGGGCGACAAGCAGGATCTGGCGCTGCTGAGGAAACTGAAGGCCCAGGGCATCCCGGTCGTCTCCGTCTTCCTGTCCGGCCGCCCGCTGTGGGTGAACCCGGAGATCAACGCGTCCGACGCCTTCGTGGCCGCCTGGTTCCCGGGGTCGGAGGGCGGCGGCGTGGCCGATGTGCTGGTGGGCGATATGCAGGGCCGGCCGCGCTACGACTTCACCGGCAGGCTCTCCTACTCCTGGCCCAAGACGGCGGCGCAGGCGACGCTGAACCGGCTGCGCCAGCCCTACGATCCGCTGTTCGCCTACGGCTATGGCCTGCGTTATGCCGATGCCAAGCCCGACACCGTGCCGCAGTTGCCGGAGGTGTCGGGCGTGGACGCGGCGGCGGCCAACATCGACACCTATTTCGTGAAGGGCCGCAACCCGGCGCCGTGGAGTTTCGTGCTGCGTCAGGGGACCACGTCCGTGCCCGTGCCAGGCGATGGCACGGCGACCGAGGTAGCGGGCGCCCTGGCGCTGAAGCCGGTGGACGCCGGCGGAATACAGGGTGCCGGCCGGCAGCTGAGCTGGAGCGGCAAGGGCGACGCCGCCATCGCCGTGACCGGCGGCAACACCCTGGACCTGACGCGCCAGGCCAACGGCGCGCTGTCCTTGCAGGTGGACTATCGGGTGGATGAGGCACCGGCCGGCACCGTCTGGCTGGCCTCCGGCACCGGACCCGGCACGCCAGGTGTCCTGGACCTGACCGCCGTTCTGAAGGCCGCCCCCGTCGGCCAGTGGCAGACCCTGAAGGTCAAGCTGTCCTGCTTCAAGCAGGCGGGGGCCGATCTGTCCCGGGTCACCACCCCCTTCGCGCTCAGCACCAGCGGCACCCTGCGCTTGTCCCTGGCCACCGTGCGGCTGTCCGCCGATCCGGCGGGCTCCATCTGTCCGGGCCATTGACGGCCAATTAAATTAAGATGTTTTATTAATTCGGATCCCGGCTGCGGGTCCGCATGGGAGGAACCTTGAGAATGAAGACACGTACCGCCGTCGCCGCCCTGATGTTGGCCGGCCTGCTGGCCGCCCCGGCGCTGGCCCCCCCTGCGCTGGCCGAGGACAACAAGCCGCCCAGCGCGGAGCAGGTGGCCAAGTGGCATCAGGAAGAGGAAGACCGCCTGCACACCGACTTCGCCTACCTGAACCGCTACGCCGCGGATAATGAGAAGCTGAAGCCCGGCTCGGTCCAGGTGGTGTTCATGGGCGACAGCATCACCCAGCTGTGGGTGGACAAGACGCCGGGCTTCTTCACGCCCGGCCGCGTGGGTCGGGGCATCAGCGGCCAGACCACGGCGCAGATGCTGCTGCGCTTCCGCCAGGACGTCATCGACCTGCATCCCAAGGTCGTGCACATCATGGCCGGCACGAACGACCTGGCCCAGAACTGGGGCCCGGTGTCGCCGCAGCAGCTGAAGAACAACATCATGAGCATGGTGGAACTGGCCCAGAAGCACGGCATCACCGTGATCCTGGCCGGCATCCCTCCGGCGTTGGACTTCAAGTGGCGCCAGGGCCTGGACCCGGCGCCCAAGATCGCCGCGCACAATGCCTGGCTGAAGGAGTACGCGGCCCAGGTCGGCGCCCTGTTCGTCGACTACAAGGACGTGGTGGGCGACGGCAAGGGCGACTTCAAGCCGGGCTTGGCCTCCGACGGCGTGCACCCGACCGAGGCCGGCTATGTGGCCATGGCGCCCTTGGCCGACAAGGTGGTGAAGGAAGCGCTGGCGAAGGCCAAATGACCGGCCCCCACCGCTGAAAAGACCAACGCCCGGGACTGGCTGGTCCCGGGCGTTTGTTACAAGCTTGGCGCCGTCTTTCAGCGCGACAGAATCAGCTGGAGATTACCGTCATGATCAAGCAGCAGCGCGCTTTCACCCCGCCAGACCAATGTCTCGGTCGCCTTCATCGCGTTCACGATCGCGAAGACCTGATGGGTCTCGCTTGTGCCACAGTCCCCCATGATGACGACTAGGGCCTGCAAAGAGACTTTATTGTCAGCGATCTGATAATGGCCGCCCGACGGGCCGCAACCAGCGTAGATATTCAAAGCGCCATCAGAATTGAAATGCACCGTCGGCCAAGCAAGATCGATGGTCTGACCAGCATTTGGTGGCGATGTGTACTCCCGTAGTTTGGGGACCGCCATGGCGACGCCGTCGAAGTAGGCGAGAATCCGCCATTGCCCCCCTGTCAACGCTGGCGCATTGACAGGCGCGCGGACGACCACCGGCGGCTTACCAGGGGCGGGTAGAGGTGGCACATCGTCCGCTCGGGCAATGCTTCCGCCGATCAGACTGATAAGCGCAAATGAGGCCAAGGTTCGGGCGCGGCGCATTCAGCTTCTACGCTGCATCCGCCAACGCCGCCTTCGGGGCGTGGCGCAGGGGCAGGGACAGGGTGCGGAAGGTGGCGGCGCGCCAGACCCATTCCAGGGGCCCATAGCGGTAGTGGCGCAGCCACCAATGGGCGACGGCGCATTGCAGGATGACGAAGGCGACGCCGCTGGCGACGCTGTAGAACGGGCCCATATGGCGGTAAAGCCCCAGGCCAAAGCCGTAGAACAGCGGCACGAAGACCAGGGCCTGGGTGATGTAGCAGGTCAGGCTCATGCGCCCGAAGGAGGCGAGCGCCCGCACCGGCGCCAGGGCCTGGACGCGGGGATACAGCAGGACGAAGCCGCTGGCCCATATGGCCATCTGCGCCAGGCCGCAATAGGCGTTGGCCAGGTTCGTCACCTCATAGGCCGTCATGGCCGGCAGGCCGGCACCCTCCGCCAGGCGCTTTAGGGGATAGAGGACGGCGAAGGCCAGCGCGCCGCCGGTCAGGATGCCCTGCAGCAGGCGGCGATGCTCGACGGCCCGTTCCAGGATGTGGTTGCGCCCCACCACCAGGCCGACCAGGAACAGGCCCATCATCTGCAGGTATCGGCCGGTCTCGATGGTCCAGAAGGTGCGGGCCAGCACGCCCTGCCACAGGTTGGCCTTCACCACGTCCCAGAAGCCGCCGTTGGCGTAGATGGGCATCAGCCCCTCATACACCGTCCAGTGGAAGGGGACGGGCGGCGCGGGGGCGGTGCCGTCCAGCAGGCCCGCCACCTGCCACAGGCTGGGGGGCTGGATCAGCAGAACGGCCGCCACGGCCAGCAGGGGCCGGTCGCCCAGGCGGTGCAGCAGCACCAACGGCGCGCCCATGACCGCCAGGATGGTCAGGATGTCGCCGCAGTAGATCAGGCCGTGCAGATAGCCGATGGCGAACAGCACGGCCAGCCGCCACAGGAAGCGCGCGGACGCGCTGCCCTCGCGCCGCGACCAGCTGCCCAGGATCAGGGAGAAACTGATGCCGAACATCAGGGCGAAGATGCCGTAGGCCTTGCCGGCGAACAGGAAGAAGGCCGTGTCGTGGGCCGCCGTGTCGAACGGCTTCAGCCAGGCGGGCGATATGGCCGCATCGCTCAGGAAATCGAAATGCTCAATGGTGTGCAGCAGGAACAGGCCCACCAGGGCCGTCCCCCGCAAGGCGTCGATGACGGTGATGCGGTCGCCCGCCCCGTCGACCCGCGATCCCGATGCGCTCATATCAGGCCATCCCGTTGTTCTTTTTACCCCCTGGCTGACCATCTCCCGGGGGATGCCAGCGTTGTCATGCTGCCACCGGCCGGTCGGCGCGGCAATGCCGGTTGATGAACTCGGCGTGGGTGGGCAGGGCGTCGGCCATGCGCCGAATGGCCTCGCGGATACGGTCCAGGCGGGCCGTCACCTCCGCTTCCGGCATGACGTCGGCCACGGGGTCGTAGGAGTGCGGCTGGATGCCCTGGCCCAGGAACACGGCCACCCAGCTCGGCTCCGCGAACAACTGCTCGTCGAAGCGGGCGATGCGGCCCCGGGCGCGAAACAGGTCGATCTTGTGCCGCAGGCTGTCGGGGATCTCCATGGTGCGGCAGTAATTCCACAAGGGGGAATCGTCCCGTTCCACCGCGTGGTAATGCAGGATCAGGAAATCGCGGATCTGCTCGTATTCAATGTTGGTCAGGCGGTTGTACTCATCCACCGTCGCCTGCTCGAACCCGTCGCGGGGCAGCAGCGAGACCATGCGGAACAGGCCGCTCTGCACCAGGTGGATGCTGGTGGACTCCAAGGGCTCCATGAACCCCGAGGCCAGGCCCAGCGAGACGCAGTTCTTGGTCCAGGAATTTTTGCGCCGCCCGGTGGTGAAGCGCAGCAGGCGCGGATCGGCCAGTGGCTTGCCGTCCAGGTTGGCCAGCAGGGTGGCCGTCGCCTCGTCATCGCTGATGAAGCGGCTGCAGTAGACATGGCCGTTGCCGATGCGGTGTTGCAGCGGGATGCGCCACTGCCAGCCGGCCGCCCGCGCGGTGGAACGGGTGTAGGGCGTGATCGCCGCCACGCCCTCGCAGGGCACGGCCGCGGCCCGGTCGCAGGGCAGCCAGTGGGACCAGTCCTCGTACGGGGCCTTAAGCGTCTCCCCGATCAGCAGGCCACGGAAGCCGGAGCAGTCGACGAACAGATCGCCCGCTACGCGGGTGCCGTTGTCCAGCACCAGGCTGTCGATGAAGCCATCGGCAGCGCGCTGCGTCACCTGGACGATCTTGCCCTCGGTGCGCTTCACGCCGTTGCGCTCGGCCACGCCACGCAAGTACTGGGCATAGAGGCCGGCGTCGAAGTGATAGGCGTAGGCGATGACGGGGCCGCCCGGCCGCGCGTCCGGCGCCGGCGGCTGGAACTTGCCCATCCGCGCCGCGACGGTGGAGGGGGAATAGTCGCCGATGTCGCTGGTGTCGCCCTTGGCCCGTTGGCGCAGCCAGTAATGATGGAAGGACACGGCGTCGATGGTGTGGCCATGCGGACCGAAGGGATGGAAATAGCGGTGGTTCAGCCGCGTCCAATCCACGAACTCAATGCCCAGCTTGAACGTCGCCTGGGTTTTGCGGACGAAATCGACCTCGTCGATGCCCAGCAGATGGTTCAGGAACTGGATGGGGGGGATGGTGGCCTCGCCCACGCCGACGGTGCCGATCTCGGCCGATTCCACCAGCTCGATGGTGCCGTACTTGCCCTTCAGCACCCGGGCCAGCACGGCCGCCGCCATCCAGCCGGCCGTGCCTCCGCCCACGATCACGATCTTGCGCCCGCGGCGCCCATCCTCGTTCCGCATCGCCTCGGCCATGCCCCGCGCACTCCCCCACATGATCTTGTCGTTGCCGCCCCAGCTTACGGCAGGGGGCGGCCTGAAAAAAGGCGGCCCTGTCTCCCCGGCCGCGACCAGCGCGACCGGGGAGAGACAGGGCCAGACAACGAGGCTCCCCGGGAGAAAGCGTTACAGGGAGCCGCGGATGACGAAGGCGTAGCGCCGGTCGGCGTCGACCCAGTTGTGGTAGGTCAGGTGGCCCGGGTACCCGACCAAGATGCGGGTCTGCGCATCGGTCAGGTTGGCCGCCTCCACGCCCACCTTCAGGTAGCTGTTGACGGTGTAGAAGAAGGACGCGTCCAGCTGGCCGTAATCATCCGACCAGGCCGGGATGTTGATGTTGGCCGCCGAGGTGGTCAGCAGGTAGCGCTGGCGCCAGTTGTAGGCCAGGCGGAACTCAAACGGGCCCTTCTGGTAGATGCCCGCCAGGTTGTAGCTCCACTTCGACATGCCTTCCAGCGGCAGGCTCGTGTTGGTTGGCGCGGCGTTGGTGACCTGGGTGGCGTCGTAGGGGTTGGCCGCCGCGTTGCGGCCGCCCTCGCTTTGCACGAAGGTGACGTTACCCTGGAAGCCCAGGCCGCTCAGAAAGCCCGGCAGGAAATCGTAGAACTGGGTGTAGCCGAACTCGAAGCCCTTAACGCTGCCCTGGCCGGCGTTGTAGGGCTGCACCACCAGGACGTTCCGGGTCACGCCGTTGTTGGTGAACGCGACGTTCTGGGGCGACGTGGTGATGAAGTCGAACACGTCCTTGTTGAACACCGCGGCGGTGATGCTGCCCGTGGGGGCGAAGTACCACTCGATCGAGGTGTCGAACTGGTTGGACCGCATCGGCTTCAGGTTCGGGTTGCCGGCGTAACCCGTCCACTGGTAGACGCAGTTGCCCGTGGCGCCCGTTCCCAGGCTCTGGCAGTGGCCGCTGCTGTCCAGCAGACCGGCGGTGGCGCCGATGTTCAAGGATGGCTGCAGCTGCGAGAAGTCGGGACGGACGATGGACTGGGCGAAGGCGAAGCGCCACTGTAGGTCGTCCTGCAGCTTCAGGCGCAGGTTCACGCTGGGCAGCACGTCGGTGTAGTTGCGGCCGCCGCTGATGACCGTGCGGGCGCCGTTGGCGAAGGCCAGGTCGGACGAGGGCGCGCCGTTGAGGTTGGTCACGGTCACGAAGTTGGCATTGCCGGAGCCCTGGGCATCGGTGTTGACGACGCGGAAGCCGACATTGCCGTCAAACGGCTTGTTGCCGCCGAAGAAGGGCACGTCATGTTCGAACCGCAGCAGGGCATAGCCGGCCGTGGTCTCTTCCGTCTGGGTGTTCACACCGGCGCCGCCGCCGTTGTAGCTGCTGTAGTCGCCGTTGAACGGCACCCAGTTGCCGTAGGAGTCCGCCGCCGACAGCGCCTTCAGCTGCGCGGCGACCCCATTGTAGAAGCCCTTGCTGAGGGAGGCGCTGGGGATGACGAACTGCGTCGGGACGGTCACGCCGCCGCGATAGAAGTTCTGCAGCGGCCACACGCTGGCCGACGACGCGCCGGGCGTGGTCTGGTTCAGCGTCTGGATGCCGTTGGCACCCCAGCTCTGCACCACGCCGCCCCAGTTATAGTTGGTTTCGCGCGTGATCGACTTGCGGTCGGTGTGACGGACGCCGAAGCGGAAGGACTTCAGCCAGTCGGCGTCGTCGAAGCTGTACTCGGCGTCCAGGCGCTCGGCCCACTCATGCGCCTCGTTGTTGTTATGATAGTCCATCGCCGCGTTGTAGTAGTAGTTCGCGGGATTGGAGATGAAGCTGCTGTTGGCTGGAATGCTGATGGTGGGCAGGCCGCTGCCGTTCAGCGTCAGCGTCGCCGCCGGCAGGGGATTGGTCAGCGCTTCGAAAACCGTGAAGTCCAGCTGCTTGCTGGTGGCGTCGATGTACTGGGCGTCGCCGCTGATGTTCCAGTTCTTGGTCGGCGTCCATTTCATGTGCAGGGAGTAGTCGGACGTGACCGATTCCTTGATGTCATAGCGGCTGTCGATGACGTCAGGGTTGTTGGTCGTGCCGCCCACGGTGTCGGCGATGGTGCCGGAGATGTAGTTGCCTTGCGCGTCATACTTGAAGCTGGTGCCGGCGGCCGGGCCGTTGCCCGTGCCGGAATCCAGGCCGATGGCGTTTTCCAGCGACTCTTCGGTGGCTTCCGACCGGATGTACTGGGCCGTGAACTCCAGGTCGCTGCTGGGCCGCCATTGCAGGGCGCCGACGATGCCCTTGCGTTCCCGCGTGAACTCCAGGCTGCGGTAGCCGAAGCCGGTGGGGACATAGACGGTCTGGCCGGGCACCAGGTCGGTGCGGGCCTGGAAGGGGTCGACCGACACGGTGTCGGTGCGGCTGGCGAACTTGCCGTCCGCCACGTCGATCAGCACGCCCACTTCGCCGATGCCGGTGTTCCAGCGGTCGCTGTAGAGGGCGGAACCGGACGGCTTGCCCTTGCCCACCAGGTCGCCATAGCTGTAGTCGGCGGAGTAGGCGAGGATGCGCTCCTCGCTGTCGAAGGGCAGGCGCGTGCGCAGGTTGATGGTGCCGCCGATCCCGCCTTCGACCAAATCGGCCGACGGGTTCTTGTAGACGTCGACGCCGGCCATCAATTCCGACGGGATGTCGGCGAAGCTCAGGGTGCGGCCGGACTTGGCCGAGAAGCTGTCGCGGCCGTTGAATTCACCGCGCACCCAGCTCAGGCCGCGCACCTGGACGCCGTCGCCTTCGACCGAGATGCGGTCGGCGTCACGGGGGTCGGGCGTGCGCTGGATGGTGATGCCGGAGATGCGTTGCAGCGCCTCGGTCACGCTGCGGTCGGGCAGGGCGCCGATATCCGTCGCGGTGATGGAATCCACCATCTGTTCCGAGTTCTGCTTGATGGCCTGGGAGCTTTCGATGCTCTTGCGAAGGCCGGTGACGACGATTTCCTGCAAATCATCGCCCGCCGCCGGAGAGGCGGTTTGTGCATATGCGAAAGACGTGGCGCCGATCGCGCCAATGGTCAGCGCCGAAGCGCCCGCCAGCATGAAATTACGATAGGAGCGATTGGAGCGTCTCATCGCGTTTCCCTTCCCTGATTTATATTATTCCACGGCAGAACCGCGGCTCTTTTTGCCAAGGCGCCGCTCTGGGGCGTCAGCCTGTGGTCATATAAATGCATATGAGACTTCTGGCGGCCATGCAACCAAAGAATGTTAGCGCTCCCATCAAAAATGGTAGCGCTCCTTTACACAATGTTAGGAAATCGCCATCCTGACCAATATCCAAACGCTCCATAGCGTAGCGAATATTGGAAAAGTGTTTTTAAATCTTACACATAGGAACCACCCTCGGTGGTGGTCCGGGCGCCGGGGCGCGGTGTTGCGCGGAAGTCGCTATTGGTGACAAAGAGGGCGCGGTTTCGAATTCCGCAGCCCGGTGTCGCCGGGCGCCCGCCGCTACCGCTGTAGGCGGGGGACTCAGGTCGTATTTTTCAGACAAGAGTCAAAAACCGCCGAGAAGCTCCCCGGCGGTTTTATCAGACATTGACCGAAGGCTGGTTTGGACGCGCGCTCAGCGGGACAGGCCGGCCATGCCGGAGGACAGGTTGGCCCGGCCTGAGGCTGCGCCCCCGAAGGGCGTGCGGGGGCGCAGGCCATGCCGATAGATCTGCGTGATCAGGTCGCGGTGCCGGGGCAGGGCGGCCAGCGCCTGCTCCGTGCTGGCGCGGATGGCGGCGAACTGCTGGCGCGCCTCGTCCATGTGCCGGAAGGCGCCGGCCTGGGCGCTGAGGTCGGTCGTGTAGCCCATGCCATACAGCACGAATTGCCAGCTGGCCTCGCTGAAGGTGTCGAGGTTGAGATCGAAGTCCAGCCCCTCCGGCGGGCGGTGGCGCCAGCGGTCCAGCAGGTCGTGCAGCGTATCGGGCACGGTGGCGGCGTCGGCGTTGTCACGCCAGAAGGCGGTGTCGGTCCGCCGTGTCAGGCAATAGTGCAGCTTCAGGAAGTCCAGCGCCCGTTCATAGCGCTGACGCATGATGCGGTTGAACTGCCGCGCCGCCGTGGCCATGTCGCCCCCCCAGGGGAACAGGCTGGTCAGCAGCACGGACGCCACCTCGATCAGGACGATGCCGGTCGATTCCAGCGGCTCGAAGAAGCCGCTGGACAGGCCGATGGCGACACAGTTGCGCACCCAGGGTTCCGGGCGGTAGCCGGCTTCGAAGCGGAAGGTGCGGGCCGTCTTGTCGCCCGCCGCCGGGCCGATATAGTCGCGCAACACCTGCTCGGCCCGCGCGTCGTCGGTATGGTCTGAGGAATAGACGTGGCCGATGCCGCGCCGCGTCTCCAGCCCGATATCCCAGGTCCAGCCGGCCTCGTGCGCGGTGGAAACGGTATAGCTGGGGATGGGGGCGTCCGGCTGGTCGTAAGGTACCTGCAGTGCCACCGCCCGGTCGCAGAACAGCCATTTGCGGCAAGACTGGTAGGGGGACTTCAGCGCCTGGCCGATCAACTGGGCGCGGAAGCCGGTGCAGTCGATGTAGAGGTCCGCCGTCAGCGTGCCGTTCTCGCGCGTGACCACGCCGGCCACGGCCCCCGTCTCGTCCAGGGGCACGGCGTCCACCGTGTCGACCACGTGGCGGACGCCCAGGTCCGTGGCGACGACACGCAACAGGCGGGCGAACTTCACCGCGTCGAAATGATAGGCGTAGTTCAGGGCGCCCGCGTAGTCGCCATCGCCGGAGCGCTTGGGCGCCAGGGCCGCGTCGGCCACCCGCTTCTGCATCGTCAGCGCGGTGTCCAGCGGCACGCCGTCACCAGCGGCACCCAGCAGCCAGTAGGGCACCAGGTCCAGGTCCTGGCGGCTGATGGCGGACTGGAAGGGATGGAAGTAGTGGTCGCGGCCGTCGGTGCCGGGGGCATGTTGCCAGTGATCGAAGCGGATGCCCTGCTTGAAGGTCGCCTCGCTCTCGCGCATGAACACCGACTCATCGATGCCGATGCGGCGCAAGGTGCGCTGGATGTTGGGGAAGGTGCCTTCGCCCACGCCCAGGATGCCGATGTCGGCCGATTCCACCAGGGTGATGCGCGCGCCGCCCGGCTGGCCGATGGACAGCGTGCGGGCAAGGTAGGCCGCGGCCAGCCAGCCAGCCGTGCCGCCCCCGACGATGAGGACGTTCTTGACCGGGGCGCCGTTGGTGGCGGCTTTGGCGGCGGTGGTGTCGGCCATGGCCATTCCTTCCCGTGTTGGTGCCGAACCCCTATAGGGGCCTGGACCTTAACAAAGGGAAAACCCCCGGCCCATGACAGGCCGAGGGTTCCCCGAGTGACAGCTACCGGATCAACCCAAGGATCGATCAGTAGGTGAAACGCACCGTCGCGCTGTAGCGGCGGTCGGCCACGAACCAGCTGCGGCCGTACTGCTGGCTGCCGAAACCCATCAGCGTCTTGGTCTCGCTGTTGGTCAGGTTCTGGGCTTCCAGGGTCAGGGTGATGTGGTCGTCGAAGGTGTAGGCGACCGAGGCGTCCAGCGACCCGTAGTCGTCGGAGAAGATGGGCAGGTTGTAGGTGACCGTCTGGCCGGCGGCGTTGGTGTAGGTGCCGTTCGTGCCGTTGGCCGTCGGGGTCAGCAGGTACTTGCTGCGCCAAGTGTACGCCAGGCGTGCCGAGATCGGGCCTTTCTCGTACATGCCGGTGACGTTGTAGTTGTACTTCGACAGCAGGTCGACCGGCAGGCCGGTGATGCGGTTGCCCAGCATGTCGTAGGACAGGTCGCCGGGGCTGCGGCTGTTGATGTAGGTGAAGTTGGCGTCGATGCCCAGTCCATCGAACGGGGCGGGCAGGAAGCTGAAGAACTTCTGCACCCCGAACTCGGCGCCCTTGATGTACGCGGGCGAGGCGTTGAAATAGCCGCTGGACGAAACCGGCATGACCTGCGTCACGCCGCCCGGCAGGCTGATGGGCAGGTTCAGCGGGGTCACGCCGTAAGAGATGTAGTCCTTGATCTGCTTGTAGAAGCCGGCCAAGTGCACCTGGCCGTCCGGCATGTACCATTCCAGCGAGACGTCCAGGTTGTTGGACAGCTGCGGCTTCAGGTCCGGGTTGCCGGCGTAGGTGGTGGCGCCGGTGATCTGCTGGTTGGCGTTGGTGATCAGGCTGACTTGGCCCGAGGCGTTCAGGGCGTTGAAGCTCGGGTTGGACATGGACTGATACGCCGCGAAGCGCAGATGGATGTCATCCTGCGGCATGAACTGGATGTTGAACGACGGCAGGGCCATCAGGCTGTTGTGCCCGCCGCCATTGGCGGTGAAACCGCCCGGCAGGGTGCCCGAGGCGCCGTTGTAGAACACGGTGCCGGTCGGCTGCTGGATGGACCCTTCGCTGCTGTTCTCGTTGTTGACGATACGGACACCGAAGTTGCCGTTCATCTTCCAGCCGAACAGGTCGTCCTCACCGAAGCGCGTCATGATGTAGGCGGATTCGGTGCGGGTCTTGGTGTGCGACAGCGTGGCGTCGGTGTAGGTCACCGGCTGGGTGTTGTCGCCCGGCAGGCCATAGGCGTGGTGGATGGCCGTCAGGTTTTCCGGGTAGCCTTCGGCCAGGGCCCAGGACGGGAAGGCGGCGGCGCTGGGCAGGGCCGTGGCGCCCCGGAAGAAGTTGCTGAAGCCGCTCACCGTCACATCGCCAGGGGCGGCGTTGCTCAGGTACTTGAAGGTCGACGGGTCATTGAACGACGGCGTCAGGCCCACCCAGTTGTAGCCCGAGACGTTGTCCTTCTCGGTCCGGTCGGCGAAGCGGGCGCCGACCTTGATGGCGCGCAGGAAGCTGGAGTCGGAAACCTTGTATTCGGCATCGCCCGACCACGACAGCTCGCGGCCGATATGGTTTTCCAGGTGGTCCATGGTCGCGTACCAGATGGTGCGCGAAGGATCCGCCACCTGCGCCGGGTTGCTGACCTTGATGGACGGCAGGTCGCCGGTCAGGTCGATGGCGTAGCTGGGCACGGAAACCTGCGAGAACAGGTCGATGCGCTGCTGCTGGGACTGGGAGACGGCGTACTGGAAGTCGGTGTTGATGGTCCAGTTCGACGTCGGCGTCCACTTCATGCCCTGCGACAGGTCGGTGGTGACGTTGTGCTGGTTGGTCAGGCCGGGGTTGACCGTGGCCAGGCTGCCGCCGGACTCCGAACCCACCTGCAGCGGATCCCAGCCGGTGGAGCTGAGGTTGTTGGAGGTCAGCAAGCCGCCCGAGGGGCCGAAGGTGCTGGTGCTGCCGGGGGATACGGTGACGGCGTTGCCGCCCGTGTTGTAGACGCCGGCCTCGGTCGACTTGCTCCAGTAATCCGAGCGGAAGCCCGTCTGGTAGAAGGTCAGGTCCGGGTTGGGCGACCACTGCAGGGCCTCATAGGCGCCCAGGCGCTTGCGGTCGAAGTTGCCGGAGCGCCAGTCGAAGCCGCCTGGAACGTAGACGTTCTTGCCGTTGAAGGTCTGGGGGAAGTAGGGCTCGACCTGGATGGTGTCGTGGCGGGTGCTGATGTCGCTGTAGGCGACGTCGAACATGGCGCCGATCTCGCCGATGCTGGTCTGCCAGCGGTTGGCGTACAGGATCGAGGCGTTGGGCTTGGTCTGCTGGATGAAGTCGCCGTAGTTCGCGCCGACGGACCCGCTGATGGTCTGCTTGTCGTAGTCGAACGGCATCTTGGTCCGCAGATTGACCGAGCCGCCGATGCCGCCCTCGATGATGTCGGGGGTGCCGCTCTTCACCACGTCGATGCCGGCCAGCAGTTCCGGCGGCACGTCCTCGAACAGCAGCGCGCGGCCGCCGTTGGCGCTGAAGGCCTCACGGCCGTTCAGGGTGCTGCTGACCTGGGACAGGCCGCGCACGGTCACGCCGGAGCCTTCCACCGAATAGTGGTCGGGGTCGCCCACGGCGGCGAAGTGGGTGATGGACACGCCGGGGACGCGCTGCAGCACTTCGGTCACGCTGTTGTCCGGCAGCTTGCCGGCGTCGTCGGCGGAAATGCTGTCCAGGATCTGGTCGGCGTTGGCCTTGCGCTTGGCGGCGTCGGAAACGGCGAAGCGCTGACCGGTGACGACGATCTCCTGCAGTTCGTCATCGGCGGCGGCGGCCTGGGCCCGCGCGACGGAGGCGCCTGTCAGGGCGCCGAGGACCAGCACGGACGCGCCGGCCAGCACGAAGGAACGATAGGAATTCTGGGGCCAACTCATGGCGTTTCCCTTCCCTGGGTATCTTATTCTCGCGGGTCAAAAGGCCCACGCGCGTTTCGGCCCGGAGTGCCGTTTTTAAGCGTCACACCGTAGTCATATAAATCCATATGAAGATTCATGCGGGCCTGCAACGGGAGAATGTTAGCGCTCACATGAAAAGTGTTACCGGTCCCTTTCCCCGCACGGGAATTTTTGCCAATTTACTAACAATATCAATGCGTTCAACCATAGGTCTGTGTTGCGATAAGGGCACAGATGTCCCTTTTGAGGGCTTTTTAGCCTATTCCCCAACCCTTCAGGGATAGGGCCGGTAGGATGCTCTCCCGACTGATCGGTCAACTCGGTAACCTGTGCCAAGGGATTGATTAGCTGGAATTTGTGAGGGATGGGCGGCGCGCGCTTCTGCAGTTTAGATGCGGTAAAGTTCTGAGCGCCGGCCATGTCCACCACTGGGGATTGGCACGGACATCTGCCGACCATGGCGCTAGAATTCACACGCAAAAATAGCAAATCTTCATTGCGTAAAATTGGCCAAATCCTGTGCGAGGATCAGCGGTGTGGGGTATAATGGCGCTGACAATGAAGTATTAATTAAGTAACAAGAAATATCATTGGTGGATATCGGAATAAAGATTGTTTACTACACCATAAAGTCTTTCAGTTTTTTGCATCTGCTAAATATGATAATTTCTGCCGACTGACCGGCGCGATGACGCTGGGGCGCGAGGGCGGCGGTGCCGGCCGATTTGTTTGGCTTGAACGAAAGAGACTTGGCGGGCGGCAAGTCAAGGCCAAGAGTGCCGGCCGGTGGCCCCGAGGGCTGGTGGGTGGCGCCCCAATACGTATGACCGCGGTCGCTGCGACCGTTTGTCCCGTTCGGCCCCCCTGCGGGAGTGCGTGAGGCGACAGGTGCCGCCGAGACGCAAGGAAATACCCCCTCGCTACTTGATGAGGGCGATGACCTCGCGGAAGCGGGGATGTGCCGCACTCTCCAACCATTCGAACACGGCCATTTCGGTGGTGATGATCTCCGTCCCCTCTGCTGCCAGGCGGCGCAGGCCGGCGGCCTTGTTCTCCACCGTGCGCGAGCCCACGGCGTCCTCCACAACGCACACCCGGTGACCGCGCTCCAGCAGTCCCAGCGCCGTCTGCAGCACGCAGACGTGCGCCTCGCACCCCGTCAGCACCACCGCGTGGCCCGGGGGCAGGCGCTCCAGGAAGCCGGGCGCCGGCGTGGCGTCGAAGGTCATCTTGGCGATCACCCTCGACGCGTCGGGCGCCAACTCCGGCACGGTGGCGCCCAGGCCACGCGGGTTCTGCTCGGTGAACAGGGCGGGAATGTCCAGCAGGCTGGCGGCGGCCAGCAGGCGCCGGGTGTTGGCCACCACGCCGCCGCCTCCCTGGATGGCCGGCATCAGCCGGCCCTGCAGATCGACGACGGCGAGCGTGCTGCGGCGGGGATCAAGACGGGGCACGGCTAGGCTTTTCGGCTGGGGCGGAGGGCGTGAAACCTACTATGCGAGGGGGCGCACGGGTCGGCAACAGTGGCGGTTCGCCTGGGGTGGGCGCCAACGGCTAGGTCGAAAGTAAGGGTGCGCGCCTTCAGGTGGCTTTGGTAGCGGTATCAGACATGCGGATTGATTTGATGCCGCCAACGCGTATGATCGCGCCGGGCCGCTATGATCATATAAATGCGGCCAGGGTTGATGGGATGGGGCTGGCACGACCGGCGCCCTGAATAAGAGATACGGGCTTGGGAGGGCCTGCCGATGATGCGCGTTTCCACCATGACGAAGGCTGGCCGTTCCCTGCTGATGGCGGCCACCATTCTGGCCGGCCTGGCCCCCATCGCGCATGTCTCGGGGGCGCGAGCGGCCGACGGGCACAGCACGGAAATGCCGCGCCTGGTGCGCGAGGATGGGCGCTATGCCCTGATGGTCGATGGTGCGCCCTACCTGGTGCTGGGTGCCCAGGCCAACAATTCCAGCAACTGGCCCTCGGCGCTGCCGCAGGTCTGGCCGGCGGTGGAGCAGGTGCAGGCCAACACGCTGTTCATGCCCATCGCCTGGCAGCAGATCGAGGCGACGGAAGGCAAGTTCGACTTCAGCTTCGTCGACACCCTGCTGGCCCAAGCGCGTGAGCACAAGAAGCACCTGGTGCTGCTGTGGTTCGGCACCTGGAAGAACAACGGCCCGTCCTATGCCCCGGACTGGGTGAAGCTGGATAACGATCGCTTTCCCCGCGTCGTGGGATCCAAGGGCGTCATGCGCGGTTCCCTCTCGCCGCTGGCGCCCGCCACGCTGGACGCCGACAGGAAGGCCTTTGTCGCCTTCATGCGCCACTTGAAGCAGGTGGACGGCCAGCAGCACACCGTGCTGATGGTGCAGGTGGAGAATGAGACGGGCACCTACGGCGCCGTCCGCGACTTCACCCCCATGGCGCAGAAGGTGTTCGAGGGAAAGGTGCCCGACGACCTGGTGAAGGCGCTGAAGAAGCAGCCGGGCACCTGGAAGGATGTGTTCGGCAAGGACGCGGATGAGTTCTTCCACGCCTATTACATCGCCCGCTTCGTCGACCAGGTGGCGGCGGCCGGCAAGGCCGAATACCCCATCCCCATGTATGTGAACGCGGCCCTGCGCGACCCGTTCAAGGACCAGGACCCCTACAGCTATTCCAGCGGCGGTCCAACCTGGAACGTGCTGGACATCTGGAAGGCGGCGGCCCCCAGCATCGACCTGATCGGCCCGGACATCTACGACCGGGGCTATGATTTCTACACCAAGACGCTGGAGCAGTATAAGCGGCCGGACAACGCCCTGCTCGTGGCCGAGACCGGCAACGACAGCGTCTATGCCCGCTATATCTTCGCCACCTTGGGCCACCAGGGTATCGGCTTCGCACCTTTCGGCATCGATTATACCGGTTATGTGAATTACCCGCTGGGGACCGCCAAGATCGACGCGGAGGCGCTGGAGCCCTTCACCATGAACTTCAAGCTGCTGGGCTCCATGAACCGCGAACTGGCGGCCCTCAGTCTCAAGGGCAAGGTCTGGGGTGCCTCGGAACCGACGGCCGAGCACAGCAACACGCTGGATCTGGGGCCGTACAAGGCCACCATCAGCTATGGCCTGCCGCAGTTCGGCGACGCCAAGCCCGCCGGCAACGAGAAGCCCAGCGGCGGCGTCGTCATCGCCGAGATGGCGCCCAACGAGTACCTGGTGGCCGGATACCACGCCCGCGTCGACTTCGCCCAGGCCACCAAGGCCGGCAAGAACGGCTTCATGATGGCCAGCGTGGAAGAGGGGCACTTCGAGAACGGCAAGTGGGTGTTCGAGCGCCTGTGGAACGGTGACCAGACCGACTACGGCCTGAACTTCACCTCGGCCCCCCAAATTCTCAAGGTGCGGTTCGCCACCTACTGATCCCGCTTGATCCGGCCTCGCCCCTGGGCCGGGCCGGATCCCGCCTTTCCGATCCTTCTCCCACGGAGAATCGCCATGAACGTTCGTTCCTGGGCCTTGGCGTCCGCCGCCTTGGTGCCCGCGCTGCTGCTCGCCTCCTGCGAGACGACCAAGTCCCCGTCCACCGACGCCGCCAAGGCGGCGCCGTCGCCGTCCTTCCAGCAAACAGCCGATGGCGTGGTGGTCACGGTCACGGGCGCCGCCGTCAAGAAGGTGCGGCTGCAGGTCATCAACGACCGCATCGTCCACGTCACCGCCGTGCCGGGGGACAGCCTGAATCTGCCCGCCAGCCTGATGGCGGTGGCCAAGCCCGCCGCCGGCGGTTTCCAGGTGGCGGCGCACGGCGGCCAGGTGATCCTGACCACGCCGCAGTTGCGGGCCGAGGTCAGTGTCGCCAGCGGCGCCGTCAACGTGTTCGACGCCAAGGGCCAGCCCCTGCTGACGGCGGTGGACGGCGGCAGCTTCGCGCCCGCCACCCTGCCCACGGGCGAGGCCGGCTTCTTCCAGGTGCGCCAGCAGTTCAACCGCGGCACGGACGAGGGCTTCTATGGCCTGGGCCAGCACCAGAACGCCCAGATGAACTACAACGGCGAGGACGTCGAACTCGCCCAGCACAACATGGACATCGGCATCCCCTTCGTGGTGTCGACGCGCAATTACGGCGTGCTGTGGGACAACAACGGGATCACCCGCTTCGGCGACGCCCGCGAATACCCGCTGATGTCCAAGGAACTGAAGCTCTATGACGCCGACGGCAAGGAGGGCGGCCTGACCGCCCGTTATTACCAGGACGGCAAGCTGAAGCTGACCCGCGTCGAAGGCGACATCAATTACCAGTACATCAAGGATCTGGCCGCCTGGCCGGAAGAGGTCGGTGGCAGCCGGGTCAACGCCAAGCAGCGCGCGACCAAGGACAAGTCCGTGGTATGGGAGGGCAAGATCGAGTCCCCGGTGGACGGCGTCCACCGCTTTCAGGTCTATGCCAGCGGCTATTTCAAGGTGACGCTGGACGGCAAGGTCGTCATGGACCGCTGGCGCCAGGATTGGAACCCCTGGTACCACAATTTCGACCTGCCCATGGTGGCGGGCCAGGCCCAGACGCTGAAGGTGGAATGGGTGCCGGAAGGGGGCTTCATCTCCCTGATGCACCAGAATCCGTTGGCGGATGGCGAGCGGCATGAGCTGTCGCTGACCTCGGATGTCGCCCGCGCCATCGACTATTACGTCGTGGCGGGCAGGGACATGGACGACGTTATCGCCGGATACCGCCAGCTGACGGGCAAGGCGGTGATGATGCCGCGCTGGGCCTACGGCCTGTGGCAGAGCCGCCAGCGCTACAAGACGGCGGACGAGTTGACCGGCACGGTGGCGGAGTTCCGCAAGCGCAAGCTGCCGCTGGATAACATCGTCGAGGATTGGTTCTACTGGCGCGAGGATGACTGGGGCAGCCACAAGTTCGACCCCACGCGCTTCCCCGACCCGCAGGGCCTGGTCGACACCCTGCACGCCCAGAACGCCCACTTCATGATTTCCGTGTGGCCCAAGTTCTACCCCACCACGGACAACTACAAGGAGCTGGACGCCAAGGGCCACATCTACCGCCGCAATGTCGAGGTGCATGAGCACGATTGGGTGGGCAAGGACGGCTATGAGAACGCCTTCTATGACCCCTATTCGGCGGAGGCGCGCCAGATCTATTGGCGCCAGATCAATGAGAAGCTGAACAAGCTGGGCATCGACGCCTGGTGGTTGGACGCCTCGGAACCCGACACCCACTCCAACCTCGACATTCCGGAGCGCATGCTGCGCATGGGCCCCACGGCGATGGGCCCGTCGGCGGCGTTCTTCAATTCCTATCCGCTGATGCACACCAAGGCGGTGTATGAGGGCAACCGCGCCGCAAACCCCGACAAGCGCGCCTTCATCCTCACCCGCTCGGGCTTCGCCGGACAGCAGCGCAACGCCGCCGCCAGCTGGAGCGGCGACGTCGCCTCGCGCTGGACCGACTTGCGCAACCAGATTTCGGCCGGCGTCAATTTCTCCCTGTCCGGCGTGCCTAACTGGACGACGGATATCGGCGGCTTCGCCCTGGAAAAGCGCTATTCGGCCAAGAATCCCAAGGCGTCCGACGTGGCGGAATGGCGGGAGCTGAACCTGCGCTGGTTCCAGTTCGGTGCCTTCTCCCCCCTGTTCCGCTCGCATGGGGAATTCCCGTACCGCGAAATCTATAACCTCGCGCCCAAGGGGTCGGAGGTCTACGACAGCCTGGTCTGGTATGACGAGCTGCGCTACCGCCTGATGCCCTACATCTACACCCTGGCGGCCGACACCTATCACCGCGACGGTACCATCATGCGTGGCCTGGTGATGGACTTCCCGGCCGACCGCCAGGTGTGGGACATCAACGACCAGTACCTGTTCGGCCATGCCTTCCTGGTGGCGCCGGTGACGGACTACAAGGCGCGCAGCCGGGCCGTCTACCTGCCCTCGGGCGCGCAGTGGTATGACTTCCAGACCGGCAAGCTCTATGACGGCGGCCAGCGCATCGCCGCCGACGCGCCCCTGAAGCGCATGCCGCTGTTCGTCCGCGCCGGGTCCATCGTGCCCACGGCGCCGGTGACCCAGTACACGGGACAGATGCCGGACGCGCCGCTGACCGTCGTCGTCTACACCGGCGCCGACGGTCATTTCGACCTCTATGAGGACGAGGGCACGACCTACGGTTACGAGCACGGCGCGTTCAGCCGCATCCCGCTGTCCTATGACCAGGCGGCAGGCGCGCTGACCATCGGCGCGCGCGCCGGCAGCTTCCCCGGCATGGTGCGGGACCGCGTGATCAACGTTCGCTTCGTCGGGCCCACATCCAATGGCGGGGATGGCGGGGCGGCACCGGCCGACTTCGCCGCCAAACCCGACCAGACGGTGCGGTATTCCGGCCAGGTCGTCACGGTGACGCGGCCCAAGGTTTGAAAACGCGATTACGGTCAAGTCCTTAAGCGGAAAGAGCCCCGCCGCCTCACAGATTTTACAAGGCGGCGGGGCCCTCCACCGACTCGCGGGCATACCCCGAGCCCAAGTTCCGGGCCCGCCAGACCTGTATTGACGCTGCTTTAACGTCGCCTACCCATGTAAAGGGCTTTCAAACATCCCGGCACGCCCGCGTCCTCGGCGGTTTTTACACAAGACCATCAGCAGGCGATTGCGCGAGTCCCAATGGTACTGCTATCACCGATGCAAACCGGCAGTGGATGCGCGGATCCGATAAGCGGAGCAGGAAGCGTATGGAAAAGCGGCGTGGGCGGAGTTCGCAGGGAGTCACCATTCGTGAGGTGGCGGCGCGCGCCGGTGTTTCCCCGATGACGGTGTCCCGCGTCATCAACAATGAGAACAACGTCACGCCGGCCACCTCCGCCGCGGTGATGGCCGCCATCCAGGAACTGAAGTACACGCCCAATCCGGCGGCGCGCCGCCTGGCCGGGTCTGAAACCTTCCGCATCGGCCTGTTGTACAGCAACCCCAGCGTCGCCTTCCTGAGCGAATTCCTGCTGGGCGCGCTCGACGAAAGCAGCAAGACCGGCCACCAACTGGTGGTGGAGAAGTGCGGCGCCACCGCCGCCACGGAAAAGGCGGCGCTGCAGAAGCTGCTGCAGAGCGGCGTCGACGGCGTCGTTCTGCCGCCGCCGCTGTGCGAGGCCAAGAGCATCCTGGCGGAAATCGCCAAGTCCGGCGTGGCCGCCGTGGCCGTGGCCGCCGGCCAGCCGGGGCCCGATGTCGCCACCGTGCGCATCGACAATTACAAGGCCGCCCACCGCATGACCCAGCACCTGCTGTCGTTGGGCCACCGCACCATCGGTTTCATCAAGGGTCACCCCAACCAGACCGTCAGCGACCAGCGCCTGCACGGCTTCCTGGATGCCCTCGGCGAGGCGGGGCTGGACCCCAAGGCGGCACCCGTTGAGCAGGGCTACTTCAACTACCGTTCCGGCTTGGCGGCGGCGGATAAGCTGCTGGCCCTGAAGGACCGGCCCACCGCCATCTTCGCCGCCAACGACGACATGGCCGCCGCCGTGCTGGCCACCGCCCACCGCTTGGGCCTGAACGTGCCGGTCGATCTGTCCATCGCCGGCTTCGACGACACGCTGATCGCGGGCACCATCTGGCCGGCCCTGACCACCGTGCGCCAGCCCATCGCCGCCATGGGCCGCGCCGCCGTCAGCATGCTGCTGGACGAGGTGAAGCGCCGCCGGGGCGGCGGCACCGGCGCCCCGGCGCAGCAGCTGCTGCGCCACACGCTGGTGGAGCGCGAGTCGACGGCGGCCCCCGCCTGAAAATAATTTCCGTCGACCGGGAATAAGCCGGGGCACCGGCCGGTCTTGCCCCCTGGAACCACCTTTTCCAGGGGAGCGGCGGCATGGCCCACCAACCTTCATTGCCTGCGGATGAGATCGACACGGGGCGCCGGCACGCCCTGAAGTGCATGGCCTGGGCTGGTACCGGCCTGGTGTGGAGCGTGGCGGGCGGCGTGCCGCTGACGGCTGGCCTGATTGGCGGCGGCGCCCAAGCGGCACCAGCCGCCACAAAGACCACGGCGCCGGTCAACCCCGGCCTGACCTTCGCCCAGATCAGCGACAGCCATGTCGGCTTCGACAAGCCGGCCAATCCCGACGCGCTGGCGACCTTGCGCGAGGCGGTGGCCGGGGTGCGCGGCCTGCCCACCAGGCCCGCCTTCGTCATCCACACCGGTGACATCAGCCACCTGTCGCGCGATGAGCAGTTCGACGCCGCCGACCAGGCGCTGAAGGACCTGGGCGTGCCCGTCTTCTTCGTGCCCGGCGAGCATGACGTGCTGGACGATGGCATGGGCGCCGCCTATCTGGCGCGGTACGGCAAGGGGCCCAACGGCAAGGCGCTCGGTGCCGGCTGGTACAGTTTCGACCACGGCGGCGTGCACTTCGTGGCCCTGGTCAATGTCGTGAACCTGAAGGGCGGCGGCCTGGGCAACCTGGGGGAGGATCAATTGGCCTGGCTGGCCGACGACCTGCGCGCCCTGTCGGCCAGCACGCCCGTGGTGGTCTTCGCCCACATCCCACTATGGACGGTCTACCCGGAATGGGGCTGGGGCACCGACGACGGCGCCCGGGCGCTGAGCCTGCTGGCCCGCTTCGGCAGCGTCACGGTGCTGAACGGCCATATCCACCAAATCCTGCAGAAGGTGGAGGGCAACGTGGCCTTCCATACCGCCCGGTCCACAGCCTTCCCCCAGCCATCGCCGGGCAGCGCCCCGTCGCCGGGGCCCATGAAGCTGCCGGCGGACAAGCTGCGGGGCGCCTTGGGCGTCACCACCGTCACCTACCGCCAGAAGGCCGGCCCCCTGGCCGTCGTCGACGCCACCCTCGGTTAAGCGAGAAAACCCATGCGTTCCTTTATTCATGCCGCGCGCATCGCGGCCGTGCTGTTCTGCGCCTTGACGGGGCTGGCCCAGGCTGAAACCGTCGAGATCCGCATCGACAACTTCACCTTCAGCCCGGCGGAGGTGCACGTGGCGCCGGGCACCACCATCGTGTGGGTCAACGCCGACGACATCCCCCATGCCGTGGCCGCCAACGACAAATCCTTCCGGTCCAAGGTGCTGGACACGGAGGAGAAGTACAGCCGCACCGTGGCGGGGCCGGGGACGATCGATTACTTTTGTTCCCTGCACCCGCACATGACCGGCCGCATCATCGTTGACGCGGGCGGGTCCCAGGGGAGTGGGACATCAGGGCCGGCGGGGCATTAGGAGGCGGGCGCCTTGAGGGGTGACGAGACGGCGGAGAAGACCCGCCGCTTCCAGGACCAGGTGCTGATCCACCTCGACGCCGCCTATGGCCTGGCGCGATACATGACGCGCGACCCGGTGGCGGCCGAGGATATCGTCCAGGACGCCTTCCTGCGCGCCCACCGCGCCTTCGACGGCTTTCGCGGCGGCGACGCCCGGGCTTGGCTGCTGACCATCGTGCGCAACAATGTCCGCAGCTGGGCCGCCGCCCGCCGTGACCGGGCCGAGCAGGCGCTGGAGTCGCTGCCGGGGCAGGGGGCCGAGATCGCCGACGCCACGGCGCCGACGCCAGAGGCCTGGCTGGCGGCGCAGGAGGATGCGGCGGACCTGCGCGCCTTGATCGAGGGGTTGCCGCCCGCCTTTCGTGAAACCCTGCTGCTGCGGGAGATGGAAGAGATGTCCTATCGCGACATCGCCGCCGTGACGGGCGCCCCGGTGGGGACCGTCATGTCGCGGCTGGCTCGCGCGCGCGACCTGCTGGCCGCCGCCTGGCGGCGCCGAGAGGCTGGAGAGACGAGATGACGGCATGCCCGGACAAGGCGGAGATGCTGCACGGCCTGCTGGACAATGAACTGGACGCCGCCCACGCTCGCGAGCTGGAAGCGCACATCGCCATTTGCCCCGCATGCGCCGAGGCGTTGGCGGAGCTGCGGGCCCTGCGCGCGCTGCTGGCGGACCCCGCCCTGCGGCCCAAGGCCCCGGCGGCCCTGCGCGCCCGCATCCTGGCGGACATCGGCGCCGTCGAACGGCTGCATCCTGTCGGCACGCCTCATGGCCGGCCCTGGTCGCGGCAACTGCGCCGCTGGGGCGGGGCGGGGATGGGTGTCGCCATCGCCGCCAGCCTGCTGCTGATGGTGGGCCCATTCGGGGGCGACGCGGCGCTGGAGCGGGAATTGGTGGCGGGGCATGTCCGCTCCCTCCAGGCGCAGCACCTACTGGACGTGCCGACCAGCGACCACCACACGGTGAAGCCCTGGTTCGCGGGCAAGCTGGACTATTCCCCGCCCGTGCCGGAACTGGCGGCGGCGGGCTTCCCCTTGCAGGGCGGGCGGCTGGACTATCTGGCCGGCCGGCCGGTGGCGGCCCTGGTCTATCGCCACGGCGCCCATATCCTTAACCTCTATGTCTGGCCCGGTGACGGCCCCCGCCAGCCGGACTTCGAGGCGCGCGACGGCTACACCCTGATGCGGTGGCGGGACGGCGGCATGGCCTATTGGGCGGTGAGCGACGTGGGGGCGGAGGAGATGCACGCTTTCGCCACAGCCCTGGCCGGGGCGGTCGCGGCCCAGAATCCCGGCAAGCCCTGAGGCCAAACCTTAGCGCGAAACCTTCGTGCGTCCCGCGTCGAAATCCAGACTGGTATGGTAACGTCGCCTTGACAGCGCTTCTCCCTGGCCTCTAATGTTAGCGTTAACAAGGGCCGCCTGGCGATAACGCACCTTGGGAGGAGTTCAAGAGATGGGGTACCCGGTCGACACGCCGGTGCAGACTACGCACGACAGCATTTTTCCCGAGGACAGCGCGGACGCCGTTCTGCTGGGCCGCATCGACGCGGGTGAGGGGCCGACGCCCATCCTGATCCGCAACGGCGAGATTTTTGACCTGTCGGGCGTCGCCCCGACCGTCTCCGAATTGATGAACCGCCTGGAGCCCGGCCAGATCCCCGAGGGCAAGTCCATCGGCCGCGTGGCCGATTGGGACCTGAACCCCACCTGGAAGGGCGGCCAAACCGTGTCCCAGGGGGGCGCCAAGCTGCTGACCCCCATCGACCTGCAGTGCATCAAGGCCGCCGGCGTTACCTTCGCCGTGTCCGCCCTGGAGCGCGTGATCGAGGAGCGGGCGCGCGGCGATGCCGGCAAGGCCCTGGAAATTCGCCAGGCCCTGTCGTCCCGCGTCGGCACCGACCTGCGCCTGGTGAAGCCGGGTTCAGAGAACGCCGCCCGCTTGAAAGAGGCGCTGATCGCCGACGGCCTGTGGTCGCAGTACCTGGAAGTGGCCATCGGCCCCGACGCCGAGGTGTTCACCAAGGGCCCGACCCTGTCCGCCATGGGCTGGGGCGTGGAGATCGGCGTGCGCGCCGACAGCCACTGGAACAATCCGGAGCCCGAGGTGGTGATCCTGTGCGACGGCCAGGGCCGCGCGCGCGGCGCCACGCTGGGCAACGACGTGAACCTGCGCGACTTCGAAGGCCGCAGCGCCCTGCTGCTGTCCAAGGCCAAGGACAACAACGCGTCCTGCGCCATCGGCCCCTTCGTCCGCCTGTTCGACGACACCTTCACCATGGACCACGTCCGTGAGGCCGTGGTGCACCTGAACGTGACCGGCGAGGACGGCTTCGTCCTGGACGGCAAGAGCACCATGTCCGAGATCAGCCGCGATCCCCTGGACTTGGTCGGGCAGACCCTGAACAAGAACCACCAGTATCCCGACGGCTTCGCGCTGTTCCTGGGGACGCTGTTCGCGCCGGTCGAGGATCGCGACGCGCCGGGCCGTGGCTTCACCCACAAGACCGGTGACATCGTCAGCGTCTCCAGCCCGCGCCTGGGCACCCTGGTCAACAAGGTGGTGCCCTGCCATGAGGCGGCCCCCTGGACCTTCGGCCTGACCGAGCTGATGCGCAACCTGGCACGCCGCGGGCTGCTGAACGGGTGATGCCCCTGGCGTCACCCACCCAAATCCGCTCTTTTGGGCAAACCCTTTCCTTTTGGGCCTGAATACATCATGACGCACGCCATCTATCCCAGCCTGCGGGGCAAGCGGGTCATTGTCACCGGTGGCGGCTCCGGCATCGGCGCCGCCATCACCGAGGCGTTCGTCCGTCAGGGCGCCCAGGTTTCCTTCCTGGACATCGCGGAAGCCGACAGCCGCGCCCTGGAGCAGTCGCTGGCCGAGGGTGCCGCGCATGCGCCCAAGTTCTATAAGTGCGACCTGACCAACCTGGATCAGCTGAAGGCGACGCTGGCGGAAATCCAGAACGCCGGCCCGGTCGACGTGCTGGTGAACAACGCCGCCAACGACGATCGCCACACGATCGAGCAGATCACGCCGGAATACTGGGACAACCGCATGGCGGTGAACCTGCGGCACATGTTCTTCGCCAGCCAGGCGGTGGTAGGGGGCATGAAGCAGCAGCGCAGCGGCGCCATCATCAACTTCGGCTCCATCTCCTGGCACGTCGCCTTGCCGGAACTGCTGATGTACCAGACCGCCAAGGCCGGTATCGAAGGCATGACCCGCTCGCTGGCCCGCGACCTGGGAGAGTTCAACATCCGCGTCACTTGCGTGGTGCCGGGTGGCGTGCGGACGGAGCGCCAGATGCGCCTGTGGCACAACCCGGAGGAAGAGGCCCGCATCCTGTCGCAGCAGTGCATCAAGGAACGTGTGGACCCGCCGCACGTCGCCGCCATGGTGCTGTTCCTGGCGTCGGACGACGGCCGCATGTGCACCAGCCACGAATACTTCGTCGACGCCGGCTGGCGCTAAGGGGTTGCCGGTGACTGTGGAACCGCGCTGCATCTGGGCCTTGGGCGCCACCTTGGGGGAGGGACCCGTGTGGTCCCCCCGTGACCGGGCCCTGTGGTTCGTGGACATCAAGAAGCGGCACATTCACCGCTTCCGCCCGGCCGATGGGGACACCCGCAGTTTCGACGCGCCGGACCAGCCGGGCTTCGCCCTGCCGCGCGCCGGGGGGGGCTGATCGTGGGCCTGCCGGGCAAGCTGGCCCGTTTCGATACCGAAACGGGTGTGTTCGAGCCCCTGGTGCCATTGGAATGGGATCGCGCGGGCAACCGCCTGAACGACGGCTTCGTCGACGCCCAGGGCCGGCTGTGGTTCGGTTCCATGGATGACGCGGAAGAGGGAGCGACCGGCGCCCTCTATTCCTGGACCGGGGCGCTGAAGCGCCACGTGGACGGCATCGTCATCACCAACGGGCCCTGCACCAGCCCGGACGGTCGCACCTTCTACCACACCGACACCCTGGGCAAGACCATCACAGCCTATGACCTGTCGCCGGATGGCGCGCTCAGCGGCGGGCGTCTGTTGATCACCATCGAAGACGGGGCCGGCTGGCCGGACGGAACGGTGGTGGATGCGGAGGGTTGCCTGTGGGTGGGCCTGTTCGGTGGCTGGGCCGCCCGGCGCTACTCCCCGGCGGGGGAATTGCTGCAGGTGGTGCGTTTCCCTTGCGCCAACATCACCAAGCTTGCCTTCGGCGGGGATGATCGCTTGGATCTCTACGCCACCACCGCCGCCAAGGGCCTGGGCGACGAAGATCGCGCCGCCCAGCCGCTGGCCGGCGGATTGTTCCACTTCAGGGCCACCGTGCCGGGCCTGCCCCCGGCGGAGATCGCGTATGGTTGACCGTCCTTCAGTGCGATTCCGCTCCCGCGATTGGTTTGACGCGCCGGACCGGATCGACATGACCGCGCTCTATCTTGAGCGCTTCATGAACTACGGCATCACGCCGCAGGAACTGCGCTCCGGCAAGCCCATCATCGGCATCGCCCAGACCGGCAGCGACATCTCCCCCTGCAATCGTATTCACCTGGATTTGGCCAAGCGCGTCCGCGACGGTATTCGCGACGCCGGCGGCATTCCCATGGAATTCCCGGTCCACCCCATCTTTGAGAACTGCCGTCGTCCGACGGCGGCCATGGACCGGAATCTCGCTTACATGGGCCTGGTGGAGATCCTGTACGGCTATCCCATCGACGCCGTGGTGCTGACCACCGGCTGCGATAAGACCACGCCCGCCGGCATCATGGCCGCCAGCACCGTCGACATCCCGGCCATCGTCCTTTCCGGCGGCCCCATGCTGGACGGCTGGCACGAGGGCGACCTGGTGGGGTCCGGCACCGTCATCTGGCGCAGCCGCCGCAAGCTGGCGGCCGGCCTGATCGATGAGGAGGAGTTCCTGGACGCGGCGGCCTCCTCGGCACCGTCCGCCGGCCATTGCAACACCATGGGCACGGCCAGCACCATGAACGCCGTGGCCGAAGGCCTGGGCCTGTCGCTCACCGGCTGTTCCGCCATTCCGGCACCCTACCGTGAGCGCGGGCAGATGGCGTACGAGACGGGGCGCCGCATCGTCGACATGGCGTACGAGGATCTGCGTCCGTCCAAGATCCTGTCGCGCGAAAGCTTCCTGAACGCCATCAAGCTGGTGGGCGCGCTCGGCGGTTCCAGCAACGCGCAGCCGCACATCAACGCCATGGCCCGCCACGCCGGCGTGGAACTGACGGCCGACGACTGGCGCATCCACGGCTATGACGTGCCTCTGCTGGTCAACATGCAGCCGGCCGGCAAGTACCTGGGCGAACGCTTCCACCGCGCCGGCGGCGTGCCCGCCGTGATGTGGGAGCTGCGGCAGGCGGGCAAGCTGTTCGACAAGGCGATGTCGGTCACCGGCCGCCCCATCGGCGAGAACCTGGAAGGCCGGGAGAGTCCGGACCGGGAGATGATCACGCCCTACAGCCAGCCGCTGAAGGAACGCGCGGGCTTCCTGGTGCTGAAGGGCAACCTGTTCGACTTCGCCATCATGAAGACCAGCGTGATCTCGGAAGAGTTCCGCCAGCGCTATCTGAGCGAGCCGGGCCGCGAGGGCGTCTATGAGGGCCGGGCCATCGTCTTCGACGGGCCGGATGATTATCACGAGCGCATCAACGATCCGGCGCTCAACATCGACGAACGCTGCATCCTGGTGGTACGCGGCGCCGGCCCGTTGGGCTTCCCCGGCTCGGCCGAGGTGGTGAACATGCAGCCGCCCGACGCGCTGTTGAAGGCCGGCATCACCAGCCTGCCCACCATCGGCGACGGCCGGCAATCCGGCACCTCGGACAGTCCGTCCATCCTGAACGCCTCGCCGGAGAGTGCCGTGGGCGGCGGGCTGGCGTGGCTGCGCACCGGCGACACCATCCGCATCGACCTGAACCAGGGCACTTGCGACATGCTGGTGGACGATGCCGAGATCCAGAAGCGCAAGGCCGATGGCATTCCGGCCACCCCGCCCAGCTACACGCCGTGGCAGGAGATGTACCGCCAGACCGTGGGTCAGCTGGACAGCGGCGGTTGCATGGAGCCGGCCCTGAAGTACCGGGGCGTCGTGGCCCACCCGCCGCGGCATAACCATTGATGGGGCCCGACGCCATTTCCTGGATGTGAGGACGGTGGCGCCTGGGATGATTTGAGGTACAAGGGGCGTCCCCGTTCCCATGTGGACCATCCGCATGGAAGTGCGGGCGCCTCGCTTTAGGACAAGCGGCGGGCCGTCGTGGCCCGCCTGGGGAGGAATGAATGGGCAGCAAGCAAGGCGTTCTGTCGCTGACGACAGGCCTGACACTGATCGCCACCTTGGGCGGTCTGTTGTTCGGGTATGACACCGCCGTCATTTCCGGCGCGATGGCCAGCATCGACATCAATTTCATCAAGCCGTTGAACCTCACGGAAACGGCGCATGACAGCCTGAAGGGCCTGACCATTTCCAGCGCGCTGGCTGGTTGCGTCGTCGGCGGCCTGGTCGCCGGCAAGATGGCCGACCGTTTCGGCCGCAAGCCGACGCTGATCTTCGCCGCCCTGATGTTCCTCATCTGCTCCCTGGGCTCCGCCTGGCCGGAATTTGGCCTGGGCACCATCGGCCAGATGGGGCCGGACGCGCTGACGCCCTTCAACATCTACCGCATCATCGGCGGTGTCGGCGTGGGCATCGCCTCGCTGGTTTCCCCGCTGTACATCGCGGAAATCGCGCCGGCCGAATCCCGCGGTCGCCTCATCTCCTTCAACCAGATCGCCATCGTGGGCGGTATGGTGGGCGTGTACTTCGTGAACTGGGCCATCGCCGGCCTGGGCGACGAGACCTGGCTGCACAGCACCGGCTGGCGCTACATGTTCGCGTCGGAGGGCATTCCGTCGCTGCTGTTCGCCCTGCTGCTGCTGCTGGCGCCTGATACGCCGCGCTACCTGGTCATGCAGCGCCGCGACAATGAAGCCCTGGCCGTGCTGAAGCGCCTGGGCGGTGCCACCGATCCCAAGGTGACTCTGGTCGAGATCGAGGAAAGCCTGGTGGTAACCAACGAGCGCCTATTCGCCTTCGGTGGTCTAGTGGTGTTTGTCGGCATCCTGCTGTCGGTCTTCCAGCAGTTCGTGGGCATCAACGCCGTGCTCTACTATGCCCCACAAATGTTCCAGAACATGGGCATGGATACCAACGCCTCCCTTTGGCAGACGGTCATCGTCGGCATCGCCAATGTCGCCTTCACCCTGGTCGCCACCGTCTCGGTGGATCGCCTGGGACGGAAGCCGTTGCTGATCGCGGGCGGCTTGGTCATGACCGTTTCCATGCTGGCGCTGGGCACGATCTTCGCCACAGGCCAGGCGGGTCTCGCGGCGCTGGCCGCGATGCTGGTCTATATCGCCGGTTTCGCCTTCTCGTGGGGCCCGGTAGTCTGGATCCTGCTGGCAGAGATGTTCCCGAACGCCATCAAGGGCAAGGCTCTGGGCATCGCGGTCGCGGCGCAGTGGATCGCCAACCTGGTGGTCACCTGGTCCTTTAATGTCATGGACGGCAATTCGGTGCTGAACGCCCATTTCCATCACGGCTTTGCCTACTGGATCTATGGCGTGTTCAGCCTGCTGTCCGCCCTGTTCGTGTGGCGCTTCGTACCGGAAACCAAGGGCCGCAGCCTGGAAGCCATTCAGGAGCTGTGGACCCACAAGCCGCTGCATGCCGCCGTACAACAGGTGAAGGCCGCGCGGTCATGATCCGATCCTTCGGGACGACCAAGGACGGTGCGCCGGTCCGGGCGGTGACGCTCGGGCCGGCGGACGGCCTCCAGGCGGAGGTGCTGACCTTCGGCGGCATCCTGCGGCAGCTGTCGGTGCCCGGCCCCAAGGGCCGGCGCAACCTCGTCCTGGGTCTGCCGGACGTGGCCGCCTACGAGAACGATCCGGCCTACCTGGGTTGTCTGGTGGGCCGCTACGGCAACCGCATCGCCAACGCCCGCTACACCTATGAAGGCCGGACGGTGGAGCTGGTGCCCAACGAGGGCGTCAACCAGTTGCACGGCGGCCCCGGCGCCTATGGCCGTAAGGTCTGGCGTCTGCAGGACTTCCAGGGCGGCCCGGACTCCCGGCTGGTGCTGGGCCTGACCTCCCCCGATGGGGAGAACGGCTTCCCCGGTACCCTGGAGGTGACGGCGGAAATCACCATCAGCGGCGGTGACCTGACCCTGCGCTTCACCGCCATCGGTGACGCTGACACACCGGTCAGCCTGACCTGGCATCCCTATTTCAACCTGGCGGGCGACCCGCAGGTGGCGGCGGACCGGCAGATGCTGCGCCTGCGGTCCCAGCATTTCCTGCCCGTGGGCCCCGGCCTGATTCCCACCGGCGCGTTGGAGCCGGTGGCCGGCACGGCCTTCGACTTCCGCCGGCCGCGCCTGGCGACGCCGCGCCACAACCATCCCCAGATCTTCCAGGCCGGCGGCTACGACCATTGCTTCGTCCTGGACCGGGAAGACACCTGGGACGAGGCGGCGGACTGGGCCGCCACGCTGTCCTCGCCCGACAGCGGCGTCAGCCTGCGCCTGCACACCGACCAACCGTCGGTGCAGTTCTACGGCGGCCAAGGGCTGGCGTCCCAATACCCGGACCTGGGCACGGGTGTTTGCCTGGAGCCCCAGGCCTTCCCCGATGCGCCCAACCAGCCGTCCTTCCCCGACACCATGCTGAAGGCGGGTGACCGCTACAGCCGGATGATGCGGTTCAGCCTCAGCTGGTGACGTGCTTACAGCGTGTATTGACAAGGGGTGTCCATCCAGGCGTCATCGCCCGCGATGGACACCCTTTTTCTTTGCGCTGCCGCCGCCGTGGCCGTCTTCGCCGCCACCAACATCGACGACCTTTTCATCCTGGTGGCGTTGTTCGCCGGGGGGCGATGGCGTGCCCGCGACATCGCGGCGGGACAGTTCCTGGGCATCGCCGTCCTGGTGGCCGCCGGATTGACCGGGGCCCTGGCCGCCCTGGTGGTGAACCCGACCTGGCTGGGATTCCTGGGGCTGGCGCCCATCCTGCTGGGGGTACGCCTGTTGTGGCCGGGCGGCGGTGAGGGGGATGACGACATGCCCCCCGCCCGGGGTGGCGCTTTGGCCGTCGCCGCCGTCACGGTGGCCGGGGGCGGGGACAATATCGGTGTCTACGTGCCGCTGTTCGCCGCGCAGGACGCCAGCCAGATTGTCGTGACCGTGGCCGTGTTCGCCGTTCTGACGGGCGCCTGGGTGGCCTTGGCCCATTGGCTTGCCACGCACCCGGCAGCGGGGCCGCCCGTGCGGCGCTGGGGCGGCCGCTTGCTGCCCTGGGTGTTGATCGCCGTCGGCGGCTGGGTGATCGCCGATGCCGGAACATTCGCGCTGGTCCGGTCCTGGCTGGGCTGAGGTGTCGGCTTCTCCGCACCAGGCGATGCGGCGTCCGACTTACGGGGAAGGGCCCAGGCGGGCCAAATTGGCGGCCGCCTTGTCATAGCCGGGATTGAGGCGCAGGGCGGTGCGCCAGGCATCCGCCGCTTCCGCGCGCCGCCCCAGGGCCAGCAGCACCGCCCCCAGGCTGTTCCACGCCTCGAAGAAGCCAGGCTCCGCCGTCAACGCCTGGCGCAGCGGCGGTTCGGCCTCCGCCGGCCGGCCAGCCTGATGCAACAGCAGGCCCAGCAGGTGCAGGGTGTCGCCCCGCGCCTGGGCGTCCGCCGGCCCGTCCGCCAGCAGGCGGCGGTAGGCGGCCTCCGCCTCGTCCAGTCTGCCGGCCTGGTGCAGGGCCAGCGCGTCGGCCAAGGTTGGGGCCGGGGCCGGTGGCGATGCCAGGGCCATCAGCGCGTGGACCATGCGCTGAATGACGTCGGCCAGGGTCTCCTCCTCCCTGGGCGCGGGGAAGATGCGCATGGCGGGGTACCAGGGGCGGACCTTGGTGCCGAGCCCGCTCCAATCCTGGCTGGGCGTGGAAATACGCCAGGTGGGGACGCCCAGGCCGGCGGCGATCTCCCCCACCGAGGTGGGAGCGGTGAGCACCAGGTCAAGCGTGGAGATAAGGGCGGCGGCGCCCTCCAGGTCATCGCGCTGGTCCAGGTCCGGCCAGTCGGCGATGTCCAGGCCCCGGGTCCGCGCCTGGGGTATCTCGGCGGTGGCGATGTCGCGGTTGTACTGCAGACTGACCAGGCGGATGCCGGGCACTTGGGCCAGGGGCAGCCAATCGGCCAGGGTGGTGTAGCTGATGGCGCGCTCCGCCGTCAGCAGGCCGCTGGTCCAGCATAGCCCCACCTTCAGTCCCGGCCCCAGCGCCGCCACCCGCCGCGCCCACAGGGCGGCGTGGTCGGGATCGGGCTTCAGGAAGGGACGGGCGCCCCGGAAGCTGGCCAAGGTGGGACGGCAATAGCGCGCCAGGCTGCCGGTGGGCAGTTGCGTCGTGGCCGTGGCGGTGCGCGGATCGGCCGAGGTGTCGCGGGAACCGCTGCGGGCCACCGTCGCCGGGCGGCCCACCACCGTGACGGGGGCGAACGACCGGGTGAACAGCGGCACCAGCCGCTCGTCGCATTCCAGCAGGATGTCGGTCCCGGCGGCGCGTACGGCGTCGGTCAGGCCGGCGGCCAGGTCGGGCATCTGGCTGGCGAACAGGATTTCATCGCCCAGGCCTTGCTCACCCCAGAGCAGCAGCCGGCGGCCCATCAGGCTGTCGCCTTGCCACACCGGCACGGGGAAGGAACGGCGAACGGAGGGGAAGTGACTGACCTTCCACCGGCTTTCATGCAGGGCCCAGGCCTCCGCGCCCGGCCCTTGCAGCAGCAGCAGCCGGGCCAGGTTATAGCGGGCATCGTGGGCCAGCTGTTCGCTTGTCCCAGGCTGGGCCAGCAGGCGGCGTAATTCCTCCACCGCCACCGCCTGCTGCTCCAGCGCCTTGTGGGCCAGCGCCAGGTTCATGCGGGCGCCGCCGTTGGCGGGATCAAGGGTGACCGCCTGGCGCAGGGCCGCACGTGCCGCATGCATGGCTTGGCTGTCGAACAGCATCTTGCCCAGGTTGGCGTAGGCGCCGGCGAAGGTGGGGTCCAGGGCGATGGCGCGACGCCAGTGGGCCTCCGCCACCAGGGGCTGGCCACTGTGGCTGGCCACCAGGGCCAGCCCGTTCTCCGCATCGGCGGCGAGGTCGGCCGGCAGGCCGGGCAGGGCGGCCAGATGGGCGTAGGCGGCGCCAGCTTCCTTCATACGGCCCGCCTGGCGCCGCCGCTCCGCCACGTTGGCCCAGGCGGGGCCGTGCGTCGGCAGCAGGGCCGCCGCCCGCTCGGCGGCGGCCAGCGCGTCATCCGCTTGGCCCAGGGTGGCCGTGGCCATGCTCAAGGCCAGCCAGCCGGCGCCATCCCGTGGCCAGCGGGCCACCACCTCCCGGTACAGGGTGGCCGCGTCCGCCATGCGGCCAGCGGCCAGGGCGGCCTGCGCCCGGCCCAGCAGGGGCGTGTTCATGCCTGGCCGTCCCGCTTGCGCAGCAGAACGCGCAGCGTGGCCAGGAAACGTTCCGCCGCCACGTCGGCCGGCCAGGGCTCCCAAGGGATGCCGCCGTATTCCTGGTGCAGCGGATCGTCGTCCAGGGGCTGATAGGGGATTTTCAGGGTGCGGCGGATTTCGTCCCGCGACCAGCCGACCACGTGCAGCGCCTCGCTGGCGGCGGCGACGCGATCGGCCCGCTTGTGGTTTTTCTTGGTGGTCAGGTTCCAGGCCGGGATCTGGTACCGCAGGGTGATCGCCCCCTCCAGCCGCGCGGCCAGCGCCTTGTATTCCGGTCCCAGGAAGGGCTTCAGCGGCGAAATGGCATCGAAGCCCAGCAGGCCCTCATCGGCGTCGTGCAGCAGTTCCCGCAATTCCGCCGCCGGGCTCAGCGGCCTTTCGGCCTGGGCGCGCGACAGGGCCAGCACGGTCAGGGAATGCTGCGCCACCGACAGGGGCAGAGGCCATCGGGAATGCCCGCCCCAGCGGTAGGTGCGGGCCAGGCCCATGGCCAGGTCCTCGTCGTCCCAGTCCAGGGGCGTGGGCGCCAGCAGGTTCAGATGGCGCCGAGACGGCAATCTGACCCAGGCCCGTGCCTCACCGCTCATGCCTGCCGCCTCCCTTCGCCGCGTTCCTGTTACAGATAGCGCGTCGAACGGGGTCAGGGCTAGGTCCGGATCAGGTCGCGCGTGGCGGCGGGGGTGGCGCCGCCGGGAAAGACGGCCTTGTCCAGGGCGCCGGCGCCCAGGCCAAGATGGTCGCGCAGGATGCCCTTCATCACGGCGCGCAGATCCTGTGTGGGTGCCAGGTCGCGGCCCTGGTACAGGCGACCGTCGGCCAGGCCGGGCCAGTCGGCCAGCACGCGCCCGCCCTGCACGGCGCCCCCCGCCAGGAAGGCGGCCGTGGCCGTGCCGTGGTCGGTGCCGCCGGTGCCGTTGGGCCGGGCGGTCCGCCCGAACTCCGTCACCACCGCCACCACCGTCTGCCGCCAGGCGGGGCCCAGGCTGGCGCGCAAGGCCACCAGCACCTTGGTCAGGTTGCCCAGCGCCCCAGTCAGCCGGCCAGCGGTCGTGCCCTGCTGCGCATGGGTGTCCCAGCCCTGCAGGTCCATGACGGCGACGCGCGGGCCGTTCGCGTCGGCCAGCAGGCGGCCCGTTGCGGTGCCCAGCTCCGCCGGGTCCAGGCGCGCGGCCTTGGGCTTGGTGGCGCCGTCCATCATGGCGCCGTCCATGGCGCCATCGGCGTCGGTGTTCAGGGCATGGTCGGCCATGCTGGCCGAGTCCAGGCCGGCCTTCAGGGCGTTCGCCAGCAGCGGATCGTTGGCGTACAGCGCCGCCACCCGGTCCAGGAAATCCCCGTCCGCCTCCTTCAAGGGCGATGGCGACCACGAGGCGATCGGGGCGGCCCCGCGCAGCACCAGGGGCACGCCCTGGCCAACGGCCAGGCCCAGGCGCCGCCCGCCGGTGTCGCCACCCAGCTGCGCAAGGGCGCGGTTCAGCCAGCCGCTGGCCACGCCGTGCGGCGTCACCGTTCCGTTCTCCAGCAAATCCTGGGCGTCGAAATGGCTGCGGTCGCGGTAGGGGGTGGCGACGGCATGGGCCACCAGCAGCTGGCCTTCCTTGTACCAGGGGTGGATGTCGGCCAGGGCTGGGTTCAGGCCAAAGAAACCGTCCAAATCCAGCACGCCGCCCTGGGTGTTGGGATCCGGCAGGGCCAGACGGCCGCGCAGGGTCGCATAGTCGCGGTCGGCATAGGGGGCGACGGCCGCCAGGCCGTCCATGCCGCCGCGCAGCACGATCAGGACGAAGCGCTGCTCGCCCACCGTGCGGGCGAAGCTCACCTGCGGCAGCAGCGACAACGCCGCGGCGCCACCCAGGCCGGCCAGCAGGTGGCGGCGGTTCAGGGGAAGAAAGGCGGTCATGACGGGCACTCCTTCAGCGCCGCTGGAATTCGGGGGCGGAGATCAGCAGGGCCAGGCCTTCGGCGGCGCTGGGCGCGCGGGCCACGGCCTGGCGGGTGGCGTCACCCGCGAACGGGCCCAGCGCCTGCTCCGCGATCTGGCGGGGGTCGATGCGGTCGCCCAGCTTTTCCCCCACGGTCAGGGCCCAGTCGACACGCTGCACCATGGCCTCCGGTCCCACCCAGTCGGCGGCCTGGTCCGGCCAGCCGGCGGGCGAGGGGGCGGCGAAGGGCATCTGTCCCAGCAAGGCCAGGGAGCGCAGGGCGGGCTCGGCGCGCGGCGCCTTCACGTCGGTGTCGCCCTCGTCCACCGCCGGGTGGATATCCGCGCCCAGGGCGCGCCCGGTGGAGACCACCAATTCGGTCGGTGTCTTCACCTTGCGGGCCTCGGGCGCCCAGGCGGCATCCTGGCGTAGCAGGGTGCGGGTGACTTCACCCAGATGGCCGTCGCTGTCGTGGTAGCATTTCTCCAGCGCCGCCACGACGGCCGGCGGCGGATCGTCGGCGATGAAATGCCGGGCCAGCTTGATGGCGACATGGCGGGCCGTGGCGGGGTGGCGGGCCAGCCGTTGCAGGGCCAGCAGGCCCTCGCCCATGCCATCCTCGCTGTAGCGTTGGCCAAGCAGGATTTTGTCGCCCGGTTCGTGCAGGTTGGGGCGGAACAGGAAAGTGCCGGTATCGCGGTCCCGCTCCGCCGCGACGCTCCAGCCCGTCAGGATGCGGGCCAGCTCGCGCACGTCGGCCTGGCTGTAGCCCCCGTCAACGCCCAGGGTGTGCAGCTCCAGCAATTCGCGGCCCAGGTTTTCGTTCAGGCCGCGCTGGCGCCGAATGCCCGCCATGCTTTCCGGCCCGGCGGATACGGCATTGTCCAGATAGGCGAGCATGACCGGGTGGCGGGTCACGGCCAGCAACATATCGGCGAACCGGCCGGTGACGTGCGGGCGGATGGCCTCGTTCTCATAGGGAACCACGGCGGCGGCGACGATGGGCCGGCTGATGGAGACGGTGAAATGGTTGGACCAGAAGTGCACCAGCCGTTCGCGCAGGGGCGTGTCGGTGGCGATGGCCGCTCGGGTCCGCCGCGCGGCGTCGTCGCGATAGGCGGCGCGCAACGCCTCGCGCAGGGGTTTGCGCGCCTCCTCGTCCTTTTCCTTGCGGGCGGCGTAGGTCGCCGCCAACCGGGTGGCACTGTCCTCCACCCCACGCAGGTCGGGCGGCAAGCCCGGGTCCCGCGCCAGCTGCGCATCCAGCCAGCCACGGGGATCGGATTGGGCCGCCGCGATGTCGCCGGGGCGGGCGCCCAGGCCGAATCGATTGGTGGCGATGGCCGCTTGCAGGGTCATGCGGATGTCCTCGAACAGGCCGATTCCCGGATCGGCGTCCCGGTGTTTCCGCGCCGGGGGCTTCAGGGGGCCGTCCGGCGCCAGGGGAAACATCCCGTCTCGCCCCTGGTACGACCGGTGCCGCCCAGACCCTGCAGTGCCTGCGATGACCGATGGCGGGCTCGCCGGCGTCGTCAGGCCTTTCATCCCCGCGCCTGGGGTGTCAGCATCGGGGAAGGCAACGCGGGGGCACGCATGGCTTTGGGGCGAGGCCGGCATCGGCAGCGGGGGCTGGGGGGCCTTCTCGCCATGGCGGGCATGGTTTTCGGATTGGGAATGGCGCAGGCGGGTGTGCCGCCGGGAACGGAGGTTGGCCATACGCCATCGGCGCCGGCCAACGTGTCGCCATCAAACGTGTCTCAGGCCATTTTTCCGCCGGTGTCGGTATCGCGTGATGGGCGGGTGGCCCCCTATGTTCCCCTGGCGCGGGCGGCGCATCCCTGGCGGGTTTGCGCCCTGCTGCCTGGCGCGCAGGACAAGTTCTGGTGGGGCGTGTCATGGGGGCTGGTGCGCGAGGCCGAACGGCTGGGCGTGGTCATGGGCGTTTACCAGGCCGGCGGCTATGACAAGCTGGATGTGCAGAAGGCGCAGCTGGATGCCTGCCGCGCGTTGAGGCCCGACGCCTACATCGTGGCCGCCATCACCAGCGATGGGCTGGACGCGCAGGTCGCCGCCATCGCCGACGGCGGCCGGCCGTTGATCGACCTTATCAACGGCATGGCGTCCCCCTACGTCACCGCGCACATCCTGGGGAATTTCCGCGAGAACGCCCGCTTCGGCGCCGATTACATCCTGGAACACCGCGCGGAGTGGGAGAGGGCGGCCGGCCGCCCGCTGAAGGTGGGATGGCTGCCGGGGCCCAAGGGGGCTGAATGGGCGGATGCCATGGAGGCGTCCGCCCTGGCCGTCTTGCGGCGCGCGGGCGTGGAGGTCATCCACGGCGGCTATGGCGCCACGGGGATGACGACGCAGATGGATCTGGTGCGCGCCCTGTTCGACCGGGCGCCGGATGTCGACGTGGTCTTCGGCAACGCCGTGGCCATCCAGGCGGCGGCGAACTACCTGCGTTCCCGCCATGACGGCGGCACCCACCTGGTGGCGACCTACATCACCGACGGCATCACCGATCTGGTCCGCGACGGCACCATCGAGCTGGCGGTGTCCGACTCCCCCATCGTGCAGGCGCGCATCGCGGTGGATTTGGCCGTGCGCGCGCTGGAGGGACGGCCCCATGGCGTCTGGAACGTCATGACGGTGGACCGGTTGGACCGGTCGCGCCTGGCCGGCTACGACCTGTCCCGCATCGCCGTGCCGGAGGGGGAGCGGTTTCAGCTGCGCCCCTTGCCCCCGCCGGGGCCGCTACAGGGGGCACCCTTGGGGCCAAGCGTACCGCCTGGCCCGTCGCCGGCCGCCGCGGGCGGTCCGTCACCCGGTTGGGGGTCATGAAAAGGTGCTTCACGGTCAAGGTTGGGGTGTGAAGGCGCCCAAATGAAAAAGGCGGGCACCACGGCCCGCCCTCTCAATTGCTGACACTGAGCGTCGCGCCTTACTCGGCGGCGGCGCTGCTGCGGCGGCGCTTGCCGCTGGGCTTGCCCTCGGTACGGGAGCGCTGGCCCAGCCCGATGGCCTTGGCCAGGCCTGAGCGCTGCTCGGCATAGTTGGGGGCGACCATGGGGTAGTCGGACGGCAGGCCCCACTTCACGCGGTATTCCTCCGGCGACAGGCCGTAGGCGGTGCGCAGGTGGCGCTTCAGCATCTTCAGCTTGCGGCCGTCTTCCAGGCACACGATGTAGTCGGGGGTGACCGACTTGCGGATCGGAACGGCCGGGGTCAGAGGCTCCGCCGGGGTGGCGACCACTTCCTCGGGCGTGACCAGACGACGCAGGGTGTCGTGCACCTGCTTGATCAGATCAGGCAGGGCGGCCGGGGCCAGCGTGTTACCGGCAACATAGCTCGTGACGATCTTTCCGGTCAGGGCGATGATCTGCAGGTCGTCATTGGAATCGGATATCGGTTGTGTCATGTCCAGCCCTGGCGTTGTTTGTCACTTGTTGCAGGTTTTGTTGAACGGACTATAACCGAATTTATCTTGTTTGTATTGAAAAGAAGTGGTTTCCCCCTTGGAATTGCAGAAATGGGGGAAAACTTGGGGGGATAGAGTAATGGAAGGTCCAGTTACGCGCCCCATCAAGGCGAAAACCCGAGAGAATCGGAAGCTGTAACCCGTTACATGTCCAGGATGGGAAGTCGCCTTGATGGCGACTCCCGATCCGTTTCAAACGCTTCGCTGGGAGAAGTTGAATGGGCCGTTAACGGCGGTTCAACGGCTCAGGCGCCAGGCTTCAGGTCCTGCCCGGCGATATCTTGGATGAACTGCCAGGCGACACGGCCGGACCGGTTGCCGCGTGTCACCGCCCATTCCACGGCGCGGGCGTGCAATTCCTCGGCCGGTAGTGTCAGGCCCAATGCTGCGGCATAGCCGTCGACCATGGCGAAGTAGGTGTCCTGGTCGCAGTTGTGGAAGCCCAGCCACAGGCCGAAGCGGTCCGACAGGCTGACCTTCTCCTCCACCGCTTCGGAGGGATTGATGGCCGTCGACCGCTCATTGTCGATCATGTCCCGGGGCATCAGGTGGCGGCGGTTGGATGTGGCGTAGAACACCACGTTGGCCGGCCGGCCCTCCACCCCGCCTTCCAGCACCGCCTTCAGTGACTTGTAATGGGCGTCGTCGTTGGTGAAGGACAGGTCGTCGCAGAACAGGACGAAGCGGCGGCCGCTGTCGCGCACGGCGGCCAGCAGGCGGGGCAGGGAGGGAATGTCCTCGCGGTGGATTTCCACCAGCGCCAGGGGGCCGTGGCCGGCCGGTGCGCCCGCCATCTCGTTCACCGCCGCGTGCACCGACTTCACCAGCGAGCTTTTGCCCATGCCACGGGCACCCCACAGCAGGGCGTTGTTGGCCGGCAGGCCCTGGGCGAAGCGGCGGGTGTTTTCCAGCAGGGTGTCGCGTTGACGCTGCACCCCCTGCAGCAGACCGATGTCCACCTTGGAAACCTCGGGCACGGGCGACAGGCGATCCCCCTCCGCATGCCAGACGAAGGCGTCGGCGGCGTGGAAGTCGATGGGGGCGGGCGGGGGCGGCGCCAGCCGGTCCAGCGCGTCGGCGATGCGGGTCAGCAGCGGCAGCAAGGCGGACTCGGCCGTCCCAGGGGCGCTCACGGGGGTGGTCACGGGGCTTGTTTCCTTCTGTCCATTTCTTATCGCGCCCATACCCCGTGTTCCCGCCTGTGGCGGCCGGGTTGGGCGGCGGCCTGCCTATTCAACCGGGGAACGGTACGGGGATGGCCGCCGGGCGGCAACCCGCGCCGATGGGGGGGCTGAGATTGGGTTGCAACATGGCCGGCGGTCGGTATAGTCGCGCCCAAACGTGGGCATGCCCGCCCCGTTGGCTTTTGTTATTCCCGCACGCTGGAGCAACCGTCCCATGTTCGTGTCCACCGCCCAGGCCCAGACCACCGGCGGCGCCGGCCCCGTCGATGCCGGCTCGCTGATGCAGATCCTGCCCTTCGTGGCGGTGTTCCTGGTCATGTACTTCTTCCTGATGCGCCCGCAGCAGAAGAAGATGAAGGAACACAAGAATATGCTGGAGTCGCTGCGCCGCGGCGACAAGGTCGTCACCGGTGGCGGCATCATCGGCACCGTGGTCAAGGTCGGCGACAACGACGAGGTCACCATCGATGCCGGTGAAGGCGTGAAGTTCCGTGTCCTGCGCAGCACCATTACCACCGTGCTGGCCAAGACCGAGCCGGCCAAGACCGAGACCGACTCCAAGTGAGCCATGGCGGGGCGGGTTTGAAACCGCCGCCGCCGCACGCCAGGTAAAAGGCCCGGCACGCGCATCCCCCAAGGGGCGAGTGTCAGGCCTTTTTCATTGTGGGAGGGCTGGAAGCCCATGGACATCACCCCCCTGATCCCGGCCGACCGCCAAGTCATCGACGCCTACGGCCCCGGCCGCTTCCGCGTCAGCAACGTGGTCTATGAGACGCCCATCATCGTCTTCCCCGACCGCACCATCCCCTGGACCGTCGACGGGTTCGCCGGCCTGCGGCCGGACGACTTCGGGGCCCTGATCGCGGAACAGCCGCCGCTGGAGATCGTGCTGCTGGGTACCGGCCCCACCATGCAGCTGTTCACCTCCACCCTGCGCCGCGCGGTCAAGGAACGCGGCCTGGGCGGCATCGACGCCATGGACACCGGGGCCGCCTGCCGCACCTATAATGTGCTGCTGGCGGAGGGCCGCCGCGTCGCCGCGGCCTTGCTGCCGGCTTAAGTGTCCCCGAATTTCGGTAAACAAAAACCCCGGCCCTCGCAAGAAGGCCGGGGTTCGCGTTTGGACTTACGCCCGTGGGCCTATTGGCCCACGGCCATCAGCCCAGGTTCTGGGCGGCGAATTCCCAGTTGGCCAGCGTGTCGACGAAGGCCTTCAGGAAGTCGGGACGACGGTTGCGATAGTCGATGTAGTAGGCGTGTTCCCACACGTCGGCGGTGATCAGCGGCTTCAGGCCATGGGCCAGCGGCGTGTCGGCGTTGGCCGACTTCGTGATCTTCAGCTTCCCTTCCGTGGTGTCTTCCACCAGCCAGGCCCAGCCGCTGCCGAACTGGCCGATGCCGGCGTCCACGAAGGCCTTCTTGAAGGCCTCGACGCTTCCGAAGTCGGAGACGATGCGCTTCTCCAGCTCACCCGGGATGGCCGAGGCCTTCGGGGTCAGGCTGTTCCAGAAGAAGGTGTGGTTCCAGTGCTGGCCGGCGTTGTTGAAGATGGCCTGGGACTCGGCCTTGCCGGCGGTCGCCTTGACGATGTCCTCCAGGCTCTGGCCTTCGAACGCGGTACCGGCGATCAGCTCGTTCAGCTTGGTCACGTAGGCGTTGTGGTGCTTACCGTGGTGGAAATCCAGCGTCTCGGACGACATGTAGGGCTGCAGGGCGTCCTTGGCGTAGGGCAGAGGGGCAAGTTCGAAAGCCATGGTTTTCCTCGTCTTCTACGGGGTTATTCGGGAGTGGACCGACGCGGCCGTCGTGCGGGGGCCGCCGGTCCACCGGGACCGTTATTCTTCGGGCGAAATCATGCCCCGGCGGCGACGCCCGGGCATGTGGGCGCGATCACATCAGGGCAGCCGCCCGCGCCCTGGTTTCCGCACCCGGAGCAAGGGGGTAACACGAACATTCCCATCCCGGGAAGCGAATAGAACCGGTTTGGGGGCGGAAAGATTAACCTTATTGTTGCGGATGCCGTTCCGGGCCCGGGGTATCCTTATCACCCTCCGCGCCTGGGTCGACGGGCGGGCCGGAGGGCGGGGCGGGCGCCATCCCCGCCATGCTGCGGGCAAGCGCCAGCCGGGCCCGCACCATCACCCAGCCGCGGGCGAGCGGACCCAGGCTGATGCCCTGGGCCAAGGGGTCGCGGCGGCGCAGGCGTCCCGCCATCAGCCGGGCGGCGTGCAGCAGCACGGCCGTTTCCATGCGCAGGCCGGGATCGCGCAACGCGCCCGGTAGGGCGCGGGCATGGTCCAGCTGGCGGTCGATGCGGTCCAGCATGCGGTCCAGCACGACGCGCACCGCCGGGGTCGCCCGGTGCTCCACCAGATGTTCCGGGCTGGCGCCCACGGCGTCGAACCAATCCAGGGGGAAATAGCAGCGGCCCAGCCGCACCCAATCGTCCCGGCATTCCTGCACCACCCGCAGCAGGCGGATGGCGGTGCACAGCGCGTCCGTGGCGGCCAGCGCGTCGGCGCTTTCGCCGTAGAGCTCGAGGATGTGGTGCCCCACCGGATTGGCCGCCAGCCGGCAGGCCATCAGCACATCACCCCAGGTTCGCGCCCTGTGCCCCTCCGCATCGCGGCGGAAGGCCTGCAGCAGCTGCCGGGCGTGGAGGGAGGACCCGCCGGTGATGGCCAGGCTGGCCTTCAGTTCCAGGGCCGGGCTGAGCCATGAGGGCACGCCGCCGCCGCTGACCAGCGCCCGTTCCAGCGCGTCCAGCTGGGCGATCTTGGCCTCCGGCTCCAGGTTGGCGTCACCGGTGATGTCGTGCGCCAGCTTCAGGAACGAGGCGAAGGCCGCCGCGTGGCGCCGCATGGCCTTGGGCACCCGGCGCAGGGCCGAGGCGTAGCCGCCCTGGACGGGCGGGCGGCGGGGGGCCGAGCGCGTGCGTCCGATATGGGCGGTCTTGATACGGAAGTCGGCCATGGGCGGTCTTCTGTCCGGGCAGCGGAAGGACGCGGGGTGAATAGGGGCACAGAGTGCCAGAGCTTGGCCGCCGGATGAAGCTTGCGTTTGGCAGAAGGCCGAAGTGGGTGGAACCGAGGTGGGGGTAGGGCGGAGGTGGGGTGGGAAGGGCGACGCACAAAGGGCAGGGGCGCCTTGACGGACCCGGGCCGCTTGCCTAATATACGAAGATCGAATATATATTCGGTATACGAAAATAAAACAGGGAGGGCGGGCATGACTGTTCAGGCTGGAACGGCGGGGGCCGGGTTGCCGCTGCGGCTGCACCACAACGCCTATGTCACGGCGGATATGGAGGCGACGCGCCGCTTTTATGAGGATCTGGTGGGCATGCCGCTGGTGGCCACATATTGCGAAACCGACCACCTGTTCGGTGCGGACCGGGTCTATTGCCATTGCTTCTTCGCGCTTGGGGACGGCGGCGCCCTGGCCTTCTTCCAGTTCGCCAGCCCCGAGGACCAGGCCCTCTTCGGCCCGGCCATGCCGCCCTCGCCCTTCCATCACATCGCGCTCAAGGTGGATGCCGCCACGCAAACCGCCGTTCACGGGCGCTTCCGCGCCGCCGGCGTGCCCGAGCCGTCGGACGACTGCTATTTCCTGGACCACGGCTATTGCCAGTCGCTGTACGTGCGCGACCCCAACGGCCTGATCGTGGAGCTGACGGTGGACGCGCCCGGCATCGAGGACACGGATGAGGAGCGCAAGCGCAACGCGCATGCCGATCTCGCCCGCTGGCTGGGCGGCGACCACCGTTCCAACAACCTGTACCGCCCGCAATAACCGGCGGCGCCCCAACCGCCGCCAGGGGGACGGCCGTCGCCGCCCCCAAAGGAAAGTCATTGATGAAGATCGGACCTGACACGACGCCGACCACGGCCATTTCCGGCTCCAACGCCGAGACCATCATCGTCCGGGGCCATGACTTGGTCCAGGATCTGATGGGCGCGATCAGCTTCACGGACCATGTGTGGCTGCTGGTCTGCGGCGCGCTGCCCAGCCCGGAGCAGCGGCGGGTGCTGGACGCCACCCTGGTCGCCATCGCCGAGCATGGCCTGGTGCCCAGCGTGCAGGCGGCGCGCATGACGCTGGCGGCCGCGCCGGAGGCCTTGCAGGGGGCGGTCGCCGCCGGCCTGCTGGGCTGCGGCTCCGTCATCCTGGGCAGCGCCGAGGCGGCGGGTCGCTTCCAGAGCCAGGTGCTGGACGCGGCCGGCGACAACGGCGGCGACCTGGATGCCGCCGTCGCCGCCACCGTGCGCGCCTATCGCGCGGAGAAGCGGGCCATCCCGGGCTATGGCCATCCCCTGCACAAGGACGGCGACCCCCGCGCCCTGCGCCTGTTCGCCCTGGCGGAGGGGGTGTCGCTGGTGGGTGCGCACATGGAGGTGGCGCGCCGGGCGGAACGGCTGCTGCCCGACCTGGTGGGCAAGCCCCTGAAGATGAACGTGTCGGCCGCCATTCCGGCCGTGCTGCTGGACGCGGGCTTCCCGCTGCTGGCGGTCAAGGGCGTGCCCCTGCTGGCGCGCACTGCCAGCCTGGTGGCCCATTTGCTGGAGGAACAGCGGCACCCCATCGGCTTCCGTATGTCGCACGCCGCCAGCGGCGCCATCCGGTACGACGGGCCGGCGCCGGACGGCTTCGTCGCCGATGAGAATTGAGTGGATGGGAACGACAGTCGAAAGGTTGCAGGCTGATGGTTGAGGTGCTGAAAGGCATACGGGTGGTGGAACAGGGAACGTTCATCACGGGTCCCTGTGCCGCCATGCTGCTGGCGGATCTGGGGGCGGACGTCATCAAGATCGAATCGCCCGAGGGCGGCGACCCCTACCGCACCTTCAAGGACGGGCATTACAGCGCCCACTTCCAGGCCTACAACCATGCCAAGCGCAGCCTGTGCCTGGACCTGAAGAAGGCGGAGGACCGCACCCTGTTCCACGGCCTGGTCGGCAGCGCCGACGTCTACATCCAAAACTTCCGCCCCGGCGTCGCCGGCCGCATCGGCGCCGGTTGGGATGACCTGTCGGCGGTGAACCCCAAGCTGGTCTATTGCTCCATCAGCGGCTTCGGCCCGGACGGGCCCTACAGCCGCCGGCCCAGCTACGACAGCGTGACCCAGGCGCTGAGCGGCTTCCTCAGCGTCGCCATCGACCCCGCCAATCCCCGCCTGCTGGGCCCCGCCCTGGCGGACGCCATCACCGGCCTATACGCCGCCCTGGGCATCCTGGGCGCTTTGGTGGAACGGGGGCGGACGGGCACGGGCCGCCTGCTGGAAATCTCGATGCTGGAGGCGATGATGCACTTCGCCATCGAGCCCTTCGCCGGCTATTTCGCCCTGGGTGAGGTGCCGACCGGCATGGACCGGCCCCGCCTGGCCCAGGCCATGATCCTGACCTGCGGCGACGGCAAGCACGTGGCCGTGCACATGTCGTCCCTGGAGAAGTTCTGGGACGCGCTGGTGGCCGGCATCGGCGGCCAGGCCCTGACCCAGGACCCGCGCTTCGCCACCCGCCTGGCGCGCATCGATCATTATCCGCAGCTGGTGGCGGCGCTGAACGCCATCTTCGCGACCCGGCCCCGGGCGGAGTGGGTGGCGCTGCTCAGCGATACCGACCTGCCCTTCGCCCCCGTCAATTCCATCGCCGACACCGCGGCCGACCCGCAGGTGGAGCATCTGAAGATGCTGGTGCCCGTGGCCAAAAGGATCGAGGGGGCCAAGGGGGGCGCGGACCGCCTGGTACGCTCACCCTTCGCCTATGGCGGCGCCCGCGACGACGCGGTGGTGGCGGCCCCCCTGCTGGGCCAGCACAGCGCCGATATCCGCGCCGCCCTGGCCGATAATCCGGACGCCTGGCCGGATTGATCAGCGGCCCCTAATCAGTGGCCCTCGTCAACGGCCCCCATCAGCGGCCCAGGGCGACGGTGTCCGCCACCGGCAGCAGGCCGTTGCCGGACGGCAGGCGGCGCAGTTCGCGGGAAATCTGGTCGGCCACCCCGCGCAGATGGTCCAGCCGCTCGGCCACCAGCTGATCCTTGGCGTAGCGCTTGGAATGGCTGGCGGAGTTCAGGGTGGCGATGGTGCGCCCGCCCTGGTCCTTCAGGGGTACGGCCAGGGAGACGACTCCGTAGGCCAGCTCATCTTCAACCGCGCAATAGCCGTCCTTGCGCACCTGGGTGATCAGCTCGAACAGCTGGTCCCGATCCACCACCGTTTTCTCGGTGATGGGCGCGATGGCCGCCTTGTCCAGGAAGGCGCGCAGCATGGGGTCGGGCAGGGCCGCCAACAGCACACGGCCCATGGCGGTGGCGAAGGCGGGGAAGCGGCTGCCGACATGCGCCTCCAGCCGCACCAGGGTGCGGACGGAGGCGCGGGCGACATAGATGATGTCCTCCCCATCCAGCACGCTGATGGACGCGCTGTCCGACGTGGCGTTGGCCAGTTCCGTCAGCGGCACGGAGGCCAGGCGCTCGATATCCAGGGCCTCCAGATAGGCGGCGCCCAGGTCCAGCACCTTGGGCCGCAGGAAGAAGCGGCGCTTGACCGAACCGACATAGCCCAGGGATTGCAGGGTCAGCAGGCAGCGGCGCGCGGTGGCCGGCGCCAGCCCGGTGATGGTGGCGATCTCGCTGAGCGACAGGCTGGGGTGGTCGTGATTGAAGGCCAGCAGCACGCTGAGGCCCTTGGCCAGGCCGGCCATCTCTTCGCGGCGACCTTCGCCCTCCGTGCCCGCGTCCTCGTCCATGCCGCGCATCCTCCGCCTCTTAAAATCACGTCACCAGGCGGCGGGAGGGTCGGCTCGGCCGCTCGTCCTTGTCAAGCGACGGCAAGGGTCGCCGGCGATTGCGTGACCCGCTGAGCGCTGTTACCATACGATATTAGAAAAAGAATTCGATAAACGAATTTCAGATCGCAGGGAGAGCGATATTCATGGCATCCGATCCCATCCCCCAGCCCCCCTTGATCCTGCTGCCCGGCCTGCTGTGCGACCGCACCGTCTGGGAACCGCAGATCGCGGCGTTGTCCTCCCGCCGGGTGATCCAGGTGGCGGATTTCTGGGGCCGGGACAGCTTCGACGCCATGGCCGACGGGGTGCTGGCCCAGGCCCCGCCGCGTTTCGCCCTGGCCGGCCACTCCATGGGCGGCCGGGTGGCGCTGGAGATCGTGCGCAGGGCGCCGGAACGGGTGGAGCGGTTGGCCCTGCTGAGCACGGGCGTGCATCCTGTTCTGCCCAACGAGGCGGCGCAGCGGGAAGAACTGATCCGCTTCGCCTGGGAACAGGGCATGACGGCGCTGGCCCGCCGCTGGCTGCCGCCGGTGCTGCATCCCGACCGTCGTGGCGATGCGGACCTGGTGGGACGGCTGGAGGCCATGTGGTGCCGCGCCACGCCGGCCATCCATGAGGGGCAAATCCGCGCGGCGCTGACCCGACGCGACGCGCGCGACGTGCTGCCCACATTGACCTGTCCCACCCTGGTGCTGGGTGGGGAGGATGACCCGTGGAGCCCGCCGGCGCAGCAATCCGCCATCGCCGAAGCCATTCCCCAGGGCCGCCTGGCCATCATCCCCCGCTGCGGCCACATGGTGACGCTGGAGGCGCCCGAGGCCACCACCACCCTATTGGCGGATTGGCTGTCGCGCTGACCACCCCATACTCTTTCCCCCCACCATGGAGAACATCGCCATGACCCAGGTCCTGGTCCTCTATTACAGCACCTATGGCCATGTGGAGACGCTGGCGTATGCCATCGCCGACGGCGCCCGCGAGGTGGCCGGCACGGAGGTGACGGTCAAGCGGGTGCCGGAACTGATGCCGCCGGACGTGGCGGCCAAGGCGCACGCCAAGCTGGATCAGAAGGCACCCCTGGCCGATCCGTCGGAACTGGGAGGGTACGACGCGGTCATCATCGGCGCGCCGACCCGCTTCGGCAACATGGCCGCGCAGATGCGCAACTTCCTGGACCAGACGGGGCCGCTGTGGGCCCAGGGCGCCCTGGTCGGCAAGGTGGGGGCGGCCTTCACCTCCACCGCCAGCCAGCACGGTGGCCAGGAAACCACCCTGACCTCCATCCACACCACGCTGCTGCATCACGGCATGGTGATCTGCGGCGTGCCGTATTCCGAACCGGGCCTGACGGTGATGGATGAGGTCACGGGCGGCACGCCCTATGGCGCCAGCACCATCGCCGGCCCCAAGGGCGAGCGCCAGCCCAGCGCCAACGAACTGGCCATCGCCCGTGCCCAGGGCCGTTTCGTGGCCGGCGTGGCCGCCAAGCAGGCCGCGCAATAAAGAGGGGCCGCCCCTGGGGTAACTGGGAAGCGGCCCTAGACACCCTGGCCGGCGGTGGCGACGGCCGGGGTGGGAGTAATGCCAGCGGCACGAGGTCACCCTCGTGCCGCTGTAGGCTGCGACCGCAGCCGCCGGAGCTTGCCGGGGAGCGGAGCGGACTGGAAAGCGAGGAAGCCAAGCCCGCGGGTGCGGGCGCCCGGCGTTTGAGGGGCGGCACTTGATCGATCACGATCAAGTGCCGCGCGGAGGAGATTCAGAACCAGAAGGTCGCCTCCGCCCCGAAGCGGCGGGGCAGGGCCTTGAAGACGAAGCCGCCGGCCGAATATTCGGCGTTGTAGCGCTTGTCGAAGACGTTCTTGGCCCACAGCGCCACGGACCAGTCGTCGCGGGTGTAGGTGGTGCGCACGTCCACCAGGTTGACGGGATCGCGCACCGTGGAGTTCTGCGGATCCCAGTAGGTGTCGCCGATGCGCTGGTATTCCAGGCGTGAGACCAGCGACGAACTTTTGCCGAAGTCCCAGGTGTGCTGGAGGGCGGCGTTGATGGTGTACTTGGAAACGCCGGGTGCCTGGTTGCCGATGACGGTGCGGTCGGTGGCTTCCGTGATGTTGCTGTCGGTGTAGCCCGCGCCGATGCTGGCCTGCAGGCTGTCCGTCAGGTGGGCGGTCAGGCCGGCGTCGGCGCCCTTGTATTCCACCAGGCCCAGGTTGCCCAGGTTCTGGGTGGAGTTGGCGGCCAGGAAGACGAAGAAATAGGGATTGTGCGACCGGGTGTAGAAGCCGGCGCCCTCCACCTCCAGCCTACGGTCGAACAGGGTCTTCTTGAAACCCAGCTCGTAGGTGTCGGCCCATTCCGCCTGGAACACGTCGGATACGCCCAGGATGCCGTTGGCGGCGGCCACCGCGCCCACGCCCGTCTGGTTGAAGCCGCCACTGCGGAAGCCGCGGCCCCAGTCGGCATACAGGGTGGTGGTCGTGTCCGGCTTGTAGCGCAGCACGATCTTGGGCTGGGCCCGGTCGAAGGTGCGCTCGCGTACCTCGCCGCTGACCCCCTGGGGGAAGCCCGGGATGTTGGGCAGGAAGGCGGTGGGGGTCAGGGTGGTGTTGCGCCGGTTGTCGCTGTCGTAGCGCAGCGACAGCGCCAGTTCCAACTGGTCGGTCAGTTCCGCCGTCAGGTCGCCGTACAGCGCCCAGGCCATGTTGTCCTGGCTGTCGGCCAGGAAGGTGGCCTGCGGGTTCAGCGGGTTGGTGCTGGGGCTGCGATAGACGGGGAAGACGCCGTTGCCGGTGTCCACCATGTTGCCGGTGGAGATGTAGCGGTCGGTATGGATGAGGTAGCCGCCGACGATCCAGCGCAGGAAGCCCTCGTTGGGCGAGGTCAGGCGGAAGTCCTCGCTGACCGCCTTCACGTCCAGGAACTGGCTCTGGTTCATGTCGAAGCCCAGCAGCCCCTTGAAGAAAGATTCGTTGACGGGCAGGAAGTCGAAGGCGTCGCCGGTGACGATCTCGCGCACCACGTCATAGGCCGTGACCGAGGTGGCGGTGGCGAATCCCAGGTTCCAGTCGACCTTGACCGAGGCGTCCAGCAGGCGGCGGTTGTCGATGCCGGCGTTGTTGACGCGCACCGGCAGGCTGGTGTCGTTCACGTCGCTGACGATGTTGTAGTAGAAGCCGCGCGTGTCCAGTTCCGACATGGAAAAGCGGGTGTCCACGGTCAGATCCTCGGTGGGCGTGAACAGCAGCTTCAGCCGGCCGGAGGTTTGCTTGACCGGGTTGGCCTCGGTATCCAGGTAGGTGTTCTTGATGGTGCCGTCGTTGCTGGTGTGGCTGATGGAGCCGATGAACTTCAGCTTGCCGGGGACGATGGCGCCGCTGGCCGTGGCCTGCTCGGTATAGCCGGGGCCGTTCTCCACCCCCGCCTTGACCTTGAACTCATAGTTGTCGGTCGGTTCCTTGGTGGTGATCAGGATGGCGCCGCCGATGGCGTTGCGGCCGTAAAGGCCGCCCTGCGGGCCCTTCAGCACCTCGATGCCCGAGATGTCGAACAGGTCCTGGTTGAACTGGGACGGGTTCACCTGTTGCACCCCATCCACCACCACGGCGGTCGACGGCTCGCTGTTGCGCGCCTGGCCGATGCCGCGCACTACGACGAAGGCCGTGCCCACGTTCTGGGTTTCCACCAGCGTGACGTTGGGCGTCATGGCGATGAAGTCGCGGGGCGCGGTGATGCCCGACGCCTCGATCTGCGCCTCGGTGAAGGCCGTCACCGCCGCCGGCACGTCCGTCAGCTTCTCCGCCCGCTTGCGGGCGATGACCAGGATGTCCTCCAGCTGGCCAACGGCGCTGTTGTCGCTCGCGGCGTTGGCCTGGGCCAGGGCGCTGCCGCTGGAAAGCAGGGCGGCCGTCAGCGCCAGCCGTGAGGCCATGCGGGTGAAGGCGAGGCGCGCCTTGCGGCGACGCAGGTGATGGTCAGGTGTCAGGCGATCCCCGTGCACGGCCGCTGGCGGCATCGTTGTCCTCCCCGTTCTTTTTCGTATAACGAAAATATTTTCTATAAACGTATCTTAGCATTCTGGCGATGATCGTCAAGACGCCGGCCCCGGGGAGGACGGCGGCTGGCCATCGTCCTTTGGAGGGGGGCTTTAGGAGGGAAGCGGGGTGGTGAAGGTGGCGCTGGTCAGGGGCAGGGCGGGCGGTCCATAAAGGCGGCCTCTTGTCCGCCGGATGCGCAGCGCCATGGCCCCTTCAGCCCAGCCCCCCTGTCCTATTGCTTGGAAACCGTCCGCCGTCAGGATCCGGACCGCTTCCTGACCCTGCTGTTCGCCCCGGCGGACAGGCGGGAGGATTTGGCCGCGCTGTACGCCTTCAACCATGAGGTGGCGAAGACGCGCGAGGTGGTGACCGAGCCCATGCTGGGCCAGATCCGCCTGCAATGGTGGCGCGACAGCATCGCCGGCATCTACGAGGGTGAGCCTCGCCGGCATGAGGTGGTGCAGCCCCTGGCCCAGGCGGCGCAGCGCCACGGCCTGGATCGCGCGCAGTTCGAGTTGCTGGTGGATGCGCGCGAGGCCGACATGGATGACGCGGCGCCGGCGGATCTCGCCTGCCTGGTAAGCTATGCCGAGGTGACGTCCGCCCCGCTGGTGCGCCTGGCCTTGCAGATCCTGGGCGTAGCGCCAGAGGGGGCCGCCGCCACGGTGGCCACCCATGTGGGGCGTGGCTGGGCCCTGGCCGGCATCCTGCGGGCCGTGCCCTTCCTGGCCCGCGCCCACCGCTCGCGCATGCCGATGGATTTGATGCAAAGGCATGGCGCCGACGAGGCGCAATTGTTCGAGCTGAAGCCCCAGCCCGGCTTGGCCGCCGTGGCCAAGGAGATCGCCGACGCCGCGCGGGCGGAACTGGCCGCCGCCCGGCGTTCGCGCGGCGCGCTGCCCCGCGCCGCCGTGCCCGCCCTGCTGCCGGCCCGCCTGGCCAGCCTGTCGCTGGACCGGCTGGCCAAGGCCGGCCACGACCCCCTGGCCCCGGCGCTGCTGCGCCCCGACGGCCTGCGCGCCGCCCGCCTCGCCTGGGCCGCGTTCAGCGGCCGGTGGTAGTTTTAAGGTTCCCTCAGATGCCGGGCGGCCGCATCCGTGGCCATGGCTATCCTCGATTCAGGGGCCTTGGTCCCAAAATCTCCGGCGCCCCAGTCGCGGGCTACAGTGGCATGGGGCGTGCCGCTGAAATCACCCTAACCACGCGGCCAGGTCGGCCAAAGCGCGGCGGGTGTAAGCCAGCTTGCGCTCCTTCCCCCGCAGCTCCCGGCCACGGGCGTCACGCTCCTCGGGCGGGGGGAACAGGCCGAAGTTCACGTTCATGGGCTGGAAGGTCTCGGCCTCCGCCCCGCCGGTGATATGGCCCAGCAGGGCGCCCAGCGCCGTGGTCAAGGGCGGGGTGGGCAGCGTGTGGCCCAGGCGTTCGGCGGCGGCGAAGCGGCCGGCCATCAGGCCCACCGAGGCGCTTTCCACATAGCCTTCACAGCCCGTGATCTGCCCGGCGAAGCGCAGGCGCGGGGCGGCCTTCAGCCTCAGGGTCGGATCCAGCAGGCGGGGGCTGTTCAGGAAGGTGTTGCGGTGCAGGCCGCCCAGGCGGGCGAACTCCGCGTTTTCCAGGCCGGGGATCATGCGAAACACCCGCGTCTGATCGGCGTACTTCATCTTGGTCTGGAAGCCGACCAGATTGTACAGCGTGCCCAGCGCGTTGTCCTGCCGCAGCTGCACGACCGCATAGGGCCGGCGTTCGTCATGGGGGTTGGTCAGGCCCACCGGCTTCATGGGACCATAGCGCAGGGTGTCCAGGCCCCGCTCCGCCATGACCTCGATGGGCAGGCAGCCCTCGAAATAGGGCGTGTCCTTCTCCCATTCCTTGAACTCGGTCTTGGGCGCCTCGATCAGGGCCTGGATGAAGGCTTCGTACTGCGCCTTGTCCATGGCGCAGTTGATATAGTCCTTGCCCGTGCCGCCGGGGCCGACCTTGTCGTAGCGCGACTGGAACCAGGCCTTGCTGAGGTCGACGCTGTCGAAATGGACGATGGGAGCGATGGCGTCGAAGAAGGACAGCTGCGCCTCTCCCGTCAGGTCCAGCACGGCCTGCGCCAGGGCGGGGGAGGTGAGGGGACCGGTGGCGACGATGACGCTGTCCCACTCCTCGGGCGGCAGGCCCGCCACCTCGTCGCGCACCACGGTCACCAGCGGGTGGGCGGTCAGCGTGGCAGTGACCGTCTGGGCGAAGGCGTCGCGGTCCACGGCCAGCGCGCCGCCGGCCGGCACCTTGTGCTCATCCGCGCAGGCCAGGATGAGGGAGCCGCAGCGCCGCATCTCCTCATGCAGCAGGCCCACCGCGTTGTACTCATGATCGTCGGAGCGGAAGGAGTTGGAGCAGACCAGCTCGGCGAAATGCTCCGTCTGGTGCGCTTCCGTCCCCCGCACCGGCCGCATCTCGTGCAGCACCACGGGCACGCCCGCCTGGACCAGCTGCCAGGCGGCTTCGCTGCCGGCCATGCCGCCGCCGATGACGTGCACAGGGCCGTTGGCGTTCGTGGGGGTGGGGGTGTCGCTCATGACCGAACCTTGCTTTCAACAAAACTGAAACCGCGTGGGGCCAAAGACGCCAGCCGGCGCCGTCCGTCAAGCCCCGGCGACAGGGCGGGGGAACGCGGCTGGAGCCGGGTCGTGGAAAAGAGACTTGCAAATTCCTGACACCTGTAAGAAATTACTGACACATGTTTGACGGGGTTTGCGCTTGTCCATTTCCGGAGACGATCTGCTGACGATGCTGTCGGCGTTGGCCAATCCACACCGGCTGCGGATCATGGCCACGCTGAAGGCGGAGGGCCGCAGCTATGTCAGCCAACTGGCGCGGCAGGTCGGCATCAGCCGCCCCCTGCTGCACCTGCACCTGCAGAAGCTGGAGGAGGCGGGGCTGGTCACCAGCCAGATGGAGCTGTCGCCGGACGGCAAGGCGCTGAACTTTTTCGCGGTGGCGGATTTCGCGGTGGAACTCACGCCGGACCTGCTGGTCCAGGCGGCGGCGACGCTCAGCGCCAAGTCCGAATCATGATTTGAATCCGAAGGGATAAGAGAATGTCGCCCAGTATCTATCTGCTCACCTTGCTGCTGTTCTTCGGCACCTTCGTGCTGATCTTCGGCTTCAAGTACGTATCTGCCGCCGTGACGGCCCGCGCCAAGCTGGAGACCGAGGCCGGCTACCGCGCCCTGGCTGAGCGGGCGATCGCCGCGCAGGCCGAAACCCAGGCCGCCTTGGCGGCGCTGAAGGGCGACATGGCCAAGATGGCCGCCAGCCTGGCGGCGGTGGAGCGCATCCTGCGCGACGTGGAATAAGGCCCGGTCGTCGGGTGTATCAGGAACGGGGGAGGGGAAAATGACGGTATCGATGTTTCGGCTTCATCTGCTGCGCGCGGGCTATCTGTTGATCGCGGTGGCCATGGGCGGGCTGACCTGGCCCGAGATCCTGGACCCGGCAACGAACTGGAGCTTCAACCAGGGCGTGGTGCGTTGCATGTTGGGGGCGTTGACGTTGCTGTGCCTGCTGGGCGTGCGCTATCCGCTGCAGATGCTGCCCCTGCTGATGTTCGAACTGACATGGAAGATGATCTGGCTGGCGCGGGTGGCGCTGCCGGCCTGGATGTCCGGTCCTATCGACGACGGCATGGCGGAAAACATCTTCGCGGTGGGCGTCGGCGCCATTTACTGGTTCATCATCCCCTGGCGCCATGTCGTCGACCGCTATGTGGCCCAGCCCGGCGACCGCTGGGCGTGGCGCTGATGCGGCGGGATGACCGGCGCCGGGTGAGGGGCTTACATCGGGCGCCGGTCGTTCCCATCTGTGGGGTGGCGGGCATTGCGGCGGGCGGCGCCGCCATGCCATAGTGCCGCGCCTTCACGGGCGTCGTTATCGACCTACACCTTATTCAGGACACGGGACCCACCCATGGGCTCTTTTAGCATCTGGCATTGGCTGATCGTTCTTTTCATCGCCCTGCTGCTGTTCGGCAACCGCCTGCCCCGTATGATGGGCGACTTCGGCAAGGGCATTAAGAACTTCAAGGCCGGCCTGAACGAACAGGAAGAAGGCGGCGCCTCCGCGCCCCGCTCGATCGACGGCCATACGGACGCCTCGACGACCTCCGCGCCCAAGGACACCGTTTCCAAGGGCTGAACCGGTTGGGGGCCAGGCGGACGCCGGCCCCGCTGGACGGATCCGTCGCGCCGGAACGGCCGGGGTGCAACCGCGCCCGCATCCGTTGTGGGCCGACGTCGGGGAATTGTCGGGAATAAGGCACGCCGCCCATGTTCGACATCGCATGGTCCGAACTCGCGCTCATCGGTGTGGTGGCGCTGGTCGTCATCGGACCCAAGGACCTGCCGGTGGCGCTCTATACCGCCGGGAAGTGGATGCGCAAGGCGCGCCTGCTGGCCCGTGATTTCCAGTCCCACCTGGATGACATGGTGCGCCAGGCGGAGCTGGAGGACCTGCGCAAGCAGGCCCAGAAGGTGGCGCAGTTCGACCTGACGGCCGAGGTCACCAAGATGGTCGACCCCACGGACAGCGTGCGCCAGGCCCTGGAGATCAATCCCACCGCGTCGCTGACGGCGACCGAGGTCACGCCCGCGCCGACCGCGGCACCTCAAGAGACCCCAGGGGGAGAGGCGCCCGAAGGGACGCTGGAGGCCCAGCCCGGGGCCCAGCCGGCGGACGCCGAGCTGCCGGCCATCGGCTCCCCCGCCATGCCCCTGATCCTGCCGGAATCGACGTCCGAGGCGGCGGCCGAGCCCGTGCCGGTGGCCCCGGCGCCGCATGCCGAACACGCTGGCGCCGACGCGCCCGCCCCCGCCAAATCCTGAGAGGGCCAGCGCCCCCATGGCCGACCCCACCCAAGACGAAATCGACGCCTCGCGCATGCCGCTGCTGGATCATCTGATCGAGCTGCGTAACCGCCTGATCATTTCCCTATCCGCCCTGCTGGTCGCGTTCCTGGTCTGCTACCAGTTCGCCGGCCGCATCTACGGCTGGCTGCTGCTGCCCATGGTGACCGCCCTGGGCGAGCGCGCGGCGGAGCGCAAGCTGATCTTCACCGCCCCCACGGAAGCGTTCTTCACGTATGTGAAGGTGTCCCTGTGGGCGGCGGCGCTGATCGCCTTCCCCATCATCGCCCAGCAGATCTGGAAATTCGTGGCGCCCGGCCTGTATAAGCATGAGCGCAAAGCCTTCCTGCCCTTCCTGCTGGCGACGCCCGTCCTGTTCCTGATGGGAACCGGCATGGTCTATTTCTTCGTCATGCCGACGGCGCTCAAGTTCTTTCTGAGCTTTGAGCAGACGGGCGGTGCCGGCATGCTGCCCATCGTCGCCGAGACGCGGGTGGAGCAGTACCTGTCCTTCGCCATGTCGCTGATTTTCGCCTTCGGCATCGCCTTCCAGATGCCGGTGCTGCTCAGCCTGCTGGTGCGCGTCGGCATCCTCACCGCCGACCAGCTGGCGTCCAAGCGCCGCTACGCCATCGTGCTGATCTTCGTGCTGGCCGCCATCCTGACGCCGCCCGATCCCATCAGCCAGACCACGCTGGCGGCACCCATGATCGTGCTGTACGAGGTGTCGGTGTTCGCCGCGCGGCGTATCGAGCGCAGCCGGGCCCGGGAACTGGCGCGGGCGGAGGCGGAAGAAAAGGCCGCGAACGGCGAGGGCACGCCCACCAACTGAGGCGTCGCCAAATGGCGGGGCAGGCTAGACCCCGACGGGGCTTCCCGCTTATAAGTCGGGGACCATCGTTTAACGTCTTCCAAGAAGCCTGCCATGCATGACCTCCGCGTTCTCCGCGACAATCCCGAAGCCTTCGACGGCGGCCTGGCCCGCCGTGGGTTGCCGCCCCAGTCCGCCGTCGTGCTGGATCTGGACGCCCGTCGCCGCGCCGCGCAAACGGCGCTGCAGGATATGCAGGCCCGCCGGAACGAGGCGTCGAAGCTGATCGGCGCCTACAAGAAGGACGGCAAGGACGCCCAGCCGCTGATGGATGAGGTCGCCAGCCTGAAGGAAGGCATGGTGGAGGCCGAGGCCACCGAGAAGGCGCTGTCGGAAGAGCTGGACCGCCTGCTGTCGACCATCCCCAACCTGCCGGCCGCCGACGTGCCGCAGGGCAAGGACGAGCATGACAATGTGGAGCGCCACCGCGTCGGCACACCGCCGGTGATCGCGAACGCCAAGGAACATTTCGATCTGGGTGAAGCCCTGGGTTTCATGGATTTCAGCGGTGCCGCCAAGCTGTCCGGCGCCCGCTTCACCGTGCTGAAGGGCCCGCTGGCCCGCCTGGAGCGCGCCCTGGGCGACTTCATGCTGGACACCCACACCCGGGAGTTCGGCTACACCGAGGTGTCGCCGCCACTGATGGTGCGGAATGAGGCGGCGTACGGCACGGGCCAGCTGCCCAAGTTCGCCGAGGATCTGTTCCAGACCAACACCGGCCACTGGTTGATTCCCACGGCCGAGGTGCCGCTGACCAACCTGGTGGCCGACAGCATCCTGGATGCCGAGGAGCTGCCGCTGCGCATGACGGCGCGCACGCCTTGCTTTCGCGCCGAGGCGGGGGCCGCCGGCCGTGACACCCGCGGCATGATCCGCCAGCACCAGTTCTACAAGGTCGAGATGGTCAGCGTGACCACGCCGGACCAGTCGGCCGCCGAGCATGAGCGCATGACCGAGGCCGCCGAGACGGTGCTGAAACGCCTGGGCCTGCCCTTCCGCACCGTCACGCTGTGCACGGGCGACATGGGCTTCAGCGCCGCCAAGACCTACGACATCGAGGTCTGGCTGCCGGGCCAGAACATGTACCGTGAGATCAGCAGCTGCTCCAACTGCGGGGATTTCCAGGCCCGCCGCATGAAGGCCCGCTGGCGCAACAAGGGCGACAAGAACACCCAGTTCGTCCACACCCTGAACGGTTCGGGCGTGGCGGTGGGACGCGCCCTGCTGGCGGTGATGGAGAACTATCAGGAGGCTGACGGCTCCATCCGCGTGCCCGAGGTGCTGGTGCCCTATATGAACGGGCTGGAGCGCATCGTCCGTGGCTGATGTCGGCATGATGCGGGCCCCGGGGACGGAAGACCGTCCCCTGCGCATCCTGATCAGCAATGACGACGGCATCCACGCACCCGGCCTGGCGGCGCTGGAGCGCATCGCGCGCCAGCTGACCGATGACGTCTGGGTGGTGGCGCCGGAGGCGGAGCAATCCGCCGCCAGCCATTCGCTGACCATCCACCGCCCACTGCGCATGAAGCGGGTGGCGGACCGGCGCTACACCGTCGACGGCACGCCCACCGACTGCGTGTTGCTGGCGGTGAACCAGTTGATGGCCGACCAGCGGCCGGACGTGGTGCTGTCCGGCGTGAACCACGGCCAGAACCTGGGCGAGGACGTGACCTACTCCGGCACCGTCGCCGCCGCGATGGAGGCGACCCTGCTGGGCGTGCGCGCCTTCGCCTTCAGCCTGCGCCTGCGTGACGGCCGCGACCCCGACTGGGCCACGGCCGAGCGCTGGGGGCCCGAGGTGGTGCGCAAGGGCCTGGCCGTCGAGTGGCCGCGCCATGTCCTGCTGAACGTGAACTTCCCGGCGGTGGATCTGGACAAGGTGGCCGGCATCCATGTGGTGCGCCATGCCAACCGCAAGGCCGGCGACGATTTGTTCGAGCGCATGGATCCCCGGGGCCGTCCGTACATCTGGATCGGCGCCGCACGGGGGTTGAACGAGGTGCCGGAAGACACCGACGTGCACGTGGTGGAAGCGTTGGGCGGCATTTCCGTCACACCCGTCCACCTGGACCTGACGCACTACGAGACCTTGAAGCGGCTGGAGGGGGTGTTCGGGTGAGCAGTGCTGCGCGCAAGATCCGTCTGTTGATGCTGTTGCGCCGCAATGGCGTGAACAGCACGGACGTTTTGCGCGCCATGGAGCTGATCCCGAGAGAGGTGTTCGTGCCTCCGACCTTCCACGACCAGGCCTATGAGGATACGGCGCTGCCCATCGGCCACGGACAGACCATCAGCCAACCCATGGTGGTGGGGCTGATGACCCAGGCCTTGCAGCTGAGCGACCGGCTGAAGGTGCTGGAGATCGGTACCGGGTCCGGCTACCAGGCGGCGGTGCTGGCCAAGATCGCCCGCCGGGTCTACACCATCGAACGCCACCGCCCCCTGCTGGCGGAGGCGGAGGGGCGCTTCCAGGCCCTGCGCCTGCACAACATCACCGCGCGCCACGGTGACGGCATGCGCGGCTGGCCCCAGGCGGCGCCCTTCGAGCGCATCCTGGTGACGGCCGGGGGCGGCATGGATCCGCCGCCCGACCTAATGGACCAGCTTGCGGTGGGGGGCATCATGGTCATACCCTTGGGCGCCGACCGCCGCAGCCTGCATGTCGTGCGCCTGCGCAAGACGGAGACGGGGGTGGAGCGTGAGCAGCTGTGGCCGGTACGGTTCGTACCCCTGCTGCCTGAGGTCGCGGCCGAACCCGGCCGGGGGCGGGCCGCATCGGGGCAGGGGGGATGGAGCAGGGGGACGTGCCCCCGCCGGCCCTAATTCCGCCCGACTTTTCCGACGTAATCCATCAGCGGGCGTGATGCCTTTCCTCGAACGACAAAGCGCGATGGCCTTGAAGACTCTCGACCGGACGACCGGTGCCGCCGCCCTTCCGGCCATGCCCCTCGATACCGCGGGCGGCCTGTCCCGGCTGCTGATGCAGGGGGCCCTGGCGGGTGCCTTGGCATTCGGCCTCTCGGCCTGCGCCAGCCGGTCGGAGCCGCCGGCGCCCGTGGTCACGCCGCCGCCCACGCCGGCCAACGTCATCTTCGTGTCCAAAGGGGAGACGATCTATGACGTGGCCAAGCGGTACAACATCCCGCTGCGCGATCTGATCGACGAGAATCGCCTGCAGCCGCCCTACACGGTCACGGCCGGGCAGCGCCTGATCGTGCCCATGCCGCACACCTACGTCATCAAGCCGGGCGACACCCTGTACGGCATCGCCCGCACCTTCAACGTCGACAGCAGCGAGCTGGCGCGCCTGAACAGCCTGGCGCCGCCCTACCTGCTGCGCGTGGGCCAGACCCTGAACCTGCCGCACGCCGGTCCAGCCCCGGCCTGGACGCCGCCGGGCGGCGCGCCCACGGTGGCGGAGGCCCCCCCGCCGGCGGCCGCGCCGCGGCCGGGCGTCACCAGCGCCGGCCGCGCACCGGTTTCGGTCGCCCCCGCGCCGCAGGTTTCCGCCGCCCCGCCGCCCGTCACGGTGGCCCCCCGCCGTACGGTGGAAAGCCAGGAATTGGCTGCCCCGTCGGCCTCGGCCCAGGCGGCGGCCCCGTTGCCGACGGGCAGCACCGGCGCCGCCATCCCGCCGGGTGCCACGGCCGCGCCCGCCGCGCGCTGGGCCCCGGTGACGCCCGGTTCCTCGTCCGAGCCCACCACCGGCGCGCCGCCCTCGGTCGCCCCCCCCGTTTCGTCGGCGCCCACCACGCGCACCCCCGGCTCCGCCACGCCGCCGGCCGTGGTCGCCTCCGGCCCGTCGGTACCGCCGCCGTCAGCCGTGCCCACGCCGGCGCCCGAGACCCCGGCGCCCGCCCCGAAGGGCGGCGCCCGCTTCCTCTGGCCGGTGACGGGGCAGGTCATCTCCGCCCACGGGGCCAAGCCCGGTGGCCAGTATAACGACGGCATCAACATCGCCGCCCCCACGGGCACGCCGGTGGTGGCGGCCGACGCCGGCGTGGTGAAGTACGCTGGCAACCAGTTGCGCGGCTTCGGCAACCTGGTGCTGATCCAGCACGCCGACGGCATGGTGACGGCCTATGCCCAGCTGGACCAGATCATGGTGGAAGCCAACGCCAAGGTGGCGCGCGGCCAGCGCATCGGCACCGTCGGCGCCACCGGCAACGTCACCAGCCCGCAGCTGCACTTCGAGGTGCGGCAGGGCAATAAGGTCTTGGATCCCATGGATGTTTTGGATCCAGGCAAAGGTGTCCGCTAGCCCGGTCATCCCTGCCTAGCGGGACTCGGGAATAAAGGTGGGGCGGCAAATTCTGCCGCCCTCGCCTTTTCCGGCAGTTTGCAAAAATACGAATGATTCCAGTGGCCTAATTGGCCGGACCAAGTGGCCCGGGGTTTGCGTGGTGGGGGTCGGATCGGCCATGGGGGTCGGTCCCCTGCGCGGAAGTCCCCGCCACCGAGGCCCGGTCCCATGAGTTTGTTCAGCGCGCTGAATTCGGCCGCCAACAGCCTGAATGTCATTCAGGCCGGCATCCAGGTCGTTTCAGACAACATGAACAACGCCAACAGCCCGGATCGTACGAAACATACCGTTTCGCAAACGACCGATCCGTTGAGCGGCGTCACCATCTCGCAGTATTCGCGATCGGTGGATGTGGCCCTGCAGGCTCAGCTTCAGGGGACGACGTCAGAGAACGGGATGCAGCAGGTGCTGTCCCAGTACATGAGCCAGATCGGCGGCATGCTGGGCACCACCAATTCCAGCAATTCCAGCGACAGCGCCACACCCAAGCTGACCCAGGCGTTCCAGGACTTCACCTCCGCCCTGCAGGATCTGTCGGCCTCGCCCGAGAACGCCGTGGCGCAGAACCAGGTGGTGCAGAAGGCCCAGGCCCTGGTTCAGACCATTCACACCCTGTCGGCGGGCGTGGACCAGATGGAAGTCCAGGCCAAGGGCGACATCACCCAGACGGTGAAGTCGATCAACACCGATCTGACCCAGATCGACCAGTTGAACGCCACCATCTCCCAGCTGAAGGCCAGCAACCAGCCCACCGCCGATTTCGAGGACCAGCGCGACGCCACGCTGCGCGACCTGTCCTCCATGATCAACATCCGCACCACGCAGCGCGACGACGGCTCCATCGCCGTCTTCACGCCGACGGGCTCCACGTTGGTGGACGGCACCGCCACCCAGCTCAACTACGACGGCAAGGTGATCTCGGGCGCCGGCGGCGCCGACATCACCGCCGCCATCAGCGGCGGCAAGCTGGGCGGCCTGCTGGACATGGTGGCCGACAGCTCACCCGCTCCGGCCAGCGGCGATGCCACCACCGAAGTCTTCCGCAAGCTGAAGTCGCAGCTGGACGCCGTGGCCGGCGCCCTGACCGGCACGACGCAGGCGGGCCAGCCGACCAGCATCACCGACGCCTACAACAAGGCCAGCCCCACCAACGATGGCGAACTGGCCAGCGGCCTGTTCTCGGGCAGCGACGCCGGCACCCTGGCGGTGAACAAGGACCTGCTGAACGGCACGAAGACCATCAAGCAGTCGGCCGTGAACGCCATGGTCAGCGCCATGACCGCGACCGGCCGCACCATGACGGCCGACGGCCTGACCCTCACCAACGTCAGCTACGGCGGCATGGCCGACCAGGTGTCCAGCAACTGGTCCACCATCCAGTCCAACGTCAACACCCAGGCCACCACCACCTCGTCCTTCATGACCAGCCTGCAGACGCGCTACGCCAGCTCGACGGGCGTCAACATGGATGAGGAGGTCGCGAACCTGCAGGTGCTCCAGCGCAACTATTCGGCCACCGCCCGCGTGATTTCGGTCATCGGGCAGATGTTCGACACCCTGACGCAGGCCGTGACATGACCATCTCCCGTGTAAGCACCTACGGCAGCTACCTGTCGATGCTGAACGGCATCAATGGGAATTCAACCTCGCTGGCCGAGCTGCAGCAGCAGTTCAACACCGGCATCAAGTCGCAGGACCTGTCCGCCTACGGCACCCAGGCCAACCAGCTGCTGGCGTTGAAGGCCCAGTATGCCCAGCGGACCGGCTATTCCAACGCCATCACCGCGGCAACGACCCAGGTGAACGCGACGGAGAAGGCGCTGTCGTCGATGCAGACCGTGGTGGCCAATCTGTTGAGCTCCGCCAACATCCCGGCCGGCGCGGGCAACCCCACCATCTCGCCCGTCACCTCATCCAACAGCGGCAACCTGGGCCTGTCGGTCGACACGACCAAGTCCGTGTTCAACGCCGCCGCCACCTATACCGTCAGCGCCGTTCCGTCCAATTCCGGCAAGATCGGCAGCTATGACGTGACCGTCAGCGACGGCATGGGCGGCGTGTCGACCAAGACGCTGAACCTCAGCACCGTGCCGCCCGATGACGGCCAGCAGACCTTCGAGATGACCGGCGGGCCGGGCGACGGATCCACCGTCGCGCTGGACATCAACCAGCTGAAGGGCACGGGCAGCGCCACCTTCTCGGTCAACTATCCCGACCTGTCCGCGCCCAAGGCGTTGTTGCAGGGCGCACTGACCCAGCTTTCCAGCCTGCTGAACACCAAGGCCGGTGATCGCTACATCTTCGCCGGCAGCCGGTACGACACGCAGCCGGTGGGCGATCTGTCGGCCACCAAGCAGGTCACCAAGATGACCTTCAAGGGTACGCTGGGTGTGGCGGGCGACACGTACGAGATGTATGTGGGCGACAAGCGATACACCTATACCACCACCGGCAGCGAGACCAGCCCGTCCGACATCCTCAACGGCCTGGCGTCGCAGATCAACGGGCCCAACCAGACGGCCATCGCCAATGGCCAGAAGGCCAACCCGCCGGTGGTCGCCTCGGTGTCGGGCAACGTGATGACGCTGACGGGCATGGACGCCGGCTATACCTTCACCGCCCAGTCCAACGTCTACACCCAGCCCGGCTACAACAACACCGAGAGCGGCGCCGCCACGCCGGTCGCGGCCTATACCCCGGCCACGAACGATGGCCAGGACGCCGTCTACGCCCAGTTCATGACCCAGCCGGCCATCGCGGCTGATCCCACCGCTGTGCCGCCGGTCACGGGCCAGCAGCAGATCGACCAGGTAAACCTGAGCGGCGCCAGCGTGGATGTCGGTGACGTGTTCACCATCACCATGGGCAACCGCAACACCATCAACGTGACCAGTGACAGCGCCAACCCGGCCAACGATATCACCTATGACAAGGTGGACGGGCCCACCACCTACAGCTACGTGATGACGGCGGCCGACATCGCGGCGGCCAAGGCCGACCCCAACGGCCCCATGAACTACGTGGCCAATAAGCTGGCCGGCGTGATCAACACCGACCCGCAGCGCTCGGCCGATGCGGTGGTCACGGCCAACCCGCCGCTGGGCGCGCAACTGACGCTGACCGGCACCGGGACGCAGCGCTTCGCCACCACGGCGACGGTGCAGAACAACACCAACCAGAACAGCTTCACCACCAACACGCTGGATCCCTTCCAGGATCCCAATTCATTCAGCACCACCATCACCACCCCGCCCAGCCTGGCGGTCTACGACACGCAGTATGCCAGCGGCGCTCGAAACACGGCGGCCTTCGACAGCAGCACGCTGAATGTGGACGACAACACGACCGCGACCTACGGCGTCAGTTCCAACGATCCCGCCATCCAGAACCTGATCATCGGCATCAAGCAGATGCTGTCGGCGGTCAGCAACCCCGGCAACTACACGGCGTTGATGAGCACCGCGCGCTCCACCCTCGTGCAGGCCCAGGGGCAGATCCGCCAGCTGGACGCTAGCGCAGTGAACGCGCAGAGCGTCCTGGGCACGGCGGCCACCAACCATAAGGACGCCCTGGCCGACATCGAAAACCAGATCGGCAACATCCAGAACGTCGATCCCACGACTGTGGCCGCACAATTGCAAGCGGCCCTGAACCAACAGCAGGGCGCCTACACGGTGGCCGGCAAAATCGCTTCCCTTTCCCTTGTCAACTTCCTGAGCTGAGGAGACCTTGCCATGAACGCCTACACGCCTGCAGAAGCCTTCGCTGTCGCCACCGTCGCCGCCGCTCCGGTGAACGACGAGGCCCAGCGCGCCCGCCTGTTCGACCAGTTCAACGCCTATTGGGTGAACGCCGCCAGTGAGGGCGTGCCCTATGACACCATCGGCACCATGTCCGTGATGGCCTCCATCTACGGCATCCTGGCCAAGTACGGTAAGACCACCACCGCTGAATACCTGGAAATCCTGGCCGAGAGCGTGCGCTCCGGCGAGTTCTCGGTGAAGCAGGGCGCCTGATCCGACAGACGTTCTCCGACGCGTCAGGGTCCAAAAGGGACCCGCAGGAACGGACCAGGAAAAGGCCGGGCCGGTCTCCCCAAAAGGGGGAAGACCAGCCCGGCCTTCCTTGCTTTTGAGCCCCGGTTCATTGGCCCGGATTTGAAGCGGATGGACCGGGAAGAAACGGCCGGGTCACGGCGGCAGGTAGGAAAAAACGCCCTGGTACCCCGCCGGCGCGGCACATCCTGCCAGGCGGCTGAGGAGTGCGCGTGACAGCGGCGGCGGGTCTGGTCATCTTAGAATTCCAATTGATAACAATAGTTTAGGGTGGGCGGCCTGGAAGATCGCGGTTCCCTTCCGGGAAAACAAGGGATGCCAGCCCAATCTTCGCAATCTGGCATCCATCTTGCTTTCCTCAGAACGCAGATACGCAACCGCTCTTCCTGGGAGCCAGCACCATGAGCATTTTCGGCTCGATGTCCGTCGGCATTTCCGGTTTGCAGGCGCAGTCCACCGCGCTCAGCAACATCTCCGACAACATCGCGAACGCCCAGACGACGGGCTTCAAGCGCATCGACACATCGTTCGAATCCCTGGTCATCTCGGCCAGCAACACGCAGTACCAGGCGGGCGGCGTTCAGGCCTCGCCCAACTACGTCAACAGCGTGTCGGGCACCATCTCGACCTCGGATACGCCCACCAATATCGCCATCCGCGGCAACGGCTTCTTCAGCGTCAGCAAGCTGACGACGGTGAACGGCACGACCACGGCGTCGACCGAGCGCTACTACACCCGTGACGGCAGCTTCTCGCTGAACTCCAGCCGCACGCTGGTCAACAATTCCGGTTTCGCCCTGAACGGCTTCGCCTACGACAGCACCACAGGCCTGTTCGCCACCTCCGCCACGCCGGTGCAGGTGACGTCGGACATCGACAGCCCGGTGCCGACCAAGGAAATCGACCTGAAGGCGAACCTGCCGACCGACCCGTCGGGCGGAATCACCCCCACCCAGATCCAGGTCTTCGACAGCGCCGGCACCGCCCACAACCTGAACCTGTCCTGGCGCCAGGGCAACACCGACGGCACTTGGCAGTTGGGCGTCACCGCCGATGGCAGCCAGGGGTCGCAGCCCATCCAATCGCTGCTGAACACCGGTTTTCCCGCCGCCATCACGGAAAGCAGCCTGCTGACCGGCAAGAACGACCGCGCCCAGGTTGACGACGTGACCTTCGCCACGGCGGCGGTGGCGCCGGCCTTCGGCTTCAACGTTGGCGACAGCTATTCGGTCGTGGTCAACGGCACGACCTACAGCCAGAGCATCACCACGGCCAACGCCGCGCAGTTCAGCGGCATGAAGGATATCGCCCAGGCCCTGGCCGACAAGATCAACGGCGCCGACACCTCTTCCGGTGTGCTGGCCACGGTGACGTCGACGGGCGCCCTGCGCCTGACGGCCAAGACGGCCGGCACGCCGTTCACCCTGGACCAGAGCGTGAACGCCGGCGCCATCACCACCCACACCTCGACCGATACCCTGGTGCAAAGCGCCACGGCGACGACGCCAGAAATCCACACATCGACCTTCGTCGGCAACACCATCAACATCGACGACGTCTACAGCATGAACGTCAACGGCACGACCTATTCGGTCACCGTGACACCGCAAAACCTCGGTTCCCTGGCGAACATCAACGGTGTCGTGCAGAAACTGGCGTCGCTCATCAATGTCGACACCCCCACCACGGGTCTCACCGCCACCCCGTCCAACGGCACTGTCAGTGTGAAGGGTGGCAACGGCGTCACCTTCACCCAGACGTCGTCCGCCGTGGACTCGCCCGGCTTGACCAACACGGCGACGCAGTCGACGTACGTCGGCAACACCACCGGGTCGAAGGAGGTGGAGAAGATCAGCATCACCGGTCAGCCGGGGGACGTGGGCACCAGCTACAGCTTCACCGTCCAGTCGCCGCAGGCCAAGTCGGTGCTGCCGGTGGAACAGCTGAACGCGGGCGCGCCCACCACCTACACCTACGACTTCGCCACGCCCTATGGTGCCACCACGGTGCCGCAGGTTGGCCAGCTGTACAGCGTCACGCTGGGGTCCTCGACCTACAACATCCAGATGACCAATTCCAACATCGCCAACTATCCGGATGTGCAGTCGGTGATCACCGACCTGGCGTCCAGGGTCACGGCCGACACCAACTCGCCCTTCACGGTGCAGTCGTCGGCGGGCGGCGTCCTGGTGTTGCAGACCAAGGTCAACGACGCCACGCTGCCCTTCGTCCAGAACCTTCCGCCCAGCTTCTCCCAGGCCATCACCTATACCACCGATGGCACCGAGACCAGCCTGGCCGACATCAGCGGTAAGATCGCGGCCAAGATCAACGCCATCTCCGGCATCCCGGTGCAGGCGACCTCGTCCGGCGGCACCATCACCCTGACCGGCAACACCGACGCCGCCGCCTTCTACACCAGCATCCCGGGCGGCTCCAGCGCCGCCACCCCGGGCGTGGTGGTTGGTAAGACGCCGGGTCACATCAACCTGACCTTCGGTGGCACCCTGTCCGACGGCACGACCGCCCAGGCCGGTACGTTGAGCCACATGGACACGTCGTCCATCGGCACCGGTAACGCCACCGTCAGCGCCGACCAGAGCGCCAACGCCGCGGCCCAGGTGGGTTTCGATTTCGACTTCGGTTACGGCCTTCAGCACATTGTGCTGAACCTGGGCAACTTCGGCGAGTCCTCCGGCCTGACCCAGTTCGACGGCACCAACATCAACGTCACCTCCAAGGTCCAAGACGGCAGCCCGGCCGGTACCTTCAAGGATGTGCAGATCAATGCCGATGGCACGGTGCTGGCCAACTACGACAACGGCCGCCAGCGCACCATCGCCAAGGTTCCGATCGTGCTGTTCAACAACCCTGACGCCCTGTCGCGCTCCACCGGCAACGTCTTCACCGAGACGGTGGACAGCGGCAAGGCCCGCTTCAACGACACGGGCGTGAATGGTGCCGGCGATATCGCCTCCAGCAGCCTGGAAGGCTCCAACGTCGACATCGCGTCGGAATTCACCCAGCTGATCGTGGCGCAGCGGTCCTACACCGCCAATACCAAGGTCATCACCACCGCCGACGACCTGCTGCAGGACACCATCAACCTGAAGCGGTAAGGCCTTAGCCGCCTGATGGCAGGGCGTGGCGGATTGCCGCTGCCCCAGGCCTAAGGGGTTGGATTATCAAGCATATGGCGACAAGCCGTCCGTATCCCGCATGGGACGCGGACGGCTTTGCCTTGCGCGGGAATATGCTTGGTGCTGAAATGGTTGCATTATTAAGATCAATGCGGCCGTATCGGCATGTCCGCCCTTGGTGGCATTTCCGCCTCGCCCGTTTGGGCGCGCGCCCTGACGGGTTCAGCCCCTGCCGTCGCCGCGGCAGGGCAGGGGGTGGTTGTCCCTGGGGGTGGCTCGGCCGGCCAGACATCCAGGCCCTATAGCGTCCGGGGCCAGGCGCTGAGCCAGCAGGCCGGCGGGGCCACGGTGGGCGGTAACGGGACGGCCGTCAACGGGACGGCCAGCGGCGGCACCAAGCTGAGCGACGCCCAGCAGCAGCAGGTTGACAAGCTCAAGACCGTGGACCGGGCGGTGCGGGCGCACGAGGCGGCGCACAAGGCGGCGGGCGGCCCCTACGCGGGATCGGAATCCTTCACCTTCACCACCGGCCCCGATGGCCAGCACTATGCCACGGCGGGTGAGGTCGCCATCGACATCGGCTCGATCCAGGGCGACCCCCAGGCCACCATCACCAAGCTGGAAACGGTGCGGCGGGCCGCCTTGGCGCCAGCCGACCCCTCCGGTCAGGACCGCGCCGTGGCCGCACAGGCCCAGGCCGGCATCGTCGCCGCCCAGGGGGAAGAGGCCAAGCAGAAGACGCAGCCCGGTGGCGGTCCGACCAACGGCGACGCTGCCAATGGCGACACGGCCAGCGGCGGCGCGTCGGGTTCCGGCGGTGCGGACGCGGGACGGGTGGGCATCACCGGCGTGACCAGCCGGCAGGGGGCCGCCGCCTACCGCAAAAGCCAAGGGGCGCTGGACGCCAGTATTGTGCAGGCGGCACAGGCCGCCGCTGCCCAGCCTCTGGCCCTGATCGCCTGAAACGCGAACGGCCGGCGACAGCTGTCGCCGGCCGAACGTCCGAAAAGAGCGGCCTTACTTGGCGTCGCTGTACCGCAGCGTGCAGATCTTGGTCGCCATGTCGGCCATGACGGCGCCGCCTTCATTCTTGGCCAGCGTGGCGGCGTCGGCGCATTGGTGCTGATCGATCAGGCTATCCACCCGCTGGGCCACGTTGGTCAGGCGCGCCTTGGTCGCGGCGGTCATGCCCTTGGGCTCAACGGCATGCGGATGCCCGTAAGGTAGCGAGGCGTCAAAACTCGGGATCCCACCCGAAGCGGAAGCGGCACCGCCAGCGCCCCAGTACGCGGCGGCGCCTTGGGATGAGCCGCCGGCCGAGGCGCGAGCGGCGGCAAGGGGGGCGCTCACCAAAACCGCAACCACCAAAAGGGCACCGATGTTACGCATATGCACCTCCTCGGCAGGGCGCCTGGGCGCCGTTTCACAGTCGTATTGTGCCAGCCATCATTTGCCGTATTCAACCTATAAGGTGTGTCGGCCGTCACACATTTGCCAAGATCCTCACCTGAGACGTCATTGGCGGACGGTTGCCACAAGCCCCAATCAAAAAGCCGGCCATCCATGATGACCGGCCTCACTGATTTTCGAAGGCTTGGGGCCGCTCAGGCGAACAGATCCATCATGCTGCCCATCAGCTTCTGCGTGCCCGTCTGGCCGATGGTCCAGTTCTTCATGGTGGTGATCTGATCGCTCAAGGCGCCGGAGATCGCGGCGGCACTGGAGGAGATCGCCGCCGTGGAGGACGCGGCCTTGATCGTAGTGGTGTAGTCCTTGGAATAGTCGCCGGCGGCGACCTGGACACCGTAATTCACCTGCTGGGTCAGCTTGACGCCGGTGGCGCGCGATATCTTCAGCACATAGGTGCCGGAGTCCAGCGACTGCTGGCCGTTGACCATGGCGTTGTAGGCGTCATACGCCTTGCCGGATTTGCTGTCGCTATCCGCCATGACGACGCCGCTCTTGGTCATGACCTGAACCCGGGTCTGATCCAGGTTCAATTGACCGAGGTTGATGGCGCCTTTGCGGGCCAGCTTGAAACTGAGGTAATCGGCTTGGTCCCCGGCGGCAAGGCTGCCGAAGGCGTTCACGCGCGTCTGGCCCGTGGTCACCGTACCGATGTCGGTGGCCGAGGCGACGGTGTTGTATTGCGACTTCGACACCGACTTGGTGAAGTCCTGCGGCGTGCCGATGGCGTTGGAGGTTTGGGCCGAGCCCTGGGCGGCGATGGCATCGTTCTGGGCCGCCAACTGCGACTGGATTTGCGCCAGCTGCGCGAACACCGAGGCGTTCGTGCTGGCGCCGGCCGAGGTTGCGGTTGTTGCGACGTTGCTCACGGGAACGATCCCCATTGCCGGTTCCCGCATCCACGCGGGAGAGAGTGGTCCTAACTACCTTGCAGCAGTCTGCGGAATGAAAGCATAAAATGCAATATATTTCCGGTGATAACCGTCGCGGCGTCTCATTTTTCGCGCCCGCTTTGGCGCCACTGTCCGTTTAGATCGATATGTTGAACTTGCCCACACCACCCGCCGCCACACCCGGGGCCATGCCGGGACGCTGCGCCCCAGGGCCGGCGGCCGGCGGGGCCATCATGGGCGCGCGCGGGGCCATTCCGGCGGGCGCGGGGGCGGGAGCGGCCGACGTCGCGTCGACAGGACGCTGCGACAGGCCGGCGGCGATGTTGCGATTGATATCGATCAGCGAGTGCAGCTTGGTGACGTCCAGGTCGCCCAGCCGCTCGAAGGTCTGGCGATCAACGATCAGGGACAACACCAGGATCTTCTCGCGCAAATCCTTAGGCAGGGGGCAGTCCGGCTCCGCCATCGAGGATTGGAAGATGGTCCACAGGCGCTGGTTCAATGACAGCGCCTGGCGCAGGGGTTCGGGATTCTCGGGCGTTTGCGCCGCCAGCATCAGCCGGCGCGCAGCTTCCGTCAGGCCCCAGGCTTCGATGTCGCGGGGATTGTCCGACGCGGGACGGTTGGTATATCCGGCCGAAGGCTTCATCAGATCACGTGATCCCTGGCTAACTCGTTTCCGGGCGGCGGGTCCGCGACACCGTCCGGCGTGCCGGCCCAGGGGATGTTCCCGCAGGCTGGTCAACGACGGACGGGACGGTGCCGATGCCGTCCTCTACCTTCACCGGAAGGGTCCCATCCTCTAGGGAACGCCTCCGGGCCCTCTCACTCCCGACCGCCCACCGAGGCGGTTCCGCATTACTGGCTACCTCTTTATGGCTACCCTGGGTGGGGCTCCACTCACGAGGCGTATGCCAATAATGCCGACTTGCAAGTATCCCATACTCATTTGGGACCAGCAACCCGGCAACAAATGCCGGCCTGCGCCCCTTCCGGGGGCCCTGCACCTCCTATGTTGCAAGGGGTGGGCCAGGAATGGGCTGGCGGCCGGCGCCGGTCTTCGAGAGAGGTTATTAAGGTAAAAAGGTAAAGATATTTTGAAGCCCACGCCCAAAGGGCACTCCACCCCGCGCCGGGGGTGGGGTTCAAGGCGTGCCGTAGGCTTCCACGATGGGAATGCGCGCCGCGCGCCAGGCCGGGAATACGCCGCCCACCAGGCCCACCACCAGGGCCAGGATGATGCCCTGCAGGGCGACCGCCGGTGTCAGGTGGAAGGTGAAGACGATCTGGGAAAAGCTGGCGCCCAAGGTGGAGCCTGTCAGCCCATCGAACAGCACCCAGGTGACCAGCGTGCCGACGATGCCGCCCACCAGCGCCAGCACCAGGCTTTCCAGCAGCGTCCCGATGAAGGAGGAGGTGCCGCTGAAACCGATGCAGCGCAGGGTGGCGATCTCCTGCGCGCGGGCCGCCACCGAGCTGTACATGGTGTTCAGGGCGCCGGCCAGGGCACCGAAGGCCATGGCGATAGCCAGCGGCCAGCCCAGTTTCTGGATCAGGTCGGAGGTGCGGCTGGCCTGCTGGGCGTAATAGTCGGCCTCCGTCGTCACGTCCAGCTTCAGCTGCGGGTCGTTGGTGGCATAGTCCGACAGGGCCTTCAGGGCGTCGGGACCCGTCAGGCGGGCGCGGATGGACTGGAAGACGTTCTGCCGGTGGAACAGGTCCTGCACCTCCGGCGTGTCGCCCCACAATTCGGATTCAAAGACACTGCCGCCCAGTTCGAAGACGCCCACCACTAGCCAGCTGCTGGTGCCCAGCTTGACGGTGTCCCCCACGTTCAGGCCGGCGAAGTCCTTCTGCAGGGCGCGGCCCACCATCAGCTCATTGGTGCCAGGCTTGAACGCGCGGCCTTCCACGATCTTCAGGCCGGGCCGCACGGCGATGCCGGCGGGCCCCAGGCCGCGCAGGGTGAGGTTGGACCGGGGGGCCTTCTTCAGGTCGCCGTCGGCCGGCACGGCCGTCTTCTTGACGCCATCGACGATGACGTAGAGTTCGGGCGACACGAGGGGTTTGCCGTCCGCGTCTTTCATGACCCCCGGCGCTTCCTCGATCAGGCGCGCCTGGTCGCGGGTTACGCCGCTGTTCAGCTCCGCCTGCGATCCCGCCCGCATCAGGATGGCCATGTCCTTTGTGCCCGTGCCGCGCAGGGTCTGCTGGAAGCCGGCGGCCATGGCCAGGAAGGCCAGCAGCACGGTCACCACCAGTCCCACCGCCACCACCGTGGAGAAGGAGGCCCAGAAGCGTTGCGGGATGCTTTTGATGCAGATGGTGGTGACCACCGCGATCTCGTTGAACACGCGCATGACGTTGTTTCCTACCAAGCGAACCAGCGGGGCGAAGCGAACCAGCGGGGCTGGCGGATCACAGGCGTCCCAGGGCGGTGACGATGTTCAGGCGCAGCGCGTTCCAGGCCGGCAGGAAGCCGGTGACCACCCCGAGAAGCAGCATGAAGGCCAGGCCCAGGCCGGCGACGGGCAGGGTTAGGGCCAACCCGGGAATGGCGCCCGACGCGGCCTTGGACAGCACCGTCACCAGCAAGCCGGCCACGACCAGCCCGGGCACGCCGCCCAGCAGGGACAGCAGCACGGATTCCCCCAGCACTTGGCGCCAAATGCGCCAGGAGGGGAAGCCGAGGGTCTTCAGCACGGCGATCTCCTTGGTGCGCTCGCGCACCGCCATCACCATGGTGTTGCCCACGATCATCAGGATGGTGGCGAAGGCCGCCCCCACCACCAGGGTGATGATCAGGGCGATGTTGCCCAGCTGGGCCAGGAAGGCCTTGCCGAACGCCTTTTCCGACTGGGTGTTGGTCTCCGCGGTGGAGTTGGCGAACAATTCGTCGATGGTGGCGGCCACCGTCTCATTCACCGCGGCGCTGTCCGTCTCCAGTGTGATCCAGCCCACCGTGTCCTTGCCGAAGGTCTTGCTTTCATTAAAGTTTTCGTACTGGAAGATGATGAAGCTGGTGTTGAAGGATTCCTTCGCCGCATAGGCGATGCCGGCCACGGTCAGTTCCCAGGTATGGCTGCCGTCGGCCTTGTTGGTGAAGATGTTGGAATTGAGGGGAATGCGGTCGCCCACCTTCCAGCCATACTTGTTGGCGATGGCCTCGCCCACCACCATGCTGGTGCGGTCGTGGATGAAGGCGTCGCGCTGGGCGGGATCGATGCGCAGGTCGTCACGATAGATCCGCAGATAGCTTTCGGGATCGACGGCGAAGGTGCCGATCTGGTTGCGCGCGTCCTGGTAATAGCCGCCGAACCAGTTGGCGAAGGTGACGTTCTTCACCCCCTTGATGGCCGCGATCTTGCCGACGTAGGAATAGGGCAGGGGCTGGATGAAGGTGATCTTGTTCACCACCACCAGGCGGTTGTCGGCCGACGAGTCCACGCCGTGTTCGAAGGCGTAGTGGATGCTGCCCAGCACGCCATAGATGACGAAGGCCACGAAGATGGCCAGCATCATCAGGAAGGTGCGCAGCTTGCGGCGGAACAGGTTGCGCCAAAGCAGGTAAAGGTCGCTCATGCCACCAGCTCCCGCTCGGTGAAGCGGCCCTTGTCCAGGTGCAGGGTGCGGCGGGCGTATTTGGCCGCCTCCGGATCATGGGTCACCATGACGATGGTCTTGCCCATCTCCTGGTTCAGCAGCCGCAGCATGGCCAGGATCTCGTCCGCCGTGGTGCGGTCCAGGTCGCCGGTGGGCTCGTCGCACAACAGCAGCTTGGGGTCGGAGATCAGGGCGCGGGCGATGGCCACGCGCTGCTGCTGGCCGCCCGACATCTCGCGCGGATAATGGTCCGCCCGCTCCGCCAGACCCACCAGGCTCAGCGCCGCCTCCACCCGCCGCTTGCGCTCCGCCCGCCCAAAGGAAGTGAGCAGCAGGGGCAGTTCCACGTTCCGCGCCGCCGACAAGGTGGGCATCAGGTTGTAGAACTGGAAGATGAAGCCGACATTGTGGGCGCGCCAGCCGGCCAGCTGCCCCTCCGTCAGCGTGTCCACCCGGCCGCCGTCGAAGGTGATGCTGCCCTCCGTGGGCTGGTCGATGCCGCCCAGCAGGTTCAGCAAGGTGGTCTTGCCCGAGCCGCTGGGCCCCATCACCGCCACGAAGTCGCCGGCGGGGATGCTGAGGCCCAGGTGGTCGAAGATGGTGATGGTGTCCTTGCCCTTCACGAACCGCTTGGAAACGTCCTGCAGGTGGATCAGCGTCTGGCCCGTCATGGCCTCAGGCTCCCGATAATGGTCGTGGGACGGTGGTGATGGGGACTATGGGGATGGGGATGGCCGGGCGCGCCTGATCAGGCGCCTTTGCCCTCGTTCAGGAAGGTCACCTTGGCCGCCATGTTGGGCAGGATGCGGGGATCCTTGACCGCGATGGCCACGCGCACCTTGATCGTGGCCTTCTCCCGGCTGGCGGTGGGGATGATGGCCAGGACCGAGGCCGGCACCTTCCAGTCGGGGTAGGCGTCCAGCGTCGCCTCCACCTTCTGGCCGGGGCGGACGCGGGCGATGTTGGCCTCGTTCACCTCCACCTCGAATTCCAGGCTGTCCATGTCCACCAGGGTGCACACGCCCGTGCGGGTGAAGCCGCCGGACGACATGGGGGAGATGATTTCGCCGGGCTGGGCATTTTTTTCCGTGACCACGCCGGTGAAGGGCGCGCGGACCTGGTAGCGGTCCACCATCTCCGCGTCGTAGGCGACGGTGGCGCGGGCGGCGTTCACGTCGGCCTTGGATTTCACCAGCTGGGCGCGCAGCGAGGCGGCGCGGGCGTCCGCCTTGATCAGGTCGGCCTCGCTGGAGAATTGCCGGCCGGTCAGGGCGCGCGTGCGCTCCAGCGTCTTTTCCGCGTCCACCAGATCCGCCTGGTTCGCGACCACGGCGGCCTCGGCCGAGGCCTGGCGGGCCCGGGCCAGATCCAGGTCGCTGCGGGCCAGCACGTCGTCCAGCGTGGCCAGAACCTGGCCCTTTTGCACCAGCATGCCTTCCTGCACCAGGACCTCGCGCACCCGGCCGGTGACATCGGCGGAGACCGTGGCCACCCGCCGCGCCACGACGTAGCCGGAACCGATGAGGTTGCCGCTACGCACCTCGGAAACCGGGGCGGCGGGCGTCGGCTGGGCCGGATTGGCGGCGGTGGGCGCGGGCTTGGCGGAGACGGCCGCCGGCGCCGAATCGGCACCGCCGAAACGGTTCAGCAGGCCGGTGGACCAGGTCACCCCAACGGCGATCACCACGACGGCGGCACCGGCGCCCAGGCCCAGCACGAGGCCCCGCCCACCACCACCGCCTTGCCGCGCCGGTGGTGGCGCCGCCCGATCAATGGCGATGGACCGCAAAAGCTCCGCTTTGTCCCGCTGCACCTCAGCCCCCCGACTGACACAATCCCTAATGGCATCATAGCGCGTGAGGCGCGCTGCCGCACCACAAATGGTTGATCTGAAAGGCGGGGTGCGGGCGAGGGCCACTTCGTGGGGGCGCGAAGGGGCCAGAAATGACGACGGGCCGGCGGATCGCTCCGGCCGGCCCGTCGTTCAGGAACAAGCGGTCGTCGTCAGATGGCGGCGCCGTCCACCAGGTCGGCATCCTCATCGAAGCGGGACAGCAGCGTGAAGATGTGGTTGGCCGCCTGCTCGGCGGTCATGGCCTGGGTGTCGATGCGCACGTCGGGCGACTCCGGCGGCTCATAGGGGCTGTCGATGCCGGTGAAGTTCGGGATCTTGCCGGCGCGCGCCTTGGCGTACAGGCCTTTCACGTCGCGGCCCTCGGCCACGGCCAGGGGCGTGTCCACGAACACCTCCAGGAACTCGCCCGGGCCCAGCAGTTCACGCGCCATGCGTCGTTCCGCCCGGTAGGGGGAGATGAAGGAGACCAGGACGATCAGCCCGGCATCGACCATCAGCTTGGACACCTCGGCCACGCGGCGGATGTTTTCCACCCGGTCGGCGTCGGTGAAGCCCAGGTCGCGGTTCAGGCCGTGGCGGACATTGTCGCCATCCAGCAGCATGGTGTGGCGGCCGTGGGCGTGGAGCTTCTTTTCCACCAGGTTGGCGATGGTGGATTTACCGGCGCCGGACAGGCCGGTGAACCACAGCACGCGCGGACGCTGGCCCTTCATCTGCGAGCGGGCGCGCTTGTCCACGTCCAGCACCTGCCAGGGCACGGTGCGCACGATGGCGGAGCGGATGAGGCCGGCGGCCACCGTCTCGTTGGTCAGGCGGTCGATGAGGATGAAACCGCCGGTGTCGCGATTGTTGCGATAGACGTCGAAGGCGACGGCCTGGTCCAGGCTCAAGGTCGCCAGCCCCACCTCGTTCAGGGCCAGCGTCTTGGTCGCCAGCTGTTCCAGGGTGTTGACGTTGATCTTGTGCTTCAGCGTCGCCACGGTGGCCGGCACCGACTTGGCGCCCAGCTTCAGGATGTAGGGGCGACCGGGCAGCAGCGGCGCCTCCGACATCCACACCAGAGTCGCCTCCATCTGGTCGGCCGCCTCGGCGGCCTCATCCAGGGTGGAGATGATGTCGCCACGGCTGATGTCGATCTCGTCCGTCAGGGTGAGGGTGACGGATTGGCCGGCAACGGCCAGGGGCAGGTCGCCGTCATGGGTGACGATGCGGGCCACCCGGCTTTCCTGCCCCGACGGCAGGACGCGGATGCGGTCGCCGGGGCGCACGGTGCCGGCGGCGATGGTGCCGGCATAGCCGCGGAAGTCCAGATTGGGACGGTTCACCCATTGCACCGGCAGGCGGAAGGGTTGGTTGGCGCGCCGGTCCGCGACCTCGACCGTTTCCAGATGGCCGATCAGCGTGGGCCCCTGGTACCAGGGCATGGCGTCGGTCAGGGTGGTGACGTTGTCGCCCCTCAGCGCCGACAGCGGGATGGCCTGGATGTCGGTCAGGTCCAGCTGGCGGGCGAAGGCACGGTATTCCGCGACCACGCGGTCGAAAACGGCCTGGTCATAGCCCATCAGGTCCATCTTGTTGACGGCCAGCACGATCTTGCGGATGCCCAGCAGGGACACCAGGAAGCTGTGGCGCCGCGTCTGGGGCAGCACGCCCTTGCGCGCGTCGATCAGGATGATGGCAAGGTCGGCGGTGGACGCGCCGGTGACCATGTTGCGCGTGTACTGCTCATGGCCGGGCGTGTCGGCCACGATGAACTTGCGCCGGTCGGTGTTGAAGAAGCGATAGGCGACATCGATGGTGATGCCCTGTTCCCGCTCCGCCGACAGGCCGTCGACCAGCAGCGCGAAGTCCAGGTCGCCGCCTTGGGTGCCTACCTTGCGGCTGTCGGCCTCCAGGGTCGCCAGTTGGTCCTCGAACAGCATCTTGCTGTCGTACAGCAGGCGACCGATCAAGGTGCTCTTGCCGTCATCGACACTGCCGCAGGTGATGAAGCGCAGCAGGCTCTTGGACTGTTGGGCCGCGAGATAGCGCTCGATCTCGGACACGCCCGCCTCCAGCGTCTCGGGCAGGGGGGTATCGGGGGCCATCAGAAGTACCCTTCCTGCTTCTTCTGTTCCATGGAGGCGCCGCCGTCGCGGTCGATCACGCGGCCCTGGCGCTCCGACGTGCGGGCCAGCAGCATTTCGCGGATGATGGCGGGCAGGCTGTCGGCGTCGCTGTCGATGGCGCCGGTCAGCGGGTAGCAGCCTAGGGTGCGGAAGCGCACACGGCGCATCTGCGGCGTCTCGCCGGGCTTCAGCGGCAGGCGGTCGTCATCCACCATGATCAGGGCGCCGTCACGCTCCACCACCGGGCGTTCGGCGGCGAAGTACAGCGGTACGATGGGGATGTTTTCCAGGTAGATGTATTCCCAGATGTCCAACTCGGTCCAGTTGGACAGGGGAAGACGCGGATGCTCTCGCCCTTGTTCTTGCGCGCGTTGTACAGCTGCCAGAGCTCGGGGCGCTGGTTCTTGGGGTCCCAGCGGTGCTGTTCGTTGCGAAAGCTGAAGATGCGCTCCTTGGCGCGGCTCTTCTCCTCATCGCGGCGGGCGCCGCCGAAGGCCGCGTCGAAGCCATAACGGTCCAGCGCCTGCTTCAGCGCCTCCGTCTTCATCACCTGGGTATGGATGGCGGAACCGTGGGTGAAGGGGCCGATGCCCCGCGCCAGGCCTTCCGGGTTGGTGTGCACCAGCAGGTCCAGGCCCAGGTCGGCCGCCCGCTGGTCACGGAAGGCGATCATCTCGCGGAACTTCCAAGTGGTGTCCACGTGCAGCAGGGGGAAGGGCGGCTTGGCCGGATAGAACGCCTTCATCGCCAGGTGCAGCATGACCGCGCTGTCCTTGCCGATGGAATAGAGCATCACCGGGTTCTGCGTTTCGGCCACCACTTCCCGCAGGATGTGGATGCTTTCGGCCTCAAGCCGTTGGAGATGCGTCAGCCGGGGGGCCGAAAGAGTGCCTGCAAGCGCTGCGGGAAGGGGGGAGGGGGGCTGTACGATGCTGTCCAACACTGCCGCGTCTTTCACGTCGATCACTCTGTCCGTCACGCCTAGGCCACCGTCTTATACGGCTAACAGTCTAATCCGCCTGCGGTTGCACGCCAACGGACACGCTGCTGGTCGGCTATTTCCTCAATACCCTGTCAAGAGACGTATAAAGGAAACTTTCACAGCGGGCATTGCGATTATGGAATTGCTGTTGGGGCGAAAAATACCTGGATGAATGGGTAATAAATAACACGCTGACGGTGTATTTTTCGTTAACGAACAAAATGGGGGAAATTCCCAGGGAAACCTCGGTTAATCCCGCCCTACTCAGTCCGCTGTTTCCAGGAAACGCCGCCCCAGCGCTTGCCATGACGGGGGCCCTATGGTGCCGATGAGGCCTCCCAGGGCCCGGGCGCGATCGGCGTCGCCGGCGTCGCAGGCGGACTGTAGCTGACGCGCCGCCTCCTCCAGCCGTCTTAATCCACAATTTCCGGCCGTGGAAATAAGGTCGTGGGCCTGTTGCCCTAAGGCGTGCAGGTCGGTCCTGTCGTCCGCGGACGCCAAACTCGCCACCCTGTCCACCCGGCTGGCGCCGTTGCCGATGAAGTCGCGCACCAGGCGGTCAAACGCGCCGGGGCCCGCCACCGGCTGCAGGCGGCCCAGTACCCCCTCCTCCAACAGCGGCAGGTCGGCCACGGCGTTCGCGGCCGCCGGCGCCGGTTCCGGCGTCGCAACCGGCTCGGGGGCGGGGGCCTCCATCCCGGCGGTGGCGGAGCCTTTGGCGCGGGACCAATCGTCCACCACCTGCAGAATTTGCTGTTGGCGGAAGGGCTTGTAGACGCAATCGTCCATGCCGGCGGCGGCATAGTCGGCGCTCATTCCCGTCATGGCGTTGGCGGTCATGGCCAGGATGGGGGTTCGGGCCCGGCCTTCCGCCGCCTCCGCCGCCCGGATGCGGCGCGTGGCCTCCATACCGTCCATCACCGGCATCTGCACGTCCATGAGCACGATGTCGTAGCGGTCGCGGGCGCAGGCCGCCACCGCCTGCGCGCCGTCCTCCACAACGGTGACCACGTACCCGGCCTTGCGCAGCATCAGGCTCGCCACCGCCTGGTTGGTGGGGTTGTCCTCCACCACCAGCACACGGCGACCCTGGCCGCCCGGCGCCGTTTCCGGTTCCGCCGCCGGCTGGGGCGCGCAGGGCGGTATCAGGCAGCCGAAGGCGCGCGCCACCGCCTCGTTCAAGGACAGGCGGCGCACCGGCTTGGCCAGCAGGGCGTCGTAGCGGGCATCGACCGTTGGCTGGTCCGGTTCGATGGAACTGACAAGGATGACGCGCAGATCCTGGAACCGGGCGTCGGCGCGCACCCGCGCCACCACCTCGGGCCCGTTCAGGCCAGGCATGCGGTTGTCGATCAGCAGGATGTCATAGGGGTCGTCGCCCCCCGCCGCCGACCACAGGCGCGCCAGCGCGGTTTCCCCGTCCGGCGCCTCGTCCACGCGCAGGCCCAGGTCGAAGCTGAGGTTGTGGGTCAGGATCAGGCGGTTCATGGCCAGGTCGTCGACCACCAGGGCGTGGCGGCCGCGCACGCTTTCCAGCGAGGGCAGGGGCGCGTCGGCCGGTTCCGCCGGGGCCAGCGGCAATTCGAACCAGAACAGGGATCCCTGGCCCGGCGTGCTCTCCACCCCGATGTCGCCGCCCATCAGCTCCACCAGCTGCTTGCAGATGGCCAGGCCCAGGCCGGTGCCGCCGAAGCGGCGGGTGACGCTCGCATCCGCCTGGGTGAACTTCTGGAACAGGCGCCGGGACTGCTCGTCGCTGAGGCCGATACCGGTGTCCTGCACGGCGAAGCGCAGGCGCCGCGTGCCCGGCGCGGTGCCGGGCAGACAGGTGACGATGACGCTGACCCAGCCGCGGTCGGTGAACTTGACGGCGTTGCCGGCCAGGTTCAGCAGCAGCTGGCGCAGGCGGGTGGGATCGCCGCGCCAATGCCGCCGCGCCTCCTCCACCACCAGCACGCCCAGCTCGATGCCCTTGTCGCGGGCGCGGGGCGCCAGGATGGCGGCCACCCCCTCCACCAAGTCGCCCAGGTCGAAGGACAGGTTCTCCAGGTCGACCTTGCCCGCCTCAAGCTTGGAGATGTCCAGGATGTCGTTGATGACGCCCAGCAGGGCATCGGCGCTGTCGCGGATGGTTTCGGCGTAGCCGCGCTGCTCGGTGGTGAGGCCGCTGGTGTCCAGCAGCAACTGCACCATGCCCACCACGCCGTTCATGGGGGTGCGCACCTCATGGCTCATATTGGCCAGGAAGTCGTTCTTGGCGCGGTTTGCCTCCTCCGCCCGCCGCTTTTCCGCAGCCAGGGCGCGGGCGCTCTCGCGCGTGGCCGTCACGTCCCAGTTCACGCCCACGATCTTGATGGCTTGGCCCTGGTCGTCCCGCTCCACCAAGCCGTTGGTTTTGATGTGACGGATGGTGCCGTCGGGCAGGCGGATGCGGAACTCCGTATCCAAAGGCACCTCGCCGCGCACGGCCGCCTGCACCTCCGCCTGCATGCGGCCCAGATCCTCCGCATGGCAGCGGGACTGCCAGGTGGCGAAGGTCAGGGGACCGGGCGTGTCCGGGTCGACGCCGTACATCTGGAACATGCGCTCGTCCCAGACCAGCTCCTGCGTCGCCAGATCGTATTCCCAGACGCCGATACCGCCGGCCCGCGTCGCCAGGGTCAGGCGCTTGCCAGTGGCCATCAGCTTGGCGTTGATGGTGCTCAGTTCCTGCGTCATGCCCTCGGCGATGGCCGTGGCGCGGGCGCGAACCAGGTGCAAATTGGCGGTCAACGCCGCCAGCATGAGCGAGATGAAGGCCAGGCTGGCCGCGGCCAGCGCGGCCCCCGCCTGGCCGGCGGTGGCGAAGCTGGCGGCCCGTGACCAGGCCAAGGTCAAGGCGTGACCGCCCTCATCCACCCGGCTCACGAGATCCGGGGTGCCCAGGCCCGAGGTTTTCAGGCCCACGCGCGCGGCCAAGCGGCCCCCCAGGGTGTCGGGTGTGATCTTGCTGTACAGCAGGGCGTCGGGCCGCGTCTCGCCGCCGTCGTACACGGCGACGTTGACCTCATCCACCCTGTCGCGCAGCGCCTCGCGGAAGAACACCTCGGAGATGAAGGGGGCGTAGATCCAGCATTGCAGGGCGTGACGGCGCTGCGCCACCGTGTCCAGCGGTTTGCCTGGCGTGTAGACGGGAATGAAATAGAGGAAGCCGGCCCGCCGCTGCGCGTCCTGCACCAGGATGATGCGCTTGGTCATGGCGGGCTGGCCGGTGTCACGGGCGCGGAAGGCGGCGTCGCGGCGGTTGGCTTCCGTCGCCACGTTCAGCCCCAGGGCGGCGGCGTTGGCGCCCGCCGGCTCGACATAGGTGATGACGTCGTATTCCAGCGCGTCGGCGAAGTCGTCCAGCACCGGTTCGGTGGAGGCGGCGTGCAGCTTGAAGTCAGGCGCGCCGTCGGCCCGGACACGCGCCAGGAAGGCCTCCAGCCCATCGGTGGGCACGGGATAGACCACGCCGATGCCGTTGATGCCGGGATAGCGGCCATCGATGTTGATGGTGCTGGCGAAGGCCCGCCACTGGGCGCGGCCCACGGGCAGACCGGTGGCGTAGAGGGCGGCGCCGGACTCCAGCGCGTTGGAATAGACCAGCAGGCGTTCGTGGATGCGCGCCATGGCGTTGTCCACGATCTTGCCCAGGTGGGCCTCATCGCGGGAGCGGGCGATGTCCGTCCGGTCCTGGAAGACGCCGGTGGCCACCAGGCAGCCCACCAGAAAGACGATGGATCCCAGGCGCGCCGACTGCGGCGGAATGTCGGAAAAGACAATGGCGGTCAGGGCGAACGTGGCCAGCATGGCCTGCATGTTCAGCAGGCTTTCGTTCAGGGTGGCATCCATGAACGGGCCGATGCCGGCGGTCGTGCCCAGCACATAGACCGTGGCCGCCACCAGCACCACCAGGTGGGCCGCCGCCGGGCCGTACCGGCGGGCGGCCAGCAGGATGGCGGGATACAACAGGAAGATGCCCAGCGCCGCGGCCGGGCCCAACAGCGTCCGCGCTATGGGCAGGAAGGGCAGGGTCAGGGCCGCCACCGTCAGCCCCAGCACGGGCATCAGGCCGCTGAACAGCGTGGTCCATAGGTGGGCGGGCCGGTAGTCGGCGGCCTTGGCTTCCCGCAGGGCCACCAGCAGGGCGGTGACGATCAGGATGCCCAGCGCGTCGCCCGTCCACCAGGTGATCCAGATGGCACCAAGGTTCACGTCCCAGGACAGGTTGCCCGCCACCAGCAAGGCGCTGACGCCGACGGTGGCGCTGCAGACGGGCGCCAGGATGGCGGCCAAGCCATGGGCGGCGGCGCGGGAAACCTGCAGCCTCTCCTTGTCGATGCCGTCGATGCGCGTGAACAGCAGGGCGCCCAGCGCCGCCTCACCCGTGTTGCCCAGGGCGATGAAGGCTGCCGTCAGGGGCCCCACGCCGGGAGTGAGCAGGTTGGCGATGAAGGCGCCGATGAGGACGAAGGGCCAGGCGCCCCGACCGAAGATCAGCAGGCCCGCCACGGCCAGGCCGGAGGCGGGCCATACCGGGCTGGCGCTCTCGCTCAGGCTGGCCAGGGCCAAGCCCAGGCGTGCCGTGCCCAGATATGCCGCCGCCAGGAGCAGGACCTTGAACGAAGTCGCCAGGGCGTGCCCCGGGAGTGGACGCATGACGCCGCCTGTCTTCACGTGCGCGCCATCGCCCGCACCCCTCATGACCGGCAAGTCTAACGGCATGGGCCGGGTGATAGAAGCTGTGCAATCGGGGAGAGAAAAAATAAGCCGGGCGTTGGCCGCCCGGCTTGAAACATCGGCTTGACGGGTGGCTTCGTCCCCTAGTTGGCGGGCACCACCGGCAGGTCGATGAAGCTGGCCTGCGCGCCCTGATGGAAGACGCGCTGCGTCGCCTTGCGATAGTCGCCCGGCTTGGCCAGGAAGATGTTGTCGACGAAGGTCTGCGGGTTGCGGTCGTACAGCGGGAACCAGCTGGACTGCACCTGCACCATGATGCGGTGGCCGGGCAGGAAGACGTGGTTGGCGTTGGGCAGCTCGAAGCGATAGCGCTGCACCTTGTCCGCCGGGATGGCGGTGGGGTGTTCCAGGCTGTCGCGATAGCGGCCGCGGAAGATGTCCATGCCCACGGCCAGCTGATAGCCGCCCATCTCCGGCTGCGACGGCACCTCATCGGGGTAGACGTCGATCAGCTTCACCACCCAGTCGCTGTCGGTGCCCGAGGTGGAGGCGTAGAGATTCACCACCGGCGCGCCGCTGATCTTCATCGGCGCGGTCAGCACATCGCTGGTGTAGACCAGCACGTCGGTGCGGTCGGCCACGGCCCGCTGGTCGGTGACCAGCCAGCGCTTCCAGGCGTCGCCATCGCCGAAGCGCACCGGGCGCGGCACATAGGGCACCGGCTTGGCCGGATCGGAGACATACTCGTCATAGGCGGGACCGCCCTTGGCCGGGGCGGTGAAGCCCAGGCCGCCGTTGGCCTGCAGGTACAGGGGCTTGGGCGTGGCGGCGCAGCCGGTGGCGCAGGACGTCGGCCACTTCTGCAAACGGCGCCAGACGTTGGTGCCGCTTTCGAACACCAGCACCGGCGGCGTATCGGCCTTGGGCGCGCCGTCCTTCAGGTGCTCATCAAGGAAGGGCAGCATGGTGTTGCGGCGGAAATCCAGGGCGGTGTCGCCCTCGAACTTCAGCGGGCCCAGGGTGCTGCCGTCGTAGTTCACGCCGCTGTGGCGCCAGGGGCCCAGCACCAGGTAGTTCAGGGTGTTGTTCGTGTCCTTGGGCTCGATCGCCTCATAGGTGTGGACAGCCCCGTACATGTCCTCCTGATCCCACAGGCTGGCCACGACCATGGTGGGCACAGTGGGGGTGCGGGCGCCCAGGATCACGTCCAACGCCTGGTTCTGCCAATAGGCGTCATAGGCCGGGTGCTCGACCAGCTTGTGCCAGTAGGGCAGCTGCTCCAGCCCGTATTGCCGGGCGAAGCCGTCGGCGGAGCCGGCGCGCAGGAAGGCGTCGTAGTCGTCGTAGATGCCGCGCGGGATGTCGCCGCCTTCGCCCCTCACCGTCGTCTGGTGCTGGAAATAGTCGAAGTTGGTCTGGCGGAAGGCGCCATTGTGGAACCAGTCGTCACCCTTCCAGCCATCGACCATGGGACTCATGGGCACGGCGGCCTTCAGTGCCGGGTGCGGGTTCACCAGCGCCATCAGCACCGTGAACCCTTCGTAGGAGGAGCCGACCATGCCGACCTTGCCGTTGCTCTCCGGCACGTTCTTCACCAGCCAGTCGATGGTGTCGTAGGCGTCGGTGGCGTGGTCGACCTCGCTGTCGTTCAGGGGACCGCGCAGGGGCCGGGTCATGACATAGTCGCCCTCCGAACCGTACTTGCCGCGGATGTCCTGGAAGACGCGGATGTAACCCTCGGCCACGAAGCTTTCATCCCCCATCGCCAGCGTCGCCTGCATGTGCGGGCTGGTGGACCGCCGGGCGCGCTTGGTGGCGTTGTAGGGGGTGCGCGTCAGCATGATGGGCGCGCCCTTGGCACCCACGGGGATGACGATGACGGTGTGCAGCTTCACCCCGTCGCGCATGGGGATCATGACGTCGCGCTTGATGTAGTCGGCGCCCTGGATGGTGCTATCGACCTTGGCCGGGATGTCGGGCGCCAGGTAGGGGGTGGCCGGCGACGGCTGCGGCGCCGTCTGCGCCAGGGCCGTCGTGGCCAGCAGCACGCCGATACCCATGCCCGCGCCGGCGCGGGCCAACCCGCCGGCCGTTCGTCCCACCTTGAACCACGCCATGACCTTGCCCCTTTATCCGATATCCCCTTGGCCCACGGCTGCCGTGGGCGGCATGACGATACCGGGGTAGGCTGGCGGGTCAAATGGCGTTCGGTAACGGAACTGTTACAGAAAGGGATGCGGACTCTTTAAGTGGAATTATTCCATGATGATGCGCGCCATGATAGTGTTGCGCCGCAACAAGGAGGTTCCTCACCATGCTGCTCAATCCCTTTGCCGATCCCACCAAGACCCTGACCCAGGACCTGTTGACGGAGTTCGAGACCATCCTGGGAAAGGGGGTCCTGGGCGCGCCGGTGGAAATCCCCGGCGGCCTGATCGTGCCGGTCAACATCACCACCTTCGGTGTCGGCGTCTACGGCGGCAGCGTCTGGGGTGAGGCCGTGGGCGGCGGGGGCGGGGGCGGTGTCATTCCCGCCGCCGTGCTGGTGGTGCAGGACGGCAAGGTGACCTTCCACCCCATCGCGCCGGAGACCACCAAGGCCGCAGCGGAGCATGTGACCGCCATGGTCAGCAAGATGCGCGGGCCTCGCGCGCCGCAGCAGGCTGAGGCGACACCGGTCGTCCCGGCGGCACCGATGCCGGCCACCGCCGACGCCTGACCTCACGCCGTGGCCGGGGGCGCCATGTCCGGCGCCATCTCCGGCGGCAGATAGTAGGCCGCCAGAAAGGACCAGAAGGCGTTGTCCATGAGGGACCGCGCCCGGTCCGGCAGGGTCTTGTACTTGCCCACGGCGCCGTCACCGATGTGGCTCCTGTGCCAGTGGGTGACGGGGTCGTAAAGGTTGGGATGGGCGTCGCTTCCGGCGTTTTCCACGAAGCGGCCGGTATCCTCCAACTGCGCCAGGGTTCGCTCCACCGTTCGGGTGCGCAGACCTTCGTGAATGGTGAGCAGCGCCGTGTCAGGCACCGTCACGCCGATAAATGCGGCGATGCGGGCCACCGAGTCCGGATGGTCGTGGAAACCGTCCTCGTAGCGGAACACCAGGGTGCGCCGGCCCTGGGCGACACAGGCCTGCACCCGGCGCACGCTGCGCAACACATAGGCGAAGGCCTCGTTGAACGGCTGATCAAAGCGCCGCATCAGCGAGGCGACACAGTCGCGCGGGTCCCGCAGGGTGATGATGGTGGCGATGTCCTCATGCGCGATGCGCAACTGCATCATGGTGTCAGGATGGTGGGTCTTCAGCACCACCGGCGTCCTGGCCTTCTCCCCGATGCCGACATAGTCCGCCAAATCATTGGCATAGTCGGACTTGAATCCGGACTCGCCATAAGCCTGGGCCAGCAATTGCCGCACTACATTGAATGACCAGGTGGAAGCACTGCCGGGCATGCCCACGCAAATAATCGCAACATTGTCGTCAATGATTGCGGGTTCGTCATTCTCTTGCATCATTGCAATAACCAAGCTGCCAATTTTATTGTTACTGATTTAGCGTCTATGACTTATACGCGGAGCGACGGTTATTTTGTCGCATCCGATCGGGTGACGTGGGCGGGGCATTCGGGCAGATGCCGCAGGGCGGCAAGGTAAAAAATTCCCGTACCACCGCGGCCTTGATGGTTGAACTAAGTCACTTGACTTCCTATTTCCGACGGGCAGGACTTCGGGGGGCGGATTGCTCGCACCGGGGGGGACATCGGGAAGCCTGCCTCATATCGGGATCAAGCCATCAGAGAGGGGCTGACGTGATCAAGACCTTGGGATATGCGGCCTATAAGGCCAAGGAGGCCCTGGCGCCGTTCACCTTCGAACGCCGGGCCCCCCGTGACCACGACGTGGTCATCGACATCCAGTACTGCGGCATCTGCCATTCGGACGTGCACCAGGCGCGGGACGAATGGGGCGGCAGCCTGTTCCCCATGGTGCCAGGGCACGAGATCGCCGGCATCGTCACCCAGGTCGGCCCGGCCGTCACCAAGTACAAGGTGGGCGACCGGGTGGGTGTCGGCTGTTTCGTCGACAGCTGCCGCGAGTGTGACTATTGCAAGCAGGGCCTGGAACAGTTCTGCACCCAGGGAATGACCGCCACCTACAACGCGGTGGAGCGTGACGGCAAGACGCTGAGCCAGGGCGGCTATTCCACCACCATCGTGGTGGACGAGAACTATGTCCTGCGCATTCCGGACAGCCTGCCGCTGGATGCCGCCGCCCCGCTGCTGTGCGCCGGCATCACCCTCTATTCCCCGCTGGCCCATTGGAAGGCCGGCCCGGGCAAGAAGGTGGCCATCATCGGCATGGGCGGCCTGGGCCACATGGGCGTGAAACTGGCCCACGCCATGGGGGCCGAGGTCACGGTGCTGAGCCAATCGCTGCGCAAGGAGGCCGATGGCCGGCGCCTGGGCGCCGACCATTTCCACGCCACGTCGGATGAGGCGACCTTCACCAAGCTGGCGGGCACCTTCGACCTGATCATCAACACGGTGTCGGCGCCCATCGACTGGAACGCCTATCTGGGGCTGCTGAAGGTCGACGGCGCCCTGGTCGTGGTGGGCGTGCCGGAGGAGCAGGTGCCAGTGGGCGCCTTCCCCTGATCATGGGCCGCCGCAGCCTGGCCGGTTCCCTGATCGGCGGCATCCAGGAAACGCAGGAGATGTTGGACTTCTGCGCCCAGCACGCCATCACCAGCGACATCGAGACCATCGCCATCAACCAGGTGAACGAGGCCTATGACCGCGTGGTCGCCAGCGACGTGCGGTATCGTTTCGTCATCGACATGGCGTCGCTGAAGACCGCTGAAGCCGGCTTCTAGGGCATTACGGTTCCGACCTCATACCGGGCGGCGGGGCTCTCCCGCCGCCCGCTTTATTTTGCTGAAATGGAATTTAGGTTGCGTCGGGCGCGCGCCGGTTGTTGCCGTCCCGGGCGCGGACTACGCTCAGGGGCATCGAATGGCCCTGAAGCGGTGACCGTATGCGTCCTGGTATATTGATCCTTGCCGGTGTGATCGCCGCGCTGTCTTCCGGGGCATGGGCCCAGGCCACTCCCGCCAGCCCTGCCGCCAATCCGGCCAACAGCCCGGCGGCCGGCCCCGCGGCACCACCGGCTCTGAAACGGGACGACCTGCCCCGTGACATCATCGTCACCCCGCAAGTGCTGCCGACGCCAGAGGAGGAGCAGGCCTACCACGATGCCGAATATGCCCGGCTCAAGGCCATGTTCGGCCCGCCGGAGCTGCCGCCGATCTCGCGGGGGGACGCCTTGAGCCGGGATGAGACGCAGAACACCGGCACCGTGGCGGGGCCCAAGGCGGTGAATTGTCCTGACGTCGTCGCCTGCTACGCGCCGCCCAAATAGGCCTGGCCACGGTCGCCGGACTTTTCGGGGAACGTCAGGAAAACCGTCAATGCGGCACGTTGCGCCGCAGCCAGCGGGCCGCGATGGCCACCACGCCGGCACAGACCGGCACGGCGATGGCCACGATGCGGGTGGTGGACGGCCAGCCCTCCGTCTCCGGCAGGCCGTGCATCACCTTTTCCACCAGCGACACCAGGTAGTAGGTGATGCCCACGATGGACAGGGCCTCCACCGCCTCCTGGATGCGGACATGCATGCTGGAATTGCGGTCCAGCGAGGTCAGCAGGGTGGCGCTCTGGCTGGACAGGCCGACATCCACGCGGGTGCGCAGGCTGGCCTGGGCGCGTTCCATGCCGGCGGCCAGTTCGCCCTGCAGGCGGTCGGCCGCCTCCACCGTGCGGATGCCGGGGCGCAGGCGCCGTTTCAGGAACAGGCCGACGCGCTGCAGGCCGGGGATGCGCTCTTCCCGCAGTTCGTCCAGACGCTCGCTGACGATCTCGCCATAAGCCAGGCTGGCGCCGAAGCGCCAGCGGTTGCGCGTCACCAGATGGCCCAGGTCGACCGCCAGATCGGTCAGGCTGTCCAGGATGGCGCGATCCTCCGCCGGCGTCTTGCTGTCGCGGATGCGGCCGACGCTGTCCTCCAGCCGGCGCTCCATGTCGGTCAGGATCGCCATGGTCTCCCGCGCCTGGGGGAAGGCCAGGAAGGCGGCGGCGCGATAGGTCTCGATCTCCAGGATGCGCTGTACCAGCCGGCCCAGCCGGTCGTCGGTGAGGCCCCGGTTCTGGATCAGGGCGCGGCTGTAGCCGTCGCCATCGATGTGGAAGTCCAGCGCCACCCAGGCCTCGCCGCCATTGACCACGGCGCCGGCGCAGCTGCCGGTGGGGAAGCGGGCGGCCAGCGCCACGGGGTCGGGCTGGCCCTCCGCCTGCTCCACCTGCACGTGGACCGCCGCCAGGCGCTGGGCGCCCAGGGGGCCGAACACGCTGTCCAGCAGGGTTTCCACCGCCAGGCGGGTCTCCGCGCCGTCCGTGCCGGTGATGGCCACGCTGACGCTGAGGAATTCGGTGTGGTGCTCCCACTTCACCTGGGCCGGCCGGCCGGCTATGGCCGTGGCGATGACGCCATAGCGGGGCGCCTCGGCATTGGGGGAGGGCAGGGCGTCCAGCACGGTCAGCAGGCGGCCGGCGCAGGCCGACCCGTCCGCCGGGGTGCAGAGGTAGGTGGCGTGGAAGACCTCCACCGGCGCCGTCACCGGCATGGCCATGCGGGAGTGCAGCTCCTGCATCAGCACGCCGCGCAGCGGGTGATCCGCCTCTATGCCCATGATGCCCTACCCCTCACGCCGTAAGCCGAAGTTCCGGGGGAATGCTAACACAGGGTGGGCGCCAAGCCAGGGCGCAGCCCTGTGCGCCGGGCGCACAGGGTGTTTCGCCCGCTGCATGGCTCGGGCGGTTGCCGATCAGGCGGCGGCAGGGCGCCGCTTGCGCAAAATCTCCAGGATTTCCGCCGCGGCCGTGGGAATGTTCGTGCCGGGGCCGTAAATGGCGGCGGCCCCCGCCTGGTACAACATGTCATAGTCCTGCGGCGGGATGACGCCGCCGCACACCACCAGGATGTCGCCGGCACCCTGCGCCTTCAGGCTGTCGATCAGGGCCGGCACCAGGGTCTTGTGCCCCGCCGCCTGCGACGACACGCCGATGACGTGCACGTCGTTCTCCACCGCCTGGCGGGCCGCTTCCTCCGGCGTCTGGAACAGCGGGCCCACGTCGACGTCGAAGCCGATGTCGGCGAAGGCCGTGGCGATGACCTTGGCGCCCCGGTCGTGGCCGTCCTGGCCCATCTTCACCACCAGCATGCGCGGCCGGCGGCCCTCGGCCTCCGCGAAGGCCTCCACATCCTTGCGGATACGGGCGAAGCCCTCATCGCCGTCATAGGCGGAACCATAGACCCCGCTGACGGAACGGATGACGGCACGGTGGCGGGTGAACACCTTCTCCAGCGCGTCGGAGATTTCGCCCACGGTGGCGCGGGCGCGCGTCGCCTTGATGGCCAGATCCAGCAGGTTGCCGGTGCCGTCGGCGGCCCCTTGCGACAGGGCGTCCAGCGCGGCCTTCACCGCCGCGTCGTCGCGGCTGGCGCGAATGGTGTTCAGCCGGGCGATCTGGGCCTCGCGCACGGCGGTGTTGTCGATGTCCAGCACCTCCACCCGCTCGGGGTTCTGCGGCCGGTACTTGTTGACGCCGACCACCACCTCCTCACCCCGGTCGATGCGGGCCTGGCGGCGGGCCGCCGCCTCCTCGATCATCAGCTTGGGCAGGCCGCTGTCCACGGCCTTGGTCATGCCGCCCATGCCCTCCACCTGGTCGATCAGCTTCTCGGCCTCGGCGGCCAGGCTGTGGGTCAGGCTCTCCACGTAATAGCTGCCGCCCAGCGGATCGACGACGTGGGGCACGCCCGTTTCCTCCGCGATGATCAGCTGGGTGTTGCGGGCGATGCGGGCGGAGAAGGGCGTGGGTAGGCCCAGCGCCTCGTCAAAGCTGTTGGTGTGCAGCGACTGGGTGCCGCCCAGCACGGCGGCCATGGCCTCGATGGTGGTGCGCACCACGTTGTTGTAGGGGTCCTGCTCCGTCAGGCTGACGCCCGAGGTCTGGCAGTGGGTGCGCAGGGCCAGCGACCGCGCGTCCAGCGGGTCGAAATGCTTCTTCATCAGCTTGGCCCACAGCAGACGGGCGGCGCGCAGCTTGGCCACCTCCATGAAGAAGTTCATGCCGATGGCGAAGAAGAACGACAGGCGTGGGGCGAATTGGTCGACCCTCAACCCCTTGGACGCCGCCGCCCGCACATACTCCAGCCCGTCCGCCAGGGTGAAGGCCAGTTCCTGCACCGCCGTCGCCCCGGCTTCCTGCATGTGGTAGCCGCTGATGGAGATGGAGTTGAACTTGGGCATGTTCAGCGCCGTGTACTCGATGATGTCGGCCACGATGCGCATGCTGGGGGTGGGCGGGTAGATGTAGGTGTTGCGGACCATGAACTCCTTCAGGATGTCGTTCTGGATGGTCCCCGACAGCTTGTCCTGGCTGACACCCTGTTCCTCCGCCGCCACGATGTAGCCGGCCAGCACCGGCAGCACGGCGCCGTTCATGGTCATGGACACGCTCATCTTGTCCAACGGGATGCCGTCGAACAGGATCTTCATGTCCTCCACGCTGTCGATGGCGACGCCGGCCTTGCCCACGTCGCCCACCACGCGCGGGTGGTCGCTGTCATAGCCGCGGTGGGTGGCCAGGTCGAAGGCCACCGACAGGCCCATCTGGCCCGCCGCCAGGTTGGCCTTGTAGAAGCGGTTGCTTTCCTCCGCCGTGGAAAAGCCGGCGTACTGCCGGATGGTCCAGGGCCGATGGCTGTACATGGTGGCCCGGGGACCCCGGGTATAAGGCGCGAAGCCGGGTAGGGTCTGCAGCTCCAGCCCCTCCAGATCCGCCGCGGTGTAGAGCGGCTTCACCGCGATGCCCTCGGGCGTGGCGCGCACCAGGCCTTCGGGGTCGGCGCCGAATTCCTTGGCGGCCAGGCGCTGCCAATCGGCCAGGGTCTTCTCGGGGAAGTCGCTCATGATGGTCACTCGAACTCGATGATGATCTGGTCGACGGCCAGGGACGTGCCCTTTTCGGCCGCGATCTTCTTGACCTTGCCGTCGGACTCGGCGCGCAGGATGTTTTCCATCTTCATGGCCTCCACCACCGCCAGCTCCTGGCCGGCCTTGACCTCGTCACCCACGGCGACCGCCACGGTGACCAGCAGGCCCGGCATGGGCGACAGCAGGAACTTGGACATGTCCGGTTTGGCCTTGATGGGCATCAGGGCCGCGAACTCCGCCGCGCGGGCGGTCAGCACCTGCACCTCCAGCTCCGCGCCGCCATGGAACAGCCGGTAACCGATGCCGGTGCCGTCCACCTGCACAGCCAGGGCGTGGCCGTCCACGGCGCCGGCCCACAGCGATTGGCCGGGGTGCCAGTCCGCGTTGCGCACCGCGTACGTCCGGCCGCCCAGTGCCACGTCATGGCCGCCGTCGACCGCCGTGACCTCCACCGGATGATTGTCACGGCCGCAACGCACCACCCAGCTGGCCGGCACCACGCGGCGGTGCCCCGCCATTTGGCCAGAGATGGTGGCGTCGCGCTCCACCCGGGTGCGGTGGATGCTGGCCGCCATGGCCAGCAGGCGGGTCAGCACCTCGGCCGGCAGTTCCCGGCCATGGAAGCCGTCGGGGAACTCCTCGGCGATGAAGTTGGTGGTCAGGCGCCCCTCGCCGAAGCGGCGGGATTCCACCAGGGCGGCCAGGAAGCTGATGTTGTGGCCCACGCCCCGGATCTGGAAGCGGTCCAGCGCGTCGCCCATGGCGGTGATGGCCGTGGCGCGGTCGGGGCCGTAGGTGATCAGCTTGGCGATCATGGGATCGTAGAACATGCTGATCTCACCCCCCTCATGGATGCCGGTATCCACGCGGACGATGCTGTCCTCTTGCGCGCCCGGCCCCTCGGCCGGGGGCCGGTAGCGGGTGACGCGGCCGATGGACGGCAGGAAGTTGCGCGTCGGCTCCTCCGCGTACACGCGGGCCTCCAGCGCCCAGCCGGTCAGTTTCACATCATCCTGGGTCAGGGGCAGCTTTTCGCCGGCTGCCACGCGGATCATCAGTTCCACGAGGTCCAGGCCGGTGATCATCTCCGTCACCGGATGTTCCACCTGCAGGCGGGTGTTCATCTCCAGGAAGTAGAAGTTGCGGTCCTTGTCGACGATGAATTCCACCGTGCCGGCGCTGCGGTATTGCACCGCCTGCGCCAGGGCGACGGCCTGCTCACCCATGGCTTGGCGCGTCGCCTCGTCCAGGAAGGGGCTGGGCGCCTCCTCGATCACCTTCTGGTGCCGGCGCTGGATGCTGCATTCACGCTCACCCAGGTAGACGCAGTTGCCATGGGCGTCGGCCATGACCTGGATTTCGATGTGCCGGGGCTCGGTCACGTACTTCTCGATGAAGACGCGGTCGTCGGCGAAGCTGGAGCGCGCCTCGTTGCTGGCGCTGCGGAAGCCCTCGCGCACCTGGGCGTCGTCCCAGGCCACGCGCATGCCCTTGCCGCCGCCGCCGGCCGACGCCTTGATCATCACCGGATAGCCGATGTCGTGGGCGATGCGCACCGCCTCCTCATCGTCCTTGATGACGCCCAGGTAGCCGGGAACGGTGGAGACGCCGGCGGCCTTGGCCAGCTTCTTGGACTCGATCTTGTCGCCCATGGCGCCGATGGCGTGGACGTCCGGCCCGATGAAGGCGATGCCGGCGGCCTTCAGCGCCTCGCAGAACGCGGCCTTTTCCGACAGGAAGCCATAGCCGGGATGCACCGCCTCGGCCCCCGTTTCCAAGCAGGCCTGGATGATGCGGTCGGCCACCAGGTAGCTTTGCGCCGACGGTGCGGCGCCGATGGCCACGGCCTCATCGGCCATCTGCACGTGCAAGGCGCCGGCGTCGGCCTCGGAATAGACGGCGACGGTCTTGATGCCCATGCGGCGTGCCGTCTTGATGACCCGGCAGGCGATCTCGCCCCGGTTGGCGATCAGGATTTTTGAAAACATCGCGGGTCAGGCCCCCAGAGTACGGCGGATTACAGCGGCAGGTTGTCGTGCTTCTTCCAGGGGTTCTCCAGCTTCTTGTTCTTCAGCATGGAGAACGCCTTGATCAGGCGGCGGCGGGTGTTATGCGGCATGATGATGTCGTCGATGTAGCCGCGTGAGGCCGCGACGAAGGGGTTGGCGAACTTCTGCCGGTATTCCTCCGTCCGCGCGTCGATCTTGGCCGCGTCGCCGATGTCGGCGCGGAAGATGATCTCGACGGCGCCCTTCGGCCCCATCACCGCGATCTCGGCCGACGGCCAGGCATAGTTGACGTCGCCGCGCAGGTGCTTGGACGCCATGACGTCATAGGCGCCGCCATAGGCCTTGCGCGTGATCAGCGTGACCTTGGGCACGGTGGCCTCGGCATAGGCGAACAGCAGCTTGGCGCCGTGCTTGATGATGCCGTTGTATTCCTGCGCCGTGCCGGGCAGGAAACCCGGCACGTCCACCAGGGTGCAGATCGGGATGTTGAAGGCGTCGCAGAAGCGCACGAAGCGCGCCGCCTTGATGGAACTGTCGATGTCCAGGCAGCCGGCCAGCACCAGCGGCTGGTTGGCCACGAAGCCGACGGTGGACCCGTTCAGGCGGCCGAAGCCGATGATGATGTTCTTCGCGTAGTCCGGCTGCAGCTCGAAGAAGTCGCCCTCGTCCACGACCTTCAGGATCAGTTCCTTCATGTCGTAGGGCTTGTTGGGGTTGGCCGGCACCAAGGTGCCCAGCGACGGCTCCGGCCGGTCGACGGGGTCGGCGGTGACGCGCACGGGCGCCGGCTCCCGGTTGGACAGGGGCAGGAAGTCGAAGAAGCGGCGGGTGTGCAGCAGCGCCTCGACATCGTTGTTGAAGGCGAGGTCGGCCACGCCGGACTTGGCGGTGTGGGTCACGGCCCCACCCAGCTCCTCCGCCGTCACCACCTCATGCGTCACCGTCTTCACCACGTCCGGGCCGGTGACGAACATGTAGCTGCTGTCCTTCACCATGAAGATGAAGTCGGTCATGGCCGGGCTGTAGACGGCGCCGCCGGCGCAGGGGCCCATGATCAGGGACAGCTGCGGCACCACGCCCGAGGCCAGGACGTTGCGCTGGAAGACCTCGGCATAGCCGCCCAGGCTGGCCACACCTTCCTGGATGCGGGCGCCGCCGCTGTCGTTCAGGCCGATGACGGGGGCGCCCACCTTCATTGCCTGGTCCATGATCTTGCAGATCTTTTCGGCATGCGCCTCGGACAGGGAGCCGCCGAAGACCGTGAAGTCCTGGCTGAAGACGAAGACCAGGCGACCGTTGATGGTGCCGTGGCCGGTCACCACGCCGTCGCCCGGCACCTTCTGCTCCGCCATGCCGAAGTCGGCGCAGCGGTGCTCCACGAACATGTCCCATTCCTCGAAGGAACCGGCGTCCAGCAGCAGCTCCAGCCGCTCGCGGGCCGTCAGCTTGCCCTTGGCATGCTGGGCCGCGACGCGCTTCTCACCGCCCCCGGCGCGCGCGCCCTGGCGTTTGGCTTCGAGGGTTTCAATGACCGTGAGCGTCAACGCCCGTCTCCTGACCGGTTATGGGTGCGCCGGATGGCGGCTGTCTTTTGGGTGTGGCGATGGCGGCGGGAGCCGCCTGGATTGACAGCTGCGATGTTTGCAAACAGTTTGATCCCAGTTCAAGCCGATGCCACGCGAAATCGTGCGACGCCGGGGTGGTTATTTTGTGAAGATTGTGAAATCCAGTGAGGGGCGGGTGGCCATGGCGGGCAAGATTTTCGCGGGCGAACGGGTGCGGCAGCTGCGTCAGCAGCGGGGCATGGCGCTGTCCGCCCTGGCCCAGGCCAGCCAGCTGTCCATGAGTTATTTAAGCCAGATCGAAAACAATCAACGTCCCCTCAGCACGGCGGCGCTCGCCGCCATCTCCGCCGTGTTCGGGGTGGAACCGCGCCATTTCGCCGACGACAGCGATTTGCGCCTGGGCAGTGAGCTGCGTGAGGTGCTGGGCGACCCGCTGTTCGCCGACGACGCTTCCAGCCTCAGCGCCATCAGCGACGCGGTGCGCGCCGCGCCCGGCATCGCCGGCCAGTTCATCAAGCTCTACCGCGCCTACCAGCATTTGATGGAGGAGGGGGCGCGCCACCGCCTGGACCAGGATCTGGAGATGGAGACCGGCGGCACGGCGCCCTTTCCCTATGACGACGTGCGCGATTTTGTGCAGAGCAAGCGCAACCACTTCGCCAGCCTGGACGTGGCGGCGGAGACACTGTTCGAAAGCCAGGGCTTCACCGCCACCCGCCTGCTGGAAGACCTGATCGACTACCTGCGCGACCGCCACGGCGTCACCTGCGCCGTCTCCGCCGCGCTGGGGACGGAAGGGGTGCTGTGGCGCTACGATCCCGCGCCGCGCCAGTTGCACCTGGCGGAAAGCGCGCCGCGCGAAAGCCGCGCCTTCTTCCTGGCGCAGCAGATCGGCCGCATGCAGTTCGCCCCCCTGATCGAGGAGGAGGTGCGCAAGGCCCCGCTGAGCAGCCCGGAGGCGCGTGCCCTGGCCTATACCGGCCTGGCCAATTATTTCGCCGGCGCCCTCATCCTACCCTACGGCCGCTTCCTGACCCAGGCGCGATTGGTGCGCCATGATATCGAGCGGCTGCAGCACCATTTCGGCACCAGTTTCGAGCAGGTGTGCCACCGGCTCAGCACCATGCAGCGGCCGGGCAACGCCGGCATCCCCTTCTATTTCCTGAAGGTCGACCGGGCGGGCAACATCTTCAAGCGCAGCAGCGCCACCCGGTTCCAGTTCGCCCGCTTCGGCGGCGCCTGCCCGCTGTGGAACGTGCATGAGGCCTTTGCCCAGCCCGGCCGCATCCTGGTGCAGGTGGCGCGCACGCCCGACGGAATCACCTATCTCTGCATCGCCCGCACCGTCACCATGACCGGCGGCGGCCACCTGTCCCGCCCGCGGGAGGCGGCGCTGGGCCTGGGCTGCGAGATCAGCCATGCCGCCGACCTGGTGTATTCCGCCGGCCTGGATTTGCAGAACCAGGAAACGGCGGTGCCCATCGGCTCCAGTTGCAAGGTCTGCGACCGCGACGACTGCCGCCACCGCGCCTTCCCTTCCATCGGGCGGGGCCTGGCCATAGCGGGACATGAGCGCCACGTGGTGCCGTTCAGCATGACGCCGGCGGGGGTGAAGTGAAGCCTAGCGGCCGGATGGCCGCGCCCGGCGTTTGAGGGCGCCCTTAACTCTCCGGTTCCGCCCGCTCCACCTCCCAGCTGACGGCGTAGACGTAGGGTTCCAGGCTGAGGCGGCCCACCATCTGCTCCATTGCCGCGTCGTTGCGGGTGGGGGAGACGGCCTTGGCCGTCACGTCGACCTTGGTGCTGTCCGGCACGTCCTGGCTGTCGATGCGGCGCAGGCCCAGGCCGCCATGGGTCAGGGCGTGCATGAGAAGGGAGCGGATGTGCGCCTCTTCCGCCCCCTTGCAGGTGACGGAAACGGTGTAGTGCGTCACCACGTCCGTCGCGACCAAGATGCGGCGGTTCAGGCGTCGCACCAGGGGGCGCAGGATCAGGTTGGTGACGATGACGAAGCCGGCCGCCGCCAGGCTGGGCAGCCAGTAGCCGCCGCCGGCGAAGGTGCCGACCATGGCGGAGCACCACAGGGTGGCGGCGGTGTTCAGGCCGTGAACGTTCACGCCTTCGCGCAGGATCACGCCTGCGCCCAGGAAGCCGATGCCCGACACCACCTGGGCGGCCACGCGGGTGGGATCTCCCTGGCCCACCATGGCCGAGAAAATGACGAAACCGGCGGAGCCCAGGGCCACCAGCGCGTTGGTGCGCAGGCCGGCCATCTTCTGGTGCAGCTGGCGCTCGAAGCCGATGCCGGAGCCCAGGGTCAAGGCCATGGCCAGGCGCAGCACGACTTCCAGGGGGTTGGTCAGGTCGCCGGTTATCATCCTGTATTCTCAATGTCTTTGGGCGCTGCGCCGATCGGCACCGTTATGGCGCCGGCCGAACCATAAGGCAAGCGGGCGGGCGGCCACGACCCTGTGGCAATCCGCGCGCCGAAGGCCCATATCGGTAGCGACTTGCTACAAAGGAGCGTCAGGCCATGGATGGCGAATACGAAGTGGTGCGCACCGACGAGGAATGGCGACAGCTGCTGACGCCGGAGCAGTACGCCGTCATGCGCGGCCACGGCACGGAACGGCCGGGCAGTTGCGCCCTGAACCATGAGAAGCGGCCGGGCACCTTCTCCTGCGCCGGCTGCGGCCAGCCGCTGTTCCAGTCCACCCGCAAGTTCGAGAGCGGCACCGGCTGGCCCAGCTTCAACGACCCGGTGGAGGGCTCCGTCGCCACCACGGTGGACCGCAGCTACGGCATGGTGCGGACCGAGGTGCACTGCGCCCGCTGCGGCAGCCACCTGGGCCACGTCTTCCCCGATGGCCCGCCGCCCACGCACCTGCGCTATTGCATCAACGGTGTTGCGATGAACTTCGAGGCGGATTGAGGGGTAAAGGATACCCTGGTCAGTGCCGGCCCAGCTTGCCCACGGCGGGGCCGGCGGCGGCCACCGCCTGCTCCGCGCACTTGGTCAGGGTGTTCTCCTGGCAGGTGACCTCGGTGAAGCCCAGCGTCTGGCCCTGGGCGGAAGCGTAGCGGATGGGGAAGGCCAGCTTGTAATGGATGCCGGCGCGGGCCGCCGCCGTGGGCCCTTGCACCACCACGATCAAGGAATTTGCCCGGTGCCCGCTGCTGAGCACGTAGGCGCCGTCGCGGCCGAAGGCCTGGACGACGGCACCGGCCAGGGCGGCCGTGACGTCGTCATCGCCGCCGCGCAGCACCTCCACTTCGGTGGGCGCGCCGGCCCAGGCAGGTGACCAGCCGGGGACGCACAGGGCGGTCAGACCCACCACCGCCGCCACTTTCACGATTCCGCGCGGATCCATCGCCCTGTCCCCTTTCTCCAGGCCCCGCGCACAGCTTTACGCGAAACGCTTGTGGGTTGGCCAGAGATGGGTCCCAGATGGGGGACCGCGCGTCGGCGCCTCTTAACCATAGTGCCTATGGCCTTACGTCGATTGCCGCGGCAAGCGGCGGGCCTGTAAAAACAATTCCACGCATCGCGGCGCAAAGGTGCCCGGGACGCCCTCCCGGACGGCATGGGGCGGGGGCCCGTCCGCGGACGAGGGCCTCGGATTGGGGGAAACATCATGGCATTGGTAAAGACCTCCCGCTTGGCCGGGGCGAAGGGCCGAACCCGCGCCCAAGCGGCGGCGGCCGCGACGGTCGAGCCGCCGGTGAAGGCCGCGCCCAAGGCCGTGGCACCGCCCAAGCGCGCGCGCCGGCCCCTGCTGGCCGCCACGCGCCAGACGGCGGCGGAGCGCATCGGCGCTGCCACCGAGGAATTGGCCGCCGGCGTGGCGGAGGCCTCCGCCGCGTCGGAGGAGCTGCGCCGGTCGCTGGAGCAGATCGCCAGCGCGGCGGAAGAGGCGGCGTCGGCCAGCCACGAATCCCTGGCGGCCGTCGCGGGCATGGCCACCTCGTTCCAGCAGGCGCGGGAGCGGGCGGACAGGACCCAGACGCGCACCCTGGCCCTGCAGACCCAGCTGACCGAGGCCGCCGCCCTGATCGAGGCGTCGGTGACGGCGGTGGGCGCCAGCGCCAACCGGCAACTGAAATCGGTCGACATCATCGTCACCCTGGAACGCCACGCCGCCCATATCGGCGAAATCACGCGCACGGTGGCCGACATATCCGACCAGACCGGCCTGCTGGCCTTGAACGCCGCCATCGAGGCGGCGCGGGCGGGCGATCTCGGCCGGGGCTTCGCCGTGGTGGCGGATGAGGTGCGCGCCTTGTCCGAGACCTCGGAGAAGCGGTCGCGCGACGTCCAGATCCTGGCCGGTAGCATCACGGACGACGTGCGCGTCGTCGCCGACCGGGTTCGCGCGGCGGCGGCCACGGCGACCGCCGAGGCGGCGGAGGGGCGCACCGTCACCATCCAGCTGGAGGGCACCCGGGCCGACCTGGCCGGTCTGGTCGATGGCGCCCAGGCCATCCTGCTGGCGGCGGTGGAGGCGGATGCCGCCGCGCGGGAGGCGCAGAAGGGCGCGGAGAACATCTCCAGCGCGGCGGAGGAGCAATCGGCCGGGGCGGCGGAAGCCCAGCGCTCCGTGGCGCAGCAGAGCCAGGCGTTGGACCAGAGCCGGCAGGCCGCCGACGCCCTGGCGGCCCTAGCCGAGGGCCTCAGCCTTGAAAGCCAGCGCGGCAGCCTGGTCGAAGACGTGGGCGCCATGGCGGAACAGCTGTCGGCGGCGGTGCAGCAGCTGTCGGGCGCCGCCGGCGAAATCCTGATCGCCATCAACCAGATCAGCCGCGGGGCCCAGATCCAGGCCGCCGCCACCCAGCAGTCCAGCAGCGCCATGGGCCAGATCCAGCGGGCGGCCCAGGCCACCAGCGCCAGCGCCGGCCAGGCGGTGGAGCGGATCAAGCGCTCGCAAGGCATGCTGGCCCAGGGCCGGGCCACCGTGGCCAGGCTGACCCAGGGCGTGGGCCGGGCCCTGGCCGAAACCCGCGCGGTGATCGACCTGGTGGCCGCGCTGGAGGAAGCAGGCCGGCGCATGGAGAAGATCGTGGATGGCATCGCCATCGTGGCGGTGCAGACCACGATGCTGGCCGTCAGCGGATCGGTCGAGGCGGCGCGGGTCGGGGACCAGGGCGCGGGCTTCGCCGTCGTTTCCACCGATATCCGCGCCCTGGCGCGGGACTCCGGCGAGAACGCGGACCGGGCGAAGGATGTCATCCGCCAGTTTCAGCTGCTGGTGGCGGCCGTGCGCCGCGATTTGGAACAGATCGCCGCCGTGGCTGAAGCCGAGATGCAGAAGAACAAGGAGATCGACGTCCGGCTGGCCGCCATCGCCACCGGCGCGCAGGAACTGTATGCCGCCGGCAGCGACATCGCCGCCGGCGCCGACGCCATCGGCGGCACGGTGCGTGAGGTGTTGAGCGGCGTGCAGCAGATCGCCGTGGCGGCGGAACTGGCTGGCGGGGCCGCCATCCAGGCCGCCACCGCCGCGCGGCAGCAGGCGCGCGGGGCGGAGGATTTGGCGGCCGCCATCGAGGAGATCGCGTCGCTGGCCGACGAGTTGCAGAAAGCCGGGTGATGGCCGCTTCCAAGGCGGCCCTGGGCCGCCAGCACGTGCTGACATTCCGCGTGGGCGCCACCCGGCTGGCCGCCCCGGCCGCCGACGTGACCGAGGTGTTGCGCCAGGTGCGCGTCACCCGGGTGCCGCACGCGCCGGCGGGCCTGGCCGGGGTGGCCAGCGTGCGCGGCGCCGTCGTGCCCGTGCTGTCGCTGGCCCGCCTGCTGGGCGGGGAGGAGGCCGCACCCGGCGCCGCTTCCCGCGTTCTGCTGATGCGGGCGGGGGAACCCGTGGCGCTGACGGTGGACGAGGTGGGGGCGCTGGCCCAGCTCGACACCGGCGCCGACCAGGTCGCCGGCGGGCTGTACGCCCATGAGAACGGTGCCCTGCGCCTGATCGACCTGGCCGGGCTACTGCGGCGGGAGTTCGCCGGGCTGGTCCGGCGCGGCGCCGCCGGCCGGGCGGAGCCGGCGCAGGCCCCCCGGCAGGCGGCCAGGGATGAGCGCGCCTTCCTGGCCTTCACCCTGGCGGATCAGGCTTATGCCCTGCCCCTGACGGAGGTTGGGGAAGTCATCACCCTACCGGATCATTTGGCGAAGCTGCCCCGGACCGACGCCGCCATGGTGGGCGCCGCGTCGGTGCGGGGCACCCTGCTACCCATCGTTTCGCTGCGGGCGCTGCTGGGCTTGGGTGTCGCCGCCGGTGATCAGCACGGGATGCGGGTGGTCGTCGCCCATGTCGGTGGCTCGCGGATCGGGCTGCTGGTTGATGGGCTGAATTCCATCCTCCGCGTCCCGGCGGATAGCGTCGGCGCCGTGCCGGCGGTGCTGAACCGGGGCCGGGGCGAAGCCCAGATCCAATCCATCTGCCGTCTGCCGGACGGTCGCGGCCTGGTTTCCATCCTGTCGAGCGCGCGGCTGTTCCGGGATGACACGGTGGCGCATCTTCTGGCGGATGGCGGTTCCGACCCGCGGGAGGCACCTGACATGAACCCTGAGGGCCGTGCGACGATGGGCGACCGCGTGGTGGTCTTCCAACTGGGCGACGAGGAATACGGCCTGCCCGTGGACGCGGTGGAGGAGGTGGTGCGCCTGCCCGATACCCTGACCCGCGTGCCCAAGGCGCCCGGCTTCATCGAGGGGGTCATGAACCTGCGCGGCCAGGTGTTGCCTGTCATCGACCAGCGCCGCCGGTTCGGCGTGGCGGGAGCCGGCACGGGCCGCCGCCGGGTCATCGTGACCCGCGTCAACGGCAAGCTGGCCGGCTTCGCCGTGGATGGCGTTTCGGAAATCCTGGCCCTGTCGCCCCACCAGGTGAGTGAGACTCCGGATTTCACCCAGCCGGGCGACGCCGGGGGCGCGCTGGTGTTCAGCCGCATCGCCAACCTGGAGACGGCGGACGGCGCCGGCCGCATGATCCTGCTGATCGAACCCCAAGCCTTGCTGGACCGGGCGGAGCGTGACCTGTTGGCCGCCCTCGATGCGGCCTTGAAGGGCGACGACGCCCCGGCGGGGAGCGACGCCATGACCGGTTCGGCCGCCCCGTGACCCGCCTGCTGATCGTCGACGACAGCGCCCTGGTTCGCCGCCTGCTGGGCGACCTGTTCGCCGCCGCCGGCGATTTCGAGGTGGCGTTCGCCCGCGACGGTCTGGAGGCGCTGACCCAGCTGCGCGCGTTCAGTCCCGACGTCATCACCCTGGACGTCCATATGCCGCAGATGGACGGGCTGACCTGCCTGGACCAGATCATGGTGGAACAGCCCCGGCCGGTGGTGATGGTCTCCTCCTTCACCGAGGCGGGGGCCGAGGTGACGCTGGAGGCCATGGCGCTGGGGGCGGTCGATTTCATCCAGAAGCCGGATGGGGCCATCTCCCTCAAGATGGACCAGTTGGGGCCCGGCCTGGTGGACAAGGTGCGCCAGGCGGCCGGCGCCCGCCTGCGCCGGTCCCACCGCCTGGCCGAGCGCCTGCGCCGGCAAGCGAGTGCCATCGAGGTCGACAGGCGGCACATCGGCGCCGTCCCCCAGCCTGAACATGTCCGGCCCAAACGCGCCCGGCCCAAACGCGCCCGGCTGGTGACCGACGCCCCGCCGCAGGAGGGTGCGGCCGCGCCGGGCGAAAGGCAGGCGCTGCCCGGCCTGGTGCTCGTCGGCTGTTCCACCGGTGGCCCGCCGGCGCTGGACGCCGTGCTGGAAGGGTTGCCGGCGGATTTCCCCTGGCCGGTGCTGGTGGCCCAGCACATGCCGGCCACCTTCACCGGCCCGTTGGCGCGCCGCCTGGACCGCCTCTGCGCCCTGACGGTGCAGGAAGTGGCGCGGCCCACCCCGCTGGCCCCGGGGAACGTCTATATCGGCCGGGGCGACGCCGACCTGGTCCTGAGCCAGCGTCCCTCCGGCCTGGTGGCGCTGCCTACCCCCGCCAAGGAGGAATACCGCTGGCATCCCAGTGTCGACCGGCTGGTCGACAGCGCGCTGTCGCTGGTGGAGCCATGGCGCCTGGTGGGCGTGCTGATGACCGGCATGGGCTATGATGGCGCGGCCGCCATGACCCGCCTGCACAACGACGGCGGACGCACCATCGCGGAGTCCGAGGAGAGCGCCGTGGTCTGGGGCATGCCAGGTGAGCTGGTCAAGGCGGGCGGGGCGGACGTGGTGGCCCCCCTGGAGGAGATATCGGGCCGTCTGGTGCGCATGGTGGCCGGCCGATGAGCCCATACCGCGCCCAGGGCCCCAACGGCGATGCACCGCTGCTGAGCGCGCCCGAACTCGCCCGCTTCTGCGAGTTCCTGTATGAGCGCACGGGCATGCAGTTCGGGGAGAGCAAGCGGTATTACGTCGACCGGCGGGTGGGCCAGCGCATGGCGCAGACGGGGGCCGGCAGCTTCACCGACTATTTCAACCGCCTGCGCCAGGATCCCGTGGAGGCGGAGCGGCTGATCAACAGCTTCACCATCAACGAGACGTATTTCTACCGCGAAGACCATCAGCTGAAGAGCCTCGGCCGCGACATGCTGCCGGACATCGTTTCCCGGCGGGGGCCGGGCGACAAGCTGCGCCTATGGTCCATCCCCTGCTCGACGGGCGAGGAACCCTATTCCATCGCCATCTGGCTGCTGGAGAACTGGGCCATGGTGGACGCCTACCATGTGGAGATCGTCGGCTCGGACATCGACACCCAGGCCCTGGAGGAAGCGCGGTCGGGGCGTTACGCGGCCAAGTCGCTGGCCCGCCTGCCGCCGGATCTGCAGCGGGACTATTTCCTGCCGTCCAAGGGTCGGGGTGGGGTTGGGCATTTCCAGATCATCCAGGATTTGCGGGAATCCGTGACCTTCACCAACGCCAACGTCATGGATGGGGACGCGCTGGCCATCCACGGCAAGTTCGATGTCATCTTCTGCCGCAACCTGTTGATCTATTTTGACGACCAGTCGCGGCGCCAGGCGGTGCGCAACCTGTACGACCGGCTGGTGCCCGGCGGCTATCTTTGCCTGGGCCACTCAGAGTCGCTGGCGCGCCTGAGCGACAGTTTCGACGTGCAGCGTTTCGCGGACGCCGTGGTCTACCAGCGCCCGCGGGAGCCCCGCCCAACCAAGGCGGGTCGCGATGGATGAACTGCTGGAACAGTTCCTGATCGAGGGGCCGGAGCAGGTGCAGCAGGCGGGCGAAGCCTTGCTGGCCCTGGAAGGCGGGCCGGATGACGCCGCCCTGGTCGACCAGGCCTTCCGCGCCATCCACACGCTCAAGGGCTCCGTCGGCTTGTTCGACCTGCCGGCCATGGGTCGGGTGCTGCACGTGGCGGAGGATCTGCTGGGCGCGTGGCGCGACGGGCGGCAGACCCCGTCGCGAGGCGCCGTGGACGCCCTGATCGCCGCCACCGGCCAGACGGAACGCTGGCTGGGCGCCCTGGCGGCGACGGGTGGCGGCCTGCCGGCGGACGCCGACGCCGTGTCGGCCGACCTGGTCAGCCGCCTGAGCCGCGTCCTGGACGGCGATGCGCCGGCATCCGCGGCGGTACCGGCGAGGCACATCGACACCGCTTGGGTCGAGGCCCTGTTCCGGGACCGAGAATTGGATCCCACCCGTCACCCCACGGTGACGGCCTTGCGCTATGTCCCCGATGCCGGCTGCTATTTCCGGGGGGAGGATCCCATCGCCTTCGCGCGGGCGGTGCCGGATCTGCTGGCCCTGCGCATCACCCGGCGGGATCCCGCCGCGCCGGTCGCCATCGCTGCCTATGACGCCTACGCCTGCGACCTGGTGGTTGAGCTGCTGTCGGCGGCGGCGCTCGAGGCGGTCAAGGGCCCTTTCCGCTTCGTGCCCGACCAAATCCAGCTGCTGTCCTGGTCGCCGCCGCCCGTGCCATCCACGCCCGTCCCGCCGCCAGCCCCGGCGGAGGGGCCGCGCAGCCTGAGGGTGGACGCCGGTCGCATCGACGCCCTGGCCCTGCTGGTGGATGAGCTGGTGGTGGCAAAGAACGCCCTGTCCGACCTGGCGGGGCAGATGGCGGACGGATTGGCGCCGCAAGCGGCGGCGCAAATACTAAGTGACCGCCAGGCGGCTCTGGACCGGCTGGTCGGGCGCCTGCACCGCACGGTGATGGGTATACGCCTGGTGCCCATCCTGCCCTTGCTGCGCCGCTTCCCCCCGGTGGTGCGCGAGACCGCGATCGCCTTGGGCAAGGAGGTCGACCTGGTGGTCGACGGCCAGGACGTCCAGGTCGACAAGGCCATCGTCGAGGGGTTGTTCGAGCCCCTGACCCATTTACTGCGCAACGCCGTTGATCATGGCATCGAGACGACGGCGCAGCGGGTGGCTTCGGGCAAGCCCGCCCGGGCCTTGATCAGCCTGGTTGCCCGGCGCGAGGGCGACCATGTGGTCATCGCGGTGACGGACGACGGGCGGGGCATGGACCCGGCCCGCATCCGCCAGGCCGCCGCCGCGCGCGGGCTTTTGCCCGCCCGCATGCTGGACGCCCTGACTGACGATCAGGTGCTGGACCTGGTGTTCCGCCCCGGCTTCTCCACGGCCGAAGCGGTGACCGACCTGTCCGGGCGGGGGGTGGGCATGGACGCCGTGCGCGCCGCGGTTGGCCGCCAGGGCGGCAGCGTCGCCATCAGCAGCATGGCCGGCCAGGGCACGACGGTGCGTCTGGTCCTGCCCCTGAACCTGGTGTTGACCAAGGTCATGGTCGTGGCCGTGGCGGGGGAACGCTACGGCATCCCCATGGATGGCATCGTGGAAACGGCGCGCGTGGAGCCGGACCGCGTCCAGCCCATCCGCGCCGGCCGGGCCTTCGTGCTGCGTGACACGGCCGTACCGCTTTTGCCCCTGGCGGGGTTGCTGGGGCTGTCGGAAGAGGGGCGCCTGGATGGGGTGCCGTGCCGGGCGGTGGTGGTGCGGGTGGGCGGTGACCTGGTGGCGGTGGAGGTCGACGCCTTCGTCGGCCGTCGCGACGTGGTGTTGCGGCCCCTGACCGGCCTGCTGTCCGCGATGCCGGGCCTGTTGGGGACAACTCTTTTGGGGGATGGGCACCTGCTGATGGTCCTGGATGTGCCCGGCCTGATCGCCGCCGCGCCGGGCGACACGGCGCCGGCGGGGCAGGGGGCACCATGACGGTGGAGGTCGAGGGGACTGTTATCCGCCTGCGGGGCGCCTGCGCCGCCGAGGACGCGGAAATCTTGCTGTCGCGGCTGCAGGCGGCGCCCGAGTCTGAAATCGACGTCACCGCCTGCCGCCATCTGCACGGCGCCGTTGTCCAGGTTTTGCTCGCTTTGCGACCTAATGTACGCGGTATGGCCGAAGATATATTTCTGCGCGATTGGGTCATACCCAATTTGGCCGCAGGTCGCTAAGTCTTTCGCAGACAAGATTACTGGGTGCGCGCTATACATATTTGGTCACTGGCCGGGCGCGAAAAGACCGATAACTTGCTGGTGACGATAATAGGCAGATTGGATGACTTGGGCGGGATGGTTGAAATGGGTACTACGGTCTTAATCGTCGATGATAGCAAACTAGCGCGCATCGTCGTGGCCAAGGCTATAGCGGCGTTGCAGCCCGGTTGGACAAAGGTCGAGGCGAGCAATGCCGACGAGGCGCTGGCCATCCTGCGCGATGGCAGGGTCGACCTCGCCATCCTGGATTTCAACATGCCCGGCCGGAACGGATTGGAATTGGCGGAGCAGATGCGACAACGCTACCCGGACATGCCCATAGCGCTCGCGACCGCCAATGTGCAGGACGAGGTGATCGCCCGCGCCCGCGCGGCCAACGCCACCTTCGTCAGCAAGCCCATCACCGAAGACGGGATCCGGGACTTCCTGTCCGGCGCGGCCTTGAAGCTGCGCGCGGTGCACGGATGAACCAAACCCCGCATATCCTGGAGGAGTTGGAGAACGACGCACTGACCGAACTGGTCAACATCGGTGTCAGCCGCGCGGCCGTCAGCCTGCGCAAGATGGTGGGCAACCAGGTGACGCTGTCGGTGCCGTCGGTGGAGGTGGTGGGGCGCAAGCTGGCCGCCACCCTGATCCAGGAGCGGGAGAGCGATGAACTGGTGGCCGTCCGCCAGGATTTCAGCGGCGCCTTCAACGGCCGCGCCCTGCTGATCTTCCCGGAGTCCAACAGCCTGGAACTGGTCCGCGCCGTCACCCAGGACGAGCTGTCGCGGACGGAGATGGTGGACATCGAGGAGGAGGCCCTGGCCGAGACGGGCAACGTCGTCCTGAACGGCTGCCTGGCCACCATGGCCAACATCCTGCAGCGGCCCTTGACCATGTCGTTGCCGCAGGTGCTGCGCGGCGATGGGCAGATCCTCTTCGAATTGGCGGATAAACAGGACGACGATGGCGTCGTCCTGTTCCTGTACATCAATTTCGCCATCAGCGGCCGGGACATCCGGGGCTATATCGCCATGCTGATGGATCTGCCGTCGCTGCAGTCGCTGAAGGAACTGATCGGCGAATTCATCGCGCGGGTGGTGGGCACGGACGGTGGCGATGCCAACTGACGGTCTTGCCCCGGGCGCCAGGGGGAGGGGGCGGGCATGAGCGGCCGAGCGGAGGCTGTGATCATGATGGAGCGGGACGGCGGGGTGTTGCCGGAGGTGCGGGCGCTGTGCGGCCCGCTGCTGGACACGCTGGTCCAATCCGGCATGCCCTTGACCATCACCGACCACCGCCGGCCGGGGGAGCCGCTGGTTTTCGCCAACCCGGCGTTCGAGCGCCTGACGGGCCATGCCTCCAGCGCCCTGCTCAACCGCCCCTTCGGCTTCCTGGCCGCCGCCGATGCCGACCCGGCCATCCTGGCGGGCATCGAGGAGGCCCTGGCCGCCGACCGGCCGCTGATGGCCGATCTGCGGGTGATGCGCAAGGACGGCACCATATTCTGGGATCGCCTGCGGCTGACCCCGGTGGTGGATGGCCTAGGCGCCACGCCCTATTTCCTGTGGACCCATTGCGACCAGACCCTGGACCTCGCCCGTTTGGAGGTGGAGGCCGAGCTGGCCGCCAGCCGCCAGGCGCTGGCCAACGCCAAGGAACGGGCGCGCCTGGCCCAGGCCGTGGGCGGCACCGCCGGCGCCTGGGAGTGGAACGTGGCCGACGGCCGGCTCTATGCCGACGCCCGCTTCGCCGAACTGTACGGCCTGGATCCGGTGGACGCCGGCAATGGTCTGTCCACCGACGCCTTCTTCGACTCCATCCATACCGACGACCGCATGCGCATCCGCATCGCCGTGGCCGGCGTGATGCACGGCGCCGACATCTTCGCCAAGGATTACCGCGTGGTGGGCCGCGACGGCACGGTGCGCTGGGTCTCCGCCCGTGGCGTGGCCGACCGCGCCGCCGACGGGGTGGCGCGCCGCTTCCGCGGGGTGCTGGCCGACATCACCGAACAGAAGCGGGTGGAGGAACAGCTGCGCGTGGCCCAGACGGCCGGCGGCGTGGGCACGTTCGAGTACATCAGCGGCTTCGGCACCGTGTCGGTGTCCGAGCAGTTCTGCCGCCTGCTGGGCCTGCACCCGACCACGGCCCTGCCGGTGCGCACCGTCAACGCCGTGGTGCTGGCCGACGACGCCCCCCTGATCACCAGCCTGGAGGGCGGGGAGACGGCGCCCCCCTATCGCGAGTTCCGCATCCGGCGGCCCGACACCGGTGAGATCCGCTGGCTAGCCCAGCGGGGGGAGCACCGCCGCGACGGCAAGCGCGACCGCGAGGGGCGCCAGGGATCGGGCAGCCGTTTCATCGGCGTGATATACGACATCACCGCGTCCAAGGACGCGGAGGAGAAGCTGCGCCAGTTCGCGGAGACGCTGGAGGCGCGGGTGGAGGAACGCACGCGCGAGCGTGACCGCGTCTGGAACAACTCCCGCGACCTGCTGATCATCATCGGCGCCGACGGCATCTGCCGGGCGGTCAGCCCTTCCTGGACCACCATCCTGGGCCATGAGACGGATGAGGTGGTGGGCCGCCAGGTCCAGGACTTCGTGCATGCCGACGACGTGGTGGCGACGGCGGAGGCGCTGATGGGCGCCCTTCATGACCAGAACCTGACCAATTTCGAGAACCGCCAGCTGCACAAGGACGGCAGCCTGCGCTGGATCTCCTGGAGCACCTCCAAGGAAGGCGACCTGGTCTACGCCTATGGCCGCGACATCACCGAGGACAAGCAGCGTGCCGACATGCTGCGCCAGACGGAAGAGCAGCTGCGCCAGGCCCAGAAGATGGAGGCCGTGGGCCAACTGACCGGGGGGCTGGCGCACGACTTCAACAACATGCTGATGGGCGTCATCGGCGGCCTGGACATCGTGCGCCGCCGCATCTCCCAGGGCCGGCTGAACGACCTGGACCGGTTCATGGACGCCTCCATGGCCTCCGCCCAGCGGGCGGCGGCCCTGACACACCGGCTGCTGGCCTTCTCGCGCCGGCAATCGCTGGATCCCAAGCCTATCGACGTCAACGATCTGGTGCGGTCCATGGAGGATCTGCTGCGCCGGACCCTGGGCGAGCAGATCGAGCTGCGCATCGCCGTAGCGGAGAACCTGACGGCGGCCCGCAGCGACGTGAACCAGCTGGAAAGCGCCATCCTGAACCTGGCGATCAACGCCCGCGACGCCATGCCCGACGGCGGCATCCTGACCATCGAGACCAGCCGCGCCACCCTAGACCGGTCCTACACCAACCGGCATGACGGCCTGTCGCCCGGCGATTACGTCATGATCCGGGTCAGCGATACCGGCATGGGCATGCCGCCCGATGTGGTGGCGAAGGCCTTCGATCCCTTCTTCACCACCAAGCCCATCGGCCAAGGCACGGGCCTGGGCCTGTCCATGATCTATGGCTTCGTCAAGCAGACGGGCGGCCATGTGCGCATCGACAGCGAGCCCTGGCGCGGCACGGCCATCACCCTGTACCTGCCGTGCGACGGTGGCGCCAACGCGCAGGATGGCGGCCCGGCCGGCATGGGCGAAACCCCGGAAGGGGCGGGAGAGATCGTCCTGGTGGTGGAGGATGACGATTCCGTGCGGCTGCTGGTCCTGGATGTGCTGCAGGAACTGGGCTACACCGCCCTGCACGCGGCCGACGGGCGCGGGGCGCTGAGCGTCATCGAATCCTCCAGCCAGATCGACCTGCTGATCACCGATGTCGGCTTGCCGGGACTGAACGGCCGGCAATTGGCGGAGATCGCGCGCCGGCGACGGCCCAACCTGCCGGTGCTGTTCGTCACGGGGTACGCCGCCAACGCCGCCGTGCGTGGCGACTTCCTGGAACCGGGCATGGACATGGTGATGAAGCCCTTCGCCATGGACGAGCTGGCGGCCAAGATCCGGGGCATCCTGGAAGAGCGGCAAGTGCTGGCGGCCGTTCCCTCTTAGCGGGTGTATGGTGTAATTGAATTTCGTATAGGTTGCGGCGCGATCCGCTTTCCGGCATATCTGGCTTCAGGTGGCTTGAACCTGGGGGCTGGGATGCGGACGGATGTGATCATGGGGGCGGTGGTCTTGATGGTGCTGGCGGGCTGCGCCGCCCCGGGACAAGGAACGGCCGGCCCTGGAACGACTGGCGCCGGTGCCGCACCCACCCAGCTTTTCGCCCGCGCCCTGAACGCGGCGGCCGTGGCGCGGCCCGACCTGGTCGGGCCGGAGCTGGTGCGCATCGCGCCCGACGCTCCCCAGGCGTCCTGGGCCAAGCTGGTGTGGCGGGATGGCCCGCATGGACGCCAGGTGCTGGTGGCCTCCACCATGGCCAGCGCGGCTTACGAGAAATATTATGCCGGAAAGACCGGCGGCACCTCGCCTGACAGTTGGGGTACCATGTGGGTGACGGCTGTGCCGCAGCTGCAGGAATTCTGCGCCGGGGCCGCCGGCGACGCCTCCGCCAAAACCGAACGGGTGAAGCAGTATCTGGGCCTGGACCCGTCCCGCGACTATTCCGAGGTGGTGGAGATGTGGGTGGCGCCCGAAGCGCTGGCCCGGCCGTGTCCGGACACCGACGTGACGGCCGCCCACTGCACCCTGGATGCCTCCGCCACCGTGGCCCGGCCCAGCTGCGCCGCCGGTGACGCCGCCTGCCTGGAGAAGCAGGGCTATTGGGATTGGTTCGCCCGCAACATGCGCGTGACCTATGTCGACGGCGGCGCGCCCTGGACCCGCCTGGGTTATACCTATGACTGGCATCCTGAGGCCGGCGGGCCCGACGGCGCCGTCCGCTATGGCGCCAGTGAGTTCATCCTGAGGCCCAGCCGCCCCTATGACATTCGCGCCGCCTACACCCTCGCCGACTACTGCCGCAAGCCGGCGGCCTGAGTCTGGCGAACGCGGCATGCTTTGATGCCGCCGTTGGCGGCCGCCGGCTTCATTCCGGCATCACCGGGGCGGCCGGCCGATGGGCGCTGAGCGTGGCGCCAATGGAAGCCACCATGATGGTGGCGATGGCGAGCCAGTGCAGGGGCGACAGCGCCTCGCCCAGCAGCATCATGGCCATCAGGGCGCCCACCGCCGGCTCGGCGCTGGTCAGCGTGCTGAAGGTCTGGGCCGGCAGGCGGCGCATCGCGAACATCTCCAGCGTGTAGGGCAGGGCGCTGGACAGGGCCCCCACCATGACGGCGCTGCCCAGGATGGCCGGCTGGAACAAGGTGGCCGTCCCGGTCTGGACGATGCCGATGGGCAGCACCAGGGACGCCGCGATCAGCGTGCCGGCCGCCGTGGCCTGGGTGCCGTGGGCGCCGCCCACCTTTTTGCCGGCCACGATGTACAACGCCCAGAACACGCCGGCCCCCAGGGCGCAGGCGATGCCGTAGGGGTCAAGCTGCGCCGCCGACCGCTCCAGCGGCAGCAGCAGCGCCAGCCCCGCCACCGCCAACCCGATCCATAGGAAATCGACCCGGCGGCGGGACGACAGCAGCGCCAGGCCCAGCGGCCCCGTGAACTCCACCGCGATGGCGATGCCCACCGGTATGGTCTGCAGCGCCTGGTAGAACAGGAAGTTCATCGCCCCCATGGCGCCACCATAGACCAGCAGCGGCCGCCAGGTGCGCCGCGTCAGCCGCAGGCGCCAAGGCCGCAGCAGCAGGGTCAGCATGACGGCTGCCGTCGTCAGGCGCAGGGCGGTGGTGCCCTGCGGTCCCGTCACCGGGAACAGGGTCTTGGCGATGGACGCGCCCGTGGTGACCGACACCATGGCGGCGAACACGGCGGCCAAGGGCAGGATCGGGGACAGGCGGGCGGCCCCCGGCAGGGACGGCGGCAGGGTGGTATCGTGGGACATGGGAGCGTGATCGGAGATGAAGGTCGGACGCTTGAAACCTCAAGCACCGCGCCAGTCTACCGGTTCGGCCCGTCTAAACGTGTCAATTATTGTCAATTCGTGATAATTTTTATCGGGAATGAGGCGGGAGAGACCCAAATGATGTCGCCCGACCTGGATGCCATCGACGCCAAGCTGCTGGAACAGCTGCAAGCTGATGCCCGCTTGCCCATGCCGGTGCTGGCGGAACGGGTGGGGCTGTCGGGGCCGGCGTGCTACCGCCGTGTGCGGCGCCTGCGCGAGATCGGCGCCATTGAGCGGGAGGTGGCCATCGTCCGGCCGCGTACATTGGGCTGGCCCCTGACCATGGTGGTGCTGGTGACCTTGGAGCGGGACAGCGGCCGCGCCACCGACGCCGGCGGCGGGCACATCATCGACCAGTTCATGCGGAAGATCGCCGCCGTGGCGGAGGTGGTGGAGGCCTGGTACGTCACCGGTGACCATGACTTCGCCTTGCGCGTCGTCGCCCGCGACATGGAAGGGTATGACGAACTGACCCGCCGCATCCTGCTGAGTGACGAAAACGTGCGGACATTCAAGACCTTGGTCGTCATGCGCCAAGCCAAGGCGCTGAGCCCGGTGCCAGCCGACCGTGCGATTTGATATTATTTCCATAACGTATGTTATCGGTTTTGCGTATGTAGGCGCAAAGTTAAAATGTCAGACTTGTGCAAAGTAGAACTGTCAGTCTTCCGGTTGGCTGTGTCCGACGTGGGAGGCTGCGGTGGGCTGGGTCGTGATGAGCGAACGGGACGTTCGTCGGGTTGAGGTGCTGTCGGATGTTGTGGGTGGCCGGCTGCCGGCATCGGCGGCGCCGTTCCCTTTCCGGCACCGCCTTTCAGGACCCAGGTTCGCGCCGGCCGTCACCCCGCGTGTGGGAACAGGGCGTTGAGGACGGCGGCTTTTCTCTGCAGGTACTGGCCAACGATCCCTTCCAGATCGTAGGTTCCCCAGTCAACCTCCACCGCCCGGGCGTAGTGCGTCAGGGTGTTCACCGCGTGGAAGAAATGATTCTTTTCGGTGCCGCCGCAATGCACCGTGATCCAGCGCAGCGGCCGGGCGGTGTCCTCTTCGGTGTAATGGTACTGGTCGATCAGCCAGCGCTTGAACAGCGGCAGGATGAACTCCACCTCCCCATGGGTGTAGATCTCGTGCGTCAGCGTGGTCAGCAAACCCAGCGCGACATCCGGTTCCCGCAAGGACATATGGTCCTTCCACTTCTTGAAATCGGCGGCGGTCGGGTCGATGTGGCGGGTCTGCAGCCAGGCGTCGTCACCGACGATGCTGGTTGCCATGGTGTGGAACAGCTGCGAATGAAGGACCTTGTGCGTCACCGCCAAGTCCTCATCGATGATGCGATGCAGGGCGACCAGACTTTGCAGCAGGGCCTGGGGGTCGAGCACCGGTTCGCCGCGATGCAGCTTCAGGGTCAATCGGTTGCTGATGCCGGCAACCGTCATGGCGCTGTTGTTCGTCTGGCTCCAACTCGCGAAGAACCGGCGCAGAACCTCGGCGTCCTGCTGGCGCGCGGTCAGCGCGGCGAAGCCATGTTCTATTGTGGCGAACGCCGCGGGATGGCTTGAAAAGCCAGTCAGCAGTGGCCCGCGGAACGGCCCATCGGGCATGCCCCGCAATACGGGCAAGATGTGCGTGCTCAGGTTTCCCATATGACTTCCCCCAGACAAGCATGGTCGGCGCCGCCGACGTCATGCGCCGGTGGCTTTAAAAAGGCTGACGGATGCATTCATCGCAGGTGTAGCGGTCGGCGACACCGTCTATGGTGACTTCATTTATTAAGCTGATTACCGCTTAATAAGAAAATATGTGATTTGATGTTCAAATATGCTAAATAATGAAGCCTTTTATATTTCGCCCGTGAGCATCAAATCTCCGCCTCCCCTCCCCTTGTGATGCCCATATCCTGAAACGCTTGGTGCAGGCGGCGGACCGCGATGCGGGCGCCGGTGATGGTGACGTCGGAACCGTCGACGCGCACCTCCACGGCACTTTCCCGCCACTCCAGCCAAGCCAAATACCAGGGCACGGCCAGGCGGTAGAGGGTGCGGCCGACGCCGCGTTCCGCTGGGTGGTACTTGATGCCGGCCAGGATGCCGGTGGCCTTGGCGGCGGCGATGGCGGGACAGGCCGTTGTCAGCCGCCACTGGAACGGTAGAACCTCAAAAGGCGCGCGCAGGGATCCGGCGAGGCTGCCGACCAAGGTGCCCACGATGACGTCGGCGTGCAGGGGCCCATAGCCGAACAGCCGCAGCAGGCCGTTGAAGACCAGCAGGCCGCCGGTGACAGCACCCAGGGTGCCGGCGCCGTGGCTCACCAGCTGCCGAGGGGACTGGAAGATCAGGACCTGGCGCCAGCGGGGCAGAAGACACTGCATGTCGACCTGCTATCAGCCGATTGCTCGCGTCGTTAATAGCCGAACTCAATTGTTTTTACAACTATGGCGTTTAGAGATACCTCTCGGGGCGCGTGTCGCTCAGGCATCTGGAGAATGCTAAAAAAGCAATCTCATACCTTGATATGATGGTCCTGGGCACGGCGCGGGCCCATGGATGATGGCAACGGCTGTACCCGGGGGATCGAGCTGCGGGGATATCAAGCCAAGCGACAGGGGATGGGCAAATGACAGGTTCGGTTGGGATGTCGGAAAGCCTGGTCTGCGTCATCGACGATGACGTGGAGGTGCGCGGCTCGCTGGAAAGCTTCCTCCGGTCCTGCGGCTACGCCGTGCGTACCTTCGCCAGCCCCGACGCCTTTCTGGCCTGCGACGCCGCCGACGCCGCCGCCTGCCTGGTGCTGGACGTTCAGCTGGGTGACGCCAACGGCCTGGATTTCCAGGAACAGCTGCTGGGCAGCGACAGTCACCTGCCCGTCATCCTGATCAGCGGCCATGGCGACATTCCCATGACCGTGCGGGCCATGAAGGCCGGCGCCATCACCTTCCTACCCAAGCCCTTCGAGGAGGACGACATGCTGCGGGCCATTGCCGAAGCGGTGGCCCGCGACCGCGAGCGGCGGGCCAGGCGGAACGAAAGCGCCCTGCTGCGCGCCCGGTATGACGGCCTGACGGGGCGTGAGCGTGATGTGATGGGCCTGGTCGCCGCCGGCCTGATGAACAAGCAGATCGCCGGCCGGCTGGCGCTGAGCGAGATCACCGTGAAAATCCATCGCGGCAACCTGATGCGCAAGATGGAGGCGGAGTCGCTGGCCGACCTTGTGCGCATGGCGGAGGCGCTGGGCGTGCGCGAGGCCGTGTCCCGCTACAACCACGGCTGAGCCGTCAGGCGCGCCTCAAGGCGCGGTGCAGGTGGCGCACGGCGATACGGGCGCCGATGATGGTGACGTCGGCGTCCTGCACGCGCACCTCCACCTTGCACTCTCGCCAGCGCGACCAGGAGAGCGACGGGGCGGGGGCCAGGCGATAGAGGGTCCGTCCGTTCGCGCGTTCCGCCGGCAGGTAGTCGATGCTGGCCAGAAGCACGGCGGCCCTGTCCGCGACCAGGCCGGGACAGGCGCTGCTGACGCGCCACCGCACCGGCTGCACCTCATAGGGAATGCGCAGGGAAACGGCGATGGCGAAGGCCACCGTCCCCGCCAGGATGTCGGGCGGGATGGCGCCGTGGCCCATCAGCCACGGCAGTCCGATGAACGGGAAGACGCCGGCCGCCATGGCCGCCAGGGTGCCGGCGGCATAGGAGGCCAGCTGGCGGGGTGACTGGAACAGCAGGACTTGGCGCCAGGCGGGCAGCACACTTTGCATGATCATACATCCCAAAAGGCCGCCGACGCTGAGGAGCGACGGGGCTCCTGGAAGTCGGCGGCAAGTTTGTGGGAGGGCAAAGAGGAAGGATGGGGCCTCAGCCTCAGGCCGGAAGGATGTCCCAGCGGGCCTTGTTGAACTGCCGGATCAGGTTGGGATCCATGTTGGTGTGCTGGGCCACCAGCTCCGGCGGCGTGCAGGCCAACCACTGGGCCAGCGAGACCTCCTGGAACCTGTCGGCCTTGAAGATTTCCAGGAACACCAAGTCTTCGGTGCCGGTGTTCTGGACATAATGGCCGAAGCTCTTCTTGACGTAGCCCAGGTCGCCGGGGCGGAAGTCCGCCGTCTGCGCGCGCGGGCCGGTGTTGAACACGGTCATGCGGCCCTGCCCCTTCAGGTAGTACTGCCACTCGTCGGCGTTGGGGTGCCAGTGCAGCTCCCGCAAGCCGCCCGGCTTGATGGTGACCAGGGCGGCGGCGATGGTCTTGCTGACAGGGAAGTTGCGGGTGTCCACCACCTTGACCGAACCGCCCCTGGTGACGCGGGTGGGCTTCATCGCGCCCATGGAGAAGGTGAACTCGAACTCCGGCTCACCGTCCGGTGAGCGCACGGCCTTCTGCACCTCCTCCAGCGGCGGGATGGGATCCTTGGCCTGGTAGATCCACAGGTCGTCGACCGGGATGTTCTTGAAGGCGCTTTGCGGCAGGCCGAAATTCTCGGCCAGCACCTCGGGCGGGGTGTGGGCCATCCACTCGGTCAGCAACAGCGTGTTGAATTCCGACGCGCGGCCGTTATCGAACACCAGGGTGAACTCCGCCCCGCTGGTGCCGATGCCCTGAAGGGAATGGGGCAGGCCCGGCGGGAAGTACCAGAGGTCCCCCTCCTTCACATCGCGCACGGCGGGGCGTCCGTCGGCGTCGATGACGGTGATGCGGCACTTGCCGTCGGTCATCACCGCCCATTCCGCCTGCTGGTGCCAGTGCAGCTCGCGCACGCCCCCCGGGCCCAGGCGCATGTTCACGCCGGACACCGCCTCGGAAATGGCGAAGTCGGCCTGGGTCACCTCGCGTGCCCAGCCGCCGTCCTGGATGCGCTTGTGGGCGTTGTTGAACGATGCCCAGAACAGGTCCATGCCGGCCACGTCGGTGGCGGGCGGGTCCTGGAAGGACAGGAACTGGTTGGCCAGCGCCGGGTTCTGCGGCCCCGGCTCCTGCCCCGCGATGGGGTTGGAGAGGTTGACGCGGCCCTGGGCCGGGCGGTCCGGGTTGCCGAAGGTGGCGGCGCCGGCGGTATTGGCGGCCGCCGCCGCGGCGGCCACGGCGCCGGCCGCGATGATGTTGCGCCTGGTGAAGTCGGTCATGACGGATACCTCGGGCAAGGCACGGCTGGCCCCTCACCCCGGCTATACCTGAGGATGATTTCCAAAGCGGGTCGGGGCTGCTGTGATCTTCTGGGACGATTTGTCGCCGGGTGGCCTGCCATTAACTCCAATGACTTGGTCCCGACACCCCCAATATGGCTGAGACACCGGGCGATGCGCAGAAATAACAGTTATTATTGGATGGAATGACGGTGTTCGATCTCAATCAACTGCGGACCTTCCTGGCTGTGGCCGATACTCGGCATTTCACGGCGGCGGGCACGGCCCTGGGCATCAGCCAATCCACCGTCAGCCAGCACATCCGCCGGCTGGAGGCCGCCTGCGGCCGGCAACTGTTCGAGCGCGACACCCACACCGTGGTGCTGACGGCCGATGGCACCGTGCTGGCGGAGCTGGCGCGCGACATCGTGGGCCTCAGCCGGCAGGCGGCCGATTACTTCGCCGACAGCGCGCCGCGCGGCCGCGTGCGCCTGGGGGTTTCGGACGACCTGACCCTCACGCGCTTGGCCGACCTGCTGCGTGACGTGGGCCGCGCCAATCCGAATTTGAGCGTGGAACTGACGGTGGGCCTGACCAGCCTGCTATACCAGAAGCTGGACACCGGCCGGCTGGACCTGGTGTTCGCCAAGCGCCAGCCGGGTGACGATCGCGGCATCCTCATCCATCGTGGGCGTCTGGCCTGGCTTGCCCACCGCGACCTGGCGCTGGGCGCGGAGGAGGCCGTGCCCCTGGTGCTCTACCCCTCCTCCTCCATCACCAGCACCCTGGCCATGGAGGCGTTGAACGGCGCCCGGCGTCCCTGGTTCGTCGCGTGCTCCAGCGAGACGCTGGCCGGCTTGCGCGCGGGCGCGCAGGCGGGCCTGGGTGTGATGGCGCAGTCGCCCCTGTTGATGCGCGCGCCGGGATCGGATCTGGTGGAGGTCGACGGCCGCGCCGCCCTGCCGCCGCTGGGGGAGGTGGAGTTCGTCGTGCTAGGCCGCAGCCGCCGCCTGCAAGGCGCCTCGGCGGCCCTGGCCGACCTGATCGTCCAGAAAGGACCGGGGCTCTGGGACTGATCAAGCGCGCGCGGTGACCCGCAGGCGGTCCCCGGTCACCAGCACCGTTTTCAGCCGCTCGTAATTGGGCACCAGCGGGTGGTGGGTTTCCAAGGGCAGGTGGTGCGTGGCGGTGATGACGGCCACGGCGGCGCCGGCCGCCTCCCCCGCCGCGATGCCGGCGGGCGCGTCCTCCCACACCAGGCAGTCCCGCGGCGCCACCTCCAGCTGGCGGGCGGCCAGCAGGAAGGGGTCGGGCGCCGGCTTGCCCCGGCTGACGTCATCGGCGGTGATCATGACCGGCGGCGGGGTCAGGCCGGCCGCCCTGAGGCGCACCTGGGCCAGGGCGCGGGGGGCGGAGGTCACCACCGCCCAGCGTGCGGGCGGCAGGTCCGCGACGAAGGCCGGCGCGCCGGGGATGGCCACCGTGCCCGCCACGTCGTCGATCTCGTCCCGCGTCAGCTGGGCCACCTCCGCCTCCACGTCCGTGCCGGGCGGCGCCCAGCGACGGATGGTCTCCACCGCGCGAACGCCGTGCATGGTCGCCAATATGGGCGCAGGGTCCAGGCCGTGGCGCGTGGCCCAGCGGGACCATGCCCGGTTGGCGGCGGCGATGCTGTCGATCAGGGTGCCGTCCATGTCGAACAGGAAGGCGGCGAAGGCGCGGTCGGCGTGGGGAACGGTGGGCATGGGTCCATGCGGCTTGGTCAGGGTGCCGCCATCCTGCGACGAGGATGGCGGCCCTGTCGACGCATGGGAACGCAAGGCACCGCCGATGCCGGCGGGCTTGTTTTCTCACACCGGCAGTGGATTGCCCGGCGACACCCGTTCCCGCCCATGCGGCTTGCCTTAATCCAGTGCCGGCCCCACCGGCACGATGCCGGTGGGATTGATGGAGCGGTGGCTTTCGTAATAGTGGCCCTTGATGTGCGCCAGGTTCACCGTCCCGGCCACGCCCGGCAGCTGATACAGGTCGCGCAGGTAGGCGGAAAGGTTGGCGTAGTCGGCGATACGGCGGATGTTGCACTTGAAGTGGCCGACATAAACGGGATCGAAGCGCACCAGGGTGGTGAACAGCCGGATGTCCGCCTCCGTCACGTGGTCGCCGGTCAGGAAGCGGCGGCTGGATAGCCGGTCATCCAGCCAGTCCAGGGTCTCGAACAGGGGGCCGATGGCCTCCTCATAGGCGGCTTGGGTGGTGGCGAAGCCCGCCTTGTAGACGCCGTTGTTGACGGTGTCGTAGATGCGGGCGTTGAGCGCGTCGATCTCCGGCCGCAGCGCCTGGGGATAATAGTCGCCCCGCTTGGCGCCCACGCCATCGAACGCGCTGTTGAACATGCGGATGATCTCGGAGGACTCGTTGTTCACGATGGTCCGCCGCCGCCTGTCCCACAACACCGGAACCGTGACCCGGCCGCTGTAGCGCGGGTCGGCCGCCTGGTAGACCTGATACAACACGCGGGCGTCGTTCACCGTGTCGGGCACCGTGCCGGGGCCCTCGGCGAAGGTCCATCCCTCCTCCAGCATGCGCCAATGCACGACGGAGACGCTGATGGCGTCCTCCAGCCCCTTCAGCGTCCGCATGATCAGGGTGCGGTGGGCCCAGGGACAGGCCAGGCTGACGTACAGGTGGTAACGGCCGGGTTCCGCCTTGAAGCCCCCTTCCCCGCTGGGCCCGGCGGATCCGTCGGCCGTGATCCAGTCGCGGAAGGCGCTGTCCTTGCGCACGAAGCGGCCGCCCGTCGACTTGGTTTCATACCAGACGTCGCGCCATTCACCTTCAACCAGCAAACCCATGGGTTCTCTCCCGTGATCCGGGCCGGCGTTTGGGCGCCGGCCGCCGGATGGTAGATAGCGCCGACGCGGGCCGGGCGGCAGGCCCATAATTGTGCGACTATCATTCAGGAAACCGGAACGGTGCCGGGCGGTTCCGGGACTCAGACGACTTCCACCCGGTTGCGGCCCTTGCGCTTGGCCTGGTACAGGACCTCGTCCGCCAGCACGTTCAAGGCCTGCGCCGTCATGTCGGGCTGCAGTTCCGCCACGCCGACGCTGAACGTGACCTGGAAGGCCTTGTCGCCCTGGCCGTGGCGGATGGTGGCGAATTGCTGCCGCAAGGTGTCCAGCCGCTCCGCCGCCGCGCGGGCGGTGGTGCCGGGCATGATCACGGCGAATTCCTCGCCACCGTAGCGACCGATGATGTCGGTGCGGCGCAGGCGCTGCAGCAACAGGCGGGCCAGGCCCTTGATGACCCGGTCGCCCAGGGCATGGCCGTGGGTGTCGTTGACCGACTTGAAATGGTCGATGTCGATCATGGCCATGGCCAGCGGCGTGCCCGCGCGCCGGCAGCGCGCCACCTCCGACACCAGGCTGTCCTTGATCATGCCGTGGTTGTACACGCCCGTCAGGCTGTCGCGCACCATCATGCCGCGCAGCAGGCGCGAGCGCTGGGCCCGCGCCCGCACGGTCTCCACCAGCTGTTTCACGTCCACGGGCTTGGTCAGCAAGGCGTCCACGCCGTTGCGCACGGCGGAACGCGCCGTCTCCTCCGTATCGTCGGCGGTCAGGAAGACGATGGGCAGGGTCAGCAGGTCCTCATGCTGGCGCAGCACCGCCGACAGCTCAAAGCCGCTGCAATCGGGCATGACCAGGTCGGTGATGATGATATCCGGGTCGTGGGCCTGGATGGCGGCCACCGCCTCGAACGGCGAGGTCACCAGCTTGGCGTCGAAGCCGCCCATCTGCAGGATGGCCTCGTAATGCGCGCCGGCGGAGGCGTCGTCGTCAACGATCAGGGCCGTCAGGGGTTGCGGTCGCTGTCGGCCGGTCAGCACGTCCAGCCGGTCGACCAGCAGGCCGATGTCCACCGGCTTCAGCAGGTAGGAGTCGCCGCCGGCGCGCACGGCGGCCAGGCGCGCGCCGAAATCGTCGCCGGCGGACAGGAAGATGCAGGGGATGGGCTTCCGCTCCCACCGCTCGGCCTCCAGCGCGCGCAACCGGGCCATCACCGCCGGCCCCCCGACCAGGGAGGATGAGGTCATGACGTCCACCAGCACCGCATCCGGCCGTCGCTCCTGGATGGCGCGGTAGAAGCTGTCGGCGTCCGCATAGGTGACCACCCGGTAATCATAGGCGGCCAACAGCGACGCCAGCTCCGCCGCCTGGTCGGCATCATCCTCCAGCTGGTAAAGCAGGCGCTGGCGTTCATCCAGCCCGCTGTCCACCGTGGGCGCGGCGGCCGTGGTGACCGTGGCCTGGGCGGCGGCACGGCGCAAATCCTCGATCACCGGAGGCAGCAGGGGTGCCAAATCCTGGTCGCTGGTCTGGCTGCGGGCCAGGATTTCGATGCGGCGCGCGGCCTCCGTCACCGCGGGCAGGCCGAACGTGGCGCCGGAGCCGACCAGGGAATGGGCCTGGCGCGACAGAAGGTCACGGGCGCCCGGCTCTGCCGCCAGCACCGCCGCCGCGTGCGCGATCTCATCAATGCGCACGGGAAGGTGGTTGAGGAATCCCGCCTTGATTTCCTGTAGACGCTTCTGGATCGAGGCTTGAATCCCGCTGGAACCACCTATGTTGTTGGCCATGCCCAACTCCCGTTTCCGCGGATCAATAATCAAGTGCGTTTTGGCCACTGGAAAATATGACCTTCAGAATAGATCATTATCAGGCTTCAGTTTGACTAAGAATCAACCGGGTCGCAACCATACGCCGCAAATCACGCACCGCCACGGAAGTGTAATTATTCGCGCCTGGGGTGCGAGTGGTGCCAGATGGCGGAATTAGGCTGGGGATGTCATGGACAAGGCTCAGATACTTCCGCTGATTCTATCGGGCGGCTCCGGAACGCGGTTGTGGCCGCTATCGCGTGAACTCTACCCCAAGCAGTTCCTGCCCCTGACCGGCGAGGTGTCGCTGTTGCAGCAGACCCTGCGCCGCTGCCACCAGGCGGGCCTTGGGGCCGCCATGATCATCGCCAGCCATGAGCACCGCTTCGTGGTGGCGGAGCAGGCGCGCAACATCGACTTGCACCTGGACAGCCTGTTCCTGGAGCCCCTGGCCCGCAACACCGCGCCGGCCATCGCCGCCGCCGCCGTGGTCGCCGCCGCCACCCGGCCCGACCGGCTGATGCTGGTCCTGCCGGCCGACCATTCCATCGTCGATGAGGCCGCCTGGCGCGCGGCGCTGGACATCGCCATCCCGGCCGCGGTCGATGGCGCCTTCGTCACCTTCGGCATCGAGGCGACGCGGGCGGAGACGGGCTACGGCTACATCCGCAAGGGTGACGGACTGTCGGAGTGCGCCGGCGGCTTCCGGGTGGCGGAGTTCGTGGAAAAGCCGGACCGCACCACGGCGGAGGACTACCTGGCGGGCGGCCAGCACCTGTGGAACAGCGGCATGTTCCTGTTCCGCGCCAACCGCCTGCTGGAGGAACTGGGCCGGTTCGAGCCCAAGCTGGTCGAGGCGGTGCGCGAGGCGGTGGAGCGCCGCACTGGTGACCTCGACTTCCAGCGCCTGGACGCCGACAGCTTCGCCAAGGCGCCCTCCATCTCCATCGACGACGCCCTGTTCGCCCGCACGGCCCATGCCGCGGTGGTGCCCTGCAGCATCGGATGGAGCGACGTGGGCTCCTGGAAGTCCCTGTTGGAGGTGCTGCCCGTGGACGACAAGGGCAATTTCCTGCACGGCGACGTGGTGCTGGAAGACACCACGGGCAGTTATGTCCGCACCGACGGCATCCTGACCACCGTGCTGGGCATGGACAACGTCATCGTCGTCACCACGCCGGACGCCGTGCTGGTCGCCAACAAGGACCGCATGGATGGCCTGAAGGGCATCGTCGCCACCCTGAAGAAGGGCAATCGGCGCGAGGCGCTGGCCCGCCCCCGCGTCTATCGCCCCTGGGGCTATTACCAGACCCTGCATGAGGGGGAGCGTTTCCAGGTGAAGCGCCTGACGGTGAAGCCGGGGCACAAGCTGTCCTTGCAGAAGCATTTCCACCGGGCGGAGCACTGGGTGGTGGTGAACGGGACCGCCACCGTCACCCGCGACGGCGAAACCCACATCGTGCGGGAAAACGAGTCCATCTACCTGCCGCTGGGCAGCACCCACCGGCTGGAGAACGCCGGCAAGATTCCGCTGAACCTGATCGAGGTGCAGTCCGGCGCCTACCTGGGGGAGGACGACATCGTCCGCCTGGAAGACAGTTACGGCCGGGTCTGACCGGGGCGGCCGCCATGCAGGAACCAGGCGTAGGCGACACCCTCGGCCGTCTTGTTCTGGATTGTGAAATCGGTGTCGCTGGGGCCGCCCGCCTGCGGGTCGCTGATCCAGCGCCAGAGCAGGACGTTGCCCAGGCCGGCCCGGTCCAGGGCCCCGGACCACAGGGCCAGCACCCGCGCCTGAAGCCGGGGGTCGGGCGCCGCCGGGCGTTCCTCGGCGCTTTCCCACGGCTTGGCTTGCGCCCCCACGGCGGAGCGCAGGCCCAGTTCACCGATCAGTCCAGGCTTGCCGGTGGCGGCGACGGCGGCCGCCACGGCCTTCGCCTCAGCCTCGATGGCCTTGGCCATGTCATCGGTGTCGGCCGATGGGCCCAGCGGCGGGTAGAGGCTGACGCCCGCATAGTCCAACCTGGGCCAGAACGGCACCTTGGCCATCTCCTGCCGCCCATGGGCGATGTAGGTCAGGGGGCCATGGTAACGGGCGCGCACGTCGGCGATCACGGCCTGCCATTCCGGGCGCCGGCTGGTGCCCTCCAGCTCCGTCCCGATGGCCAGCATGTCCACCTTCTCCTCCTCCGCGAGGGAGGCCAGCGTGGCCAGCAGCGCGCGATAGCGCGCGAACCAGGCCGTCCAGTCGGCCTCACCCATCATGGCGACCTGCCCCGCCCAATGCCCGGGTATCCAGATGTGCGGCTTCAGCACCACCTTGAGGCCGGCGGCGTGCGCCTGGCGGATGCCGGCGCGCAGCCGGTCGGGCGGCACGGCGCTGCCCATGACAAGGTCTGGGCTGTCGGGCGCGGGCTGCCACAGGAAAGGGATGAGGGCCGCCGTGTCGGCGCCCAGGTCGCGTACCCGACCGAACGATTGGGCCGCCGCCATACTTCCGTACAGGGCCTGGCCATCCTCAACAAAGTTAACACCTCGCAAACCATTGGCCGCATAGGCTCCTGGCGCGGCGAGGATTTGCATGACCGCCAATAACACAACCCCGCGTTTCAGCCGCCCCATCGTTTCAGACACCATCCACCCTGTCGCCTCTTCAAGCCGGAAACGTCCCATGCCGATGATACCCCATGTCCGCCTGGCCGTGATGATCAGCGCCTTGCTTCTGGCGCAGCCCGCCCTGTCGCAAGCACAGAATCCGCCGGCATCGTCTGGCAACGTCCTGGCCGACTTGCGCGGCGACGCCACGGGCTGGCAGGTGCGCCGCACCGTCACCCTGGCCGACCTGGGCTTCCCCCAGGGTATCAGCTTCGGCGGGCTGTCGGGCTCGCGCGACGTGTTCTTTCCCGTGCCCGAATGGGTCGGCATCGGCGACGCCAAGCTGGACGCGCAGGTTGAGTACGCCGTCGCCCCCGACATCCGGGCCGACGCGCGCTTCAGCGTCGACGGCCGCCCGCGGTGGAGCGGCCGGCTGACCGACACGGCGGTGAAGACCGTCACCCTGCCCATCGCCCGCACCGACATGCGCGATGGTTTCGTGCGCCTGCACCTGGACTATGCCGGTGTCGTCACCGACAACCGCTGCGAGGATCAACGCCAGCTGGGCGGCAGCCTCACCCTGGCGCCCGACAGCCGCCTGACCTACACCATCGACCCCCGCGCCATCGACAGCGTGCGCGCCGCCTGGGCCGCCCTGCCGGCCAAGGTGCGCATCTCGGTCAGCGCCGCCGCCCTGACGCCGGCGCAGTATGAGGCCGCGTTGGTGCTGGCCGTGGGCCTGAAGCGCGCCGGCCACGCGGTGGAGGTGGTGCGCCTGCCCGCCGTCGGCGTCGACCTGGCGTCCGGCGGCCTGGCGCAGCGCGTGGCCGCGACGGCCCGTGGCGATGCCCTGGGCGCCGCCCTGGTGGCGGGCAACTTCAACAAGGACGAGGCGGCGCCCGCCACGGCCGGCCGCGTGGGCGACATCGTCATCGCGCCGGCGGAGGAGATCGGCAAGCTGAAGGCCGCGGCCGAGGCGACGCTGACCGGCTTGGGCAGCAAGTCGGGGGCCGGCTTCCTGGCGCTGACCGGCGACGCCGGCGGCGCCCAGTTGCTGAACGCCGGCGACCATAAGGCCCTGGCCTTCACCGGGGCGGATGCCGCCACCACCGCCCGCCTGCTGGTGGCGGACTGGTGGGCCCTGGCCGGGGGCCCGGCCGTGGCCGCCAACGCCGCCGCGCACGACCTGCCCCCCGGCCCGGGCGCCGAGGGCATCGGCTTCGACCGCCTGGGCCTGGGCGATGGCCTGCAATCGATCGTCGACCAGGGGGAATGGCAGGTGCGCCTGGACTATGGCGCGGTGCCCGCCGGCCGTCGGCCCGCCGCCCTGGTGCTGGACCTGGCCCCCGGCCGCTCCTTGAACGACAAGCCCCAGCTGGCCCACGTCTTCGTCAACAACATGCTGCTGCGCAGCCAGAGGCTGGAGGGTGACGGCCGCCTGCAGCAGTTGACCGTGCCCCTGCCCGCCGGCCTGCTGGGCCGCAGCAACAGCGTTCGCGTCCTGCTGCAGCGGGACGCCGGGGGTGGCGACTGCCATGCCCTCCCCCTGGCCGGTCCCGCCCAGCTGCTGCCCAGCAGCACGGTGCGGCTGGAGGCGGCGGAGGACCGCGCCCGCGACTTCTTCGAACTGATGCCGCTCTACGCCGGGGGTGCTGCCGTGGCGGTGGGCAAGGGCGACTTGGATAATCCGGATGCCAGCCTGCCGCTGGCCGTGCAGCTGGTGGCCAGCATGGTGCCCAGCGTCGACCGCCTGACCCTGGCCGTCGCCGGTGGCGACAAGGCCTTCGCCCCCGACCGTCCGTTCATCGCCCTGCCGGGCGTGACCGTCGACGGCGCCAGCCTGCCGGTGCGCCTGGACAAGGGCCGGGTGCAGCTGCAGGACCGCAAGGGCAACATCCTGCTGGACGTCACCGGCCTGCCGGCCATGACCATCACCCAGCTGGCGCAGGCCAAGGGCCAATCCGGACTGGTGGTCACCCAGCTGGGTGGCGCGGTCGCGTCGCCAAAACTGAGCACGCAAAAACTGCTGCTGGATCGCGGCAACGTCGCCTTCACCGACGCCACCGGCCAGTTGGTCAGCCTGAACACCGACCGGGACACGGCCGTGGCCATCGTCTACCCCGACGCCGGCGGCTGGCGCGATTACGCCGAGCGCTTCCGCCTGGTGCTGATCGGCGCCGCGTGGATCGCCCTGACCCTGGTGGCTGTCGGCGCCTTCCGCCGCTGGCTGAAGAACCGCACGCCCACCACCTGACGGCCAGCCGGCGGATCCCATGGACTGAACGGAAAGGGGAACGGCTGTGCTGTCCCAGAACCAACCCATCGGCGAGCTGTTGGTCGCCAAGGGGCTGCTGACGGTGGAGCGGCTGGAAAAGGCGCTCAGCGTGCAGAAGTCGTGGCATGTGCGTTTCGGCGACATCCTGCTGGCCCTGGGCTATGTCCGGCCGCGCGACCTCTACAGCACGCTGGCGGAGCGCTTCACCCTGCCCTTCGTCGACCTGATGGCCGAGCCGCCGGAGGATGGCCTGGCGGTGGCGGAGGACGCCGACACCTACGCCGACCTGCTGGTCCTCCCCTGGCGGCGCGACGGCGAGGCCGTGGTGGTGGCGACCGCCGACCCCGGCCCGCGCACCCTGCAGTTCGCCCGGTCGCGCTTCGGGCCCAAGGTGCGTATGGTCGTCACCTCGAAATTCGACATCCTGTGGACCCTGCAGCGCACCTTCGAGACGGAATATAGCCACGAGGCGGTGTACGGCCTGGCGGAGATCGATCCCGAGAACTCCGCCAAGACGGTGATCACGCCGCAGCAGGGCGTGTTCTTTTATCTTATGGTCTCGGTCCTGTTGCTGGGCTTGGCGCTGGCCCCCGTCGCCACGGCGATCGCGCTGAACCTGGTGATGGGGCTGTTCTACCTGGGCAACTTCTTCCTGAAGCTGACCTTGGTGTGGTTCGGCAGCGACACCACCTACGTCGACCGCAAGGTGACGGACGCGGAGGTGCGGGCGCTGAAGGATGAGGACCTGCCGGTCTTCACCATCCTGGTGCCCATGTACAAGGAGCCGGAGGTGCTGCCCATCCTGGCGGCGGCCCTGCGGCGGCTGGACTATCCCCTGGCCAAGCTGGACATCAAGCTGGTGCTGGAGGCGGGCGACCGCGACACCATCGACGCCGCCAAATCCCTGGGCCTGGAAGGCGTGTTCGAGATCATCCGCGTGCCGGCGTCCAAGCCGCAGACCAAGCCCAAGGCCTGCAATTACGCCCTGCACTTCTCCCGTGGCGACTTCCTGGTCATCTTCGATGCCGAGGACCAGCCGGAGCCCGACCAGCTGAAAAAGGTCATCGTCGCCTTCAACAAGGCGGGGCCCAAGACCGCCTGCATCCAGTGCCGCCTGAACTATTTCAATGCCGGTGAGAACTGGCTGACGCGCATGTTCACGCTGGATTACTCGCTGTGGTTCGACTTCATGCTGCCGGGGCTGGAGCGCCTGCGCATTCCCATTCCGCTGGGCGGCACCTCCAACCACTTCCGCATGGACGTGCTGCGCAACCTGCGCGCCTGGGATCCCTTCAACGTGACGGAGGACGCCGACCTGGGCGTGCGCCTGACGCAGAAGGGCTACCGGGTGGGTGTGGTGAACTCCACCACGTTCGAGGAGGCCAACTGCAGCATCCCCAACTGGATCCGGCAGCGGTCCCGCTGGATCAAGGGGTATATGCAGACCTACCTGGTGCACATGCGTCACCCCTTGCGCCTCTATAAGTCCATCGGCCATGCCGGCTTCTGGGGCTTCCAGTTCTTCATCGGCGGCACCATGCTGTCGGGCATCCTGAACCCGCTGTTCTGGGCCTTCTACGCGCTGTGGCTGGTGGTGGGCGGTGACTGGCTGGACCCGGTGTTTCCGCCGGTGCTGTTGTACCTCAGCCTGATCAACCTGATACTTGGCAACGGCCTGTTCACCTATCTCAGCATCCTGGCGCCGGTGAAGCGCGGCTGGATGACCCTGGCGCCCTGGGGCCTGACCGTCGCGGGCTATTGGGCCCTGATGTCGGTCGCGGCCTACAAGGGCCTGTGGCAGCTGATCCGCAATCCCTTCTACTGGGAAAAGACCCAGCACGGCCTGTCCAAGGTGGCACAGCAGGAGGTGGCCAAGGCGTTGGCCAGCGTGGGCAAGTGATGCGCGCCGCTTCCCATCCCGGCCGCGCGGCCCCGTTCTTCGGCCCCCTGTTCTCCGCCGCCGTGTTCATCGGGGCCTTGCTGCTGGCCGGCGGCGTGGCCGAGATGGCGCTGACCGGTGGATTCATGGGCGGCGCCACGCTGGCCGGCTGGCGCGACGCCATCCTGTCGGCCGGCGACGGCCCCTATTTCCGGCATCACTTCGCCACATCCTACCCCTTGCTGCCCTACTACCTGAACCTGGTGGCCGCCTGGATCCCGGGCATGGACACCCTGCCCATCCCCCTGGCGGTGGACACGCTGTGCCTGGCGGCGTTGGCGGTGACGTTGGTGCGCGGCTTCACCCAGGCGGGATATGGCGCCGGCGCCGCCCTGGCGGCCGGCCTGTTGCTGGCCCTGCACCCCTATGCCTTGGCCGAAGCCGGCCAGGGCAACGGCATCGCCCCCGCCCTGCTGGCCATGGTGTGGTTCAGCCGCGCCGCCATCGCCATGCGGGTGGAAGGCGGCGTGGACGCCATGGCCGTGGCGGGTGGCAGCCTGGTGCTGCTGTTCCTGGCGGATCCCGCTGGCGCCTTCGTCCTCATCGGCATGCTGCCCTTCCTGGCCGGCCTGTTGCCGCCGGCCCTGATCGTCAGTTCCGCCGTGGGCGGCTTCCTGGTGCTGCTGTTTCCCGTGGCGCTGAGCCTGGCGGCCCTGGCCTATCTCAACTGGCTGTTCCACGGCCATGCGCTGGCCTTCCTGGCGCAGCTGCCCGACGTGGCCGTGGGCGGCACGCCCTGGTTGCTGGGACCGGGCGGCACGCCGTTGGGCGCCCTGGGCATGGGGTTGGGGACGGCCCTGGCCTCCGCCCCGCTGATCCTGGCGTCCTTGGCGGCGCTGCGCCGCGCCGGCCTGCTGGTGACGGCGGTACTGCTGCCGGCGGTGGGAGTGTTCTGCGCCCTGGTGCTGGCCTCGCTCACCGATCGCGCGCCTTATCCCGGCACCGTGCTGGCCTTCCTCGTGCCGGTCGCGGCCGTTGGCGCGGCGGCGACGGGTCCCCGGCGCCTGCGGCCCCTGTATCTCTGCCTGCTGGCGCTCGCCGGCTGGGCGGGCGGTGCCGCCGTGATGGCGCTCTATCCCACGCCGGACACCTTGGCCTGGCGCGCCGCGCTGGCCCGGCCGGCCGGCGCGCCGCCGGCGCCGACCGCCGAGCAGGCGGTGGGCCTGTTCTTGCGTGGGGTGGATGACGTGGCGCTGGATCCCGCCGGCACCGCCGCCATCATCGACGCGCGTGGCCGGGCGGATGGGTTGGTGTTGCCGACCTCCGACCGGTTGAAGGCCACCCTGCTAATGCGCCGCCTGGACGCCGGCTATGTCGTGCTGCCCGACCCCGAGGGGGCGCCCGCCGCGCGTCAGGATATGTTCAACCAGGCCTTCCCCACCTTTTATGCTGAGGGCCGGGATGGCTATCGCCTGGCCTTCGACCGCGCCGGCTGGCGCGTCTATCAACGTGTATCGGCCGCCCCCGCCGCAAGCGACGGGCCGGCCCCCAGGGAGCGCGCGCCATGATCCTCATCGTCGATGACATGCCGGAGATGCGCATGCATCTGCGCGTGATCCTGGAGGAAACGGGCTATGGCCCCGTGGCCGAGGCGGCCAGCACGCAGGAGGCCTACCGCTACCTGAAGCTGGATGAGCCCAACGCCGACCCGCCGCCCGTTTCCGTCGTGCTGATGGACATCCAGCTGGGCGATGGCGACGGCATCGACGCCACCTGCCGCATCAAGGCCGATCGACGCTACGCCACCCTGGCCATCATCATGGTGACCGCCATGGAGGAGGAGGAGTACCTGAACCAGGCCTTCATCGCCGGCGCCATGGATTACGTGATGAAGCCGGCCCAGCCGGTGTCCCTGGTCACCCGCGTGCGCGCCGCTCTGCAACTGCGGCTGGAGGCGGAACGGCGCACCCGGCGGGAAACGGAACTGCTGGCCGCCAACGCCGCCCTGCAAAAGGCGCTGGAGGGTGCCGGGCCCGGCATCGACCTTGTGACCGGCCTGCCCGACGCCCGCGCCCTGCAGGCGCTGCTGGCCCGCCGCAAGGAGATGCGGCGGCGGCCCGCCCTGCTGCTGCTGGCCATCGACGCCTTCCCCAGCTATGTCGGCGTGCTGGGGGCCGAGGCCGGCACGGCGCTGGTGGCGCAGTTGGCCCAGGTGGTGGGGGGCGTGTCGGGCAAACTGGGCTACCAGATGGCCGTTGCCGACGCCGCCACCCTGGCCGTGGTGGTGGAACCGCCGGACGACGCCCTGTCGCTGGCCGGCCGCGTCCAGGCCGCCCTGGCCGCCGCCAACATGCTGCACCCCATGTCGTCCATCGCCAACCGGGTGACGGCCAGCATCGCCGTGGTCGGGCCGGACGCGCTGGCCACTGGCGGCCTCGCCCCGGCCCTGGGCGCGGTGGAGGACGCCAAGCGCGACGGCGGCAACCGCATCGTGCCCGTCGGCCTGCACGCCAAGCCGTGATCTTACGTGAAGGAAACGACGCGATGCGCCGTCTGACTGGTCTGGTTCTGGGTTTCGCGGCCGCCCTGGCCTCCACCTCGGCGGGCGCCGGCGCCTGGCCGACGGCGCCGGGCACGGTGGAGACCATCACCACCGTTTCCAGCATGACCTCGTCCAGCCCGGCGGCCGGCCAGGTCATCCAGGGCAGCAACGACTTCGAGAAGCTGGAGATCAGCCCCCTGGTCGCCTACGGCCTCACTGACAGCACCACGCTGCAGGTGCAGCCGCGCTGGCAGCGGCTGACCGCCCGCGACGTCAACGGTGCCACCACCAGGACCGAGGGGTTCTCGGATCTTGAGGTCGCCGGCCGCTTCCGCCTGTGGCACGACGACCAGACCGGCTCCGTCCTCTCCCTGCAACCTCTGGTCAGCCTGCCCACCGGCTATGACGCCGACCGGCAGCCGGCCTTGGGTTCCGGCCATCCCGATTATGAGACGCGGGCGCTGTACGGCACCAACCTCACGGTCTTCAGCCTGCCCGCCTTCTTCGACGGCGAATTCGGCTATCGCGTGCGCACCGGCCCGCCGGCGGACGAGGCCAAGCTGGACCTGACACTGGGCATCCGTCCGGATGAGGACTGGATGCTGCTGGCCCAGTCCTTCACCACCTTGACCGTGGGCGACGCCGGCGCCGGGTACCAGCCCTATAAGATCTCCAAGCTGGAGTTCTCGGTGGTGCGCCAGGTGGCCAACCATGTCTCGCTGCAGGTCGGCTACGCCTTCTCGCCCTATCACGTGAACTTGGGCGAGGAGCACACGTGGCTGGGCTCCGTCTGGGTCAGCTTCTGACCTTCAGCGCTGGGCGGCGGCGGTATCGTCCGGCGCCACCGCGCGGATGACCGCCCGCGTGTCCCGCCCCGCCTGGCGCATGCGGTCGGCCACCATGTCGGCCAGCTTGGCCTGCTCCGCCGCCGGCGCCTGGCGCGACAGCGCGTACAGGTCGGCGTCCTTGCCATCCAGGTTGGTGGCGGCATCCGAGACATAGCGGGCGGGGAAGCTGCGCTCCAACTGCGCGTCCAGCGCGTCGGCCACGGCCACCGACTGCGCGCTGCTGACCTCGCGCAGGGTGTCGGGTTGCAGCCGCTGCACGGCCGTGTCGCCGTGGGTGTCGCGCAGGGCCGCCAGCAGCGGGTCGCCCATGTCCCCCCGGGCGTAGGCCGCCGCCATGCGGTTCTTCTGGTAGTTCTCCAGCGAGGTATGGCGGTTGGTGACGCGATTCAGGGCCGCGAGCTTGGGGCCGTGGACGCCCGCCATGTCCAGCACGCTGGTCCACAGCATGGACGGCACGCCGACGCCGGGCAGGACGCGGGCGTGATAGGGCTGCGCCATGTCCTGGACGTAGTGGATGGCCCAGCCGGCGAAGCGCCAGCCCCAATAGGGATGCCCCTGCGCGAAGGCGAAGCGCGACAGGGTCATGTACAGGTGGACCCGCGCCTCGGGATAGGTCTTCTGTAGGTATGGGGCCGCCTTATAGAGGATGCCGGACTCGTGGTAGAAACCCATGTGGAAGGGCGCCTGGCTGCCATAGTCCAGCAGCGGGTTGCCGAAGGGCTGCGTGCCGAAGCTGTATAGCGCCCCCTGCTTCTGGCCGTTGTCCTGGAACAGCCCGATATCCAGACCGAAGTCCGGCTCGTTGGACGCGGTGGCGACGACGTCGGCCACGGGCACCGCCTCCCCCTCCTCCAGCCGTTCCATCTGCTTCAAGTCCACGTCTTCCGGGTTCTTGAGGATGCTGAGGGCCGGCCAGTCCATCCCCCGCCCCGCCGCCGCGTCGGTGCCCGGCGGCCGCTGCCGGTAAAGGGCGATGGGCACCTCCTCATTGACGCGGATGGCGTGGACGAAAGCCTGCTTCAGCGCCGCCGCGTCGGCGTCAACGGCGACCTTGAAGGCCAGCCCGTCCGGCCGGGGGGCGTAGAACGGGACATGGGCCCGCGCCCATTGCTCTTCCTCCTCCAGAACCTTGGGCAGGGCCGCCGCCTCCTTGGCCAGGAAGCCCGCCAGCGTTTCCGCCGGCACGCTATGCCCGGCCACCTGCGGCATCGCCTCCACCGCCGGCCAAGTGCACAGGGTGTGGTTGCTCCACGCCCAGGCCGCCGGCTGGGCGGCGAAGAAGAAGGCGGCCGTCAGGCACAGGCAGCGGCGGAGGGGAAAGGGGTGTCGCATCTAAGACCCTGTTTTCTCGGGGACCATCACGGATGGACGGGACCATACCCCGGATCAGAGTCATTTCCGCGACAGATCACCCTGAAATCCAGCACCTTGAAGCCACGTGGCATCATCCCCTATTCGCGGCTCAACACTTCGTCGCCTGCCGCCGGAGGCTGCCCCCCTTCCCGGGTCAACAGCCGCCGGAACGCGACGCGGTCTCCTTTACCCTGACGTTCGGCAAAGAACGTGGCTGTCCGCATGGCGGACAACTTCTCCGCCACCGCCGTTGCCACGAACTGATTGAGGCTGGTCCCGTCTTGAGCGGCCAGCCGCTCCGCCTCCGCCTTCACGGAAACGGGCAGACGCAGAGGATATGTCGATGTCTTGGTCGTCACAGCCTTAACCTCCATAGGACTTCGCCAGGCAGGAGAACGGGAATGCCGAAACGGTTGGCCGCAGGCAGATAATGGCGCCGATTGAACGTGACCAGCGCATCAGCCCGCCCATTCACGGCCGCCTCCAGGACCAACTCGTCTCCAGGGTCGCGGAGTTGAGGCCGCCACAGGAACCAGGTTTCAACGGGCTCAACCAACTCGACGAGGTAATTGAAAAAGTCATCCAAATCGCTGCCGCTAAGCCCCGTAGCCGCTAAATGCTCGGGGCGGCGATTGACCGCCTCGTACTCAAGGAACAACGGCACTGTAGCCAGGGGTTTGGCAGCGCCATCGTCAATCGCCAGCAAAAGCGCGGCGGAGCCTCCGGTCGGACTACGGAGTGCGGCGACAATGACGTCTGTGTCCAGAACCAATCTCATGATGGGATAATGTCACATCACAGGCGATACCATAATTAAAATCGCCAGGATGTGCGAAAGGCCGGATCGTTTCCGACCCGGCCTTCCTGAACCCTCCTGATCTTACGCCGCCGTCTCCGGCGGCTTCGGCCGTTTCACCAGCTGCTCCAGGCCGCCCTGGGCCATCAGTAGGCTGATCAGCGCGTCCACCAGGGTGGCGTGGCCGGCTTCGCCGCCGCCCATGGTCACGGTGGGGACCAGGGGCACCTTGGCCTGGGTGATGGCGCCGCTCAGCATGGCGGCCACCTCCTTGGACAGGGCCATCTCCGCACCGCCGAAGGCGTCGACCTGGGCCTTGGCCGCCTGGGCGTTGGCATCGCCGATGGCGGCCACGCGGTCGGCCTCGGCCCGGCCCTCGGTGCGGGTGCGCATGGCGGTCGCCTCGGCCATCACCTTGGTCGCCTCCGCCTCCTGCGTCTTGCGGGCCAGCTCGGCGCGGCCGTGGTTCTGCGCCACCTCGATGGATACCGACGACTTGGTCAGGTCGCCCTGGGCCGCCGCACGCGCCTCGGCCGCGCGCAGTTCCAGCTCCTTGGCCGCGGCCACCTGCTGGCTTTCATAGGTCTCCACCTTCTCCCGCGCGACCTGGCGGGCGCGCAGCTGCTCGAAGATGGTGTCGATGTGGGTGTCGCCCTTGGCCGCGCGCGGCGTGCCGATCATCACCTCCTTCACGTTCAGGCGGTACTTGGCGAACCGGGCGCTCATGGCCGCCAGGGCCTCGCGTTGCACCTCGGCGCGCTGGTTGACCAGCTCGATCAGGGTGCGGCTCTGGGCGGCGTCCTTGAACCAGGCGCTGACCATGGGGTCCAGCGTCTGCTCCACCAGCTTCTTGATGTCCGCGAACTGCTGCACCACCCAGGGCGCGTCGTCGTAACCGATGTGCACGACGATGGACAGGGGCAGCACCGGCTCGAACGCGTCCTTGGTGATGAGCTTGATCTCCGCCAGGTTGTCGTCGAAGCCGTGGGCCTCGCTGCGCCCCTCGATCCAGCGCAGGACGAAGTTGGTGGTCGGTACCGTGCTGACCTTCACGGCATAGGGGTTGATGGCGTACTTGCCGGGATGCAGGGGCGTCTGCCAGACGCCGCGCTGGCCCTGGGCCACCAGTTCGCCATGCTTGTGGTCAGAGCCGGAAACGTCGGCGCCGCGTGGGCCGGTGAAGCTGACCACCACACCGACATTGCCGATGTCCACCTGCGTCTTGGGCCGTACCTCGATGGTCGCGAACAGGCGGTTGATGTAGTAGGTACCTTCCACTAGCACCTGTTCCTGCCGGCCCCGGCGGCCGCCGGCGGCCAGGAAGGTCTCCGGATCCTGGAAGGAGTTGTGGAAGGTGGCGCCGTCGGCGGCGTGGGTGCCCACCGTGGGGGCGATGATCTCGCCATGGTCCAGGGCGGGACCATCATGGACGGTGACCACGCCCACCGCGTCCTCATGGTCGCGGATGATCAGGGGACGGAAGCCGTCACGCTCCTCGATCATCTGGCGCATGGTTTCCACGGCGCGCACGTCGCTGGCATCGCCCAGCACCACGGCGTGGGTGGCCGATTCCGTGAAGACGATGAACTGCGCCGTGTTGATGGCGTAGACGCCCTCACGCAGGATGCGGCGCTGGGGGCCGCGCTGGCCGCCCTGGCTCACGAAGGCGCGGGCGTTTTCCACCCCCACGCCCGTCGGCCAGCGGGCCAGCGCCTGGGCGTTGGGCAGGGCCTGGCCGCCGCGGGCGAAGATGTAGGCCAGGCTGCCCTGGGGCACCGTCACCAGGTTGGCGCGGTGTACGCGGTATTGCAGCGGCATGAAGAAATGAAAGCCGCCGCGCAGCGTTTCCGGCCGGAAGCCGGCCTCGCCCGCCAGCGCCAGGAAGCCCTCCTCAACCGAGCCGCCCAGGGCCCAGAGCTTCTCGACGATGCCCACGGCATCGTTGCGGATGTAGACGACGGCACCGGTAGCAAACGCCAGGATGAGCACACCCAGGACGCCGCCCACCAGATAAAGCGTGGTGAGCGCCCAGGAAGGGAACTCCAGCATGGAAGCCTCGTTCAACGGACCTTGATGTGGGCGCCCGATCCGGATCCGTGACGGAGTCCGGGCGCGATACCGCCGTTGCCGACGCCCAGGTAAAGGGGAATCCGGCAGGCGGAATGGGATGGGATTGGGGGATGTGTCAGGAGGCCGCCGGTGTCAGGGGCGACGCTGGCTCATGCCGATATCGATGAAGCCTTAGACACGGAGGCCGATCGCGGCGCAGGCGCGCCGCAGGCGGGAGAGACAGGAACCGGAACGCCGCATTCTTGGGCACCCGAACCGTTTGTCGATGGCAGGGATTTTACCATGACGGCGGTGTGACACAACGCACAGTCGCAATGCCGGCCTTTTCAGCCAGCACCGCGCGCCACGCATACCGGTTGGCGTGGACAAGGGGCGGTGATCGGAGTCCGCCAGGTTGATTGGCGTCGCCCCATATCGAAAACAGAGTATTCCGATATCTGCACTGTATAACTCCGCCAACATTCAGATTTCATTATCGAATCATCACGAAATACTATCAACATGACGCAATAAATATATAAATATAGCACTTAAAATTGACCCCGCATCCCGATCAGGTGCGATCGAATACAGATGAAGGGTCACTCAAAAATGTCGAAGCAAACGCGGACGTCCCGGCACGGGCGAACCAGCGTGTTCCTGTTCACCGCCGCCTGCGGCCTGTTGGCCGGGCTGCCGGCCCATGCCGCCGAAAGCGCCACCCAGGAGGTGCAGCGCCTGCGTGCCGAGTTGCAGGCGCAGATGGAGGTCAGCCAGGCCATCCAAGCCCGCTTGGACGCGCTTGAGGCGCGCGAGGCCGCCACCGCGCAGGCCCAGGCGGCCACCAAGGTCCAGGCGGAACAGGTCGCGGCGCAGGCGGCCACCCAGGCCAAGACCATCGCCAAGCTGGAGGCCAGCAGCGGCGACAATGGCAGCTTCACCATGGCCGGCGGCCGCCCCACCTTCACCGCGTTCGGCGGCAAGGGCACGCTGCAGATCGGCTTGCAGGCGCAGTTCGACGCGGCCGCCTATTTCGAGGACAACGCCAGCGTGAAGCGCTCGGGCGTGGATTTGGGCGACGGCGTCAACGCCCGCCGCATCCGCATCCCCTTCGTCTTCCGCTATGGCGATGTCACGGCCACGGTCACGCCCGACTTCGGCGGGTCGCCGGACGGCCGCCAGAACACCCAGTACCTGTATGAGGCCAACCTGGCCTATATGCCGTTCAAGGGCTTCACCGCGGCGCTGGGCTATCTGCAACCCAACATCAGCCTGCAGGACGCGCCCAGTTCCAACGACTTCATGTTCATGGAACGCCCCGCCATCATGGATGTGGAGCGCAACATCGCCGCCGGCGACGCCCGCGCCGCCGTGGGCGCCCGTTACTACCAGGACCGCTTCTTCGTCTCCGGCTTCCTGACGGGCCAGGCGTATGGCGGCCAGTCCACCACCACCGCGACCTCAACCGTCGGGACCACCGGGTCGGTCACCACCGCCGTCTCCACCACCCAGCCGTCCAATGGCCAGCAGACGGGTGCCGTGATGCGCGTGGCGGGCCGGCCGGTCTATGGCGAGGATTATGACGTCCACCTGGGCTTCAGCGGGTCCAAGGTGTTCAGCATGAACCAGAACGACAGCAACCGCCTGGCGCAGAACCTGGCCCTGTCGGTCCAGCCGGAACTGCGGGTGGACACCAGCAAGCTGATCAACACCGGGTCCATGCCGGCGACGGGCGTCTATACCTGGAACCCCGAAGTGGGGGTGCGTTATCAGAACTTCCTGGTCCAGGCGGAGTATGTGGAGATCGGCATCAACCGTCAGCATCAGGCCGGGGCCGGCCTGGGCGGCGCCACCCAGACGCCCGACCTCACCTTCCATGGCGCCTATGTCGACGCGTCCTGGGTGCTGACGGGCGAGCCGCGTCTGTACCAGTCGGCGCGCGGCGGTTTCGGCGGCCTCAAGGTCGCGCGCCCGTTCAATCCCGAGACGGGTGATTGGGGCGCGCTGGAATTGGCCGCCCGCTACAGCGACATCGACCTGAACAGCCATGTCCAGCGCTTCCTGGCCCAATCGGTGACCGGCGGCGTGGCCGGCGGCCAGCAGGATGTCATCCAAGTCGGGCTGAACTGGTATCCCAACGACCATCTGAAGTTCATGGCCGATTACCAGATCGTGGATGTCAGCAAGCTCAGCGGCGCCACCCTGCAGAACCAGACCGGCCTGCGTTACCAGGCCGTGGGCTTCCGCGCCCAGGTTGCTTACTAAGTCGGCGCCATAGGACGGTCTGGCGCCGGGTGGCTACGCCATCTCCAGCACCAGGCCGTCGTAGGCCGGCTCCACCCCCGGCGGCAGGGTCGCCATCAGGGTGCGGTAGTCCATGGTGTGGTTCATGTGGGTCAGGTAGGCGCGCCGGGGCTTCAGCCGGTCGATCCAGCTGAGCGCCAGATCCAGATGCGCGTGCACCGGATGTGGTTCGATGCGAGTGGCGTCCACGATCCAGGTGTCCACGCCTTCCAGCACGCCCCACGCCTTCTCATCCAGGTGCACAACGTCGGTGGAATAGGCGAAGTCGCCGATGCGGAAGCCCAGGCTGGGGAAGCGGCCGTGGTCCTGGTGGAAGGGAATGAAGTCCAGATCACCGATGCGGAAAGGGCCGGTGATGGTGTGCGGCACCAGGCAAGGGCGCGGAAACCAGTCCGGCCGGTCCTGCGGTTTGAAGCAATAATCGAACCGCTCCTGCAACTGGCCCAGGTTGACGGTGTCCGCATAGACGGGCAGCGGCTTGTGGTTCAGCCAGTTGACCTGGCGCAGATCGTCGATGCCATGAGCGTGGTCGGCGTGCGCGTGGGTGTACACCACCGCATCGATGCGGGTGACCCGCGCGTCCAGCAACTGCTCCCGCATTTCCGGGCCGGTGTCGATCAGGACCGTGGTGTCGTCCGTCTCCACCAGGATGGAGGCGCGGCGGCGGCGGTTGCGCGGCTCGGCCGGGTCGCAGTCGCCCCAGATGTTGCCGATCATCGGCACGCCGCCGGACCCGCCGCAGCCCAGAATCCGGACCCGCATACCGCCCCTCACGCCGGGAACCCGGCGACGAAGGTGCCGCACTCGGCGGGGGGATACGGTCGAACAGCGTCAGCATGGTGGCGGTGGTGGCGCGCGCCAGGTCCGCCGGATCCATGCCCTTCACCTCCGCCAGCAGGCGCGCGGTGTGCGCCACGAACGAGGGCTCGTTGGTCTTGCCGCGCATGGGCACCGGCGCCAGGAAGGGCGCGTCGGTTTCCACCAGCATGCGATCCAGCGGCACTTCCTTGGCGAAGTCACGCAGCTCGTCGGACTTCTTGAAGGTGACGATGCCGCTGAAGGAGATGTGCAGGCCCATCTCCAGCGCCTGGCGGCCCAGCTCGGGGCTGGAGCTGAAGCAGTGCAGCAGGCCACGCAGCTTGCCGTCGGACCCGCCCTCCTCCCGCAGGATGCGGATCATGTCCTCATCCGCGTCGCGGGTGTGGATGATGACCGGCAGGCCGGTTTCACGCGCCACGGTCAGGTGGGCGCGGAAGGAGGATTCCTGCACCGCCTGCGGGCTCTTGTTGTAGTAGTAGTCCAGGCCGGTCTCACCCAGGCCGACGACCTTGGGGTACGCCGCCAGCTCACGCAGCCGTTCGACGGTGCACAGCTCCTGCTCCTCCAGCGCCTGGTGGGGGTGGACGCCCACCGTGCACCAGACGTCGGGATAGGCCTGCGCCACCGCGTGCACCTGGGGAAAGCGGCTGAGGTGGGTGCAGATGGTCAGCATGGCGCCCACCCCGGCCGCCCGCGCCCGCTCCACCACCGCGTCGCGCTGCTCGGCGAAGTCGGGGAAGTCCAGGTGGCAGTGGCTGTCGATCAGGAAGGGCTTCTGGATCAGACCGTCCGGCATCAGGCGGCCCCCTCCGTCTCCTCGACATGGCGGGGGAAGACGCCCTGCGGGGCCGGCAGCGGCGTGCCGGGCACCAGGGCCTGGTCCAGGTGGGCGAAATCGCGGGCGTCCGCCGGCACGGCCAGCAGGTCCAGCACCTTGGCCATCGACCCCGGCATGAAGGGCTGGGTCAGGATGGCGATGTGGCGCACGGCCTCCGCCAGCACGTACAGCACCGTGGCCATGCGCGCCGGGTCCGTCTTCTTCAGGGCCCAGGGGGCCTGTTCGTCGATGTAACGGTTGGCGTCGCCCACCACCACCCACAGGGCGTCCAGCGCCTTGTGGAAGGCCTGCACGTCCAGCTCCGCCCGCAGGGTGGGCAGCAGGCCGCGCGCGGCGCTCAGCAGGGCGTTGTCGGCCTCGGTGAAATCACCCGGCGTGGGCACCACGGCGCCGCAGTTCTTCTGGATGATGGACAGGAAGCGCTGCGCCAGGTTGCCGTAGCCGTTGGCCAGTTCGCTGTTGATGCGGGTGACCATGGCGCGGCGGGAGAAGTCGCCGTCGTTGCCGAAGGGGATCTCGCGCATCAGGAAATAGCGGGTCTGGTCCAGGCCGTACTTTTCCAGCAGCTCGGCCGGGGCCACCACGTTGCCCAGCGACTTGGACATCTTCTCCCCCTCCACGGTCCACCAGCCGTGGGCGAACACGCGGCGCGGCGGCTGCAGGCCGGCGGACATCAGGAAGGCCGGCCAGTAAACGGTGTGGAAGCGCAGGATGTCCTTGCCCACCACGTGCAGCGCCGGCCAGTAGCGGGCGTAGGGCGTGCCCTCCCCCGTCTCGGGATAGCCGATGGCGGTGGTGTAGTTGGCCAGGGCGTCCAGCCAGACATACATGATGTGCTTTTCATCGCCCGGGACCGGAATGCCCCAGTCGAAGGTGGTGCGGCTGACCGACAGGTCCTTCAGGCCCCCCTTCACGAAGCTCATGACCTCGTTGCGCTTGCCGGCGGGCAGGATGAAGTCCGGGTTGGCCTCGTAAAAGGCGATCAGACGGTCGGTCCAGGCGCTGAGGCGGAAGAAGTAGCTGGGCTCCTCCACCCACTCGCACTCGGCGCCGGTGGGCGCGAACTTGCGGCCGTCGGCCTCGGTGCGCAGTTCATCCTCACCGTAATAGGCCTCATCGCGGACGGAGTACCAGCCGGCGTATGAGCCCAGGTAGATGTCGCCGCTCTCCACGAGCTTTTGCCACAGCGCCTGTACGGACTTGATGTGCCGCGGCTCGGTCGTGCGGATGAAATCGTCGTTGGAGATGTTTAGCAGGCCGGTCAGGTCGCGGAAGTTCTGCGATACGCGGTCGGTGAAGGCCTGGGGGTCGATGCCCGCCTTCTCGGCCGACTTCTCCACCTTCTGCCCGTGCTCGTCCGTGCCGGTCAGGAACTTGACGTCATAACCGTCCAGGCGCTTGAAGCGGGCCATCACGTCGCAGGCGATCGTCGTGTAGGCGTGGCCGATGTGCGGCACGTCGTTCACGTAATAGATCGGCGTGGTGATGTAGAAGGGCGGGCGCCCGGACATGGCAACTCTCCGGCTAACAGGCTGTCGGTTTATTATTTAGGTCTTCGCGACCGCATTTCAGCGTTCAGGACGCCGCCGCCTCGATCGTGCGCAGCGCGCTCAACATCACCTGCTTGCGATCGAGATTGGCGCCTTCCGCCTTGGCGAACAGGCGGTTGACGTTGTCCCATACCTCCATCCAGCGATCAAGCGCACGATCCCGGCGCGCCGCGAAGGACAGACGTTCCATCAGAGCCGCCTCGCCCCCCACGATCTCGGCCGCCGCCTGGTCGCGGGCCAGCGCGCGGTTGAAGCGGGCCAGCCACCACAGCAGCAGGTCGGTCGTCGTCTCCCACACCGTGTCCTGGCCGGCCCGCGCGACCTGGTCGGCCAGGGCGTGGGCGGCGGCCAGGTCCAGGCGCGGCAGGGTGTCCAGCACGCCCAGCAGCACGCGGTAGAGATCCAGGCCCCCGGCGGCGGCCAGGTCCAGGCCCCGCCCGATGCTGCCGTCCGACAGGGTGGTCAGCGCCGCGGCGTCGCCCATCTCCAGATCCGGCATCATGCGGTTGACCAGGCTGCGCACCGTGGTGGTGGGCAGCGGCTCCAGCATCAGGGTGCGGGTGCGCGAGCGGATGGTGGGCAGCAGGGCGCCCGGGTTGTCCGCCACCAGCAGGATCAGCGCCCGGGGGGCGGTTCCTCCAGGATTTTCAGGATGGCGTTCTGGCCGCTGGGGTTCATCTGATCGGCGCCGTCCACGATCACGATGCGCCAGCCGCCCTCCGCCGCCGTCAGGCGCAGGAAGGGGGCGATACGGCGCACCTCCTCCACCGGCAGGTCGCGCTTGAAGCGTTTGCGCTTCTCATCCCAGGTGCGCTGGATGGTCAGCAGATCGCCATGGGCGCCGGCGGCGACGCGCCGCGCGGTCGGGTTCTCGGGCGAAACGTACAGGCTGGTGGGCGGCGGCGGGGCGCCGAACAGGCCGTCTCCTTGCTGCTCCGCCCCGCCCGACAGCAGGAAGCGGGCGAAGCGGTAGGCCAGCGTGGCCTTGCCGATGCCGGGCGGTCCGCCGATCAGCCAGGCGTGATGCAGGCGCCCCCCGGTGGCGGCCTTCAGCAGCGTCTGTTCCGCCGCGGCATGGCCCATCAGGTCGTGCGTGGCGATGGGCGCCGGCACGCTTTCCCGGTCGAACGCCGGCGCCGGCATCAGGCGGCCCTCCCCAGCGGGCCCAGGCGTTGTGCCACCGTGGCCAGCAGCCGTGCCTGGATGGTGGCGATGTCGCCGGTGGCGTCGATCACGGCGCAGCGGCCGGGATCGTGGGCCGCGATGTCCAGGAAGCCCTGCCGCAGGCGTTCATGGAAGGAGATGCCCATGCGTTCGTACCGGTCCTCCGCCCCCGGCCTCGAGCCGGCGCGGGCCAGGCCGGCCTCGACCGGCAGATCCAGCACCAGGGTCAGGTCGGGCATGAGGCCGCCGGTGGACAGGCGGTGCAGGTCCGCCAGGACGCCCCGGTCCACGCCCATGGCGTAGCCCTGATAGGCGACGGTGCTGTCGACATAGCGGTCGCACAGCACCCAGGCGCCTCGGGCCAGGGCCGGGCGCACCAGCGCCTCGACATTCTCATGCCGGGCGGCGTTGTGCAGCAGCGCCTCGGTCAGGCGCTGCCAGGGCGTGTCGCCCGCCACCAGCAGCCCCCGGATGGCGGCGGCGCCGTCGGAACCACCGCCAGGCTCGCGGGTGGTCACCACTTCCACCCCCCGGTCCGTCAGGGCTTGGGCCAGCAGGCGGGCCTGGGTGGACTTGCCCGCCCCCTCCCCGCCCTCAAGGGTGATGAACCGGCCGGTCGCCATCCGCCGCCTCAGCTGCCGAAGATCATGCGGTGCAGGCCGGCGCCCATGCGGCCGAACAGGCCCAGGCGCGGCACGTCGTTGGCCGCCTGCAGGGGGATTTCCAGAGTCTGCAGATCCGGCGCCGTCACCTTCAGGGTGGCGACGGTGGCGCCCTTGGCCACCGGCGCGGCCAGCGGCAGCTGTGTCACCACCGCCACCTTCATGGCGCGGCGCTGCTCGGCGGTCAGGGTGATCTTCAGGGCGTCGGGGAGGACCACCGGCACCGTGGCGGCGGTGCCCAGCGACACCGGCAGGGTGTCCACCGTCTCACCGGCCTTGAACAGCGCGTAGTCGTCGAACTCGTGGAAACCCCACTCCAGGATGCGGGCGGGCTCATCCGCCCGGCTCTGCATGCTGGTCAGGCCGTTGATCACCAGCACCAGGCGGCGCTCGCCGCGCTTGGCCGAGGCGATCAAGCCATAGCCGCCCGCTTCGGTATGGCCGGTCTTCAAGCCGTCCACGCCCATGTTGCGGTACAGCAGCGGGTTGCGGTTGCCCTGCTTGATCTTGTTGTAAGTGAACTCCAGCTCCGAGAAATAATGATAGTACTCGGGGAAATCGTGGATGGTGTGGATGGCCAGGATGGCCAGGTCGTGCGCCGTGGAATAGTGGTTGGCGTCCGGCAAGCCGGCGGCGTTGGTGAAGTTGCTGTCCTTCATGCCCATGTCGTGGGCGCGCTTGGTCATGTTGCGGCAGAAGGCCTCCTCCGTGCCGCCCAAGCCCTCCGCCAGGACGATGGTGGCGTCGTTGCCGGACTGCACCAGCACGCCGCGGATCAGATCCTCCACCTTCACGTTGGCGCCCAGCGGCAGGTACATGGTGGAGCCTTCGGTCTTGGCGCCGCCCAGTTCCCAGGCGCGGCGGCTGACCGGCAGGCTGTCCTCCAGCGACAGCTTGCCGTTCTTCAGCCGGTCGAAGACCATGTACATGGTCATGACCTTGCTCATCGACGACGTCGGCATGTGCTGGTCGGCGTTCTTGGCGAACAGGACGGTGCCGGTGTCGGCATCCATCAGGATGGCCTGGCGCGCCTCGGTATCGATGGTGGCGGCGTGCGCCACACCGCTCAACAGACCGCCCAACAGCCCCATGACCAAGGCGGCCTTAACCGCGCCGCGCGTCGCCAAAACCTTCAGTTCCATGTCTCTTCTATCCCGACTGCGTGTCCGATAGCTCTAATAGCCTTAAAGCATGCGGGGGCACTGATGCCCCATGAACGGCCGTCCATGCCAGTCTCCAGACGGCCTATGGCCAAAATGTCCCAACCGGCGGCGACCCCGGTGCACAGGGTGCGGCGGCCGGCGGGAACATTTCAAGCCTAACCCGCGCCCTATTCGACGATCACGCGGGCGCCGTTGTTGCCGGCAGCCACCACCTGGTCCAGCACCTGGTCGGCCTGTTCCGGCGTGTCCAGCGGGCCGACGCGGACGCGGAAGAACTGCGTGCCGTTGACCATGCTGGGCGCCAGGAAGGACGGGCCGATGCTGGCCAGCCGGGCGCGCAGCTTGTTGGCGTTGTCGAACAGGGTGAAGGACCCGGCCTGCACGTAGATGCGCTTCGGCCCGGGGCCGACCGCGACCTGCTGCACCACCGGCGCCGGCAGGAACCGGCCATCGGGTTCCGTGGTGCCGGGAACGGTGGTGGGGGCCTGCACGGGCCGCGCGGGGGCCGGACTCGGCCCTTGCGCCGGCGGCAGGGCCTGGCCCTGCACCGTCACGCTGGGGCGCGGCGCGGCCTTGGGCACGGGGCTGCCGTCCGCCATGGTGGTGGGCACGGGCGCCGTGCTGCTGGGCGGCGCGTTCAGGGCCACCTGGCCACCGCCGGCCTGCATGGCCGCCGCCGCGATGGCGCGGCTTTCGTCCGCCAGGATCTGCACCCGCACCTTGGCCGTTCCCTGCTGTTCCATGCCCAGCAATTGCGCGGCGCGGCGCGACAGGTCGATGATGCGGCCGGCGGCGAAGGGGCCGCGGTCGTTGATGCGCACGACGATGGAACGGCCGTTGTCCAGGTTGGTCACCCGCACCAGGCTGGGCATGGGCAGGGTCTGGTGGGCGGCCGTCAGCTCGTTCTGGTCGAAAGTTTCGCCGTTGGCGGTACGTTCCTGGTGGAAGCCGGGGCCGTACCAGCTGGCGATGCCGGTTTGGTCGTAATCATAATCGGCACGCGGATAGTACCAGATGCCGCCGATCTGATAGGGGGTGCCCACCTTGTAGGTGGGCTGGCCCGCGCCGGCGGCCGATGGCGCCTGGGTCTTGATGGTGGCGGTGGGGGCCGGCGCCTCTTGCTTGTGGGCGCAACCGGCCATCAGCAGGGCAGCCAGCGACGCCCCGGCCAGGGCGGGCGCTTTCCAAGGGAACTGTCCCGTCGATTCGTTGGCGGCGGCGGCCGTCGCCGTCCGCCTCACCAGATTTGCCCGGCTCATCACTCGCACACCGCTATGGATTGTGGCTGCACCCTACAACATCTCACGGCGCCGCGCCAAGTTGATCGGCCAGCAAACCAACGGTGGTCGCGAAATAAGTGGATCGGTTCCAGTTCATGATGGTGCGGTAGTTGTCATAGACCAGGAAGGCGCGGCCGTCCGGCCCGTCCGGAATGACCAGCGAGGCCGACAGCGCGCGGGCCGGCAACGGCTTGCCGTCCAGGGCTCTGACCCCGGCCTTGGCCCATTCCGCCAGCGTCCGCTTCTTGTCCAGGCCGGCGGCGGCAGCCGCGTCCAGACCTTTCGTGGGCAGCGTCACTTCCCGCCCCCAGGTGGTGCCGGCGTCCCAGCCCACGGTGGACAGGTAGTTGGCGGCCGAGGCCAGCACGTCCGGCGTCCGGGTCCAGATGTCGCGGCGGCCGCAACCGTCGAAGTCCTGCGCGAACTTGAAGAAGGCGCTGGGCATGAACTGCACCTGGCCCATGGCGCCGGCCCATGACCCCTTCATGGTGGCGGGGTCGACCCTGTCCTCCTCCACGATGCGCAGGGCCTGGATCAGCTCCTTACGGAAATAGGCCGGGCGGCGGCCATCATGGGCCAGGGTCGCCAGGGCGTCGATGATACGGAAGCCGCCGGTGACGCGGCCGTAATTGGTCTCCAGCCCCCACAGCGCGACGATGTACTGCGGCTGCACATGGTACTTGGCGCTGACCTGGGCCAGCAGGGCGGCGTTCTGGCGCATCATGTCCCGGCCGCGCTGGATGCGGTCCTTGGTCAGGACGCGGTCGGCGTAGGTGCCGAAGGTGACCGTGCCTTCCGGCTGCTTGCGGTCCAGGTCGATGACGCGCGGCAGCTCCTGCACATTGGCCAGCGCCAGGTCCAGGGTGGCCTTGGAGATGCCCTGGGCCTGGGCTTCCTGCCGCACCCCGTCCAGCCAGCGCGCGAAGTCCGCCTGCTGTTCCGGCGTGATGACGGTGGGGGCGGGCGCCGCGGGGGCCGGGGGTTGCGCCGGCGCCGGCGGGAGGGCGGATGGCTGCTGGGCGTTCGCCGCCGCCGGCGGTCCACCGGCACACCCCGTCAGCAACAGCGCCGACAGCAGGCCGATGACGGCGCCGCGGGACAGGAGGGGGCGGTTGGCGGGAAAGCGGGTCACAGGCGAATTCCTCAAGGAAGCGGGAAAGATGGTCGGAAACTAGAAATGAAATCAGGGCGTTTTGGTGGCGCTGTCCGCGGCGTCGGGCATGGGGAACAAGGCGTCGGTGCGGCCCAGCAGGCGGTAGGCGACCAGCCCGATGTACTCATGCACCGACTGCGACAGCAGTTCCAGCCCGCGCAGCAGGTCGAAGTCCGGCCGGTACAGCAGCGTCCTGGGCGCCCGGATGTCGACCGGATAGGCCACCACCGGCCAGCCGACATGGCGGAAGATGCCCACCGAGCGCGGCATATGGAAGGCCGATGTCACCAGCAGCCAAGTCTGCCCGGGCTGCGGCCGCATCAGGTCGCGGCTGAACAGCGCGTTCTCCCAGGTGTTGCGCGACTCCCCCTCGAAGGTCACGCGGCCGATGTCCATGCCGATCTCCTCCAGCGCGGCGCGGGCCACCGGCGCCTCCTTCTCATCGGGATCGCGCAACTCCCCGGACCCGCCGGAGAAGATGATGCGGGCGTCGGGATAGCGGCGGGCCAGGTCGGGAATCACCATCAGCCGCTCCGCCGCGGCGTTCACCTCCGGCCGGCCCGTCTCGGCCGTGGCCACCTGGTCGACCGATCCACCCAGGACGATGATGCCATCGACATGGGCGGGTAGGCTGGCGGGTGCTGGAAAGCGCTGCTCCAGCGTGCGCATGCTCCACGCGCCGACGGGCAGCACGGCGATGACGGCCAGGCCCAAGGCCGCCGCCCGGGCGCAGAGCAAGGATCGGCGCATCCTGAAGCCCCCGGTTGCAAAAAGGCCGACCAACAAAAACAAAAGCAATAAGTTGCCGGGCGCCGTCAGCGTCCAGAAGATCTTGGACAGGGCAAAACTCAAGGCATTTGCCTCCCATAATCATTGAGCGGGAAAGCCTAGGCCTGGCAGGCCTACTCCTGTAACCGGCCTACCCCTGTAGCCAACGCTTCAGGCCAGAGCGGCCCGGATACGGTCAGATTCCATCGTATTTGTCGAATATTGCATGGACGGCGCAGTTTCCTCATGCGGTCGGGACAGGAAATGGTCTAAGGTCAAACCCAATCGAGAACAAGCCGGCCTAGCCCTGATCGTGACCGATGCCTGCCTGACCGTCGTCGCCAGAACCGACGCTGCACCTTCCGGTGCCGGTGCAATGCAGGATATTTCCGTCTTCACCCGCCGCATCGATGATCATTTGGCCAGCCACAGCGGCCCCTGCGCCGTGCTGGTCATCGAGATCTCGCGCATGGCGGAGCTGTACAAGCTACTGGGCCAGCAGGCGCTGGACGCGTCCATGGCGGTCATGGCCGAGCGGGTGCTGGGCCTGTGCGGCAGCGGTGACGCCGTCTGCCGGATCGCCCGGGCGCAGTTCGCCTTGTTCCTGCCCAGCCTCAGCCATGCCAGCAAGGCGCTGTTCACCGCCTCCGCCTTGGCCGCCCGCATCGGGGAACCCATCCTGGTGGAGGGGCGGCTCCTGTACATGGTGGCCAAGATCGGGGTGGCGGTGTCGCCCGACGACGGCACCAGCGGCCAGGCGCTGCTGCGCAACGCCGCCATCGCCCAGGGTGAGGTGGCGAAGTCCGGTTCCGCCCATTACCTGCACTATACCGAGCAGATGCGGGAGCGGCTGCGCCACCAGCTGATCACGGAGACGGAGCTGCGCCAGGCCATCCTGGATGAGGCCTTCGTCCTGCACTACCAGCCCAAGGTGGCCATCGCCGACGGCACCCCCATCGGGGGGAGGCGTTGATCCGCTGGCGCCATCCCACCCGGGGCCTGATCTATCCCATGGAATTCATTCCCATCGCCGAGGAGACGGGCCTGATGGTGCCCATCGGCGAATGGGCGCTGCGCGCCGCCTGCCGACAGATTCAGACCTGGATCGAGGCCGGGCGCCAGCCGCTGCAGATCGCCGTCAACGTCTCGGAACGGCAGTTCCGCTGGGGCCACCTGCCCGCGCTGATCGACGTCCTGTTGCGGGAAACGGGCATCCCGCCCCACCTGCTACAGCTGGAAATCACCGAATTGGTGTTGCCGGAGGATCTGGAGGGGGCCTTGCGGCAGATGGCGTGGATCGCCGATTGCGGCGTGGCCCTGGCGCTGGATGATTTCGGCACCGGCTATTCCTCGCTGTCCTACCTGCGCGAGCTGCCGCTGGATTGCCTGAAGGTCGACCGCAAGTTCGTGCAGGACATGGAACAGGACAGCGGCACCCGCCACATCGTCCAGGCCATCGTCGCCATGGCCAAGGCCATGGGCCTGAAGGTGGTGGCGGAAGGGGTGGAGACGGAGGGGGAGCGCAGCCTGCTGCGCGGGATGGGCGTGGAGGAAGGCCAGGGCTATCTGTTCGCCCGGCCCCTGCCCGTCAGGGAATTCGAACTGTTCTGCGGGCTGTAGGCGCGCGTCGGCTTCCCAAGCAATTATTATGGGTTCGGGCCAAGGGCCCTTCAGGTCGGCGTGCGCGCGGCGTCATCCCGGGCTGCCGGCCCCGTGCCGCTGACGGCGCGAACCCAGCCGGCGACGATGGCGCCCACGCCGTCGCGCAAGAACTCGATGCCCACGCCGTTCTCGGTGCGGCGCACGATGCGGACGGCGGCGGCCACGGGCGCCCCCGGCAGGCGCAACACCCCCTCCGTCCCGATGGGCAGGTCTGGATCGGGAACCAGAAAAGCCCCGCCGGCGGAAACGTCGGCGATACGGCAGGATACGAGGATGTCGCCGCAGCTCAGCTGCACCTGGCTGTCAACCGACAGGCGGTCGTAGGTCCGACGGTTGCTGGGCCGCACCAGGTTCGACAGCACGCGCTTGATACCGCCCCAGGCCATGAACCCCCTCCCTACGAAGTCAGACGGGCCGACGGTTTCCCCGATAAGACGGGAGCGCAAGCCATGCCATGGCTGGAGTGTGCCGCCAAAGGCGTCGTGACACAAATGCCCGGGCGGAATGCCTTTCCCGCGAGGTTCTTGCGCGACGCGCGTCTTAAGGCGCGCGTCTTACGGTTCGGCGCGCCCACCGTTGCGGATACGTAATGAGCTGGGTGATTGCGGATTGGGCGCTAGGGCGGACTGAAATGCGCCCGCGCGGCGCCGTTCGGGGGGCGCCCGTCGACCAACTCAAGAACGTAGGATTCGAGCTCCAGCCGTTCCTCGGGGGTGGCATCGGCATAGGCCCGGGTGCCGCGTATGCCCAGAAGCATTTCCGCCGCCCGCGTCAGGGCGATGTCGGTCGCCGTGCACGGATGGGCCGGTCGATTCTTGGGGGAGGCGCTCCCTATCGTTGCTGTGGGACCACCCCCGCGATCGTCATGAAGATCGGACATGGTCCACGTCTCCCAGACAATTGTGGGCACTGATCTACAACGAAAGTTGTTTATACAGGCTGCGAAACGGCCATGGAATTGTGACGGGCGGGCTATCTCCAAAGTGGCGCGGGGACGGGATCGCGCAGGCGCCGACGTCTCAGTTGGGCCTGGCCGCGGTCTCCACGGGCCCCACCGCATACGGGGACGGATCGGCGGCGTCGTGACGGGCCTCCAGCACTTTGTGCACGGATTGGCCGATCATGCGGATCTCGTCGAACTGGGTGACCAACTCGAAACAAAACAGGAATGCCAGAGTATAACAGGGGGCGGGAAAGCGCATCATGACCCGCAGGATAGGGGTGGTGTACAGCGTCCGGACGGCGTCGCGGGTCATGACCAGGGTGATCAGCACGCCGATGATGGCGCCCCCCAGCACGTCCGTGGGGTAGTGCAGCCCCAGATAGACCCGCACCATGCAGACGAAGATGGCGGTGTAGGCCATGGCCAGCACGCCGATCCAGCGCCACACCAGGAAGATGCCGGTGGAAACCGCCATCCACAGCATGGCGTGGTCGCTGGGAAACGAGCTCCAGGTCCGCAGGATGGTTTCGCTGGTGCCGCTCAAGGGAAAGTGGAAGGGCACGGCCGGATCGTAGATGGGACGCTCCCGGAACGGTAGGAAATGAGCCAGCAGGCGGCCGACGCCCAGGGCCAGCAGGCCGCTGACGAAGGTGGCGATCACCATCTCCTTTTCCCAGAGCCCGCGCCGGCCGCCCCGGAACCAGACCCACCATAGGACGGCCACCGGGAACAGGCCTTTGAACATCGAGAAGTCGGCGATGGTGCGAATGGCGTGGTTCACCACGTCCGAGGTGAAGGCGTGGGTGGTCAGGAATTCCTGGATGGCACTGTCGAAGCCGTTCATTTGTACGTTCTTCCTCCCTGGCCCTGACTCGCCTCCGGTGGCGATCGGGCAAACCTCGGGCGTCGCCGGCCGCGATCACGGCCGGACATGCGTTCTTCTCCCCATTGCCCCGGAAATGGCGGCGATGTCGGGCGGGCGAACCCGCGCCATCCCGACTCGTAACTGCCAACAAAATGTAACAAAAACTTTATATGGCGCGCGCGACGCCGCCAAAGACGTTCTTTGGAAATAGGTCGTGGGTCACAGATTGGTCGCGCCGAACGACCTAGGGCCGGGCGCTCACGCCCTGAAGAGATTTCGCTTCGTTCTAGCGCACCGGCGGCGTGTAGCTGCGCTGGGCCGCCCACGCGTCCAGGGCCAGCTCCACCGGGCGGAACAGCGGCCGTGGCAGGGCGTCCAGGCCATACCAGCCCCAATCCGCGATCTTGTGCGGCTCCAGCACCTGGGGCTCGCCCGGTTCCACCTCCTCGGCGATGAACTGGATGTCCACGTAGTGCTTGTCATAGGCCAGGATGTTGTGCAGGCAGAGGAAGCGCAGGCGCCGCACCACCAGGCCGCACTCCTCCCTCACCTCGCGGATGGCGCAGTCCTCGAAGGTCTCGCCATATTCCAGGTGCCCGCCGCACCAGGAATAACTGCCGTCGCCATGGCTGTTGCGCCGGCGGCCCAGCAGGATGCGGCCCTCCCGCTGGATCAGCACCCCGATGCCGACCTTGGGCACGCCCGTTGCGGCGGATGCTAGGGATTGGGTCATGCTGTGGCTCCGGATACTAGCTGTGGCGCATTTGGCCTCGCCAGCGGTATCATGCCGCCGCCTCGGCGCCAAGCGCCCGTATCCGTTCCCCGTTCCCGTTCCGGAGTCGTCCCCGCCATGTGCGGTCGTTATGCCGCCGTCACCCCGCCCCAGGCCATGGAGGCGCTGTTCCAGACCCTGGGCGCCCTGCCCAATTTCCCCGGCCGCTTCAACATCGCGCCGACGCAATCGGCGCCGGTGGTGCGCTGGAACGCGCGGACGGGGGAACGGCGGCTGGACATGCTGCGCTGGGGTTTGGTGCCGTCTTGGGCGGCGGATCTGGCGGGGGGCGCCAAGATGATCAACGCCCGCTCGGAAAGCGTGACGGAAAAGCCCACCTTCCGTGAGGCTTTCGCCCGCCGCCGCTGCCTGGTGCCGGTGACCGCCTTCTATGAATGGCGGGTGGAGAACGGCGCCAAGCAGGCCTACGCCATCGCCCCGGCCAACAGTGGTGCGGACGCCGGCACGGCCGCCTTCGCCGGGCTGTGGGAGGGCTGGAAGGATCCGGCCAGCGGGGAATGGGTGCGGACCTACACCATCCTGACCACGGCGGCCAACGACGCCATCGGCCACATCCACCACCGCATGCCGGTCATCCTGGCGCCCGACCACTGGCCCGCCTGGCTGGGTGAGACTGGTGCCGACGTCCCCACCCTGCTGGACCTGCTGCGCCCCTATCCCGCCAATCAGACCCGCTTCTGGGCGGTGGGGCCGCGGGTCGGCAACGTGCGCAACGACGATGCCGACCTGCTGGCGCCCCAGGCCGCGACCACCCTGTTCTGATCAGAGCCGCAGGCCCAACTGCATCCACAGGTTCTCACCCTGGGCGCGGTGTTCCGCCGCGAACTCGTGCTGCCAGGTGAAGGTGGTCTGCAGCGGGCCGATGTCATGACTGATGGCCGGCCCCACCGCGAAGGCCTTGCCGCGATAACCGTCGGCGCCCACTTTCAGCCCATCCTGGGTATCATCCTCATACTGGAGGTAGAAATAGCCGGAGACGCCGAAGCGCCAGCCATCGACATTGCGCGCCACGGCGAAATCCAGGTCGAAATCCGCCCCGGAGTGGTAGCGCGTGGCGTCGTTGGTGGTGTTGAACGCCAGGCGTGGCGAAACCTGTGCCTGCCAGCCCTGGGGATCGACGTAAGCCAGGCCCAGCGTGGGCTGGAAGGACCAGACGTTGCGGCCGATGTTGGCCAGGGCGGTGGCGCTGTATTGCCCCACCGGCATGAAGATGTCGGTGCCCCACACCAGGGACAGGTTGGGGGCCAGGCGCCAGCCCAGCATCAGTGGCGTGATGCCGACGTCACCGAAACCCAACTTGCTGGTCTTTTGCCCCGCCACCTCGGCATGCAGGTCGACGATGGGCAGGATCACCTCGGACGCCACCTGGGCGCCGAATAGCCGGTACGGCGTGACGACGAAGCCGCGAAAGGTCTGCGAGACGGATTCGACGCTGAAATCCAAGGGTAGCTTGTTGCCGCCGCCGTCGTTCATCTGGCCGGCGGTGTAGTAGTTGGGCTGGAACAGGATGTACTCGCCCGGCGGCGGCATCGCGCCAGCCAGGTAGATGCTGGCGCCCGGCGGATAACTGTTGCCGCCGCTTTCAGTGGCATGCGCCGCATGCAAGTTGGCAAACGACATCGTGTACAGAATTGTCGCACCCATTGCCCAGTTCTTCACAGAGCATTTCCTCCTCATTTGCGATCCGCGCGCAGACGGTCGCCTTTTATTTTGGTGAGGAGAAAATCATCGGAAATAACGATGACCGACAAGGCGCATTATTCAATATGCATCATCGGTTTGGACGATGCATCGTGTGATTGCCGCCGCGTCGCGCCAATACGTCAAGCGGGACGAAAACGGCGACCGCCGATCAAAAACATGGCTAAGCTATTGGAAAGTTTGGTGATCCCGGTGGGATTCGAACCCACGACCCCATGATTAAAAGTCACGTGCTCTACCGGCTGAGCTACGGGATCGACCGCAGGGAAAACGGCTTGGTTTTCCGCGAACGAAGACGGGGCCGAGGGCCCGTCCCGGTGTGGCGCGCACCATAATGACGGGTATGGGCGCGGTCAATGGAAAGCGGCGGGGCCCGGCACATCAACGGTGCATAGGGCCCCTGCCCGCAAACGTCTTCGGGCCTACTCGCCGGCGCCGCCGGTGGCGGGCTCGACACCCCCGCCCACCCCTTGCCGGGCGTCCTGGGCGAAACGCTCCGCCAGGCGATGGGCCACGCGCGGGCTGACGAAGTGGGCGATGTCGCCGCCCAGCCGCCCGATCTCCTTCACGAAGCGGGAGGAGATGAACTGGTGCCGGTCCGACGCCATCAGGAACACGGTCTCGACCTGCGGATTGAGCCGCGCGTTCATCCCGGCCATCTGGAACTCGTACTCGAAGTCCGAGACGGCGCGCAGGCCCCGGATGATCACCTGGGCCTGGCAGCCCACGGCGAAGTTCATCAGCAGGCTGTCGAAGGGCCGCACCTCGACGGAGATGCCCTTGGCGGCCAGCGGTCCCAGTTCGTCCTGCACCAGGGCCACACGCTCCGCCGTGGAGAACAGGGGCCCCTTGCCGGCGTTGCTGGCCACCCCGATGATCAGGTGGTCGACCAGCTTGGCCGCCCGCTGGATGATATCGAAATGCCCATTGGTGATGGGGTCGAAGGTGCCGGGATAAACCCCGATGCGACGCTCGCTCATCCTCGCCCCCGCTGATCCAATCCGCCCATCGTCAGCTCCATCCGCCGGCTTTGCCGAGGTGGGGGTTCGAATCCATTGGAGGATTCGAACCCCAGACACCTCAGGCGCCGGTTCCCTCATCCGGGCTAACCGCCCCGGTTTCAACCGGCGCGGCGTCGTCCGCCCCGCCGTCCTCGGTCCCGTCGTCGGCCAGCCGCGCCACCGACACCACGCCCTCATCCGCCGACAGGCGAAACAGGGTGACGCCCTTGCTCTTGCGCGCGGTGATGCGCACGTCGTGCACGGGCATGCGGATGACCTGGCCGCCGTTGCTGACCATCATCACCTGGTCGGTCTCGGCGATGGGGAACACGGCGGCGATGGCCTTGTTGCGGGCCCCCATGTCCATGTTCCAGATGCCCTGGCCGCCACGTCCGGTGAGGCGATACTCATAGGCCGAGGTGCGCTTGCCGAAGCCCTGGACCGACACGGTCAGCAGGAATTCCTCGCGCGCCTTCATCTCGGCATAGACCTCGGGCGACAGGGTGCCGACATCGCCGGTGACCTCGGGGTCGACATCGGCGGCCTCCTCGACCTCCTCACCCTGCTGGCGGCGCTCGGCGCTGGCCTGCTTCAGGTAGGCGGCGCGATCTTCGGCCGTGTACTCGGTGTGGTGCAGGATGGACAGGCCGATGACCTCATCCCCCTCGGCCAGGCGAATGCCGCGCACGCCAGTGGAGGTGCGGCCGGCGAAGACCCGGACGTCCACCACGGGGAAGCGGATGCACCGGCCCAGGCGCGTGGCCAGCAGCACGTCGTCCGCCTCGCCACAGGTGCGCGCGGCGATCAGCAGCTCACCCTCTTCCTCCAGCTTCATGGCGATCAGGCCATTGGCGCGGATGTTGGTGAAGTCCGACAGTTTGTTGCGGCGGACGTTGCCGTGGCTGGTGACGAACAGCACGTTCAGGTCGCCCCAGCTGGCCTCGTCCTCGGGCATGGGCATCACGGTGGTGATGACCTCGCCATCCTCCAGCGGCAGCAGGTTCACCAGGGCCTTGCCCCGGGTCTGCGGTTGGCCCAGCGGCAGGCGCCAGACCTTCAGCTTGTAGACCATGCCGCGGTTGGTGAAGAGCAGCATGGGCGTGTGGGTGTTGGCGACGAACAGGTCGCTGACCGTATCCTCCGCCTTCAGCTGCATGCCGCTGCGGCCCTTGCCGCCGCGCGCCTGCGCCCGGTAGGTGGAGACGGGCACCCGCTTGATGTAGCCGCCTTGCGTGACGATGACGACCATGTCCTCGCGCTGGATCAGGTCCTCGATGTCCGCCTCGAACTCCAGGTCTTCGATCTTGGTGCGGCGGGGCGTGTCGAAGCGCGCCTTCACCTCCACCAGCTCGTTGCGCAGGATGGTCAGCAGCAGCGGGCGGGACGACAGGATCTCCAGGAAATGGCGGATCTGCTCCACCACCGCCGTCAGGTCGGCGCCGATCTTGTCACGCTCCAGCCCGGTCAGGCGGTGCAGGCGCAGTTCCAGGATGGCCTTGGCCTGCGCTTCCGACAGACGGTAGGTCCCGGCCTCCGACAGGCCGCGACCCGGCTCGTCGATCAGGGTGATCAGCGGCGCCACGTCGTTGGCCGGCCACTCACGGGCCACCATCTCCTCGCGCGCCGTCTGCGGGTCGGGGGCGCGGCGGATCAGGGCGATCATGTCGTCCAGGTTGGCCACGGCCACGCCCAGGCCCACCAAGGTGTGGGCGCGTTCGCGGGCCTTGCCCAGCTCGAACTCGGTGCGGCGGGTGATGACCTGCTCGCGGAACTTCACGAAGGCCGCGATGATGTCCTTCAGGTTCATCAGCTCCGGCCGGCCGCCGTTCAGGGCCAGGGTGTTGACGCCGAAAGAGGTCTGCAGCGGCGTGTGGCGGAACAGCTGGTTCATCACCACGTCGGCCACGGCGTCGCGCTTCAGTTCCACCACCACGCGCACGCCGTCGCGGTCGGACTCGTCCCGCACGTCGGAGATGCCCTCGACCAGCTTCTCCTGCACCACCTCGGCGATGCGCTCGATCAGCTTGGCCTTGTTCACCTGATAGGGGATCTCGGTGAAGACGATGGCCCAACGATCCTTGCGGATCTCCTCGACCTCGCTCTTGGCGCGCATGACGACGGAGCCGCGGCCCGTCTCGAACGCCGAGCGGATGCCGGAACGGCCCAGGATCAGGGCGCCGGTGGGGAAGTCCGGACCGGGGACGATCTCCATCAGCTCGGGAATGGTGATGTCCGGGTTGTCGACATAGGCGCAGCAGGCGTCGATCACCTCGCCCAGGTTATGGGGCGGGATGTTGGTGGCCATGCCCACGGCGATGCCGCCGGCGCCATTGACCAGCAGGTTGGGGAAGCGCGCCGGCAGGACCGTCGGCTCATCCTTCGACTCGTCGTAGTTCTTCTGCCAGTCGATCGTGTCTTTATCGATGTCGTCCAGCATCGCCTCGGCCGACTTGGCCAGGCGGGCCTCGGTGTATCGCATGGCCGCGGCGCGGTCGCCGTCCATGGAGCCGAAGTTGCCCTGGCCGTCGATCAGCGGCAGGCGCATGGAGAAATCCTGCGCCATGCGGACCATGGCCTCGTAGATCGAGCTGTCGCCATGGGGGTGGTAGTTACCCATGACGTCGCCGACCGCCTTGGCCGACTTGCGGTACGGCTTGGTGCTGTCGTAGCCGCTTTCCTTCATCGCGTAGAGGATGCGGCGGTGCACCGGCTTCAGGCCGTCCCGCACGTCGGGAAGCGCGCGGCTCACGATCACGCTCATGGCGTAATCGAGATAGCTGCTACGCATCTCCTCTTCGATGGCGATGGGGGTGATGTCGCTGGCGGGAGGGGCCGCGGGGGGCGTCGGAGTCGTGACCAAACCAGAATCCAAAAGCAAGGAAAACCAAGCCTCACGGGTGGCTGCGCAGCCGCCCGCAGGCGATGGGGATCGGCCGCTTTTCTAGCATCATTCGCGCATGCGAACAATGAAACCGGCACGCCGCGTAGCTCTATGGTTCCCGCGTACGCGCGCGACTCGGCCGCGGGGTTCCTTGGGGCCCATCCCGGCGCTACAGTGCGCGGGCCTTTCCCCCTCGCCCACGGGGCCGCCCCATGACTCCGCCTTCGCCCGCGCCGCCCTTCACCCCGCGCGGTTTCGATCACCTGGCCCTGCCGGTCCGCGACATGGCGCGCTGCCTGGCCTTCTATCGCGACATCCTGGGCTGCCCGGTGACGGCGGAGTGGCCGGAGGATGCGCTGCTGCGGCTACGGGTGGGCGAGGCCGACCTGTTCCTGGTGGACGTCACGGTGCCGGAAGGGGCCTGGGCCAAGCCGCCGGCGGGGCCGGGCCGCAACCTGGACCACCTGTGCATCGCGCTGGCCCCCTGCGACGAGGCGGCGGTGCGCGGCCACCTGGCGGCCCACGGGCTGGACATCATCGAGGAACGGGTGGGCGACAACCGCCACGGCCCCACCCTGTCGTTCTACGTCTGCGACCCGCAGGGCACGCAGGTAGAATTGCTGCTGCCCCGCTGAAAACCGCCAAAGCTGAAAGTCGCTAAAGAATCCGACAGCGCGCCCATCGGCTTTCCGGCTTGTTTCCGACCACCTGGAGACAAGCTGGAAAGCCCATCATGCGCCCATTCCCGCGCCTCATCCCGCTGCTCGCGGCCCTGTTGACCCTCGGGCTGCCGCCCCTCGGCGGGCCGGCGATCGCATCCGATCACCTGGACACGCCCACCGTCATCGCCGACCCCCGTGCCGACATCGGCGACCTCTACGCCTGGATGAGCCCGGACGGGCGGCGGCTGAACCTGGTGATGACTATCGTCGGGCACAGCCTGTCGGACCGGCTTGACTACACCTTCCACATCGACAGCGCCCGCCGCTTCGGCACGCCCGGGAGCACCTCGGGACGAAGCGTGGATCTGACCTGCCGCTTCCCCGGCCCGCGGCAGGCGGATTGCCGCCTGGGTGACATCGACCGCGTCCAGGGTGACGCCGGCACGACGGACGGACTGTGGGGCGAACACCACAGTTTCCGCCTGTACGCCGGCCTGCGGGATGATCCCTTCTTCAACAACGTGCGCGGCACCCGCCAGGCCTATCAGGTGGCGGAGGCGGCCTTGGCCCCCGGCCCGGGTAAGACGGGCGTGGCCGTGGACAAGGCCGGCTGTCCCGCCTTTGGCAGCGCCACCTCGGCTAAGATCCTGGACACATGGCGCCACACCGATGGCGGCCCGGCCAAGAACCTGCTGGCCGGCTGGACGCCCATGGCCATCGTGGCGTCGGTGGAGGTGGACGCCGTGAACCAGGGTGGCCCGCTGCTGGCCGTCTGGGCCGCCACCGTGGGACCCAAGGGCCAAGTGGACCGTGCCGGCCGGCCGCTGACCGGCAACGCCCTCCTGGGCCAATTGCGTTCCGATGAGGAGGCCGACCGGTGGAAAGAGGCGTACAACGCCGCCACCCCTGCCGACGGCCCCCGGTTCGAGGCGGAGATCGCCCAGGGCCTGGCCTATTACGACAGCTTCGACGGCCAGTGCGGCAACCAGTGGCTGGCGGATGCCAAGGCGCCGCTGGCGCGGCGCTATCACCGATTGGCGGCGGTGCTGGCCGACGACAGGCTGTGGGTCAACAGCGCCACCGGCATTTGCACGCAGATGTTCGCCGTGGAACTGGCGGCCCTGTCGGACGAACGGGCGCTGCGGTCCGACTGCGGCGGCCGCACGCTGACCTATGACGCGTCGAACATCTATCGCTCCTTCCTGGTGAACGGCACCGCCGCCGGCGTGGCCGATGGCCTGACGCGGGACGAATATCCGCCATCCAACACCATCTTCCCCTTCCTGGTGGCGCCGGAGGTGCCGCCGTCATGAGGTGCGAGATCCTCCTCGCCGCCGCCGCGCTGACCGTCAGCGGACCGGCGGCGGCGCACAGCGGCACCGGCCTGCCCGGCGGGTTGGGACCGGGATTCATGCATCCCTTCAGTGGCCTGGACCATCTGCTGGCCATGGTGGCGGTGGGCCTGTGGGGCGCCGTCCTGGGCAATCCCTTGCTGCTGGCCCTGCCCATCCTGTTGCCCGCCATGATGGTGGTGGGCGCCATCGCCGGCATGGTGGGCCTGCCTTTGCCACCGGTGGAGCTGGGCATCGCCTGCTCCGTCCTGGTGCTGGGCGGCTGCGTCGCCGGCGGGATCAAGGCGCCGGCTTGGTTGGCCCTGGCGCTGGTGGCCGTCTTCGCCCTGTTCCACGGCTACGCCCAAGGGCGGGAGCTGCCGTCGGCCGCCGATCCCGCCGGCTACAGCGCCGGCTTCGTCCTGGCCACCGGCCTGCTGCACCTGGCGGGCGTCACCATCGGCCATTTGAACCGCCGGCCAGGCGGCATGCGCGTGACCCGGGGGCTGGGCGGGGCCATCGCCCTGCTGGGCGCGGCCTTCCTCACCCGCGCGGCGCTGTCATGAGAAGCGCGCTGCCGCCCCTGCTGCTGCTTTACGCGGCGCTGGCCTTGGCTTTGGCCTCCGCCCCCCGGCGGGCCTGGAGGCCTTGCCTGGGCCTGTTGGCCGCGACAGCGTTCGTTACCATCACCACCCCACCCCCTTGGCATGAGGGGGTGTTCGTCGGCTGCTGGAGCAGCGTGGCGGTGACGGCGGCGGGCGGGCTGATCTGCCGCACAGACCGGCAGCTGGCTTGGGGCCTGTCGGTCAACGCCGGCCTGTGGTCCGGCGCGCTCGCCGCGGTGACGGGCGCGCCGCTGGAGCCGCTGGCGGCCTTGCCCGCCCTGGGCCTGCTGCCGGCCGCCGCCTGGGCCCTGCGCCACCTGTCCTTCCCCGCCGTGCGGGTCATGTCCAGCTGGCTGGTCGCCGTGGCTGTCCTGGCGGTCACCCTGGCCTGCCTGCCGGTGACGCCCGGCTATCTGCCGGATCATCTGGAATGAGGTGCCACATGCTGAGAGTGCTGTCCCTGCTGGCGATGCTGGCGGCCCTGCCCGTGTCCGCCCATGACTTCTGGGTGCAGCCGCAGCGCTTTCACTCCGCCCCCGGCGCCCTCCTGCCCCTGACCTTGCAAGTGGGGCATGGTCCCTATCGCCAACGTTCCCCCTTGCCCGTGCGACGTGTCGTCCGCTTCCAGGACGTGGCGCCGGACGGGACGGCGTCCGACCTGCGGGGCGCCCTGCACCCGGGTGAGGCCGATGAGGATGGCGCCGTCCGCCTTACCGCCCCCGGCACCCATGTCCTGGTGCTGGAGACGGACGATAAGGCGCAAAGCCACCTGCCGGCCCTGCGCTTCAACGACTACCTGGCGGTGGAAGGGCTGGCGCCCGCCCTTGAGCTGCGCCGCGCCGGCCATCGCATGGACGCCGATGGGGCGGAGAATTACAGCCGCCGGGCTAAGGTGCTGGTGCGGGTGGGGCCCGGCGGTGGCGGCCAGGCGACGCGCCCCCTGGGCCTGACGCTGGAGATCGTGCCGGAGGTCGATCCCTACGGCCTGCCGCGCCCGGCCGACCTGCCGGTGCGGATTTATTACGAGGGCCGACCCCTGGCGGGCGCCCTGGTCAAGCTGACGGACCTGGCCCATGACGCGGAGCCGGCGGAAACCCACCGCACCGACGATGACGGCCGCGCCCGCTTCCCCCTGCCCGATGCCGGTGACTGGCTGTTAAACGTCATCTGGACCAAGCCGCAACCGCCCACGGCGGAGACGGATTTCGAAACCGTCTTTTCCAGCCTCAGCTTCGGCTTTCCCCGGCACTGAGACGTTTCAAAGAAAAAGGGCGGAGCCGCGAGGCCCCGCCCTTTTCGCCGTTGCCGCCGATTCAGTCGCCGCCGCCGGCCGCGGCCTGGGCCTCGCGCAGCTTGTCGGCGCATTCCTGGCAGCAGGCCTCCACCGTGCGCCCGCCGATGGTCACGCTGATGGCGTTCTCATCCAGCGGGTAATCGCAGGCAGCGCAGGTCTTCTCGCTCATGATGGTTCTCCTCCGGTCACTCAAGGCCGGTCGTTCCGGCCCGGGGGAAGGAGACCATTCCGGCCGCCCCCGCCGCTGTCGGAATCTTTAGCGACTTACCGGGCGCGGACGGAGCGCTGGAATTCCGCCGGGGTGCGGCCATAGGCCTGGCGGAAGGCGGCGCTGAAATGGCTGTGGCTGGAGAAGCCCAAATCCATGCTGAGCGTGGTGATGTCGTCGTACTCGCCCAGCAGATCCAGCGCCCGGGCCAGACGCAGGCGCAGTTGATAGCGATAGAGGGGTACCGCCTCCACCTGCTGGAACACCTGGGTCAGGTAGACGGGCGACACGCCCACCTCACCCGCGATCTCCGCCAGGGTCCAGCGGCGGGTGAGGTCGCCGCTCAACGCCAGTTTGGCCCGGTCCACCAGTTTCCGATGGCCGACGCTGGCCTGGGGCGCGTGTGACGTCCGCTCCCCCAGCGCGCGTCGGATCAGAGTCAGGGTCAGCGCCTCCGCCTCCAGCGTCTCGGCCGCCCCCTGGGCCAGGCTGTGGCGCAGCAGGGCCGCCAGCACCTGGGCGCGCGGGTCGATGCGCAGCCGCTGATGGCGAAAGGCCAGGTCGCCCTGGTCGCGCACGTGCTCGCGCGGCGCCAGTTCCTGCAACAGCACCTCGTCCACGGTGATGGACAGGCAGGCGTCGCCACCCGACACCGGATGGCTGACGCTGTATTCATCGCCCTTGTTGAAGAACAGCACCTGGTTGGCCTCGGCCACCGCCTCGTCCCGGCCCAGGTGGCGGACATAGATGCCGCGATAGGGAAAGACCAGGGTGGTGGCGCTGGCGCATTCCCCGGCGCTGCGGTGCCGGCAGGTGCCGGCGCAGCTCACGTCGCGGATGCGCGCCGTGTCCGTGTCCAGCAGCGCCTGTACCATCAGTTCCGTCATCGCCCCAGCCTGTGCCTCTGGGCCCGTTTCCCGATGGGCTACGATAGCAGATGCGGCTCAGCGCCGCGACAGCAGGTGGAACCGGACCATCAACACCGTGACCGCCACGATGCTGGCCACCAGGATGCCCTCGAAGATGCCCATGATGCCGTGCCCCAAGTGGAAGGCAGCGTAGGCCGCCGTGGGGATCATGACGCCGTAATAGCTGAAGAAATGCAGGGCGGTGGGGATCCAGCTGTCGCCCTGGCCGCGCAGCGCGCTGGCCATGACGGTCTGCCCGCCGTCCGCCACCACGATCCAGGCCATGAAGGCGATGGCCGGAACCAGCACGCGGATGAGGTCCGGATCACTGGCGTACAGGGTGGCGATCAGGTCCGGCGCCGCCGCCAGGGTCACGCCCACCACCAGCATGATCAGGGCGGTGAGGGCCAGGCCCGTCCAGCCGGCCAGCGTGGCCTCGCGCCGGTTGCCCGCGCCGTGCGCCTGGCCCACCTGCACCGCGGTGGCGGCGGCCAGACCCAGGGCGGCCATGAAGATCAGCGCCAGGAGGTTCAGCCCTACCGCGTAAGCGCCGAGTCCCAGGGCGCCCAGCCAGCCGGCGAAGATGCCCATGGTGCCGAAGGCGGTCGACTCCGCCCCCTGACTGAGGCCGGCGGCATAGCCCAGGTGGCGGTGCCCCCGCCCCTGTCGCCATTCCAGGAAGGATCCGCGCACGCCATAGTGGGCATGGTCGCGCATGGTCCAGACGTACAGCATCAGGCCCAGCGCCGTGACCCAGCGGATGGTGGTGGTGGCGATGGCCGAGCCCGTGGCGCCCAGGGCGGGAAAGCCGAAATGGCCGAACACCAGGGTGTAATCCAAGGTGAAGTTCAGCAGGTTGGCCACGACCATCGAGACCATGGCCGGAAACGGCCGCTTTATCCCCTCCAGGAAGAAAGAGGTGCTGATCTGCAGCACCGCTGCCGGCATGCCCAGGCCCAGGATGGCGATGACGGCGGCGGCGCCATGGGCGATCCCCGGTTCCTGCCCCGTCAGACGGAAGAACGCCTCGCCGAACTGGCAGGCGATGGCGACGATGCCGCCGATCAGCAGGGCATAGGGCAGCGACCGGCGCCAGACGGCGCCGGCATCGCGCGGGCGCCCCGCCCCCACCGCCTGGGCCACCAGGATGATGGTACCCATCATCAGGCCGACCATGGTGGCGAAAGCCGTACCCACCGGCGTGTTGCCCAGGCCGAAATAGGCCAGCTCCTCCGCGCTGTAGCGGCCGACCATGGCGGTGTCGACCGTCTGCATGAACAACTGGCCGATGCGGGTCAGCATCAGGGGGGTCGCCAGCAACAACAGGTCGCGGGCGTGAACCAGGATACGGGGCAGCAGGGGCTCGTCCGGCGTCCCGGGCGGTTGGGCGGGGCAGGCCTTCTGCATCGCCGCCTCGTCCAGGGGCGGCAGGGGCGTCACCGCCGCCGACACTTCCGGCGGCACGGGGGTCTCGAACTGGGCCATGACGAGCGCTCTGGCGGCTTTATCGTTGCCCCGACGTCCGTCCGGGCGCCCCCCTTGCCTACCGTGCCGATCGGGCCGCCGCAACCCACAGGGGCGCACAGCTGCCGGGCGTCCGCCCCTAAAGCCCCAGGGCCGACGTCCGGGCGAAGACGAAGGTGTCCTGCGGGTTCCCGGCCGCGTCCAGCCGCTCGTTACGCAGGTGCCCCTCCAAGGTGAAACCCAGGCGCCGGGCCACGGCGACGCTTCTGGTGTTCCCGACATCCGTCCAGATCGCCACCCGCCGCGCGGCCAATGCCTCGAACGCCATCCGCGTCAGCAGGCGGACGGCGGCGGTCATATGGCCCTGGCCGGTGGCGGAGGGACACAGCCAATAGCCCAGTTGGAAGGTGCGCGCCCGCCCGTCGATATGTTCCAGCGCGCAGGCGCCCAGTACCATGTCGTCCGGAGCGATCAGGCCGTACTGCAGGCGGCTGCGGTCCTCGAATGCCGCCGCCCATTGGGCGATGCGCGCCGTGACCAGCGGTACCGTGCCGTCCTTGTCGGCGATGCCCTGCCAGCGTTGCAACTGCGGCCGGCTTTCCTCGATCGCGGCCGACAGGGCGGGCGCATCCTCCGTCCGGAAAGGGCGCAGGGAAAAACCGGGACCTTCGATCACTGATGGTGGGTGCACTCTTCTCAGTCCCGTGTTGCTCGGGACCAAGGTATCAGAAGCTACCCGTCACCCGCACCCAGGCGCGGGTGTGCCGGCGCAACCCGTCGCTGTCCGTACCGGCGATCCGGCCGGGATTGTCGCCCACCACATGGGCTAGGGTGGCGTCGATCACCAGGGCGTCGACCGGCCGCCAACCGACGGCGACACCGACGCCTTGCAGGCCATAGTCGTTGGGCAGATCCGTGCCGCGATTCCAGCCGGCCCAGGGGCTGACGAACTGCCGGATCCAGCCGCCATCCCAGAAGGCCGCCAGACGCAGGCTGTCCATGGGGCGCCAGCGCAGCTCCAGGGTGCCCAGGGCGCCCTCGGCCCCCTGCCCCTCGTTCACGGGATAGGCGCGGATGGCGTCGGGGCCGCCCAGGGCCAGCCGTTCGGAGCTGTCGAGGTTGCCACTGGCCCATTGGCCGGCCAACCGCACCACCAGTTCCACCCCTTCACCCAGGGGCTGGGCGTGGCTGAGGGTCAAGGCCGCCTTGGCGTAGCCGCCGCCGGTACGGGCGGTGGCATCGTCCACCGCCTGGTTTTCCGCCACACCGCCGAGGTCGACGGCGCCGGCGGTCAGCGTCAGGTCCGCCTGGTCGACGCCATCCCAGCCGTCACGGGCCACCCCGCTGACGCCCAGGGCGGCGGCGTCGATGACGCTGATGCCGGTCACGATGTCCGCCGTGCGGTTGACCAGGCGGCGATGCTCATACAGCAGGTGGCCATCCAGGGCGGCCTCCTCCGTTCGCCACAGCGGCAGGGTGGCGACGGCCCCGCCGGTGGCGCCCCACCCGTCGGGCGTGCCGGCGTTGAAGTCATGGGCGACGCGGTAGTCGAAGGCGCTGCCGTTGATGCCGAGGCGCAGTCCCGAATAGCCCACGGGCAAAGTGGCGGCCAGGCGGCCATAGGTGGTGCCCAGGCTGCGCACGCCGGTCAGGATGGTCTGGTCGCCGATGCCGGCCATGTCGTTGGCCGACAGCACGGCGATGCCACGCCACCCGCCGCTGGCCCGCTGGGCCTGGTTGTCCACCAGGGCGACGCCGCTGAACAGCGGCCCCTCTATTAGCTTCAGGCGGATGTCGGTCTGGTCGGCGGCCCGCCCCGCTTCCGCCGTCGCCGTGGCGGTGACGCCGGGCAGCGCATCCAGCGCCGCGACACCCGCCTCCAGCGCGTCCAGGCGCAGGGCCTCCCCCGTCGCCTGCCGGTCCAGGAGATAGCCGGCGGCGGAGTCGGCATCCAGGCGAGTCTCGCTACTGGGGTCGACCACCACCCGGCCCAGCCGGCTTTCCTGCACGGCGATGATGACGATGCCGTCGCGGATCTCCTGCCGCGGCAGATAGGCCCTGGCGAGGTAGCCGTGCTGGCGGTAATAGGCGCCGACGGCGGCGGCGGCCGATTGCAAATCCCCCAGGGTCAGGTCGCGGTCACGGAACGGCGCCAGCACCGTTCGCAGTTCCGCCTCGGAGAACAGCGTCGCCGTCACATGGAAGGCGGTGACATGCACGATGGGGCCCTGGGCGGGGCGCTCGGCCAGGGGCGCCTCCGGCACCACCGGGCGCAAGGGCGCCGGCGGGGCGGTCAGGCGTGGGGTGGCGCGCTCCGTATCCCGCAGGATGCTGCCGGCGTCCGGTGTCTGCTGCGCCCACGCGTGTGCCGGGGACAACGCCAGGCCGGCGAGTGCCGCCAGGGACCACGCTGGAAACGATCGACGCATCCGAGACCAGCCTGCAGGCCTGTTTTCGCACCAACAGGTTGCATCCTACAGCGGTAGCGGGTCGCCCGCATCGGCGCGATGGGGCCGCTACAGAAAGGTCACGGGCGGCGGGCCGCTCACCCTGTGAAGCGGGCCGTCAGGGGGAAGCGCCGGTCCTTGGTGGTGGGCGACTTGCGGTGCACCTTGGGACCGGGCGGGGATTGGAAGCGCTTGAACTCCGCCCGGCGGACGCGGCGGCGGATGTCCTGCACGAAGTCCAGCGGCTCGCCCAGCTTTTCCGCGATCTCGGCGTCGGTCTGGCGCTCCTTGGCGTCCTCCATCTCCCACAGCACGGCGTCCAGGCGGGGATAGGGGGGCAGGCTGTCGGTGTCGCGCTGGTTGTGCTTCAGCTCGGCGCTGGGCTCAACATCGATGACGGCGCGCAGGGCGGCCTGCGCCTTGGCGTCATAGGGTTCCAGCGGCTTGCCGAAGGCCCCCTCCCAGATGCGGGCGAACAGCGGATCGGGGTTTTGCGCCTGGGCCAGGCGCATCTCCAGGATGGGGAAGACGTCGATGGCCTTGTACAGATCCTTCAGCGGGTTGAAGGCGCCGCGCATGTCGCCATAGAGCGTGCCGTATCCCATCAGGATCTCGCTCTTGTTGCTGGTGCCCAGGATGGCGCGGCGGCCGTGGTCGTTGGAAATGGCCGACAGGGTGTTGCCCCGGATTTGCGCTTGCAAGTTCTCATCCGCCAGGCTGCCCATGTCGCGGCCGAAGGCGTTGCGGAACTTGGCCAGCCCGGCCTCATACTCCACGGTGATGGGCAGGCTGATGGCGCTGAAGCCCGCGCCGACGCCGGCCGCGAACTCCGCCGCCCGGGTGTTGGAACCGGAACTGGTGTAGGGCGACGGCATCATGACGGCGTTCACCTTGGCCGGGCCGAACACGTCGGCCGCCAGGGCCGCCACCAGGGTGGAATTGGCCCCGCCGGACAGGCCGAAGACCACGTCCTGGAAGCCGTTCTTCTCGATGTAGTCACGCAGGCCCAGGCCCACGACCAGGTAGCGTTCCTGCGGGTCGGTCAGTTGGACGGGCGCCTGGGTTTCGGTCAGGCGGAAGCCCTGGCCCTCGTCCGCCAGGGTCACGGTGGCGCCCCCTTCCCCACCGATCGCCATCTCATAGATGGCGCCGGCCGGATCCATGATGGCGGAGCAGCCTTCCCACACCAGCTCGTCATTGCCGCCCACCTGGTTGACGTAGACCAGGGGCAGGCCCGTCTCCTGGATGCGCTGGGCGAACAGGCGGCGGCGGAAGTTGCCCTTGGCGATGGCGTAGGGGCTGGCGTTGAGGGAGACGATGACCTCCGCGCCCATCTCCCTCAGGTCATGGGTGACGTCGTCGAACCAGATGTCCTCGCAAATGCAAAAGCCCAGGGTGACGGTGCCGCCGGCGGCCTGGAACCGCAGCACGCCCATTTCGGCGTCCGCGCCCGTTTGTTCCCCCCGCGCCTCGAACCAGCGCACGTCGTCGAAGACGTCATAGTTGGGCAGGTGGGTCTTGAACTGGCTCAGCACCGCGCGGCCCCGCTCGAACACCACCAGGCCGTTACCCATCTTGCGCCCCTGCACCTTGCCGCGCAGGGGCGTGCCCAAGGCGATGGTGGTGCCGGCCTCCTGGGACAGCAGGCGGTATTGCTCCGTCCAGTGGACGATGGCCTGCTGGTAATCCGCCTCCAGCAGATAGTCGCCGGCGGCATAGTTGGCGACGGCGCACTCCGGCAGGACATGCAGGTCGGCCTGCCGCTGCGCCAGGATGCTGGCCTTGGTCCGCTCGAAATTCCCCCGGAAATCGCCCGTGGTGTAGTTCATCTGGTGCAGGGCGACCTTCAGCGTGCGCATGGTCTCAGTCTCGCTATGCCGGGCGCCGCCGCTACAAGGCCGGCGCCGCCGTTAACCTGTGGCGGCCAGCCTACCATTCCCGGGTCGGTCGGCGGCAATCCCCCGAAAGCGAAGACGGCCCATGCCCAATCTCGCGGCCGGCGCGCCAGGTGGGGCCCAATCGATGGAGGGAACGAATGCCCGCTCCCGGGCCTTAAGGAAGTGCCGGATCAGCACACCATGAACGCCGGAGGAGAGCATGTCCCAGAATCACCACGACCATGCACGCCCACAGCCCGCGCGATCGGATCAGCGTGGCGCGGCGGATAAAAAGCACGATGTGCGCGAGGCCAGCGACACGCAGCGTCTGAAGGATGAATGGGCCATGACCGGCCACGCCGCGACCAAGAAGCCGCGCGGGATGGAGGGGCCGATCGCCGGCCATGACGCCCCGCCCAAAACCGGCGGCACAGGGGGCGCCAGTGGGTCCGAGGGGGACTGGGACGCGGCCGGCAGCGGCCAGCGGGGGCCACAGGGCGATCGCTCAGAGAGCACCGCCGGCACGGCGACGACGGGCAACAGCGGCCGGGGGCGGGGCCGCACGTCCTGATGCCGTCGTTTTCCAGCGAAAGGGCCGCGTCACCGCGGCCCTTGGCTTTCATGGTCTGAGTGTCAGAACGGGATTTCGTCGTCCAGGTCGTCGGCCGGCTTGCCGCCGCCGCCGAAGCCGCCGCGCGAACCGCCGCCGGCGGAGGAACCGCCCCCACCGTAGCCACCGCCGCCGGAAGAGCCGCCGCCGTAACCACCACCACCGCCGCCACCGCCGTAGCTGGAGCCGCCACCACCGAAGTCACCACCCAACTCGTAGCCGCCGCCACCGCCGCCGCCGTCACGGCCTTCAAGCATGGTCAGCTCACCCCGGAAGGGACGCAGCACCACCTCGGTCGTGTATTTCTCCTGGCCGGACTGGTCGGTCCACTTGCGGGTTTCCAGCTGGCCCTCGATATAGACCTTGGATCCCTTCTTCAGGAAGCGCTCGGCCACGCCGATCAGCGCCTCATTGAAGATCACCACCTGGTGCCACTGGGTGCGTTCCTGCCGCTCCCCACTGTTGCGGTCCTTCCAGGTTTCGGAGGTGGCGATGCGCAGGTTGCACACCTTGCCGCCGTTCTGCATGGACCTGACCTCGGGCTCCTTGCCCAGGTTGCCGATGAGGATGACTTTGTTGACGCTGCCAGCCATGTCCGATCCGTCCTGAATCCAAAAGGGGGCGAAAAACGCCCCGTCGTTGATGGGAAGAGCCTACACCGCCGTTCATGTCCAATGCCACAGCGATGGTGGTGTGGGCCCGGGGCATACCCAAAATATCGATCCGGGCGTCCTTTTGGGGCACCCTGCCCCCTCGTCACGAAATCGTCCGTAAGGGGGTGCATCCTGCTGTCGCCTTTTGACACAGGCGCCCCCATATTAAGGCGCTCTGTCGCCGGCTGGCCGGTGGAATGGCGCCTACCGGCGTATTCCCCTTGCCAGCGCCTGCCCCGATCGATTACTCAGAACATACCATGAACAAATATATCAGCGTCCGCGGCGCGCGGGAACATAATCTGAAGAATGTCGACGTGGATCTGCCGCGCGACAAGCTGGTGGTCATCACCGGGCTGTCGGGGTCGGGCAAATCCTCGCTGGCCTTCGACACCATCTACGCCGAGGGGCAGCGGCGCTATGTGGAAAGCCTGTCGGCCTACGCGCGCCAGTTCCTGGAGCTGATGCAGAAACCGGACATGGACAGCATCGAAGGGCTGTCCCCCGCCATCTCCATCGAGCAGAAGACGACCAGCCGCAATCCCCGCTCCACCGTCGGCACGGTGACGGAGATTTACGACTACATGCGCCTGCTCTACGCGCGCGTCGGCATCCCCTACTCCCCCGCCACCGGCCTGCCCATCGAAAGCCAGACGGTCAGCCAGATGGTGGACCGCATCATGGCCATGCCCGACGGCACGCGCCTCTACCTGCTGGCCCCCGTCGTGCGCGGCCGCAAGGGCGAATACAAGAAAGAGCTTCAGGAACTGCGCAAGCGCGGCTTCCAGCGCGTGAAGATCAACGGCGAGATGATGGAGATCGACGAGGCGCCGGCGCTGGACAAGAAGCTGAAGCACGACATCGAGGTGGTGGTCGACCGCATCGTCGTGAAGGAAGGCCTGGGCAACCGCCTGGCGGACTCGATCGAGACGGCGTTGGAACTGGCGGACGGCCTGGTGTTCGCTGAGAATGCGGATTCGGGGGAGCGCACGGTCTTCTCCGCCAAGTTCGCCTGTCCGGTCAGCGGCTTCACCATCGAGGAGATCGAGCCGCGGCTGTTCTCCTTCAACAACCCCTTCGGCGCCTGCCCCGCCTGCGACGGCCTGGGCCAGAAGCTGTATTTCGATCCGGAACTGGTGGTGCCGGACACGCGCCTGTCCCTGAAGGACGGCGCCATCGCCCCCTGGGCGGGCTCCACCTCCCAATACTACGCCCAGACGCTGGAAAGCCTGGCGCGTCACCACAACGCCCGCATGGACACGCCGTGGAGCGACCTGCCGGAGGCGTTGCGCGACCTCATCCTGTTCGGGTCGGGCGGCAAGCCGGTCACCCTGCGCTATGACGACGGCCTGCGGTCCTATGAGACCAACAAGCCCTTCGAGGGCGTGGTGCGCAACCTGGAGCGCCGCTGGAAAGAGACGGAAAGCAACTTCATGCGGGAGGAGCTTTCCAAGTACCAGTCGGCCCAGCCCTGCGAGGCCTGCGGCGGCGCGCGCCTGAAGCCGGAGGCCCTGGCCGTCAAGATCAACGGCCTGAACGTGGCCGAGGTCAGCCGCATGTCCATCCAGGAGGCCGGCGCCTGGTTCCTGGGCCTGGATGGGCACCTGACACAGAAGCAGAAGGACATCGCCAACCGTATCCTGAAGGAAATCAACGAGCGGCTGGGCTTCCTCAACAACGTCGGCCTGGAATACCTGGCCATGGACCGCGCCTCCGGCACCCTGTCGGGTGGCGAGAGCCAGCGCATCCGCCTGGCCTCCCAGATTGGCAGTGGCCTGACGGGCGTCCTCTATGTGCTGGACGAACCGTCCATCGGCCTGCACCAGCGCGACAACGACCGCCTGCTGGCCACGCTGAAGCGCCTGCGGGACCTGGGCAACACCGTGCTGGTGGTGGAGCATGACGAGGATGCCATCCGCACCGCCGACTATCTGGTCGACATGGGGCCGGGCGCCGGCGTTCATGGCGGCACGGTGGTGGCGGCCGGCACCCCGGCGGAGGTCATGGCCAACCCGGCCAGCGTCACCGGCGACTATCTGACCGGCCGGCGCCGCATCGCCCTGCCGCATCGCCGCCGCGCCGGCCACAAGGGCCAGTTCCTGGAGGTCATTGGCGCGCGGTCCAACAACCTGAAGGACGTGCATGCCCGCATCCCCCTGGGCACCTTCACCTGCGTCACCGGCGTGTCCGGCGGCGGCAAGTCCACCCTGATCGTCGAGACGCTGTACAAGGCCCTGGCCAAGCGCCTGAACGGCGCGCGGGAGCATCCGGGCGCGCACGACGACATCCTGGGCCTGCAGCACCTGGACAAGATCGTCGACATCGACCAGTCGCCCATCGGCCGCACGCCCCGCTCAAACCCCGCCACCTACACCGGCGCCTTCACGCCCATCCGCGACTGGTTCGCCGGCCTGCCGGAGGCCAAGGCGCGCGGCTACGGCGCCGGCCGCTTCAGCTTCAACGTCAAGGGCGGCCGGTGCGAGGCCTGCCAGGGCGACGGCGTCATCAAGATCGAGATGCACTTCCTGCCCGACATCTACGTCACCTGCGACGTCTGCCACGGCAAGCGCTACAACCGGGAGACGCTGGAGGTCCTGTACAAGGACAAGAGCATCGCCGACGTGCTGGACATGACGGTGGAGGAGGCGGCGACCTTCTTCCAGGCCGTGCCCGCCATCCGCGACCGCATGCAGACGCTGGATGAGGTCGGATTGGGCTACATCCACGTCGGGCAGCCGGCCACCACCCTCTCGGGCGGCGAGGCCCAGCGCGTGAAGCTGGCCAAGGAACTGTCCCGCCGCGCCACCGGCCGTACCCTATACATCCTGGACGAGCCCACCACCGGCCTGCATTTCGAGGATGTGCGCAAGCTGCTGGAGGTGCTGCACGCCCTGGTGGACCAGGGCAACACCGTGCTGGTGATCGAACACAATTTGGAGGTCATCAAGACCGCCGATTGGATCATCGACATGGGGCCGGAGGGTGGCGCCGGCGGCGGCCGCATCGTGGCCGAGGGCACGCCGGAGCATGTGGCCAACGTGCCGGAAAGCCATACCGGCCATTACCTGAAGCCCTACCTGTCGGAAGTGCCGCCGGCGGTGGAGGCCGTGGTGCCCAAGAAGCGCAAGGCGAAGGGGGCATGACGCCCATCGTCCTGATCCCCGGCCTGCTGTGCACGGCCGAGGTGTTCGCCCCGCAGGTCGCGGCGCTGTGGCCCCATGGCCCCGTCACCGTGGCCAACACCCTGGCGGGGGAGACGATGGCGGACATGGCGGCCGCCATCCTGGCCGACACCCCGCCCCGCTTCGCCCTGGGCGGCCTGTCCATGGGCGGCTACGTCGCCCTGGAGATCATGCGCCAGGCGCCGGAACGGGTGGTGAAGCTGGCGCTGGTCAGCACCCAGGCGCTGCCCGACACGCCGGAGCAGTCGGACCAGCGCCGGGCCTTCGTCGCCCTGGCGCGCAAGGCCAGGTTCGCCAGCGTTTTGCGCCAGGCCATGGCCGGCATGCTGCATCCCGACCACCGCGATGATGACCAGTTGGCGGCGGTGAACCTGCGCATGGGCCTGACGGTCGGGGTGGAGGGGTTGGCGCGGCAGACGGCGGCCATCATCAGCCGCCCCGATAGCCGCCCTACCCTGCCTGCCATCCGTGTGCCCACACTGGTGCTGGTGGGGGACAGCGACCCGCTGATGCCGCCGGAGCGGTCCCGCGACATGGCCGCCGCCATCCCCGGCGCCCGGCTGGTGGTCGTGCCCCAGTGCGGCCACGCCTCAACCCTGGAACAGCCAGAGGCGGTGAACCAGGCGCTGGTGGAGTGGATCCGGGAATAAGGTGCTTAGCCTGTCTTCAGGGAGGCTGGAGGTATATACTTCGTCTACACGATTGGAGGCGCCCGATGGCTAAGGAAGCGATGTTCACACTGAAGTTGGAGGCGGATCTTCGCGATCAGTTCATGGCTGAGGCCGAGGCCGCACACCGTCCAGCATCACAAATCGTGCGCGATTTCATGCGGGACTTCGTCCGCCAGAGGCAGGAGGCCCGCCAGCATGACGCGTGGTTCCGCGCCCAGGTGGAACAAGGCCTGCGAGAGGCTGATGACCCATCGGTGGCGCGAATTCCCCATGAACAGGTCAAGGCGGATTGGCGCCAACAACGGGCGGAGCTGCTGAAACGCGCCGGTGAGGCCGGCGAATGAAGATTGAATGGTTGCCGGCCGCCCAGCGGGAGTTCAGCAACCAGATCATCCATCTCGCTGATCGTAATCCCATCGCCGCTGTCAGAATCGGTGACGCCGTGGAAGCCGCCGTGGAACGGCTGGCATCATATCCCCATAGCGGCCGCCCCGGTCGCGTGCCAGGCACCCAAGAACTGGTCATCACCGATACGCCGTACATTGTGGTCTATCGAACCACATCAAATGTCGTGGTGATACTGCGTGTCCTGCACGGCGCCCAGCGGTGGCCTTAACACGGCCAGAACCTACCAGCGCAGCGCCACGCGCCCGGCCACCGCGCCCACCGCAGCCATGATGGCGATGGCGGCGCTGTACCACAGCAGGACGAAGGACCCGGCGTCGTTCTGGCAGGCCAGGGCGTAAGCCATGGCGCCCAGGGCCCCGGCCAGGCCGCCGGCCACGGCGGCGGCGCGCACCGGTTCCGTCGGCGCGCCATGGCGCAGCAGCAGGATCAAGGCGGCCAGCGCCGGCAGGGAGGCGGCCACGATGATGCTCATGCAGATCGGGACGGAATAGGTGTGCAGACCCAGATAAGACAGGCCGGAGCGGTCGGTGGCCGCCCGGAAGGTCATGATCAGGAAGCCGGGCAGCAAGGGCGCCAGGCGTGGCAGTCCGCGCCCCGGCGCCGCCGATCTCAGCACCAGCCAGGCGCCGGCCAGAACCAGGGCGCCGGTGCTGGCCACCTTGAACAGGAAGGGCGCCTGCGTCGCCGCCGTGCCGATGTCCGGCCGCACGCCCGCCAGGGCCAGGACCACCGCGATGGCGATGGCCAGCGACAGGGTCAGCGCCAGGACCAGCACGGCGGGGAAAGCGTCCATGCGCAGTCCGGAGCGGCGCCCCGCCTGGCCCGACAGCTGCGCGATCAAGGTCTCGGTCGAGCGGTTCATGGCTTCTTCCCTCCCTTATCCCGCACGGGCGGATCGGCGGCGTTCCACAGGGCCTTCAGGGCGCGGTGGAATAGCACGCGGACGGAGCCTTCGCTGAGATTCAGCCGCTGGGCCGTGGCCTGGGGCGACAGGCCCTCCACGGCCAGGGCCCGCACCACGCCCCGCTGGCCGACCGGCAACTGGGCGATGTGGCGGTCCACGTCCACCAGGGTGCGCTCCCGCTCCTCATCCGGCGCCGCCAGGGCGTCGGCCAAGTCGTCGATGGTGAGGTCGGCACCGCTGAGGGCCTCTCGCCGCAGCTTGCGGGCCGCGTCCAGGAACTTGTACCGCGCGATGCCGTGCAGCCAGGGCATGAGCGGCCGGCTGGGGTCCCAGGTGTGCCGTTTGGTATGCAGGCCGATCAGGATTTCCTGCACGATGTCTTCCGTTTCCGCCGTGCCCAGGCCGAAGCGGCCCAGGCGGTTATGGACCACCCGCCGGAACAGCGTCGCCGCCTCGGCCAGGAAGCGCTGATAGGCGGCGGCATCGCCACGCCGTTCCGCGCGCATCGCCGCCGCCCACCGGTCTTCCAACGGGTCCATATCCATCCTTCGCCGGCGGGGGCCGGCTTGTTACAGGGCGGCATGAAAAAGAATCAAAAAAAATTTCTGTGGTGCTGTTACGCCCCGGGAAGGGCCCCCGAAGAAGGGAAAGAAGCCGTTGCGCTTCCCCTCCCCGTTCGACCTCATGCTAGGAGCCCCGCCATGTTTCGCAAGCTGTCCTTTGTCGCCGCCCTTGCCCTGACCGCCGCCACCGTCGCCCTGCCCGCCGCGGCGGCCACCACCCCGGGGGTCCCGGTCCCCGTCCATAACGTCGTGCTGGTGCACGGCGCCTGGGCCGATGGGTCCAGCTGGAACGAGGTCATCAAGATCCTGCAGGCGAAGGGCCTGCATGTCACGGCCGTGCAGAACCCGCTGACCTCGTTGGCGGAGTCGGACGCCGCCACCCGCGCCGTGCTGGCGCAGCAGGACGGCCCCACCGTGCTGGTGGCCCATTCCTGGGGCGGCACCGTGATCAGCGACGTGGGCACCGACCCCAAGGTGACGGCCCTGGTCTATGTGGCCGCCCGCGCCCCGGACGCGAATGAGGATTTCGTGGCCCTGTCGGCCAAGTTCCCCACCATGCCCGTGCGGGCGGAGGTGCAAAACCACGACGGCATGACCGTCATCTCGGAAAAGGGCTTCCTGGACTATTTCGCCAACGGGGTCGCCCCGGCCCAGGCCAAGGCGCTGTACGCCGAGCAAGGCCCCACGGCGGCCAGCATATTCGCCGGCCGCACCACCGCCGCCGCCTGGCATGACAAGCCCAGCTACTACGCCGTGTCCAAGCAGGACCTGACCATCTCCCCCGACCTGGAGCGTTTCCTGGCCAAGCGCATGAACGCGGACACCATCGAGGTCGACGGCGGCCATCTGACCCTGGTGTCGCACGCGCAGGAGATCGCCGGCCTGATCCTGAAGGCCGCCGGCCAGGGCTAAGGTAGGACGGCTGCGGGGTTAGCGGCTGTGATGCCCCGGCGCGTCCGGCCGCTTCCTCGGGGATTTCCGCTCATCCTCCCGCCTGTCCACGGCCGGCGCGCCTTTGGGCTGCGGCACCTCGTGGGGGATGGGCGGGAAGATGTCCGGCGTTGGGGAGCGCGCCTCTTCGATCGCCTCCACCACCTCTTCCAGGATGATGTTGCCCAGGACGCTGCCGGTATCGGCGTCCTTGTCGGTCTTCTTGCTCATCACCATTCCTCCTCAAGGGGATATCCTTGAGATAAGGATAGAGGGCCCGAGGTTCAAACGGACTGAGCTGCGTCAGCCTTCCTTCTTTTTGCCCTGCCCGATCCGGGGCTCCGTCCCCGCCAGCAAGCGGCGGATGTTGGCGTGGTGGCGGATCCAGACCAGGACGGCGATGGCGAGCGCCAGGGCGGCTTCCGCCCCGCCGGCGCCGAAGTCGGCGGCGGCCGGGCACACCGCCGGCAGGAACCAGGCGACCAGGGGCGCCAGGGCCAAGGCCACCAGGGCGGAAAGGGAGGAGACGCGGAACAGGAAAGCGACCAGCAGCCAGGTCAGGCAGGCGGTGACGCCCACCGGCCAGCTGGTAGCCAGCAGCACGCCCAGCGCCGTGGCCACACCCTTGCCGCCCTTGAAGCCCAGCCAAACCGGTAAAGTGTGCCCCAGCATGGCGCCGCCGCCCGCCACCAGGGCCGCCAAGTGTGGTGCCCCCGGCGAGGGCAGGACGCTCATCGCCAGGCAATGGGCGATGCCCACGGCGATGGCGCCCTTGCCGCTGTCCAGCACCAGGGTGGCGGCGGCCAGGAGCTTGTTGCCCGTGCGCAGCACGTTGGTGGCGCCGATGTTGCCGGAGCCGATCTTGCGGATGTCGCCATAGCCGCCGAGATAGGCCAGCACCAGGCCGAACGGGATGGAGCCCAGCAGGTAGCCGCCGGCCAGCGCCAGCAGCAAGGGCATCAGGGGCAGCGCCGCCGTGTCCATGACGGTCAGGCCGCCAGCTGGAAGACGGTGCGGCCATCCACCAGGGTGCGCAGCACGCGGCCCTGCACCGGATGCTTGTCGAAGCAGCTGTTCTTGGACTTGCTGTGCAGCGCCTCGGCATCCACGCGCCACGGCCGCTCGGCATCGAAGATCACCAGGTCGGCGGCGGCGCCGGTGCGCAGGCGGCCCAGTCCCAGGCCCAGCACGGCGGCCGGCTTCACCGTGACGGCGGCCAGGGCGTCCAGCAGGCTCATGTGCCCCTTGTGCACCAGGTCCAGCGTCAGCGGCAGCAGCGTCTCCAGCCCCACGGAGCCGAAGGCCGCCTGGGCGAAGGGCACGCGCTTGGCGTCCTGATTCCAGGGCAGATGGTCGCTGGTGATGCAGTCGATGGTCCCGTCGGCCAGCCCTTCCACGATCGCCTGGCGATCATCCTCGGTGCGCAGCGGCGGCGACAGCTTGAAGAAGGTGCGATAGTCGCCGACATCCCGCTCCGTCAGGGTGAAGTACGGCGGGGCGGTGTCGCAGGTGACCTTCAGGCCCTTGCGCTTCGCGGCGCGGATGACGGCCACGGACTCGGCGGTGGAAATGTCGGCGGCGTGGTAGCGGCCGCCCGTGGCCTCCACCAGGCGCAAATCACGCTCCAGCATGATCACCTCCGCCACGGCGGGAATGCCGGACAGGCCCAGGCGTGTGGCGATCTCCCCCGAATTCATGGCGCCGGTGGCCAGCCGCGGTTCCTGCGGATGCTGCATGATGGGGCGGCCCCAGATGCTGGCGTAGGCCAGCGCGCGCTGCATGACCAGGGCGTCGGCCACAGCCTTGCCGCCGTCGGTGAAGCCCACGGCGCCGGCCTCGGCCAGCAGGCCCATTTCCGTCAGTTCCTTGCCGCCCAGGTCGCGGGTGATGCCGGCGTAGGCGAAGACCTTCACCAGTTTCACCTCGCGCGCGCGGCGGGCGATGAACTCCAGCCCCGCCACGTCGTCGATGACCGGGTCGGTGTCGGGCAGGCAGGCCAGGGCGGTGACGCCGCCGGCCGCCGCCGCCTGGCTGGCGGTCTTCAGCGTCTCGTTATCCTCGTGCCCCGGCTCGCCCACCTGGGCGCGCAGGTCGACCAGGCCGGGGGCGACGCAGGCGCCTTCCGCGTCGATGACCTCGATGCCCTCCGGCACGCCGTCCCGGAACAGGCCGGGGCCGTGGTCGGCGATCTTGCCGCCGTCGATCAGCAGGGAGCCGCGCTGGTCCAGGCGGCTGTCCGGATCCAGCAGGCGGGCGTTCAGGATGGCGGTGCGGGCGTGTGTGGCCATGGAGATGGTCCCGGAAGAGCGAGAGGCGAAGACGGGGCGGAGACGGGACGGCGGCGTCAGGCCGCGTCGTTGCGGCCGTGCTGGGTCAGGAGATCCAGGCAGGCCATGCGCACGGCCACGCCCAGTTCCACCTGCTGCAGGATGACGCTGCGGTTGATGTCGTCGGCCACCAGGCTGTCGATTTCCACCCCGCGGTTCATGGGGCCGGGATGCATGATCAGGGCGTCCGGCTTGGCCGCCGCCAGCTTCTCATAATCCAGGCCGAAGAAGCGGTAGTACTCCCGCACCGAGGGGACGAACTGGCCCTGCATGCGCTCCAGCTGCAGGCGCAGCATCATGACGATGTCGGCGTCCTTCAGGCCGGTGGCCATGTCGTGGTGCACTTCCACGCTCAGCTCACCGATGGCGCGGGGCAGCAAGGTGGGCGGCGCCACCACGCGCACGCGCGCGCCCATGATGTTCAGCAGCTGGATGTTGGAGCGGGCGACGCGGCTGTGCAGGATGTCGCCGCAGATGGTGACGGTCAGGCCGTCCAGCCGCCCCTTGTTGCGGCGGATGGTCAGGGCGTCCAGCAGGGCCTGGGTCGGATGCTCGTGCGCGCCATCACCGCCGGAAATGACGGCGCAGTTGACCTTGTCGGCCAGCAGCTTGACCGCGCCCGACTCCGGATGGCGCACCACCAGCACATCCAGGTGCATGGCGTTCAGCGTGGTGGCGGTATCCAGCAGGGTCTCGCCCTTCTTCACGCTGGAACCATCGACCGACATGTTGATGGCGTCGCCGCCCAGCCGCTTGGCCGCCAGCTCGAAACTGGTGCGGGTGCGGGTGGAGTTCTCGAAGAACAGGTTCACCACCGTCTTGCCGCGCAGCACGTCCGACTTCTTGTTGGGGCTGCGGTTCTGTTCGACGTAGGTGTCGGCCAGATCCAGGATGGTGTTGATCTGGGCCTGGCTCAGGCCTTCGATGCCAAGCAGGTGCCGGTGCGGAAAGCGCATGGGATCCCTAGGGCGGTCAGAGGGGGACGGATACGCCCCCCGTACGGATGGCGCCGCCGTATCGGGGCGGGACTATGGCCCCGCCGCCGCCCACAGGCAAGAACGGGATGGCTGCCCGGCGACGGACGCGGGGCGGCGCCACAGGGCGGCCGATCACATCCTTGGCCATCGGCCGCTTTAACCATGCCGAGGGGGCCCCTTTCCCGACAGGGAACGATGAATTGTGACGAATAGTTATATTGGATTTGATGTAATTCTTGCAAATCTGACTAAAAATAGAGAAAACGCGCCACGCGCTCGCCCGACCCATCCAGTTAGTACTTTACTAGTACTCAATTGGATTTATGCTGATCGATGGAAACAGGGTGGCAGCCCTGCTCCGCCCTTTCCATCGGCCGTCCAATTCGGGTGACGGACCGCATTACGGCTTCTAGGACGACCATATGCCGCTTGCAGTCCAGGATGCGCCCCCGGGCGCCGACCCCATGGCGTCACCGCCGCCCCCTCCGCCGCCGTCTGCCCTGCCCCGGGTCATGCCGCTGCGCCCGGTCATGCTGGAGCCGCCGCGCGCCGACGGCATCTCCCACGCCGCCGCCGACCGCCCGGTTCGTGATACCGCCGCCTGGTCGGATGAGACCGACGCCCTGCACCTGCTGCCGTTGCATCTGCTGCCCTTGACCGTGACCGGGCTGAAGCGCGCGCGCCTGGTGAAGACGGCGCGGCTGGAAACGATGGTGGAATTGTTCCGCGACGCCCGCGCCGGCACGGGCCTGATCCAGATCGAGGGCCTGGGGCGGGAATTCGCGGCCGACAAGGCGTCGCTGGACCGCGACATGGCCCTGCTGCTGAAACTGGGCGCCGTGGCGTCGTTCGACGTCTATTCCCTGCGCATCGAGTTGCGCGCCCTGGGCATCGCGGTGGATGAGCACCAGCACCTGGTGCTATCCCCGGAAAAGCAGGAGGAGCTGACCCATTACATGCAGGGCTTCACCCGCCCCCTGCTGCGCCGCGTCTATGGCGAGCAGGCGGCGCGGGTTGAGAACATGGGCGACCTGACGGCCCTGCTTTCCAGCCCCGACCGGGCGGAGACGCTGGCCAACCTGCGGCACATCGCCGGGCGGCTGGGCCTGAAACTGACCGAGATTCCGGAATTCCTGGCGCAGTACGGCGACATCTTCCTGTCGGTCGCCTATTTCCGCAGCTGCCGGGACGGCGCCCACGCCTTGCTGGAAGAATTCGGCCGCTGGCTGGCGGATCTGAAGCGTGCCCCCCTGGTGCAAACCGACAGTGCCGCCCAGCGCCTGATCACCACGGTGGATACCAGCCTGGACACCATCATGACCCAGCTGGAAGGATGTTTCCGCAGCTTCGACCGCATGACGCGGCAGCTGTGGGACGATCTGTCGGCCGAGGGCTTCCAGGCCATGCGCCGTGAGATCGAGGCGCACCACACCGGCGTCGGCGCCCTGTGCTGCGGCCTGGCGGTGAAGCTGGGCGGCTGGAAGCGCGCCTTCCCCACCGCTGGCCGGGGCGCCCCAGGGCAAAAGCTGGATTGGCTACGCCAGGAAATGGTGCCAGGCTTGGCCCAGCTGGTGGAAGCCGGCCTGGCTGCGAATAGACCGCGCCCGGAATTTAAATTCCATAATATCTCAAGCTAGATCGGAAGTCATTCGGTAAATTTGATCCACAAGAAACTGCCGAGCTTTTTCTTCAATCTGGAGCCAATCGTTAAAACCCTCGATTGGCGCACGCAATATAATAATGTTATTTTTTGATTTATTTGTTGACGCCATAACTTCAATAACTCCATTAGCATGCCGAAGATCAAAATAAGAATCGACTCTGCGGTCTCTTTTATGAAGAGGCCACATAAATACAGTAAATCTATTATGATTTCCAGATAAATCTAATTCATTCATATCTCCATAATGCAAAATATCATTCATCTCTCTTTGTATTTGAGTAGCTGACCTGGAAATTGCGTCATCAAACAGTTTTTTGTGACTTAACATCACTGAAGATATATTGCGATCCGCCTCCATTCGCCTGCGAATTTCTCTAATATCAGTTTCGCGATCTCGATTTGGGTGCTCACCGTCAAGACTCGTAGTCATTTCAATCTCCGAATACAGCTCAGCTGCGCTATTCCAGCGAATCCTGTAGTCATTTTGGAAGCCTCGTTGAAATATTCTATTCAGCCTAGATAACTGATTAGGGGAGAGCGACAAGTTCTCCAGGGCAGCAACTGCGTCTTCCTGCTGGTGGCGCAAATCTCCTTTGTGGAGTAAATTTTTTGGCTGAATTCCAGTTAAGCAATAGAAAAATACCCCACATATAAACGCGGTATCTGATTCAGGAAAACATTTTTTTCCCCTTGCTTTAATTCTGGCAAATGCAAAAATCGGTTTCCAACTTCTTCATCAATTGGAGTCCGTTCATCTGATTCATCGAAATCACAGAAACATAGGCCAAAATCAATTAAGTAGACGCTATCATTATTAACAATAATATTATCGCTCTTTATGTCTCTGTGATACACTCCTTTGTTGTGCAAGCGACTAACAGTATCTGCCAGTGATAATGCTATCTTTTGAGCGTAATGTAAACCAAGTTTGTTTGTTATCTTTTGCTCGGATATTTCCTCAGACAAAGTCCTTCCGTGGATATATTCATATATGATATATGGGTTATTATCACTAATCTCTGGATCTATGTTGGTCTCAATAAACTTTGGCACGCCTGACTGGCCTTCTATTTCTCGCAAGGCCATTGCCTCCCTGGCAAAACGAATTCTTTTTAATTTATCCTTTTGTTTTGATAGGGTTTTGATGGTAAATTCTTGACCCCCACCGTCTATCCTAACAACCTTAAAAGCTACACCCTGCCCACCTTGACCAAGGTTAACTTCCTTCCCTTCCACTCGCTTCCAGCGTTGGGTCCAATTATCAATCGCTACCATACTAGCCCCTCACTCCATCAAAGTGGTTGAATTAATTGTATAGTATACTGCCAATAGTTTCATAGGGCTTTCGTCCGCAACGTCACGAACTCCTCCGCCGCCGTTGGGTGCAGACCGATGGTGCTGTCGAACACCGCCTTGGTGGCGCCGGCGTTCATGGCCACGGCCACGCCCTGGATCATCTCCGGCGTGTCGTCGCCCACCAGGTGGCATCCCACCACCCGGTCGCTGGCGCGGTCCACCACCAGCTTCATCAGCATGCGCTGGTCCCGGCCGGAAATGGTGTGCTTCATGGGCTTGAAGTTGGTGCGGTAGATGTCGACCGCCGGATAGACGGCGCGCGCCTGCTCCTCCGTCATGCCGCAGGTGGCGACGGGGGGGATGGAGAACACGGCGGTCGGGATGTTGTGATAGTTCACGCTGCGCGGCTTGTTGCCGTACAGGGTGTCGGCCAGCACATGGCCCTCGGCCGTGGCCACCGGCGTCAGGTTCACACGGTCGGTCACGTCGCCCAGGGCGTAGATGTTGGGCACGGTGGTGCGGTACTGGTCGTCCACCTTGATGGCGCCGCGCTCGTTCAACTGCACGCCCACGCGCTCCAGCCCCAGGCCGCGCACGTTGGGCCGGCGGCCGGTGGCGTAGAGCACGGCGTCCAACTCCAGCGTCGTGCCGTCGGACAGGGTGGCGACCAGGCAGCGGCCCGTCTTTTCCAGGCTTTCGATGGTGGTGCCGGGGCGCAGGTCGACGCCCGCCTTGACCATCTCCGCACCCAGGAAATCCCGCACATCCTCGTCAAAGCCGCGCAGCAGCTTGTCGCCCCGGTAGATCTGCGTGGTGCGGGATCCCAGGCCGTTGAACACGCCGGCGAATTCCGTGGCGATGTAGCCGGCACCGACGATGGCGATGTGTTCGGGGCGCTTGTCCAGGTGGAACACCTCGTTGGAGGTGATGGCGTAGTCGCGCACGCCGGGCTTCTCCGGCAGTTCCGGCCAGCCCCCGGTGGCGATCAGGATGCGCTCCGCCGTCACGCGCTTGCCGCCCACGTCCACCGTGTGCTCGTCCACGATGGTGGCACGGGCCTCGAAGATGGTGGCGCCGGCATTCTCCAGCAGGCGGCGGTAAACGCCGTTCAGCCGGGTGATCTCCGCATCCTTGTTGGCGATCAGGCGCCGCCAGTCATGGTCCCGGGCTTCGACGTCCCAGCCGTAGCCGGCGGCATCCTGGAAACCGGCGGAGTACTGTGCGGCGTAGACCAGGAACTTCTTGGGCACGCAGCCGACATTCACGCAGGTGCCCCCCAGGTACCGTTCCTCCGCCACCGCCACGCGGGCGCCGTACCCGGCCGCGATTCGGCTGGCGCGCACCCCGCCGGAGCCGGCGCCGATGGTGAAAAGGTCGTAGTCATAGGCGGCCATGGCCGAATTCCCTGTGATGGAAGGGGGGTGTTGCACGAACGGGTGTGCCCAGATGTCGTATCTTTTCCCATTCCGCGCAAGGGATGGCGACGCGGTGGAATTGTGTCGCCGGGCGCATGCTACCCTGCACCTCGAACAGGGTGGGCCCGGCGTAGGCATGGGGCCGCCGGCACTGGGAATGGGGGATGGTGGCATGGTGCGCATGAAGAGCCGCGTCGCGGCGGTGGCGATAATGGTGGCGGGCCTGGGGGCGTCGGGTCTGACGGCGGGTGCCGCCCGCGCCGAGATCAAGCTGGGCCTGGGCGCGCCCTTGACCGGCCCCAACGCCGTGGTGGGTGAGCAGTTGCGCCGGGGCAGCGAGCAAGCGATCAAGGACCTGAACGCCAAGGGCGGTGTGCTGGGCGAGCAGGTGGTGCTGATCCAGGCGGACGACGCCAGCAACCCCAGCCAAGGCGTGGCCGCGGCCAACAAGCTGATCACCCAGGGCGTGGTGGCCGTCATCGGCCATTACAACTCCGCCGTCTCCATCGCCGCCGCCAAGGTCTATTCCGAGGAAGGCGTGGTCCAGATCTCTCCCGGCTCGACCAATCCGCAGCTGACGGAAATGGGCAGCCACACCACCTTCCGCACCTGCGGGCGCGACGACCAGCAGGGCGAGGTGGCGGCCCAGTACATCGCCAAGAATTTCCCCAAGGCCCGCATCGGCATCCTGCAGGACCAGACGACCTATGGCCGGGGCCTGGCGGACGCCACCCGCGCCGCCCTGGCCAAGCTGGGCCTGAAGGAAGTGGTGTATGAGGCGGTGACGGTGGGTGATCGCGACATGTCCTCCGTCATCACCCGCATGAAGGACGCGCAGGTCGATTTCGTCTATTTCGGCGGCCTGCACACCGAAGCCGGCCTGCTGGTGCGCCAGATGGCGGAAAAAGGCCTGAAGGCCAAGTTCATGGCGGGCGACGGCATCGTTTCCAATGAGTTCTGGAACATCACCGGCGCCATGGGCAACGGGGTGTTGAACACCTTCGGCGCCGATTACCGCCAGCAGCCCGTGGCGGCAGAGGTTGTGAAAAGCTTCCGTGCCCAGAATTACGAGCCGGAGGCCTACACCCTTTATTCCTATGCCGCCGTGCAGGCCTGGGCCCAGGCGGTGACCACGGCCAAGAGCACGGACCCGGCCAAGGTGGCCGACGCCTTGCACAAAGGCAGCTTCCAGACTGTGATCGGCCCCCTCTCCTTCAATGCAAAAGGAGATCGCACCACTGCCGATTACACAGTTTACCAATGGCGCGATGGATCCTATACCGAGGTCAAGTAGTGTGAATTAGCCTTCCCTCGGTTCAGGAATCACAGTTCAATGCGTGTCCCTTCCTTCGCGCGTGCCGCCGTCCTTGCCCTGCCCCTGCTGTCGATCAGCCTTCCCGCCTTGGCGGACATCAAGATCGGTGTGGGTGTTCCGCTCAGCGGCCGCCTGGCAGCGGTGGGCACCCAGCTGCGCCGGGGTGCCGACCAGGCCGTGGCCGACATCAACGCCAAGGGGGGCGTGCTGGGGCAGAAGCTGGTGGTGGACGCGGTGGATGATGGCGGGGAGCCGACGCAGTCGGTCGCCGCCGCCAACCGCCTGGTCACGGACCGCGTCGCCATGGTCATGGGCCACATGACCACCGGCACTACCATGCCGGCGGCCCAGGTCTACGCCGACGAGGGCGTCATCGTCATCACCCCCAGCTCCACCAGTCCGGAGTTGACCGCCCAGGGATGGGACACGCTGTTCCGCACCTGCGGCCGGGACGACCAGCAGGGCCAGGTCATCGGCGCCTATCTGGCCGAGCATTACAAGGGTGGCAAGATCGCCATCGTCGACGACCAGACCACCTACGGCAAGGGCCTGGCCGACGCCGTGCGCGCCACACTGAAGGCCAAGGGCGTGGCCGTGGCCCTGAACGGCACCCTGACCGCGGGCGAGAAGGACTTCAGCAGCATGGTCACGCGCCTGAAGTCGGCGGACGTGGACGCCGTGTTCTACGGCGGTCTGTACCCCGAGGCCGGATTGCTGGTGCGCCAGTCGCGCACCGCCGGCCTGAAGGCGGCCTTCCTGGCGGGCGACACCCTGGCCAGCGATGAATTCTGGACCACCGCCGGCGCCATGGGCGAAGGCGTCATGATGGCCTACAACGCCGACGTGCGGCAGAGCCCCGCCGCCAAGGAGGCGCTGGAGAGCTTCCGCAAGAATGGCGGCGAACCCAACATCTTCTCGCTCTACTCTTACGCCGCCGTCCAGGTCTGGGCCCAGGCCGCCGCCAAGGCGGGCAGCACCGACCCCAAGAAGGTGGCCGCCGTCCTGCACAGCGGCCAGGAATTCATGACCGCCGTCGGGCCCGTCTCCTACGACGCCAAGGGCGACCGCAAGCAGAACGACTACGTCATCTACGCCTGGCACAACGGCGCCTACGCCCCGCTGGCCAAATAGTGATCGTCTGGCGTTGCATCATGGAAAGGCCGCCGCCCCAGCCGGGTGGCGGCCTTTTTCTTGTCAGTCGGTCGCCACCGGCAGCCCCAGGGCATGGCGCACCTTGCCCTCCGCCGTGGTCGGCGGCTCGAAGGGGTTGATGGTGCTTTTCAGGTGGCCGGCCGGGTCCATCAGGAAGATGGCGGCGTTGTGGTCCATGCCGTAGTCGGCCGGGTGCGCGTCGGGGGGCAGCGGCGTGCCGTCGGTCGATACCTTGCGGTATTCCACCTTGTAGCTGGCGGCGGCCTGGGCGACCTGTTCGGCCGTGCCGGTCAGCGCCGCGATGTGCGGATTGAAATTGGACATGTAGTCCTTCAGCACCGCCGTGGTGTCGCGCGCCGGATCGACGGTGATGAACAGGCCCTGGACCCGGTCGGCGTCCGGCCCCAGGCCGTCCAGGATGACGCTCATGGAGGCCAGGCCCGTGGGGCAGACGTCGGGACAGTTGGTGTAGCCGAACATGACCATCAGGACCTTGCCGGCATAGGTCTTGTCCGTGACCGCCCTGCCGTCCTGGTCGGTCAGGGCGAAGGGGCCACCGATGGCGGCCAGGCTGGTCACACCGTCCTGTCTTGGCGTCGTCAACGGCCGGCCGATGACGCCCCAGGCGCCAATGGCGACGGCACCCAGCACCAGGATGGGGCCCGCCCAGCGCAGGACGGCGAAGCGTTGGGACGGGGGCTGGTGGGGCATGGCAGGCTCAAGGCAACCCAGGGGCCCGCCATTTGGAACCCGACCGCGCGCCAGGTCAAGGTTCAGCACCCTTCCCACCCGACCGATGCGCCCTTTACAAGGGTGGCCCCGCCCGACTATCCCCTGCGGTCGACGGGCCCGCCGACCAAGGGGACGGCCCATCCGGGCACGGTGAGAAAAGGACACGCGAATGGCCAAGGATTACATGCCGCCGGCGGACTTCCTACGGGATCTGGTCGACGAGGATGTGGAGATCGAGGCGGACGACACGGCCACGGTCAAGCGCCTGCTGTCCTTCTTCAAGGACCCCGACGCCGCCAACCGCGACTGGGCGGTGTTCCTGCTGGGCCAGTCGGAGGTGGACACCAAGGCCGTGCGCGACGCCCTGGTCCAGGCGCTGAACGATGAGGACGACAGCGTGCGTGCCGAGGCGCTGGTGGCCCTGGCCCAACGCGACGGCGACCTGGCCCGCCCCCATGTGCTGGAAGCGCTGAGCGCCGAGGGCATCTACCCCACCGTGTTCGAGGCGGCGGCGCTGTGCGCCCATCCCGACCTGATCAAGCCCCTGCGCGGCTGGCTGAAGGCCACCGGCGACAAGGAGGTGGACCAGATGGTGGCCGAGGCCGTCGCCGCCTGCGAGGCGAGCGCTCGATAAAGACGCCCCCGCGCCGGCGATCAGGCGGCCTCGACAACGAACATCGTCGCTTGCTGGGCTTCCCGGCGTTCCGCCTTGATCGGGGCGTAGGCCTCGGACTCATAGAACGCCAGCGCTTGGGCCAGCGTCGGAAACTCCAGCACGCCCGCCATCGGCAGCGGCATGTCGTCACCCTCAAGCACCTGCGCGACGCGGCCGAAGTACAGGATCCGTCCGCCGGCCTCCTGCAAGGCGGCCTGGAAGCGGGGGGCGAGCGCCGCCTGCTTGGCGGGATCGATGATGCGTAGATGGATATGCACGTAAGCGGGCATGGAGATCTCCTAATAGTGCATATACATTATATGGCGGCGCGGGATTGTACAGGGGCCATTGCAGAATGAACGACGTTGATCGGGGCGCCTTCCGGGCCATCGCGGCGGAATGTCCGGGCTTCCAGGCCAGGGCGACCGCGCGGGCGATCACGCGCTATCACAACGCCTGCTTCAGGCCCCTGGGGCTGACGGCCGAGCAATTCAGCCTGATGGTGGGAATTGGCGCGGCCGAGGGCGCCACATTGGTTGAACTCGCGCTCAGCGCGGGAGTGGACACGACAACCCTCAGCCGCAATATCCAGACCCTGGAAAAGCGGAGCTGGGTCAAGGCCGAGGGCGGACGCGGCCGTAGCGGCAAGCGGCTCAGCCTCACGGCGTCAGGACGCCATCTCCTGTCCGAGGCTCTTCCGGTATGGAGGCACGCTCAGGCGACACTGTCGCAGCGCCTGGGCGACAACCAACTTCAATTGCTGAGGCGGGCGATGGCGGAGTTGGCCGTTGCCGTGGAGCCCCTGGCGCCCAACACCCTTGAGGACGCCGGACAACCCCTGCCCTAATCCTCCGCGCTGTCCTCCACCGCCCGCGGCAGGGCGGCGTCATCGCCACCGCGGGAGAACAGGGTGGTGATGGCGGGGCGGGCGTCCAACAGGCCGGCGGCTCGCAGATCGTCCACGCCCGGCAGGTCGCGCAACGATTCCAAACCGAAATGATCCAGGAAGGCCGGGGTGGTCAGCCAGGTGAGCGGCCGGCCCGGCGTCTCGCGCCGGCGGCCCGGCTTGATCCAGCCCGCTTCCATCAGGATGTCCAGCGTGCCCTTGCTGGTGGCCACGCCACGGATGCTCTCGATTTCCGCCCGGGTCACCGGCTGATGGTAGGCGATGATGGACAGCGTCTCCACCGCGGCGCGGGACAAGCGGGAAGTCACCTCCGTTTCCCGCTGCAGCAGGGGCGCCAGGTCCGGCGCCGTCCGGAAGGCCCAGCGGCCGGCGGCCGCCACCAGATGCACGCCGCGATGGCTGTAATGGGCCTGCAACTCGTCCAGCAGGCCGCGCAGGTCCGCGCCCTCGCCCAGGCGGGCGGCCAGGGCGGCCTCCTCCACCGGCTCGGCCGAGGCGAACAGCACCGCCTCCACCAGGCGCAACTGTTCGGCGCGGCGGTCGAAGCCCTCTTCCAGCTCGGCAGGCGCCTCTATGACGGTTTCGGCGGTCATGGCTCTTTATCCGGGATCGGCGGTGCGGCGGGCGTATCGGTGCGGCGGACGTACAGGGGGCCGAAGGTGCCGTCCTGCCGCACCTCCAGCTGGCCGGCCTTGGCCAGTTCGAGGGTGGCGACGAAGGTCGCCGCCAGGGCGGACCGGGCCTTCAGCTTGTCCTCCCGGCTGGTGCCGCCGCCGCGCCAGTCCGGTGGCAGGAAACGGTCCAGGCGGGTCCAGTCCGGCAGGCGGCCCAGCATGGCCTCCACCCGGCGGATGGCGTCCTCGATGGTGAACAGATCCACCGGCGGCAGGTGCAGCGGACCGGTCTTCTGTTGCCGGCGCTTGATGTCGCCATAGGCGCGCAGCAGATCATAGAGCGTCACCTCCGTCACCCGCCGTTCGAACACCGGCAGGTCCTCGGGCGCCCCCCGGGGAAGACGTCGCGGCCCAGGCGCGGCCGGGCCATCAGGCGGGCGGCGGCGTTCTGCATGGCCTCCAGCCGTTGCAGTTGGAAGGCCAGGGCCTGGGCCAGTTCCTCGCCCGTCGGCTCTTCCGTCTCGGGCGTGGGCAGCAGCAGGCGGGATTTGAGATAGGCCAGCCAGGCGGCGGTCACCAGGTAATCGGCCGCCACCTCCAGCCGCAGGCGCCGCGCCTCTTCCACGAAGGCCAGGTACTGCTCGGCCAGGGCCAGGATGGAGATGCGGGTGAGGTCGACCTTCTGGTCGCGGGCCAGGGTCAGCAGCAGGTCGATGGGGCCTTCGAATTCCCCAAGATCGACCAGCAACGCGGGCTCCCCCTCGCCCGCCGGCTCAAGGGCGGGGGCGGCGCTCCAGTCCTCATCCGGGCCCCGCGCGTCGGCCATCAGCTCAGTCCCGTCACCGTGGCGATCACGTTCCACAAGCCGCTGGTCGGCCACCGCACCAGCCACATGTAGGGGTCGTAGGCCGACAGGCCCATCTTATTGAAAAGGTAGGGCAGCAGGAAAAAAATCGTCAGCAGGATCATGTTGCCCCGCACCTCCTGCGCCGCGAACCACTGCGCCTGGCGGTAGGGCAGCAACTGCTCCAGCACCTTGCCGCCGTCCAGCGACGGGAAGGGCAGCATGTTCAGCACCCCCAGCATCAGGTTGATCTGGATGCCGGCCACGAAATTCTGGCCCACCCAGTCCGCCACCGAGGCCGGCAGCAGGAAAAGGGTGTGCAGCAGCAGGGCGAAGACGATGGCCAGCAGGAAGTTCATGCCGGGCCCGGACAGCGCCACCAGCGCCATGTCGCGGCGCGGGCGGCGCAGCCGGCTTTGCGTGACGGGTACGGGCTTCGCCCAGCCGAAGACGAAGCCGGTGAACAGGAACAGCGAGGCCGGCATCAGGATGGTGCCGATGGGGTCGATGTGCTTGCCCGGGTTGAAGCTGACCCGCCCCTGGCTATAGGCGGTGTCGTCGCCCAGCTTCCACGCCACCCAGGCGTGGGCCGCCTCATGCAGGGTGATGGCCAGCACCATGGGGATGGCCATCACGGAAAGGCGGACGATCAGTTCCTGAATTGAGGTGTCCAAAGGGGTCAGTCCCAGTTACCGGCAAGGTCGATGAGGCGCGCGCGCCAGGCGGCGACGGTGGCCGCGTCGGCGGCGACGCCATTCGGGCGGCGGGCCTGGGCCCGGGCCCAGCGTTCCCGTGCCTGTTCCGACAGGCGGGGCACCACGGCGGCCACGGCGGCCATGTCCTCCACCGTGCCGTTGCAGTGCAGGGCCACGTCGCAGCAGCCGTCGGCCACCACGGCGGCCGCACGCTCCGCCACCGTGCCCGACAGGGCCTGCATGTCCAGGTCGTCGCTGAACAACAGCCCGTCGAAGCCGATCAACCCGCGCACGATCCTGGTGATGACCAGGGCCGAGGTGCTGGAGGGATGCTGGGCATCCACCGCGGTGAACAGGATGTGGGCCACCATGCCCGCCGGCAGGTCGGACAGGGCCTTGAAAGGGGCGAAGTCCACCGCCTCCAGCGTCGCCAAGTCCGCCGTCACCGTCGGCAGTTCCTTATGGCTGTCGGCCAGGGCGCGGCCATGGCCGGGCAAATGCTTCACGATGGGCAGGACGCCGCCGGCCAGCAGGCCCTCAGCCTGGGCGCCCGCCAGCAGGGCGACCCGGGCCGGGTCGCGGCCGAAGGCGCGGTCGCCGATGACGTCGTGGGCGCCCGCCTGCGGCACGTCGGCCACCGGGGCGCAATCCATGTCGATGCCCAGCGGCGCCAGGGTGGCGGCCAGCAGCCGGCCGTGCAGCCAGGCGGCCTCCTTGGCCAGGTCGTCATTGGCGATGGCGCCGATGCGGCCGGCCGGCGGCAGGGAGGGCCAGTGTGGCGGACGCAGGCGGGCCACGCGGCCGCCCTCCTGGTCGATCATGATGGGCGCGTCGGGCCGGCCCACGCTGTCGCGCAGGGCGGCCGTCAGGGCCATCACCTGCTCCGGCGTCTCGCAATTGCGCTTGAACAGGATGAAGCCCAGGGGATTGGCCGCCGTGAACAGCGCCCGTTCCGCCTCGGTCAGGACGGGGCCGGCGCAGCCGAAGATGACGGCCGCTGGAATGGTGGGGGTGGTCATCGCAAGCACCGCCTTAATGTACGGGGATGCAGCCGTCCTTGGCCGCCTTCACCGCCTCGCAGATGCGCTTGGCCTGGGCCTCGTCGATGGGGCCCGCCTGGACGCGGTAATAGATACCCTTGGCGCCCAGGTCCGCCTTGACCAGGCGCAGGCTGAGGCCGCCCAGGATGGCGGCGTGCTTGCGCTGGATGCGCTGCATTTCCGCCTCCGCCTGCGGTTCGGAGGGGATGGAGGCGAACTGCAGCTTCACCGACCCGCCGCCCGGGCTTGCGGGGGCCGCGGCCGGCGGGGCCACCGGCTTTTCCGCCGGCTTGGGCGTGGGCGTGACCGGAGCGGCGGCCACCGGCTTGGGCACCACCGGCTGAGGAGCCGGCTGCGCCGTCGGCGGCGCCAGCGGCGTGGGCGCGTTGGCCTGCGCCGCCTGCTGCTGCGCGGGCGGCTTGGCGGCCGGAACTGGCGCCGCCGTCACCGGCTTCGGGGCGGTGGTACCGGGCGTCGTCGGGGGCAGCACGGTGGGCGGTGGGGCAGCCGGGGCCGCCGGTTGGGCGGCCGGGGCTTGCGCCGGCACCTGGGCAGGAGCTTGGGCAACGGCCTGGGGCGCCTGCTGCGGCGCGGGCTGGGCGGCGGGCGGCGGGGCCGTAGGCCGTTCCATGGGCGCTTCCGGCGGGGGCAACAGACGCTCCACGCCCGGATCCGTCTTGGTGTCGGCGCGCAGCCGGTCGTAGATCAGCCGGTCCTGGTTGGGCACGTCCATCCCGCCCGGCGTCTCCGGCTTCACCTTCGTCGGGCCGGGGTCGGCATGGATGATGGGGGCCACCGCCTCCGTCCCCGCGCGCTGGCCCTGGGTATAGACGAAGTAGATCAGCCCGCCGAAGCTGCCGACGGCGGCCACCACCACGCCCAGGCTCAGCAGTCCGCGCCGGCGGGGCGCCGGCTGACGCCGCCCCTGCCAGTCATAGCCGGGATCATAGTCGTAGTCGGGGTCGCCGTGATGGTCGTGCATGTCGCTCATGGGATCAGCGCAACTCCTCGGCCGGCACCACGCCCATGATGGCGAGGCCGGACGCGATGACCAGGGACACCGCCGTCACCAGGGCCAGGCGGGCCCGGGTCAGGGCGTCATCGCCCTTGATGATGAAGCGCAGGGTGGCGTCGTCCTTGCCCTGGTTCCAGAAGCCGTGGAAGGCGGCGGCCAGATCCTGCAGGTAATAGGCGACGCGGTGCGGCTCATGCGCCTCAGCCGCCGATTCGACCGTGCGCGGCCAGTTCAGCATCAGGCGGATGAGGTCCACCTCGGCCGTGGAGGCCAGGCCGTCGAAGGACACGGCCGACAGCGCCTCACGCGACAGATCCCAGTCGGCGTGCAGGCTGGCGGCTTGGCGCAGGACCGAGCGGCAGCGGGCATGGGCGTACTGCACGTAGAACACGGGGTTGTCCTTGGACTGTTCTGTCACCTTGGCGTAGTCGAACTCCAGCGTCTGGTCGTTGCGGCGGGTCAGCATGATGAAGCGCACCACGTCGCGGCCCACGGCGTCCATGACGTCGCGCAGGGTGACGAAGGTGCCGGCGCGCTTGGACATCTTCACCGGCTCGCCATTCTGCAACAGGTGCACCAGCTGGCACAGCTTCACGTCCAGCGCGGCCTTGCCGTCGGAAATGGCCTTGGTCGCCGCCGCCATGCGCTTCACATAGCCGCCGTGGTCGGCGCCCCACACGTCGATCAGCACCGGGCAGCCGCGCCGGTACTTGTCGTAGTGGTAGGCGATGTCGTTGGCGAAATAGGTCCACGACCCGTCGGACTTCTTCAGCGGGCGGTCGACGTCGTCACCGAACTGGGTGGCCTTGAACAGGGTCTGGGGACGCGGCTCCCAATCATCGGGCTTCTTGCCCTTGGGCGGCTCCAACACGCCGACATAGATCAGGCCGGCATCCTCCAGGGCCTTGAAGGCATGGTCCACGGCACCGCTGTCCACCAGCGCGCGCTCGCTGCTGAACAGGTCGTGATGGATGTTGAGGGACGCCAGGTCTTCCTTGATGCCGGCCATCATCTGGTCAATGGCGAAGGAACGCACCGGGGCCAGCCACTCCTCCTCCGGCAGGTCGCGCCATTTGGCGCCGTCCCGCTGGGCCAGGGCGTGGCCCACGTCTTTCAGGTATTCGCCCGGGTACATGCCGGCCGGAATCTCGATGCCCTCTTCGCCCAGCGCCTCGCGATAGCGCAGATGGGTGGAGCGGGCCAGGACGTCCACCTGGGCGCCGGCGTCGTTGATGTAATACTCCCGCGTGACGTCGTAGCCGGCCTTTTCCAGCAGGGCGGCCAGGGCGTCACCCACCACCGCGCCGCGAGCATGCGCGGCGTGCAGTGGGCCGGTGGGGTTGGCGGAGACGTATTCCACGTTCACGCGGGTGCCGTTGCCGATGGTGCTGGCGCCGAAGCCCACGCCGGCCGTCAGGACGTCGGCCAGGCGCGCGCGCCAGTAGCTGGGCGCCACGCGCAGGTTGACGAAGCCGGGGCCGGCGATGGTGACCTCGGTCACGTCCGGCAGGGCGCGCAGATGCGGCGCCAGCGCCTCGGCGATGGCGCGGGGCGGCTTGCCCGCCGGCTTGGCCAGCACCATGGCGGCGTTGGTCGAGATGTCGCCATGCGCCGCCTCGCGCGGCGGCTCCACCGTCACGCGGGAGAGGTCCAGCCCGGCGGGAATGCCGCCGTCGGCCGCCAGGGCCTCCAGCGCGCGGCGGACCAGGGCTTCGAATTCCTTGTAGACGTTCATGGCGTTAGAACCGGCAAATCCAAATAGGGACACGCTCGCCGGCCATGGTGACCGGCGGCGGGGCACCATACAAGGTTCCTGCGGTGCAGGTCACGGGCGGAGTTGGACGGGCTGGGTTCATCAGGACAATGGATCGGCTCCGAAGCGGTTGGCGCCCGGCGTCCCCCGGAGGCAGCCAAGTTCGATGCAGAGCCAGAGCCCACCAACGAAGGGAATCAAATAGACCAGCATGAACCAGCCGCTTCGATTACGGTCGTGACAGCGTTTGACCAAGACGGCGAGGCTCGGCCACCAACTCGCCACGGAGATAACCATCAACAGCGCGCCAACCGCTGGAGGGAACGGGTTTCCCGGCCCGCCACGGAGGAATACCGCGCTATCCGCCGTGCTAAGAACGAGCAAAATCACCAAAGCACCAAGGATGAGTCCAGGTATCTGGAACTTCAGCCAAAACTCCCCACGTGAAATTCGCCCATTGAACGACAGCAAGAACCAAGACCAAGTAAAGGGCGCTCGCCGCAAAGACGATACGTTGACGCCCTCGATGATATCCTCCATGCATCCTCGGATCGCTTGAGTTTCGCAGGTGGAATAGAGCTACCCGGCGATCAATTGCGCCTGGCGGATGGCGAAGCGGTCGGTCATGCCCGCGACGTAGTCCAGCAGGCCGCGCACCCAGGCCGCGCGCTCATAAGGCAGCTGACGCGACTCCGGCATGGTTTCCAGCAGCGAGGCCCAGCGGCGCGGCAGCTTGGCGCCGGGACCCAGCTTCTCCCGGTCCAGCAGCGCTTCGCCATAGGCGTCCAGCAGGGTGGTGATGGTGCGGGCGGCGATGATGTCGGTCTCGCAGCGCTGCTGGCCACGGTAGATGCGCTCGTGGCTCACCTGCTCGATCTTGCGCAGGGCGGAGGCGCGCGCGGACAGGGTCAGCAGGGGATGGCAGAACTCGCCGGCCATCAGCTGCGGCAGCCGGTCCAGGAAAATCTCCGCCGCGTCGCGCACCAGCCGGTCGATGGCCTGGGCGCGCAGGAAGATCAGCTTGCGGTCCTCATCCTCCAGGGTCTTGTAGTCCGCCTCCCAATCCTTGGACGTATCGTCGCGGATGAAGGCCAGCAGCAGATCCTCGGCATGCTGGAAGCTCAGCATGCGCATCTTGGCCGCGTCCTCGATGTCCACCACGTGGTAGCAGGCGTCGTCCGCCGCCTCCACCAGATAGGCCAGCGGGTGGCGGCACCAGGCGCCCGGCCCCTTTTCCACCAGACCCACCTCCGCGGCGACCTCCGTGAACACCGTCTGCTCGCTCTCGAAGAAGCCATACTTGCGCTTGTGCGGCCGTTTCACCGGCCCGTCCGGCACCTCCACCCCCCAAGGGTATTTGGCGCCCGCCGCCAACGTCGCCGCCGTCAGTTGCAATCCGCCCACGCCGCGCCAGCCCTGCAGCCGGGTCAGCACGCGGAAGCCCTGGGCGTTCGCCTCGAACTTGCACAGCTCCGCCTGCTCGACATCGCCCAGGCCCGCGCGGATGCGCCGGCCGATGTCGCTGTCGGCGAACCAGTCGGAGATCACGTCCTCGCCCGTGTGGGCGAAGCAGGGGGTGCCCACGTCGTGGGCCAGCGAGGCGGCGGCCACCACATGGCCGATGTCCGCCGGCGTCGCCTTCACCTCATAGTCCACGCTGCGCAGGATGGCCGGCCCCACCCACATGCCCAGCGAGCGCCCCACCCGCGCCGCCTCCATGGAGTGTGTCAGGCGGGAACGGACGTAATCCGACCCGCCGATGCCGTGCACCTGCTGCTTGTCGGCCAGGCGGCGGAAGCTGGTGGTGAAGGTGATACGGTCGATGTCGATCTCATAGGCGCTGCGGTGCGGCAGTTCCGCGTCGGCCGTCGTCTTGGCCAGGCGCTTGCGCGACAGCAGGCTGTTCCAGTTCATCATCGCCGCATACCTCATGCCAGACCGGTGCGGGCGCCGAATGGTTCCTGGTCCTTTGACGGAACCGTTCGGAGCGCCTACATACTACGGGCGTTACAGAGGAACGCCGCCCCTGTCCAGTCGCCTTTTCAACAGGTACGTGGGCGCGGGGGGCGCATTCCACAACTGGAAAGACACCCGTCGATGACCATGACCGACATCGCCGCCGATACCGTCCCCCCTCCCCCGCGCGCCATGAGCCTGAGCGCCAGCGCCGCCAAGCGCGTGCACAAGCTGGCGGAGATGGAGGGCGGGCCCGACGTCATGATGCGCCTGTCCGTGTCCGGCGGCGGCTGTTCCGGCTTCCAGTACGGCTTCAGCTTCGACGCCGCCCTGAACGAGGACGACCATGTGTTCGAGCGCGACGGCGCCCGGCTGGTGGTGGACGACACCTCGCTGGACCTGCTGGCCGGCGCCGAGGTGGACTTCGTCGAGGAATTGGCCGGGTCCTACTTCAAGGTCAACAATCCCAACGCCAGTTCCTCCTGCGGCTGCGGGCAGAGTTTCTCGCTTTAAGTCGGGCCTCAGGCGCCGGCGCGGCCATCCGGCCGCTTGGCTATCCTCGCTGCGCCCTGCGGTGCTCGTTCCGGCGGACGCGGTCGCGTCCTAGGGGGAGGGGAACGGCGACCGGGCCATCGTAGCAAGCCCCTCGCCTTGGGCTTGGCTTCCCTCTAAGGTGCGCCGAAACCGCCGCCTGATGAGAGCCTTCCCATGCGCATCGCCACCTGGAACGTGAACTCGGTCAAAGCCCGCTTAGGCAACGTGACCGAGTGGCTGGACAGCGCCAAGCCGGACGTCGTGCTGTTCCAGGAGATCAAGTGCGAGACGGGCGCCTTCCCGCTGCAGGCCTTCCAGGACCTGGGCTATCACTGCGCCGTGGTGGGGCAGAAGGCCTACAACGGCGTCGCCCTGCTGTCGCGTAAGGAACCCACAGACGTCATCACCCGCCTGCCGGGCGAGCCGGAGGATGAGCAGGCCCGCTATGTCGAGGCGACGGTGGGCGGCGTCCGCATCGCCAGCCTGTACCTGCCCAACGGCAACCCTGTGGGCACGGAGAAATACCCCTACAAGCTGCGGTGGATGGACAGGCTGAAGGCCCACGCCGGCGGCCTGCTGGCGCGGGAGATCCCCTTCGTCCTGGGCGGCGACTACAACGTCATCCCCGAGGCCCGCGACGTCTACGACCCCGCCGCCTGGATCACCGACGCCCTGTTCCGGCCCGAGACCCGCGCCAAGTTCCGTGAGATCACCCATCTGGGCCTGGTGGAGGCCTTCCGCGCCGTGCACCCCGACGCCGAGCGCGCCTTCACCTTCTGGGATTACCAGGCCGGCGCCTGGCCGCGCGACAACGGCCTGCGCATCGACCATTTCCTGCTGTCGCCCCAGGCCGCCGACCGCCTGGTGGGCTGCGCCATCGACAAGGGCCCGCGCGGCAAGGAAAAGGCGTCGGACCACACGCCGGTGGTGTTGGAACTGGCAATCTAACTAGTTTCAAGAATGCTTTTGGCGACAAGGCGTGCAGTTACAACCTGAGCCGGGTTTTGTAGTCGCCCGTGAATGATTTCTAAGCCGTTGGCCGACCATGGTGTTTGGCTGGTAGTGCTGTAATCGAATTTGCAGGAAAGAGGGGGCTTGGCCTCCGCTTTCTTGCAATTTGGAGATCCCCTTTTGGGCCATTTCGTGATTCGATTCCCCCTGTGAACAGCGGTGGGAACAGGCCATGTCACGACCCCGGGACACCCGACAGAAAGACCTTCTGCGTCCAGCCCTGGACCAGATCATCGACCTGAAGCACCCACTGGTGGTGCTGTCGGGCAAGATCGACTGGGGCTTTCTGGAACAGCGCTTGGGTGGGGTCTATGGCGGCGGACCAGGCCAGCCGCCGTTGCCGGTCCGGCTGATGGCGGGCCTGCTGATCCTGAAGCACATGCACAACCTGTCGGATGAGGTGCTGACCGCCCGCTGGGCGGAGAACCCCTATTTCCAGTTCTTCTGCGGCGAGGAGGTCTTCCGCCACGACCTGCCCTTCGACCGGTCGTCGCTGTCCCGTTGGCGCCAGCGCCTGGGCGAGGAGCGGCTGGCCGCGCTGATCCAGGAGAGCCTGCGGGTGGCCCAGGCCACCGGCGCGCTCAGCACCCGCGACTTGGCGCGCGTGGCGGTGGACACCACCGTCCAGCCCAAGGCCGTCGCCCACCCCACCGACGCCCGCCTGACCCACAAGGCCATCGAGAAGCTGGTCGCCTTCGCCAAGGACAACGGCCTCACGCTGCGCCAGAGCTATCTGCGCGTGGCCAAGAAGGCCGCCATCATGGTCGGCCGCTACACCCACGCCCACCAACACAAGCGCGCCAACCGGGAACTAAAGTTCCTGCGCACCCGTCTGGGCCGCCTCATCTGTGACATCAACCGCAAGGTCGCCGCCAAGGCCCCAGACCTCCTGGCCCGCTACGGCCCCTTACGTGACCTGGCCATCAAGGTCAGCATGCAGACCCAGCGCCAGCGCGGGCAGAAAGTCTACTCCCTCCACGCCCCCGAGGTCGAATGCATCGGCAAGGGCAAGGCCCGCGCCCCCTACGAGTTCGGCTGCAAGGTCAGCGTCGCCGTCCCCATCACCAAGCCCAAGGGCGGCCTCTTCGTCCTCCACGCCCAGGCCCTGCACACCAACCCCTTCGACGGCCACACCCTGGCCAAGGCCGTCGCCGACATCAAAGCCAACACTGGACGCGAGCCGGACCGCGTCCACGTCGACAGGGGCTATCGCGGCCATGACCATCCCAACAAGTTCAAGGTCTGGATCACAGGCCAGGTCCGCAGGACTACCACCGCCATCAAACGGGAGATGAAGCGCCGCGCCGCCATCGAGCCCATCATCGGCCACCTCAAGGCCGAGCACCGCATGGGACGGAACTACCTCAAGGGACGCCACGGCGACCGTATCAATGCCGTCCTCGCAGCCGCTGGCTTCAACTTCCACCTCCTCGTCAGGTGGTTCCAGGACCTTTGGCGTGCCCTGCTCTGCGCTCTCCAAATCCAAAACGAAATGACCCTGATCAGCTCAAATTGAACCGGTCAGGGCCATTCTTCACGGGCGACTGTCTAGCTCGTTAGAGAGCCAATGGGGCTTCTTTTCAGGAACGCTAATACCAGCCAAAATTATATGCTTATCCGAAGCGTTTCCCACCGCGCCTGAGTCATCCAGATATAGAAGATACATTTGCCCACCAGGCGGAAGGCGGCCGGGAGGAGCACAAAGCCCCAGCGACCTGCTACAGCAAGTCTCCCAACCGCAGAATGCAACTTAGCCCAGAACACCGTCGCCATCAATAAAAATCGCACCGCAAGAAAATATACACACATTTATTCAGTAATAAATAACAATACCCAAGCTTATGGCGAGCCAATTCGGCCAAAATCGTAAATAACTAGTGATTATACACCAACATAGAATAAATCATGCCGCCGAATTGCGTGTGTTTCGCAAAGTAACACAACCTAAAAAAGATCGATATTAGCTTAAAAAGGAGATAGCTCTCACCGTGTCAGGACATAATAAAAATTATAACGATGGCGCGAATTGTCCCATCTTTGTCCGCCAGCCTCATTATCCCATGGTATGCTGCGGGCTAGCATCCAGGCCATCACCCAACCCTGATGGCAGGAGACAGCCCCCATGAGCACCGCGACGCCTACCGCCTTGATCATCATCGACGCGCAGGAATCCTTCCGTCACCGCCCCTATTGGGTGGAGGCGGAGTATGAGGCCTACCGCCCGGCGCAGCAGGCGTTGGTGAACGGGGCCAAGGCGCGCGGCGTGCCTGTCGTGCAGATCTTCCACGTGGATGGCGAGGCGCCGTTCAGCCTGGAGTCCGGCACCATCCGCACGCTGGCGGGGCTGGACATCGCGCCCGATGTCACCTTCCACAAGGCGCGGCACAGCGCCCTGGTGGGCAGCGGCCTGGATGTCTGGCTGATCAGCAAGGGCATTCGCCGCGTCATCATCTCCGGCGTACGGACGGAGCAGTGCTGCGAGACGACGACGCGCCATGCCTCCGACCTGGGCTTCGACGTCACCTACGTGACGGAGGCGACGCTGACCTTCCCCATGACCGACGCGCGGGGCCGCACCTGGCCGACGTCCGAGATCAAGGCCGCCACGGAGCTGGTGTTGGACGGCCGCTTCGCCCGCATCGCCACCGTGGCCACGGCCTTCGACGCGTGAGAGCCGGCGCATGACGATGGCCCCCACCGCCCCGCGCGTCCTGCCCGTCTTCGTGGTGCTGCCACCCCGGACGCTGCTGCTGGACGTGGCGGGGCCGGTGGAGGTCTTGCGCCGAGCCAACGTGGAGCAGGACGGGTTGCGCTTCGCCGTCCGCTACGTCGGCCCGGCGGCGTCGCTGGTCACGTCCATCGGGCTGACGGTGACGGGCATCGAGCCCCTGCCCCTGGCACTGCCGCCCGAGGCCATGGTCATGGTCGTGGGCTCGGTGGACCAGATGCTGGGGGACCAGATGCTGGGGGATGAGGGGCCGGACGCGGCGGAGACCGAGGCGGGCAACCAGGCCATCGTCGACTGGTTGCGCCACAAGGTCGGGCCCAGCCACCGGCTGGTCAGCATCTGCGCCGGCGCGCTGCTGGCAGGCCGCGCCGGCCTGCTGGACGGCCGGCCCTGCACCACCCATTACAGCGACTGCGAAACGCTCGCCCGCCTGGCGCCCCGGGCGCGGGTGCTGGAAAACCGGCTGTATGTCGAGGACGGCCTGGTGGCCACCAGCGCCGGTGTCACCGCCGGCATCGACCTGATGCTGCACCTGGTGGCGGAGATGGTGGGGCCGGCCGTGGCCCTGGCGGCGGCGCGCGCCCTGGTGGTCTATCTGCGGCGGGCGGGTGGCGACCCGCAGCTGTCAGCCTGGCTGGAGGGGCGCAACCACGTGCACCCGGCGGTCCACCGCGTGCAGGACGCCATCGTCGCCGATCCGGCCCGCCCCTGGTCGCAGGAATCCCTGGCGGACGTGGCGGGGGCCAGCCCCCGCCACCTGTCGCGGCTGTTCAACGAACATACGGGAATGACTCTGCCGGACTATGTGAACCGGCTACGGGTGGCGCTGGCGGCCCAGCTGCTGGGCCATACGCGGCTGGACATGGAAAGCGTGGCGGAGCGGGCGGGCTTTGCATCGACCCGCCAGATGCGCCGTGTCTGGCGGGTGTATCACCCCACATCGCCCAAGGCGGCGCGGGGACAGGGACGGGGGTTCCTCTAACGCGACAACGCCGGAACGACGGTCAATCTTAGAAGCTGTGGATGCGGGCCACGGCCAGCTGGTCGTTGGCGTAGGTCTGGTGGGTGGCCAGGCAGGCGTTCAGGTGGTCGGCGCGCAAGGCGCCCTGCTCAGCCCCGGGATAGAGGTCGAAGGCCGACTGGGAGCAGCTGGAAAAAGCGGGGTTCTCATCCGCCACCTGGACATAATCATGGTCCGGGGCGCCGCTGCAGGCGGCGATGGGCAGCAGCACGCCCAAGGTGGGGAGCAGGCGGGCGGGTAGCAGGCGGCGCACCCAGTGATTGATCTGCTTGGTCATGGCGTCATCCCCAAATTTCAGCGTCGTTCCGTATCGCAAAGCTAGCGAAGCGGAACGCGGGCGGGAGTGACGGGCGTCATAAACGTGTCACTGCTCAGGCATGGAAGCCCCCCGCGTCGCGCATGGCAGGCAGAACCACCCTTCAACGTACGCGCGAGGGCCCCACGTGGGCCTGCGTGGGGAAAAGACCTAATCCTGGGCGTCTTGGTGCGCCCGCCAGGCGTGGGCCAGGCGCACGAAACCCGCCACGTCCACCTCCTCCGCCCGAGAGGTGGGGAGGATGCCGGCGGCCTCCAGCAGGGGTTCGGGCTGGGCCACCAGGCCCTTCAGCCCGGCGCGCAGCATCTTGCGCCGCTGATTGAAGGCGGCGGCCACCACCCGCTCCATATCCTTGAACGACGGGGCGTCGGCCGGCAGGACGCGCGGGGTAAGATGCACCACCGCCGACATGACCTTGGGCGGCGGGGAAAAGGCCTGCGGCGGGATGTCGAACACCAGGCGCGCGTCGGCCAGCCATTGGCTCATCACCGCCAGGCGGCCGTAATCCTTGGTGCGCGGCTTGGCGATGATGCGATCCACCACCTCTTTCTGGAACATCAGCGTCAGGCTGCGGAATTCCTGGATCTGGCGCAGCCACCCCACCAGCATGGGCGTGCCGACGTTGTAGGGCAGGTTGGCGACGATGGCGCGCGGCGCCGGGGCGACGGCGGTCATGTCGACCTCCAGCGCGTCGCCCTCCACGATGGTCAGGCGGCCGGCGGCGGCCTCCACCACATCGGCCAGGGCCGCGACGAAGCGGCTGTCCCGCTCCACCGCCACCACGGCCTTGGCGTCGCTTTCCACCAGGGCGCGGGTCAGGCCGCCGGGGCCGGGGCCCACCTCGATGACGGTGACGCCCGCCAGGTCGCCGGCGGCGGCGGCTACGCGCGCCGTCAGGTTCAGGTCCAGCAGGAAGTGCTGGCCCAGCGCCTTGCGGGCGCCCAGGTCGAAACGGGCGATGACGTCGCGCAGGGGCGGCAGGTGGGCGAGGTTGGTCATGAAACGATCTTGGGACGGAGGAATCAGGCGGCGGCGCGCTGCCGCGCCAGGCGATCGGCCGACAGCAGGGCCGCGACCAGGCTGGACGGGCTGGCCTGGGCCGTGCCGGCCAGGGACAGGGCGGTGCCGTGGTCGGGGGAGGTGCGGATGAAGGGCAGGCCCAGGGTGATGTTGACACCCGTGTCGAAATCCAGGGTCTTCAGCGGGATCAGCCCCTGGTCATGATATTGGCAGATGACGGCGTCATAGGTGGCGCGCGCGCCGGCGTGGAACAGGGTGTCGGCCGGCAGCGGGCCGGTGACGCTCATCCCCTCTGCGCGCAAGGTCGCCACGGCGGGGGCGATGATCTCGATCTCCTCCCGCCCCATGGCGCCGCCCTCGCCCGCGTGCGGGTTCAGCGCGGCCACGGCCAGGCGCGGCTGAGCGAGGCCGAAATCGCGGCGTAGCGCCTGGTGGGTCACCCGCGCGGTGTGCAACAGCACGTCGCGCGTCAACAGGCCGGCCACGTCCTTCAGCGCCACGTGGATGGTGGCCAGGGCCACCCGCAGGCCGCCCCCCTCCAGCAGCATGACAGGCTCCTCGCTCATCCCCGCCAAGTAGGCCAGATATTCGGTGTGGCCGGGGTGGCGGAAACCGGCGGCGTAGAGGCTGCTTTTCTGGATGGGGTTGGTCACCACCGCCGCCGCTTGGCCCGCCCGCACCAGGGCCACGGCCCGGTCGATGCTGGCGATGACGGCGGCGCCGTTGGCCGGATCCGGCTGGCCGGGCACGACAGGCACGGACAGGTCCTGGCGCAGCACCGGCAGCGCATCACCGAAAACGCCCGCCGTGTCGGCCGGGGCGTGGATCTCCCGCACCGGGACGTGCAGGCCGGTGGCCTGGGCCAGCGCGGCCAGACGCTCCGGATTGTCGATCATGAAAAAGGGCGGTATGCCCCGGTCGCGCCGCAAGCGCCAGGCCATCAAGGCGATCTCGCCACCGATGCCGGCCGGTTCCCCCATGGTCAGGGCCAAAGGCAGGACGGACGAGGGGGGCGGCGCGGTCATGGAACGGATCGGGGGATGCAAGGCCCCCGCCCCTGGTCAGCTGCGGATGTCGATGGTGGCGGCGCGCCGCAGGTCGCGCAGGTTGCGCCGCTGCAGCATGTCCATACGCTCGCCACCGATCATGTTGGCCACCTGGTCGCGCGGCGGGGCGCTGCCCTCCGGCACCTTGCGGTCGCACACCATCAACAGCATCAGGCCGGCCTGGGTTTCCAGCGGGTCGGTGGCCTGGCCCACGCCCAGGCGGCCGATCAGCTTGGACAGCTCACCCGGGATGTCGCCCAGGCGGGTCATGGGCTGGGCCCGAGTGGTGGAACCCGGCAGGTTGGCCTTGGCGGCGGCGGCCAAAGCCTCGCAGCTGTGCGAGTTGTCGCCGATCTTCTTCACCGTCTGGCCCAGGGCCTGTACGTCCGCGCCGGGCGGAACCGGCACCACCACCTGGCCCACGGACACCTGGATGTCGGCGGGATCGCCGCCGGTCACCGTGCGCTCATCCCGGACAAGGAAGATGTAATAGCCGCCGGCGCCGCGCAGCGGCACCGACACCTGGCCCGTGGGCAGGCGCTGCAGCGCGCGATCCAGCGCCGGCTCCAACTGCCCCTGCTGCACCCAGCCCATGTCGCCGCCGGCCGCGGCCGTGGCGCTCTGCGAGAACTGCTGGGCCACGGCGGCGAAGTTGGCGCCGTGGGTGATCTCGCCGACCAGCTTGTCGGCCAGCTGGTGGGCGTCCTGGTCCAGCTTGGGGTTGTCGACGGAGATGAAGATTTCCGTCAGCAGATATTCCGGCTTGCCCGCGTTGGCGATGATGCGCGAGGTGCGGCTGTCGATCTCCTCGTCGCTGACCTGGATGGTGGGACGGATGCGGCGCTGCACCACCTTGTTCCAGGCGATGTTGGCGCGCATCTGCTCCTTCAGCGAGGAGACCGGCACGCCCTCGTGCTCCAGGTTGGCGGCGAAGCTTTCCGGCGAGGGAGCCTTGTTCTGCTTGGCCAGGCGGGCGAACTCACGGTCCACCTCCTCGTCCGTCACCACCAGGTTCTGCTTCTTGGCCTCCTGCAGCTCCAGCTTCTCGTCGATCAGCAGGCGCAGCACCTGGGGCTTCAGCTTCTGTTCCACGTCCGGCGTGTCGGGCAGGCCGGTGTTGACGATGGCCAGGCGCATGCGGCCGGCCAGGTCGGTCTGCGAGATGGCCTCGTCATTCACCACGGCGACGATGCGCTCTTCCTGCTGGCCCTGCTGGGCCGCGACGCGCGGGCCCAGGGCCATGCCGTTGGTGGCGGCGGCCGTCCGGGGACCGGCCAGCTGCGCCAGCGCGGGCGTGGCCAGGCTCGTGCCCAGGGTCAGGCCGAAGGCGAGCACGGCAGCGGCGGAACGGCGGGAAAGTTGGATCATCTGACCTTACCGGGAAAAACGGGGACCGGGAAAAACGGAGAACGGAACTTATAGAGCCAAGGGGGGGCGAAGGCAAACGGCCCCCGCGACCAGGGGTGCGGCGCGGGGGCCGGCGTTCAGCCATCCTCCAGGTGCAGCAGGGCGGCGGTTCCCAGCATCAGGCAGACGCCGGCCGGCGCCCAGGCGGCCAGGAACACCGGCAGCACCCCGCTGCGACCCAGCGCCTGGATGATGTTCTGGCTGACGAACAGCACCAGCGCCGTCACCAGGCCGGTGCCCAGCATCTGCAAGGTGCCGCCCCGGCGGGCGTGGCGCAGGGAGAAGGTGCCGGCCAGGAAGACCATGGCGCAGAAGAAGGCGGGCACGGCCAGCATCGATTCGTAGTACATGCGGTGCCGCACCGACGACAGGCCCGCCTGCTCCAGCGTCTGGATGAAGCTGGGCAGTTCCCAGAACGACAGCGTGTCGGGCGGGGCGAAGCTTTCCTGGATGCGGGCTTCCGTCAGGTCGGTCGGCAGGGCCATGCCGTCGACATGCTGGGTCGGGCGGCCCGGCTGGTTCAGCCAGGCGTTGCGCAGCACCCATTGACCCTTCTGCAGCTCCGCCGTTTCGGAGTCGAGGCGGCCAACGGGGATCTGGTCGCTGCCGTTGAACAGCAGGATGGTGACGGTGCGCAGGTTCACGGGCTTGCCCGGCCCCACCTGCTCCGCATGGATCAGATAGTTGCCGTTCTCGCCCTCCTGCACCTGGCGCAGCCAGACGCCGGAGCGCGCCACGTCCAGCGAGCTTTGCTGGCCGCGCAGGTACCGGCTTTCCAATTGCTCATAGCGCGCCAGCATGGTGGCGAAGACGGGACTGAGCAGGGTGATGTTGATGATGCCGGCCACCAGGGACGTCAGCAGCACGGGCGTCATGAACTGCCAGACGGAGATGCCGGCGGCGCGCACCACCACCAGTTCAGCGCTGCGGGTCATGCGGAAGAAGGTGTACATGGCGCCGAACAGCACACCGAAGGGGAAGATCTGCTGTCCGATCTCCGGCAGCTTCAGCAGCGCCATGCTGAGCACGATCTGGAAGGTGGCGTCCGTCTTGGCCGCGGCGCGGCGCAACAGCTCCACCGTGTCCAGCAGCAGGACGAGGGCCAGCATGCCCCCGAGGATGATCAGGAACCAGAAGACGAACTGGCGGGTGATGTAGACGGATAGCGTGGGCGAGATGCGCATGATGTCAGGCCGCCTTTCCGCCCAGGGGCCCGACCGGCGGGCCGCCCGACGGTGTCGACCGCCCCGCCCCGCCCCGCCTCAGGCGCCGCCAGTTCTGCAGATACCAGTAACCGAAGAGCACCGGCAGTATGCCCACCAGGTACATCACGGCGTTGAACGCCTGGGTCTTCACCGCCAGGTTGGAAATGCCCAGCATCATGGCCTGCAGCAACATGCCGAAGACCACGGCCAGGGCGATGCGGCGGGCCTGGCCACGGCGCGAGAACTCACCCGACATCAGCGCCGTCAGCGCGATCATGGCGAAGGCCGGCGCCAGCAGCGGCGTCGCGAAGCGCTGGTGCAGCTCCTGGTTCAGGCGCGGGCGCAGCTGGGTGTCGATGGGATTGCCAGTGTCGAAGATCAGGTCGCTCAGGGTCCGCTCGCGCGGATCGGGCCAACGTGGCGCCTCACCGGCGTTCAGCACCTTCAGGTCCACGGTGTAGCGCTTGAATTCCAGGTTGGAGGCGTGGCCCGTGTCCCGGTCGTATTCCTGGCGCACGCCGTCATAGACGATGACGCGGGGGCCGGCCTCGGCCGTCACCAGGATGCCATGGTCGGCGATGGTCATCACCGGGCGCTGCGGCTTGCTGTTGTCGTAGATGATCAGACCGCTCAGCATGCCCTCCGCCCCGCGCTGGCGGACATAGACGGTCTTGCCCTCGCCCACGTCGTTGAACGTGCCCTCGCGCAGCAGGACGGAGGAATAGTCGGTGCGAATCTCCTCGCGCAGGCGCACGAACTCGCGCTGCGCCGCCGGCGCCAGGAACAGGTTCAGGAGCAGGCAGAGGAACAGCACGATGGCCGACAGTTGCAGCGCCGGCCGGGCCAGCGTCACCGGCCCCATGCCGGCCGCGCGCATGACCACCAGCTCGCTGTCCAGCGTCAGGCGGTTGTAGGTGAACAGCGTGGCGATCAGCACGCCCCAGGGCATGACCAGCGCCAGGAAGGTCGGCAGGGTGGAAAAGGCCAGGCGCAGGAACATGCTGATCGGCGCGCCGCCCTCGACCACCAGCTGGATCAGGCGCAGGGACTGCGTCATCCAGATGGTCGAGGACAACCCGGCCGTGATGAAAACCATCGCCACGACGAGGTTGCGCGACAAATACCGGCCGATCAGGTTCATCGTGCTCCACAACACACAAGGCGAAACCGGCGCCCGCCACCACGGCGCCCGCGCATCCCGCCAATCCGACACCGCGGCACCCATACATCAAGGTACCGGCGGCACGGCCACTATAGGGCCCCATAATTTGGCGAAACCAGGGCGCGACCACCCCGCCGCCAAGCCGACGACAGCCGGCATGGAACCCCGCCCCATGAGGCTTGGCACGCAGTTCTTATCGACTCCCGTCTCCGGAAACAACCGCCTGGGACAAAAGGTCTGGATTTCGAGCGTTGACGTACAACATTGAGAAATCCTGTATAGGACTTCCAACGCCATAAGGCGAAGCCATCCGGACGGGTTCAGGCGCCCCGAGGCGCCACCGTCCCAAGGGGATCCCAAGGGACCGACCAAGAGAGGCATGATGAAGATCGCTTACGCCCAGAACGCCCTGCCGCAATCCGGCGTCCTGGCCATCACGGTGTCGCAGGGCCGCGGCCTGGGCAGCCTGGGCGCCGAGTTGGACCAGAAGAGCGGCGGCGCGCTGGCCCGCGCCATGGAGGCCGGCCGCTATACCGGCAAGGCGGATGAGACGCTGACCCTGCTGGCCCCGGGCGGCACCGAATACTCCCGCATCCTGCTGGTGGGCATCGGCGCCGCCGAGAAGGTGACGGACCTGACGGCCCAGTCGCTGGGCGGCACCGTGGCCGCCAGCCTGGCCCGCGCCGGCGACTCCGACGCCACCCTGGTGCTGGACGGCCATGACGGCCTGGTGCTGGCGCCGGCCACCTTCGCCGCCAACGTCGGCTATGGCGCCCGCCTGCGCTCCTATCGCTTCGACAAGTACCGGACCAAGGAACCGAAGGACCAGAAACCGACGCTGAAGAAGCTGACCCTGGCCACGGCCGAGCATGCCGCCGCCAAGAAGGCCTACGGCAAGCTGGAGAAGATCGCCGACGGCGTCTTCCTGACCCGCGACGTGGTGTCGGAGCCGCCGAACGTCATCTACCCCGAGACCCTGGCCGAGCGCTGCCAGGCCCTGGCCGAGCTGGGCGTGAAGGTCGAGGTGCTGGACGAGAAGCAGATGAAGAAGCTGGGCATGGGCGCGCTGCTGGGCGTGGGCCAGGGCTCGGCCAAGCCGCCGCGCCTGGTCGTCATGCGCTGGGACGGCGGTGAGAAGGGTGCCGCCCCCCTGGCCTTCGTGGGCAAGGGCGTCACCTTCGACACCGGCGGCATCTCCATCAAGCCATCCGCCGGGATGGAGGACATGAAGTGGGACATGGCGGGCTCCGGCGCCGTCATCGGCCTGATGGCCGCCCTGGCGGGCCGCAAAGCCAAGGCCAACGTCATCGGCGTGGTGGCTCTGGTGGAGAACATGCCCGACGGCAACGCCCAGCGCCCGGGCGACGTCGTCACCAGCATGTCCGGCCAGACCATCGAGGTGCTGAACACCGACGCCGAGGGCCGCCTGATCCTTGCCGACGCCCTGTGGTACACTCAGGCGACGTTCAAGCCGCGCTTCATGGTCGACCTGGCGACGCTGACCGGCGCCATCATCGTCTCGCTGGGCAACGAGCACGCCGGCCTATTCTCCAACAACGACGAGCTGTCGCAGCGCCTGACCGACGCCGGCCTGAAGACAGGTGAGACGCTGTGGCGCCTGCCGCTGGGGGCCGCCTACGACAAGGACATCGACTGCGACGTCGCCGACATGAAGAACATCGGCAGCCCGGGCAAGGCCGGCAGCATCATCGGCGCCGTGTTCCTGCAACGCTTCGTCAACGATGTGCCGTGGGCCCACCTGGACATCGCCGGCACCGCCTGGACCAAGAAAGACGGCGCCACCGTGCCCAAGGGCGCCACCGGCTATGGCGTCCGCCTGCTGGACCGGCTGGTCGCGGACTACTACGAAGGCTGACAAAAGCCTTCGCGGTCAGGGTAAGATCAGGGGCGGCTCCCAGGGGCCGCCCCTTTTCCTTGCGCGGATCGTTCCCATGACCGAGGTCAACTTCTACCACCTGCAGCGCAGCAGCCTGGAGCAGACCCTGCCCGACCTGCTGGAGCGGTCGCTGGCCCGCGGCTGGCGGGCGGTGGTGCTGTCCACGGTGGAGGAGCGGTCGGAGCAGTTGGCCCAGCACCTGTGGACCTGGCGGCCGGACAGCTTCCTGCCCCACGGCACGGCCAAGGACGGGCACGCCGCCGACCAGCCCATCTGGCTGACGGCGGTGGATGAGCGGCCCAACGACGCCCAGGTGCTGTTCTTGACCGACGGCGCCACCAGCGCCCGCATGGGCGAGTACACCCGCGTCTGCGACATCTTCGACGGCATCGACCCCGACGCCGTGGCCGCCGCGCGGCAGCGCTGGAAGACCGCCAAGGAGGCGGGGTTGGACCTCACCTATTGGCAGCAGACCGACAAGGGCTGGGAAAAGAAGGCGTGAGGCGACCCATCCCGCATCTTGTGCATATGCAGCATGGATGGGCGCGCCGCCCCTGGAAAGGCGGCGCGCGCCCCTTATCTAAAGGCCGATGAACAGCCTATCCATCGCGCGCATCCTGCTGGTCGAGGACGATCCGGCCATGCGCACCCTGATCCTGCGCGTGCTCAAGGAAAACGGGTTCGAGGCCATCGGCGTGCGCGACGGCCGCGAGATGGCGGACGCGCTGGGCCAGGGCAGTTTCGACCTGGTGTTGCTGGACGTCATGCTGCCGGGTCAGAGCGGGCTGGACATCTGCCGGGACCTGCGGCGCGCCAGCCAGGTGCCCATCATCATGGTCAGCGCCCACGGCGAGGAGATCGACATGGTGCTGGGGCTGGAGATGGGCGCCGACGACTATGTGCCCAAGCCCTTCCGCGCCAAGGAACTGCTGGCCCGCATCCGCGCCCTGCTGCGCCGCGCCGCGAACAACGGCGCCGGCGCCGGCTCCATCGGCTCGGCCCCGCAGGACGTCATGGTCTTCGCCGGCTGGCGCCTGGATCGGCGGCGGCGCGAGCTGATCGACCCCGATGGCGTCGCGGTGGACCTGTCGGGGGCGGAGCATGATTTGCTGGTCAGCTTCCTGGAGAACCGCCAGCGGGTCATCGGCCGGGAGCGGCTGCTGGAACTGTCCCGCGCCCGCCTGGGCGAGGTGAACGACCGCAGCGTCGACGTGCTGGTCAGCCGCCTGCGGCGCAAGCTGGGCGATGAGAACCGCCTGATCCGCACCGTGCGCGGCGTCGGCTATATCTTCACGGCCGACGTGGCGACACTGTGACCCGGATTGGCATCCATCGCTGGGGCCATCCCTGGCCGCGCAGCCTGGTCGGCCGGCTGGGCCTGGTGCTCTTCGGCGCGGTGCTGCTGGCCGTCATCGGCAACGCCATCGTGCTGGGCCAGGCCGAGCAGCACTACGGCGACGAGACCCAGACCTGGCACATCGCGGAACAGGTGGAGACGGCGGGCCATGTCCTGTCCGCCATCGATCCGGCGCGGCGGGAGAATGTCGCCTCCTCCCTCTCCTCCCCCTACCTGACCTTCACCTGGGGGGAGGCATCCCAGGCGCGCGAGGCGCAGGGCGACAACCCGGCCAGCTGGCTGCTGCGCCATGAGATGATCGAGCACCGGGCCGCCCTGGCCGGCATGGACCTGCGCCTGCGCACGGGACCGGGGACGCCGGTGAAGGCCTTCGACGGCGACGTGCGTCTGCTGGATGGCAGCACGCTGCGCTTCGCCGTGACCGACCTGCCCTCCACCGTGCCGGTCATCTATGCCCAGCTGGGTTCCATCGCCCTGCTGTCCATCGGCGTGCTGCTGATGGCCCTGTTCCTGGTGCAGACCCTGGCCTCGCCCTTGAAGATGCTGGTCAAGGCGGCGGACGCGGTGGGCAACGGCCCGCCGGTGTTCATCCCCACGCGGGGCCCGCAGGAAATCCGGCACGTCGCCCAGGCCTTCAACGCCATGCAGCGGCGCATCGACCGCCTGATCACCAGCCGGACGGAGGCGCTGGCCGCCGTCTCTCACGACCTGCGCACGCCCATCGGCCGTTTGCGCCTGCGCGCCGGCTTCCTGCCCAATGCCGAGGATCGCGCCGCCTTCGACGGCGACCTGGATGAGATGGAAGGCATGGTCAACGACCTGCTGGATTACCTGGGTGGCGAGGAGGATCCGGAAAAACCGCGCCGCACCGACCTACCGGCCTTGCTGTCCACCCTGGTGGACAACGCCACCGACGCCGGCCATGTCGCCAGCTATGAGGGGCCGGAGCGCCTGCCCCTGGCCCTTCGGCCGTTGGGCATGCGCCGGGCCTTCTCCAACATCATCAACAACGCCATCGCCTACGGTGGCGCGGCCCGGGTCACGGTGCGCGACATGGGCAACAATGCCGTCATCACCATCAGCGATGACGGCCCGGGCATCCCTGAAGAGCAGTTCGAGACGGTGTTCGAACCCTTCCACCGGCTGGAGGAATCCCGCAACCGGGGGACCGGCGGCACCGGCCTGGGCCTGACCATCGCCCGCCAGGCGGTGACGCGCGAGGGGGGCACCATCGCGCTGCGGAACCGGGCGGAGGGCGGGCTTTCGGTCATCATTACGATTCCGAAACGGGATGATCCGGCACAAAAGGTCGGCAGACACACTTTGTCATAATCGAAACGTATCCGGGAAAAACTCGAGCCTTAAGTCTTGATGGCCCCCAACGGGGACGGTGGTTCCAGGCGTCCGACGCCCCACCGTCCGGCCGGGGATCATCGACCTGAACGCGAGGATTTCCCATCATGGACAGCATCATCGACGGCGTGTCGCACTTCCGATCTGTTGTCTTCCCCGAACAGCGGTCGCTGTACCGTAAACTGGCCCACGACGGGCAGCAGCCCAAGGCGCTGGTGATCTCCTGCGCCGACAGCCGCGTGGTGCCGGAGATCATCACCCAGAGCGGCCCGGGCGAGATGTTCGTCTGCCGCAACGCCGGCAACATCGTGCCGCCCTTCAGCCAGGTGAACGGCGGCGTCTCCTCCGCCATCGAGTACGCGGTGGTGGGCCTGGGCGTGAACGACATCGTCGTCTGCGGCCATTCCGACTGCGGTGCCATGAAGGCCCTGCTGAAGCCCGAGGCGCTGACGGAGATGCCCAACGTGGCCGCCTGGCTGCGCCATGCCGAAAGCGCCCGCCACGTGCTGCGCGAGGCCTACAGCCTGCTGCCCGAGGCGGAGGCCGCCCGCGTGCTGGCCATGGAGAACGTGGTGGCGCAGCTGAACCACCTGCGCAGCCATCCCTCCGTCGCCGCCAAGCTGGCCGCCGGGCAGTTGAACCTGCACGGCTGGTTCTTCGACCTGGAGAACGGCCACATCCTGGCCCTGGATGGCGAGACGGGGACGTTCCTGCCCGTGGGCGACAAGAACCAGACCCTCCAGGTGGCCGTGCGCGGCACGCGCCGAGCCGTGGCCGACCCCTGCTGCGCCCACCACGCCCCGCACGTCACCGCGGCGGAGTGAAGGGCACCCCCGAGAAAGGGACCAGGATCATGCAGCGTTTTTTTCCCGCCACGCTGGCGCGGGACCTCCCCGCGTCCATCGTGGTCTTCCTGGTGGCCATGCCGCTGTGCATGGGCATCGCCATCGCCTCCGGCGCGCCGCCTGAAAAGGGCCTGATCACCGGCATCATCGGCGGCATCGTCGTCGGCCTTTTCGCGGGCTCGCCCCTGCAGGTCAGCGGCCCCGCCGCCGGCCTGGCGGTCATCGTCTTCGAACTGATCCGCGACGCCGGCATCGGCGCCCTGGGCCCCGTGCTGATCATGGCCGGCCTGATCCAGATGGCGGCCGGCATGCTGAAGCTGGGGCAGTGGTTCCGCGCCATCTCCCCCGCCGTGGTGCACGGCATGCTGGCCGGCATCGGCGTGCTGATCGTGGCGGGCCAGTTGCACGTCATGCTGGACGCCAAGCCGCAGGCCGGCGGCCTCGCCAACATCCTGGCCGCCCCCGCCGCCTATTTCGGCCTGTTCCCCTTCAGCGGCGACGCGGCCGAGGCGGCGCTGGGCATCGGCCTGCTGACCATCACCACCATGCTGGTGTGGGAATGGGTGCGGCCCCAACGCCTGCGCCTGGTGCCGGGCGCCCTGGTGGGCGTCGCCGCCGCCACCCTGGCCGCCACGCTGCTGGGCCTGCCGGTCGCCAAGGTGGCGGTGCCGGAAAGCCTGTGGGCCGCCATCCAGCCGCCCGACATCGCCAACGGCTTCGGTCTGTTCGAGCCCAAGCTGATCGTCATGGCGGTGGCCATCGCCTTCATCGCCAGTGCCGAAACCCTGCTGTCGGCGGCGGCGGTGGACCGCATGCACGACGGCGTGCGCACCAACTACAACAAGGAGCTGACGGCCCAGGGCGTGGGCAACCTGCTTTGCGGCCTGGCCGGCGCCCTGCCCATGACCGGGGTCATCGTGCGCAGTTCCGCCAATGTGCAGGCCGGCGCCGTCAGCCGCACCTCCGCCATCCTGCATGGCGTGTGGATCCTGGGCGCGGTCGCCCTGCTGCCCTGGCTGCTGCGGGCCATCCCCATGTCGGCCCTGGCCGGCGTGCTGGTGGTCACCGGCTATCGCCTGGTCAGCGTGGCCCATGCCCGCCACCTGTTCGAGCGCTACGGCGCCCTGCCGGCCGCCATCTGGGCCGCCACCCTGGTCACCGTGGTCGCCACCGACCTGCTCACCGGCGTGCTGGTGGGCCTGGGCCTCAGCCTCATCGAGCTGCTGCCCCAGGTGCGCCGCCTGCGCCTGCTGGTCGTCACCCGCGAGAAGGAGGCGGGCGAGTGGGAGGTGGTGCTGTCCGGTTCCGCCAGCCTGGTGCAACTGCCCCGCCTGGCCAAGGCGCTGGAGAGCCTGCCCCCCGCCCAGCGCGTCACCCTGCGCCTGCGCTCCCTCTGGTTCATGGACCACACCTGCGCCGAGCTGATCAGCGGCTGGATGGACCGGCGGCGGGCGCAGGGCGAACGGGTGGTCATCGACGACGGGGCCGTCGCCCGCCACCAGGAATTCGCCGCCAAACTTCAAGTCAGCCACGGCTGATCCCCAGCCCGGCCTCATTCATCACAAGGAGGAAAACATGCGCTTCACCAAGACCCTGGCCCTAATCCCCGTGCTCGCCGCCCTGGCCATTCCCCCCCTGGCGATCCCCCTGGGCACGGCCCGGGCGTCCGGCACCGCCACGGCGGGAAACCAAGTACCCGCCATCACCATCACGGCCGCCCAGACCGACGCCGCGCGCCGCGTCTGCCGCGACACGCTGGGCTTGGCCCCAGCCAACGTGGACTTCGCCGCCTGCGTCGACAGCCTGAAGACCCAGGCCGCCGCCGCCCAGCAGCCGGTGCCGGAGGCCCGCGCCTGCGCCGAGATGGGCCACACCCCCGGCGGCACCGACCACCGCCACTGCGTCGCCCAGCTGGCGTCCGCCGTCAACCATGCCCAGACGCCGCTGAACTGAGCGACTTCGGCGTCATCCCTTCATCTCCCCCTTGAAATCGGGCGGCGTCCTTGACTGCCCGGGTGCGGCTCCCATCCACCCGGTCCCTACCCTAGCGTCCGTCCGTGCCCATCCCCCTTCCCCGGGGGATGGGCTTTTTTCAATCGCCATGAATAAGACACGGTGCGTGTGACCTCCCATTCGGGGCGAATAGATGGGTGGGTGGAGGATGGGTTATTCACGTAGGGTCCTGCCATGGCTGACGGCCACCGCAATCAGCGCGCTCTCGGCATGCACCGGCCAGCCGGCGCATGCACCGGCGGCCGCCAATAACAGCGAGCCGACCTGCTTCGGTGCGCCATACGCCCTCGACAAGGGCGCGTACGATAGTCAAACGGCACTGGCGGGCGATCCTAGCCCTGTGGAAGAGTTACCTGGACAGGCCCAGCGTATCCAACTGCAAACCCAGCACCTGACTTGGCCCCGAGAAATTGCCGCCATCCGCCGCGGGTACATTTCCCACTTCGCCGGTGGCTTCATTAACGATGGCCTGGTCCACTGGTTGGGCGTGGATCTGGACCGCAAACTGCTGATCGTCGTGGATCGCCGCATCCATAATCCAAAAGGTGAGGGGCCTGCGTTGAAACCGGTCGCCGATCCCACCTTCCGGGAATGGGACCGCGACAGCTACGCCCGTAAATGGACTGACGGCACGATCACGGAGATAGAGGTGGTGTGGCGGACCAAGCTCAACACCGAGGAACTCACCGCCTTCGTTTGCGTCGCCAACGGTTACTGGCGCTCCCCCCGGCCCAAAGATCGTATGGTCCATATGATTTCAGACGCCGTGGCAGCCACCTCGACGCTGCTGGATCGTGCCCAGGACGGCAAGAGGTTGGTTGCGTACAGCCGTACAGTTCCTTATCGGAGTGACGCGTTCGATAGCGTTCTTCGCTTTCCCACTCATCCGCAATCCTACTCCTGGTGATTTTAATCAGGGTGCAGGCCTGCCGCGCTTCGGCCCCAAAGGTCCGTTCTTCACCGGCGGAGCGCGGCATGCTACAGCAATAACCGTAAGATGGATATTTTCCACATCTTTATTCGCGTAATTGCCGGCGGTACCGCCCCATGCATCCCTATCTGCGCTCCTTCCGCCCCACCCAGCCGGCCCTGCCGGCGTTGGGCCGGGCCCGCATCTTCATCGGCGCCTTGCTGGGTATCCTGCTGACCACGCTGGTCAGCCGATGGTGGCTGGGCGGGAACGCCGCCGGCCTGCCCTATCTGGTGGCGCCCATCGGCGCCTCCAGCGTGCTGGTGTTCGCGGCACCCGCCACCCCGCTGGCCCAGCCCTGGGCGGTGTTCGGCGGCAACGTGGTGTCGGGCCTGGCGGGCGTGCTGTGCGCCAGGCTGATCCCCGACCCGGTGCTGGCGGGGGCCTGCGCCGTGGCCCTGGCCGTCCTGGGCATGTCCTGCCTGCGCTGCCTGCACCCACCGGGGGGTGCCGTGGCCTTGACGGCCGTGCTGGGCGGCCCGGCCATCCAGGCGGCGGGCTTCGGCTTCGTCGCCACCCCGGTGGCGGTGAACACGGTCATCCTCATCGCCATGGGCCTGGCCTTCAACAACCTGACCCGCCACCGCTATCCCCATGTGGCCCCCGCCCAGCCGCAGGTCGCCCGCAACAGCGCCGGCTACACCATCGAGGACCTGGACCAGGTGCTGGCCCATTATGGGGAGCAGTTGGACGTCGACCGTGACGACCTGGACGCCGTGTTCCGCCAGGTGGAGGCCCGCGCCTACCAGCGCCGGCATGGCGACATCCGCTGCGGCGCCATCCGATCCCGCGTGCCGGTGGCCGTGGGGCCGGAGGACACGGTGGCGACGGTGCGCGGCCTGATGGCCGACTATCACCTGCGCAGCGTGCCAGTGACGGATGAGGGCGGGCGCCTGCTGGGCGTCATCCCGCCCCTGCCGGCCACCGTCCCCGCCCGCCAGGGTATCCGACACCTGGTGCAGCCGGCCGTGACGGCGCTGGCCACCACGCCGGTGGTCAACATCCTGCCCGCCATGACCGCCGGTGCGCATGAAGCGATGGTGGTGGACGAGGTCGGCCGCCTGGTGGGCATGGTCACGACAGCCGACCTGCTGGCGGCGCTCTATGGCAACGAAGCCATCGCGCTGGCGGGGTAAAGGCGACTACTCGTCGACGCTGGGCAGACTTGGAAGACCTAGACAGCCAATTGGCGGTAGCTTGGTTCCGCACCATGGACAAAAAGCTATCTCGACAACGCTGCTGCCGCCGTCGTGCACAATAATGCCATAGCCGCCACGGACCTGACTGATAAGGGCGTCCGGGCAATCTGAACGATCCGTGTGTACCTTGCAGGACCGATTCAAATCAGCGGCCATGCGGTCGCAGCAGTGGTGGACCATACTCTCCCCCCCCTTGGTTCCCACCAAGGACCTGGTGCCCGAATTCCCAATGTCTCTGGGCATCCAAGCGAGACAGTGCCTGAGGCACGGCACATCAGCGCTGCGCCTTTTCCCGCAGGTCGCGCCATTTGTCGACGTTGCGGTTGTGCTCGGCCAGGGTGGCGGCGAAGGCGTGGCCGCCGCTGCCGTCGGCGACGAAATAGAGATCGTCGCTGACCAGCGGGTTGGCCACGGCGCGCAGGGCCTCGCGCCCCGGGTTGGCGATGGGGCCGGCGGGCAGGCCCGTCACCACATAGGTGTTGTAGGGCGAGTCGATGCCCAGATCGGCATGGGTCAGGGTGCGGTCCAGGGGGCCCGCGCCCTTGGTCAGGATGTAGATGACCGTGGGGTCGGACTGCAGGCGCATGCCCAGCTTCAGCCGGTTGTAGAACACGGCGGCGATGTGCGGCCGTTCCGCCGGCACGCCCGTCTCCTTCTCCACCAGCGAGGCCAGGGTCACCATCTCCGCCGGGGATTTCAGGGCGGCGCCGGACGCACGGGCCTGCCAAATCTCGTCCACCGTCTTGCGCATGGCGGCCTGCATGCGCTCCACCATCTGCGCGCGGCCGTAGTTCAGCCCGAAGAAATAGGTTTCGGGTAGCAGGCTGCCTTCCGCCGGCTTGTCCTTGATGGTGCCTGACAGGGCGGGCTCCGCCTCGATCAACGCCACGATCTGGGCCGAGGTCAGGCCTTCCGGGATGGTCAGCCGGTGCACCACGGTCTTGCCGCTGCGCAGTAGGGCGACCACGTCCTTCAGCGCGATATGGGCCGGAAAGGCGTATTCGCCGGGCTTCAGCGCCTGGCTGCCCACACCCAGCGCGCCGCTGATGCGCACGGCGGCGATGAAGTCGATGTCGCCGCGCACGACGCCGGCCGCCGCCAACGTCTGCCCCATGGCCTGCAGGCCGCCCCGCGACGAGACGACGACGATGCTGTCCTGCGCCAGGGGGCCGGGATCGACATAGCGGTGATAGCCGACCCAGGCCAGCGCGGCCGACACCAGAACGACCAGGGCCGCCGCCTGGAACAGACGGCGGCCCAGGGAAGACGCGGGCCGGGATTGTGGTCCCGGGGCCGGAACCTTGGCGGTCACGAGCCGGTGTATTCCTTGACGATCAGCGAGGCGTTGGTGCCGCCGAACCCGAAGGAGTTCGAGAGGGCGGCGCGCACGCGGCGCTTCTTGGACTTGTGCGGCACCAGGTCGACACCGGCGCACTCGTCGGACGGATTGTCCAGGTTCAGCGTCGGCGGCACTTCCTGGTCGCGGATGGCGAGCACGGAGAAGATGGCCTCGATGGCGCCGGCCGCCCCCAGCAAGTGGCCGGTGGCCGACTTGGTGGAGGACATGGAGGCGGTGGTCAGGGCATCGCCGAACAGGCGCTTCACGGCGCCCAGCTCGATCAGGTCGCCCAGGGGCGTGGAGGTGCCGTGGGCGTTGACGTAATCGATGTCCGCCGGGGTCATGCCGGCGCGCTTCAGCGCCATGGCCATGGAGCGGTAGCCACCGTTGCCGTCATCCGCCGGGGCGGTGATGTGGTGGGCGTCGCCCGACAGGCCGTAGCCCACGACCTCGGCGTAAATCTTGGCGCCACGGGCCTTGGCGTGCTCCAACTCCTCCAGGACGACGACGCCGGCGCCTTCACCCATGACGAAGCCGTCACGGTCCTTGTCATAGGGGCGGGAGGCCTTCTCCGGCGTCTCATTGAAGCCGGTGGACAGCGCGCGGGCGGCGGCGAAGCCGGCCACGCCCAGGCGGTTGATCGCGGCCTCGGCGCCACCGGCGACCATCACGTCGGCGTCATCCCACATGATCAGGCGCGCGGCGTCGCCGATGGCGTGCGCGCCGGTGGAGCAGGCGGTGACGGCCGAATGGTTCGGGCCCTTGAAGCCGTGGATGATCGACACGTGGCCGGAGACCAGGTTGATCAGGGCCGACGGGATGAAGAAGGGGGAGATGCGGCGCGGGCCCTTCTCGGCCAGCAGCAGCGACGTCTCATAGATGGCGGACAGGCCGCCGATGCCGGAGCCGATCATGACGCCGGTGCGCTCACGATCCTCTTCCGACTGCGGCTCCCAGCCGCTGTCCTTCACCGCCTCGGCCGCCGCGGCGACGCCGTAGATGATGAAGTCGTCCATCTTCTTCTGGTCCTTGGGCGGGACCGTCAGATCGGGGTTGAAGGTGCCGTTGGTGCCGTCGCCCCGGGGAACCATGCCACCAATCTTGGCCGGCAGGTCGGACACGTCGAAGGTGTCGATGGCGCGGATACCCGACTTGCCGTCGAGCAGCTGTTTCCACGAGTGCTCAACGCCCGTTCCCAGAGGGGTAACCAACCCGAGACCGGTGATGACGACGCGACGCATGGGTCAGACCTGTACCTAGTTCCAGAAGAAATAAGGGCCTGGAATCGGACTCGAGAAGGATCCCGAAGATCCGGTGTTCGCCTAGGCCCCGCAAAACCAGCAAGGGCTTTTCCGGTTCCAGACGCCACGCCAGCGCGGTATTGGCGGCGCGGCGTCTGAAGCCCGGGAAAGTAGGGGATCAGCCCTGCTTGCTGGAAATGAAGTCGATGGCGTCCTTCACGGTCAGGATCTTCTCCGCCGCGTCGTCCGGGATCTCGATCCCGAACTCTTCCTCGAAGGCCATGACGAGTTCAACGGTGTCGAGGCTGTCGGCACCCAGATCGTCGATGAAGCTGGCGGTGTCGGTGACCTTGCCCTCTTCCACACCCAGGTGCTCGACGACGATCTTCTTCACCCGTTCGGCGATGTCGCTCATTTCCTATACCTTCCCGAATTTCAAAGTTGGGGTTGTTTACTGACTTGTTCTGATCGGCGTGGGCACGTCCGGCAGGACGAATTCGAGCGCCCATCCTTTGGAAAAGTGCCGTCAGATACCACAGGTAGGCGCATCTTGCCTAGCGCCCGCTGGCCCTTGGACACTCAACAAAGGGGGACACCCTCGCCAAGATTGGGCCCCGCCGATACTTAGGGGCGCGTCGCGAAAGGACAAGCCCCCATGACCCGCGGGAACCCGATCAGATCATGGCCATGCCGCCGTTGACGTGCAGCGTCTGGCCGGTGACGTAGCCCGCCTCGGTGGAGGCCAGGTAGAGCACGGCGGACGCGATCTCGTCCGGCGTGCCCAGGCGACCGGCCGGCACGCCGGCGGTCAGCTTTTCCTTCTGCGCGTCGGGCAGCACGTCGGTCATCGCGGTGGCGATGAAGCCGGGCGCCACGCAGTTGGCGGTGATGTTGCGCGAGGCGACCTCGGCCGCCAGGGCCTTGGTCATGCCGATCATGCCGGCCTTGCTGGCGGCATAGTTGACCTGGCCCGGGTTGCCGGTGACGCCGACGATGGAGGTGATGCCGATGATGCGGCCCCAGCGGCGCTTCATCATGCCCTTCACCAGCGCGCGCGACAGGCGGAAGGCCGCCGTCAGGTTCACGTCGATGACCGACGCCCAGTCCTCATCCTTCATGCGCAGGATCAGGCCGTCGCGGGTCAGGCCGGCGTTGTTCACCAGGATGTCCACCTGGCCCAGCTTGGCCTCCGCATCCTTGGCCAGGGCCTCCACGGCCTCCGGATCGGACAGGTTGGCGGGCACGACCACGGCGCGGCCGCCCAGCTCGGCGGCCAGGGCCTCCAGGGCCTCGACCTTGGTGCCGGACAGGGCGACGGTGGCCCCGGCCTGGTGCAGGGTGCGGGCGATGGCGGCGCCAATGCCGCCCGAGGCGCCGGTGACGAGCGCGGTCTTGCCGGTCAAATCGAACATGGGATGTTCCCTATCGTTCTCTATGAGGGGTTCAGGCTCAGGCCTTGAGGAAGGCGTCGATGTCGGCGGGCAAGCCCAGCGACACGGCCGTCATGTCCTTGTCGATGCGCTTGGCCATGCCGGCCAGCACCTTGCCGGCGCCCAGCTCCACCAACTGTTCCACGCCCTGTTCCTTCATGAACAGCACGCTTTCGCGCCAGCGCACGGAACCGGTGACCTGCTCCACCAGCAGGTGGCGGATCTCGGCGGGGTCGGTCACGGTGCTGGCGATGACGTTGGCCACCAGCGGCACGCGCGGCGCCTGGATGGCGGTGTCGGCCAGGGCCTCGGCCATGGCGTCGGCCGCCGGCTGCATCAGGGGGCAATGGAAGGGGGCGGACACCGGCAGCAGCACGGCCCGCTTGAACCCGCGCTCGGCCGCGATGGCGATGGCGCGCTCCACGGCCGACTTGTGGCCGCTGATGACCACCTGGCCGGGGGCGTTGTCGTTGGCGGCGGTGCAGACCTCACCCTGGGCGGCGTCCTGGGCGATGGCGCGGGCGGCCTCGAAATCGGCGCCGATGATGGCGGCCATGGCGCCCACGCCCACCGGCACGGCGCGCTGCATGCTCTGCCCGCGCAGCTTCAGCAGGCGGGCGGTGTCGGCCAGGGTCAGGGCCCCGGCGGCGCAGAGGGCGGAGTACTCACCCAGCGAGTGGCCGGCGACGAAGCGGGCGGCCTTGGCCAGCTCCAGCCCGCCGTCCTTCTCCAGCACCCGGGCCACGGCCACGGACACGGCCATCAGGGCCGGCTGGGCGTTCTCGGTCAGGGTCAGCTCGTCCAGCGGCCCCTCGAACATCAGGGCGGACAGCTTCTGCTTCAGCGCCTCATCCACCTCGCCGAACACATCGCGGGCGGTGGCGAAGGCGTCGGCCAAGTCCCGGCCCATACCCACAGCCTGGCTGCCCTGGCCGGGAAACACGAAAGCGCGAATCATGTGCGAATACCCTGGAAGCTCAATTCCGGTGCGATGCCCCGTGCCCCATACACGGGCCACGGTGGAAAACCCCGCCGCAGCCTGACGCCGGCACCGCAAGTCGCGCCATGCATACCGCCTGCAATCAATCTGTCAATCATCATTGCGGGCACCAATGCAGGAAGCGGCCCGGGGTTGACGTGGGCTGCGCCTGGGTTTTCGGCCTGTTCCGATGCCGATCAGGCCGCCGTCCAGGGAATGAAGGGCCGGCCATGGCCCTCCGGCGTGTCGGGACTGAGGAAGGTCCGCAGCGCCTCGGCCGACACCTCGGCCTCCGCCGCGATGCGGCGCGCCAGTTCCGCGGCGGCGGTGCGCATGCGTCCCGGTGGCCGGTCCAGCCAATAACTGGTGGGGTTCAGCGCCGTGCGCGGGTCCACCGGCACCACCCGGCCGCTGCGCAGCTTGGAGCGCACCAGCGGCGGCCGGGCCAGGGCGATGCCCAGGCCGCAGACGCAGGCGTCCAGCACCAAGTTGTAATCCTCGAACCGCCGGTCCTGCGGGCGCGGCTTGTAGTCCAGGCCGTGGGCCGCGAACCAGGTGCGCCAGCCCGACGCGTCGGAGTCGTGGATCAGGGGGAAAGCCAGCAGCCGTTCCGGATCGCCCTCGCCGATCTCGGCGGCCAGGCCGGGCGCCGCCAGGGGATAGCACCATTCCTCGAACAGCTTCAGCGAAACACGGGCCGGCATGGCACCCCAGCCGCAGCGGATGGCCAGATCCATGCCCTCGTCCGCCAGGTCCAGCGCGCGATGGTCCACCGACAGCAAGATTCGGAGTGCCCCGCCGGGGTCCGTCTCCCTACCTTCCAGGCTTGCGAGCCGTGGCATGAGCCACAGCCCGCAGATGGAAGGCAGCGAGGTCAGCCGCACCACCGCCGTCCCCCGGGGTTCCGTCCAACGGTTGGAGGTGTCGGCGATGAGGGCGAAGGCCTCGGCGGTGCGCTGGAACAGGCGCTGTCCGTCCGGCGTCACCACCACGCCGCGCGCCTGGCGATGGAACAGGCGCAGGCCCAGCCATTGCTCCAGCTTGGCGATCTGCCGGCTGACGGCGCCATGGGTGACGTTCAGGGACTCCGCCGCGGCGGAGAAACTGCCTGTGCGGGCCGCAGCCTCGAACGCGCGCAGCGCGTCCAGGGGCGGCAAAGGATGGGAGCTGTGATCCATGCTCACAGTTGGCTGCCGATTTCGTCGATTGTCAATCAGCTGCAACCAGGGCGTACTAACGCCGTATCGTTCCGCATCTCCCGTGTGAATGCCTTCCCCCCGTGTGAAAGCGCCCCCCCGATGTCCGCCACGCCGCTCGCCCCCACCTGTGACTCCGCTGCAACCGTCGGCCTCGCGCCCTCCAAGGGGAACCGACTGGACGGCGGCACCCTGGCCATCGTGGTGGTCACCGTCATCATCTGGGCGTCCGCCTTCGCCGCCATCCGGGCCGGCCTCAAGGCCTTTGGCCCGTTGGAGCTGGGGGCGGCCCGATTCTCCATCGCGGCGGTGCCGGCGGCCCTGTACCTGCTCCTCAGCCGGCCGGCGCTGCCGCGCCTGGCGGAGGTGTGGCGCTTCGCCACCGGCGGACTGCTGTTCGTGGCGCTGTACACCGCGCTTCTGAACATGGGGGAGCGCACGGTGTCCTCCGGCGCCGCCGCCTTCATCATCAACATCAACCCCATCATCACCGCCGTGCTGGCCTCCTTCCTGCTGGGGGAGCGATTCGGCCGCTGGGGCTGGGTCGGTACCGCCGTGTCCTTCAGCGGCATCGGCCTCATCGCGCTAAACGAGACAATGGGGAATGAGGCGGTGGGCGGCGGCACCGGCCTGCAGCTGGGCTGGGGCGCCCTGCTGGTGCTGGGGGCCGCCCTATGCAATTCCATCACCACCGTGGTGCAGAAGCCGCTGTTCACCCGGCACAAGCCCCTGACCGTGTCGGCCAGCAACATGGTGGTCGGCGCCCTGGCCCTGTCGCCCTGGCTGCCCGGCGCCTACGCCCAGGCGCAAACCGCCCCCCTGCCCGGCCTGATGGCGGCGCTGTACCTGGGCGTTATGCCCAGCCTGGTCGCCTACGCCACCTGGACCATCGTGCTGTCGCGCATGCCCGCCGCCCGCGCCAGCAACTTCCTCTACTGCGCCCCGCCCCTGGCCATGCTGCTGGGCTATGTGTGGCTGGGCGAGGTGCCGACCCTGATGGGTGTCGTCGGCGGCCTGATGGCCCTGGGCGGCGTCGCCATCGTAAACCTGAAACGCTGACCTTATCGCCTTAAGATAAGGGGGAATTCCGTTTCGGCGGGGCCGGCGCGACGGTAGAATGCGCCCGTCCCGCCTACCCTGCCGCCCGCCCCCGTCCCATGCCCCTGCCCAGGCCCCGGATCCTCCTGGCCGTCCTGATCCTGATGTGTGCCGGCGCCACGGCGGCGAGCCTGGTGCCGTCCCGCCCCGCGCCCGTTTCCGCTCCTCTGTCCGCCCCCTTGCCTAACGACATTTATGTCTGGCAGCGCGCCTGGACCCCGGCCCTGGGCCAAGCCATGGACCGCGCGGCACCGGACATCGCCGCCTGGCGGGTGCTGGCGGCGGAGGTGTCCGCGGAGGGGCGCGTGGCGTCCGTGCTGCTGAACGACGGGCGGTTGGAGGCCTTGCGCGCGCATCTGGCCGGGCGGCCCGTCATCCTGGTGGTGCGCATCGACGGCCGCCTGGGCGACACCGATCCCGCCCCCCTTGTGGCGACGGCCCTGGCGCCGCTGGAGCGCTGGCGCCAGGCCGGCGTCGCGGTGGCGGGGCTGGAGATCGACCATGACTGCCCGACATCACGCCTGCCCTTCTATGCCCGCTTCCTGACGGGCCTGCGCGCGCGGCTGGCCAGTGGGGAGCTGGACGGCACGCGCCTGTCCATCACCGCCCTGCCCACCTGGCTGCCGGCCCCGGCCCTGGCCGACGTGGTGGCCGTGCCGGATGAGGTGGTGCTGCAGGTCCATGCCGTGGCCGCGCCCACCGACGGGCTGTTCAACCCCGCCCAGGCGGCCCGCTGGGTGGCCGCCTATGCCCGGCGCTTCACCACACCCTTCCGCGTGGCCCTGCCCGACTATGGCGCGCGGGTCAGCTGGAGCGCCGACGACAGCCTAGCGACGGTGGAGGGGGAAACGCCCCTGCTGGCCGGCGGCGCGCACGCCAATGAATTGATGGCCCGGCCCGCCGATGTGGCGGCCTTCCTGAACGACCTGCGCGCCAAGGCGCCACCCAACCTCAAAGGCATCGCCTGGTTCCGCCTGCCCACCGCCGATGACCGCCGCGCCTGGTCGCTGGCCACCTGGGCGGCCGTGGCGCGGGGGGAGACGCCCACCGGCCATGTCGTGGCGCGGGCCGAGGCCACGGCGACGCCCGGCCTGTCGTCCATGGTGCTGGCCAATGACGGTACGGCCGATGCCGAGTTGCCATCCGGCCTGGACCTGCCCGCCGCCTGCCCCCTGGGCGACGGCGCCAACGGCTATGCCCGCGATCCCCTGGCCCCCCAGGCCGCCCCCCGCCTGGTGCGCCTGTCCCCCGGCCTGCTGCCGCCCGGCGGGCGCCGGGCCGTGGGCTGGCTGCGCTGTCCCGATTCCCCCTCACCCCCGGTGATCCATGTCCGCCCGTAAGCATCGCGTCCTTACCCTGTCCGTCCTGTTGCTGACCGGTGCCGCCGGCATCGCCATCGCCTGCGGACCCGACTTCCCCTGGCAGTTGCTGGACCGGCGCGAGGTGACGCTGGCGGAGACGCCGGCCAACCCCTTCGCCTGGGAGGCGGCACACCTGGTGGCCGCCCCCGCCGACATCATGAAGGCGGTGGAGAACCGCTGGGCGACCGAGGACACGCGCGCCAAGCTGCGCACCGACGCCGAAACGACGGGCTTGCCGGCCGACGCGCCGGGCTTGGTCGCCGCCATGCGCGCTGCCGGGGACGGCGACAAGGCCTATGCCCTCGGGGAAAAGCTGCCGGCCGCCGTGCGGCTCTACACCGCCGCCGCCGTGGATTACCGGACCGGCCGGCTGGACCAGGCCGCCGCCCGCTTCCAGGCCGTGCTGGACCTGCCGGCGGCGGAGGCGTCACCCCGCGCCGTCTGGGCCGCCTACATGCTGGGCCGGGTGGCGATGCGGCGTGACCAGGCAGACGCGGCGGTGGCCGCCTTCGCCAAGGCCCGCGCCCTGGCCCAGGGCGGCGCCACCGATCCATTGGGCCTGGGCGTCGCCAGCCTGGGGGAGGAAGCGCGCGTGCGCCTGGCGCAGGCGGGGCTGTCCCTGGTGACGACGGCCGAGACGGACGACGACACGGTAGCAGGCAGCCTGCCGGCCACCCTGCGGCTGGAGGCGACCAAGCCGCTGGACGGGGCCGCCCTGTCCCAGGCCATCACCCTCTATGCCCAGCAGGCGGCCCACAATTCCTACAACGGCGTATCGTCCCTCAACATCATCGCGCTTTACCTGCTGGAGAATCCGGATCCGCTGAAGGCCGTCATCACCGACCCGCTGGTGCAGCGCCTGCTGGCCGCCCATGTGCTGGCGTTCGAGGAGGATGCACCGCGCCAGGCCAAGGAATGGGACGCCCGGCGGCATGACCCCAGCGAGGCGTACAAGGCCCCGTCCACCCCGCATCTGGCGGCGCTGACCACCGCCCTGGCGGTGGCCCATATCGGGGATGCCGGCGGCCCGGCGCCGGCCGCCGCCGACCAGTTGGCGGCCCTGGCCTACCGCAAGGGCGACTATGACTTGGCCGGCCGCCTGGCGGCGATGAGGCCGGGACCGCTGGCCAGCTGGGTCCAGGCCAAGCTGGCCCTGCAGAACGGCGACCTGGCGCAGGCGGCAAAGCTCTACGCTCAAGCGTCCGCCGCCTTCCCCACCACGGGTCCCACCGCCGGCGACAGCCCCCAAGGAAGCGCCCTGTCGGCGGCGGAACGCGGCCGTCTGGCCGGTGAAGGCGGCACGGTGGCCCTGGCGCGGGGCGAATACGTGGCGGCGCTGGACCAGCTGATGCCCATGGCCGACACCTATTGGGGCGACGTGGTGCACATCGCGGAGCGGGTGCTGACCGTTGATGAGCTGAAGGCCTACGTCGACGCCAAGGTGCCGGCCAGCGTCGTCGCCGGCTGGACGCGGACGGTCGACAACAAGCAGTGGCCCAACACCCTGCTGGACACCATGGGCGTGGGATACAAATACGATGAGGAGGCGGACCGCCTGCGCTACCAGGGCGCGCCCCTGGCCTTGCGCAGCCTGCTGGCCCGCCGCCTGATGCGGGCGGGACGGGGCAAGGAGGCGCTGGCCTATTATCACAACCCGGCGGTGGCCAAGGACGCCCGCGCCTATCTGGACGCGCGGGACGATGCCGGCGGCGCCTGGTGGGGCGCCAGCCGCGCCCGCGCCTGGTTCCAGGCGGCGCAGCTGGCGCGGACCCGGGGCATGGAGATCATGGGAACGGAAGGCGTGCCGGACGGGGCCGCCCTGCAAGGCGCCTACGATTTCGGCATCGGCCAGGCCATGCTGCCACCCGCCGGGGCCGCCTACGTCACCGACGGGGAACGTAAGCGCTTCGCCGACAGCGCGCCGCAGCCGGACCAGCGCTTCCACTATCGCTTCATCGCGACCGACGCCGCCGAGCATGCGGCCGACCAGCTGCCGCGCACCAGCCAGGCCTATGCCGCCACCCTGTGCTGGGCGGTGGCGTATGCGCAGGATCAGAGGATCGCCACCTGGACCGACGATCCCGCCACCATCGAGGATCCCTACTGGCAGTCCGTCGTTCGCCGCATCATCGAGCGCGACAAGCAGGCTCAAGGCCGGGTGGCCGCGCTATATCAGCGTTACCTGAAGACCGGGCCGCACCAGGCCTGGGCGGCGCATTTCGGCCGGGCCTGCCCGGCACCGGATTTCGACGCCGCCGCCAAGGAATGGTGGCAGGCGCCCGCCCGTCAGGTCCACCGCTGGATCCGGCACAACCACCGCAAGGCCCTGGTGGGCGGTGCCGCGATCCTGGCGGTTCTGGCGGCCGGCACCGCCCTGCTGCTGGTCCGCCGCCGGCGCCCCCCCATCAGCTGAGGAAGTAGGCCAGTTCCTTACCCTTGTCCCCGGACAGGTAGGCGTCCTGCCATTGGTCGTTGGTGGACAGGAAACCGCCCTGCGGGGTGGTGGGTACCGGCTGGCCCTTCAGCAGGGCGTCGCGCTCCCGCTCTTCCAGGATGGCACGCTGGCGGTAGTGTTCATAGACGTCCAGGACATGGACGGCATAGGCCTGGGCCAGCGGCTGGTTGCCCTGGATGATCAGCAAGTTGTCGTCGTTGGCGTAGGAGGCCTTGTAGCCCAGGTTGTGGCTACCGGTGATGACGACGCAGTCGGGCGAGAAGGGGTCGATCACCACGATCTTGTCGTGGATGATGGCGGCGCCGGCGGTCAGCAGCTCCGGCTGCAGATCGCCCGTGGGCATGTCGATGGCGGCGGCGCGCACCACCAGCACCTGCGGCGCGTCCTTGGGCGCGTAGACGGAGGGCTTGGGGATCTTGGCGCCCTGGGCATCCGTATCGTCGCTCCCGTCATCGCCACTGGCGGTGTCCCCCTCGATGGGCAGCGCCTGCGGGCTGCTGACGGCGCCCATGACCATCAGGTCGGGGCGCTGCTTGCCCAGGTCCACCGCCGCCTCGATGATGCTCTGCTTGCCCTCGACGGAAGGGTAGAAGGTCAGAAACAGGATGGCGTGCCGCGCCTGGTCCATCAGCTGGAACACGTCGGCCAGGTCCGGCGGCGTGGCCGCGGTCTTGGTGGTGGCCAGCGTGGTGGGCGCGCACCAGACGCGGGGGTTGGCGCCGGCATCGGGATAGGCATGGCCGTCCGCCCGGCGCAGGGGCTTTTGCTGCACATTGTGGTTGGGGGCGCCGGTGTCCGCCTGCGCGGGGAAGCTGGCCGTGTCCGTCTTCAGCCGGTTCCAGTAATCCAGGTAGGCCTGCGCCAGGGCGGTGTCCTGGGTGATGATGGTGTTGTTGGACTGGGTGCACAGGCCCGTGGGCGTCCAATTGGTGCTGCCGGTCAACAGGGCCAGGGGCCTGTCGTTCGCGTCCGTGCGCACCAGGAACTTGTTATGACCGATGTGGGCGCTGTTGTTGAACAGCCGGTCGATGACCTCCCCCGCCGTGCCGTGCAGGGCCTGGCGCGCCGCCTGGTTGGTGCGGTCCCAAGCGGGATTGGTCTTCGTCGCCTCCCCCGCCGTCGACAGGATCAGGTGCAGACGGTCGCCCAGGCCCGTCAGGCCGGCCAGCAGCTCCTGGTCCGATAGCTCATACAGGGCGGCATAAACCTTGTCGCCCGCGCCCACCTGGCCCAGGAAGCCGGTCAGGGTGGGTAGCACGTCCCCCGTCAGGAAGGTGCGGATGGCGTTGCCCGGCTGTTTCACCTGATCCAGCACATAGCCCTTGCTGGGCGCCTGGCCGGCGGGGGTGTGCAATTGCTGGCGCAGATTCTGCGTCGACAGGATGCCGTTGGTGAAGACGGCGGTGAAATCCCCATAGGTCCAGGTGACGGTGATGGCGTTGGTCTCCACCGCGTCGCCGCAGATGAATAGCGGTCGGGGCGCGCCGGTGTAGGCGCCGGGCTGGGCGCTGCTGAAGGTTTCCGTCCGCTTGATCCAGTCGGTCGCCGCCTCCCGCCCGGGCGCCGCGTAGCCGACGGGGATGATCTCGTAATGGCAGGTGAAGGGCTGGCGCACCGACAGGCTGGCGCGGCTGCGCCGCAGGGTCAGGTCGCGCCAGGAGAATTTCTGAATGGGCCAGACGCTGCTGTCCTGCTGTTGCCAATTGGGATTGGACTGGTCCTTGAACGCCACCCAGGTGGGCAGCAGGCGGCGTTCGCCATCTTCGTGCACGCGCACGATCATGAAACCCAACAGGCCGTCGATGCGCGCCATGGGGCGCCATGCCAGGTAAGCCACTTCATTGTTGCACCAGGCGCGCGCGGGCACTTCGGACGCGGGAACCTCAGACGCGGCAATGGGGGGCATGGCCCACCTCCATCATGACGGTGATGCCTCATGGTGCGCCTGGTATGTGACGGCCACGACCATAGCGTGCATCCCTGTCGGTGTACCTCCTTGGATGGGTTCTGGCTTGGGTGGGTTCGGCGATCGCGGCACCATCGACGCCGGCCCAGCCGGCAGGCTAGTCTCCGCCTGTCACCGGGTAGGGAAAAGAAATGAACCGCAACCAGCGCCGCCAGGACAAGAAGCAGGGCGCGCCCACCGTCCCGGCGGCGGCGCAGACGCTGTTCAGCCAGGCCACGCAGCAGCACCAGGCCGGCCGCCTGGCGGAGGCGGAGGCGGCCTACCGCCAAGTGCTGGCCCAGGCCCCCCGCCACGCCGACGCGCTGTACCTGCTGGGGGTCCTCCACCACCAAACCGGCCGGCCTGCGGAGGCCGCCGACCTGCTGGGCCGCGCGGTGGCCGCCAAGGGCGACGCCCCGCACATGCAGGCCGCCCTGGGCACCGTGCTGCTGGCCCTGAACCGGCCGGACGACGCCGTGGCAGCGCTGCGCCGAGCCCTGGCCCTGAAGCCCGACCAGCCGGAGGCGCACACCACCCTGGGCAACGCGCTGAAGGACCTGGGCCGTCTGGACGAGGCGGTCACCCACTACGAGCGCGCCATCGCGCTGAAGCCGGACTATGCCAATGCCCACAACAGCCTGGGATACGCCCGTCAGGCGCAGGGGCGGCTGAACGACGCCGCCGGGCATTACCGCCGCGCCCTGGCGCTGAACCCGCGCCTGATCCTGGCGCAGGTCAACCTGGGCAAGGCGCTGATGGCCTTGGGCGACCTGGCGGGGGCGGAGGCGGCGCTGCGCCAGGCCCTGGCGCTGGATGCCGGCCATGCCGACGCGTTGAACAACCTGGGCGCCGTGCTGCAGGCGCAAGGCCGCATGGATGAGGCCACGGCCTGCCTGCGCCAGGCGGCGGCCCTGGCGCCCGACGACGCCGACGCCCACCTGAACCTGGCCCGCGTGCTGGCCAGCGACCTGCTGGTGCGCGACCCTGGCCTGCTGCGCCAGGCGCTGTCGCATGCCGAACGGGCGCTGGCCCTGCGCCCCGGCCACGGCGCCACGCTGGACGCGCTGGGCACCATCCTGCAGCGCGTGGGCCGCCTGACGGAGGCGGAGCGCCATTTTCGCGCGGCGCTGGCCGCGACCCCCGATGACGCGGAAATCATCCACAACTTGGCCACCACCGTGCAGGCCCTGGCCCGACAGGACGAGGCGGAGGCGTTGTACCGCCAGGCGCTGGCCCTGGACCCCGACCATGCCGACGCCCGTTATTGCCTGGGCACCACCCGCCTGGCCGCCGGGGATCTGGCCAGCGGCTGGGCGGATTACGAGGCGCGCTGGCGCGGGCGGCAGCTGGCCCCCTTCTGGCGCCCCTTCCCCGTGCCGCAATGGCGGGGCGGAAGCCTGGCGGGCAAGCGCCTGCTGGTGTGGGGGGAACAGGGCCTGGGCGACGAAATCCTGTTCGCCAGCCTGCTGCCCGATCTGCACCGGCGGGTGGCGGCGGAGGGCGGGCAACTGGTGGTGGAGTGCGCGCCGCGCCTGGTGGGCCTGATCGGCCGGGCCTTGCCGGGCGTGGTGGTCCGGGCGCCGACCTCCGCCCCTGGCGCGCCCACGCTGACGGACATGGACCTGCACCTGCCCATGGGCGGTTTGCCCGGATTGCTGCGCCCCCGCCTGGCCGACTGGCACGGCGGCGCCCCTTTCCTCGCCCCGCGCGCCGACTTGGCCGCGCTGTGGCGGGGCCGGCTGGACAAGCTGGGGCCCGGCCTGCGCGTGGGCATCAGCTGGCGCAGCGGCATCCGGCGCGGCGACCGCGACGGCGCCTACACCACCCTGGCCGACTACGCCCCCGTGCTGACCCTGCCCGGCATCATCCCCGTCACCCTGCAATACAGCGCGCCGGAGGAGGAGTTGCGGCCGGTGGAGCAGGCCTTGGGCCTGACCCTGCACCGCTGGCCCGACCTGGATTTGCGCGAGGATATCGAGGGGGTCGCCGCCCTGACCGCCGCGCTGGATCTGGTGATCACCGCGCCCACGGCGGTGGGGGAACTGGCGGGGGCGCTGGGCGTGCCCTGCTGGCGCCTGGGCACCGACCATGACTGGTCCATGCTGGGCGCCGGCGCGCGGCCGTGGTTCAGCGCCATGGCCGTCATCCCCGCGGCACCGCAGGGACCGGCGGCGGCGGGCTGCGTCGCCCTGGCGGCGCAACGCCTGTATGCCCTGACGGGGGCGCGGGCCGACCACCTTTTCCCTTGCCCGTCGGATGGCGTTCCTATATAAGCCCGCGCTTCAACCGCTCCTTGCCGGTGCCTTTGCCATGGCGCCGGCTAGGTCCGTGCGGCTGGCCCACCCCCTGGTCCCCGGAATGATCCGGCGCCCCGGGCGGGAACAGCGGCGGACCACGTAACAGCCATGAGGAGTATCAAATGGCTTTGTATGAGACCGTGCTGATCGCACGGCAGGACATCACGTCCGCCCAGGTGGAAGGCCTGACCGAAACCTTCACCGGTATCCTGAAGGAAAACGGTGGCCAGGTCGCCAAGGTCGAGCAGTGGGGTCTGAAGACCCTCACCTACAAGATCAAGAAGAACCGCAAGGGCCACTACGTCTACTTCGCCCACGATTCCGCCCCGGCCGCCGTCGCCGAGATGGAGCGTAACATGGGCCTGAACGAAGACGTCCTGCGCTTCATGACCACCCGCATCGAGAAGATCGAGGAAGGTCAGACCGCGATGCTGTCCAACAAGGGCGATCGCGGCGAGCGTGGTGAACGCGGCGAGCGTGGCGAGCGCGGTCCGCGCCGCTTCGACGATCGCGGCGATCGTGGTGACCGCGGCGATCGCGGCCCCCGTCCGCCCCGCCGCATGGAAGCCTCTTCTGAAGGAGACCGGGCATGAGCTTCGGCACCCAGGGTAACGCCGGCGCGCCGCGTCCGGCCGGTGGCGGCGGTGGCCGTCGTCCGTTCTTCCGTCGTCGCAAGACCTGCCCCTTCTCCGGTCCGAACGCCCCGGCGATCGACTACAAGGACGTGAAGCTGCTGTCGCGCTTCATTTCCGAGCGGGGCAAGATCGTGCCCAGCCGCATCACCGCGGTTTCGGCCAAGAAGCAGCGTGAGCTGGCCCGCGCCATTAAGCGCGCCCGCTTCCTCGCCCTGCTGCCTTACATCGTGAAGTAAGGAGTAGGAACGATGGAAGTCATTCTGCTGGAGCGCGTCGAGAAGCTCGGCCGCATGGGCGAAGTGGTCACGGTGAAGCCCGGCTTCGCCCGCAACTACCTGCTGCCCCAGAAGAAGGCGCTGCGCGCCTCCAAGGACAACCTGGCTTTCTTCGAGAGCCAGAAGGCCAAGCTGGAAGCGCAGAACGCCGAGCGCAAGGTCGAGGCCGAGAAGGTCGCGTCCAAGATCAACGACCTGTCGGTCATCATCATCCGCCAGTCTGCCGAAACCGGCATCCTGTACGGTTCGGTGAGCGCCCGTGACGTTGCCGAGGCGGTCACCGCCGCCGGCACCGCCGTCGAGCGCAGCCAGGTCGCCATCGACACCCCGATCAAGACCCTGGGCCTGTTCAAGGTCCGCCTGGTCCTGCACCCGGAAGTGTCGGTGAGCATCACCGTGAACGTCGCCCGCACCACCGAAGAGGCCGGCCTGCAGGCCGCCCGCGGTGGCATGGTCGCCGGCCAGCGTGATGAGGACGAGGACGAGGAGGTGGTGGAAGCCGCCGACGAGGCCACGGAAGAGACCGAGGCCTGATCCTTCCCCGGATCGCCTAAATAACGAAACGGCGCGGTTCTTCGGGACCGCGCCGTTTTGCTTTTGCGCTTCCGTTAGCCCCCGTCTAGCCTGCGCTAAATTCTGATGGGGGTGCGGATCATGGCGACGGAAGCGGGTGGATTGCGCCAGGCGGCCAAGTGGGTGGCCATCATCGGCCTGGTCGGTAACCACGTGCTGGCCTATCAGCAAACGGTGGACCGTATCCGCGCCCCGTCCCGCGCCCTGGCCGACATGGCCGGCGCCATCGGGCAAATCTTCGGCCAGTCGCCCGACCGCTTCAAGGCCGGCGACCTCAGCCTCGGCGACAAGATCGATCTGTTCGTGAACCCCTACACGTCCGTGCGCGACATGGCGCATTGGGAGGGGCTGAACCATTTGCTGTTCTGGCCGGGCCTGGCGGCGCTGGCGCTGTATCTGATCCTGACCTTCGGCCGCCGGCGGGCGTGACCCCCGTGCGGCGTGGCCCGTTTCCTCATTTCCCGCTGGTGATCCTGGCCTTGCTGTGCGGCGGCCACGCCCGGGCGGCATCCAACGCCGCCTTCATCACACTGACCTTGGATGGCGACGCGCTCAGGGCCGCCTATCACCTGGACAGGCCCCTCACCGGCCTGGTCCTCGGCCGGGGTCCTGTCGCCTGGCAGAACCCGGTGTGGCGGGTGGAGACGCCGGGGATGGAGATGCGCGGCCAGGAGGTGCGAGCGACCGACGGCCGCCCCTTCGACGGGTTCAGCCTGGTCATCCATGAGGATAAGCGCTTCGTCGACCGCACCTATCCCGTGCTGCTGCGCCTGGGGCAGCGGGGGTTCCTGGTCTACGGCCCCTTCCTCATGGCCCGATCGGACGGCATCGGCACGGGATTGGCGCCCAGGGTCGGTTCGCCCGCCCCCGCCATCCTGCCGGAGGGCAGCCAGGCCCTGGGCGGCTATTTCTTCGCCGGTCCGGCCGACTATGTGACGCCCATCGACGCGGCGCGGCCGGACCTGGGGCGCTTCGTCGCCCGGCCCGACCTGCCCGCCAACTGGCGGGCGGAGGTGGCGCCGGGCCTATCCCGCGCGCTGGCCTATTACCGGGCGCGTCTGCCCCTGCGCGATGCCATATCCCCCATCATCGTCTATCAGGACCGGCCGGCCCCCTTCTTGCGGGGCAGCGTCACCGGCGGCGGCATGATGCTGCTGCAGGTCGGCGGCGTCTGGCGGGTGCCCCGCCTGGAACTGAAGCCGGAGCGGGACCGCCTGCTGGCGCATGAAACCTTCCACCTGTTCCTGCGCCGCCATGACAACGCCGACTTCCCCGACTGGATGAACGAGGGGGCGGCCGACTATGCCGCCGGCCTGGTCATCCGCCACGGCGCCTTGCCCACCCTGGCGGAGGTGCAAATGCAACTGGACCTGTGCGTCACCAGCCTGGGCGACCGGCCGCTGGACAGCCCGGCCACGGTGGCGCGCAACCGCATGCCCTACGCCTGCGGCTTCGTCGCCCACTGGCTGGTGGACAAGGCGTTGCGCCGAGGGGCCGAGGCGGACGATAAAAAGCTGTTCGCGCTCTGGGCCGACATGGTGGCGCGCGACGGCGTCACCGCCGGCGACAGCCTGCGCCAGGCGGCATCGGCCGTCCCCGCAGCCGCCCGGGCGCTGTCCCTGCTGCTGACGGGATCGGGGGGCGGGCGCTGGGCGCTATGGGCGGCGGCCGTGACGGAAACGGGAGTCCAGGCCCGTTTCATCGACGGCCCGGACCCCCGCGTGGTCCTGTCCCCTTAAGTAACCTCAAGCCGCGCGAATCCCCGCCAGGAAGCGATCCACCGCCTCGCGCAGGCGGTCGGCATCGCCAGTCAGGCCCTGGGCCGCGCCATGCATGTCGGCCACAGTGCGCCCCGTTTCCCCCACCGCCGCCGAGACGTCGGCCACGTTGCGGGAGACGTCGCGGGTGGCGTCGGCTGCCTGACGGACGTTGCGGCTGATCTCCCCCGTCGCGGCGGCCTGTTCCTCCACCGCGGCGGCGATGGCCGTCGACACCTCGCTCATGTTGCGGATGGAATGGCCGATGGTGCCGATGGCGCCCACCGCGTGGTCGGTCGCCTTCTGGATGGCGGCGATCTGGGCGCCGATCTCATCGGTGGCCTTGGCCGTCTGGCCGGCCAGTTGCTTCACCTCGTGCGCCACCACGGCGAAGCCCTTGCCGGCCTCGCCCGCCCGCGCCGCCTCGATGGTGGCGTTCAAGGCCAGCAGGTTGGTCTGGCTGGCGATGTCGTTGATCATTTTGACCACGTCGCCGATGCGCTGGGCCGCCTCCGCCAGGCTGGCGACGGTGCCGTTGGTCTGCTCCGCCTCGTCCACAGCCTTGGACGCCATGGAACTGGAGTGGGCCACCTGCTGCCCGATCTCACGGACGGAGCTTTCCATCTGTTCCGCCGCCGCCGAAACGGTCTGCACATTGCCGGAGGTCTGCTCCGCCGCCTCGGCCGCCGCCGCCACCTGGGAAGAGGTGGCGTCCGCCATGCCGCCCAGGGCGCCGGCGATCTGCGTCAGCTGGTGGGATGAGGCCTCCACCGATTGCAGGACGTCCCGCACCTGGGCGTCGAACTCGCCCACCAGGGCGTCCACGGCGCGGGCGCGGCGCTCACGCCCCGCCTGTTCCGCCCGCTGCGCGTCCTCCAGCCGCTGGCGCTCCAGGGCATTGGCTCGGAAGGTGCCCAGGGCGCCGGCCAGGTCGCCGATCTCATCCTGGTTGTCGGCGTAGGGGATGTCCGCCTCCAGATCGCCCCGCGCCACGCGCAGCATGACGCCGGTGATGGCCGTCATGGGGCGGGTCACGCGCCGCGCCACCATGATCACGCCGCCAGCCCCCAGGCCCAGGCACAACACCAGCAGCATGCCATCGACGATCAGGCGGCGCAGCGCCATCTCGCCCTCCCGCCGGGCCAGGTCGCGGGCCGCGTCCAGCGCCGCCATGGGCACGGCGGCCAGCACCTCGAACGAGGCGTTGCTGCGCTCCATCCACTGGTCGAGCGAGACCGGCGAGGGCGTGCCGGCCAGAACCGCCTTCTCGATCTGCTCGTGTAGGCCCGTCACCTCCTTGAAATAGGCGGCCTCCGCCGCCGTCATGGCCTGGCGCACGCTGTCGGGCACATCCTCGCGCAGGCTCAGCGCCTTGGTCAGGCGCCAACCGGCGTCCAACTGGCCGCGCAGGCCGGCGGACTGGGCCTGCATGGCCGGGGTGTAGGTCTGCCCCTGCAGCACGAACATCAGGATGTTGCGCTCCAGCCCCGCCGCGTCGCGGGTGACGTAAGAGGCGTCCTTCAGCGCGATCAGGCTGGCGAAGGCCGGGCTTTCCCGGCTGATGCGGGCGCCCAGGGTGGTGCCCACCGCCTCCAACTTGGCGACCAAGCCGTCAGAGGCGGCGTTCCAGGTCTTGAACAGGTCGGCGGGGCGTTGGTCCTGCGGCTGCAGGACCGCCTTGTCGGCCACGGCGCGCACGTCGTTCAGGGTCTGGCGCGCGGCCGTCAGGTCGGCCACGCCGGCCCCGGCGCCACAGTCCAGGTCCGCGCATTCCGCCAGCACCTTGTCCATGGCCGGGTTGGACTTGGCACGCAGGCCCGCCACCTCGGCCAGGGCCGCAGGCGACGCCGTGGTCTTTTCCGGGATCAGGCGCTTGAAGGCGCCCCGTTCCAGCCGGGTGTTCTGCAAGGCGCGGAAGACGTCGCCCACCGCATCGCCCATGCGGGCCGTGCGCGCGGCCCGGCGATGGTCGGCATAGGCGCCCGCCGTGGCGATTCCCAGCACCACCACCAGCACGGCCAACAGGATACCCAGCACGGCGTTCAACAGAACGGCGATACGCACGGATTTCAGGATGCCAGACACCAGACCCCTCCCCCTGTCCCGCCGGCGCCGACGCCGGCCGGGCCCTCCTCGCGGGACTACAGGGTTATGGTGGGCGCCACCCCACCCTTCGAATAGATATCCTGATGTATTGCTATCAAAGGCGAAGGCCCTCACGCCGTCAGGTAGGCCATCACGGCGCGCACCGCCTCCCGCTCCAGGGCGTGCGCGTCGGCGCCCGGCGGCGGGTCCAGGACGACCGCGTGGATCAGGGCATGTGCCATGCGTCCCACGATGAAGGTGGCGATGCCCAGGTCGGGCACCGTCACCTCGGGATTCGGCCCCTGGGCGTGCCGCTCCAACAGGGCGCGCAGGAAGCCGTCCGTCTCATCCTCCTCATGGTGGGTCTCCAGGTGCGCCGCCTCCAGCGCCAGCACCTTGTGCAACGCCGGCTCAAGCCGGTGCGCCTCGATCGCGGCATGCAGCGTGCGCCCCATCAGATCAGCCAGGGTGGCGTCATGCCCCGCCGTCTCCCAATGCGCCACCTCCGCCATGATCAGGGCGTGCATCCGCCGCGAGTGGCGGTCCCGCAGCGCCAGGACCAGCGCATCCTTGTTGGGGAAGTATTGGTACAGCGAGCCGATGCTGACCCCGGCGACGGCCGCCACGGCGTTGGTGGTCAAGGCGGCGTAACCATCGCGCACCAGAACGCGAGCGGTCGCGTCCAGGATGACGTCCACCAGGGCCCGGGAACGGGCCTGGCGCGGCTGTTTCCTTAAGCTTGGGCGAGCCGGCGGGATCGGTTCCGGACGCGAGTTTCCCAGCATGGGACGGCCCCGTACAATGATGCGAGCGATCACTCGTATTTACGGAGAAACACCTTGGCCGACAACGCCTCTTGCAAGCAGGCCCCCGGGATTATCGTCCCGCGCATCGACCGCAACCGCTGCGAGGGCAAGGACGACTGCGTGCGCGTCTGCCCCTATGACGTGTTCGAGATCGGCGTGCTGCCGGCGACCGAGCGCGGGGATCTCAGCCTGCGCGGCCGGATGAAAGGCTTTTTCCACGGCTATCGCCAGGCCTTCGCCGTACGGGCGGACCAGTGCCGCGCTTGCGGCCTGTGCGTCAGCGCCTGCCCGGAACACGCCATCACCCTGGCCCGCGCACCGGCCGTGTGAGGAGACTTGGCATTGCTCCCCTGGGGCATAACGCTCCCGTCAGGCTTCTTCCAGCCGGTCGAATAGGGTGCGCAGCAGGGGTGAGAGGCGGCGGATCTCGTCCCGATGCACCCGCGACAGGCCGGCCAGTAGGTCCTCCGCCGCTGGCGTCAGGCTGATGACCACCTGGCGCCGGTCCTCCGGCCCCGGGGCGCGGCGCACCCAACCGTTGCCCTCCAGCCGATCGATCAGGCCCACGGCGCTGTGCGGCCGCACGCACAGCCGCTCCGCCAACTCCCCCACCGTGACATGGTCGCGGCCGGGATACCCCTTTATGGCCAGCAGCGCCTGGTGCTGCTGGGCCGTCAGGCCGGTGATGGCGGCAGCATCCTCGCTGAACGACAGGAAACGGCGCAGCACGTGGCGGAATTCCGCCAGCAACTCGTAATCCGCCTTCTCCAGCGGATCCGCCCGCTCGGGCGCGGGGGGCGGGGTGGACATGGGACGGTCGCTCCTTACAAACCGTGACATACCAAGAGAACGCCCCTGGCGCGGGAACGCAAGGCAGGGCTGAGGGAAGGCCTCTTCATAAATATCGTATTACGATATATTAAGGCCACGGCCGGCATGGATCGGCCCCTTCCTTTCCAACGGTTGCTGACGCGATGGCGAATGATTTGGTGACGGGCGGCGTGGGCCGGCCCACGACGGCACCACAAAGGGCGGCCCAGGGCGCGTCCAAGATGGCGCAGGACCATGTGCTGGGTGACTTCAGCGCGGACCGGCGGCTGCTGATGCTGATGGCCATGGCGGTGGTGGTGGGCGCCGCCGGCGCCGGCGCCGCCTGGGTGCTGCTGCGCCTGATCGACCTGGCCACCAACCTGTTCTATTTCGGCCGCGTCAGCGCCGCCCCGGCGCATATTGGTGACAGCCTCTCCCAAGGACCATGGGGGTCCTTCGTGCCCCTGGTCCCGGTGGTCGGCTGCCTGATTATCGGCCTGATGGCGCGCTTTGGCAGCGAGAAGATCCGCGGCCATGGCATTCCGGAGGCGATGGAGGCCATCCTGGTGGGGCGCAGTCGCATCCAGCCCAAGGTGGCGCTGCTGAAGCCCCTGTCGTCCGCCATTTCCATTGGCAGCGGCGGCCCCTTCGGCGCGGAAGGCCCCATCATCATGACGGGCGGGGCCATCGGCTCCCTCTTCGCGCAGTTCTTCCACCTGACGGATGCGGAGCGTAAGACCCTGCTGGTGGCCGGCGCCGCCGCGGGGATGAGCGCCACCTTCGGCACGCCGGTGGCGGCCATGCTGCTGGCCGTGGAACTGCTGCTGTTCGAATGGAAGCCGCGCAGCTTCATCCCCGTGGCCATCGCCGCCGCCGTGGCCGCCGCCTGCCGCCCGGCCCTGCTGGGCGCCGGCCCGCTGTTCCCCCTGGCCGACGGCGCCCCGCTGCCGGCGGCGGGCCTGGCCCTGTGCGCCCTGTTGGGCGTGCTGGCCGGCCTGGGGTCCGGCGTTCTGACCAGCCTGGTCTACGGCTTCGAGGATCTGTTCGGCCGCCTGCCCCTGCATTGGATGTGGTGGCCCATGATCGGCGGCGCGGTCATCGGCCTGGGTGGCCTGATCGACCCCCGCGCCCTGGGCGTGGGCTACGACAACATCTCAGGATTGCTGCATGGCGGGATCCCGCCCGCCTCCGCCCTGCTGCTGGTGGCGGTGAAGGCGCTGATCTGGGCCGTGGCCCTGGGCTCCGGCACGTCGGGCGGCGTGCTGGCGCCCCTGCTGATGATGGGTGGCGCGCTGGGTGTCCTATTCGCCGGCGTCGTCCCCGTGGGCACGACCGGCGAGTGGGTGCTGGTGGGGATGGCGGCGATGATGGGCGGCACCATGCGGGCCCCCCTGACCGCCATGATCTTCGCCCTGGAACTGTCGCACGACGTGGGCGCGCTGCTGCCCTTGGCCATCGCCTGCGCCCTGTCGCATGCCACCACCGTGCTGCTGCTCAAGCGCTCCATCCTCACCGAGAAGGTGGCGCGGCGCGGCCATCACATCGTGCGCGAATACGCGGTCGACCCGTTCGAGACCATGCGCGTGGCCCAGGTAATGGCCCAGCCCGTGGACACCCTGCCGGCGGGCATGCCGCTGGCGGAGGCGTTGGCCTTTTTTAGCGGCGCGGACCCGGACGCCGATGGCCCGAAGGCCAAGCACCGCAGCTATCCCGTGGTGGACGCCGACGGCCAGGTGCTGGGCATGGCGTCGCGTACCGATGCCTTGCGCTGGGCCACTGAGGAGGCGCCGGATGACAGCTGGGCGCTGGGCGACCAATGCGCCGGCGGGTCGGCGGCCGTGGCCTATGATGACGAGCTGGTGGGCCGTGTCGCCGATCGCATGGCCGCCACCAATCATGGCCGCCTGCCGGTGCTATCGCGCGACAGCAACCGGCTGGTCGGGCTGGTGGCGCGGCGCGACCTGCTGGCGGTCCGCACCGTCAGCCGCCATCAGGAACAGCGGCGCGAGGCGTTGCTGCGCCTGGGCGGGCGCCCGGCACGCTGACGGCACGTCTCAGACCGTGAGTTCCACGTGGTGGATCTCACCGTTCTGGGCCATCAGGGCCTGCAGATAAGTGGAAATCTTGCGGGCACCGTCGCTGTGCACCGCCAGGCATTGCCGCAGGGCGTCGGCCAGGCGGGCATTCTCCAGCCGTTCCGTGTCGCTGAGGTGGGCATGCTGGGGCGCCAGGTGATCCACCACATGGTCCAGCTCCCGACCGGCGGCCGGCAACGCCACCAGGGTTCCGCTGCGCACCAGCCCCCGCAGGTTCTGGCGCAGGCGTTCCTCATGGTCCGGCTCCAGCGCGCCGGTGGGGTCGACCTCATCCACGATGTCGTCGAACAGGGAGCGGCCATGGCGCCGCCCCTCCTCCGGCGATGGACGCCGGCGGCGGTCACGCTGCCGCGCCTCCCGCTCCTGCACCGCGCCCACGCGGTCGACATGCAGGGTCGCCGCCGGCGGCTGGGCGGGGCCAAGGTCCAGAACGGGCAAGGGCGCGACGATCATGATGGATCCAGGGTACAGCGAATCGGGAGCGCCCTCAAGAGAAGGCCATTTCACCTTTAGTAGATGGCGATGATTGCGGCCAAATTCCGTGCACCGTTACTGACTTTCGCCAAAGACCATCGGTCTTGGCGCAGAAATCATCCCCTTCCTTTTTCAGGAAGCGGACGAAGCGGCGCCTATGTCCATTGGGCGAATAGGGTATGTCGGGCACCTCCCCCCGACCGGATCATCGGTCATCGGGAACCCATCGTGCCGACCGACGGTTGATAGCCGTTTCCCATCAGGGGGCTGTGCCGCACCGGACGAGGGCTTGCCCCCGGGGCCGGTGCCCAGTACGGTCGCGGGAAACGGCAGAACAAGGACGTCCAGGATGGACATTACCGGCGAATACTTGGTCGCGGCCCCGCAGGATCTCGGTGTGGGCGGCGTTGAACGACGCCGAGGTGCTGCGGCAGAGCGTGCCGCCGGGCTATGACAGCACCGTCACCCTGTCCGACCTGGACCCGCCCCACACCTGCGTCCTGCACGGCGACGGCCAGGAAGCCGCCGTCCGGCTGGTCGACGCCGGGGACGGCCAAACCCGGCTGATCTTCGACGCCGCCGTCGATGCGGACGCCGAGGCGGACACCCGCGCCTTCTTCGCCCATCTAGCGGGCCTGCTGGCCACGGCCGCCACCGCCAACCCCGCGCTGGTGGCCGATGTGGCCCTGGCCGAACCCGCGGTGGATGCCGCCGCCATCGCCGAGGCGGTGCCAGAGGAGGCGCCGCTGGACGCCAAGCCCAAGCGCACCCGCGCCAGGAAGGCGGCCGAGGTGCCCGAAGCGGGGTCGGAAACGGCACCCAAACGCTCCCGCAAGCCCAAGGCGGAGCCGGCACCGGCCGAGCGCCCCCAGAGGGCGGCCCCGACAGCGACCACGGACCAGCCCGCGCCCGCCGAATCCATCCCGCTGGTGGAACTGGCCCCCCTGACCGAAGCCATGGCCCCGACCTTGGTGGCTGCGGCCCAGGATGGCGCCGCGCGCGACGAGCTGGCGGCGCAGGCGCCCGAACCGGCCGCCCTGCCGCTGGAACCGGAAACCCACGCCCGCGCCATCGAACACCAGGTGCGGCCCACGGAGGCCGAAGCCCTGGGGTCCGCCGGTATTTCCCTCCCGCCGGAGCCGGCGGCGCCCGAGCCCCCGGTGGATACCGCGCAGCCGGCCCCGACCATGGCCCACCCCGTGGCCCACGCCGGTCTGCGGCCCATGATCTGGATCCCCCTGCTGGTGCTGGTCCTGCTGTTGCTGATCGTGCTGATCCGCTGAGCGGCCATCACGGCGACAACCCCCAGAGGCGTCGCAGCGCAGGCTGGCAATCCGCGACGCCGCGTCCTATCTGGGAAGGGGCCCAGGCGTCCGCCTGAAATCGCGTCGCCAAAACCGCGTCGGTATATCCATGACCCTTGATTCCCCCCTTCCCCCCCATCCCCTGATCCGTCGCGGGACGCCGCGCGGGTCAGCACGCCGGTGGACGAGCTGTCCATCCTGCGCACAGTGGAGGGCTGGCTGGCCCAGGGCCAGGCGGCGGCCATCGCCACGGTCATCGCCACCTGGGGATCCTCCCCCCGTCCGGTGGGCAGCAAGCTGGCCGTGGACGCGCGGGGCGGCATGATCGGCTCCGTCTCTGGCGGTTGCGTCGAGGGCGCGGTGGTGGAAGAGGCCTTGCGCGCCTTGGAAGATGGGGAGCCGCGGCTGCTGACCTTCGGCGTGCCCGATGAGCGGGCGTGGGAGGTGGGGCTGGCCTGCGGCGGCACGGTGCGCATCTATGTGGCGCCCATAGGCCCGGGCCATGGCGCCTCGCGCCGGCGGCTGCTGTCGGCCCTGCTGGCCGCGGCCGACGCCAAGCGGCCGGCGGCCCTGGTCACCGACCTCGCCACCGGGCAACAGACCCTGGTCGACGCGGAGCGGCAGCAGGGCGAAACCGCCTTGCCGGAGGCCGTGCGCGCCGAGGTGCTGGAGGCCTTGGCCCAGGACCGATCCGTGCTGATCGCGCTGGAGGAGGACGAGGGGGAATGGTTCGCCCAAGTGTGGAACCCGCCCCTGCGGCTGATCCTGGTGGGCGCCGTGCACATCGCCCAGGCGCTGACCCCCATGGCCCGGCTGGCGGGGTATGACGTGACGGTGATCGACCCGCGCGCCGCCTTCGCCAGCGCCGCCCGCTTCCCTACGGGCGACGGCGTCACCCTGGTGCGCGAGTGGCCGGACGACGCCGTGGCCGCGCTGGTGCCCGACCGGCGCACCGCCGTCGTCACCCTGACCCATGACGCCAAGCTGGATGAGCCGGGCCTGCGCGCGGCGCTGGAAAGCGACGCCTTTTTCATCGGCGCCCTGGGCAGCCGCAAGACCCACCAGCGCCGCCTGGAACGCATGGCCGATTTCGGCCCGACCGCGCTGGAGCGCATCCACGGCCCGGTCGGCCTGGACATCGGCGCCCTGACCCCGGCGGAGATCGCCGTGTCCATCCTGGCCGAGATGACCTTGGCTCTGCGCGGCGCCAAGGCCACCCGGCGCCAATGCCAGGCGCCCCAGGCGCCGGGACGCTGAGCCCATGCGTTTCGGCCCCCTGCCCATCGCCGATGCCGAGGGGGCCGTTCTGGCCCACGGCCTGAAGGCCGGCACACTACGCCACCCCAAGGGCCGCCGGCTGACGGCCAATGACTTGGCCACGCTGGCCGCCGCCGGCGTGACGGAGGTGGTCGCGGTTCGGTTGGACGCCGATGACGTGGGGGAGGACGCCGCCGCCGCCCGTGTCGCCCGCGCCATCGCCGGCGCCGGCCTGGCCCTGACACCCGCCACCACCGGCCGGGTGAACGTGATGGCGGAAGCCGGCGGCCTGCTGCTGATCGACACCGCCCGCCTGAACCGCCTGAACCGGGTGGACGAGGCGGTGACCGTGGCCACGGCGGCGGCGTTCGCCCCCCTGGCGCCGGGCGCCATGGCCGCCACTATCAAGATCATCCCCTTCGCCATTCCCGAGGATCTGGCGGCCCGTGTGGAACAGACGGCCAAGGGCGACGCGCCGGCCCTGCGCCTGGCCCCGTGGCGCGGCATCCGCGCCGGCCTGGTGCAGACCCGCCTGCCCGGCCTGAAGACGGTCACCCTGGACAAGACGGGAACCGTCACCGAGGCGCGCCTGGCCCAGGTGGGCGGCACCCTGGTGGCGGAGCGGCGCACGGCCCATGACGCCGACGCCGTGGCCGAGGCGCTGGCCGAACTATCGTCCCTGAACCTCGATCTGCTGCTGGTCATCGGCGCCTCCGCCATCACCGATCGGCGCGACGTGCTGCCCACGGGCATCAGCCGGGCGGGTGGCGAGGTGCTGCATTTCGGCATGCCGGTGGATCCGGGCAACCTCATGCTGCTGGCACGGCTGGGCCACGTGCCGGTGCTGGGCCTGCCGGGCTGTGCCCGGTCGCCCCGCGTCAACGGCTTCGACTGGATCCTGCAGCGCGTTGCCGCCGGGCTGGAGGTCACGCCCGCCGACATCATGGGCATGGGCGTGGGCGGCCTGCTGACCGACATCCCCAGCCGCCCCATGCCCCGGCAAAGCGCCTTGTTGGCGCAGGATCAACGCGCCGTCCCCGCGGCCGCCGAGTTTCCCGTCACCACGCTGGTGCTGGCGGCGGGGTCGGCACGGCGCATGGGCGCCAACAAGCTGCTGGCCGACTATGCCGGCCAGCCCCTGGTGCGCCACGCGGTGACGGCGGCGCTGGCCGCCAACCCGGGCCGTGTGACCGTGGTGCTGGGCCACCAGGCGGCGGCGGTGCGCGCCGCCCTTGGGGGGCTGGACGTCCGCTTCATTGAGGCGGCAGACCATGCCCAGGGTCTCAGCGCCTCGCTCAATGCCGGGCTTGCCGGTATGGCCGGCGGCACGGGCGTGCTGGTCTGCCTGGGTGACATGCCGCGCGTCACGGCGGACACGCACCGCCGTCTGCTGGCCCGTTTCACGGCGGCGGCGGGCCGCGCCATCGTGGTGCCGGTGGCGGAGGGGCGCCGGGGCAACCCGGTGTTGTGGCCGGCCGACCTGGTTCCCGCCATGGCCGGCATCACCGGCGATCAGGGCGCCCGCGGCCTGCTGGCCACCCATGCCGACAGGGTGGTGGAGGTGCCGGCCGATGGCGGCGTGCACCTGGACGTGGACACGCCCGACGCGCTGGCGGCCCTGCGCACACTGGAACCGGTGGCCTGAGGATCAGTTCAGGCGCCAGCCCAGGCGGAAGTCCTGCTGGAATGGGTCGGCGTGGGCGATGGCCGCCGCCAGGATGGTCAGCCGGCCCAGCCGCCGCTGAAAGGCTTCCCGCCCCGGGTCGCCCACCACCTTCAGCCACTCGGAAACCCGCGTGGCATCCACCACGTTGCAGGACAGGACGTGCAGGATGGCGCTGTCCGCGTCCATCGTGCCCTCCGTCGGCATGCGGTAGATCAGGCCGGCGCACAGCAGGCGCAGCCGCTCATACTCCTCCCCCGTCAGGGTGCCGTTGCCGGAGCGCTGCGAAACCAGGCCGGCCAGGAAGGCGTCCACTGCCAGGATGCGCTCCGCCCAGGGGGCGCGCAGCAGGGCGTGGCGCGCGGCCTCGTCCATGGGCTCCAGCAGATCCGTCAGTTGCTGGTCCACCACCAGCGGCGCCTCGGCGTAATGGGAAAAATCCAGCTTCTCCGCCAGATCGGCCGGCAACCCGGCCTCCGCGTATTGCTTCCACGCCGCCGCCTTGCGGGCATGGACCATGGGCAAGTCGGTCAGCTTGTCGAAGGGCAGGTCCTCCTGGCCCTCGCGCAGCAGGGTGATGCGCAGGGGCGCTTGGCGCACCGGCACCATGGCCACCTTGTCCAGATACTGGCGCAGCGCCGCCTCCGGCTGGAACACAGCCCGGTCATGCCCCTCCATCCCCCGGGGCAGCCAGGTGGCGAAGGCGGCGTAGAGCCGCATGAAGACAAGGCGACCGAAAGCGAACTGGTCGTTGTAGCCATCCGCCGGCGTCCAGCTGTCCGGCGTGATCAGCCCCGGCGTGCGGAACCAATCCTCGGGCAGGGTGTCGTCGAAGCGGCTGTCGTAGCGCACGCGCACGATGGCGTCGAAAGGCGCCGCCTTGCCGTCCGGCCCCTTGTGCCCCAGCGCCAGGTTCAGGCTGAGGCTGACGGCGTGGAACATGTCGAAGACGGAAAAGGGCGGGCGGTAGTGCCAACGCTCCGCCATGCGGCGCTTTTCCGCCGCGAAGGCGGGACGCGCCGTCACCAGGTGGGCGGCGGGCTGGTAGGTGGCCAGCATCTCCGCCCGTTCGGCCTCGGGCACCTCGTCCCACAGATGCAGGAAGGTGGTGACCTCGTGGCCGGCCACCAGGCGCCGCAGGCTGTCGACGCAATGGCGCCAGGTCCGCGGCTGGCCGCTCAGGCACAAGGCGACGCGCATACCGATCCCTTCCTTCCGACACCCAAACCGACCACCCCGCCGGGGCGGTGGCGGCCCCAGAATGGATTCATCATCCGCCCCGAACAAGCTTATTGACAGGTGGCCCCCGTCCCTCTACAAACCGCCCCCACGACGGATGGGCGCGTAGCTCAGCGGGAGAGCATCGCCTTCACACGGCGGGGGTCGTAGGTTCAATCCCTACCGCGCCCACCATCCGTCGAAATCAACGTGATCAATATCTTAGATCATGTTGCCGCTAGCCGAGGCTGGCGAAGCCCGGACGGATGGGCGCGTAGCTCAGCGGGAGAGCATCGCCTTCACACGGCGGGGGTCGTAGGTTCAATCCCTACCGCGCCCACCATCCGTCCCCTTCTCCCAAGCACAACCGTTCGGCAACAGACGCCCTCCGGCGCCGTTACGCCATGCCCACGTCGCGCGCCAGGTTCAGGAAGCGCAGGCCGCAATCCACCGCGATATCCTGGTCGGTGATGGTGTCGTGGTTCAGCAGGAAGACCACCGCGTCGGCCACCTGCTGCGCGTCGGGTGGGCGATCCAGGGGGTTGCGGCGGCTGAGAACCTGGAACTCCGCCTCGTCCTGGCCGGGGGCCGGCAGGACATAGCCGGGGGAGACGGCATTGACCCGGACCGTGGGCGCCAGGGATCGGGCCAGCAGCCGCGAGGCGCCGGCCAGCGCGTACTTGGACAAGGTGTAGGACAGGTGGTCCGGATTGGGATTGGCCAGCTTGAAGTCCAGGATGTTGACCACCGCCCCGCGCTGCCCCGGGGCCAGCCCCTGGTGCAGCGCGCGGATCAGCAGCACGGGCGCCAGGGTGTTCACCGTCTGGTGGGCCAGGAAACCTTCCGCCGTCAGGCTGGCGGCGTCATCCCATTCGAAGAGGGAGGCGGAATTGACCAGGCCGGATATCGGCCGGCCGGCGGCGGCGGCCGCGCGCGCCACCAGGGTTTCCACCTGGGCGGGGTCGGCCAGGTCGGCCCGCACCACCACGGCCTGGCGGCCCAGCGCCCGCACCTCATCCGCCGTGGCCGTTGCGGCCGCCGCCGATGCGTTGCAGTGCAGGGCCACGTCCCAGCCCGCCCCCGCCGCGGTCAGCGCGATCAGCCGGCCCAGGCGCTTGGCCCCACCCGTCACCAGCAGCCAGCGGCTCATGACCGGCCTCCGGCCTGGATGGGGGTGACCGGGAATTGAGGCGGGCGGCACGGCATGGGTGGAAACGGCTTTCCAGCTGAACGTTGAAACGATCCCCTTGAGTCTTATAGGGCCGCCTTCCCCGCGCGCAACCTCCATCGCCGCTGGCGCCGCCGGCGCCGCTTCCGTCGCCCCGGCGCAGTGGGTATGCTCTGGCCCGTTAACCAGTCGCAGAAGATGAGGGAACCTCCATGCCTGCTCGTCCCGTCCGCCGCGCTTTCCTGAAGGCCGGCCTGGCGCTGGCCGCCCTGCTGTCCGCCTCCGCCCCCGGGCATCCGGCCCGCGCGGCGGAAAAGCTGGTGTTCATGCTGGACTGGCAGGCGGAGGCGGAGCACGGCGGCTATTTCCAGGCGGTGGCCGAGGGCCTGTACCAGAAGGCCGGGCTGGACGTGACCATCGTGCCCGGCGGCCCGGGGATGAGCGCGCAGCAGATGCTGGCCGCCGGCAAGATCGACGGCACCATCGGCTCCAACGCCTTCTACGTGCTGAACCTGGTGGAGGCGGGCGCCAAGGTGAAGGCGGTGGCGTCCATGTTCCAGAAGGATCCCACCATCCTGATGGCGCACGCCCGGAACACCACCAGCCTGGCGGACCTGAAGGGCCGCCCCATCTTCCTGGGCGATCCCAGCATCAACACGCTGTGGCGCTGGCTGAAGAGCAAGTACCCGTTCGAGGACAGCCAGATCCGCCGCTACACCGGCAACCTGGCGCCCTTCCTCACCACCCCCGCCGCGGCGGCCCAGGGCTATGCCACCAGTGAGCCGCTGATCGCGAAGAAGGCCGGCGCCGACGTGAAGGTCTTCCTGCTGGCCGACCAGGGCTATGACGGCTACAGCGGCCTGGTGATGTTCAACGACGCCTACATCCAGGCCCATCCGGCGGCGGTGAAGGCCTTTGTCGCCGCCACGGCGGAAGGCTGGCGCCACTACCTGCACGGCGACGCCGCACCCGCCGACGCCCTGATCCGCAAGTCCAACCCCGACATGGACGCCGAGACCCTGGCCTACGGCCGCAAGGCCCTGGCGGACGACGGCATCGTGGAGGGAACCCCAGCGGCTCCCGACGCCATCGGCCGCATGACCGCCGCCCGCTGGGACAGCTTCACCAATGAGATGAAGCGCCTGGGCATCTACAAGGCCGGCACCGACTGGAAGGCGGGCGTGGACCTGGCGAATTAGGCGGGCACGGCCACCGGCTCCAGCAGCGCCATCAGCTGCGCCTCCGGCATGGGGCGGCCCAGCAGATAGCCCTGAATGATGTCGCAGCCCAACTCGCGCAGGCAGTCCAGCTGCGCCTCGGTCTCGATGCCCTCGGCGATGGTTTCCAGGCCCAGGTGGTGGGCCATGGCGATGACGGCGGCCACGATCTGGCGGCTGGCGTCATCGCCGGGCAGGCCGTCGACGAAGGACTTGTCGATCTTCACATAGGCGGCCGCGAACTTGCGCAAGTAGGCCAGCGAGGAATAGCCCGTGCCGAAATCGTCGATGGCGAAGCGGAAGCCGTTGGCGCGCAGGTCGTGCACCGCCTGGAGGTTGCCCTCGGCATCGCCCATCAGGGCGCTTTCCGTGATCTCCAGCGCGATGTCGCCGGGTGCGCACCCCTCCTCCGTCAATATCTGTAGCAAACGGTCGCCGCAGCCCTTATCGCGCAGCTGCACGGCCGAGAGGTTGACCGCCATCTTGAAGCCGACGACACCCCGCTCCCGCACCTTGCGCGCGGTGCGGCAGGCCGTGCGGAACACCCAGTCGCCCAACGGCACGATCAGGCCCGTCTCCTCCGCCACCGGGATGAAGCGGGCGGGCGAGACGGGGCTGAGATCCTCCGGATGGTTCCAGCGCAGCAGCGCCTCCGCCCCCATCAGGGTGCCGCCCACGCCGCTGGGGGCCGGACGGTATTGCGGCTGGTAGGCCAGGGTGAAGCCGTCCACCACGCCATCGCCCCCAGCACCCGTGGCCACGCCCAGGCCGACGCGCAAGCCCTCCTCGATCCAGGTGCGGTCGCGCACGCGGTCGCCGATCTCCGGCGTGAAGAAGTGATAGCGGTCGCGGCCGGCATGCTTGGCGGCATAGAGAGCCACGTCGGCATGGCGCAGCAGCGCCTCCCACGTGTCGCCGTCGCCGGGGGCCACGGCCACGCCGACGGAGCAGGCCAGACGCACCTCACCCCCGCCCGTGCCCTCCAGCGCCAGCGGCTGCTGGAAGGCGGCCACCAGCCGCTCCGCCACCTGGGCCACGGCAGCCAGCGCCTCCTGCCGCGCGTCGGCGCCGGTGAGCGCCGGGCCGGCCAGGGAGGCGCCGGTCAGGATCACGGCGAACTCGTCGCCACCCAGGCGGGCCACGGTGTCGCCCGGCCGCACCGTGCGGCGAATACGCTCCCCCGCCGCGACGATGGCGGCGTCGCCGGTGGGATGGCCACGCGTGTCGTTCAGCAGCTTGAAATGGTCGAGATCCAGCAGCAGCAGGGCCACCGGCTCCCCCGTCCGCTTGGCGTTGGCCAGGGCTAGGCGCACGCGGCCGATCAGCAGCGCGCGGTTGGCCAGGCCCGTCAGCGCATCGTGGAAGGCCAGGTGGCGGTTGCGCTCCTCCGCCTCCTTCTTGGCGGTCAGGTCGCTGAAGACGGCGATGTGATGGCTGATGACGCCGTCCTCGTCGCGCAGCAGGGTGATGCGCAGCCATTCCGGATAGACGGTGCCGTCCTTGCGGCGATTCCAGATCTCCCCGGCCCAGGCGCCCTCGTCCCGCAGCGCCCGCCACATGACGCGATAGAATTCCGGGCCCTGGCGGCCGGAATTCAGCAGCCGCGGATCCTGGCCCAGCACCTCGTCGGCGTCATAGCCGGAAATGTCGGTGAAGGCGCGGTTGACCAGGACGATGCGATTGTCGGCATCGGTCACCATGATGCCGTCCACGCTGTGCTCGATCACGCGGGCGGCCACGCGCAGGTCGCGGTTGCTGAGCGCCAGGGCGGCCGCCTGCTCCTCCGCCAGGGTGCGCGCCTGCTCCAGCTCCCACGTGCGCTGGCGCACCAGGCTGCGCAGGGTCTCATGCCGGCGCACACGGCCGTGCACCAGCGCCGCCAGCGTCAAGCCGGCGACGATGCCCAGGGCGCCCAGCGCCATGACCATGGACGTGCCCATGCCCGATTCCCGGCCCAGGCCGGCGGCGAACAAGCCCGCGAACGACAGGCTGGCCAGGGTGACCACCAGCACCAGCGGCGCCCAGCGACGCTCCACGGCGAAGGTGCCCGAACCCGGTGGGGCCGGCACGTCGCCGGTGGACTCATCGCCTGGAAACAACATGGGATAGGCATCCTGATCAGTAAGGCCCCGATTCTGCGCGTCCGCGGCCCGAAATCAATGTCACGATTCGCTGGGTCACGATTCGCTGGCGCAATGATGTTGCCTCCAGACGATACGAACCAGGCATCATGCGCCAGGCGGCGGGCATGGGGGTTGATCCACCGCAATCTTCCGTACACTGGCCTCGAAGCCCTGGCGTGACGGCGGCCCCACACCCTGGATTGCCATTCCGCCTAGATTTCCGCAACCGTTCAGCCAATCACCTTGATCCGATTGTCTATTCCGGCCGGCCGTCTTGTTCCCGCCCGTGCGGATCGGGCATGATCGCCAGCACGGGGCCGTGTACGCGGCCGGGGCGCGAGGGCCGGCGGGGCGCCGGCCGGACGGGGTATCATGGCGGCGGCAGACAGAGAGTTCCCGGTTCCCGACCTGGGCCCCGTCGACCTGGGTGGCCGGGCGGAGATCCAGCCCAGCGCGCCGCTGCCCGCGTTCGACACGCCAGGCGGCCGCGCCTACCTGGCCCACCGCATGCGCGAGAAGAAGACAGAGCTGTTCGCCATCGTCTGCGAACAGCCGGTGCCGCCCCGCATCGAGGCGATGAGCAGCTTCCGCGCCATCGAGAACAACAACCTGCTGCACCTCATGGACTGGGGGGTGGTCGACTGGTCGCCAGAGCACCGGCGCCGCTTCGTCTGCATCTTCGAGCGTCCCTCCGGCCGCCGCATCATGGAACGGCTGGACGATGTCATCGAGGGCATCGCCGACGACGCCCTGGTGCGGGTCGTGCTGCCGCAGCTGACCGCCGTGCTGCGCGACATCGCCCAGCGCAGCCTCAGCTGCGGCGCGCTCAACCCCACCAACCTGTTCATCCGCGAATCCGCCGCCGCGGCCGTGGTGCTGGGCGACTGCGTCAGCCTGCCGCCCGGCTATGCCCAGCCCCTGGTGTACGAGCCGCTGGACCGCGCCCTGGCCGACCGCGCCGGCCGGGGCAACGGCACCATCGCCGACGACCTCTACGCCCTGGGGGTCACCCTGCTGTCCCTCTACCTGGGGCGCACACCGGGCCGGGGGCTGGATGAGCAGACGCTGCTGCAGGCCCGCATGGACAAGGGCACCTATTCGGCCCTGACCAGCGGCACGCGCATTCCCCAGTCGCTGGTGGAACCGCTGCGCGGCCTCATCACCGATGACGCCCGGCAGCGCTGGACCCTGAACGACCTGGACATGTGGATGCAGGGCCGGCGCCTGAGCCCCAAGCAGGCGCAGCTGCCCAAGCGTGCCCCCCGGCCCATGGAGTTCCAGGGCCGGGAGATCTGGCACGTGCGTGGGGCCGCCTGGGCCTTTTCCAAGGCGCCCATCGCCGCCGCCCAGGTGATCGAGCGGGGGGAGCTGGACCGCTGGCTGCGCCGCTCGCTGAATGATGAGCCCCGGGCGGAGGCGGTGGCCAACGCCGTGCGCAGCGCCACGGCCGGTGGCCGCGCGTCGAACGTGGAGGAGCGGCTGGTGGCGCGCGTCTGCACCGCCCTCGATCCCCCCGGCCCCCTGCGCTACAAAGGCCGCGCCATCATGCCCGACGGCTTCGGCACCGCCCTGGCCGAGGCGCTGGCCACCGGCGAGGGCGGGCAGGCCCTGGCCGAGATGATCGTGGGCCAGCTGCCGGCCTTCTGGATCAGCGTGCAGGCCGAATACAAGGCCGAGCAGGTGCTGATGATCCAGCAGTTCGACGCCGTGCGCGCCGTGCTGGAGAACACCAGCCCCGGATTCGGCATCGAACGCGCGCTCTATGGACTGAGCCCGGTGGCGCCCTGCCTCAGCCCGGCGGTGGCCGACCATTACCCCCTGACGCTGGGCGACCTGATGGCGGCGCTGGACGCGGCCGGCGCCGGCGCCGGGCCGGGCCGCGACCCCATGGACCGCCATGTCGCCGCCTTCATCGCCACCCGCAATCCCAAGCTGAACGAGCGCCTGCTGGCCACGCTGGCGGCGGAAACGGCGCGGCGGCCGGTGGGCGTGCTGGCCATCCTGGCCGACACCCAGCGCCGGGCGGGTCCGCCCAAGGTGCCGGGCCTGGCCCTGTGGATGACCAGCATCCTGGACCCGTCGTTCAAGCGCTTCCGCAACCTGAAAAAGCGGGAGGAAGTGCGGATGGCGGCGCAGAAGGCGGCGCGCGAAGGCGTGCTGGACGCCTTGCTCAGCATCGTCGACGACCCCAAGGCCCTGACCCAGGACCATCATGGCTTCCTGGACGCCATGCGCCGGCATGAGAGCCTGACGGCCCGCATCAACAAGATCGAGGAATCGCTGGGCGACCGCAGCGAAGTGGCGGTGACGCGGGGCAAGCGGGTGGCCGCTATGGTGGCCAGCGGCATCTCCCTCGCCGGCTTGGCCTTGATCGTCACCTTGATGGCGAGCGTGAAGTGAGCCAGGGTGGTGTGATGAACAGCGCCTCATCCCCCCGTCGCCGCAGCTATGGCGGCCTGCTGGCCGCCGCCGTGCTGCTGCTGCCCCTGGGCGCGCTGGTCATGCCCACCTCGGTGCTGACCGTCATCGGCATGGTGCCGACCCTGGTGGCCTGGATCGTCGACCGCGATCCGGACAAGCCGGCGGCCGTGACGGTGGGCGGCCTGAACCTATGCGGCGTCATGCCCTTCTGCATCCAGCTTTGGCAGCATGGCCACACCATGGACTATGCCGCGGGCCTGCTGGTGCAGCCGGTGACCTGGCTGGTCATGTATTCCGCCGCCGGCGTGGGCTGGCTGCTTTACTTCGGTATCCCGCCCCTGGTCGCCGGCTGGGCCGTGGCCCGCGACCAAGCCAAGATCCGGGAACTGGACGAACAGCGCCAGGCGCTGGTTGAGGAATGGGGCATCGAGGTCACGGGCCAGGGCCTGAAGCCCGAGACGCCGGTCGAGGGCGAGGCGGCGTCGGAAGAGCCGCCGGATCCCCTGGCCGAGTCGACCCAATCCGGCGAGCCCGCGACGCCGTGACCGCCCCTGCCCGGGGCCCCAACCACGTATAAAGCTTTCCCGTCCGCCGCTTGAGCCCGAGCCCCATGCCCCTGCCCCCTGTCCGCGCCCTGCTGCTGGGCCTCGCCCTGGCCGTCCTGCCACTTGCCGCGCACGCCCAGGAGGCGCCCCGCAAATACGGCGTGGAAGTGGTGCACACCTACCCGCACGACCCCCAGGCCTTCACCGAGGGCCTCTTCTACCTGGACGGGTTCCTGTACGAGAGCACGGGGCTGGAGCAGCACTCCACCATCCGCAAAGTGGATCTGGCGACCGGCGCAGTGCTGCAGAGCCGGGAGCTGGACCCCCGGTATTTCGGCGAGGGCATCGTCAATTGGAAGGACCGGCTGGTGCAGCTGACCTACCGCACCGAGGTCGGCTTCGTCTATGGCCTGGGAGATTTCAAGGCGCGGCGGGAATTCCACTATCGCGGCGAAGGCTGGGCCCTGACCCAGGACGGCCATCGCCTGATCATGAGCGACGGCACGCCGGAGCTGCGCTTCCTGGATCCGGAGACGCTGGCCGAGACGGGGCGCATCACCGTCACCGACAACGGCTATCCCATCCGCAACCTGAATGAGCTGGAGTTCGTGAAGGGCGAGATCCTGGCCAACATCTGGCAGACCAACCTGATCGCCCGCATCAACCCCGCCACCGGCGCCGTCACCGGCTGGATCGACCTGACGCCGCTGGAAGCGCTGTCGGGCCGGACGCAGAACATCGACAACGTGCTGAACGGCATCGCCTATGATGCCAAGGGCGACCGGCTGTTCGTGACCGGCAAGCGCTGGCCCAAGCTGTTCGAGATCAAGCTGGTGCCGGCGAAGTAAAGCGCTCAGCCCTCGCCCAACGCCGCCGCCAGCTGGCGCAGGCGGTCGCGCAGGTCCGCCACCTCATCCAGCGGCACGGGGAAACGGCACAGCATGGCGCCGGGAATGGCCAGCGCCTTGTCACGCAGCGTCCAGGCGGCGGGGGTCAGGTCGACCAGCACGCGGCGCTCGTCCGCCAGGTCGCGCCGCCGCGCCACCAGGCCCGCCGCCTCCATGCGCTTCAGCAGGGGCGTCAGGGTGCCGGAGTCGAGGTCCAGGCGGCTCCCCAGGTCGCCCACCGTCAGGGGCGCCCCCTCCCACAGCACCATCAGCGCCAGGTATTGCGGATAGGTCAGGCCCAGCGCGTCCAGCAGGGGGCGGTAGGCGCGGGTGATGCGGTTGGTCGCCTGGTAGAGGGCGAAGCACAGCTGCCGGTCCAGCGCCAGCGGGTTGTCCACACCGGCCAGGGGTCCAGCCAAGGGGCCAGCCCGGGATTCGGTGTCAGGGGTGGGGAACGGAACGTTCGCGGGTTTTGCCATCGGGACCTCGATCTACCCCGGAATAGGGGCAGACCTTAACGGCGATGGCAATGGGGGATGCGGGCGCCCGAACCGGAAGACCTCAGGTCTGCAGAACCTCGACCTTCACACCATTGGTGCCGGTCACCCCCTCCACCCCCGTCTTGAGTTTGGACAGGAAGGTGAAATTGATGCCATCCCGGCCGGCCAGCAGGGTGGTCAGCTTGTGGCGCGGCAGGTCGATACGCTTGGCCAGATCTTCCATGAAGCCGCCGCCGCGCAGGGACTTCACCGCGTCCGACGACAGCTCCGGATCGACGTACAGCTTTCCTTCCTTGCGGGTCAGGTACAGCGTGCCGGATGCGGGCCCGCCGGTGGGCGCCGGCAGGGCGCCGGCGTCACCGGGACCGCGCAGGTAGGCCCTGACCGTCTGTTCCTGGCGGTCATTGGTGAAGTCGCGCAGGGCGGGGGCCGACTGCACGATGATCTGGGCCAGCGCGCGGGACCGGGCCACGGCGCCCGTCAGGCGGCCATAGCCGGCCATGGCCGCCTCATACGAGGCCTCGACCGCGTCCAGTTTCAGCAAAGGGGCCGCCGCCTCCCCCGCCGGAACGGTCTCGGCCAATTCGGCGGCGTGGCGGATATCGACGTGCAGGCGTTCCAGGTCGGCCATGGCCTGCGCCACCTCCTGCGCCGTCACGTCCATGTGGGTGACCCACTTTTCCATGACGTAGCCGGTGCCCAGGCCCATGGGCTCCGCCTTGTCCACCATCGCTTGCAACACCGGCTCGACCGAGCGGACATGCAGTTCCATCACCGTCTGGCGCAGCTGCGACAGGCGGATCAGGGTGGCCGGCCGCTTGCTTTCATCCAGGCTTTCGCCGCGCGAGGCCAGCACGGTGATGAAGGACAGGGTGTCCCCCACCTCCACCCACAGCTTGCGGAAGGCGTTCAGCTCCTTGGTCTGCGCCACCATCTGGCAGGTGCGCTGCAGCGCCGCCACCGACTGCTCCAGCTGGCGGATGTCCCCGATGATGCGGGTGTAAAGCTGGCCCTTGTCGGGCTGCTTTTTCCAAGGATTGGGCGCGTCGGCACGCAAGGCGGGGAAACTCCAGAAGGCGGGGCCCGGAACACCGTCCGGCACCAGGGATGGTATCAGGCGGACCCAGGCCTTCCCAAACCTATAAGGCGCGCATCCGCATAGGGTCAGGGGTGTGCCCCATCCGCGGCGGACTCGACGGGCGAGCGGCGCGGGACGGCAACCACCGGACAAGGGCGCGGACCGATACAGGCATGGGTTGATCTTCCGGCGGCGGGGCCTCGAATGTCAATTCGACGAAATCGTTTCGGAACCGAATCCATACAGATGGCGCGCCGATGCGCACGAAATGACTAGGCCACCAGGACAGGCCATGGCGTTGCTGTCCGCCCGCCCCGGCAACGCGCATAAATCTGTCGCCGGGGGGCCGCTTCCGGAAAAGCTTAGCCCATCAACATTTTTGGTCGCCGTTTAAGGTGACAGCGCCCCCGACAGCGGGTACATCGACATCCAAGCAATACGCGGGGCACATCGTGCCGGTCGTGCCTGGGCGCCCAAGCGCCCGCCGGCCGGTTGGGAATTGACGGGAGAGGTGGTTTTGAGCCTTTGGACGAAAAAGACTATCGAGGAGGCCAGCGCCGACGGTGACGGCGATGAAAGCCGCCCGACCCTGGCACGCAGCCTGAGCGCCTGGAACCTGACCGCGCTGGGCATCGGCGCCATCATCGGTGCCGGCATCTTCGTCCTGACGGGCTCCGCCGCCGCCCAGTACGCCGGCCCCGGCATCGTCCTGTCCTTCGTGCTGGCGGCCACCGCCTGCCTGTTCGCCGGCCTGTGCTATGCCGAATTCTCGGCCATGGTGCCCGTGGCCGGCAGTGCCTACACCTACGCCTACGTCACCGTGGGCCAGTTCCTGGCGTGGATCATCGGCTGGGACCTGGCGCTGGAATACCTGTTCGCCTCGGGCACCGTGGCCGTGGGCTGGTCGGGTTATTTCGTCAACCTGCTGAAACAGGTGGGCATCGTCATCCCGGCCGCCCTGACCTCGGCCCCGCTGACGGTGAAGGACGGATTCCACTTCCAGACCACGGGCGCCGTGCTGAACCTGCCGGCCGTGCTGATGGTCGGCCTCATCACCCTGCTGCTCTACGTCGGCATCCGCAATTCCGCCCGCGTGAACGGCATCATCGTGCTGCTGAAGCTGCTGGTGGTGTTCCTGGTCATCGGCTTCGGCCTGTTCTACGTGGTGCCGGCCCACTGGTCGCCCCTGATCCCGGCCGAGGTGGTGGACGACAAGGGCTCCCACTACGGCTGGGGTGGCGTGCTGCGCGGCGCCGGCGTCATCTTCTTCGCCTATATCGGCTTCGACGCCGTTTCCACCACCGCGCAGGAAGCGGTGCGGCCGCAGCGCGACATGCCCATCGGCATCCTGGGCTCGCTGGTGTTCTGCACCGTGCTGTACATCCTCATGTCGCTGGTGCTGACCGGCCTGGTTTCATACACCGAGCTGAACGTGCCCCACCCGGTGGTGGTCGCCATCGAGGCGGTGCGGCAACTGCACTGGCTGGCCCTGCCGGTGGATATCGGCGCCGTCGCCGGCCTGACCACCGTCATGCTGGTCATGATGCTGGGCCAGAGCCGCGTGCTGTACGCCATGTCGCGCGACAAGCTGCTGCCGCCGGTGCTGAGCAAGGTGCACCCCACCTACCGCACGCCCCACGTGGCCACCGTCGTCACCGGCGTCCTGGCCGCCCTGCTGGCCGGCCTGTTTCCCATCGACATCCTGGGTGAGCTGGTTTCCATCGGCACGCTGCTGGCCTTCGCCATCGTCTGCGCCTGCGTCCTGGTGCTGCGCATCACCCAGCCCCATATGGAGCGTCCGTTCAAGACGCCGCTATTCTGGCTGGTCTGTCCCCTGGGCGTGCTGGTCTGCGGCTACCTGATGTACGGCCTGCCGGGCGATACCTGGCTGCGTCTGGTCATCTGGATGGTCATCGGCTTCTTCGTCTACTTCGGCTACAGCCGCCGCCGCGCCGCCTGAATTCGGCGCCAGGCGCGATAAAGAGGGCCGGGCGACGCGTGCGCCCGGCCCTTCTTGTTTTCGGCGTCTAAGGGCGCATTTTAACGCCGCGCGAAGCTGCCCAAGGGTCCGCCGCTGGCGGTGGGCCAGCCGAAGCCCAGCACGGCCATCAGGTCGGCGGCGACGGCGTCGTTCACCAGGCCCTCGGCCAGGGCCGTCACCATGGCGGTGCGCACGGCCGCCATCATGCGCGGGCCGGCATCGGCGGGCGCGGGGTCGTCCGGCGGACGCTTCAGGGCCGCCAGGACGGCCACGGCCCCCTCCTCCCCCACTAGGTCGGTCACGGCGGCGTAGCCCAGCCGGCGGGCCAGGGCCCAGGGGCCTTCGGCCAAGCCGGCGGCGCGGGCGGCGGCGTCGGTGTCGGCGGCGCCCACAGTGGGCCCCAAATCCAGCGCGGCGCGGAAATAGGCGGCGGTCAGCCGGGCCAGGAAGCGGCCCTCGCCATCCTCCACCCGGAAGGGCGTGCGGCCCAGGCGCCGCGCGGCATCCACCGCGATGGACAGGGCGGGCGCCGAGGTCGCAGGGCCCGCCACCACCTCCGCCACCCCACCATCGGCGGGCAGATACAGGCCCACCAGCCGGTCTGGCCAGGCCAGGCCCTGCGCCACCGCGCCCACGCGCAGGCGCGGCCCCGTCAGCACCAGCAAGGCGTCCTCGCCCAACACCGCCTCGGCCTTGGCCAGCAGGGCGCGCTTGGCCGTCCCATCTTCCCGGCTGGCATCGAACAGGATCTCGATCTTGCGGCCGCCCAGCTTGGCGGGCGCCAGGTCATCCAAGCCTTCGGCGTCGGCCACGGCATGCACGTCCAATCCGGCGCGGCGGGCGGCCAGGGCCACGGCGTCAGCCGCCGGCCCCCGGCCCAGCACGGCCACGCGCGACAATTCCGCCGCCGGCAGGGCCGGCCGCCAGGCGGCCTTGTCCGCCTCCCCCTTCGCCACCACCAGGGTGCGGACCAGGGCCGCCACCTCCCCCCGCCGCAGCAGGCCGGCGGCCAGCGCCCGTTCCAGGGCCAGGCCCTCGTCCAGCGACAGGCCCAGGCCCTGGCTAATCGCCGTCTCGATGGCGGCGGTGGCGGAGGCCACGGCGATGGGCCGGCGCTTCTGCCCGACGATGAAGGGCGCTTCCGCCGTGTTGCCCAGACGGCCGCGCACCCAGGCCCGGGCGGCGCTGCGCACGTGGCTGGCCGGCACCACCTCATTCACCAGCTTCAGCTCCAGCGCCGCCGGCGCCGTCACCATATGGCCGCCCGACAGCAAATCGTGCGCCCCCACCCAGCCCAGCAGGCGGGGCAGGCGCTGGGTGCCGCCGGCCATGGGCATCAGGCCCAGGCGCTGGTCGGGAAAGCCGAATTGCGCGGCGGGATGGTCGGTAGACACGCGGTAGCCGCAGGCCAGCGCCAGTTCCAATCCCGGCCCCAGGGCGGAGCCGCTGAGCGCCGCCGCGATGGGCTTGGCCGTTCCTTCCAGCCGGCGCAGCGCGTCGCCATAGGGGGCGATGGCGGCCAGCAGCGCGTCGTCCGACAGGCCAGGGGCCGCGTCGGCCAGGGCCAGCAGGCCCAGCGGTTCCCGCCCCAGCAGGAAATGCCCCTTGGCCGAGGCGATGACCAGGCCGCGCACCTCCTCCCGGTCCTCCAGGATGGCGGCCAATTCGTCCAGCGCCGCGATCAGGGCATCGTCCAGCAGGTTGGTGCGGCTGGGCGCGTCCAGCGTCGCATAGGCGATGCCGTCGTCGTCGAGCGTCAGGTGCAGGGGGGACGGGTGGTCGGTCATGCCCGCACTGTGCCGGGCGCCGGTACCCTGGGCAAGTGCTCCGATGCCGCGCAAAAAAGGCGCCGGCGGTTACCCGCCGACGCCCCTCGGAAACCCAACCGCCTTACTGGTTTTGAAACTTTAGAACTCGCAGGTCACGCCCCACAGGAAGGTGCGACCGCTGGAGGTGTTGACCTCGATGCGATGCGCGGTCAGGTCGGTGAACTGCACGATGTGCTCATCGGTCAGGTTCAGGCCCTCCAGCGTCACCTTGATGTGCGGGGTGACGTTGTAGTGGGCGGAGAAGTCGACGTTGTTGGTCGGCTCATACGCCTCGCCCACGTTGCCGTTGCCGCCGATGCTGTCCAGGTACTGGCTGCGGTAGGCCTCGGAGATGCGCACGCCCCAGGTCTCGGTTTCGTAGTACAGCGTGGCGTTGGCCGAGAAGCGCGACAGGTTGACCAGCGGCAGGTCGTAGGACTTGCCGTTGATGATGGCGGGGGAGCTGCCGTCGGCGAAGGTGCCGTTGGCGACCATGCCCAGGTGGTTGAAGGGGGCGGGCAGGAAGTCGAAGTCGCGCTGCACCGCCACCTCCACGCCCTTGATGCTGGCGCCGGAGACGTTCACCGGCTGGGACACGTTGTAGGGCGTGGCGCCGGTCTGCCCCGGCAGCAGGAACGACAGCGGATAGCCGGTGGCGGAATACGGCTCCGTCACCGTGGTGGCGCTGATGAAGGAGTTCAGCTTCTTGTAAAAGGCGCCGATGGACACGAAGCCGACCTTGCCGTCGTAGTACTCCAGCGAACCTTCCACCGCGTCCGCCGTGAAGGGCTTCAGGTCGGGATTGCCGATGGTCAGGCTGCCGCCGAAGGGCGCGGTGGTGATGGTGCCGGCGGCTTGCAGGTCGGACAGGGCCGGGCGGCTGATGTTGCGGTTGGCGCTGAGGCGCGCCACTAGGTCGGGCTCCACGAAATAGGCCAGGTTGGCGGCCGGCAGCACGCCGCTGTAGGTGTGCGGCACCGTCACCGGCTTCAGCACCCCGCCGGAATTGACCGAGCCGGCGGAGGTCAGGTCGGTGGAGTAGTAACGCAGGCCGACATTGGCCTTCAGCCGCCGCTCCATGACGTCCGTGTCCAGGTCGTACTGGATGTAGCCGCCCTTGGTGTCTTCCGTGACGTGGTAGTCCGAGCCCGGCGACAGGAACTTGGCGTTTTCGATGTCCCGCGTCTGCCCGATCAGCTTGTAGATGGCGTCCACGTCGCCGACGATATAGGGCACCAGGGTGTCGTAGGGCACCGTGTACTTGGTGCTGGCCGGGATCGCCCTGTCCGCCGGGACGTTGTAGAATACCTTGTTGTTGTACTGCGCGCCCTCATCCTCGAAGCGCTTGTATTCGAAGCCGGTCTTGATGGTGGAGCTGTCGGTCAGCGCGTATTCGAAGTCCAGCTTGGCGTTCTTGTAGGAATTGATGATCTTGTTGGCCTGGGTGTCCAGGCGCATCAGGTTCCACAGCGACGGGTCGGTGGTGTTGAAGCTGTAGGTGTTGACCGGCATGGTGGTGCGGTCGTCGAAGCCTATGCCCTGGTTCTTCGCCTGCAGGAACACTTTGTCGAAGTAGGGCAGCTCATAATCGGAGCGGGAGTAGCCCACCATACCCTTGACCAGCAGCCGGTCCGTGATCTGGTCGGACCCGTGCAGCACCGTCTGGTAGAAGTCGGTGCTGTCGCTTTCGGTGTTGTACTCGTTGCGCATGTCCACGCCGGTGTAGTTGGCGGCCACCAGGGTGTTGCCCTGGATGACGGCCGACTGCAGCACCTGCGTGCCGGAAACGTTGCCTGTCAGGGCGTTGCTGCCGCCCGCCGCCATGGCGTAGTCCTTGCGGTCGTTGGTCAGGCGGCTGTACAGGGCGTCGAAGCCCAGCTTCAGGCCGTTCTCCGGTTCGTACTGCAGGGCGAGCGTGCTGCCCAGGCGGGTGCGATGGTCGAACCAGGTGGAATAGGTGTCGGCCTGGGGCGCGTAGATGGTGCCGGACGCCATCTTGGCGGCGTCGGCGGCGCTGACGCCCGGGCCGATGTTGGCCGGGTTCACCTTGATCTGGCTCCAGCCCCAGTTGCGGTAGCCGTATTCGTTGCTGTCATTGGTGCTGTAGGCCACCGACACCAGGGCGCCGAAATCGCCCCAGCGGTTGGAGAGCAGGCCCACCATGCGCGGCGTCACGCTGTCGGTGTTGCTGTTGTTCTGGCCCTTGGCCGAGAACACGGCCTTGAAGCCATCGTAATCGAAGGGCTTGGCGGTGCTGAGGCCCACCGTGCCTCCGATGCCGCCCTCATCCTGTTCGGCGGCGTAGGACTTCTCGACCGTCACGCGGTCGAACAGTTCGGAGGCGAACAGGCTGTAGTCGAAGCTGCGGGTGCGGCTGACGGCGCCGCGATTGTCCATGCCCGAGGCGGTGTTGCCCAGCACTTCCATGCCGTTCAGCTGCGTGCGGGTGAAGTCCGGACCCAGGCCGCGCAAGGTGATCTGCCGGCCTTCGCCGGAATCGCGGTTGATGGTGACACCGGGCACGCGCTGAAGCGATTCCGCCAGGTTCAGGTCGGGAAACGCGGCGATGTCTTCCGCGACGATCACCTCCTCCGATCCGACGGCCTCGCGCTTCAGCGCCTTGGCCTGCGCCAGGCTTTCGCGGAAGCTGGTCACCACCACCTCTTCCAGCGGATCGTCGTTCGCGCGCGCCTGCGGCCGGGGTGCCGCGGCGGAGGCCTTGGCGGGTGTCCCCATCTGCAGCACCACCACGGCGCCGTCGTCGGACGACACCACCAGGGGTGTGCCCTGCAACAGGGTGGCCAAGGCCTTCTTGCGATCCAGCTCGCCATGGATGGCCTGGGTGCTGATGCCGTCCAACTGGCCCGCCGGCGCCACGATCTGGATGCCGGCCTGCTTGGCGAAGGCCGGGATGGCGCTGACGGCCGGCTGGACCGGCAGGTCGAAGCTGCGCGTCTGGGCCGTGGCGGGCGCGCTGAACGCGATGACGGCGGACGCCGCGCCGCACAGCAGCATCGGGCGCAAAGACTTAAACATTTTCACTGACTCCCCCAGCAATATCAGTGTCTGACTGCCAATCGCGGGGCGTTCATCGCCCTCACGCCCCTTAGATTATTTTGGGGAGCCAACCAAGCCATCCGTAATGAAACTTTTATATTTTGGCGCTCTCATTATTTAATTTGAGTGACGCAAGCATTTCGACTTCGCGTCACGGCCGTTCATCCACACAAGCTTTATTTATAAAGGGTGATGACGTCCCCCTCCCGCCTGCTCTTGATACGCAAGCCCTGGGCGATGGCGCGGGCGAAGCCGGCCGGATCGGTGGCGGCGAACAGACCGGAGATGCGCTCGTGCGCCGCCCCCTTCACCACGATCTTCTGGACGGAATAGCGGGCGAACTCGGCCGCCGCCTCCGCCAGGGTCACGCCCTCGAAGGACAGCAAGCCCTCGCGCCACATCAGGCTGCGGCCCAGGGCGCCGGGCGCCACGTCGCGGAGGGAGACCTGCACCTCCTCCACGCCGGCGGCGTTCAGGCCGACGCGCACCTCCGCCTCCTGGTTGGCGGTGACGTGGGTGCCGTTGATGGCGCCGGCCGATGGCGTCCACAGCCGTTCCAGCGCCTGCCACGCCGTGGCGGGTGCGGCCGGCGGCGGCAGTTCCACCGCCACCCTGCCGGACGCCACCTGCACGCGCATGCCGCCCTTGTCATCCTCCAGCCGCACGGCATAGGCGGTGCCGACGGCCCGCGCCTGGGCCTTGGGGCCCTGGACGATGAAGGGCCGGTCAGGGTTCTTGGCCACCTCGAAATAGGCCTCACCCTTCAGCAGGCGGACGGTGCGGCTGTCCTCGCGGTAGTCGACCTCCAGCACGCTGTCGGTGTTCAGGGTGATCTTGGACCCGTCGGGCAAGGGGATGCGCCGCACCTCCCCCACCTCGGAGGCGTAGCGGCGGCCGGCGGCCGGCGCCGGGCGGCGGATGAGCACGGCGGCACCCAGGACGGAGGCGGCGGCACCCATCAGCACGGCGCGGCGCGGCAGGGTGCCCCACTGGGCCACGGACGGTGCCGGGGGCCGGCGCAGGATGCGCATGGCCAGTTCCATGCGCGGGCTGACGAAATAGGCCTGGGCGCGCGCCATCGCCCCGACGCAGCGGGTGTCGCTGTCCAGCCACTCCGTCAGTTCGGTCTCTTCCGCCGGGGTCAGCGCGCCGGCGTCCAGGCGGGCGACCCAGTGGGCCGCCGCCTCATCAATGGACCTTGCGCTTGGCCTGTGCGTGATCACGCTCTTCCAACCCTGTCTTCTTCTTATCCGCCGACGACTTCGCCGCCCCATCCGACCCATCGCGTCCGAACTGGGCCAGCAGCAGCTTGATGCCCCGGGCCACGTGCTTCTGGATGGTGTGTTCGGACAGATTCATCCGGCGCGCGATCTCCTGCTGCGACAGGCCTTCCACCCGGCGCATGACGAAGGCCGTCCGGGTCTTGCGCGGCAAGGCCTCGATGGCGCGCTGCACCTGCTCCAGTTCGAACCGGGCCAGCACCGTGTCCTCCGGCGACGGCTCATCCATCACCGTCTCCAGGGTGCCGATGTCGGCCACGGCGGTGATGGGCACCACGCGGGAATGGCGCAGTTGCTGCAGGATGACGGAATAGGCCACCTGGAACGCGTAGGTCTTGGGGTCGTTGATGGTGTCCACGGAGGCCTTGGTGGCTAGGATGGCATAGGTCTCCTGCACCACGTCATCGACGTCGAACTGCAGCGACGCCTTGCGCTTCAACCACGACCGCAACGCCGGTTCATGCGGGACGACGTTGACGGCCAGCCAATGCGCCCGCTCGTCCGTTATCCGCTTTGCTGATTTCAACATCGATCCGCCCATCCAACCCTCGGCCATTAGATGCGCGTCGACCGTGAACCCTGCCATCTGTCATGAAAATTTAGGAATTGGGCGTCATACGCGCAGGCATTTGGTCGTGACCTCCCAAAGTGCCCCTCAGGCGCCGGCGGGCGCATTCGCGCCCTTGGCTTCCTCGCTGCGCCCCGCGGTACTCGCTCCGGCGCCCGCAGGCGCGGGCTACCGCGGCACGAGTCCACCTCTCGTACCGGGGTATCATAATCCTCAAACGACAATCGCCCGGCCACAAGGCCGGGCGATCACAGGAAAAACGAAAGCGTTGGCTCAGCCCCGCAGGGCCGCCGCTTCCCGCGCCAGCTTGGTGATGCCGGCCCAATCCTTGGCCGCCACCAGGTTCGCCGGCGTCAGCCACGAGCCGCCGACGCAGGCGACGTTGGGCTGGGCCAGGTAATCGGGCGCCGTCTTCACGGTGATGCCGCCCGTGGGGCAGAAGGTGACGCCCGGCAGGGGCGAGGCCAGCGACTTGATCAGCTTCAGGCCGCCCACGGCCTCGGCCGGGAACAGCTTCACATGGCGCAGGCCCCGGGCCTGCAGCGCCATCACCTCGGACGGGGTGGCGGTGCCGGGCAGGAAGGGCACACCCTGGGCCAGCACCTCGTCCAGCAGGGCGGGGTAGCAGCCGGGGCTGACGATGAACTGCGACCCGGCGTCGCGCACGCGGCCCACCTGGTCCGGCGTCACCACCGTGCCGGCGCCGACCACGGCGTCGGGCACCTTGGCGGCGATTGTCTCGATGGCGGCCAGGGCGGCCTCGGTGCGCAAGGTGACTTCCAGCACCCGCACACCACCCTCGACCAGGGCCTCGGCCAGCGGCAGGGCGTCCTCGACCTTCTCGATGATCAGGACCGGGACGACAGGTCCCAGGGCCAGGATTTCGCCCACGCCCAACTTGCTCTGCGAACTCATGCGAAATCCTCTCCGAAGCTATGGGCGCCGTCCTCGGCGCCGGTCACATGGGCGCGCATGGCCCCGAACAGGTTGCGGCCGGTGCCCCAGGTGTTGGCGGACAGGTCGGGTGTGACGGCCGGGCGGGCGGCGAACTCGGCCGCGTCCACCAGGATGTCCAGCGTGCCGGCCTCGCCATCCAGGCGGACCACGTCGCCCGTCTGGATGCGGGCCAGCGAGCCGCCCTTCAGCGCCTCCGGCGTCAGGTGGATGGCGGCGGGCACCTTGCCCGAGGCGCCGGACATGCGGCCGTCGGTGACCAGCGCCACCTTGAAGCCCTTGTCCTGCAGCACGCCCAGGGGCGGCGTCAGCTTGTGCAGTTCCGGCATGCCGTTGGCGGCGGGGCCCTGGAAACGGACGACGGCGATGAAGTCGCGCTCCAGCTCGCCGCGCTTGAAGGCGGCCAGCATCTCGTCCTGGCTTTCGAAGACGATGGCCGGCGCCTCGACGACGCGGTGCTGCGGCTTCACGGCCGACACCTTGATGATGGCGCGGCCGGCGTTGCCGGTCAGCAGGCGTATGCCGCCCGACGGATCGAACGGGTCGGTGGCCGGGCGCAGGATGCTGGTGTCGGCGCTGGTGGGCGTGCCGGCCCGCCAGGCGGCCTTGCCATCCTTCAGCCAGGCCTCATGGCGATAGGCATCCAGGCCGCTGCCCTGCTCGGTGCCGTCCACCACGGTGGTGACATCACCGTGCAGCAGGCCGGCATCCAGCAGGCTGGCGATCAGGAACTGCAGGCCGCCGGCAGCATGGAAGTGGTTCACGTCCGAGACGCCGTTGGGGTAGACCCGCGCCAGCAACGGGACCGCGCCCGACAGGTCGCTGAAGTCCTGCCAGTCGATGTGGATGCCGGCGGCGCGCGCGATGGCCACCAAGTGCAGGGTGTGGTTCGTCGATCCGCCCGTGGCCAGCAGGCCCACGATGGCGTTGACGATGCTGCGCTCATCCACCAGGCGGCCGATGGGCGTGTAGTTGCCCGCCTGCGTCGTCAGCTGGGCCACGCGCTGGGTGGCGGCCACGGTCAGGGCGTCGCGCAGCTCGGTGTTCGGGTTGATGAAGGAGGAGCCCGGCAGGTGCAGGCCCATGATCTCCATCAGCATCTGGTTGGAGTTGGCCGTGCCGTAGAAGGTGCAGGTGCCCGGGGAGTGGTAGGACTTGGACTCCGCCTCCAGCAGGTCGTCGCGGGTGGCCTTGCCCTCCGCGTACAGCTGGCGGATGCGCGCCTTCTCCGGATTGGACAGGCCCGACGGCATGGGGCCGCCCGGCACAAAGATGGCCGGCAGATGGCCGAAGGACAGGGCGCCGATCAGCAGGCCGGGGACGATCTTGTCGCAAATGCCCAGGTACAGCGCCGCGTCGAACATGTCGTGCGACAGGGCGATGGCCGTGGCCTGGGCGATGACGTCCCGGGAGAACAGCGACAGCTCCATGCCGTCGCGGCCCTGGGTCACGCCGTCGCACATGGCGGGGACGCCGCCGGCGAACTGGGCCACCACGCCCGCGTCGTGCGCCGCCTTCTTGATGATGGCGGGGAAGCGCTCGAACGGCTGGTGGGCCGACAGCATGTCGTTGTAAGCCGACACGATGGCGATGTTGGACTTGGCGTTGCCGGCCAGCGCGGCCTTGTCGTCGGCGGCGCACCCGGCGAAGCCGTGGGCCAGGTTGCCGCAGCCCAGCGCGCCGCGCCGCGGGCTCTGGCCTTTCTGGGCGTCCAGGCGCTTCAGATAACGGGCGCGGCTGTCCGCGCTGCGCTGGATGACGCGGTCGGTAACCCGCCGCAGGGTGTCGTTGAGCGCCATGGGGTCCTCCCTGGCTGATGAGCCATGAACGTGGGGGCGCCGGCGGAACCGGCGATGCGGCGCCGGCCCCGGGGGCAGAAGTCGAATAAACTCCGCCGAACCGTTACAGTTCGGGGTCGTGCCAACGGCGACCGTCGCGGTCCAGCAGCAGGGCGGCGCTGATGGGGCCCCAGCCGCCGGCGGCGTATGGATCCGGGCGCATGTCCGTCTGTTCCCAGCCGGCCAGGATGGTGTCGATCCACGACCAGGCGGCATCCACCTCGTCACGGCGCATGAACAGCGACGGGTTGCCCCGCACCACGTCCATCAGCAAACGCTCGTAGGCCTCGGGATAGCGGTCCTTGAACGCCTCGGCATAGGACAGGTTCAGCGGCACGGAGCGCAGGCGCAGGCCGCCGGGGCCGGGCACCTTGGTCATGATGTTCAGCTGCACGCCCTCATCCGGCTGCAGGCGGATGACCAAGCGGTTGGCCATAAGCTCGCCCGAGCCCTTGGGGAAGACGCTGTGCGGCACGTCCTTGAACTGGACGACGATCTCGGAATAGCGGACCGGCAGGCGCTTGCCCGTGCGCAGGTAGAAGGGCACGCCGCTCCAGCGCCAGTTCTCGATCTCGGCCTTGATGGCGACCAGGGTCTCGGTGTTGCTGGACCGCGTCAGCTCATCGGCGTAGCCCGGAACCGGCTGTCCGTCGATGGAGCCGGCGCGATACTGGCCGCGCACGGTCTTGACCTTCACGTCGGCCTGGGTGATGGGGCGCAGGGCCCGCAGCACCTTGATCTTCTCATTGCGGATCTGGTCGCCCGACAGGTGGGCCGGCGGCTCCATCGCCACCAGGCACAGCAGCTGCAGGAAGTGGTTCTGCACCATGTCGCGCAGGGCGCCGGCCTTGTCGTAGTACTCGGCCCGGCCTTCCACGCCCACGCTTTCGGCGACGGTGATCTGGATGTGGTCGATCCAGCTGCTGTTCCACAGCGGCTCGAACAGGGCGTTGCCGAAGCGCAGGACCATCAGGTTCTGCACCGACTCCTTACCCAGGTAATGGTCGATGCGGTAGATGCGGTCCTCGGGGAAGACGGCGCCCACTTCCTCGTTCACGGCGTTGGCGGACTTCCCGTCATGGCCGATGGGCTTCTCCAGCACGACGCGGCAGGTGTCGGTCACCAGACCGGCCGATTGCAGGTTGCGGCAGATGGCGCCGAACAGGCTGGGGGCCGTCGCGAGGTAGCAGACGCGGGCCTTGTCCTCATGCCCCTTCAGCAGGGTCTGCAGGGGTTCCCAGCCGGCCGGCTTGGTCGCGTCCAGCGACACATAGCCCAAGCGGGCGGAGAAACGCTCCCACACCGCCGTCTCCAGGTCGGCGGCGGGCACGTGGCGCTGCAGCGCCGCCCACACCGTGCCCCGGAAATCCTCGACCGTCTGGTCGGTGCGGCTGACGGCGATGATGCGGCTCTCGTCCGTCATCTGCCGGTCACGCTCCCGGTAGTAGAGGCCGGGCAGGAGCTTGCGCATGGCAAGATCGCCGGTACCGCCGAAAACGACGAAATCGAAGGGATTGACTTGCAGCACTTCAGCCATGATGGCGCCTTGGCTTGGTTTCCCAGGGATGGCAGGGCCATCCGCCCGTTATCGATTATGCGGTTATTTCACTACCACAATTCCCTGGAAGCGCCACCGGAAAATCACCTGCCAGGTAATCAGCGGGGTGATTTTCCGGTAATTCCGTAACATGACAGCTATTCCGTGCGGCGTTCGGCCGTGACCGACCGAACGCCCCCTCATGCGCCGGGCGCGGCCATCCGGCCGCCTGGCTTCCTCGGTTCAAGGGCGGCTTCAGCCACCCTAAAACCTGCGGCGGCCCCCGTCGGGGCCCAATAACCTCATGTCGCTTTCAGCCCCTCACCCGCCGCGTCAGGCCTTCAGGCCGCCCATCAGCAGGTATTTCACCACCAGGTAATCCTCGATCCCGTACTTGGAGCCCTCGCGGCCCAAGCCGCTCTGCTTCACGCCGCCGAAGGGCGCCACCTCGGTGGAGATGATGCCCTCGTTGATGCCGACCATGCCGTATTCCAGCGCCTCGGCCACCCGCCAGATGCGGCCGATGTCGCGGCTGTAGAAATAGGCGGCCAGGCCGAACTCGGTGTCGTTGGCCATGTGGATGGCCTCGGCCTCGTCCTTGAAGCGGAACAGCGGCGCCACCGGGCCGAAGGTTTCCTCCCGCGCCAGGATCATGTCCGGCGTGGCGTCCAGCAGCAGGGTGGGCTCGAAGAAATTGCCGCCCAGCGCGTGGCGCCGGCCGCCCATGGCGACGCGCGCGCCCTTGGACACCGCGTCGGCGATGTGGCGCTCCGCCTTCTCCACCGCGGCGGCGTTGATCAGGGGGCCGGTGGTCACGTCCTTGTCCGCGCCGTTGCCCACGCGCAGGCGGCCCACCGCCTCGGCCAGGCGGGCGGCGAAGGCCTCATAGACGCCGTCCTGCACCAGGATGCGGTTGGCGCAGACACAGGTCTGGCCGGCGTTGCGATACTTGGAGGCCATGGCCCCCTCCACCGCCGCGTCCAGGTCGGCATCGTCGAAGACGATGAAGGGCGCGTTGCCGCCCAGCTCCAGGCTCAGCTTCTTCAGCGTGTCGGCGCTCTGCTTCATCAGCAGCTTGCCCACCGGCGTGGAGCCGGTGAAGGACAGCTTGCGCACCAGCGGGTTGGACGTCATCTCCCCGCCGATGGGTCTGGGATGGCCGGTGACAACGCTGAACACCCCCGGCGGCACGCCCGCCCGCTCCGCCAGCACGGCCAGCGCCAGGGCGCTGTAGGGCGTCACCTCCGACGGGCGCACCACGATGGGGCAGCCGGCGGCCAAGGCCGGCCCCACCTTGCGCGTGATCATGGCGATGGGGAAGTTCCAGGGGGTGATGGCGGCGGCGACACCGATGGGCTCCTTCACCACCACGATGCGCTTGTCGCCGGCGAAGCTGGGGATGGTGTCGCCGTAGGCGCGCTTGCCCTCCTCCGCGAACCATTCGATGAAGCTGGCGCCGTACGCAACCTCGCCCCGCGATTCGGCCAGGGACTTGCCCTGCTCCGCCGTCATGATGCGGGCCAGATCCTCCTGCGCCGCCATGATCATCTCGAACCAGCGGCGCATGACGGCGGCACGGTCCTTGGCGGTGCGGGCGCGCCAGCCGGCCCAGGCCGCGTTGGCCGCCTTGATGGCCAACGCCGTCTCGGCGGCGCCCATGTCGGGAATGGTGCCGATGACCTCCCCCGTCGCCGGGTTGTCGACATCTATGGTACCGCCGCCGTCGGCATCCACCCAGGACCCGCCGATATAGGCTTGATCCCGCAGCAGATCGGGGTCCTTCAGCCCAAGGGCTTGAGCCGTGCGGATGAGGGGCCCGTGGGGGGCGCGAACGGGGGTGTCCATGGCAAACCTCTTATAACAACCGCCTGGGGGCATGGTTCTTACGTAGGCCGGATCCGGGGGCGTTGCAATGCGGGTGGCCCCGTAGGCGCGCCCTGTAGGCGGGCAGGCCCCCGGCCAAGCCAGGTCACAACCGTCCGCCCTTAGCCTGCGTTCCCATGCCGGGCTGAAATTCAAGTCTGGGGCTCAGGCCGCTTCGTGGTCCGCGTCCGGCAGGTCCCCCGGCCGGCCCAAGGCACGGCGGGCGCGGACCAGCGCCTGGTCCAGGGTGCGGCCGACATAAACCCGCGGCGGCTTCAGGCCCTGTGTCAGCAGCAGGCGCCGCGCCTCCGGATCGGCCAGGGCGATGGCCACGACCGCCCCCTGCTTGCGCGCCTTGGCCGCCAGCCCGTCGATGACGGTGACAGCCGTGGAATCCAGCAGCGGCACCGCCGTCAGGTCCAACACGTAAGCCCGCGGCCGGGCGGCGATGCGGTCGAACAGGGCGGACACGCCGGCCGCCGCCCCGAAAAAGAAGGCGCCGGACAGGCGGAAGACCAGGATGTCGTCGTCGCGCGTCTGGGGTTGGTCCGGCAGCGGGCCGGCGCGATCGGCCACGTCAGGGGCCACCAGGGGGTTGCCCCCTCCACCCGCAGTGTCCCGGCCATGCGGTGGATGAACAGCAGCGACCCGGTGGCGAAGCCGACGACGATACCCAGCGTCAGGTCCCGCAGGACAGTCAGCAGGAAGGTGGAGAGCAGCACCGCGGCATCCCCCCAGGACGCCCGCAGCAACAGGCCGAAGGCATGCTTCTCCGCCATGTTCCAGGCGACGATCGCCAGCACCCCCGCCAGCGCCGGCAGGGGGATATAGCTGGCCAGCGGCGCGGCCACGGCCATGAACAGCGCCAGGAACACGGCGTGCGCCATGCCGGACACCGGCCCGCGCGCACCCGCCCGCACATTGGTGGCCGTGCGGGCGATGGTGCCGGTGACGCAGATGCCGCCGCAGAGCGCACTGGCGATGTTGGCGACACCCTGCGCCACCAGCTCGGCGTTGGCGCGGTGGCGCCGGCCGGTCATGCCATCGGCCACCACGGCGGACAGCAGGCTTTCGATGGCGCCCAACAGCGCGAAGGACACCGCGTCCGGCAGAACCGCCAACACCAGGTCCGGGGACAGGGGCGGCAGATGGGGGGCCGGCAGGCTGCGCGGGATGCCGCCGAAGCGCGTGCCGATGGTCTCAACGGGGAGGTGGGCAAGCGCCGCGACCACGCTGGCCGCCGCCACCGCGATCAGCAGGACGGGCCATTGAGGACGCCAGCGCCGCAGCAGCACGATCAGGGCGATGGTCGCCACCGCCGTCCCCAGGGCGGCGGGGTTCAGCGTGGGCAGCGCGTGCCCCAGGGCCAACAGCTTGGGCACAAGCGGCCCCGGCTCCTTGCCCGGCAGCGTCAGGCCCAACAGGTCACGCGCCTGGCTGGCCGCGATGATGACGGCGATGCCGGCGGTGAAGCCCACGGTAACGGGATAGGGGATGTACTTGATGAAGGTGCCCAGGCGCAGGGCGCCGATGGCCATGAGGATCAGGCCGGACAGGACCACGGCCAGCGCCAAGCCCCCCACCCCCAGCCGCTCCACCGACGCGGCGACCAGCACGATGAAGGCCCCGGCCGGGCCGCCGATCTGGAACCGGCTGCCGCCCAGCAGCGACACCAGGAAGCCGCCGACGATGGCGGTGTACAGCCCCCGGTCCGGGGTAACGCCCGAGGCGATGGCGATGGCCATGGACAGCGGCAAGGCCACGATGGCCACGGTCAGGCCGGCCACCAGGTCGGCCCGCAGGTCGCGCAGGCCATACCCCTCGCGCAGCACCGTGACCAGTTTGGGTTTATAAAGTTCCCGCCACCCTGGTTCCGCCATCGTCCTGTGCATGACGCCCCCTGTCGTTAATGCGCCGCACCCATCCTTTGCCCCATACCATCGCCCAGTCGGGCCGTCCTCGCCTAACCCTTTCCCGCTCAGCCCTTCTTCTGCGCCGCCTTGCGCGCCTTCTGGGCGGCGGCGAAGGCGGCGGCCCAGCCTTCCTTCACCACCTGGCGGCCCCGGCCGATGGCCAGGGCGTCGGCCGGCACCGTCTCGGTGATGGTGCTGCCACCGGCGATGAAGGCGCCGTCACCCACCCGTACCGGGGCCACCAGGGTGGCGTTGGTACCGACGAAGACGTTGCGGCCCACCTGGGTGCGGTACTTGAAGGTGCCGTCATAGTTGCAGGTGATGGCGCCGGCGCCGATGTTGGTCCCCTCCCCGATATCGGCGTCGCCGACATAGGCCAGGTGGTTGGCCTTGGCACCGTTGCCCAGGGTGGAGGCCTTGACCTCCACAAAGTTGCCGATGTGGGCGCCCACGCCGATGTCGGACCCCGGGCGCAGCCGGGAATAGGGGCCGATGATGGCCTCGCGCCGCACCACCACCCCTTCCAGGTGGCAGAAAGGCCGGATGGTCACGCCATCCTCCACCACCACGCCGGGCCCGAACACGACGTTTTGGCCCACGGTGACATCGCGGCCCAGCACCGTGTCGGCGGAGAACCAGACGGTGTCCGGGTCGGCCAGGGTGGCGCCGTTCAGCATGGCCTGGCGGCGCAGGCGGGCCTGCATCAGCTGTTCCAGCTTGGCCAGCTCAACCCGGGAATTGACGCCCTCCACATCCGCCGGGTCCCCCTCCGCCACCGCGCAGGCGTACCCCTGGGCGCGGGCCACGGCCACGGCGTCGGTCAGGTAGTATTCGCCCTTGGCGTTGGCGCTGCCGATGGCGTCCAGGATGGCCCATAGGCGGCGACCGTCGAAGGCCATCAGGCCGGCGTTGCACAGGCCGATGGCCCGCTCCTCCGGCGTGGCGTCCAGGTATTCCACGATCTTGGTCAGGCCGCCGGCCTCATCCTGCACCAGGCGGCCATAGGCGGCGGGATCGGCCGGGCGCATGCCCAGCACCGCCACGGCCGGGTCGCCGGCGCCGCGCCGGGCCTGCACCAGCAGGGACAGCGTCTCCGGCCGCACCAGGGGCGTGTCGCCGAACAGCACCAGGACGTCGCCGTCGAAATCGCCCAGGTCCGCGCGCGCCGCCTTCACGGCGTCGGCGGTGCCCAGCTGCTGCGGCTGCAGCACGGTGGCGTGCGGCGCCACGGCCTGGGCCACGGCCTCCTGCCCCGGCCCCACCACGACGATGACCCGGTCGGGGCGCAACGCCGACGCCGCCCGCAGCACATGGGCCACCATGGGCTCATTGGCGATGGGGTGCAGCACCTTGGGCAAGTCGGACTTCATCCGGGTGCCCTTGCCAGCCGCCAGGATGATGCAGGCGAGCGCGGGGGTCGAGGTCGGGGCGGTCATGGCGATGAACCTTTTCAAGGCGACTGTTCAGGTTGCTGGACCTCGTCCGATGGGATGAGCCCCCGCCCGACGCCATTGCCAGCAAGGCCCCCTTACTGCCACAACGAGGGTGTCTCGCGAAACCGCCATCGCCCGGATGCCGCCCCCATGAGCCTCATGCCCGCCGCCGTCCTGTTCGACTTCGACGGAACGCTGATCGACAGCGCGCCCGACATCCTGACCGGCATCAACCGCCTGCTGGATGAAGAGGACCTGCCCAACCTGGACCTGGCGCAGGTGCACCAGTTCATTGGCGACGGCGCCCCCATGCTGGTGACCCGCACCTTCGCCGCCGTGGGCCGGCCCCTGGATCCCGACTCGGTCCCCGCCATGACCGACCGCTACATGGCCATCTATGAGGCCTTGCCGGCCGATCCGTCCTGCGTCTTCCCCGGTGTGGCGGAAACCTTGGCCACCTTGAGCGCCGACATCCCCCTGGCCCTGGTGACCAACAAACCCGAACGGGCGACCCATGCGGTGCTGGAGGCCATCGGCCTCGCGCCCTACTTCAAGGCGGTGGTCGGGGGCGACACCCTGCCCACGCGCAAGCCGCACCCCGGCCCGCTGCTGCACGCCATGGCCCACCTGGCGGCCGCCCCGGGCAAGACCATCATGGTGGGCGATGGCGCCAACGACGTGACGGCCGGGCGCGCCGCCGGTTGCCAGGTCGTGTGCGTTACCTATGGCTATCCGCGCATGCCCGTGGAACAACTGGGGGCGGACCGGTTGGTGGATCATTTCCGCGACCTGCCGTCCGCCCTGGCGGATTTGGCCGCGGGGTGACGGCCTGATCGCTTATTGGGGCCGGCGTATTGGGGCCGGCTTATCGGGGAACGTCGCATATGCGTGGTTTGGATTTGCGCGCTGGGCGGGAGGAATACCTCGACGCCCTGCTGGTGACGGGCACGGCCTTCATCCTGGCTGTGGCGCAGTGGCGCCACATCGTCCATTTCTTCGACCAGTACCTGCTGCAGAACCTGCAGGCCGAGGTGGGGGTGCTGCAGGGCTATCCGCACTGGCGCTTCTTCCAGTCGCGCGTGCTGGCGCCCTTCCTGGAACATCTGATCGAACTGACGGGTGTGAACCTGACCAGCGCCCACGCCGTCGTCGCCGTGTTCGGCCTGACCGGCGCCGGCTTGGCCCTGTTCTACGCCGCCCAGGCGGCGGGCGGTCCGGCGGAAAACGGACGGCAGAGGGCCTGGACGGCCTTGCTGGCCATGCATGTGCTGTTCATGGCGCTGATGTCGAAGCCCTGGCTGTACATCTGGGACTTCGTGCTGCTGCTGACCACGGCGGTGTTCTACCTGCTGGTCCTGACCCGGGCGCCGTGGTGGGCCTTCCTGGCTCTGCTGGGCGTGGCCTGCTTCAACCACGAATCAGCCGTCTTCATCGGCGGCTATATGATGGCCAAGGCCGTCATCGACGCCTGGGTGGAAAAGCGCCGGCCGGATTGGCGCTGGCTGGCCTCCGGCGCGCTGGGCAGCATTGCCGCCTTCGCCATCATCGAATTCCTGCGCAAGACGCTGCTGAAGGAAGAGATCGGCTACAAGATCTTCCGCGACATCCAGAAATCATCCTCCACCACGTTCGACGCCTATTTCCACATCCAGGTGGGGGAGAATTTCGGCCAGTTCTACGACTGGATCACCGATCCCAGCCTGTCGTTGGATCTTTTGATCCCCATCTACCTGGCCATCGTGCTGGGCCTGGTGGCGGTGATGGTGAAGCGGCACGGCGTCCGTGCCCTGTCGCTGGCGGCCTTCGTCTTGGTGCAGGTGCTGGCCGTGCTGGCCCTGGGCCTGACCAATGAGACCCGCACCCTGCTGCACCTGATCCCCTTCGTGGCCCTGGCCGGCATCTGGCTGAAAAAGCCGACGGCCGACGCGCCCGGTCCCTTCGCCCCCTGAGGGCCCCGCCCCCCTCAACGCAAAACGGCCGCCCCGGAAGAGACGGCCGTTCGCGTTTCGGACGGGGCGGGCATCAGCCCAGGCGGGACAGCGCCTCGGCCAGTTTGGCGCGGGTGCCGTCGGCCTCGGCCCGGCGTTCCCGCTGTTCCTCGATGACCTCGGGCGGGGCCTTGTCGACGAAGTTGGGGTTGCCCAGCTTGGCGTCGACCTTGGCGATCTCGCCCTCCAGCTTCTGGATTTCCTTGGCCAGGCGGGCCTTCTCCTTGGCCAGGTCGATGAAGTCGGCCAGGGGCAGGACCAGCGTCGCCTCGTCCACCACCGCCTGCACGGCACCGGTGGCCGGCGCCTCCTCGGTCAGGGTGATGTCGGACAGGCGGGCCAGCTTCAGGATCAGGTCGCGGTGGGTGCCCAGGCGCGCGGCGGTGTCGGCCCCGGCGCCCTTCACCAGCAGCGGCAACTGGGCCGACGGCGGCACGTTCATTTCCGACCGGATGGTGCGGATGGTAGAGATGAAGCGCACCACCCAGTCCATCTCAGCCTGGGCGCCGGCGTCCTTGTAGCCCGCCGGGTACTCCGGCCAGGCGGCGGTGATCAGCTCACCACGATCCTGTCCCTCGCCCAGCTTCTCCCACAGCTCTTCCGTCAGGAAGGGCATGATAGGGTGCAGCAGGTGCAGGATCTGGTCCAGCACCCAGGCGGTGACGGCGCGGGTCTCGGCCTTCGCCGCCTCATCCTCGCCTTGCAGGATGGGCTTGGTGAATTCCAGGTACCAGTCGCAGAAGCTGCCCCAGGCGAAGTGGTACAGGGCGTTGGCGGCATCGTTGAAGCGATAGCCTTCCAGCGCCTCGGTCACCTGTGCCGCGCAGTCGGCCACGGCGCCCACGATCCAACGGTTGACCGTCTGGGTCAGGCCAGTGGGGGCGAAGCCCGGGACGGGCGCCACCTGGTTCATCTGGGCGTAGCGGGCGGCGTTCCACAGCTTGGTCGCGAAGTTGCGGTAGCCCTCGACGCGCGAGGTCGCCAGCTTGATGTCGCGCCCCTGCGCCGCCATGGCGGTCAGGGTGAAGCGCAGGGCGTCGCAGCCGTACTGGTCGATCAGGTCCAGGGGATCGATGACGTTGCCCTTGGACTTCGACATCTTCTGCCCCTTCTCATCCCGCACCAGGGCGTGGATGTAGATGGTGCGGAAGGGCACGTCGCCCATGAAGTGGATGCCCATCATCATCATGCGGGCGACCCAGAAGAAGATGATGTCGAAGCCGGTGACCAGCACGTCACCGGGGTAGTAGCGCGCCAGTTCCGGCGTCTTCTCCGGCCAGCCCAGGGTGGAGAAGGGCCACAGGGCGGACGAGAACCAGGTGTCCAGCACGTCGGCGTCGCGGGTCAGGGGCGTGGCGGCGCCGTAATGGGCATCCGCCTCCGCCTGGGCCTCGGCTTCCGTCTCAGCGACGAAGAACTTTCCATCCGGCCCGAACCACGCCGGGATTCTGGTGGCCCCACCACAGCTGGCGGCTGATGCACCATGGCTGGATGTTGCGCATCCATTCGTAATAGGTGTTTTCCCACTGCTTGGGCACGAACTGGGTCTTGCCCTGCTCCACCGCCTCCAGGGCGGGCTTCGCCAGGGTGACGGCGTCGCAATACCACTGGTCGGTCAGCCACGGCTCGATGACCACGCCGCTGCGGTCGCCGTGCGGCTGCATGAGGGTGTGCGGGTCGATCTTCTCCAGCAGGCCCAGGGCTTCGATCTCCTCCACCACCTTCTTGCGGGCGACGAAGCGGTCCAGCCCCTGGTACTCGTCCGGCGCGTGCTCGTTCAGCTTCGCGTCGCGGTCGAACAGGTTGATCATGGGCAGGTTGTGACGCTTGCCGACCTCGAAATCGTTGAAGTCGTGGGCGGGGGTGATCTTCACCGCACCGGTGCCGGTCTCCGGATCAGCGTACTCGTCGGCGACGATGGGGATGCGCCGGCCGGTGATGGGCAGGATGACGTTCTTGCCCACCAGGTCCTTGTAGCGCTCATCATCCGGGTGCACGGCCACGCCGGTATCGCCCAGCATGGTTTCCGGGCGGGTGGTGGCGACCGTGATGTAAGTGTCTTCCAGACCCTCGACCGGGTAGCGGAAGTACCACAGGCTGCCCTTCACCTCCTTCTGCTCGACCTCCAGGTCGGAGATGGCGGTGTGCAGCTTGGGGTCCCAGTTCACCAGGCGCTTGTCACGGTAGATCAGGCCCTGGCGGAACAGCTCCACGAACACCTTGCGGACGGCGGCGTTCAGGCCCTCATCCATGGTGAAGCGTTCACGCGACCAGTCGGGCGAGGCGCCCAAGCGGCGCAGCTGGCGGGTGATGGTGCCGCCGGACTCGGCCTTCCACTCCCAGACCTTCTTGAGGAAGGCCTCGCGCCCCATCTCGGCCCGCGTCTTGCCTTCCTTCGCCAGGTTGCGTTCCACCACCATCTGGGTGGCGATGCCGGCATGGTCGGTGCCCGGCTGCCACAGGGCGTCGCGGCCGCTCATGCGGTGATAGCGGACCAGCAGGTCCTGCAGCGTGAAGGTCAGCGCGTGGCCCATGTGCAGGCTGCCCGTCACGTTGGGCGGCGGCATCATGATGGTGTAGGGTTGGGCGTTGCTGTCCACGTGGGCGGCGAAAGCGCCCGAGCGCTCCCAGCGCTCATAGCGGCTGCGTTCGACGTCGGCGGGGGAAAAGGTCTTGTCCAGCATGGCGGGCACCTGAAATCACGGGCTCAAAGCAAAAAGAAAAGGGCGGCGCGGGGTATGGCGCCGCCCCCTTTGGGGTCACCTTGGGGGCCCCAAGGTGTATCGAAGCGGCGCGCCTCAGTCGAGTCCGCGCCGTACCACCTTCTCGATCTCGCGCTTGACCAGGCGCTCGACCAGCGAGGGCAGGTTCTCATCCAGCCATTCGCGCAGGATGGGGCGGACCAGGACGTGCACGATCTCCTCCAGCGTGACGTCGGAGCGGCCGATGGGCCCCTCCCCCGTCAGGCTGGGACCGCCGCGGCGGAAGCCCGACAGGCCGGAGAAGGCGCGGCTGGCCGCTTCCTCCGTGAATTGCGACATCAGCCGGTCATCGTCCATGGCCGGCGGCGGGCGGCGCGGCGGCGGGGGCGGCGGCTCATACGCGAAGGGATCCGGCAGGGGCTCGGGCTCCGGTGCCGGCTCGTCCGGGATGATGTCCGTCAGTTCCAGCACGTCGTCCTCGGGTGGAGGCGGCGGCGGGGGAGGTGGCGGCGGAGGGGGGAGGCGGCATGGGCACCGCCTCGAAAATGTCGTCCTCCGGCGGGGGCGGAGGGGGAGGCGGCGGCGGGGGCGGGGGCGGCGCCTCCGGCTCGGGCGGCGGCGCGTCGGTGTCTTCAGAAATGATCCGCCGGATGGAGGCGAGGATTTCCTCCATCGAAGGTTCTTGTTGTGACTTGTCAGCCATTGTTGCCTAACCTGACCTGTAACGGCGTGGGACCGGTAAGCGCGGGCCCCGCACCGACGTATGGGCACCGACGTTCGGGGCAGCCTAGGGCAAGAACAGTAAAAATGCCATTGGGTTAATCACGAACGCGCCGGTCGCCAATGCTGGCCCCTCGTCATCCCGCCCCGCCCTATTCGCCCCCGCTATTGCTTCCCCTCAAGAATAGGGCCGGCCGCCGCCCTTCGACAAAAGAAAAGGGCGGCCCCAAGCCATGGAGCCGCCCCCGTCTGGCGCGCGCGACCGGGCGGGTCGCCGCTTACTTCTCGATCGAAGGGCCCCAGAGCTTGTCCTTGACCTCTTCATAATGGGCCTTGGCGTCGTACAGCGGGACGTTCAGGCCCAGCTTGGCGGCCGTCAGGTCGCCCACGGCCGACAGCACCTCGTAGGACGCCACCTGCTCGTCATGCTGGGCGCGGACCAGCTGCACCTTGGCGTTCACCAGTTCCTGCTCGGCGTTCAGCACGTCCAGGATGGTGCGCGAGCCCACCGACTGTTCCTGCCGCACGCCTTCCAGCGCGATCTCGTTGGAGGCGACGGCGCTCTTGTAGGCCTCGATGGCGGCGCGGGCCGTCATCAGGGCCTGCCAGGACTTCACCGCCGTCTCGTCGGCCGACCGCACGGCCTCCATCACCTGGGTGCGGCGCTGCTGTTCCGTCTGCTTGGCGCCACGGACCTTGGCCGAGGTGCCGCCGCCTTCATACAGCGGAATGGTGACGCGGGCGGAGATGACGGCCGTGTCGTACTGCACGCCCGGAAGCGACTGGTCCCAGTTGCGGTAGTACTGGGCGCTGGCCGACAGCTGCGGCAGCATCTGGCCGAAGGCGCCGTCGACGGCGTCCTGCGAGGCCTTGTGGTTGTAGCGCGCGGCGACGACCACCGGGGCCGACACCTCGGCCGCGGCCATGGTCTCTTCCTGGTTCACCGGCAGGTGGACCACCCGGTTCGGCTGCTTCAGCGTGCCGGGCACCTGGCCCATCAGCTTGGCGTAGGTGGCGCGGCTGGCGGCCAGGGCGCCCTGGGCCGAGATGCGGTCGGCGGTGGCGCCGGCCAGGCGCGACTCGGACTGGCTGACGTCGGTGCGGGTCAGCTCACCCACGCGGAAGCGGTCACGCGACGCCTCCAGCTGCCGGGTCAGAACCTGCTCGTTGTTGATGTTCAGGTCCAGGACGGCCTGGTCGCGCACCACGTCCAGATAGGCGGTGGCGGCGGCCAGCAGCACCTGCTGCTCGGTATCCAGCAGGCCGGCGCGGCCGGCCTCCACGGTGTTCTCGGCCTGGCTGATGCCGGCCTGAATGCTACCGCCGGCGTAGATCGCCTGGTTGATGGTGACGCCGCTCTGCGCCGGGTTCATGTGCTGGATGGCGTTGCCCTGGCTCAGCCGCTCCTTGCCCAGGTTGCCGTCGGCGGTGACGGTGGGCAGCATGGCGGCGCGGGCCTGGGGCACGCCTTCATCCGTGGCGCGCTGGCCGGCGCGGCCGGCTTCCAGCGTGGGATTGTTCTGGTAGGCCTGGACCAGGGCGTCCTCCAGCGACTGCCCGTGGGCCACGGTCGCCACGGTGATGGCCAGCGCCGTCAGCGGCAGGGCGGCGGCCAGCCGGCGCGCCCGCTTCACCCAATGTCCGGTTCCCATGCCCTCTGCCCCACATCCAGCGGTGTTCACTTGCATCGCCATTTTCCCCAAACACCTTAAATAAATATTATAGGCGGGGCGCGCCATGACGCACGCGACCGTAGCGGAACCGCACCCCGAATCCCCATCGGCGCCAACGCGCCCCTTAAAAAACACTCTGTAACATGATCGGTGGAACCGCAAAGGTCCACTTAAGGCCATGTTTCGGGGGACCGTCGCCCCCTATCCGCCCGGTCCCGGCCCAGGCCGGCCGCGCCAGGTCGGCCGCGAAGGGGTGGAACGAAGCCCGCGCCGGGCAGCAGGACCCGGCGCGGGGCCCCGGATCAGAACACGAATTCGGCGCGACGCTCGAAGCCCGGCAGGGGCCGGACGGCGGCGTCGAACAGGATGCGGTGCGACACGACGCCGCCCACCTTACGGTAATAGCGCGCCTCGCCCAGGCCGGCGGCGTTGATGACCACGGCCACGAGGCGGCCGCCCTCGGGCAGTTGGTCCAGCAGGCTGGCCGGCACCTCGAGCACCGAACCGTCGATCAGGATGGCGCCGTAGGGTGCCTTGGCGGCGTAGCCGGCGGCCAGGTCGCCCTGCACCACGGTGACGCCGGCGACACCGGCCAGGGCCTTGCGCGCGGCCTCGACCAGGGCGGCATCGCTTTCCAGCGCCACCACCGAACCGGCCATCTCGGCCATGATGGCGGCGGCGTAGCCGGTGGCCACACCCACGGCCAGCACCTTGTCGGCACGGGTCAGGGACAGTTCCTGCACCAGGCGGGCCAGGACCATCGGCTCCATCAGGTAGCGGCCGGGGGCCACGGGCACGTCCTCGTCGACATAGGCGACGCCGGCCAGCGCCTCGGGCACGAACCGCTCGCGCGGGATGGCCAGGAAAGCCTCAACCACAAAGGGGTCGGTGACCTTGTTGGGGCGAATCTGCCCCTCGATCATGTTGACGCGGGCGGCGGTGTAGTCGGCGGCCATGGGATATACCGATCTGATGGAAACGAGGCGGAGGGAGGGGCGCGCACGCGGCCTATCGGCCCGCACACGCTTGAAAAACCAGGATCGGTATATATCCCCCCGCCGCCCGAAGACAATTGATGCCTGCACCGGGCGCCCATCGCCGCCCTTCGCCCAAGCCTTCGGTCCGGCCCTGGCCCCGCGCCGTCACCGAAACGTCAGAAAGCGACGCCAGCATGCTTGACCGCCCCGGCGGGCGACGCTATAGAGGCGCCCTGCCCTGACCGCAGGCGCCGCTGGACGGCCCCGCCGGTCGGTTCTCGTGGATGGCGCGGTGGCAGAATGGTGATGCAACGGACTGCAAATCCGTGAATCCGGGTTCGATTCCCGGCCGTGCCTCCAACTCCCCCTACTATATAAATGATGCGGTTTGACGATCGCGCCCGACGGCGCGTCGTCCGTCGTAATTCGGCCACTCCCTAGCGGGCTCTGCCCCCGGCCCCCATCCGCGATGGAACCAGCGGGCGGGGTTGATAGTTGCCACGGCCGAGACCACTGTCCGCAGCCCCCCTCACCCCAGCTTCCAACCCGTGCGTCGCAGGCGGCGCGTCCCCCGCAAAATATTGTCATATCAAAGAGGTGACGCTGGCGGGTGGCGGCCTATCTGATGGTGTCGGTCAATATTGCCGCGGTGCAACAGACATGCAAAGCTGATGCGGCGATGTCTTGCTTCGAAAGGAATGACAGCGTGATCGACCAGCCTGTCCCGTCCGTCCCCCCAGAGTCCGTCCCCCAAGACTCCGTTCCACAAGACGCCGCTCAGGCAAACCCTATCCCCCCGGCTGATGAAGCGGCGCCGCCGGCGCCCGTGGATCGCGACGCGATGCGCGCGGCCATCGTCGCCAAACTGATGTACGCGGTGGGCAAGAATCCCGAGGTCGCCAGCAAGCGCGACTGGTTCATCGCCACCACCCTGGCGGTGCGCGACCGCATCGTCGACCAGTGGATGGCCTCCACCCGCGCCACCTACGAATCCAAGCGCAAGCGGGTGTATTACCTGTCGCTGGAATTCCTTATCGGCCGTTTGCTGGTCGACGCCCTGATGGAAACCGGCCTGACCGAACCGGTGCGCCAGGCGCTGGACGACCTGGGCGTGGACCTGGACGAGCTGCGCAAGATCGAGCCGGATGCCGCCCTGGGCAACGGCGGCCTGGGCCGCCTGGCCGCCTGCTTCATGGAAAGCATGGCGACGCTGCAGATCGCGGCCCACGGCTACGGCATCCGCTACGACCACGGCCTGTTCCGCCAGGTGATCAAGGACGGCTGGCAGCGCGAATATCCGGAAAACTGGCTGACCTTCGGCAACCCCTGGGAATTCGAACGGCCGGAGGTCGACTATTCCGTGGGCTTCGGCGGCACCGTGGAGACGGTGGAGGTCAGCGAGGAGGTCACGCGGCACTACTGGCGGCCGGAAGAGACGGTGGACGCCATCGCCTTCGACACGCCGGTGCCCGGCTGGCGGGCGCGCCATGTCAACACCCTGCGCCTGTGGTCGGCCCGCGCGCCGGACGCCCTGCGCCTGGACGCGTTCAACCAGGGCGACCACGTCGGCGCCTTGGCCGCCCGCGTGCGGCTGGAGGCCATCTCCAAGGTGCTGTACCCCAGCGACGCCACCCCGGCTGGCCTGGAGCTGCGCCTGCGGCAGGAGTACTTCTTCGTCTCCGCCTCGATGCAGGACATCATCCGCCGCCACAAGCAGCACCATGGCGAACTGGAGCTGCTGCCCGAGAAGGTGGCCATCCAGCTGAACGACACACACCCGGCCATCGCCATCGCCGAACTGATGCGCGTGCTGATCGACCTGGAGGATTTCGGCTGGGACGAGGCGTGGGAGATCACCAAGGCCGTCTTCTCCTACACCAACCACACCCTGCTGCCAGAGGCTCTGGAAAGCTGGCCCGTTCCGCTGATGGAACGACTTCTGCCCCGGCACATGCAGATCATCTACATGATCAACGCCCGCCATCTGGACCTGGTGCGGTCGAAGGGTGAACATGACGGCGGCGTGCTGTCGGAACTGTCGCTGATCGACGAGAGCCACGGCCGGCGCGTGCGCATGGGCAACCTGGCCTTCATCGGGTCGCACAAGATCAACGGCGTGTCCGCCCTGCATTCCGACCTGGTGCAGCGCACCCTGTTCTACCAGCTGAACCGCTTCTATCCCGGCCGCATCGTCAACAAGACCAATGGCATCACCTTCCGCCGCTGGCTGTTCGAGGCCAACCCCGGCCTGACCGAGCTGCTGGTGGATTGCTGCGGTGCGCGGGTGATGGACGACCCGGCGGCCCTGATCGACTTCGAGAAATACGCCGGCGACGCGGGCGTGGTGGACCGCTTCCGCGCCATCCGGCGGGCCAAGAAGGCGGAGCTGGCCGGCCTGATCCGCCGGCGCCTGGACGTGTCGGTCAGCCCCGACGCCCTGTTCGACGTGCAGATCAAGCGCATCCACGAGTATAAGCGCCAGCTGCTGAACATCCTGGAAATCGTGGCGCTGTACGACGCCATCCGCGCCAACCCCGGCGGCAACTGGGTGCCGCGGGTTAAGATCTTCGCCGGCAAGGCCGCCGCCAGCTATCACCAGGCCAAGCTGATCATCAAGCTGGCCAACGACGTGGCCCGGCTGGTCAATCGCGACCCCGTGGTGCGCCGCCTGCTGAAGGTGGTGTTCCTGCCCAACTACAATGTCAGCCTGGCGGAGGCCATCATCCCCGCCGCAGACCTGTCAGAGCAGATTTCCACCGCCGGCATGGAGGCGTCGGGCACCGGCAACATGAAGCTGGCGCTGAACGGCGCGCTGACCATTGGCACGCTGGACGGCGCCAATGTCGAGATCAAGGAGCATGTCGGCGACGACAACATCTTCATCTTCGGCCTGACGACCGAGCAGGTGGAGGAACGCCGGCGCAAGGGCATCGACATGAGCGACGTCATCGCCGCCTCCCCCCTGCTGGAAGAGGTGCTGGACGCCGTCGGCGCCGGCGTCTACTCCCCCGGGGAGCCGGGGCGCTTCGGCGACCTGGTGAACAGCGTCCGCCACCACGACTATTTCATGGTGGCCGCCGACTTCGACGCCTATTACGCCGCCCAGCGCGCCGTCGACGCCCGCTGGCAGGATACGGCGGCGTGGTGGCGCTCGGCCATCATCAACACGGCGCACATGGGCTTCTTCTCGTCCGACCGGGCCATCGCCGAATACGCGACGGACATCTGGGGCCTGCCGGCCCCCCGCGTCGCCGCCCCCAAGCACGGGTCGAGGGAGGCTTGATGGCGCGGACCAAAGGCGGGACAGCATGGACCGCCCGGCAGGAGGACATGGACGCCTTGCTGGGCGCCCGGCACGACGATCCCTTCGGCGTGCTGGGCCCCCATGGATCGGAACGGGGCGTCGTCATCCGCGCCTTCGTGCCGGGCGCGGAAACGGTGGAGGCGGTGACGCCGGACGGCGCCCTGGTCCTGCCCCTGACCCGCGTGCATGACGCCGGGCTGTTCGAAGGCCGGGCCGCCCGCCGCAAGCGCCCCTTCCGCTACCGCCTGCGCTGCGCCAACGCCGGGGGCGCCTGGGAGTTCGACGATCCCTACAGCTTCGGCCCCCTGCTGGGCCCCATGGACGACTATCTGTTCGCCGAGGGCACGCACAAGCGGCTGTACGAGAAGCTGGGCGCCCATATCAAGACCCATGAGGGCGTGGACGGCGTGCACTTCGCCGTCTGGGCCCCCAACGCCCGCCGCGTGTCAGTGGTGGGCGACTTCAACGGCTGGGACGGCCGCCGCCATCAGATGCGGCGGCGGCTGGACAGCGGGGTGTGGGAGATTTTCGCCCCGGGCCTGGGCCAGGGCGCCGTCTACAAGTATGAGATCGTGGGGCCCGACGACACCGTGCTGCCGCTGAAGGCCGACCCCTTCGGCTTCGCCAGCGAGTTGCGGCCCTCCACCGCCTCCGTCGTCGCCCGCACCGACGATTTCACCTGGGCCGACGACGCCCACATGACGCATCTGAAGACCATGGACGCCCGCCAGTCACCCATCAGCATCTATGAGGTGCACCTGGGGTCCTGGCGGCGGGGTGACGGCAATCGTTATCTGACCTGGGATGAGCTGGCGGACCAGCTGGTGCCCTATGCCGCCGACATGGGCTTCACCCACCTGGAATTCCTGCCCATCTCGGAATTCCCCTTCGACCCGTCCTGGGGCTACCAGCCCATCGGCCTGTTCGCGCCCACCGCCCGCTTCGGCACCCCCGACGGCTTCGCCCGGCTGGTGGACCGCGCCCATCGGGCGGGCCTGGGCGTGCTGCTGGACTGGGTGCCCGCCCACTTCCCCACCGACGTGCACGGCCTGGCCCAATTCGACGGCACCGCGCTGTATGAGCATGCCGACCCGCGCCAGGGCTTCCACCCCGACTGGAAGACCGCCATCTATAATTTCGGCCGGCACGAGGTGGTGAACTACCTGGCGGCCAACGCCCTTTATTGGATCGACCGCTTTCACGTCGACGGGCTGCGGGTGGACGCCGTCGCCTCCATGCTCTACCTCGACTATTCCCGCAAGGACGGGGAATGGATTCCCAACCGCGAGGGCGGCAACCAGAACCTGGAGGCGGTGGCCTTCCTGCAGGCGGTCAACACCCTGGTCTATGGCGAGCATCCGGGCGCCATGACCGTGGCGGAGGAATCCACGTCCTGGCCCGGTGTGTCGCAGCCCACCTACGCCGGCGGCCTGGGCTTCGGCTTCAAGTGGAACATGGGCTGGATGCACGATACCCTGGACTATGTGTCCAAGGAGCCGGTCCACCGCAAATGGCACCATGACAAGCTGACCTTCGGCCTGCTCTACGCCTTTTCGGAAAACTTCGTCCTGCCGCTCAGCCATGACGAGGTGGTCTACGGCAAGCGGTCGATCGTTGAGAAAATCCCCGGCGACGACTGGCAGAAGTTCGCCACCGCCCGCGCCTACTACGCCTTCATGTGGGGGCATCCCGGCAAGAAGCTGCTGTTCATGGGGCAGGAGTTCGGCCAGCGGGCCGAATGGAATTTCCAGCAGAGCCTGGACTGGCACCTCCTGGAGCATGCGCCGCATGAGGGCCTGCGCCGCTTGGTGCGCGACCTGAACGCCGGCTACCGCCGGGAACGCGCGCTGTATGAAAGCGACTGTGTGCCCGAGGGCTTCCGCTGGATCGTCGCCGACGACAAGGACCAGTCGGTGTTCGCCTTCCTGCGCCTTGGGGGCGAGGGCACGCGGCCCGTGGCCGTGGTGTGCAACTTCACCCCCGTGCCGCGACCAAACTACCGGGTGGGACTGCCCGAGGCGGGGCGGTGGCTGGAGATCCTCAATACCGATGCCGGCGGCTATGGCGGCACCGGCATGGGCAATCTGGGGGCGGTGACGGCCACGGAGCAGCCCGCGCACGGCCTGCCGGCCTCGGCCGTGGTGACCTTGCCGCCCTTGGCCACCTTGTGGTTGGCCCTTGATGAGCATCAAAGCTAAGTAACGGGCAATACTTGATAATTTTAGGCGGCGCCAACAGCCGCCCCAGGGAGGTAAGACCGTGACAGGACCCGCGAAGCGTTTCACCAGAGCAACCAGCGACCGTCACGCCGGCCGCGGCCCCCTCGCCCGCCACGCCATGGCCTATGTGCTGGCGGGCGGGCGCGGGTCGCGCCTGATGGAGTTGACCGACCGACGGGCCAAGCCGGCGGTCTATTTCGGCGGCAAGTCGCGCATCATCGACTTCGCCCTGTCCAACGCCCTGAACTCCGGCATCCGCCGCATCGGCGTCGCCACGCAGTACAAGGCGCATAGCCTGATCCGGCACCTGCAGCACGGCTGGAACTTCTTCCGCCCGGAACGCAACGAGAGCTTCGACATCCTGCCCGCGTCCCAGCGGGTGTCTGAAGAGCACTGGTATGAGGGCACGGCCGACGCCGTCTATCAGAACCTGGACATCATCCAGGACTATGAGCCCCGCTACATGGTCATCCTGGCCGGCGACCACATCTACAAGATGGACTACGAGTTGATGCTGCAGCAGCACGTCGACTCCGGCGCCGATGTCACCGTGGGCTGTCTTGAGGTCAGCAAGGAAGAGGCCAAGGGCTTCGGCGTCATGCATGTGGACGCGGAGGACCGCATCATCTCCTTCGTGGAGAAGCCCAAGGATCCGCCCACCATGCCGGGGTCCACGGACCGCTGCCTGGCCTCCATGGGTATCTACGTCTTCAACACCGGGTTCCTGTTCGACCAGTTGCGCCGCGACGCGGCCACGCCGGGATCGTCTCGCGATTTCGGCAAGGACATCATCCCCTACATCGTGAAGCACGGGAAGGCGGTGGCGCACCACTTCTCCCGCTCCTGCGTGCGCTCCAGCTCCGAGGCCCAGCCCTACTGGCGCGACGTGGGCACGGTGGATGCCTATGCCGAGGCCAACCTGGACCTGACCGACCTGGTGCCGGGCCTGGATCTCTACGACCAGGATTGGCCCATCTGGACCTATAGCGAGATCACGCCGCCCGCCAAGTTCGTCCATGACGAGGAGGGCCGGCGCGGCCAGGCCATCTCCTCCCTGGTGTCGGGCGGCTGCATCGTGTCGGGCGCGTCGCTGAAGCGGGCGCTGCTGTTCACCGGGGTGCGCATCAATTCCTTCTCCTCGGTGGAAAACGCCGTGCTGCTGCCCTATGTCGATGTCGCCCGGTCGGCCCGGCTGACCAACGTCGTCGTCGACCGCGGCGTCCACATCCCCACCGGCCTGGTGGTGGGCGAGGATCCGGAGGAGGACGCGCGCCGCTTCCGGCGCAGCGCCAGCGGCACCTGCCTCATCACCCAAGCCATGATCGACCGCCTCGCCTGATGCGCCTGCCCTGATCTGCCTGCCCTGATCGCCTGCCCTGATCGCCTGAAGGACTGATGCCCCATGCCGATTTCCGTGCTCTCGGTCGCCTCGGAGGTGTTTCCCCTGATCAAGACCGGGGGGCTGGCGGATGTGGTGGGGGCCTTGCCCGGGGCGCTGGCGGCCGAGGACGTGGCCGTCACCACCCTGGTGCCGGGTTATCCCGCCGTGACCGAGGCCTTGCAGGACGGGCGGGAGGTTCACGCCTTCGCCGAGCTGTTCGGCGGGCCGGCGCGGCTGGTGGCCGGCACGGCCCACGGCCTGGACCTGATCGTGGTGGACGCCCCGCACCTGTATGCCCGGGCGGGCAATCCCTACATCGGCCCGGATGGGCGCGACTGGCAGGACAACCCCCTGCGCTTCGCCGCCCTGTCGCGCGCCGGGGCGGAGATCGGCCTGGGCCGGGGCGGCGTGCCCCAGCCGGACATCGTCCACGCCCATGACTGGCAGGCCGGCCTGACCCCGGCCTACCTGGCCTATGATGGCTGGCAGCGGCCGGCCACGGTGATGACGGTGCACAACCTGGCCTTCCAGGGCCAGTTCGAGGCGACGCTGCTGCCCCGGCTGGGTCTGCCGCCCCATGCCTTCAATATGGAGGGCGTCGAGTATTACGGCGCGGTCGGCTACCTGAAGGCCGGCCTGCAGCTGGCCGACCGCATCACCACCGTATCCCCCACCTACGCCCAGGAAATCCGGGGGCCGGACGCCGGCATGGGGCTGGACGGCCTGCTGCGCGCCCGGGCGGGGCAGTTGAGCGGCATCATCAACGGCGTCGACACCGCCATCTGGGACCCGGCCGCCGACCCCTTCCTGCCCGCCCCCTTCTCGTCCAAGCAGATGAAGGGCCGGGCCGCCGCCAAGGCCGCCTTGCAGGAACGGTTCGGCCTCGCCACCAACCCCAACGCCCTACTGTTCGGCGTGGTCAGCCGCCTGTCGTGGCAGAAGGGCCTGGACCTGCTGCTGGAGGCCATCCCCACCCTGATCGCCGCCGGCGGCCAACTGGTGCTGCTGGGCGCCGGCGAGGCGGCGCTGGAGCGCGGCTACCGCAACGCCGCGGCGGCCCATCCCGGCCGCATCGGCTGCGTCATCGGCTATGACGAGCCGCTGGCCCATCTGATCCAGGCGGGGGCGGAGGCGCTGATCGTGCCCTCGCGGTTCGAGCCGTGCGGCCTGACCCAGCTGTACGCCCTGCGCTATGGCGCCATCCCCGTCGTCTCCAGCGTCGGCGGCCTGGCCGACACGGTCATCGACGCCAACGAGATGGCGCTGGCCAGCGGCGTGGGCACGGGCGTGCGCTTCCAGCCGACCACCACCCTGGCGCTGGAGGGCGCCATCCAGCGCGCGGCCGCCCTGCACGCCGACCAGTCGGTGTGGAAGCGGCTGCGCCGCAACGCCATGGCGACGGACGTGTCGTGGACCAACCCGGCCCGCCGCTATGCCGCCCTGTACCGTGACCTGGTGGGGAACCGCGCATCGTGAGCGTCCGCCGCCCCGCCGATGGCCCCGGCACCCCCGAGCCGCTGGGCGTCACCCTGACGGCGCACGGCATCAATGTCGCCGTCCATTCCGCCCACGCCACGGCCATCGAGCTGTGCCTGTTCGACGCGGGGACCGAGGGCGAGGCGCCGACCGAAACCATCCGCGTCGCCCTGACGGAACGCACGGGCGATGTCTTCCACGGCTTCGTGCGCGGCGTCCACGCGGGGCAGCGCTATGGCCTGCGGGCCCATGGCCCCTTCGACCCGCGCGCCGGCCATCGCTTCAACCCGGCCAAGCTGCTGCTGGACCCGTACGCCACGCGGCTGGACGGGCCCTTCCTGCCGCACCCCGCCCAATTCGGCCATAAGCCGGGGGAGCCGGACGCCGACTTGGCCGCCGACACGGTGGACAGCGCCCCCTTCGTGCCCAAGGCGGTGGTGGAGGGGCCGTTCGATCCCGGCCCGGTGACCCGCCCCCGTGTGTCCTGGGGCCGCACTGTGATCTACGAATGCCACCTGAAGGGCTACACCGCCCTTCACCCGGATGTGCCGGAGGACCTGCGCGGCACCTTCGCCGGGCTGGGCCATCCGGCGGCGGTGGATTACCTGAAACGATTGGGCGTGACCACGCTGGAAATCCTGCCGGCCATGGCCTGGGCAGATGAGCGCCACCTGGCGCCCCTGGGCCTCAGCAACGCCTGGGGCTACAACCCCATCGCCTTCTGCGCCCCCGATCCCCGCCTGGCGCCCGGCGGCTGGGCGGAGGTGCGCGCCGCCGTGGCCGCCCTGCACGCCGCCGGCATCGAGGTCATCCTGGACGTGGTGTTGAACCACTCCGCCGAATCCGACGAGCTGGGCCCCACGCTCAGCCTGCGCGGCCTGGACAACGCCGGCTACTACCGCCTGCGCCCGGACGATGGGGACGCCGAGGGCCGGCGCTATTACGTGAACGATACCGGCTGCGGCAACACCCTGCCCGTCGACCGGCCGGCCATGATGCGCCTGGCGCTGGACGCCCTGCGCACCTGGGCGACCCGCGCCGGCCTGGACGGCTTCCGCTTCGACCTGGCCGCCACCCTGGGGCGGACGGACAGCGGCTTCGACCCCGACGGCGCCTTCCTGTCCGCCCTGTCCCAGGATCCGCTGCTACGCGACCTGAAGCTGATCGCGGAGCCGTGGGACATCGGCCCCGGCGGCTACTGCCCCGGCGGCTTCCCCGCCGGCTGGGGCGAATGGAACGACCGCTTCCGCGACGACGTTCGCCATTTCTGGCGCGGCGATGGCCATAAGCTGGGGGCGCTGGCCACTCGGCTGGCGGGATCCGCCGACATGTTCGGGGCCAAGCGCCGCCCCTCGCGCAGCGTCAACTTCATCGTCGCCCATGACGGCTTCAGCCTGGCCGACCTGGTGGCCTACCAGGCCAAGCGCAACGAGGCCAATGGCGAGCACAACCGCGACGGCACGGACGACAACGCCAGCTGGAACCATGGTGTGGAGGGGCCCAGCGACGATCCGGCCGTGACCGTCGCCCGCCGCCGCGACATGCGCGCCCTGATCGCCACGCTGATGGTGGCGCGGGGCACACCCATGCTGGGCATGGGGGCGGAGGCGGGGCGCACGCAGGACGGCAACAACAACGCCTACGCCCAGGACAACCGCCTGAACTGGCTGGACCATGGCGCCATCGACACCGGCCTGTACGACTTCACCCGTCGCGCCATCGCCCTGCGGCAGGCCCATCCGGCCCTGCGCGCCGACCACTTCCTGACCGGCGATCCCAATGCCGCCGGCGTGCCGGACGTGGAATGGCTGCGCGCCGATGGGCGGGCCCTGGCCGGCGGCGATTGGGACGGCGACGGCCCCCTGGTCGCGATCTTCGCGGCCCCGGGCGAGGCGGGTGACCTCGACCGGGTGGCCGTCATCATCAACCGCGCCGGGGAGGCATGGACCGTCACCCCGCCGTGGAACCGCGCCGGCCACGGCTGGCGCCGCGTCTTGGACAGCGGCGCCGAGGCCGATGGCGATGGCGATGGCGACGACACCCCCGTTGATGGCCCCGTCGACGGCCCCTTCCCCGTGGGGCCGCGCACCGTGCTGGTCCTGGCGGAGCAGCCGGCAGACGAGGGCCGGCGGCGATCCCCGCCCACGGCCGACCTGCTGGACCGCTACGCCCGCGCCGCCGGCATCGCGCCGGACTGGTGGGATGAGATGGGCGGCCACCACCCCGTGCCCGACCAGACCAAGCGCGCGCTGCTGGGTGCCATGGGCCTGGACGCGGAAACCCTGGGCGCCGTCCGTGACGGGCTGGAGCGGCTGTCGGAAGAGGGAACGTTCCGCCCCCTGCCCCACACCGTGGTCGGCACGGCGGGGCAAGCGCTGCGCCTGGTCGTACCCCTGGCCGACACCCCGGCGTTGGATTTGGCGCTGCGCCTGGAGGATGGGACGGCCCGCCCGCTGAAGGTGGCGCTGGACGGCCGGCGCCTGCCCGTCACCGCCCCCGACGGCCGGCGGTGCACCACGGTGGAGGTGACGCTGGAGGCCTTGCCGGCAGGCGTACACCGCCTATCCCTGGCCAATCGGCCGGAGATCGCCGCCACCCTGGTCGTCGCCCCGCCCCGCGCCCACCAGCCGCCGATCCTGGCCGGCAAGCCGCGCTTCGGCATCGGCGCCCACCTCTACGCCTTGCGGCGTTCAGGGGACCACGGGGCGGGCGACCAGGGCGTGGGCGACTTCACCACCCTGGCGCGGCTGGGTGCCAGCGCGGGGGCGCTGGGCGCCGTCACCGTCGGCATCAACCCCCTGCACGCCCTGTTCAATGGCGACCGCGAGCGCGCCAGCCCCTACCAGCCGTCCGACCGCCGCTTCCTCGATCCTCTCTACATCGACCTGGCCGCCCTGGGCGATGTCGATCCCGCGGGGGCCGCCGCCGCCCTGCTGGCGGCTGAGGGGGCGGCGCTGGACCAGCTGTCGGCCCATCGGGCCATCGACTATCCGGCGGTCTGGGCCCTGAAGCGCCGGGCCCTAGCCGCGGCCCACGCCGGCTTCCGCGACTTGGCGCGGCGACAGCCGGACCACGCGCTGACCCGCGACCTCGCCGCCTTCGTCCACGCGGGCGGCGATGGCCTGCGGCGCTACGCCCGGTTCGAGGCTCTGGCCGATATCCACGCCGGCCCCTGGGCGCATTGGCCCGAGGCCGCGCGCACGCCGGACGCCGCCGCGGACACTGACGCCGCCGACTTCCACATCTGGCTGCAATGGCTGGCCGACCGCCAGCTGGCCGCGGCCGACCAGGCCGCGCGCCGGGGTGGGCTGGCGCTGGGCTTCTACCGCGACCTGGCGGTGGGGGCGGCCTTCGACGGGGCCGAGACCTGGGGCAACCGGGCGGAATTCGCCCTGGACGCGTCCATCGGCGCGCCGCCGGACCTGTTCTCGGCCGAGGGCCAGGTGTGGAACCTGCCACCGCCCAATCCCCTGGCGCAGGAGGCCAATGCCGGCGCCGCCTTCGCCGAGTTGCTGGCCGCCAACATGCGCCACGCCGGCCTGCTCCGCATCGACCATGTCATGGGCCTGAAACGCCTGTTCTGGGTGCCCAAGGGGGCCGCCGGCCGCGACGGCGCCTATGTGGCGGCGCCATTTGACCTGCTGCTGGCGCGGACGCTGCTGGAAAGCCGGCGGGCGGGCGTGGCCGTGGTGGGGGAGGATCTGGGCACCGTGCCGGAGGGCTTCCGCGAGCGCCTGGGCGACGCCGGCATCCTGTCCTACCGCGTGCTGTGGTTCGAGCGGGAGGGCGAGCGTTTCCGCGACCCGGCGCGCTGGCCGGCCAACGCCGCCGCCTGCGTCTCCACCCACGACCTGCCCACCCTGGCCGGCTGGTGGGCGGCGGCCGACATCGCCGAGAAGCGCGCCCTGGGCCTGGTGGATGACACGGGCGAGGCGCAGGCCCGCGCCGCCCGGCGGGAGGAGAAGCGCGGCCTGCTGGACCAGTTGGCCAGCGCGGGTCTGCTGACCGGCGCCCAGCACCTGGACGGGGATCTGGATGGCGATCTGGACGACACCTTGGCCGCCGCCATCCATGCCTTCGTCGCGGCGGCGCCCTCGACCCTGATGTTGGCCCAGGTGGACGACCTGGCCGGCGAGGTGGACGCCGTGAACCTGCCCGGCACGGACCGGGAGCGGCCCAACTGGCGCCGCCGCCTGACCCCGGATGTGGAGGAGTTGCTGTCCACCGACCGCAGCCGCGCCATCATGGCGGCGGTGGCGCAGGGGCGGCGATAGGGCCACCTATGCGGCGAATCCGGCCGCCACCAGGGGCGCCAGGTCGGGCGGCAGCGTGCCGTCCAGGTGCATCAGCCGCACCCGCAACAGGGCGGCGATGGTCATGGCATCCCGGATCTCCCCCGACAGCGCCATCTCCAGCGCCGCCCGCAGGGGCAGGCGGCGGATGGTCAGTTGCTCCGTCCCGTCCGGCGCCACCGGCACCTCGGTCAGGTCCCACGCCAGATAGAGGTGGGCATGTTCATTGCCCACGCTGTTGGACATGTCCATGCGCTGGATTTCCAGCCAGCGTCCGGCGCGCAAACCGGCTTCCTCCCGCAGTTCCTCGGCGGCGCCCGCCAGGGGGCCAACGGCCTTGGGGCCGGTGAGGGGGATGCCGCCCTCGACCATTTCCCAGCTATAGCGGCCGGCGCCGAAGCGCCATTGCCCCACCAGCCAGGTATCGCCATTGGCCGCCACGGGCAGGACGCCCACCGCCACGGTGGTGAACTCCACCGTGCCGAAGATGCCCGGGCGGCCGTCGGGGCGCAGCACCTCGTGATGGAAAACCCGCAGCCACGGGGTTTCGTACCGCAGGTCACGCGACAGGACGGTCCAGGGATTCGTCTCGGCGGACGGCGGGGTCGGCGTGGGGTCGGACATGGGGGCGGGCATGGGGCTTCCGGTTCCTGATGGGGCATAAGGTCTTAGGGCGGAGAATACGGAAAAGCGCCCGGCCGCTCACCCCCTATCCACCGGCGCGCCATCACCCATTTCCTCGGGTAGCGCTCGCAAGCCGCTGTTTCCCAAGGCTTTCCCAAAGGGGGCACCCCAGTTCTGCCCCCTCCCTCCGGGGTCCGTCATATTTTTTTCGATTTTCCCAAACAAAGGGGTTCCCATCCCAAAAACGCTTTGCTATATCACCGCCCACCGCAGCGCCGCTGACTGATCGGTCAAACGAAAACGAAGCAGGCGCGCTGATCCCAGGTAGCTCAGCCGGTAGAGCAGGTGGCTGTTAACCACCGGGTCGGGGGTTCGAGTCCCTCCCTGGGAGCCAATTTGGAAAAGCCCGCGAAGAAATTCGCGGGCTTTTCTATTTGCGCCAGTGGCACTATTACACGCGGATACCAGCCACTTTTAAACGACGCGTCATCTCGCCCGGGGAATGAAGCCGGGCACACCGGTTTCAATCACGGCGTTGAATCGGACGTTGGTCGCGATACCGTGGCGGATTTCCCCCATCGCCTCCTCGGGCAGGGGCGTAATCTCCAGGTTCTCCCGGATGTGGTCGGGATTGGTCGAGGTGGTCAGAAAGGCCGTGCCCCGCTGGATGGCCCAGGCCAGCGCCACCTGCGCCGGTGTCCGGCCCAGACGGCGCGCGATACCCACCAGCACCTCGTCGTCCAGGACGCGCGGTTCCATGGCGTGCCCCAGCGGTGCGAAGGCCTGCAGGATGATGCCGTGGTGGCGGCAGAAATCCAACAGCTCCCATTCTTGGAGATAGGGATGGGCTTCCACCTGCACCATGGCGGGCTTGATCCGGGCGATGGCCACGATCTTCCGCAGCTTTTCCAAGGATATGTCCGACAGGCCGATGGACCGGCAGCGGCCCTCCTCCACCAGGGCTTCCATGGCCCGCCAGGTGTCCGCCAAGGTCACGCCGGTGTCGTAGAGCACCCGTCCCTGCCCGTCCCGCGGATCCTGGTCCTCCCCCGGTTGGAAGGCGAACGGGGTGTGGATGATGTAGCAGTCGACGCAATCGACGCCCAGCCGCCGGCAACTGGCCTCGAACGCGGGGCGGACCCGTTCCGGCCGGTGGTTTGTGTTCCACAGCTTGGTCGTCAGGAAGACGTCCTCGCGGCGGACGACGCCGGCCCCGAGGGCGTCCCGCAGGGCGTCGCCCACCGCCGTCTCGTTGCGATAGCGCTCGGCGCAGTCGAAATGGCGGAAGCCCGCCTCCAAGGCCGCCCTGACCGCCCGCCGGGTCGCGGCGGGGTCAGGAATCAGCGTGCCGAAGCCCACGGCCGGGATCCCGCCCGCGCCGTGGGCGGAAGGCAGCACGGTGCGGGAAAAGGCGTCGTCGGTGGTCATGGTCATATTCCCTTCTCGTCGATGGTGGCGCGCCTGAAGGCGCCGGTGGCATTGCCGCCCAGCGCGATGAAAAGCTGCACGGTGTCCAGGTAGCGGGCCGTCTCCGCCCGGATACGGCCCAGCAGGGCCCGTTGATAGGCGCGTTCGGCGTCCAGCATCGGCAGGACGCCCGTATCCTCAGTGCGATAACCATCACGGTTCAGGCGCAGGCTGGCGCCGGCCGCGACCAGGGCCCGTTCCTGCGCGGCATAGGCATCCGCGTCATGACCGATGGCCTGGAGCACATCCGCCACCTGGCACAGCGACCGGACCACCGTGCGCCGATACGCAGCCAGCGCGGCCCGATACCCCTCGACCGCGCCCTCGCGGTTGGCTTCAAGGGCGCCACCATGGAAAACGGGACCGGCCAGGCCGGCGGCGGCGCCCCACAACGAGTTGCCCGCCTGGAACAGGGATGCGGGGTCCGTTCCCCCTTGGGTGAGGGAACCGGACACGGTCAGGTGCGGATAAAGGTCGGCGGTGGCCACGCCCACGGCGGCGCTGGCGGCATGCAAGTCCGCCTCGGCCGCGAGGATGTCGGGCCGGTCATGCGCCAGTTCCGACGGCAGGGTAAGAGGCAAGTCGGACGGCAGGACGAAGCCCGCCAGGTCGAAGTCCGGCACCGCCGCTTCAGCCGGCCCCTGTCCCGCCAGAATGGCCAGCGCATGCCGGGCCGCGTCGCGCTGCTGGGCCAGCGGCGGCAACAAGGTCTGGTCCTGCGCCAGTTGGGTTTCCGCCAAGGCGACATCGGGCTGGCCCACGCCGCCCTGGCCATGGGCCGCGCGCACCAGGGCCAGGGTGCGCTCATCATCCGCCAGCAGCGTCCGGACGGCGTCGATTTGCGCCCGCGCGGAGGCCAGCAGGAAGGCCTGGGTCGCGACATCACCGGTCAGGATGAGATAGGCGGCATCGAAACGATGCGCCTCGGCATCGGCCAACGCACCTTGCCGTTCCACCAGCCGCCGCGTCCCGCCGAACAGGTCGAGGTCGAAACCCACCTGCGCGCCGACGGCATAGAAGCTGGAGGTCGCCGGACCGGGCGCGTCCGCCCGGGCACGACCAATTTGGGTGCCAAAGTCCACCTGGGGGTAGAGGGCACCGCCGGCGGCGCGAACGGCATCCGACGCCTGGCGGATGCGCGCGTCGGCGATCTTGAGGTCGAAATTGCCCCCGATCGACCGTCGCATCACCAGGTCGAGCGCCGGGGAGCGGAATGCCGACCACCAATCGCCGGCGATCCCCCCGCCCGGCGAGACACGCTGGGGGCTGGCGGCCTGGGCGAGCCTACTTTCCACCTCCGGATCATAGTGGGCCGAGGGTGGCGCGGCCGGCGGCGTGAAATCCGGACCGACGGTACAGGCGGACAGCAGGGCTAGGGACAGCGCCGCCACCAGGGAGCGGCACGGGTGTGGGACGGGTGCATGGGCCGTCATTCCGACCTCCTTCACTCGGGTTGGGTTGGGCGCGGCGCGCGCAGCAACAGCGTGAGCGGCGCGGCCGCCAGCATCACAAGCGCCAGGATCTTGAACTGGCCGATGATGGCGACCGTGGCCGCCTGGCCGGTGACCAAGTCGTTCACCATGGCCAGGTGGGGTGCGGCGGCCGTGGCCAGGCCATGGGTGGCGGCGCGCACCGGGGTCAGGTTCTTGGCCAACGCCAGGTGCATGGCCTGGGTGTTGCCGTGAAAGAAGATCTGCACGACGGCGATGCCGATGGTGCTTCCGTATAGTCGGGACAGGTTGAACAGGGCCGCCCCTTCCGCATGGAACGCCCGGTCCAGCGTGCTGAACGCCGCCTTGCCCAAGGCCGGCAACAGGATGCCCAGCCCCGCCCCCTGCAGCGCGCCCGCCAGGACCACGGGTCGCCAATCCATGGCGGGTGAATAGCCCAGCATGCGCCAGTTGGCGTACGCGACCAGAACCGTTCCGGCGAAGACCAGGGCGCGGCTGTCGATACGCGCCGCCGCCCGGCCCGCCAGCATCAGCGTACCCACCAGCGCGACGCCGCGCGGAATGGCCGTATAGCCGGTGGTATCGACCGGGTAGGCGAACAACTCCTCCAGCATGGGCGAGGTCAGCGCCAAGGTCGGCAGCAGGACGAAGCCCGCGGCGAAGACGATGAGCAGCGACAGGACGAAATTGCGGTCCCGGAGCAAGGCCTTGTCCAGGAAATGCGCCGGCGCCGTCAGGACATGGACTACGAAAAGGTAAAAGCCCAGCGCGGCGGCGGTGGCCTCCGCCCAAATCTCGGGCGCGGCGAACCACTCCAGACGCTCCCCCTGTCCAGCAGCAGTTGCAGGCCGACGATGCCCAGCGAAAACGCCGCCAGGCCGACGAAGTCGAAAGGCGGATTTTCCGCCGCCCTCCTTTCCGGCAACCACAGCGCCATCACCAGCAACACGAACCCCGCCAGGGGCAGGCTGGCCAGGAAGATGGCGGGCCAACCGTGATACTCGCTGAGCCAGCCGCCAATCGGGGGGCCGCTGCTGATGCCGAACAACATGCAGGCCGTGCTGGCCAGACCGATCCGGGCATGGCGGGCGGGCGGCGAGACGTCGTGCAGGACCGCGAGCGCCAAGGGGCCGATCGGGCCGCTGGCCGCCCCCTGAACGACGCGGGCCAGGATCAGCTGGCCGCAGGTTTCGGCCCGCGCGTCGAGCAGCAGGCCGATGATGAAGAGGACGACGCTCCCCAGCAGCAGGGTCCTCCTCCCCAGGCGGCCGGCCAACCACCGCGTCATCGGCAGGACAACCATGCCGGCGGTGACGTAGGAGGCGAAGATCCACCCGATCTCGTCATCCGCCATCGACAACGTGCCCTGCATGTGCGGCAAGGCGGCGTTGGGGATGGAGATGTTGACGCCCTGCATGTAGGTGGCCACGAAGGCCGCCAGGGTGAGCACGCGTCGGACACCGGCAGATGAGGCGACGCTCATTTGGCAGCCCCCGTCGCCGGGGCGGGCCACAGGCCGGCCAGCCAGTGGTGGCGGGAGCCGGTATCGACCCGGGCGGTGACGCTGATCCCGGAAAAGGCCGGCCGGTAGGGGGCCGCGCCGTCAAACTCAAGGCGCACCGGCAGGCGCTGCACGACCTTGACCCAATTGCCGGTGGCGTTCTCCGGCGGCAGGAGGGCGAAGTCGGACCCCGTGCCGGGGCTCATGCTGACGACATGCGCCGTGAAGACGCTGTCCGGGAACGCGTCGATGCGGATGGAGGCCGCCTGGCCCGGCTTCATATGGGTGAGGTCGGTTTCCCGGAAATTGGCCTCGATCCATATCCGCCGGCTGGATAGCAGCGAGAAGACTGTGGCACCGGGCGTGATGAAGTCGCCCACCTGCACATCGTCGACCTTGGTCACGATGCCGTCGTCCGGCGCCGTCACGGTCGCATACGAAAGGTCGAGCCGGGCGCGGTCCAGCTCCGCCCGGGCCGCCCGCACCGCGGGATGCCGGTCAGGCGCCGCCTCCGGGTCGCCGTTCAACGCGGCCACGGTGTTGGCGATCTGCTGCCTGATCGACACAACGCGCTGGCGCGCGACCTTGAGGTCCGTCTCGGCACGCTCGTAAGCGGCGCGGGAGGCGAAGTCGGTCGCCATCAGCGCCGTCTTGCGGGCGTACTCCCGCTCATCGAAGTCGGCGCTGTCCTTGGCGGACTGAAGCTCGGCCAATTGCTGGCCATATGTGGCCTTGAGGGCCGCGATCTGAAGGCGCGCACCCTCCAACCGCGCCTCGGCCTGATCGATGGCGATGCGATAGGGCTCGGGGTCCAGGCGGAACAACACCTGCCCCTTGGTGACGCGCTGGTTGTCCGCGACCGCGATCTCCACCGCCTGCCCGCCCACCCGGGCGTTGACCGCCTGCTTGGCCATGCGGACGAAGGCGTCATCGGTGGAAACGTACGGCTCGCCGGCGACATAGCGGGTGGCGCCGATAGCGGCCAGCACCAGCGGGAACGCCACCAGGAGAGGCAGCCGCAGCTTTTCCCGAAGTGTTCTCAAGGGCCGGGCGGCAACGCCGCCGGGCGAACGGAGATCGAGCGGTCCTTCGATTTGCGCGTCCATCATAGGGCCTCTGGTCTGGGGGGGCCGGCGGCCGCGCCCCGGCTTCCCGGGACGCGGCGGGCCGGGACGGGTGTCAATTGGGGGCCAGGCGGGCCTGGGTCAGGGCACTGTCCAGGTTGGCTTCGCAGCGGTCATAGCCGCCGCTGCCCGGAACCAGGCCCGCCTCGGCGCAGGCCGAGACGATGCCGGGAGCACCGCGCCGCTCCTCCGGCCGGGCGGTGGCCAAGGCGTGGCTCAGGGTGCTGACGCAGGCGGCGTAGTCGGTATCGTTGACCGTCAGACCCAAGGTCTGCTGGCAGATATGCCGGATGGCGGCGGCGTCCGTGACCGGAGCGGCCGGCGCGGCGGGAGCGGCAAGGATCGCGGCACCCATCAGGGCGGCGGCGATGGTGGCCTTGATCGAAGCAGGCAAAGCACGGGTGTTCATGGCCTTTACTCCACGGCTGAAGGGGTTGGATTTTCAGAAAGCGGATTTCGGGGAAGCGCTCATTGCGAGGCCGGCGCCGCCCTTGTGTTTTGTACTAAGCAGTATATATATCGAAGCCAAGGACCGCGTCAAAGGATTTTATGCGATATGGTACAAATTAAAGACGGCATGGAAGCCAAGCGCCGCGGCCGGCCCCGCGCCTACGATCCGCATGCGGCGCTGCTGCGCGCCATGGATGCGTTCTGGAAAAGCGGTTATTCGGGGACGTCGCTGGATGACCTCTCGGCCGCGACGGGCATGAACCGGCCCAGCCTCTATGCGGCGTTCGGCGACAAGCGCTCGCTCTATCTCAAGGCGCTGGCGCACTATTGGCAGGTCGCCCTGGACGGCATGCGCGCCGATCTCGCCCTGGACCGCCCCTTGGCGGACTCCCTGATGCGGGCTTACGAGGGGGCGCTGGCCATCTATTTTTCTGACACGCCCTCCACCGATGGTTCCCCTGGCGACGGCCCAGCGCGCGGCTGTTTCGTGGTGGGAACGGCGGTGACGGAGGCCGTGGAGGACGCGGAGATCCGTGAGAGCCTGATGACAGGCTTTCTCGCCTTCGACGCCGATTTCGCGGCCCGCTTCCGTGCCGCCCAGAAGACGGGTGAATTGCGGGGCGACGCGGATCCGTCCGCGCTCGCCGTGATCGCCACCGGCGTGATGCACACCATCGCCATTCGCGCCCGGTCCGGCGCCACGCGCGGCGACCTGGAAGAGCTGGCGCGCAAGGCGGTGCGCGCCCTGTGCCGATGAGCGAGGCGCTGCCGGACATACTCGCGCGGCACTTGGACGTGGTTTTCTGCGGGATCAACCCGGGGCTGACCGCCGCGGCCACGGGGCATCATTTCGCCGGACGGGGGAACCGCTTTTGGCGCGTCATCCATCGTGCCGGCTTCACCCCGCTGGAACTAAGCCCCCTGGAGGCACAGACCCTTCCCCTGTATCGGTGCGGCTTGACAACCGTGGTCGACCGGCCGACAGCGGGGGCGGATGAAATATCCGCCCGCGAATTCATCGACGCCGCCGCGCGGCTCGAGGAGAAGATCACCCGCCACGCGCCCCGCATGGTGGCATTCCTGGGAAAGGCCGGCTATGCCGCACTCTCAGGGCGCCGAAAGATCGACTGGGGTTGTCAGGCGGTCCCCTTCGGCGGGGCCCAAGCATGGGTCTTGCCGAACCCGAGCGGGCGGAACCGGGCCTTCACCCTGGACCAACTGGTGGACGCCTACCGCCCCCTGCGCCAAGCGATGGGTTAGGCCTTATCCAGCGGGCGGTGTTCCGAGATAAACCAATCGGGATAGGGGGCGATCCTAGTTGATCGCTCCCCTCCCACACCACCCGGCATGCGGGTCCGCACCGGGCGGTTCGAGGAGTTGAGGTCAGGAGAGACGGGGTAGTCCCAGGGCGTCGGCCCACTTCAGGGTGAGACCGGCGTTGAGGGCCATTGCACTGTTGCGCCACCAGCAGCGGCTGTTATCCGCCACTCGACGGGCAACGTGCTGTTTGGCACCCAAGGCCTTCAACTCCCTGTAAATGGTTGCGCCGTGCCTCCACTGCTTGAGCTGGACGGCCCTCAGCCGGTGACGCATCCACTGGTCCAGGTCGTTCCAGACCCGGGGTGTCTGCGCCAGACGGAAGTAGGCCTTCCATCCCAGGACATAGGAGCGCAGGCGCGTCACCACCTCCTGCACGCTGTTCCCGCCGGATCGGCAGGTCAGGTGCCGGACGCGCTGCTTGAAGGTCGCCAACGGCTTGTCGGCGACCCGCCGCTTGATGATGCCGCCCGGCGCCACCCAGAAGCCATAGCCCAGGAACTTGCGGCCGAACACGCTGGCCACGGCGCTCTTGGTCTCGTTGACCGAGAGGCACAGCCGGCCATAAAGCCGCCGTAACAGCGCTATCACCCGTGCCCCCGCCTTCCGTGAGCGAACGTAGACGTTCGCGTCATCGGCGTAGCGCACGAAGCAATGGCCCCGACGTTCCAGTTCCTTGTCCACCCCGTCGAGCAGGACGTTGGCCAGCAGAGGCGACAGCGGGCCGTCCTGCGGCGTCCCCCTCTCCCGTGCCTGGACCACGCCCCCCACCATGATCCCGCTGTCCAGGTACGCCCGGATCAGCCGGACGACGCCGGCATCCCCGATGCGCTTCCCGATACGGTCGATCAGGATGTCGTGGTTCACCCGGTCGAAGAACTTCTCCAGGTCCACGTCAACCACCACCCGCCGCCCCGACTGGACGTACGACTGTGCTTGAAGCACCGCGTCATGCGCCCCTCGACCCGGACGGAAGCCGTAGCTGTACTCGCTGAAGCTCGGATCAAGAATAGGCTGCAGCACCTGCAGCAGCGCCTGCTGGATCAGACGATCCGTCACCGTCGGGATGCCAAGCTCGCGCTCGCCCCCGTCCGGTTTCGGGATCGCCACCCGTCGTACCGGCTGAGGCCGGTACGTCCCTGACAGTACCTGGCTCCGGATCACAGGCCATGCCGTGCGCAGGTGGGCCGCCGTCTGGTCAATGTCCAGTCCGTCTACCCCCGCCGCGCCCTTGTTGGACCGCACCCGCCGCCAAGCCCGTTGCAGGTTCTCTCGCGTCAGGGCCGCCAGCAGCAGCCCTGACCCCGTGCTTTCCATTCCCGGGCGCGGGCGCAAGGCTTCGTCGCTGCCGGACCCAGGCAAGGCTTCACCTTGCCTCCCTCCCAGCCGCCCCGCTCGCGCGGGCATCTGACGCTCTGCCTTCCGCATCGCCACGGTGGATCAACACTCCTCCTCGTTCGGTCCTTCAGGCCTGCTCTCCACAGTCCCTACTACGACCTCGGCTGACTTCCCGCTCCGGCTCAACACCGTCGCCCTTTCAGGCGCAAGGCGGGACCTCCCCAGGTAAGAACGCGCTCCTTCACTGCACCACCGCCGGATTTACGCCACCGATCCTTGGTCACAAGAGCTTCACGACTTGCTGCCCGCTCGCCCTGATCAGCACCGCCTTCTATCCAGTTCTTGTCCATCGGCACGCAGCTTCGCTCCACGCTTCCTCCCCACGGTCGGTCGCCCTTCCGCAGTTGCGCTTCGCTTCGTTCACTGTGACCAGCTTACGGAGGGACTTACACCCTCAAGAACGCGCCCATGCTGGGCGCACAACAAAAAACCCCGCCGGATCGCTCCAGCGGGGCTTTCTGTTGAAGGATCGACCTTAGAAGCTCCAGCTGGCGCGCAGGACGCCGCCGTGGCTCTGGTAGTCGTGGCGGTACTCGCCGTTGTACTCCAGGCGCAGGCTGAAGGTTTCGCTCTGCTGCAGCGTGGCGCCCAGGTTGACGGCCAGGCCGTCGGTGTTGACCCGGCCGGTGCTGCTGGCGAAGGCCACGCCGGCCAGCACGCCCGTGGTCGGGATGGGCCCATCCTTGAAGTCGTGCACCCAGGCCACCCGCAGGTCGGGCGAGAGCAGGCCCACGCCGGTGTTCCACTGCGTGTCCACCTTCAGGCCCACCTCCTGCGTCACCGCGTTGGTGCCGAGCACATCCACCTTCAGGTTGGCCGGACCCGCGTCGTGTTCCTGGTAGGCGTGGTTCACCAGGCGCACGAAGCGCAGGCTGTACTGCGGCGTGAAGGTGAAGGCCCCCTGCTGCGGCAGGTCGTAGCCCACCGTCACCTTGCCCAGGTACTGCTCCCCGCCGTAGTTGGCGTTGGCGCGGGCACCCAGGAAGGCGATGTCGCGGCGCTGGTCGAAGTGGTTGTAGCCAAAGCCCACCTGGCCCTCCACCGACAGCTTCTGGTCGGCGAAGTCCGGGCGCCAGACGCTGTACGCCGTCAGCTGGTAGCTGCCCACCCGCGTCAGGCTGCCCGCCATGACGCCCTGGCCCACCGACGCGCTGTTGATCCAGCTGAAGGCCAGGCCGGCCATGACCTCGTCACTGGCGAACCAATCGGCACCCAGCACCACGCCGGAGCTGCTGGCCCGGTAGCCCGCCGCCTCCGTCGTCGTGCCGCGCAGCACGCCGGCGCCCACGACCTCGCCCCAGATCACGCCCTCGCGCCCGTTGGAACCGGCGGCGGCACCCTTCTCGCTGCCGTCCATCAGGCTGGCCACCGTTTCCTGGTGCTGGCTGATGGCCGTGGTGGTGGGCGTCACCGAGGTCGCCGTCAGCTGCGGCGTCAGCTGGCTGGGTGACAGCTGCGCCACCGCCACCTGCTTGGCCGCCGGCGTCAGCGTCGCCAGCGGCGCCAGCACCTGCTGCGTGAACGCCGCCACCTGCGGGTTGGTGGTGATGCTGTTGGACGCCAGGGCCGCGATCTGGTCCAGGGCTGAGCCGGTGCCCACCGCGGCACCGCCCTGGGCGTTGCCCACGGCCGTGTAGTTGGTGGCCTTGCCCGCCACCTTCACCACCAGCTGGGTGGTGCCGCCCACCGTCACCAGGTCGCTGGTCACGGTGTAGCCGGTGGCCGTGAAGTCCACGCCGCTGAGGCTGAGACCATTGCCCGAGGCGATGGTGTAGGTGCCGGCCTGCAGGGCCCCGGCCCCGCTGCCCACGCCTTGCAGCAGCACCGAACCGCCGGTGAAGGCGGCGGCACCGCTGACCGCCAGGTTGCCGTAGCTGGTGGGCGTGGTCACGCCGATGGCCAGCGTGCCCGCCGACTGGCTGTAGCCGCCGGTGATGTTGATGGCGCTGTTCACCAGCAGGGTGGTCCCGCTGTTGAACACCGTGTGGCTGCCGACGTTGATGTGGTCGTTCAGCAGCTGCACACCGCCGGTAAAGCGCACGTTGCTGCCGGTGTTGCTGATCGTGCCGATGGCGCCGTTGTACCCGGTCAGGGTGCCCGGGGTGGCCAGGCTGCCGCCGTTGATGATCAGGTCGCCGGTCGACAGGTTGGTGATGTTGCCGGCCAGCGCCCCGCTGTTGGCCAGGGTGCCCAAGGTGCCGGTCGAGGCGATGTACAGCGCCGTCGGGCTGCTCACCGTGCCGGCGTTGTTGAGGGTATCCAGGCTGCCGCCGATGTAGTCGTTGCCCGCCGCCGCCAGCAGATTGCTGCCGCTGGTCACGGCCGTGGCCGACAGGCCGGCGATGCCGCTGGTGACGGTGGCCCCGGCGTAATTGGAGCCCGTGCCGCCCTGGATCAGGGTGACCCGGTCGCCCGCCAGGTAGTTGCCCACGGCGCTGACCCCGGCGTTGACCACGCCGCCCGTCACGTTGGCAGCCCCGCTGACGGTCAGCACATGACCGCCCGTGGTCAGGGTGCCGCTGCTCTGGCTGAAGTTGCCCGTGACCGCCACGTCACTGGCCAGCGCGATGCTGGCGCCGGCGTTGCTGACCGTGTGCGTCGCCACGTTGAGGGCGTCGCCCAGGCTGATGGCGCCGGACGCGAACACCACGTTGGACCCGGTGTTGGTGATGGTGCCGCCGGTGAAGCGACCCACCGCGCCGTTGCCCCCTCCGTTGATGGTGAGGTCCCGGGTGCTGGCGTTGACCACGTTGCCGCTGATGGTGCCGCTGTTGGCCAGGTTGCCCAGCGTGCCGGTGCTGGCGATGTACAGCGCCGTGGCCCCGCCGGCCGTGTTGGCCAGGGTACCCGTGACGTTCAGCGTGGCCAGGCTGGCGCCGATGTAGTCGTTGCCCGCCGCCGCCAGCAGGTTGCTGCCGCTGACCGAGCCCTTGGCGTCCAGACCGGTCAGGCCGCTGGTGACCACGGCCCCGGTGTAGGACGACCCCGCCCCACCCTGGATCAGGGTCACGCTGTCGCCGACAAAATAGTTGCCCACGCCGGAGACGCCGGCGCTGACCGTGCCACCGGTGACCAGCGCCGGGCCGCTGACCGTCAGCACATGGCCGTTCACGGTCAGGCTGCCGGCGCTCTGGGCATAGGTGCCGGTGACGCCCACGTCCGTGGTCAGCGCCAGGGCCGCCCCGATGTTGCTGACCGTGTGCGTGCCGCCCACGTCGATCTGGTCGCCCAGGGCGACCGCGCCCGACGCGAACACCACGTTGGCGCCCGTGTTGCGGATGGTGCCGCCGCCGAAGCTGCCCACCACCGTGCCGCTGCCACCCCCAGTGGCGCCAATGATGGTCAGATCCCGGGCGGAGACGTTGGTGATGTTGCCGCTGATCAGGCCGCTGTTGGCCAGGCTGCCCAGCGTGCCCGTGCCGGCGATGTACAGCGCCGTGGCGCCGCCCGCATTGTTGGCCAGCGTGCCCGTCACACTGAGCGTGGCCAGGCTGGCGCCGATGTAGTCGTTGCCCGCCACCGCCAGCAGATTGCTGCCGCTGGCGGCACCCGTGGCGTCCAGGCCCGTCAGGCCGCTGACCACCGTGGACCCGGTGTAGGTCGAGCCGGTGCCGCCACGGATCAGGGTGACGCTGTCACCCACCAGGTAGTTGGCCGTGCCCACCATGCCGGCATTGACCACCCCACCCGTCACCTGCGCCGCCCCGCTGACGCTCAGGACATGCCCGGCCACCGACAGCGTGCCCGCCGTCTGGCTGTAGTTGCCCGTCACCGCCACGTCGCTGGCCAGCGTCAGGCTGGCGCCCGTGTTGGCCACCGTGTGGCCGGTCACGTCGATGGCGTCGGCCAGGCTGACCGCACCCGACGCGAAGGTCAGGTTGCTCAGGCTGTTGCGGATGGTGCCACCGGAGAAGCCGCCCACCGCGCCGCCGGTGCCGCCCACGACCACCAGATCATTGGCGCTGTTGTTGATGACATTGCCGATGATGGCCCCGCTGTTGGCCAGGGTGCCCAGGCTGCCGGCGCTGGTGATCAGCACCGCCGTGGCGGCGTTGATGGTGCCGCTGTTGGTCAGGGTGGAGAGATTGCCGCCGACATAGTCGCTGAGCAGCGTCAGCAGCAGGTCGGTGGCCGACCCGTTGGCCCCACTGCCCAGCGTGGCGCTGAAGCCCGTGGCTGCCGCCGTCAGGCCGCTGGTGGTCAAGGTCCCGCCCACCTCGACGATGGTGTAGCTCTGGCCCGCGATCAGGTTGCTGCCCGACAGCGCCGTCACGGCGACGGTGCCGCCGGTGAAGGCGGCGTCGCCGCTGACCAGCAGCTCACCCGCCGTGCCGCTGCCGATGCCCATGGCCAGGGTGCCCGCCGACTGGCTGTAGTTGCCCGTCACACTGATGGCGTTGGTCAGCAGCACGTTGGCGCCACTGTTCACCAGCGTGGCCGCGCCGACATTCACCTGGTCGTTCAGCAGCAGGTTGCCGCCGGCCAGTTCCACGTTGCCCAGCGTGCTGCTGATCGTGCCGATGGCGCCGTTCTGGCCCGTCAGCGTGCCGATGGTGGAACCGGTGCCGCCGGTGAACACCAGGGCGTTGGCGCTGCTGTTCACCACGTTGCCGGATATCGTGCCGCTGTTGGCGATGGTGCCGATGCTGCCCTGGTTGTACAGGGCGGTCACGCCGGCGATGGTGCCGCTGTTGCTGAGGGCGCCAATGGTGCCGCTGTTGCGCAGGCCCCGGCCGCTGACCGTGTCGGTGGCGCTGATCAGGCCACTGTTGTCGATGCTGCCGATGGTGCCGCTGTTGTACAGGCCGTAGGCGACGCTGCTGATGGTGCCGCCCTGGTTGATGACGGCGCCGATGGTGCCCTGGTTGTTCAGGCCGGCGGCGTTGACCTCCGGCGCGTCCTTCAGGGTGCCCGTGTTCACCACCGTGCCGATGGTGCCCTGGTTCCACAGGCCCACCCGGCCCGTGGCCGTGCCGCTGTTGGCCACCAAGCCGATGGTCCCGCGGTTGCGGATACCATACAGGTCACCGTCCAGGATGCCGCTGTTGGCCAGCGTGCCCAGGCTGCCCAGGGTGCCGATGTAGGCCGCCGTCACCACGCCGGCGATGGTGCCGGTGTTGTTCAGCGTGGCGAGGGTGCCGCCGATGTAGTCGTTCACCGCCGCCAGCACCAGGTCCACGTCGGACCCGATGGTCTGGGTGCCGGCGCCCACCGTCAGGCCGGTGATGCCCGACAGCACGTCGACCCCGGTGTAGCTGGACCCGGCCCCCGCCTGCACCAGGATCACCCCGGTGGGCGAGCCCACGATGTAGTTGGTCGTCGTGTCGAAGGTCGTGCTGACCACGCCGCCGCTGATGCTGGCCACCCCGCTGACCGCCAGATGGTTGCTGCCCAGCGCCAGCGTGCCCGTCGCCTGGGCGTAGTTGCCCGTGATGCTGACCGTGCTGGCCAGCGACAGCGTGGCGCCGCTGTTCACCACCGTGTGGCTGCCGACATTGATGGCGTCGCCCACCACCTGGCTGCCGCCGGCGAAGACGACGTTGCTGCCGGTGTTGGTGATGCTACCGCCGGCCAGGGTGCCGGCCAGGCCGGCGATGACCAGGTCACCCGCGGACAGGTTGACGATGTTGCCCTGGATCAGGCCGGCGTTGGCGATGGTGCCCAGGCTGGCGCTGGCGCCGTTGTAAATCGCGGTCACGCCCGAGATCACGCCCTGGTTCATCACGGTGCCGATGACGCCGGCGTTGCGGATGCCGGTGGCCGACCCGGCGATGCTGCCGACGAAGGGACCGAAGCCGATGTTGCCGACCACCCCGAGGGTGCCGCTGTTGTTCAGGCCGATGGAGCCGGAGACCAGGCCGGCGTTCTGGAAGACGGCGATGCTGCCGGCGTTGTTCACGCCGCTGGTCACGCCGGTCATGGTGCCGGCGTTGCCCAGGGCGAACAGGACGTTCTGGTTGTCCACGGCGGCGCCGGTCGTGCCGGTGATGGTGCCGTAGCTGACCAGCGTGCCGATGCTGCCGCTGTTGGCCACACCCACCGCGCCCACCATGACGCCCACGTTGCCCAGCGTGCCCAGGGTCCCCAGCGTGCCGTTCAGGATGGAGTTGATGGAACCCAGGTTGTTCAGGGCCGCCGTCGCACCCTGCAGCGTGCCGCTGTTGGTCAGGCTGCCCAGGCTGCCCGTGGCCGCCACGTAGACGGCGTTGTTGGCGTTGATGGTGCCGCTGTTGCTGAGGGTGCCGATGCTGCCGCCGACGTAGTCGTTGATGCCGGCCAGGTAGAGGTTGTTGCCGCCGACGCTGCCCGTAACCTCCATCCCCGTCACGTCGCTGGTGTAGCTGAGGCCGGTGTAGCTGGAGCCGGCGCCACCGGCCACCAGGGCCACGGTGTCGCCCACGCCCGCCAGCATGTTGATGGTGCCCGGCACGCCCGTGGCGGCGATGGTGCCGCCGGTCAGGACCGCGGCCCCGCTGACGGCCAGCTGGGCGCTGCCGTACGCCACCTGCAGGGTGCCCGCCGACTGGGTGTAGGTGCCATTGACGCCGATGACGGTGGTCAGCCGCAGGGACGCACCGCTGTTGACCAGGGTGTTGGTCCCGCCCACGTCCACCTGGTCGTTCAGCCACAGGTTGCCGCCGGCCAGCACCACGTTGGCCAGCGTGCTGCTGAGGGTGCCGACGCCGGTGGCGCCGGTCAGCGTGCCGATGGTGGAACCGGTGCCGCCGGTGAACACCAGGGCGTTGGCGCTGCTGTTCATCACGTTGCCGGCGATCACGCCGCTGTTGGCGATGGGGCCGACGCTGCCCTGGTTGTACAGGGCGGTGACGCCGGCGATGGTGCCGCTGTTGTTGAGGGCGCCGATGGTGGCGCCTATGGCGTTGCGCAGGGCCCGACCCGTGACGGTATCGGTGGCGCTGATGACGCCGCTGTTGCCGATGCTGTCAATGGTGCCGCTGTTGTACAGGCCGTAGGCGACGCTGCTGATGCTGCCCATGTTGGTGAGCACGCCGATGCTGCCGGCGTTGTTCAGGCCCGCGGCCTGCGCCGAGGGCGCGTCCTTCAGCAGGCCGGTGTTGATGACCGTGCCGATGATGCCCTGGTTCCACAGGCCGACCAGGCCCGTGGCCGTGCCGCTGTTGTCCACCAGGCCAACGGTGCCCTGGTTGCGGATGCCATAGCGGGCACCGTCCAGCAGGCCGCTGTTGGCCAAGGTGCCGAGGGAGCCGGTGGTGGCGATGTAGGCCGCCGTCACCACGCCGCTGATGGTGCCGCTGTTGCCCAGGCTGCCCAGCGTGCCGCCGATGTAGTCGTTGGCCGCCGTCACGACCAGGTCCACGTTGGACCCGATGGTCTGGGTGCCGGCCGCGATGGTCAGGCCGGTGACGCCGGAGGTCAGGCTGACCCCAGTGTAGCTGGACCCCGCGCCGCCCTGCACCAGGATGGCCCCGTTGCTGCCCCCCACCACGTAGTTCTGCGTGGCGTCCACGCTGGCGGTGATGGCGCCGCCCGTGATCGCGGCGACACCGCTGACCACCAGGTGGTTGGTGCCCAGACCCAGCGTGCCCGTCGACTGGCTGAAGGCGCCCGTGATGCTCAGGTCGTTCAGCAGCGACAGCGTGGCGCCGCTGTTCACCACCGTGTGGCTGCCGACATTGATGGCGTCGCCCACCACCTGGCTGCCGCCGGCGAAGACGACGTTGCTGCCGGTGTTGGTGATGCTGCCGCCCGCCAGGGTGCCGGCCAGGCCGGCGATGACCAGGTCACCCGCGGACAGGTTGACGATGTTGCCCTGGATCAGGCCGGCGTTGGCGATGGTGCCCAGCGTGGCGCTGGCGCCGTTGTAGATCGCGGTCACGCCCGAGATCACGCCCTGGTTCATCACGGTGCCGATGACGCCGGCGTTGCGGATGCCGGTGGCCGAGCCGGTGATGCTGCCGACGAAGGGACCGAAGCCGATGTTGCCGACCACCCCGAGGGTGCCGCTGTTGTTCAGGCCGATGGAGCCGGAGACCAGGCCGGCGTTCTGGAAGATGGCGATGCCGCCGGTGTTGTTCACACCACTGGTCACGCCGGTCATGGTGCCGGCGTTGCCCAGGCCGTAGACAAAGCCCTGATTGTCCACGGCCGCCCCGGTCGTGCCGGTGATGGTGCCGTAGCTGGTCAGCGTGCCGATGCTGCCGCTGTTGGCCACACCCACCGCGCCCACCATGACGCCCACGTTGCCCAGCGTGCCCAGGGTCCCCAGCGTGCCGTTCAGGATGGAGCCGATGGAGCCCAGGTTGTTCAGGGCCGCCGTCGCGCCCTGCAGCGTGCCGCTGTTGGTCAGGCTGCCCAGGCTGCCCGTCGCCGCCACATAGACGGCGTTGCTGGCGCTGATGGTGCCCGTGTTGTTGAGGGTGCCCAGCGTGGCGCCGATGTAGTCGTTCAGGCCCGCGACGACCAGGTTGGTGCCGCTGGTGGTCCCGGTCACGGCCAAGCCGGTCACGCCACCGGCCGCCACGCTGGCGCCGGTGTAGCTGGAGCCGACACCGCCCGCCACCAGGGTGGTGGAACTGATCTGTCCTGCCAGGTAGTTGGCGGTACCGGACAGCGTGGCCACGACGGTGCCGCCGGTGATGCTGGCAGCACCGCTGACCACCAGCCTGCCGCTGCCGACATCCAGCGTGCCGGCCGTCTGGCTGTACCGGCCCGTGACGCTGATCAAGCTGCCCAGGCGCACCGAGGCGCCGCTGTTCACCAGGGTGTTGGTCCCGCCCAGGTCGACCTGGTCGTTCAGCAGCAGGGCGCCCGATGCCAGCACCACATTGGCGCCGCTGCTGGACAGGATGCCGATGCTGCCGCTCTGGCCGGTCAGGGTGCCGACCGTGCCGCCAGTGCCGCCCAGGATGGTCAGCACGCCGCTGCCGGCGTTGACGATGCTGCCGGCGATGGTGCCGCTGTTGACCAGCGTGCCCAGGATGCTGCCGTCGTAGATCGCCACGGGGCCGCTGATCAGGCCGCTGTTCACCAGCGTGCCGACGGACCCGCCGAAGGCGACGGCCACGCTGGCGCCGCTGATGGTGCCGCTGTTGATGACCGTGCCGTAGTTGCCCTGGCCCTGGACCCCGGTGCTGCCCGCCGCGATCACGCCGGTGTTGACCAGGGTGCCCACGCTGCCCTGGTTGATGAAGGCGTAGCGTCCATTCAGCAGGCCGCTGTTGGTCAGGGTGCCGACCGAGCCGGTGCTGGTGACGTAGATGCCGCTGTTGGCGCTGATGGTGCCGGTGTTGTTGAGGGTGGCGAGCGTGCCGCCGACATAGTCGTTGTTGAAGGCCATCAGCAGGTCGACGTTGCCGCCGATGGTGGCGACGGAGGCGCCGGCGCTGAGGCCCGTCACCCCACCCGTGATGGTGAGGGTCGCGCCGGTGTAGCTGGAACCGGTGCCACCCTGCACCAGGGTGTAGTTGCCGCCCGCCAGGTAGTTGCCGGTGCTGGACAGGCTGGCGCTGACCTTGCCGCCGCTGATGCTGGCGATGCCGCTGACCACCAGTTGGCTGACGCCGGGGCTGACCGCCAGCGTGCCCGCCGACTGGTTGTAGTTGCCGGTGATGCTGACGCTGTTGGCCAGCGCCAGGTTGGCGCCGGTGTTGGCCACCGTGTTGGCGCCGACGTTGATGGCATCGCCCAGCGCCAGGGCGCCGGTGTTGAACACCACGTTGTGGGACGTGCTGGTGATGCTGCCGCCGGTCAGGGTGCCCACGGTGCCGGCCGTGCCGCCGCCGATGGACAGGTCGCCCGCGCCGTTGTTGATGATGTTGCCGTTGATGACGCCGCTGTTGATCAGCGTGCCGATGGTGGCGCTGCCCGCCAGCGACAGGGCGCCCGTGCTGTTGCTGGTGCCCAGCACCGTGCCGCTGTTGATGAAGGTGTTGATGCCGGAACTGGCGAAAACGCCGCCGTTGCCGCCCATCACGCCGCTGTTGATCACGGTGCCGATGACGGCGCCGTGCTGGTAGAAGCCGAGGTTGCTGCCCATGCGGCCGCTGTTGATCAGCGTGCCGATGCTGCCGGCGTTGCTGATGGCGGTGTTGCCGGTGATGGTGCCGGCGTTGTTCAGCGTGGCGATGGTGCCGATGTTTTCCAGGCCATAACTGGCGCCGATGATGGTGCCGCTGTTGCCCAGGGTGCCGATGAAGGCCGTGTTCTCCACACCGGCGCCGCTGACGGTGGCGGCGATGGTGCCGGCGGCGGCGTTCAGCAGCGTGCCGATGGTGCCGCTGTTGTAGAGGGCGTCGCTGAAGTGCGCGCCGGTGACACGGATGACGCCGCTGTTGGACAGCGTGCCGATGCTGCCGACATTGCGCACGCCCGCCGCCGTGGTGCTGCCGCCCACGCCGGCCAGGGTGCCGCTGTTGTTCAGGGTGCCCAGGGTGCCGGTGGAGGTGACGTAGGCCGCGTACAGCACGCCGCCGATGCTGCCGGTGTTGCCCAGGCTGGCCAGGCTGCCGGCGATGTAGTCGTTCTGCGCCACGACCACCAGGTTGGTACCGCTGGTGGTACCGCCCACGGCCAGGCCGAAGATGGTGCCGGCGGAAACGCTGACGCCGGTGTAGTTCGACCCGACGCCGCCCGCCACCAGCGTGCTGCCCACCTGCCCCGCGATGTAGTTGACGGAACTGGACAGTGTGGTGACGACAGTGCCGCCGGTGATGCTGGCAGCATTGCTGACCGCCAGGCGGTTACTGCCCACGTCCAGGGTGCCCGCCGACTGGCTGTAGTTGCCAGTGACGGTGAGGAGGGTGCCCAGCCGGACCGAGGCGCCGCTGTTGACCAGGGTGTTGCCGCCGACGTTGACCTGGTCGTTCAGCAGCAGGTTGCCACCGCCCAGGACCACGTTGGCGCCGGTGCTGCTGAGGGTCCCGATGCTGCCGGAGAAACCGGTCAGCGTGCCCACCGTGCCGCCGTTGCCACCCAGGATGGTGAAGGCGTTGGTGCTGGCGTTGGTGATGTTGCCCTGCAGGGCGCCGGTGTTGACCAGCGTGCCCAGGCTGCCACCAGCGCTGATGGCCAGCGCATTGACAGTGCCCGCCAGCGTGCCGCTGTTGCTGAGCGTGCCGACGCTGCCCGTGGCGGCGATATAGGCCGCCGTCTGGACGCCGCCGATGGAGCCGGTGTTGGCCAGTGTCGCCAAGCCGCCGCCAACATAGTCGTTCCGGATGGCCAACAGCAGGTCGTTGCCGCTGATGCTGCTGCTGCCGGTGACGAGGCCCGTGACGCTGTTGGCCGTGACGACGGCGCCGGCGTAGGAGGAGGCGCCGCTGCTGCTGACCAGGGTGGCGGTGCCGACAAGGTAGGTGCCGGCGCTGGTGAAGTTGGCCTTGACCGTGCCGCCCGTGATGCTGGCGACCCCGTTGACCATCAACTGGCTGGTGCCGGGGGTCACCGCCAGGGTACCGCTGGCCTGGCTGTATGTGCCGGTGACGGTCGTCAGGGTGGCCAACGATAGACTGGCGCCGCCGTTCACCACCGTATTGCTGCCGACGTTGATATTGTCGTTCAGCAGCAGGTCGCCGGAGGAGAACACCAGGTTGGCGAGGGTGTTGGTGATCAAGCCCTGACCGGTCAGACCCGTCAGGGTGCCGATGGTGCCGTTGGCGCCGCCGCCGATGGTCAGGCCGACAGTGCCGCTGTTGACTATGTTGCCCTGGATCAGGCCGCTGTTGCTGATCGTGCCCACGCGGCCGTTGGCCCCGATGGCCAGTGCCTGCGTGCCCTTGAGCGTGCCGCTGTTCAGCAGCGCCGTCAGGGTCGAGTTGTCCACGATGGCCTTGTGCGACGCCGTGATGGTGCCGCTGTTGCTGATGGTCCCGATGGCGGCGCTCATGTACACGCCGCTGGCGTTGGCGGCGATGGTGCCGTTGTTCACCAGCGTCTGGATCGTGCCCGCCGCCTGGAACAGGCCGTAGTTGTTGCCGATCAGGCCGTCGTTCAGCAGCGTGACGATGGTGCCGTCGTTGCGCAGCCCCTGCTGCGCGCTGGCGCTGTTGGACCGGATGGTGCCGCCGCTGGCGTTGTCCAGCAGCTGGATGGTGCCCATGTTCTGCAGGCCGCCGTCATGGCCGGTCATGAGGCCATAGTTGACGACGGTGTTGAGGATGCTCTGGTTGATCAGGCCGTAGCCCACCGTGCCGGCCAGGCCGGCGAAGGTGCCGCCCACCGTGTTGATCAGCGTGCCGATGGTGCCCCGGTTCAGCAGGCCGTAACCGCCGTTGGTGCCGTTGCCGCTGATCAGGCCGCTGTTGGTCAGGGTCCCGATGGTGCCGGCGATGGACGCGCCGTAGCCCGTGACGGCGCCGACGCCCGCCAGCGTGCCGCTGTTGGTGACGGTGCCGATGCTGCCCGTGCTGCGGACGAACAGCGCTGTCTGCATGCCGCCGATGCTGAGTGTGTTGTTCAGCGTGGGCAGCAGGGTCCCGACATAGTCGTTGGTGCTGACAGCCACCAGGTTGGTGCCGACGGCTGTGCCGCCCATGGCCAGCCCGGAGATCCCATTGCTGGTGACCGTGACACCGGTGTAGTTGGAGCCCGCGCCGCCCGCCACCAGCGTGGCGCCCGCCTGTCCCGCGATGTAGTTGCCGGTTGCCGACAGGGTCGTAGCCACGGCGCCCCCCGTCAGGGTCGCGGCGCCGCTGACCACCAGCTCGCCACTTGCCCCCAGCACCAGCGTCCCGGTGGACTGGCTGTAGTTGCCGGTGACACTGATGATGGTGTTGAGCGACACCGACGCGCCGCCGTTGACCAGTGTGTTGCCGCCGACATTCACCGCGTCGCCCAGGACGATGGCGCCCGAGGCCAGCGTCACGTTGGCCAGAGTGCTGGTGATGGTGCCGCCGGTGTAGGTGCCGGCCACCGTGCCGCCCGACAGGACCAGCCCATTGGTCGACAGGTTGACCAGGTTGCCGCTGACGGTGCCGGTATTGACCACCTGGCCCAGGGTGCCGCCCGACGCCAGCTCAACCGCGATGGAGCCGGCGATGGTGCCGCTGTTGACCAGGGTGCCCAGGCTGCCGGTGCCGGCCACGTAGACGGCACCCGTGTTGGCGCCGCTATAGCTCAGCAAGCCGCTGTTGACGATGGAACCTTGTGAGCCGCCGACATAGTCGTTGCCGACAACGGCCAGCAGGTTGTTGCCCGACACGCTGCCGGTCAGGCCCAAGCCCGTGATGCCGCCGCCCGCCACCACCGTGGTGTTGTAGGACGAGCCGGCGCCGCCCTGCACCAGGGTGACGTTGCTGCCACCCGCCAGGTAGTTGCCGGTGGCGTTGAAGCCGCTGGAGGTGACCGTGCCCGCGGTGACGGTGGCGGCACCGGTCACCGATAGCAGCGCGCCGCTGCCCAGCACCAGCGTGCCGGTGGCGCCCTGCGCGTAGGCGCCGGTGACGGTGACGGTGTTGGATAGGCGCAGGGAGGCGCCGCTGCTGACCAAGGTACGGCCCGTGACGTCGATGTCGTCGTTCAGCAGCAGGTTGCCGCTGCTGAGGGTCAGGTTGGCGCCGGTGCTGGTGATCGTTCCCTTGGCGGCGCTGCCCAGGCCGCCGCTGGCGCCGGTCAGCACGCCCACCACCGTGCCGGCGCCACCAGCGATGACCAGGGCGGTGGAGGCGCCGTTGAGAATGGAGCCGGCGATGGTGCCGCTGTTGGTGAAGGTGCCGATGGTGCCACTGCTGCCCAGGCGCAGCGCGATCTGGCCCTGGATGGTGCCGCTGTTGCTCAGCGTACCGATCGTGCCCTCGTTGAACAGGGCGGTCCGGGTGGCGGAAGTGATGGTGCCGGCGTTGGACAGCTGAGTGAGGACGCCGCCGGTATAGTTGTCGATGCCGTAAACCTGGCCGCCGATCATGCCGCCCACGGTGTTGGACAGGGTGCCGACGACCCCGGCGTTGAACACGCCCGCCAGGCGGGAGCCGCTGAAATCGGTGATGCTGCCGGTGGCCGTGACGGTGCTGGCGTTGGACAGGAGGCCGATGGTGCCGCCCGACAGGTTGGCGACGCCCGCGACCACGTTGAAGCCGGTCACGGTGTCGCGGCCGGTGACGGTGACCAGCCCGCTGTTGGACAGGGTGCCGATGGTGCCGCCGTTGGCCACGCCGGCGATGACGTTGCCGGTGCCGCCGCCGATGGTGCCGACGGCGCCGATGGTACCCGTGGACGTGTTGGTCAGGGCCCCCAGGGTGCCGTTGTTGTTCAGGCCGACCGCGATGGCGGCGGCCGTGGCCAGGATGCGCCCGCTGTTGGTCAGGGTGTTGAGCGTGCCGTAGTTGGCGATACCCACCGCGGTGGTCGAGCCGCTGGTGACAGAGCCGGCGACCAGTCCGGCGTTCAGGATGGTGCCAAGCAGGTTGCTGTTGGCGATGCCGTAGGCGCCGGCGATGGTGCCGGCGGCCTGGTTGTTCACCAGGGTGATGGTGTTGCCGTTGTAGATGCCCGAGTTGGGCAGGCTGTCCAGAATCTGGCCGCTGTTGTCGATGGTGCCGATGACGCCGTTGTAATTGGCCACACCGACGCGGCCGGCGATGGTGCCGCTGTTGACCAGCGTGCCGATGGATGCCGCCAGCGTGCCTGCCGACGCCATGAAGATGCCGTTGCCGAGATTGGCTTCACCGTTCAGCACGCCGGTGTTGGTCAGGGTGCCGATGGTGGCGGTGCCCGCCACGTACAGGGCGGCGCTGGCCTGGCTGTTGGTGCCCAGCACGATGGTGCCGGCCTGGGTGAAGGCGGCGGTGGAGGTGCCGAAGTAGTCGTTCTCGACCACGGCCTGCAGGTTGTTGCCCACCTGGGTGCCGATGACGCCCAGCCCGCCCACGTTCGACTGAACCACCGGCACGCTCTGGCTGCTCACCAGGGTGTAGCTGGAGGCGGCGCCAGCCTGCACCAGGATCGTGGTTTCGCCCGCCACATGGTTGGTCAAGCCGTCGAAGCTGCCGACCTTGACGTAGCCGTCGCTGATGGTGGCGCCGCCACTGACCACCAGGGGCCCGCCCACGCCCAGGACCAGGGTGCCGTTGGCGTTGTTTTGCAGATAGTTGCCCGTGACCGTGACGCCCGGCGCCACGCTCAACGTCGCGCCGGTGTTGTACAACAGGCCGCTGCCGACGTTGACCTGGTCCGCCAGGTACACGTTGCCGCCTGAGACGACCACGTTGCTGTGCGTGTTGGTGATGGTGCCCAGCGTGCCGCCAAAGCCCGTCAGCGTGCCGATGGTGGCCCCGCTGCCGCCCCGAATGTTCAGGTCGGCCGAACCGGTGTTGTTGATGTTGCCCTGGACGGTGCCGCTGTTGGACAAGGTGCCCAAGGTGCCGGCGCCGCTGATGTAGATCAGGGTCTGGACGCCGGCCTGGGCCGCCAGGACCGTGCCACTGGCGATGGAGATGGAGGCCAGGCTGTCGCCGACATAGTCGTTGAGGATGGTGCCCCACAGGCTGGTGCCCTGGGTGTAGCCGCCCAGGGTCAGGCCGGTGATGCCGCTGTCGTAGGTGATGCTGGTGTAGCTGGATCCGGCGCCGCCGGAAATGATGGGCGTGCCGCCGGCAGGGCCCTGCAGATAATGGTAGCCGGCGGGCGCCCCGACCACGGAATAGGTGGCGCCGCTGACCACGGCCGCGCCGCTGACGATCAGTTGGCCGCCGCCGACGGCGGAGCGTTCCAGCAGGGTGCCGCCGGTCTGGCTGTAGTTGCCGGTGACATTGATGATGCTGTCGAGGCGCAGGTTGCCGCCGGCGTTGACCAAGGTGTTGGCGCCGAGGCTGACGGCGTCGTTCAGCAGGACGTTGCCGGTCAGCGTGACGTTGCTCAGCGTGTTGCTCAGCACGCCGATGGAGCCGCCCGCGCCGGTGAAGGTGCCATAGCTGGCGCCGCTGGCACCCTGGAGGACCAGATCCCGGGCGCTGTTGTTGACGATGCTGCCGGCGATGACGCCGGTGTTGGACAGGGCGCCCAGCGTGCCGGTCGCGGCGATGTACAGCGCGGTGGTGGAAGACAGCGTGCCGCTGTTGGTGATGGTGCCGTAGCTGCCGGCGATGTAGTCGTTCCTGACCGCCCCCACCAGGTCGTTGCCGCTGGCGATGGTGCCCAGGTTGATGCCGGGCGACGTGCCGCGGATGGCGGCGGTGTAGGCGGAGGCGGCACCGGCCGAGATCAGGGTGACGGTGCCACCGGTCGCCGTGTCGCCCACGACGTAGTTCTGGGTGGCGTCGATGCTGGCGAGGATGGTGCCGCCGGTGATACTGGCCCCGCCGCTAACCACCAGGCGGCTGTTGTTCAGCACCAGGGTGCCGGCCGTCTGGGCATAGTTGCCGGTGACGCTGATGGTGCCGCCCGAGGTGACGGTCAGGCTGGCGCCCAGGTTGGACAGCGTGTTGACGCCGACGTTGACCGTGTCGTTCAGCAGCAGGTTGCCCGACGTCAGCACGACGTTGCTGGCCGTGTTGGTGATGGTGCCGGTCGTGCCGCCGTAGCCCGCCAGGGTGCCGATGGTGGTGAGCGTGCCGCCCTTGATGCTGAGGCTGTTGGCGCTGAGGTTGATGATGTCGCCGCGGATGACACCGCTGTTGCTGAGGGTCCCCAGGCTGCCGGTGCTGGCGATGTAGAGCGCGGTCGGCACCAGGGTGCCGCTGATGGTGCCGGCGCCGTTCAAGGTGCCGCCCTGCGCCACGGCCAGGGTGCCCATGGCGCCGCCGATGTAGTCGCTGAGCGGGTTGGCATAGATCAGCGTGGTGCCGCCGTTGGTGATGTTGCTGAAGTTCGCCCCGGTGGGCTTCTGAACGGCGGCGAAGACGGCGGACTGGTTGACGATGGCGGAGGAGTATAGGACGGCGCCGGCGGTGCCGACGATGAAGTTGCCGGTGCTGCTGAAGGACGGGACGATGGTGCCGCGGGCCAGCGTCATGCGGCCCGTCACCGTCAGGCCGCTGGTGGTCAGCGTGCTGTTGGCCAGGGTCTGGTAGTAGTTGCCGGAGAGGATCTTGCCGGCGGCGATGGTCAGGTCGCCACCCACGTTGCTCAGCGTGTTGCTGCCGACGCGGATGGCGTCATTGATGTAGAGCGAGCCGCCGGCGATGGAAATGCCGGCGGTGCCCTGCAGGGTGTTGGCCAGCGTGCCGCTGGGGCCGAAGGTGCCAATCGTGCCGGCGGTGCCGCCCATCAGGGTCACCATGCTGTTGATGGTGACGTTGCCCTGGATGGTACCGGTGTTGACGATGGTGCCGATAGAGCCGGCACTATAGAGGCCGACGATCACGCCGGCGTTGTTGAGGGTGCCGAGGTAGCCGTTGTGGGTCACCGAGGCATTGCCGCTGGTGGCACCGACATAGACGCCGCCGCCGCCGACCAGGGTGAGCAGGCTCTGGATCGTGGTGATGGTCGGGTTTTGGATCGTGTAGGTCCCGACCGGGTTGCCGGTAAGCGTACCCCCCGCGCTATTGGTCAACACGCCGATGGTGCCACCCGGCCCGATGGAAACACCGGCTTCAAGGACGGCGTAAGGGGTGGCGGTGCCGTTGACGGTCCGGAAGATGGTGCCGGTGGTACCGCTGATGGTCCCGCTGTTGGTCAGGGCGGAAATGGTGCCGTCCTGGCCGACGTGACTGTGGAAGGTGGCCGTGGGCCCGTAACCGCCGTAGTTCTTCACCTGTACGCCCGGGCCGGCGAGGTTGACGATGGTTCCGGAATTGTTGACGGATCCCACCACGCCGAAGACGTTCAGCGCGCCGGTGCTGGCGGCATTGCCCTTGAAAATACCGGTATTGATCAGGGTGCCAATGGTGCTGATGGTGACGATGACGTCGACGTCGACGGCCCCGCCCCCTGAACTGTAGATGTACCCATTGTTGGTCAGCGTGCCGATGCTGCCGCCCGTCAGGTTCACGGCGCTGTTGCCGTTGGCCAGGATGGTGCCGTCGTTGTTGAAGCCACCGATCTTAACGCCGTTCTGGATCTTGAGCGCACCGCCGAAGCCGTCCGACAGGATGGTGCCGGTGGCGGCGTTGTTGATGGTGCCGACGGTGGTGTAGGCGCTGATGCCGTAGCTGATGGTGCCGGCGGTGGTGGTGAAGGTGGGCGTGCCGGTGATGATGACACCCGCGAAACCGCCCGCCGTGCCGGTGCCACCGATGATGTTGTTGTTGAACAGGCCGGTCAGCGTCTTGCCGCCCGTGATGCTGAGACCGGTGTTGAGCGTGCCGCTGGACGAGGTCGAGGCCCCCACCAGGGTGCCGTTGTTGATGATGGTGCCGACCGTGCCGGTCCAGATGAAGGTGGTGCAGTGGGCGACCGAGCCGATCGTGGATGTGCTTTGGAAGCTGCCGCAGGCGGCGGCCCATGCCGACTTCGGCGCCGCCAAGCCCGCGCCGATGGCCAGCGCCGATGCACCCAGCAGAATGGCCTGCTGCGTCTTCTTCGTGCCCTGACCGCGCGTAACCGTCTGCTTCGCCATGCCGCCCCACTCCCAACCACTGGTTTGCACCATTGACGGGTTGAGAGACAAAAAAGGCGGCTTTGGGGTACAGCCGGGCCTGATCGCCCGGCACCCAAATCCGTTCCTTGCCACCCCAACCCTTCTTCCGCGCCGAAACCGGAGCCCCGTGCCCCTGAATTTCTGACCTGTCCAAAGGGATCAGGCGCGCCACCACCTTTTGGTATAGGCGGGCAATCTATGTCAATTGCATCTTCGGGAGCCTCAACTATCGGGGGAGGGATATGGGCCATATTAGTTAATGGTGATTAATCTTTTCCCCGTATTCGGCTTTGTCACATTTCGTAACAACTTGTGAGCTTATATGATCTTTTCGATATCTGACGCCGCGCCTTATGCACATATCGCTCACTTTCGAGAAAAATATCGCCGCATGCGCATCGACTTGCGCGAATTCTTTAGGGTTTTTTAACCACTAATCCTTTTGGAGAAGGGCGGACGGCGCAGGGCTCAACCCCGTCACGCCGTTGGACAAGCTATCCCGATGCACCATGCCGCCCCCGCCGGGGCCGGGGTCAAAACCACACGTTATAATCTTTAGTTTGTATCATGGGGGTTGTGGCGGGGGCCGGTGGCGGCGACTCCAAATCCTCTGAGCGCGGCGTCACAGCCGTTAGGCCTGATGACCCGACGGTGGGATACGGCGGTGAACAATTTGGCGGCCAGCCGGTTCTAGGGGACTGAGCGGCACAGGAAGCCCATCGCCGCGGATGGCAGCGGCACCGCACCTATGACCTGGAAGCGCCCCCATGGATTGGACGCCGACACCAGCCACCACACACCTCTGCCTGGACATGCAGCGGCTGTTCTCCCCCGACCAGCCGGGCGGCCCGTGGCCCACCGCCTGGCTGCCACGCATCCTGCCCATGGTGACGGCCATTGCCGAGCGTTTCCCCGCCCGCACCCTCTTCACCCGCTTCATTCCGCCAGAGAGGCCGGAAACCATGCCTGGCACCTGGCGCCCCTATTACGAACGCTGGCGTCACGCCACCCGGGACCACCTGGCCCCCGAAACCCTGGAGTTGCTGGCGCCGCTGGCCCGGCTGTGCCCGCCAGCCGCCGTGGTGGACAAACCGGTGTATTCCGCCTTCATCCGCAGCCCCCTCGCCTCCCTGCTGCGGCGGCGCCGAACCGACGGCCTGGTGGTCACCGGTTGTGAAACCGACGTCTGCGTCCTGGCGACGGTGCTGGACGCCATCGACCTCGGCTATCCCGTCTGTGTGGTGACCGACGCCGTTTGCAGCTCGGTCGACACGTCCCACGACGCGGTGCTGACCCTGTACCGAACCCGCTTCGCCCAGCAGGTCATCACCCTGACCACTGACGAACTGCTGAGCGGCTGGCCCATGGATTGATGACCCGCCGGAGCCCAAACGCAAATAGGGCGGGTGCCCGCCGGCACCCGCCCGTCAAACCAGGCAACGCCATTGCCCATCAATGCTTGCGCCGCGACCCGAAGGTGCCGTCGTCGGCGTCGCCATACCCTTTCATCACGTCGGCCGCCGTTTCGTAGTCGGCGTCCGGCATGGCTTCCAGCATGTCCAGCACCTCGCCCTCGGCGCCGTTCTCCTTGGCCTTGCGGATCAAGTCCCGCTTGCCGGCCGGAAAATCGATGCCCTTCAGATAGTGGGCCACGTTGGCGGGGGAATGCCCGCCCAGTCCTCGCGTCATATCCACTCTCCCGTATCAAGGGGAAGGACGGGGCGCGAACGCCCCGTCGCTCAAGGGTCAATGCACATTGCTGCGGCGGCGGGTCGTCTTGGGCTTGTCCTCATCTTCCGATGAAGAAGAGGAAGACGACCGGCTGCTGGAGGAACGGGAGCGCGTCTTGCGCTCCGGCGTGCCGTCCTCATCCTCCCGGCTGCTGGCCCGGCGGCTCTGCCCGCCGCGGCGGCCGCTTTCGGCGTGCTCTTCCGGATCGCCGAAATTGCCCCCCTGGCCCTCATCCTCCGCGTGGCCCCGCTCGTCGCGCCGGGCGTGCTGGGCACGCTCATGGCGGACCTGACCACCCCGGCGGCCGATCTCGGCATGGCCCTCGGGGTCGCCGAAGTAACCGCCCTGGCCTTCGTCCTCCGCGTGGCCGTCGTCGTCACGGCGGGCACGCATCGCCCGCTCGTGACGGACCTGCCCACCCCGGCGGCCGATCTCGGCGTGACCCTCGGGATCACCGAAGTACCCGCCCTGGCCCTCATCCTCAGCGTGGCCGTCCTCATCACGGCGGGCGCGCATCGCCCGCTCGTGACGGACCTGCCCGCCCCGGCGGCCGATCTCGGAATGGCCTTCCGGATCACCGAAGTAACCGCCCTGGCCCTCATCCTCGGCGTGGCCGTATTCATCACGGCGGGCCCGCATCGCCCGTTCATGACGGACCTGCCCGCCCCGGCGGCCAATCTCGGCATGGCCTTCCGGATCACCAAAATAGCCGCCCTGGCCCTCGTCCTCCGCGTGGCCGTATTCATCACGGCGGGCCCGCATCGCCCGCTCGTGACGGACCTCACCGCCCCGCCGGCCGATCTCTGAATGGCCTTCCGGATCACCGAAGTAACCGCCCTGGCCCTCGTCCTCCGCGTGACCGTATTCGTCGCGGCGGGCCCGCATCGCCCGCTCATGACGAACCTCGCCACCCCGGCGACCGATCTCGGCATGGCCTTCATAGTCGCCAAAGTAGCCGCCCTGGCCTTCGTCCTCGGCGTGGCCGTACTCGTCGCGGCGGGCCCGCATCGCCCGTTCATGACGGACCTCGCCGCCCCGCCGGCCGATCTCGGAATGGCCTTCATAGTCCCCAAAGTAGCCGCCCTGGCCTTCGTCCTCGGCGTGGCCGTACTCGTCGCGGCGGGCTCGCACCGCCCGCTCGTGACGAACCTCGCCGCCCCGGCGACCGATTTCCGAATGACCGCGCGGATCACCGAAGTAGCCGCCCTGGCCAACATCCTCGGAATGGCCGCGCCGGCCGCCGCCACCCGACCGATAGCCATCGTCGTCATCATCGCGGCCGCGGGCGTGGCGGCGATCGTCCTCATAATCGTTGTAATCCCGGCGTCCACCCTGGGGAGCCCGGGACTGGCGGCGCGGATCCTCATATTGTTCTCGTGCCATGAATTTTCCTCCTGGCTTATCCGATAGGCCGCACAGGTGACTGCCCTGTCCGGTCCGTCAAACAACGCCCTCGGCCGAGAATCGATCCTTCGTTTTTGTGTATAGGGTCGATTTTTTACGATTGCCCAATCGCCTCCACATCTAAATCCAAATAAATTATTGATGCTGAAAAGTTTTTATTGCGACGCCTCCGCTTCGCTATGGCATTTATATTTGTAACCACTCCACACCCCCGGCCACCGACACAAAAAGGGCCACGCTGGCGGTCCAACGTGGCCTGTCCCAAGCAGTTTGGAGAGATCGCGGAGCCGCCTTCGGCAAATCCGGATCAGGCAATCAGCGATCCGGAGGGTGCCGAAGCCATGCCACCCTGTCGGTGCGGCATGGGCATATAAGAAACCAGCCGCGCGCGGGTTCCCCGCGTCATCGCGATTCCAGAATTTATTTGGTATGGCCAAGATGAAGGCGCGCTGAAGCGCCCGTCACCTCATGGCTTTACTGCTGTAATTCGGTCTTCCAATCCGGTCAGTAGCGCTGGGGCACGTACAGCTCGGCCGGCAAGGTGTGCCGCTCATAGTTGGGATTGAACACCCGGTCCGGCAGCGTCACGGGCTCATGCGGCACCTCCTCATACGGCACGACCGAGAGAAGGTGCGAGATGAGGTTGAGCCGGGCGCGCTTCTTGTCATTGCCTTCCACGATGTGCCACGGCGCCTCGGGAATGCTGGTGCGGGCGAACATGTCCTCCTTGGCCATGGTGTACTGCTCCCACCGCACGCGGGACTGCAGGTCCATGGGCGACAGCTTCCATTGCTTGATGGGGTCGTGGATGCGCATGAGGAAGCGCAGCTGCTGCTCCTCATCGGTGATGGAGAACCAGTACTTCACCAGGATGATGCCGGAGCGCACCAGCATGCGCTCGAACTCCGGCACGTCGCGGAAGAAATCCTCCACCTCGGTATCGGTGGCGAAGCCCATGACCCGTTCGACGCCGGCGCGGTTGTACCAGCTGCGGTCGAACAGCACGATCTCGCCGGCCGCCGGCAGGTGCGGGACATAGCGCTGGAAGTACCATTGGGTCTTCTCGCGGTCGGACGGGGCCGGCAGCGCCACGACCCGGCAGCTGCGCGGGTTGACGCGCTGGGTGATGCGCTTGATGGCGCCGCCCTTGCCGGCGCTGTCGCGCCCCTCGAACAGGATCACCATCTTGAGGCCCTTGAAGCGCACCCAGTCCTGCAGCTTCACCAGCTCGCTCTGCAGGCGCAGCAGCTCCCGGAAATAGGTGTGCCGGTCAATGCTGCTTTTCTCGTGCCTTTCCATCAGGGCGCGCAGCTCGGGCGGGATGCGGACGTCATCGAGCGCCTGCTCAAGCTCCTCGTCCATGTCGTCTTCGAGTTCGATATCCAGCCAGCTGCGGGTTTCGGTCCTGTCGTGTTGGGTCATGTGTCGTCCTCCTGGTTCCCCAAACGGTTACCTGGAAGCTTTTGCAATTTGGTGACAGCGGGCGGCGATGGCGGCACATGGGCGCGAAACAGGAGGCCGTCCCTCCGACGGTAGCGTTTGTAATGGGCGAAATGCTGTGGCTTAAGATAATACTGCGGCGCGGCTCCAAAGGTATGGGGCGGGACCGTCACGTAATTGTCATTAAATGATCCAGCCCCCGCGCTTTGAACAAAGGATGGCCTGGCAATGGATTTCTTTAAGCGTTTCACTGTTCTTCTTTGCGCCCCCGGCTTCGACGCCGATGACCTGGAAGGCATGCGGCTACAGAAAATCATCGCGGCCATCGAGGACGATGGGATCGAGGTGGTCAAGGCGCGGCGGGTGGAGGACGCGGAGATCGCCGTCCAGACCGACGCCGCCATCGGCTGCATGGTGGTCGACTGGGGCAAGCGCGGCCTTGAGGGCAAGACGGCGGCCCTGATCAACCTGATGCGCCGCCGCGGCCTGGACATGCCCATCGTCATCCTGGTGCGCCGCAAGCGCCTTGAGGACATCCCGGTGGAGGTGCTGGACTTCATCGACGGCTACATCTTCCTGTCGGAAGAGACGCCGGAATTCATCGCCCGCAACCTGATCAGCCGCCTCAAGAAATATGCCGACACGCTGAAGACGCCCTTCTTCGGCGCCCTGGTGGACTACGCCGAGGAAGGCAACCAGCTGTGGACCTGTCCCGGGCACAACGGCGGCATCTTCTACAGCCGCAGCCCCATCGGGCAAATTTTCGTGGAGCATCTGGGCGAGGCGGTGTTCCGCGACGACCTGGACAATTCGGTCATCGAGTTGGGCGACCTGCTGACGCATGAGGGCCCGGCCCTGAAGGCCCAGAAGGAAGCCGCCGCCATCTTCGGCGCGGAGAAGACCTATTTCGTGCTGAACGGCACCTCCTCCTCCAACAAGGTGGTGCTGGGCGCCCTGGTGGCGGAGGGCGACCTGGTGCTGTTCGACCGCAACAACCACAAGGCGGCCCACCACGGCGCCCTGCTGATCAGCGGCGGCATCCCCATCTATCTGGAAACGGACCGCAACTGCTACGGCATGATCGGGCCCATCCAAGGCCAGGCGCTGGATGAGGCGGCCATCCGGGAAAAGATCCGGCTGAACCCCCATGTGACCGATCCCGAGGCGTGGAAAAAGCCCCGCCCCTTCCGCGTCGCGGTCATCGAGCAGTGCACCTACGACGGCACCATCTACAGCGCGGAGATGATCCTCAAGCGCATCGGCCACCTCTGTGAATACATCCTGTTCGATGAGGCCTGGGCCGGGTTCATGAAGTTCCACCCGCTCTATGCCGGCCGCTTCGCCATGGGGCTGAAGGACCTGGGCGAGGAAGCGCCCGGCATCATCGCCACACAATCGACGCACAAGCAGCTGGCCAGCTTCTCCCAGGCGTCGCAGATCCATGTCCGCGACCGGCACATCAAAGGCCAGAAGCGCCGGGTGGAACATCGCCGGTTCAACGAGAGCTTCCTGCAGCACGCCTCCACCTCCCCCTTCTATCCCCTGTTCGCCTCGCTGGACGTGGGCGCGCAGATGATGAAGGGGCGGTCCGGCACCATCCTCTGGGACGACACCGTCCGCCTGGGCATCGAGCTGCGCAAGAAGCTGCGGGCGCTGCGCCGCGAGTATGAACAGAAGGAAACGGATCCGGCGCGCCGCTGGTTCTTCGAGCCCTTCATTCCCGATGTCGTCTCGCCCCCCGGGTCCGGGCCCGAGGATGCCGTGCACGAGGTGCCGTGGGAAAGCCTGAGCACCGACGAACTGGCCACCAACGCCCGGTACTGGTCCTTCTCGCCCGGCGAGACCTGGCACGGCTTCAGCCATGTGACCGAGGGGTTGGCCATGACCGACCCCAACAAGCTGATCATCCTGACGCCGGGGTTCGACCGGCGGACCGGCACCTATGCCGACCACGGCATACCGGCCCCGGTGGTGGCCCAATACCTGCGCGAGAACCGCGTCGTCCCGGAGAAGAACGACCTCAACTCCCTGCTGTTCCTGCTGACCCCCGGCGTGGAATCCAGCAAGGCCGGCACCCTGCTGAGCGCCCTGGCGGCGTTCAAGCGCCTGCATGACGACAACGCCCTGCTGGAGGATGTCATGCCCCGCTTCGTCGCCCGCTGGCCCCAGCGGTACCGGGGCGTGCGCCTGCGCGACCTGTGCGCCCAGATGCACGCCTTCTATCGCGAGATCAACGTCAGCGCCCTGCAGCAGAAGCAGTTCGCGCCCGAGCATCTGCCAGAAATGGTGGTGCCGCCCCATGAGGCGGCGCGCAGCCTGGTGCGCAACAAGGTCGACTACCTGCCCCTCAGCGAGATCGACGGCCGCATCGCCACCACCCTGTTCCTGGTCTATCCACCGGGCATCGCCACCATCGTGCCGGGCGAACGCCTGGACGCGCGGGCCAAGCCCATGCTGGACTATCTCAAGATGTTCGAGCAGAGCGCCAACCTGTTCCCCGGTTTCGAGAACGAGGTGCAGGGCCTGTATCGCAAGGTCGAGCCCGATGGGACGATGCGTTTCTATACTTACGTGATGCAGGAGTGAGCGTGCCGGAATGTCCGCCATGACCGACTCTTCCATGCCCTTTCCCAGCGTGAACCAGGATCCTGGCGCCAGCCAGGACCTGGCCTCGCCCATGCCGGGCCCCCTGCCGTCGCCCATTGTGCTGCGCCACTCGAATGACGAGGACGTGCCGGCCATGCTCGACATCTACCGGCATCATATCGGGCATGGCGTTGGCAACCTGGGTACCTTCGTGCCGACACCGTTCGACATCGAGGACCTGAAGGCGCGGCGCAAGAACATGCGCAAGCACAAGCTGCCCCACCTGGTCGCCACCATCGACGGCGTCGTGGTCGGCTACGCCTACGCCGTGCTGTTCCGCAAGCGCCCCGCCTACCGGTTCACGGTCAAGCACTCCATCTACATCCATCCCGACCGCCTGCATCGCGGCATCGGCCGGGCGCTGCTGCCCGCCCTGATCCAGGAATGCGCGGCCGCCGGCTTTCGCCAGATGATCGGCTACGTCGACAGCTCCAACGCCGCCTCGCTACGGCTGCACGAGGCCTGCGGCTTCCGCCAGGTCGGTTACCTGGCGGCGGTGGCCTTCCGTTTCGGCAAATGGACCGACACCGTGATGCTGCAGCGGGCCCTCGGGCCGGACGGTGGGCAGGGCGATGGCAGTCCATAAGCTGTGGTGGCCGGCACGGCCGACCTGTGCCTAATGCCCCGCCACCCATCCCCCTGCCGCCTCAGGAATTCACGACCGTGCCGCCGTTGGGGTGCATGACCTGCCCCGTCATGTAGGACGCCTCTTCACTGGCCAGGAAGACGTGGCAGGAGGCGACCTCGTTCGGCTGGCCGGGACGACCCATGGGCGTGTTCTTGCCGTGCTCCGCCACCTTCTCCGCATCGAAGGAGGCCGGAATCAGGGGCGTCCAGATCGGCCCCGGCGCCACGGCGTTGACGCGGATGCCCGCCTCGACCAGCAATTGCGACAGGGACCGGGTGAAGGCCAGCACGGCGCCCCGGGTGGCCGAATAGTCCAGCAGATGCGGGCTGCCCTTGTAGGCGGTGACGGAGGTGGTGTTGACAATGGCGCCACCGCGCTGCATGTGCTGCAGCGCCATCTTGGACATGAAGAAGTAGCCGAAGACGTTGGTGCGGAAGGTACGCTCCAACTGCTCCGCCGTCAGGTCGCCCAGGCCATCGGTGGTGTGCTGCTCGGCCGCGTTGTTGACCAGGACGTCCAGCTTGCCGAAGGTGGCCACCACTTTGTCCACCGCCTCCTTGCAGAAGGGCTCCGAACCGACGTCGCCGGCGATGGCCAGGCCGCGCCGGCCCTCAGCCTCGATCAGCGTCACGGTGTCGGCCGCGTCCTCATGCTCGTCCAGGTAGACGATGGCCACGTCGGCGCCCTCGCAGGCCATGAGGACGGCCACGGCGCGGCCGATGCCGCTGTCACCGCCGGTGATCAGCGCCACCTTGTCCGCCAGGCGGCCCGCGCCGGGAAAGCGCGGGGCATAGTCCGGCGCCGGCGTCATCTCGCGCTCACGGCCCGGCTGATGGTCTTGCTGCTGCGGGGGGATGGCATCGTCCATGGGAATGCTCCAATTATACGGCCAAGCGGCTGGGCAAGGTGAACCGCGCGGAAGGGCGCGGGGTTCCGGATGGAATGTCGGCCACGCCGGCGGCAGGTGCGCCGGCGTGGCCGGTTTCCGTACGGCCCTACCTGATGCCGTCAGCGATGGGCATGGCTGGTGCCGCCCTTGCGCCCCGCCTCCGCCGCGCGCGCCCGGTCGTTGGCGAAATTTCCACCAGACGCCTGGCCGCCCTTGCGGCCCGCTTCGGCCGCCAGGTCCCGGTTTTGGGAAAAGCTGCGCTTCTGGTCGGGAACGTTCCGTCCCCCCTTGCGGCCGGCGGCCGCGGCCAACCCGGAGTCCTGGGAAAAACTGCGCTTTTCATTCGGCACGCTGGAGCCGCCCTTGCTGGCGATGTCCCGCTGCTTGCCCTCATCCATGGAAGCGAAGCCGCGGCCGCGGGTGTTGCTGTCCTTGGTCATGACATCCTCTCTTATGTCAGCGATGCGCCGCGCCGGTCCTGCCTAACGTCCGGACGCTTCTTCTTCACAGCGCCCGCATATAAGAGGGGACGCTCTTCCGGGTTCCGGATTTTATTTAAAATTTATGGTATCTCATAGTATAGTTAAGCCGAAGCTTCGCTTATAGTTGCATTTTATATTTCTTTCACTGCGGGACCTCGCCACGCGCGCGCCTGGAACGCCTTTCCCATAAGGCTGGGGGCCGGACCCGCAGGCCCAGCCCCCTTTCTCATGAACACTCGAAAATTCCCCCGGGCCACGGCGGCGCCACCGCCGCCCGGGCCATGCCGCGCGCCTTAGTGCTGGCCGCCCTTGCGGCCGGCCTCCGAGGCGCGTTCCCGGTCATGGGCGAAATTGCCGCCGGAGGCTTGGCCACCCTTGCGGCCGGCCTCGGCGGCCAGCTCATGATCCTGGGAGAAGCTGCGCTTCTCGTCCGGAACGCTGGAGCCGCCCTTGGCGGCGATGTCGCGCTGCTTGTCGTCGTCCATGGACGCGAAGCCGCGGTTCGACGTATTGGAAGCCATAGGATCACTCCATTCTGCTTCGGGAATTGAGCCTCGACGCCGCTTCACCGGCCCCAAGGCGTCCAGCGCGGCTCATGCGCTGGATATCTGTTAAAGATCTTTATCGCCGCCACGGTTCCGATTCTTTTCTTAGATTTACCGCATCTTTCAATATAGATAAGCTTCAGTCCCGCTTAAATTCGCGCTTTTATTATATTTTCACTTTGGTGAGCCTCCACCATGTCCCGCGCCTGCCGCAGAGCGGCCACCAGGGCGTCATAGGTGCGGGCACGGGCGGAATCATCCCACGCCCGCAGCACGGCGGAGGGATGGTAGGTCGCGATGCCGGGCCGGCCGTCGGCCCAGGCCAGGGGCTTGCCGCCCTCTCGGACCAGGGCGACGGTCCTGCCCATCAGCGACCGGGCCGCGGTGGCGCCCAAGGCCACGATGACGGCGGGCTGGACCAGCGCCACCTCCCGGTCCAACCACCAGCGACAGGCCTCCACCTCCCCCTGGTTGGGGCGTTGATGCATGCGGCGCTTGCCGCGCATCTCATGCTTGAAGTGCTTGACGGCGTTGGTGACGAAAAGGTCGTTTCGCTCCAGGCCGGCCGCCGCCAGCGCCTCATCCAATATCCGCCCCGCCGGACCGACGAAGGGACGGCCCGCCTTGTCCTCCTGGTCGCCGGGCTGTTCGCCCACCAGCACCAGGGGTGCGTGCGCCGGCCCTTCGCCGAACACCACCTGGGTGGCGTCGCGATATAGGTCGCACCGCCGGCAGCCGGCGGCACCGGCCGCAAGCTCAGCCAAGTCGCGATCCACGGACGTCAGTCCCGTTGGGAGATGCCGCTCAAGGCCCGGCCGGCGGTGGCGCTGGCGCGGACCGCCAGATCGCCCAGGGCGACGATGCCGACCAGGCGCTTCTCCCGGTTCAGAACAGGCAGGCGGCGCATCTGGACGTTCACCATGTTGTGGCACACCTGCTCCACATCCTCGTCCTCGTAGCAGTAGCAGACCTGGGGCGTCATGACCTCGCCCACCGTGGCGTCGGGGCCGCGCCCCTCGGCGACGCCGCGGATGGTGATGTCGCGGTCGGTGACCATTCCGACCAGGCGGTCGCCCTGGCCGACCGGGATGGCGCCGATGTCGCATTCGGACATCAGCCGCGCGGCATCGCGCAGCTTCTGGTCCGGCGTCGCCAGCTTCACGTTGGTGGACATGATTTCCTGGATCCGCATCGCACACTCCTTCGCCTGGGTTGACGCGCCGCCCGCACCCCTGGACCGGCAACCCCATGGACCATGGGTTTGGGAGGATGGGTTCGGGAAGGGCTCGCTCGCCTCAACGCCCAGGCCGGGCGGTGGTTCCCGGGGGCAGGCCTGGGCCTTGCCATATCCCCTCGGGGGGGATAGGTTGCCGTCACCATGACACACACCCATCGCCCCGGCCTCCGCCGATGACCCCGCTTTCCGATCTGCTGCAACAAGGGGCCGGCAACGCCTGGCTGTTCATTCCCAGCGCCATCCTTCTGGGCGCCCTGCATGGGCTGGAGCCAGGGCACTCCAAAACCATGATGGCGGCCTTCATCATCGCCATCCGGGGAACGGTGGGACAGGCCGTGCTGCTGGGCCTATCGGCCACGCTGTCGCACACCCTGGTGGTGTGGGCCGTGGCCCTGGCCGGCCTGCACTTCGGCCGCGACTGGAACGCCGAGATGACGGAGCCTTATTTCCAGATCGCGTCGGCCGCCCTGATCATCGCCGTCGCCCTGTGGATGCTGTGGCGCACCCGCCAAGCCCAGCGGGAGGAGGAAACCCATCACCACGGCCATGATCATGATCATGACCATCTTCACGATCATGGTCACCAGCACCATGACCATCACGACCACCATCACCATGACCACGGACATGGGCATGACCACGGGCATGGGCACCCGGCACGGGGCGTGGACCTGGCCGTCACCGGTTATCAGGATGCGCATGAACTGGCGCATGCCGCCGACATCCAGCGGCGCTTCGCCAATCGCACGGTGACCACGGGCCAAATCGTGCTGTTCGGCCTGACGGGCGGGCTGATCCCCTGCCCCGCCGCCATCACCGTGCTGCTGCTGTGCCTGCAGTTGAAGCAGGTCAGCCTGGGCGTGGCCCTGGTGCTGTGCTTCAGCATCGGCCTGGCGCTGACCATGGTCAGCGTGGGCGTGGTGGCGGCGCTGGGCATGCGCCATGCCTCCCGCCGCTGGGGGCCCGCCTTCGCCTTGCTGGCCCGCCGCGCGCCCTACGCCTCCGGCACGCTGATCATCCTGGTCGGCCTTTACATCGGCTGGCAGGGCTGGAGCGCGCTGTCCTAATTGGCCAGGCGCTGAACGATCAGGTCGAACAGCGCCCGCAGGCGGGGTAGGCGCCGCAGGTCGCGGTGATAGCCGATCCAGGTGTCGCGGCTGGGCGGCGCCTCGCCCAGGTCGACCAATTCGATGCCGGGGGTGCCATCCCCCAAGGGCCGGGGCAGCACCGCCAGGCCCGCCCCCAGGGCACACAGGCGGGCCTGGACCTCGCGGTTGTTGCTGCGCGACACCACCGTCGCCTTGGGCAGCAGGCGGGTGACCCAGCCCACGTCGGGCATGCCGCCGAAGGCCGTATCCATCAGCACCAGCCGGCAACCGGCGCCGTCGCCCGCCACCGGGGTCCACAGGCCGGGCTTGGCATAGAGCCCATAGGGGATGGTCACCAGCCTGCGGGCGATGACTTCCGGCTCGTCAAACGGCCGGATGCGCATGACCAAATCGGCCTCCCGCCGGGACAGACTGTAGAGGCGCGGGTCGGTCAGCAGTTCCACCACCACGGCCGGGTGCATGCCGGCGAATTCCGCCAACACGGGGGAGAGCATCGTCACCCCGAACCAGTCGGAGCAGGAGACGCGCAACAGGCCCTCCAGCCCGCCGACGCTGCCCGCCAGCTGGCGCTGCAGGGCCAGCGCCTCCTCCTCCATGCGCAGGGCGGGGCCCAGCATGGCCTGCCCTTCGTCGGTCAGGACGAAGCCGTCGCTGGTGCGTTGGAACAGCGCCGCCCCCACCGCCTGCTCCAGCGCGCGCAGGCGCCGGCCCATGGTCGGCTGGGTTTGGCCCAGCTTGCGGGCGGCGGCGCCCAAGGTGCCTTCCCGCGCGATGGCCAGGAAGATGGGCAGGTCACTCCAGTCCAGGACGCGCATGAGCTCACCCAAACAAAGTCGCATGGCCTTCGTACATCTCTTAAGATTTCCATGCATCTTGGTTGGGCGCAAGATTTGTGGGCGCCGATGAGGGCGCACCCCCAAGCCGGAGCAAAACACCATGATCCCCACCATGCCCCCCACAATGAGGGCCGCGATCGTCGAGACGCAAAATGGCCCCTTCCGCATCGCCGATATCGCCCGCCCCCAGCCGGCCCACGGCCAGGTGCTGGTCCGCATCCAGGCCAGCGGCGTGAACCCGCTGGACACCAAAATCCGCGCCGCCGCCGCCGCCCATGCCCGCCACCCGCTGCCCGCCATCCTGGGCCTGGACCTGGCCGGCGTGGTCGAGGCGGTGGGCCCCGGCGTCACCACCTTCCGCCCGGGTGACGAGGTTTACGGCATGACCGGCGGCGTGGGCGGCCTTCAAGGTTCCCTCGCCCAATATGCCGCGGTCGATGCCGATTTGCTGGCGCTGAAGCCCGCCAACCTGACAATGCGGGAGGCTGCGGCCCTGCCGCTGGTGGCCATCACGGCCTGGGAAGGGCTGGTCGATCGCGCCAAGATACGCCCGGGGCGGACCCTGCTGGTGCAAGGCGGCGCCGGCGGCGTCGGCCATATAGCGGTGCAAATCGGCCGCGCCCTGGGCGCCACGGTTTATGCGACCGCCAGCGCCGAGGATGCCGAGTACGTGCGCGGCCTGGGCGCCACGCCCATCGACTACGCCGCCGAGACGGTGGCCGACTACGTGGGCCGGCTGACCGGCGGCAAGGGCTTCGAGCTGGTGTACGACACCAACGGCGGCGCGGTGCTGGACGCGTCCTTCCAGGCGGTGGCCCGCTTCGGCCATGTGGTCAGCGCGCTGGGCTGGGGCAGCCATGCCCTGGCGCCCCTGTCCTTCAAGGGGGCGACGTATTCCGGAGTCTTCACCCTGGCGCCGCTGCTGACCGGCGTGGATCGCGCCCACCATGGCGATCTGCTGAAGGAGGTCGCCACCCTGGTCGAGGCGGGCAAGCTGCTGCCCCGCCTGGATCCGCGCGTCTACACGCTGGAGACGGCGGCCGACGCCCACGCGGCCATCACCGACCGCACCGCCAAAGGCAAGGTCGTGGTCTCGATCGCTTGAAGCGGGCGCGGGGCGGTACGGCGCCACCCCGCCCCCTCAGGCTCAATGGCCGTGCCCCTCCTGGGCCAGGTGCGGCGACAGGGAGGGCGGCGTGTCGTGCGCCTCGCGCGACGGCGGGATGACGAAGAATCCGTGCGTGCCGTCCCGGCGCAACTGGCCCACCAGGCCGTATTCCCAGTCCAGATAGGCCTGCATCGCCTCCACCGCGTTATCGGTGCCCTCATAGGGCCGGCGGTAGACATCGTCGGGCGCGGACAGGAAGACCCCTTCCCCGCTGTCCAGTTGCAGACCGGCGGCGCGCCAAGCGTCCGTGCCCCCGTCCAGCACCAGCGCCGGCCGGCCCGTCAGGGCCTGGATGTCGGCGGCGGCGAAGCGGGCCGCGAGACCGTCAGGGGAAGTCACCACGATGGTATGGCCGCGCACCGCCGCCGGCAGATCCGCCGCCAACCGGGCGCGGATGATGAAGCGGGCGCCCGGGACGCGGCCCCGGCGATAGGCCGGGCTGGGCCCCACATCCAGCGGCGTCGCCCCGCCCTCGGCCAGCAACCGCGCCAGATAGGCCGGCGGTATGGCCTCGACCACCGGCAGCGGCGGCAGGGTCGGCCGCCACGCCCCCGTGTCCGTCAAGGCATCGGGGGGACATCATCCAGCACCAGCACCTCCCACCCCATCTGCGCCAGCCAGGACGCGCTCATGTCCGCGCGCACCGACAGGGTGTCGAACAGGACGATGCGGGCCCCGCGCACCGGCGCGGAATGGTCCGTCTCCTGCACCAGCTGGCCACCCGGCGCGCTGCGGAAGCCCGGCAGGTGGCCGGCCTGGTATTCCTCCGGCGTGCGCACATCCAGGCGGTAAAGGGTGCGCCCCACTTCCTCCAGCGCCGCGAGATCGGCGTAGGGCAGGCGTCGCACGCCGGCGCGATAGGCCACGGCGCGGGCGGCGGCGCGGGCCCGTTCCCGCTCGGCAGCGGTCACGTCGCCGAAGCGGCGCTGCTGCCCATGCTCCAGGGCGAAGCCCGCCAGGGTCCAGCCGATGGTGCCGTTGCGCAGGGCGTAGACGGGATTGGGCACCCCGGCGTTGCGCAGCGACTGGGCACCGATCAGGCTGCGGGTGCGGCCGGCGCAATTGACGATGATGGTGGTGGCGGGATCGGGCGCCAGGGTGCGGGCGCGCAGCACCAGCTCCGCCCCCGGCACGCTGGTGCCGGTGGGGATGCTCATGGTGCGGTATTCCTCGAACCGCCGGCTGTCCAGCACCACCACGTCGGCCTGGGCGTCCAGCAGCTCCTTGACCTGGGGTGCCGCCAGCGACGGCGTGTGCGCCTCCGTCTCCACCAGTTCGCCGAAGGCCTTGGACGGCACGTTGACGTCGCGGAAGACCTCATAGCCGGCGGCGCGCCAGCCCTGCAGCCCGCCCGCCAGCAGGCGGACATTGGTGTAGCCCAGGTCCGCCAGCCCGGCCGCCGCCCGTTCCGCCAATCCCTCCCCCGCGTCATACAACACGATGGCGGTGTCGCGCCGGGGCACCCGGTCCAGCACCTCCAGCTCCAGCCGCGACAGGGGCAGGTTGGCGGCGAACAGCGGATGGGCCTGGGCGTAGGGGTCCTCCTCCCGCACGTCCAGCAGGGCCAGTTCGCGCCGGGCGATCAGGGTGAGGCGGACCTCGGCGGGTGTGGCGGCGGCAGGGGGGACGAAGGACATCAGGCGTGCTCCAGGGACGGCGTACGGGTGACGGTGAAGGCGGGCGTGGCGCCGGCGTTGCTGTAGCCGGAGATGAAGGGCTTGCGCGGCCCTTCCGCCGGGTAGACCCAGCGCCGCACCTGGCCGATATCGGCGCCGTAGACATGGATGCTGACGGAGGTGCGGTCCAGGTGGGCGTTGGTGACGCGATGGATATCCCCGGTCTGGGGCGACAGCGTCTCCACCTCCCCCGCCTCGAAGCGCTGCTTGGGGCCGACGGCCACCAGCTCATCGCGCGATCCCACCACGAAGCGCTGGGAATACTCGGCCCCCTGCAGGATGCCGACCAGCCCCCAGACGGTATGGTCATGCACCGGCGTCTCCTGCCCCGGCCCCCAGACGAAGCTGACGATGGAATAGCGCCCGTCGGGGTCGGCATAGAGCAGGAACTGGCGATAGCGCACCGGATCGGGCTCGGCATACGCGGCCGGCAGCCAGTCGTCGTGGGCCACCAGATCGGCCAGCGCGTCCCGTGCCTGGTCCAGTAACGCGCCCTCGGGCAGGCGCTGGTCAACCAGGACATCCAGCCGGCCGATGAAGGCACTGAGCCGCGCCGGCGCCGCGGGGTTGGTCTCGCTCATCTCGTCCCTCCGCCTGGTGGCGTCAATGGGTGGGTGGACAGCAACCATAGGAACCGGGCCGGGGCCGGGAAAATCGAGTTTTCCTGAAGGTAGGCTTGAGGCCCGGTGGTCAGGCGGGAGGGCGGAACGCCTATTGGGCCTGGTCTTCGATCACCATGTTAGGAAAATCTGACGAAGGACTCAGCCACTGGAAAGGATCACGATCGTGCACGCCCTGACCCCGCTCCCGCGCGGAAAGGAAGTCCTCCGGAATCTCCACTCCCTCCATCGCCGCAAAGAAACCCGACCAGTCCTTCTGCGAACATGCGGGCTGATCGCGATCCACCAAAGGCTCATTCTGATTGTTCATGGCGTCTCCTCTGAGACTTGAGGTCTGCCGTGCTTAGAGATTCCAGCGCTCAATGTCGGTTATCCGCAAATGACCCCACAATGACCGCCGCAATTTCAAAACGTATATGTACTCATCGTCCTGGCCACAGCCATCGGTATTGAGTGTCACCCAATAGGTTGGCCACCAACCAGCATGACGATCGATCCGACGTATCTTCAGGGTTTGCAACTGAGCGATACAGGTTTGAAACGTCCTGTAGTCATCCGAGGCAAGCGTACTATTCGGCAGGGCGTGCAAAAGCTGTCGATTAAGAACACCCTTATCCTGAAAGCCTCCCAACGCCTGAGCGACGGCAATCCAATCCGTCGACGCCGCCTGCGGCGTCAGATCTCGGCGTTCCTGTCCTGAGGGCATCGGACGGTCGGCATGGGCTGGTTGACATGACAATATGACCACCAACCCAATAAGAATCGCCGGCCCGCGCATGCCCGCCGCCCTTACCGCAATCATGTATCCCCATATGCTATGGCATTGACCATAGAAAGAGAATACAGCCCCGTCCTTTTACAGCTTATACCCCACCTTGAAGAACACGGTGCGCGGCGGACTTTCCACGTAGTACCAGACCGTGCCGGCGGCGGAGGCGGAGTAACTGCCACCCTGGGGCAGGCGGCGGTCGGCCAGGTTGCGCACGGTGGCGGAGAAGGTCCAGCGTTCGTCCTCCGTCGTGTATTTGGCGAACAGGTTGACGTTCCACTGCGCCGGGATGGCCACCTGCCAGGAATTGGCCACGTCGGCGAAGGATCGCGTCTGGTACTGGGCGTCCACGCCGACCTGGGCCTGGCCGGGCACCGCCAGCGGCAGGGTGTAGGTGGGGGCCGTGCGGAAGGTCCAGCGCGGAGCGTAGGGCAAGCGGTTGCCGCTGGCGCTGGTGCCGATGCCGGCGTAGTTCGGGAACTGGTCGTACAGCGCCAGGGTGTAGCTGGCGGAGTTGTCCCAGCGCAGCCCGTCGAAGGGCTGGAAGGTGGTTTCCAGCTCAAACCCCTCGGTATGGGCCGACGCCGCGTTCAGGCGGCGGGAGCGCAAGGTGGCCGGGTCCGTGGCCGTCGCCTGCAGGTCGGTATAGTCGTTGTAATAGAGCGCCAGGTTGACCAGCAGGCGCCGTTCCCACCATTGGCTTTTCACGCCCACCTCATAGGTCTCGACCTTTTCCGGCTGGTAGGGCAGCTGGGCGTTGATCAGCGCGCTGGCCCGGTTGTCGAAACCGCCGGCCTTGAAGCCCTTGGAATAACTGGCATAGGTCAGCACGTCCGGCGTCCACTGGTAGGACACGCCGAACTTGGGCGTCAGCGAATACCAGGTGGCGTCCGACTTGGCCTGGAAGGCGCCGGCCTTGTTGGTGGCCGTGGCCGGCACGATGGGGTTGCCGGCGGCGTCGGTGATGCGGGTGCCGTCAAGCGTGTCGTCAAATTGCCGATAGGTGAAGTCGCGGCTCTCGATGGTGTAACGCAGGCCCACCGTGCCGGTCAGCTTGTCGGTGACATGGTAGTCACCCTGGCCGTAGGCCGCGTAGCTGTCGGTCTTGGTGTTGCCCACCTGGTCCTGCGGCGGATTGGCCAGGCTGGGGTAGCTGAAACCGTTGCGGTCGCTGGAAAAGTTTTCGTGCAGGTAGAACAGGCCGCTTGTGAAATCCAGCGGCCCCCAGCTACCGTTGGCCTGGAATTCCTGCGTCAGCTCATTCTCGTAATAGCGGATGTAGTTCACCTGCTTCACCGCCGCCTCGCCGTCGTTGTCGTAAGAGACGGGCGCCTGGCCGAACAGGCGGTAGGCGGTGACGGACTTCAGGGTCAGCTTGTCGCCCAACGCCTGGGTGATGCGCAGGGCCGCCCCGCCGGAGTTGGAGTTGTTCTGCGGCTGCGGCTCCGCGAACGACAGCGACGGGTCGAAGCCGCCGCCCGGCTGGTTATGGGGCGTGTAATAGGCGGTGGTGGACCGGTCGCGCTTGGCATCCAGGGTCAATTGGATGTCCAGGTCGTCGGTCGCCTGCAGGCGCAGCTTGGCCCGCGCGCTGTCCACGTTCAGGTCGTTCACGTCCTTGTTGATGGTGGGGTCGCGGGTGTAGCCGTCGTGCTGCTCATGCCCATAGGCCAGGCTGGCGTACAGCTTGTTGGCGATGAGCGGGCCGGAGACGTAGCCGTGCGTCTCGAACGCGCCCCAGGTGCCGACCCCGGCGTCCACCGCCAGGCGCACCTCGTCATTCGGGTCGCGGGTGATGTAGCGGATGGCGCCGGCGCTGGTGTTGCGGCCGTAGAGCGTGCCCTGCGGCCCGCGCAAGACCTCCACCCGCTCCAGTTCCGCCAACAGGGGGGACGCGGCGATGGAGCGCGGGATGTAGACATCGTCGACGTACTGGGCGATGGCGGGATCGAAGATGGGGTCGGTCTCACCGATCCCGCGCAGGAAGAACAGCTGCGTCGTCGGTGTGATGCCGCCGCGCGGCACCGTCAGGCCGGGCACCAGGCCCGCCAGGTCGCGCACCGTGCTGATGTGCTGATCGGCGATGGCGTCGCCGGTGTAGGCCGACAGCGCGATGGGCGTTTCCTGCAACCGGGTCTGCCGCTTTTCCGCCGTGACCACGATATCGGCGATGCCGCCGCCGCTGGCGTCCAGGTCCGGCGCCACCTCGGCCACCGGCGCGGGGGGCGGCGGCGCCTGGCCACCTTCCTGGGCAAGGGCGGGAACCGTCAGCGCGCACAGGGCGGTCCCCAGCAGCAGCGAAGAAACGGCAACAGGGGAAAGCGAGGCCCGGCGAACCATGGAAGAGTGCTCCGCGAAACGAATGAGGAAGCACTCGTTTCGCGTATTTCACAGTTCCATAAAAACGAGATTTGTTTATGTGATTGGTGATTGGCCGTCAAATGACTGTGAATTTTGGCAATACCACACCCGTTGAGCCTCGGGCGGGGTCTTGCCGGCGATGCGGCCACCCCTGAAACTGGCTGAGCCCTATCGCCCGAGCCACCTCACCGCCGCCGCTTCGGTATCGTCAGGCCGGGTGTTGAACGCGATACGGGCCTGGGGGGCGGCGCGATGGATGGTGTTCAGGACCGTTTCCAGCAGGATGAGGTTGGCCGGCGGGTTGCGGATGCCGGCGCCGATCACCACCACGTCATAGGTCGCGCCGGATAAGGCGGTAGCGACTTCCGTCTCGGCCACGGCGGGGGCGGGCTGAACATACAGGTTGTCGCAGATGTAGCCTTGGCCCTCCAGCGACTGCTTGGAAGCGGTCACACCCGCGCGAACCTTGTCGGCCGTCATGCCCGGGATGATCCCCGGTGCCGTGTAGTCTACGGTGTCGGGATCCTGGCCGACGATCAGGATACGATAGGTCATGGTGCAAAACTCCCCTGGATTTGCACCGGGAGGATGCAATGAAAGCAACCATGACGCAAGCGCACGGCGGGCCGAATTCAAGCCTTCACAATACCACCGTGCCGCGGGTTCGTCCTTTTACGGGCTTCCGCCTATTCCCAGCGTCTGCGCGATGCGGACCAGCTTGTCGGGATTGCGGGTGATGTAGATGGCAGTGATGCGGCCGTCCTCGATCTCGAACGCGGTGGTTTGCAGCACCGTGCCCCGCTCCACGCTGACATAACCGGGCAGGCCGTCGATGCGCAGGGGGCGGATGAAGGCGGCCGATTGGAACTCCCCCTTGGCGTGCAGGCTGGCGAACAGGCGGACCATACGCTCCACCCCGACGATGGGGTTGCGGAAGGCGTGCACCCTGCCGCCGCCATCGGCCCGCAGCACCACGTCCTGCGCCAGCAGGCCTCGCAGCGTGTCCACATCGCCCAGGTGGGACGCGGCATAGAAGGCCTGGGCGATGCGCTCCCCCTCCTCCGGCGCCACGGGATAGCGGGGGCGCGCCTCCTGCACATGGCGCCGGGCGCGCACAGCCAGTTGGCGCACGGCGGCGGCATCGCGGTGCAGGGTGCCCGCCACCTCGTCCAATGCCACGCCGAACACGTCGTGCAGCAGGAAGGCCGCGCGTTCCAGGGGGACAGCCGCTCCAGCGCCAACATCAGCGTCAGGGTCAGGTCATCCTCGCCGTCATCCTCATCGCTGCCGGCCAGGGGCTCCGGCAGCCAGGCGCCGACATAGGTCTCCCGCCGCACCCGGGCCGACTTCAGCGTGTCCAGGCACAGGCGGGTGACGATGCGCGACAGGAAGGCGGCGGGGACGTCCACCGTGGCATGATCCGCCTGCCGCCAGCGCAGGTAGGCGTCCTGCACGACGTCCTCGGCCTCGGCCAAGGAGCCCAGCATGCGATAGGCCAGGCGCACCAGCCGGGGCCGATGCGCCAGGAAGATGGCGGTGGCGTCCCCTCCGTTCATCAGGCGGCCGCCCCCTGGATGTGCGCCACGGGCGGATGGGCCGCGCGGAAACCGACCTGCAGGCGGTTCCACAGGTTGATCATGCCGATGGCCAGGGACAGATGCACCTGCTCCGCCTCCGTGAAGTTGGCCCGCACCAGGGCGTAATCCTCGTCCGGCGCGCCGGTATCGGCCACGCGGGTCAGCGCCTCCGTCCAGGCCAGGGCCGCGCGTTCCCGGTCGGTATACAGGGAGGAGTCCCGCCAGCCGTTCAGCAGATGCAGGCGCATCTCCGTCTCGCCCATCTTGCGCGCGTCGGTGACGTGCATGTGCAGGCAGAAGGCGCAGCCGTTGATCTGCGACGCCCGGATTTTCACCAGTTCCATCAGCGCCGGCTCCAGCCCGCCGGCCTTGAGGGCATTGCTGGCCGCCAGCAGACCCTTGACGGCCTCGGGCGCCAGCTTGAAAGCGTCATTGATACGGGGGGTATGGGCGCTCATCGTCATCTCCATCAGATCATGCGTCATCGCATGACCCAAAGACGAGATGGCTTCATGGCCGTGTGACATGGCGGTCGAAAAAAAATCCGCACCGTCGTGCTATATGCCGGGGGAGCAACCTGTGGGTTGTGGGCTTCCCGGGTTTTCGATGAATATCTTCCCGTGGTCAGGGGGCGGATGGCCCGCCTCCCCGCCACAGGAAGAAAGGAAATTGGATGCTCATCCGATCCTTCTTCCTTCATCTCCGCTTCCGGTTCCTCGGCATGGCCGTTGAACTGAAACTGGGGAGGTGAAGGGCGCCGGGGGGAGATGCGACCTCTCCCCGGTTGCCCCCGCAAAATACCGCAGATCCCATGCCCTCGCAATCAGGCGCCCTTATAGTTTCGCCAGCACCTCATGCAGCCCATCATCCCACAGCGGCCGCACATCGACCGGCGCAGGGATGACTCCGGCAGCGGCGAAGGTGTCGGCCACGTCCTGTTGCGAGGCGATGGCCGCGTCGCTGATGGGCAGCAGGCGGTAGCCGGCGCTGCGCTCACGGTACTCCTGGATATAGGCGGCCTCGGGGATGTTGGTCAGCTGTGCCCGGATGCGGGCCCAGCGGGCATAGTCGGCCTCGATCCAGGCCAGCGTCTTGGCGTAACGCTGCAGGTAATCGGCGATGGCGCGCTTCTTCAGGGGATCGGCCAGCGCGTCCTTGGAGGCCGCCACCAGATAGTTGCCCGACAGGCGGTTCAGGCCGGTGGTCAGCACCCGGGCCCCCGCCTCGCGCGCCAGCTGCACCACCACGCCATAGATGACCCAGGCGTCCAGGCTGCCCTGGTTGAAGGCCGCCAGGCCGTCCTGCGGCGATAGCGCCACCGGCGTGATGTCGGCGAAGGTCAGGCCCTGTTCCTTCAGGATCTTCAACAGCATGTATTGCGAGGTGGTGGCGCGGACATAGCCCACCCGCTTGCCCTTCAGGTCCGCCGCGGTCTTCAGCGGGCTGTCCTTGGGCACCAGCACCACCTGGTTGTTCACGTCGCCCTGCAGCACGGCGACGATGCGCAAGAGCGGGTTGGCGGCGGCGATGAAGATGGGCGGGATTTCACTCATGCCGCCCACGTCCAGGGAATGGGCGTTGATCGCCTCCGCGATCAGGTTGCCGCCGGCGAACTGCGCCGTTTCCAGGGTGTAGGGCGTGTCGGCCACGCCCGCCTGCTCGAAGAAGGAGTCCGGATTGCCCCGGTAGGTCGCGGCCCGCAGGGTGACGCCGGCCAGGGCCGCGTCCTTCTTGCGGCCGCAGGCGGCCAGGTTCAGGGCGCCCAGGCCCAACGCTCCCGCCGCCAGCCCCCGCAGGGCGGATCGGCGCGATATCAGCATCATGGATTCAGTCTTTCCTTCGATGACCGCCCAGGCTCAGTACCCGCGCGCCAGGTCGACCACATCCTCCAGCGGCTCGCCCCGGCGGAAACGGATGAGGTTGCTCGCCAGCTTGGCCGCCAGGTTGGCGTGGGTGTCGGGCGTGAAGACGGAGGTATGGGGCGACAGGCGCACGCGCGGGTGGCTGTAGTAGGGATGGCCGTCGGGCAGCGGTTCCGGATGCGTGACATCCAGGGTGGCCAGCGATAACCGGCCATCGGCCAGCGCCGAAAGCAGGGCCTGGTCATCGATCAGGGCGCCGCGCGCCACATTGACCAAGTGCAGGCCATGCTTGGCCGTGGCCAGCACGCGGGTGCTCACCAGGTGGCGCGTTTCCGCCGTGGCCGGGGCCGCCAGCACGACATGGTCGGCGCGCGCGAACAGGTCGGCCACGTCATCCACCCGTTCCACGCCCGGCACGCCCAGGTCACCCGCCCCGCGCCGCGTGGCCAGCACCCTCATGCCCAGCGCCAGGGCCTTGGGCGCCAGCGCCTGGCCGATGCCGCCGAAGCCGACGATGCCCAGGGTGGCGCCCTCCACCAGGCCCAGGGGCGTGGGCTGCCAGTCCGCCGCCTGGCGGATCCAGATGTCGGGAAGGCGCTTGGCGGCGGCGAAGATGGCGGCCAGGGAGAATTCCGCCAACGCCGTGGCCGACGACCGTTTGGCCGCCGTCACCACCGGGCCGTCGAACAGCCAGTCGGGATAGAAGTCGATGCCGACGGAGATCAGCTGCACCCAGCGCAGGTTGAAGGGCCAGCCCGCCGGCTGGGCGGGCAGATCGCCCCCGGCGCGGCGGAAGGGTGCGGCCACGAAGACGTCGGCGTCGCGGGGCCAGTCCGCCGGCACGCCCCGGGGCAGGGTGATCAGCTCCACCCCCTCCCCCGTCGCGGCGCTGACCCGCCGCGCCACCTCGGCGTTGATGGGTTCGGCCAGTTGGCTGGCCACGCGGATGGCGGTCATTCGGCGGCCACCGCCGTCGTTGCCGTCCCTTGGCCCGCTTCCCGCGCCGCGACCGCCCGGCGCACCAGGGGAATGAGGTCGCGGCCATACTCGATGGCGTCCACCAGCGGGTCGAAACCGCGGATGAGGAAGGTGCGGACACCCAGGTCATAGTAGTCCAGCAGGGATTCCGTGACCTGCTCGGGCGTGCCCACCAGGCTGGTGGAATTGCCCTGCGCCCCGGTCAGGGCGGCGATCTCCGTCCACAGGCGCTTATCCCGCACCTTGCCGCCGGCGGCGGCCGCCAGGAGGCGCTGCGAGCCCACGTTCTGCGGCGCTTTGGTGGCGACGGGACGGAAGGTCGATTGGCTGGCGCGCAGGTGCTTGGCCTGCTCCAGGATACGGTCGGCCTTGGCCCAGGCCTCCTCCTCCGTCCGGCCCAGGATGGGGCGCAGCGACAGGCTGAACTGGACGTGGTCCTGCCGGCCATGCAGGGCGGCGGCCGCGCGCACCTTGGCGATGGTCTCGCGCACATCGTCCAGCGGCTCACCCCACAGGGCGTAGACGTCGGCGTGTTTGCCGGCCACGGCGATGGCCTCGTCCGAGGATCCGCCGAAATAGACCGGCAGCGTGCCGTTGACCGGCCTCACGTACGAGTGGGATCCGCGCGACTTGTAGTAGGGCCCGTCATGGTCGAAGGGCGCGGTGCTGCTCCACACCTTGCGCACCACGTCCAGGTAGTCGTCGGTGCGGGCGTAGCGTTCCGTCTTGTTCAGGAAGTCGCCGTCGCGCTGCTGTTCCTCGTCCGACCCGCCGGTGATGATGTGCACGGCCAGACGGCCCTGGCTGAAATGATCCAGCGAGGCCAGCTGGCGGGCGGCCAGGGTGGGCGCCACGAAGCCGGGCCGGTGGGCCAGCAGGATCTTCAACCGCTCCGTCTGCTGCACGGCGTAGGCCGCGATCTGGAAGCCATCGGGCGAGGCGCTGGAATGCGCGATCAACGCGCGATCGAAACCGGCGTACTCATGGGCGCGGGCCAGGGTGCCGATATAGTCGCGGTCGATGATGGGGCCGCTGCCCGGGCGGGTCTCGGAACCGTCCTGCGACCCGATGATGCCGATGAACTGCAAGGTATGGGACATGGCGGAATTTCCTCAAGGAAGGGCGGCGGCGAACGCGGCGCGACCCGCACCGGTCAGCACAACGTCGGCCTGAGGGGTGTGGATGCGGCCGCACAGCACGTCGCGGTAGTGGCGTTCCAGCGGGTTGTGGCGGGTGATGCCGGGGTTGCCGGTCAGGCGCACCGCCGCCTCCACCGCCTGGATGGCGTTTTCCGTCACCAGGTGCTTCACCAGGCCGGATTCCGCCGCGCTGGTCTCGCCGCGCGTGGCGGCGGCCAGCAGGGCGCGGTTGGACAGCAGCAGGCCGTTGATGGTGCCCACCGCCTCCTGGAAGCGCGGCAGGGTGGACAGGGCGGCACCCAGGTTGCTGGGCACCCGCTGGCGGGCGAAGGCCACCAGCCAATCGCGCGCCGCCTCCGCCACCGCGTCATAGATGCCGGCGGTCAGGACGGCGGCCCAGGCGCCGAACAGGGCGTCGCGCGGGCTGAGGTCACCGGGCTTGCGCAGGTCCACGGCGTGGTCCAGCGGCGTGGGCACGTCGGTTAGGATGACATCGTTGCTGCCGCTGGCGCGCAGGCCCAGATGGTCCCAGGTTTCCACCACCTGGATGCCGGGGCTGTCGCGATGCACCAGGAAGCCGCCCACGCGCGGCTCCGCCTCATCGGTGCGGGCCCAGACCAGCAGCCAGGTCAGCGCCGGGATGCCGGTGGAATACAGCTTGTGCCCGCTGATCGCCCAGCCATCGGCCGTGCGCCGGGCCACCGTGGCCGGCAGGCCGCCGCGCGCCGGCGTGCCCAGGTCGGGCTCCACCCGCAGGGCGTTGATCAGGGCGCCGTTCTCCACCGCGTCCCGCGCCAGCCGCGCATAGAGCGCGTCCGGGATCGCACGCTGTTCGGCCGACGCCCAGAGCGAGGCATGGAAAAGGTACTGCATGACCAGCACCAGGGCCGTGGCCGGGTCGCCCTTGGCCACCGCCCGCACCACCTTCAGCGTGGTGGCGAGGTCGGCGCCGGCCCCGCCCCAGGCGGGCCCCACCGTCAGGCCCAGCAGGCCTTTGGCGTGCAGGCTGCGGAAATTCTCGAAGGGAAAGCTGCTGTCGCGGTCATGGGCGGCGGCACCGGCGGCGAATTCAGCGGTCAGCCCGTCCAGCACGGCGTCCAGCGCCGGGCCGTCGAACGCCCCCTCCTCCACCGCCTCCACCCGGCGCAGGGCCGCCGTCATGACAGCCCCCCGCCCAGCTGGCCGCCGTGGTGGGCGCCGCCATTGTGCGCGCCGCCGTTGTGCGCGCCATTATGGCCGTTGATGCCGTTGGCCACCGGCCGGCTCCAGCCGCCACGGATGCCGGCGCCGGGCGGCGCGGGTGGGATGAAGGTCAGGGGCGCGGTGTCGCGCGGCGCCGGCTGCTCCACCCCCAAATGGCCCAGCAGGCGGCGGCGCAGGGCCTGGAATTCCGGCCCGGCCTCGCGCGGGCGGGCCAGGGTCACCTTCTCCTCCACCGCCAGCCGGCCGTCGGCCAGCACCAGGACGCGGTCGGCCAAGGCGATCGCCTCATCCACGTCGTGGGTGACCAACAGCACGGCGGGGCGGTGCGCCCGCCACAGCGACAGTACCAGCTGGTGCATGCGCAGGCGGGTCAGGGCGTCCAGCGCGGCGAAGGGTTCGTCCAGCAACAGCAGTTGCGGTTCCCGCACCAGGGCGCGGGCCAGGGCGGCGCGCTGCGCCTCACCCCCCGACAGGGTGGCGGGCCAGGCGTCGACGCGATGACCCAGCCCCACCTCCTCCAGCGCCGCCGTGGCTTGCAGGCGGGTGCGGCCACCCTTCAGGCCCAGGGTGACGTTGCGCCACACCTTTTTCCACGGCAACAGGCGCGGCTCCTGGAAAACGACGGCGCGGGCACCAGGGGTGGACACCTGTTCCGCCGGGGCGGCGTCCAGGCCGGCCAGGGTGCGCAACAGCGTGGTCTTGCCCGAGCCGCTGCGGCCCAGCAGGGCCACGAACTCACCCGGGGCGATGTCCAGGTCCAGGTCGCGCAGCACGGTGACGTCGCCGAAACGGCGGGTGAAGCCGCGCACCCGGACAGCCGCGTCGCTGGAGGCGGTAGGGCTGTCAGCGGTCAGAGAGGCGGTGTTGGAAGCCATGGTTCAGCGCTCCAGGAAGGTGGGGCGCCAGGCCAGCAGGCGGCGCTCCAGAAGGCGGACGAGGAAGTCGGTGCCCAGGCCCAGCACGGCATAGACGCCCAGGCAGACGACGATGATGTCGGTGCGCATGAAGTCGCGGGCGTTGTTGATGAGGTAGCCCAGGCCAGCGGAGGCGTTGATCTGCTCCGCCACCACCAGGCTCAGCCAGGCATGGCCCAGGGCGTAGCGCAGGCCGACCAGGAAGGACGGGGTCGCCCCCGGCAGCACCACGTTGGTGATCAGTTCCAGCCGCGACAGGCCGAAGCTGCGCCCCGCCTCCACCAGCTTGGCCTCGATGGCGCGGATGCCGGAGAACAGGGTGAGATAGGTGGGGAAGGCGGCCCCCAGGGCGATCAGCGCCACCTTGGGCACCTCGCCGATGCCGAACCACACGATGAACAGGGGCACCAGCGCCAGGAAGGGCAAGGTGCGCAGCATCTGCATCAGCGGGTCGACCAGCGTCTCCCCCCGCCGGAACAGGCCCGCCAGGACGGCCAGCACCGTGCCGACGCCGACCCCGATGCCCAGCCCCGTGGCCACGCGGACCAGCGACACCAGCAGGTTGGACACCAGCTCGCCCGAGGCCAGCAGGGTCCAGAAGGTGGCCAGCACGGCGCTGGGGGCGGCCAGCACGCGGGATGGCACCAAGCCCACCCGCGACCCCAGTTCCCACGCCAGGACCAGCGCCAGGGGCACGGTCCAGCGGGAATTGCCCAGCCGGGCGAGAACCTGCCGGATCAGCGGGGTTCCGGTCGGCGTCGAGACGGCGGGGAGCGCCGGGCTCTGGGAAGCGTCGAGGGTCAGGGACAAGGCCGCACCTCATTATACATTAGAAATGTGGTAATATCTGATCGATAAATTCCATTAGATGTCGTGGATTTTAATCCGGCAATGGACTTCTCATGCTGTGAATGTTTGAAAATTCTCAAGCATGGAGATTTCGTCGCACGGCGGCGCGACGGCCGCCCCCGATCCCATGAAGTGGGAAACAATTGAAATTATTGGTAGTTTTGGCGCCCGACAAAGGCGTCAAAGCCTGGTCGGCGTCTCTGTGGAGATTGCGCCGAGGCGCTGTGGCGCCTGCTACATCACGCCTAGGCACACGATCGTCTCAGCCGCCGGCATTGCGCTTTCGCCCGATCGGACTGCTTCCGCCCGGGGGCCTCGTCGCAACGGCATATTTTGCTAGACGGCGGGAATGCGCCCAAATTCGGACAATCTCTCGCGCAGCCTGGGCACCGCAAAGTCGAGAAAACACCGAAGCTTCAACGGCATGACGTTCCTGGAAATATGAACTATGTGCACCGGGAGCGGTTCGACCTCAAACTCTTGCAGGATGAAATCGAGCTTCCCCGCCGCGATCGCAGCGGCGGCGTCGTGTTCCAGAACTCGTGTTACGCCAATGCCGTCGATCGCGGAATCCACAGCGGCATCGGGTGATGACACAATCAACCGTGGCACAGCCGCTATCGCGGAAACTTCACCGGTATCCACGTCGCGAAAGCGCCATGGAGAGAGGGCGGGCGCGTCAAATACAACGCAAGGATAACCGATGAGGTCTTCCGGTACCCTCGGTCGTCCGTGCTTCTCGAATAGCATCGTGCTGGCCACCACCACTACGCGCAAGCTGCCCACCCGCGTCGCGACCAGATTGCTGTCGCGTAAGCGCCCGATCCGGACCGCCACGTCGACGTGGGCGTCGATAAGATCGACGTCGCGGTCGGACTGTATCAGACGGATCCTGATCTCGGGATATTCCGCCAGGAACTGATCGATCACCGGCAGCACGCGCAAACGCGCGACCTGCACGGGCGTGGTGACGACCAGTTCGCCGCGCGGCGCGATGAATTCACCGGCGGCACGACGTTCCTGATCGTCGACCTGTTCCAGGATCTGCCTTGCCGCGACCACGTAATCGGCCCCGGCGTCGGTGAGTTCAAGCTTCCTCGTCGACCGGACGAGCAGCTTGGTACCTACCAGAGCCTCAAGATCGTTAACGTTCCGCGTGAGGGTCGCGACCGGAATCCGCAGCCTCCTGGCGGCAGCCGAAAGGCTTCCCTCCTCTACCGAGGACACCAACATGGCCATGGCTTGCAGTCGATCCAAATCGTTCTCCAGACTTGAAGGGCGTTATCGCACTCAGTTGGTCGCCCAGCCGGGAAATGGCGTTGAGCAAATTCGTCTTATGTCGGCCGGCGCCCCTGTCGAAAACACCTTTTTCACCCAAGGCACGCGACAGGACCATCGCCCCCCGAATTTTGCCAACCGTCTCCTCCGCGAGCGACTGGGCCTCCAAAGGCGGGACGTGGCCAGCTTCAAGACAGTGGGCCGGCGCTGATATCCAATAATCCCTGGTCCTGCTCGCGAAAGCATCACCGGAGGAACCCAGACCAATTCCGCCGACGAGGCGGGCGAGATTGCAGACCCTCAACGCATCCAGCTCATCACTTTCCGATCAAATGCTGCGCGGTTTCACTAAATTCCGCAGCTTGGCGACCAGATGCATCTTCCATTGCAAGCAAGGTGATCGTCGAGATGGAATGCTCGCAGCGATCGGCTTGTGGTCTTCCCACTCAATGGAAATTGTCATGAAGCTCACGAACAAAGTCGCATTCGTCACCGGCGGGACTTCGGGTATCGGCCTTGAAGCCGCGAAGCTCTTTCAGGCTGAGGGCGCCCAGGTGGTACTGGTCGGCTCGACCGAGGATCGCCTTACAGCTGCGGGGCAGGATCTCGGGGGCAGGGCTCTACTGGTGCGTGCGGACATCCGCAAGGTGGCCGACATCGAGCGCGCCGTCGAAGAGACCCGCGCCAAGTTCGGCCGGATCGATGTCGTGTTCGCCAACGCCGGCGCGACCACCGTCGCTCCGCTCGATGCCGTGACTGAGGATTATGTCGCCGAGAACATTGCCCTCAACTTCACCGGAACGTTCTTCACCATCCAGAAGACCGCCCCGATCATCGCGGACGGCGGCAGCATCATCGTCACGACCTCGTTCCTGAATACGATCGGCTATCCCGGTCTGTCGATCCTCGCCGCGACGAAGGCGGCGACCCGTTCGCTGGTTCGCACTCTCGGCGCGGAGCTGGCCCCTCGCGGCATCCGCGTGAACGCGGTCAGCCCGGGCGCGATTTCGACGCCCTTCTACAGCAAGATCGGCTTGCCCGAGGACGTGCTTTCGGAGGTCGCGGCGGGCATCACGCAGAAGATCGGTCTGAAGCGCTTCGGTGACGCGGCTGAACTCGCCAAGGCCGTGCTGTTTTTGGCGAGCGATGACTCGTCATACACAACGGGCGCCGAGTTGGTCGTCGATGGTGGCCTGACCCAGTTCTGATTCATCGGGACACTGATAGATGGCAGCTCGCCGTGGGCACACGGCGGGCTGCCGCCATCAACCCCCTCGTGACGAATGCTGCCGCGACGACCGCGGACAGGCCGACCAGCACCGCGCACGTTCCTGACAGGCTGGGCGGGTACCAAACGCTGGCCCCTCGCCCCCATTGATCCGCCGGTCTCCATGTATGGCCGCCGGGGCGGCTTCGTCGGCCTGGGCGCCGCCGGCTGGCGGCAAATCCGGCGGGGATGCGCGCCAACCTTTCGCATCCCCGCCCCACCCATCGCCCTGTCGGCGTCACCCTATCGGCCTCAGTACCGGTAGGAGACTGTGACCCCATAGGTGGTCGGCTGGCCCTGGAAGCGGACAACGGAGTCGCCCACCCGGGTGGTCTGGATGGCGTAGAAGGTGTTGGTAAGGTTCCGCACGAAACCTTCGAAGCGCCAGGTGCCGCTGACGGACGACAGGCCGGCCCGCAGGTCGATGACGCCATAGTCGGCGTTGTAGGTCGAGGGATAGCCCTGGTCGATGGCGCTCTGGGTACCGAACAACCCTTGTGTCTTGGTCTGATAGCGGGCGCTGGCGCCGACGAAGGCGGTGTAGGCGCTGCTGACGCTCCAGTCATACTGGGCGTCCACCAGGAAAGACCATCGGGGTGTATTGGGGAAGGCCTGGCCCTTGAAATTGACCGGTGTGGTGGTGAAGGCGTTGTAGCCGAAATAGTCGCTCTCGACCAAGGAATGCAGGTACGTCGTCTTGGCGGTGACGGTCAGATTGTCCAGGGGCTTGGCGCGCAGGCTGAACTCGGCGCCGTCCTCCTTCGACTTGGGCACGTTGACCAGGACGCTCAGCAGCCCGAACACACCGTTCGGATCCAGGCTGCGGGCCTCCAGCTGCTTGTTGGTGTAGTCGTAGTGGAACAGCGCGCCGTCGATTTCCAGGCGGTTGTTCAACAGCCGGGTCTTCACCCCCAGCTCATAGGCCAGCAATTCCTCCTGGGTGACCGGCCGCAATTGCAGGTAGGAGGAGGCGGACAGCGTCGGGAAGCTGCCGGCCTTGAAGCCGCGGCTGACCGTGCCGTAGATCAGGGTCCGTTCCACCGGCGTCCAGTTGAGGCCGACCCGCCAGGAGACATTGTCCTCGCTCAGCCGCTGGTTGATGTAGGCGGGCGTGAGGCTGGCGTTCAGCGTCGTGCAGCCGCCGCGCACCGCCGGGACGACGCCGACCCCGTGCTTCAGGATGGTCTCGATGACCGTGGCGCCGGCGGCGGTGTTGCCGTCGGTGTCGCGCGTGCACCCTCCATGACTGATGGCCGTCGTCGTATACCGGGCGCCGGCGGTGATGCCCAGTTCCTCCACCGGACGGTATTCGATGTTGCCGAATGCCGCCCGGCTGATGGAATCGTCGTCGGAATCGCTGCGGTTGCCGCTGAAGGGCGGAATGGCCGGCTTGCCGATCAGCAACGGCACGTTGGTCAGGGCGAAGGAGGAGGAGGAGCCGGCGAGGTCGTAAAGCTGGGTTTCGCGCGTATAGGCTTTGGCATAGTCGGCACCCAGCAGCCAGTTCAGGCGATCGTCGAACTCCTTGCCGCTCAGGCGCAATTCCTGCGAGGTGGCGTTGACGATGCCGCTCTGCAGCTGGCTGAAATGATAGTTGGCGCCCTGCGGCTCGTTCAGGTCGTTCTGGGTGAAGTGTTGGAATGAGCCGATATAGGTGAGGGTCATGCCGTGGGGCAGCGCGTAATCGGCGCGCAGCGACGCCTGCTCGGTGGACTCGTCGACCCGGGGCGTGGTGCCGGCCAGCCAATCCGCCGCCTCCGGATCATCCGGGCCGGGTTTGGCCTTGGTCGTGTTCGGGACCAGGGCGGCCGAGGATTGCCGCTGCAGCACGATCTTGACCAGGTTGGCGGCGGGCAGGTCGGACCGGTCGATGAAGCCGTTGAAGTTGGCCTGGACCTGCAGCGCGTCCGTGGGGTTCCAGTCCAGCAGGGCGCGCAGCTTCACGCTGTTCTGCTGGCCCAAGGTTTCGTCGCGCGTAGTGCTCCGCTGCCAGTCGCCGCCCTCGCGGACGCTGAAGGCGAAACGCCCGGCCAGGGTGTCGCTGATCGGGCCGCTGACAAAGCCGTCCAGCCCGGCGGCGGCGAAGCGGCCCAGGGTGCCGTCCAACCCGGCCTCGAACTGGTTGGTGGGCTTGGCGGCGATGTAATTGACGGCGCCACCGGTCGCGTTCTGGCCGTACAGCGTGCCCTGCGGTCCCTTCAGCACCTCCACCCGTTCCAGGTCGAACGTCGCCCCCTTGGACAGCGCCGGATAGGCATAGGGCACTTCGTCGGTATAGACGCTGACGGTGGGCGTCGCGGCGATGGAGAAATCGTTATAGCTGACACCGCGAATGCTGTAGACCGGCGAGCTGTAGTTGGTCTGGGATACGACGAAGCTGGGATCGACGCGGGCCAGGTCGCCGACGCTGTCGACCCCCTGCCGCTGCAGATCGGCGCCGCTCAGCGTTGTGATGGACATGCCGACGCTGTCGGCCGACTGCGCCCGCTTCTGCGCGGTGACGATGATTTCATCCAACTGCCCCACATCCGGCCCCGCCTCCTGCGCGGCGGCGGCCCAGACCGGGCCCAGCACCAACGCCACGGCGCCGATGCCACAACGAAGACGATAGCTTCCTCTCATCAATTTACACCCTCCCTGAGCCCGACCGTTCGTGCGGCGGGTTTTTGTTTGACAGCCATGATGGGAACGTCGCCGGCGGGATGGGTACCCGCAGCTTGAGGCGTTTAACAGAACCTGGAAATCGTTCAGCTACGCTAAGCCAAGGCCGAATATTGTCAATCTTGATTGATATAGTTAAGTTGTGTATCTGGAATAATGCCTTGATCTTGACAGATCAGGAGGCACCACCGCATGTTCGTCGCCCATCAATCAATGAACCTATCGGTCAATGAACGGCGCGTCGCAGCGGCGTGGGAGGGTGTCATGGCAGGAAACCGTCGAGTCCTTATCAGTCAGAAGTTTTTCGATCAGGCGGCGCTGGATTATCTGCGCGACCACGGCTGTGAGGCCGAGGTGCTGGCCCTGCCGCCGGGGCGAGCCGACGCCGATTTGACGGAAGACGAATTGCGGGCCCGCCTGGCCGGGGCGGCCGGCTGGATCGTCGGGCATGCGCGTGTCACCCGCCCGCTGCTGGCGGCCCTGCCGGACCTGGCGGTGGTGTCCCGGCGGGGGGTGGGGTATGAGCGGGTGGACTTGGCCGCGGCGCGGGATCTGGGCCGGGTGGTCACCATCGCCGCCGGCGGCAACGATGCTGCCGTGGCCGACCACACCATCGGCCTGATGCTGGCCGTTGGGCGCCGGTTCCGACGGTCCCAGGCGGATATGGCCGCGGGCAAGTGGGCCATCCAGATCAGCACGGACCTGTACCGCAAGACCGTCGGCATCATAGGCCATGGCCGCATCGGGCGGAGCGTGATCAAGCGCCTGATCGGCTTCGACGCCACGGTGCTGGTCTGCACCCCGGGGCCTGTTCCCCCGGACGCCCCCGAGGGAGTCGAGTTCGTTTCGCTACCGGAACTGCTGACGCGCAGCGACTACGTTTCCCTGCATGCGCCGCTGACGCCCGCGACGCGCTTCATGATCGACGCGGCTGCGCTGGCGGCGATGAAGCCGGGCGCCATCCTGGTCAATGCCGCACGCGGCGGCCTGGTGGATGACCGCGCCCTGCTTGCCGCGCTGGAGGCCGGGCATCTGGCTGGCGCCGGGCTCGACGTCTTCGTCAGCGAAAGCGATCCGGACTACCGCGAGGTCACCGCCGCCTTGCTGGTGCGCGACGACGTCGTGGCGACGCCGCATGCCGCCGCCTCTTCCCGCGAAGGGCTGGACCGCACCAACATGATCGCAGCGCGGTCGGTCGTGGCCGTGCTGGACGGTGGTGATCCGCCCGCCGACTGCGTGGTCGCGGACGGGCGGCCCCGCTCACAGGCCGGGTAAGGGCCCGCGATAGTGCGGCTCATGGCGCTCGCGCTCACCGCCCAGGCTCTGCTCGATGGCGTGGGCGATCCAGCCGGCGGCGCGGGCCAGGAAGAACGTGGCCTCGCGCGAGCGTAAGCCGAGCTTCAGCCCGGCGAAGGCGCCCAACAGCGCGAAACCCGGCTCGTAGCCGCCGATGTCCCGGGCCGCGCCGATGGCCGCCATCAGGCGCTGGAAGTCGGCGTCGCGTGCATAGTCGGCTTCCAGCAGGTCCAACAGCACGGTGGCGCGCACGTCGGGGCCGCTGGTGGCGGGCTGGAAGCCGGCGATGGCGTCGCCTTCCTGGACACGCCGGGTGATGGGCTCGAAAGGTCGTTCCGTTTCAACGATTTCCTGGACCAGCCGGCCGATGGCGGCGAACTTGACCGGGCGCGTCTTGCGGCCGATGGCGATGGTCAGGCCGGTCGAGACCGCTCGCCAGGGCGAGACGCCGGTGCTGGCGATCGCCCGGACGGCGAAGGTCGCGGGCTCCAGCCCATGGTCGGCGGCCAAAATCATGACGTGGCGCATCAGCGCCGCCTGGCGGTCGGTGAAGCCGAAGGCCTCGGCTATGCTGTTATGGATAGGTCTGCAGTCGGGGCGGTCATGCCCGGTGATCAGCGCCGTGAAGGCGCGCAGGACGTCGCCGCCCGTCCGGGCCATGCCGGCCGGCGAGAAATCCTGCGAGCGCGGATTTGCCTTTTCGATGAGGGGGAAAAGGGCGATGGCCTGGTCCAGGGGCGATTCCCCCGCCAGCGCGTGGCGCACCGCCCTGACCGTATCGGGAAAAGCCGGCAGCGACTCGCCGAACACCGCGTCGGCGTCCACGTCCCACAACAGGGCGGCCACGCTTTCGAAGGTGGGGCGGTTCACCAGTTCCCGGACGCTGATGCCCCGGTAGAACAGATTGTCCTCGGTCAGCAGGGTGATGGAGCTTTCGGCGTCCAGGTCCGTCGGGCTGGCCGGCGGCTTGCGGCCGCGGCCGCGCAGCTGTTCCACGTCGGCGCGCCAATAGCGGCGCTTGCGCGAGTTGGGAATGCCCGTGGACCGCAAATTCTTGCGCGTCACATAGACGTAGAAGGTGTCGATGGTGACACCCAGCAGCGCCGCGGCCTCCTCGGCCGATATGTAGTCGTCGTCGACCATTTCTAAACTTTTATAATCAAGATTGACGACTTATCCCTTACTCCGTAGCGTCGGTCAAGTTTGTTATGCATGTTGCTAAGAATAAACAGACGGGACACGAGGAAATGTCGGAGTTGGAACGGACGGTGACCAAGGTCATCGTGCCGAGCGGAATGCTCGGCGCGGGAGTGAAACGGGAACACATCGCCTATGGCTTGGCCCAGGGCGCCCATGCCATTGCCGTCGACGCCGGTTCGACGGACAGCGGGCCCTCCTATCTGGCGCGCGGCGTCTCCAAGATGAACAGGGAGTCGATCAAGCAGGACCTCCTCATCCTGCTGCAAATGGCGAATGAGGCCGGCATTCCGGTGCTGGTGGGCACGTGCGGCACCTGCGGCGCGGACTCCAGCGTGGACTGGACCCGTGACATCGCCATCGAGGCGGCACGGGAACTGGGCATAGGCCTGCGCATCGCCTGCCTATACAGCGAACAGCCGGCGGCGGTGCTGAAGCGCAAGCTGGCGCAGGGGAAGATCCGGCCGCTGGCGCCGCTGGAACAGGCCACCGATGAGCTGTTCGACGCTTGCGACCACATCGTGGCCCTGATGGGGCCGGAGCCTTACATCGATGCCGTCAAGCGCGGCGCCAACCTGGTGCTGGGCGGCAGGACCACCGACACCGCCGTGCTGTCGGCCGTGCCCCTGATGCGGGGCGCCGGGGTGGCCCAGACCTGGCACGCCGCCAAGATCGCCGAATGCGGCGGGCAGTGCACGACCAACCTGCGGCGGGGCGGCGTCCTGATGCATGTCGGGACCGACCAGTTCGACATGGAACCGTTGGACCCCGGCAACCGCTGCACGCCCGAAAGCGTCTCGGCCCACCTGCTGTATGAGAACAGCGATCCCTTCCTGCTGGTGGAACCGGGCGGCGTCCTGGATGCCACGGAGGCGGTCTACACCCAGGTCGAGCCACGCATCACCCGGGTCGTCGGCTCCATCTGGCGGCCAATGCCCTACACCATGAAGCTGGAGGGGGCCCGTGGCGGTGACTACCAGACCATCATGCTGATCGGCATCGAGGATCCGGAAGTCCTGGCAAACCTCGATGAATTCCACGACCGCATGCACAAGACGCTGGTGGAACGCATCGCCGCGACCTTCGGCGATGAGGCGGGTGATTTCGAGGTTTCGCTTCGCCTCTACGGCTGGAACGGCACGTCCGGCCGGCCCGTGCCCGCCGACACCCCGCCGCCGCGCGACGTGGGCGTGCTGTTCGTGGTGACGGCGCGCACCCAGGACCTGGCCGACCGCATGGCGCGGTCCTGCAACCCCTATTTCTTCCACATGCCGATACGCTTCGACATGGAACTGCCCAGCTACGCCTTTCCCTTCACGCCGGCCGAGATCCCGCGCGGGCGTGTCTATGAATTCATGCTCAACCACGTCGTCGAGACCGAGGATGGTTTCGAACTGGTCAGGACGGAATGGGTGGACGTGTCATCGACCGGCACCGTTGAGCATCTGGAGACGCCGAATGCCCAAGATCGCTGAAGTGTGCCGGCACGTCCGGTCGAAGAACGCCGGTCCTTTCTGGATCACCGTGGATTTCTTTTTCGCCGACGACGACAGTTTCGCGCGCTATCGTGACGCGCCCGAGCTGGGGCCCGACCTGTTCGCCCGCCTGTTCGGCACGGACCCGGGTAGCGTGAAGCGCGTGCCGGTGGACGCCCTGCGCATGATCAAGATCTCCTACGCCCGGCCGCATCCCCAGGGCTGGCGGCATGAGCGCGACATGCATGGCGGTCAGCAGTTCGCGCGCCTGCTGTCGGTTGAGCTTGCCTGACGCCGTCACGGCGCCCGTATTCCGCTTAAGCGCACAATAATAAAATCGGGAGGACGCAAATGGGCAGGCAGGCCGCCCTGCATCGCCGGGACACCGCGTATTCCTGGTATGTCGCCGTTGTGATGTGCCTATGTTTCACGTTCAGTTACATGGATCGGGCCCTGTTGCAGCTTCTGGTCGGCCCGATCCAGAAGAGCTTTGACCTCAACGACACACAGCTTGGTCTGCTGCAGGGCGCGGCCTTCGCCGTCTTCTACACGCTGTTCGGCTTTCCCCTGGCGCGTGTCGCGGACACACGGCATCGCCGCAACCTGACGCTGGCCGGGCTGGTCGTCTGGTGCGCCGCCACGGCGGCGTGCGGCCTGGCGCAAAACATGCCGCAACTGTTCGGCGCGCGGATTTGCGTCGCCATCGGCGAGGCGGCCCTGGCGCCGGCCGCCGTATCCCTGATCGCCGATTACTTCTCGCCGGGGGCGCGGACGCGGGCGCTCAGCATCTATTCCATGGGGGTCTTCTTCGGCAGCGGGCTGGCACTTGGCCTTGGCGGCACGCTGCTCAAATATTTCGGCCATGAGGGTGCCGGCCAGACGGAGCCATGGCGGCTGGTCTTCATCATCCTGGGGGCCGCCGGCGTCCTCATGGTCCCGCTGCTGCTGACGGTGCGGGAGCCGGCGCGCCTGACGGATGACGGCCGGCGGTCAGAGGCCACCGCCAGCCTGCGTCAGGTGCTGGCGGAATTCTCCCGCAAGAAGGCCGCACTGCTGACCACGGTCGGCGGCTTCGCCACCACCAGCATGGCGGCCTCGACCCTGGCGTCCTGGGCCCCCACCTTTTTTGTCCGCGTCCATGGCTGGGCGTTGGGGCCCACAGGCCAGAAGCTGGGGGGCATGACCCTGGTGCTGAGCCCGCTCGGCGCCATCGTCGGCGCCATGCTGGCCGACGCCCTGACCCGTGCTGGCCGGAAGGACGGCAAGCTGATCGTCGGTACCGGCTCTGCGGCCTTCTGCGCGGTCGCCAGCCTGGTCATGACGGCCACCGACCAGGCCGTGGCGCTGGTCGCCATCGGCTCCATCCAGTTCGTGGTCGGTTTCAACTTCGGCCTGGTCCAGGCCAGCCTGGCCGAACTGGTGCCCAACCGCATGCGGGCCATCGCGTCGGCCTGCTACATCGCCAGCTCCAACCTGCTGGCGGCGACCTTCGGGCCGCTGCTGGTCGGTGTGCTGAACGATCACGTCTTCCATGACCCGATGATGATCGGCCGGTCCATCGCCATCGTCGCCCCCGGCGGCTTCGCCGTGGCGGCGCTCATCCTCGCCGCCGGCCGGCGATCCTATCGTTCGACCCTGTCCTTGGTGGCGGCGGATGGCGTGGTGGCGCAGCGCGCATCCGATCAGCCCACCCTTTCCCGTGTGAAGGACCCAGCATGATCGACAGCGAGATCAACCCCATTACCCTGGAAATCTGGTGGAGCCGGCTGATCGCCATCGCCGATGAGGCCGCGGCGACGCTGCTGCGCACCTCCTTCTCCACCGTCATCCGTGAATCCAACGACTACGTCACCGTGCTCATGGACGCGGGCGGCGAGACCATCGGTGAGTGCACCCTGGGGATCCCGGCCTTCGCCGCCCTGGTCGGGCGCGCCACCCGCGCCATGCTGGACCGCTTCCCGGCACCGACCTGGCGCGAGGGCGACGTGGTCATGACCAACGATCCCTGGATCGGCACGGGCCATCTGCCGGACATCGTCGTGGTCGCCCCCATCTTCCACCACGGCGCGCTGGTCGGCTTCTCCGGGTCCGCCGCCCATGCGCCCGATATCGGCGGCACCTTCAAGGAGGGCCCGACCGAGCTGATCGAGGAAGGCGTGCTGATCCCCCCGGTCCGGCTTTACCGCGCGGGGGAGCTGAATGACGACCTGGTGCAGCTGCTGCTGGCCAACATCCGCCTCAAGGACATCGTGTTCGGCGACATCGAGGCGCAGGTCAACGCGAACGAGGTGTGCCGGCGCCGGGCCGTGGAGTTCCTGAAGGACACGGGCGAGCCCGACTTCAAGCGGCTGGGCCGCGCCGTGATCGGCCTGGCGGAGCGGGCCATGCGCGCGGCCATCGCCGGCTTGCCCGACGGCGTCTATCGCGGCGCCATCGAGGCCGATGGCGTGGGGGACCAGCCGACGCGCATCGCCTGCGCCGTGACCATCGCCGGCGACGACATCACCGTCGACTACGACGGCTCCTCCCCCCAGGTCGCCTACGCGATCAATTCAACGCTCAACTATACCCGCGCCTACACCATCTATCCCTTGAAGTGCCTGCTGGACCCCTTCACGCGACGCAATGAGGGCTCCTACCGCCCCATTCGGGTGACGGCGCCGGCCGGAACCATCCTCAACCCCACTGCGCCGGCGCCGGTCATGGCGCGCCATCTGACGGGCCACCTGCTGTCCTGCGCCCTGTTCCAGGCGCTGTCGCCGCTGATGCCGGAACGGGTGGTGGCCGACAGCGGCGGGGCGCCGGCCCTGCGCGCGCATTTCAGCGGGCGTGCCGCTGACGGGGGGCGCTTCGGCCAGCTGTTGTTCGCCAGCGCCGGCATGGGCGCCTCGGCGGAGCGGGACGGCCTGTCCACCACCGCCTTCCCCACCAATTCCGGCGCGGGCAGCGTCGAGGCGATGGAGACGGTGTCGCCGCTGCTGTTCCTGCGCAAGGCGTTCCGGCCGGACTCCGGCGGGGCGGGCCGCCAGCGCGGCGGCCTGGGCCAGGACTGCGAAATCCTGAACGCCGCCGCGACACCCATCCAGATGGTGCTGCTGGGGGATCGTGAGCGCCACCCGGCGCTGGGCATCATGGGGGGCGGTGCCGGAGCGCCGGCGCTGGCGGCCCATCGGGACGGGCGCACCGTGCCCATGAAGTCACGCTCCCTCATCCAGCCGGGCGAAAGCGTGACGCTGTCCTTCCCCGGGGGCGGTGGCTATGGACCGCCAGCCGACCGGCCGGTCGCAGCCATCGAGTCCGATCTTAAGCGGGGCGTGGTGACCACCGACGCCGTACGCCGCGATTACCCCACGCAAGCTCTGGCCCTTGGACTGAAGTGATGAAGCAGAAGACCATCCGCATCGGCGTCGACATCGGCGGCACGTTCACCGACTTCGTCCTGCATGACGAAGCCCGCGGCCTCAGCGCCACCGGCAAGCGCCTGACCACCCCCGACCAGCCGGGCCGGGCCATCGTCGAGGGCATCGTCCGCCTGCTGGCGGAGACCAACTCGACCATCGACCAGATCCACAGCATCGTCCACGGGACGACCCTGATCACCAACACGGTGCTGGAACGGACCGGCGCCAAGATCGGCCTGCTAGCCTCGGAGGGCTTCCGCGACATCCTGGAGATGGGGCGGGAAATCCGGTACGACGTCGACGACCTGGCGCTGGAACCCGTGCCCGTCCTGGTGCCGCGCCACCTGCGCCTGGACATCCCCGGGCGGTTGAAGGCCGATGGCGGCGAGTTCATGCCGCTGGATGGGCGGGCTGTGCGCGGTGCCGTCCGCCACCTGGTGGAGGAAGAGGGCATCGAGGCCCTGGCCATCGCCTTCCTGCATTCCTACCGCAACCCGGCGCACGAGCTGGCGGCGCGCCAGGCGGTGCGGGAGCTGTATCCCGACTTGCTGGTCTCGTTGTCCGCCGAGGTCGCGCCGGAGATCCGCGAGTACGAACGGACGAACACCACCTGCGTCAACGCCTATGTCCAGCCCCGCGTGCACGGCTACCTGGACCGGCTGGTCGATGATTTGCGCGTCCTGGGCTTCGCGGGCGAATTGTACATCATGCTGTCCAGCGGTGGCATCACCACCATAGACGACGCCAAGAACTTCCCGGTGCGGCTCATCGAGTCCGGGCCGGCCGCCGGCGCCATGGCGGCCGCGCACATCGCCCGCGAGACGGGACAGCGGCGGGTGATCTCATTCGACATGGGCGGGACCACGGCCAAGATGTGCCTGGTGGAGGATTACGCGCCCCACATCAAGCATGACTTCGAGGCCGGCCGCCTGCACCGCTTCAAGCAGGGGTCGGGGCTGCCGCTCAAGGTCACGGTCGTCGACATGATCGAAATCGGCGCCGGCGGCGGCTCCATCGCCGGGCTGGACGCCCTGGGCCTGCTCAAGGTGGGGCCGCGCAGTGCCGGCTCCGTGCCCGGCCCGGTCTGCTATGGACGCGGCGGGACGGAGCCGACGGTGACCGACGCCGACCTGATGCTGGGGTATCTCGATCCCGCCTATTTCCTGGGGGGCGAAATGGGCCTGCGCGACGCGGCGGCCGGCGACGCGATGGAAGGCCGGCTGGGCCGGCCGCTGGGCATCGATGCCGCCGGGGCCGCGCGCGGCATCCAGGCCGTCGTCAACGAAAGCATGGCGGGTGCCACCCGCATGCATCTGGCTGAGAACGGCAAGGATCCGCGCGACTATGCCATGATCGCCTTCGGCGGCGCCGGTCCGGTTCACGCCTACGGCTTGGCCAAGCTGCTGAAGGTCAGGCAGTTGATCGTGCCCCCTGGGGCGGGGGTCATCTCGGCGTTCGGCTTCCTGGTGGCGCCGCCCACGGTCGATTTCGTGCGCGGGCACGTTTCGCCGGTGGCCCGGCTGGACTGGCCCCATGTGCGGGGGCTGATCGCCGACATGGCGGACCAGGCCCGGCGCCTGCTGGACGCGGCCAGTGCCGCCGCAGCACCCATGCAGACCAGGCTCTATGCCGACATGCGCTATGTCGGCCAGGGTTTCGAGGTGTCGGTCGGCATCCCGGCGGAGGCGATCGCCGCCGGTGACGGCGGGGCGCTGCATGAAGCCTTCGGCACCGCCTATCGCGCGCGGTTCGGCCGGGCGGCGCAGGGCATGCCGGTGGAGGTGGTCGGATGGCGCCTCTCCGCCTCGCTGCCCATTCAGCCAATCAGCCTGATCCGCATGCGGGAGGCAGGGGCGGAACCGCTGCGCGGCCACCGCCAGGTCGACTTCCCGGATTTCGGCCCGGTCGACACGGCGATCTACGACCGCTACGCCCTGGCGCCGGGCATGCGCATCGTCGGGGCGGCCCTGTTCGAGGAGCGGGAGTCGACCTTCGCGGTGGGGCCGGATTGCGTGACGGAGGTCAGCCCGCACGGCCATCTGATCACCACCATCGCCGCGGATGCCGGAGCGGCGGCAGGCTGACGGGACCCCACGGCCTTTCCCCGGTGGTCCGCCCCCGGTGGTCTACTGGGCGCGGGCGATGGCGGCCAGCAACGCCCGGAACCCGCAAAACCTCGTGCCCTCGTTGGCCAGGGTTATGCGCTGGAGGACAGGCTTGGCCATCGCCCCACCGCTGGTGCTACAAGAACGGCAGGCAGAAAGAGGGGAAGCCGCCATGGCCAGCCAGCAGTTCGACTTCGACAGCGCCAAGGGGTACCGGTTGTCCGGCCGGATCGAGCCGGCGGAGGGCACGCCGCGCGGCTGGGCCATCTTCGCCCACTGCTTCACCTGCGGGAAGGACAGCCTGGCGACCACGCGGCTGGCCCGCGCCCTGGCCATGACTGGCATCGGCGTGCTGCGCTTCGACTTCGCCGGCCTGGGCAAAAGCGGCGGTGACTTCGCCGACGGCGGCTTCGCGGCCGATGTCGACGACCTGATGGCGGCCTACGCGGCCATGACCCAGGCGGGCATGCCTCCCAGCCTGCTGGTGGGTCACAGCTTCGGCGGGGCCGCGGCCCTGGCCGCCGCCGGCGACATGCCCACGGTCAAGGCCGTCGTAACCATCGCCGCCCCGTCCGACGTCGCCCATGTGCTCCAGACCTTCGGGCCGGAGGCGCTGAACCGCATCGAGGCGGAGGGCGAGGCCGAGGTCGACCTGGCCGGCCGCCCCTTCGTGATCCGCCAGAGCTTCGTCGACGATGCCCGCGAACAGGACCTGGCGGCGCGCATCGCCCGCCTGCGCCGTCCGCTGCTGATCCTGCACGCCCCGGGCGACATGACGGTGGGCATCGACAACGCCACCCGCATCTTCGTGGCCGCCAAGCATCCCAAGAGCTTCGTCTCGCTGGACGACGCCGACCATCTGCTGACCCGCCCGGCGGACGCCGACTACGCGGCGGCCGTCATCGCCGCCTGGGCCAGCCGCTACCTGCCGCAGCAGGGGGAGACGCCGGACCCGCATGGCGAGGCCGAGGGCGTGCTGGCGACGGAGACGGGCCGGGGCCGCTATCAGCTGGCCATGCGCAGCGGCCCGCACCAGTTCCTGGCGGATGAGCCGGTGGAGGTGGGCGGCCTGAACAGCGGCCTCGCCCCCTATGACTTCGTGTCGGCGGGCCTGGCCGCCTGCACCACCATGACCATGCGCATGTACGCGGAGCGCAAGGGCCTGCCCCTGGTCCGCGCCCAGACGCGGGTGGTGCATACCAAACGGCCGGACCAGACGCCCGCCGACCTGTTCACCCGCACCATCACCCTGGAAGGCCCCCTGGATGCGGAGCAGCGGGCCAAGCTGCTGTCCATCGCCAACCGCTGCCCGGTGGACATCACCCTGACCCGCGCGTCGGAGGTGGAAACGCTGCTGGTGGACGAACAACCCGCCGACCAGCCTGCCTCCGCCCCTTAAAGCTGCCGCTCGAACGCCGGGCGCACGTCCAGGCCGTCACCGCCCAGGCCCACCTTGGCGAACTGGTCCACGATGCTCTGCTGGTCGGCAATGATGCCGTCGTCCAGGGCCACGGGGTGGAAGTTGGTGCGGCGGATCATGAGCGACGCCACCTCCGCCGGCACGCCCGTCTGCTGGGCGAAAACCGCCGCGTAGGCGTCGGGCTTGGCGGCGGAGTACGCCCGCGCCCGGTCGATGCGGGCCACGAAATCACGCACCAGGGCGCGGCGGGCGGACAGCGCCGCCGGCGTGGACAGCAGGTAGGACAGGCCGGGCATGCGCCCCTGCGCGTTCACCAACACCTTCAGCCCATCGTGCAATTCGCCCAGGGCGGTGTAAGGGTCCCAGGTGGCCCAGGCGTCGATGCCACCGGCCAGCAGGGCGGCCTTGGCGTCGTTGGGCGCGAGGAAGGCGATGGTGACCTTGTCCACCGGCACGTTGGCCTCCGCCAGCGCGCGCAGCACCAGGAAATGGCCGATGGATCCCTTGCTGGTGGCGACCGTGCGGCCGGCGAGGTCGGCCACCGCCTGGACCGGGCCGTCCGGCTTCACCAGCACGGCCGTCCCCTCCCCGCTGGAGCGATAGGCGGAAACCGCCTTGATCTGCGCCTTGCCCGCCAAGCCGAAGCCGAAGGGCGCGTCGCCCACCCCGCCCACGTCGATGGCCTGGGCGTTCAGCGCCTCAATGACCGGGGCGGCGTTGGGGAACTGCGCCCATTCCACCTGATAGTCGAGGCCGGGCTTGTCATCGGGATAAGCGCTGAGCAGGGCCTGCAGGCCGCCGCGCTGGTCCCCCACCTTCAGGACGCCCGACGCCTTCTTGTCGTCGCAGGCGGTCAGCACGGCCGGGGCGGCGATGACCACCCCCAGTCCCACCCCCGCCCGCAGGAAGCCCCGCCGCGACCAATCCCGACCCCATGCCATGATGCACCCGAACCCATGCCGTTACAGCGAGAACCCAGGCTAGCGGACGGGCGCGTCGCGGACTGTTTGATAAGTTTCAACAGTCCCTTGAGCGACGGCCTTAGGGACGCTCAAGCCATGCTTTAAAATCCCCAATTTGACGTACCGCCCGCGTGGATCGACGCTGAAGGCCAATCATCGCGATGGAGAATAAGGATGGCGGACGGATCCTGACCTGGGCATCCAATCCCTGAAGGGGCGTGTGGGCGAGGCGGAATGGCAGACGCGGGTGGAGCTGGCGGCGCTGTACCGCCTGGTGGCGCTGTTCGGCTGGACCGACCTGATCTACACCCACATCTCCGCCCGCGTGCCGGGGCCGGAGGAGCATTTCCTGATCAACCCCTATGGGCTCTTCTTTGACGAGATCACGGCCAGCAGCCTGGTGAAGGTGGACCTGGACGGCAACATCCTGCAGGCGCCGGTGTGGGGCGATACGGAATACGGCATCAACCCGGCGGGCTTCACCATCCATTCCGCCATCCACGGCGCCCGGCATGACGCCAAGTTCGTCATCCACCTGCACACCGCCGACGGCATCGCCGTCTCGGCCCACAAGGAGGGGCTGCTGCCCCTGAACCAGCATTCCCTGACCGTCATCCCGCGCCTGGCCTATCACGATTATGAGGGCATCGCCCTGCATCTGGATGAACGGGAACGGCTGGTGGCCGACCTGGGGGATAAGAGCCTGATGCTGTTGCGCAACCACGGCACCCTGGCGCTGGGCCCCACCGCCGCCCACGCCTTCCTGGGCATCCACGCCCTGGAACGCTCCGCCACCTTGCAGGTGCGGACCCTCAGCGCCGGGCGCGACGGCATTCTGCTTGCGCCGGAGCATGCCCAGGCCGAGGTGCGCCAGCAGGTGGCCAACCACCGCCCCGACCATGCCAAGCTGCCCTGGGCCGGCCTGCTGCGCCGCCTGGCCCGGGAGTCGCCAGGGTATGACGCCTAGACCACAAAACCCCAGCAGCCAAGATTGCACGAAGTGACATCCCATGGGATGTCACTTCGTTGCGTTGGGGAAAAGATGCCCTGGTGACGCATAACATTCGGGATTTCGGGCCGGCCGCGCGGTTTGGCGTTCCAGTGCTACGGCCGGCTGAGTTTCTTCAAGGAGCTATCAAATGAGCAAAGCGACCTATCCACTGAAGCTGCCAGCATCAGTAAAGGAAGCCGCCGCTCGGCTCGCTCGTGAGGACGGTGTATCGCTCAATCAGTGGATCGCTGCGGCGGTGGCCGAGAAAATTGGCTCGGTCGAAACCGCCGCCGCCTTCTTACATGCGCGGGCTGGGGGCGCTTCAGGCCAGGGTTTTGCCGCCTTCCTGGCCCGTGTGCCCGACACACCGCCACAGGCTGGCGACGAGTTACCGGAATAAAGGAGGCGCTGGACGGCGCCCACTTCTGCTCACGCCGCGTTGGCCCGCGGCTCATCCTCCTCACCGTCCCCATCCCCGACGCCCTGGGCCGCGATTGCCTGGTGCACCAGGCCGATCAGGCTGGTGATGGAGTCTGACGGGTTGGGCCGGTGGGCCAGGACGACGCTGACGGGCGCCAGGGGCGGCAGCACGCCCAGCGGCAGGGGCGGCAGCGGGTCGAAGGCCATGGCGCGGCAGGTCAGACCCAGGCCGGCGCGCACGGCGGCGCGCAGACTGGACAGGTTGGGCGTTTCCACCACGATGCGGTGGGGCCGGCCGATGCGGTCCAGGGCCGACAGCGCCGCCTCGCGGAAGCGGCACGGCGTTTCCAGCACCACCAGGGGCAGCACGTCGGCGCCCAACAATTCCGGGTTGCCCATCCAGCGCACCGGCACGGTCAGCACCCCGTTGGGGTCGCCCGCGGGACCGAAGCCCGCCACCACGTCCAGCCGGTCCGCCGTCATCTGCTCCAGCAACTCGGCCGTGCCGGCGATGCGGGCGTGCAGCTGCGCCTGGGGATGGATCTGGGCGTAGCTGGCCAGCACGCCGGTCAGCAGCGTGTCGGTCATGTCCTGCACCATGCCCACCCGCACCGGGCCGGCGAAGGCCCCGGCGGTGACGGCGCTGACCGCCTGCTCGTTCATTTCCAGGATCTTGCGGGCGAAGCCCAGCAGCGTCACCCCGGCGGGCGCCAGGGTCAGGCGCCGCCCCTCCCGCAGGAACAGCTGCGTCTGCAACAAATCCTCCAGCCGCTTGATCTGCAGGCTGAGGGCCGACTGCGTGAGGAAGATGCGCTCCGTCGCCTTCTGCAGGGTGCCGGCGTCGACGATGGCGACGAAGGTGCGCAGTAGCTCGGTGGGCAGATTGGGGGGCATGGGGCACGGTCCTCACTGTCCATGGGTTCTCATTGGCCCTAATTACACACGCCGACACGCAACCCAGCAACCTGAGTCCGCAGCATGGCGATGTACAATATAATGCATAGCTCGGTATTTCACACTTATTTAGTGCATTATAAGATGCCAGCCTTTCCAAGGCTTCGGCGAGGCCTGCCCACCGCAATGATCGGCGGCCTGACTACCAATTTAGTGCCCTCATCAAATCCTCAAGGATAAGTCGATTTACGGTCCCCAGCCGGGGCCTGTCTAAAAACCCCATCGCTTTATTCAACATCGGGGAAGCCCGGCAGGCATGCCAAGCCGGGTCCAAGGGGGTTTTACATGCACGCCGCCGCTATTCTGAGCCGCCACCAAGCCCTGCTGCTGGCCACCGTCCTGGCCCTGCCCGCCCTGGGATGCGCCCTGGTGCCCGCCGTCGCCCGGGCGGCGGAACCAGCCGCCCCTGCCACCGTCGCCCCGGCCAGCGACAGCGTGGATGTGGACGCGGTGCAGGAAACCGTGGTGACCGGCCTGCGCGGCGGCAGCCGGGCGGCCATCGACAGCCCCTCTCCCATCGATGTGGTGGGATCGGCGCAATTGGCGGAGACGGGCAAGGTCGGGCTGAAGGAACTGCTGAACCAGTTGGTGCCGTCCTTCAACCTGCCGGGGGTCAACGGCGGCGGCACCAGCTGGACGGTGCGCTCCACCACCATGCGCGGCCTGAACGGCGACCAGGCGCTGGTGCTGGTCAACGGCAAGCGGCGGCACAACACGGCGTTGATCAACAATCTGGCGCGCATCGCCAATGGCGGCGTGCCCGTGGACCTGGACCTCATCCCCGTGGGCGCTATCGACCATATCGAGGTACTGCGGGACGGTGCGGCCGCCCAATACGGCTCCGACGCCATCGCCGGCGTCATCAACGTCATCCTCAAGAACGCGCCGGAAGGCGGCAGCGTGGAAAGCAGCCTGGGCCAAAACTATGGCGGCGACGGCTTCACCAAGCACGTGGCCGCCAATTACGGCCTGGACCTGCCCCGGCAGGGCTTCCTGAACCTGGCCGCCGACTACAAGGACAACCAGTCGGCCAGCCGGGCGGCACTCACCAGCGTGGCCAACCTGTACAATCCCCTGGCCAATGGCGCTCGCGACCCGCGCGAGGCCACGGCCAACCGCACCTTCTACGGCGACAGCTATGGCCCAGGGCAGGAGACGATCTACAGCGGGTCGTACAATGCCGAGCTGCCGGTGGGCGACGACGTGACGCTCTATTCCTTCAGCACCGTGTCCAAGCGCCGCTCGCGCAAGAACACCGGCAGCTTCCTGCCCAACAACATCAATTCCCTGCCGGACGTTTACCCCAATGGCTTCAACGCCCTGCGCCGCATCTGGGAAACGGATTTCCAGACCACGGTGGGCGGGCGGGGTGAGGTCGCGTCCTGGTCCTGGGACCTCAGCACCACCTATGGCCGCGACGACGCCAAGCTGGATGGCGAGAACACGCTGAACGCCACCCTGGGCCCCGCCAGCCCCACCTATTTCCACCTGGCCAACCAGATCTTCGACCAGGTGACCACCGACCTGGACGTCAACCGCGCCGTTGATGTCGGCCTGCCGGCGCCGGTCACCGTGGCCTGGGGCCTGGAACACCGGTATGAGCGCTATGAGATCGACCCCGGTGATCCCGCCAGCTACATCATCGGCAGCTATGTCATCCCCAGCGGCTACTACGCCGGGCAGCATCCGCAGCCGGGCCTGGCGTCCTACACCGGCACCTCGCCCGCCGACAGCGGCGCCATCGCCCGCAACAACGCGGCGGCCTATATCGACCTGGGCACCAACCTGACGCCCGCCTGGTCGGTGGATGCCGCCGGCCGGGTGGAGCATTACACCGGCGCCGTGGGCGACACCGCCAGCGGCAAGCTGGCCACCCGCTATGAGCTGGCCCCCGGCTACGCCCTGCGCGGCACGGTCAGCAACGGCTTCCGCGCGCCCTCACTGGCGCAGAGCATCTACGCCTCCTCCACCTTCACCGGCACGGTGGACGCGGCCGGCAACTACATCACCCTGCCCATCAAGGTGCTGCCCGCCACCTCGGGCGAGGCCAAGGCCCTGGGCGCCACGCCGCTGACGCCCGAAACCTCCACCAACTACAGCGTGGGTGTGACGGCGGAGCCGGTGCGCAACCTGCAACTGACGCTGGACGCCTATCGCATCGACATCAAGGACCGCATCGTCGAGACCGGGCTGCTGACCGGCAACGCCGTCTCCGCCATCCTGCAGCGGGCCGGCTTCGCCCCCGGCCTGTCGGCGCAGTACTACACCAACGCCGTCGACACCCGGACGGACGGCGTGGACGCCGTGGCCAACTACCTTGTGGACTTGGGCGGCGCCGGCGACGTGCGGCTGGGCGCCGCCTACAGCTGGACGCGCACCTATATCACCCACATCAAACCGACCCCGACCCAGCTGTCCACCCTCGGCTACGCCCTGTTCGACCGGCAGCGCCAGGCCGACCTGACCGACGGCACGCCGCGCGGCAAAGCCATCCTGTCCGCCAACTGGCATTGGGACCGCCTGCACGTCGACACCCGCGTCACGCGCTACGGCAGCTATACCGAAGCCGGCACCGTGGCCGCCAACGACCGTACCTTCAGCGCCAAATGGGTCACCGACCTGGACGTGGGTGTGGACCTGACCGACCGCATCAGCGTCAGCCTGGGCGCCAACAACCTGTTCGACGTCTATCCCGACGCCATCGGCATCGTCGACGCCAAGACCGGCCTGAACAAATACGGCCTGTTCTCCCCCTTCGGCATCACCGGCGGCTATTACTACAGCCGCGTGTCGGTGAAGTTCTGAGCCATCGTTCAGCGCCGCCAAACAGACGCTGCACGATTTCCAAAATTTCCGATGCGGCCGGCGGCGCTAGACTTTTCCCCTGACAGCCTTCCCGAACCGCTCAACCGCCGGCCAGCTTGGCCGCCGACTGGAGACCCGCACCATGACCCGTTCCCTGCACCTGGGCGCCATCCTGGCCGGCGTCGGCACCAGCCATGACGACTGGCGCGACCCCGACCTGCCCGGCGACGCCAGCATCGACATCAACTGGTACATCGACGCCGCCCGCAAGGCGGAGGCCGCCAAGTTCGACCTGGTCTTCATCGTCGACAGCCCCTACATCACGCCCGACAGCGCCCCCCATTTCCTGAACCGGCTGGAGCCGCTGACCCTGCTGTCGGCCCTGGCCGTCTCCACCAGCCACATCGGCCTGGTGGGCACGCTGACCACCTCGTACTGGGAGCCGTACAACGTCGCCCGCCAGTTCGGCTCGCTGGACAACATCAGCCGGGGACGCGCCGGCTGGAACGTGGTGACCACGGGGCTGGAGGGTGCCGCCCGCAACTATGGCCGGGACCACCACCTCGACCATGCGGAACGCTACCAGCGCGCGCGGGAGTTCGTGTCCGTCGTCCAAGGCCTGTGGGACAGCTATGAGGATGACGCCTTCCCCCGCGACAAGGCGGCGGGCGTGTTCCTGGACAAGACCAAGCAGCACGCCCTGAACCACAAGGGCCGCTTCTTCTCCGTCGCCGGGCCGCTGGCCCTGACCCGCAGCCCCCAGGGCCAGCCGGTCATCTTCCAGGCGGGCGACAGCGACGCCGGCCGCGACCTGGGCGCCACCATCGCCGACGCCACCTTCGCCAGCGCCGACGGGTTCGAGGCGGCCCAGGCCTACTACGCCGACCTGAAGGCGCGCGCCGCCGCGCGGGGACGCGACCCCGACCACATCGTCGTCCTGCCCGGCCTGACCGTCACCATCGCCGACACGCAGGAGGAGGCGGACCGCCTGGCCGCCGCGCACGAGGCGGAGCTGGATTTGGACAAGCTGCTGGTCCAGCTGGGGCGGCCCTTCAACTACCATGATTTCCGCCAGTACGACCTGGACGCCCCCTTCCCCGACCTCAGCCATGTCAGCCTGAACGGCTACAAGGGCCATGCGGAGCGCATTATCAAAACCGCGCGGGAGGAAGGCCTGACCCTGCGTGAGGCGGCCTGGCGCTTCGGCCGCTGGCGCTCCGGCTTCGTCGGCACGCCGGAGACGGTGGCCGATGAGATCGAACGCTGGTTCACCGGGCGGGCGGCCGACGGCTTCAACATCCATGTCACCCGCCCCGGCGCCTTCGCCCAATTCACGGACAAGGTGGTGCCCATCCTGCAGCGCCGGGGCCTGTTCCGCACCGACTACACGGCCGGCACCCTGCGCGGCCACCTGGGCTTGCCCATTCCCGCCAACCGGCACAGCGTGCGGCCGGCCCAAGCGGCGGAATAAGGGCCGGCCGGCCCGCCGGCGTTTCCTGAAAGGGAGGTGTCCGGCGGGTCATGTCCAATCGGGGAATGAATAGCGGTGCCCTTCCCCCCGCCATCGGTGGTAGCGTGCGGGGATGGGCATTACCCCATCCCCGACGTTGACCACGGGCGGGTGCGGCACCACTAACTTCACGATTGCCAGCCCCGGCCGCCAGCGGCGCGGGGGACGGCGGCATAACTCATAACCCCAATTGATCCGGGACTTGGAACAGAGATGAGCACGCAGACCCTTCCCGCCTTCTACCAGCGCCCCCGCCCCCTGGCCGCGGAGCGTGACGGCGACCTGTCGCTGACCCCCGCCGCCGGCTATCAGTTCGCCGCCGGTTCCAACTCCGTGCCGGTGATCGCGGCGGAGTTCACGCTGGCGTGCAAGCACTACCCCATCCTCTTCCTGGACGGCGCCCCGCCCCAGGCCGTGGCTCTGCTGGGCATGCGCAATGGCGAGAACCTGTTCGTGGACGCCGACGGCGGCTGGGAAGCCGGCGCCTACATCCCGGCCTATGTCCGCCGCTACCCCTTCATCTTCCTGGAGAACCGGGAGAAGGCGGAGTTCACCCTGTGCATCGACGAGGCGGCCCCCAGCCTCAGCCATGGCGGCCCCAACAAGCTGTTCGAGGCCGGCCAGCCCACCGAAGTGACCCGCAACGCCCTGGCCTTCTGCAGCGACTACCAGGGCCACTACAACGCCACCACCGAGTTCGTGGAGGCCCTGATCAAGGCCGACCTGCTGGTGGAGAACCGCGCCGACGTCACCCTGAAGGACGGCCAGAAGCTGAGCCTGGCCGGTTTCAAGGTCATCGACGAATCCCGGTTCAACCAGCTGCCGGCCGAGGACTTCCAGCGCTGGCGCGAGCGCGGCTGGCTGGCCCTGGCCTACGCCCACTTCATCTCGGTCAGCAACTGGGCCGGCCTGGTGGACCGCACCTCGCAGCGCCCGGCGACCAACTGAGGCCAAGGCGCATCGTCTGAATGACACGGCGGCATGAGATCTCGGCCCATGCCGCCGTAGACCGCGACCGCGGTCGCCAGGGCGAGTACCGCAGGACGGAGCGCGGAAGCCCAAGCCAGCGGATGCTGGCGCCCGGCGCATGAGGGGTATTTGATCGGCCACGTTCAAATACCGTGTATGAAAACGGCGGCCCGGGTCATCCCGTGGCCGCCGTTTCCATATCCGGGCATATTTTACAATAGGAATGCGGGCAATAAAGTCCGCTGGGGCGTCACACCGGCGCGCCGCCATACAGCGCGCCCAGCAGCATGAGATACAGCAGCGCCACCAAGGGCAGGCACGCCTCGCCCCACATCTGGGCCCGCTGCTCCACCTTCGTCATCGCCGTCATTTCCAACCTCATTCGTCCAGCCCGCGCCGTTGGATGATTTCAAACATCGCCATTCTCTGACGTCAATAAAATATATTCTACAATATTTATCAGTTATTCCTCTTGGCAACTTGCCGCCGGGCGGGCGGGTGGCATTTCCCTGACAGGCATGGAGGCAGACAGGGATCGGTGCGTATGGAAAATCGGCGTGGACTATCCTCACCCTGGCGGCGCGTGACCTTGGCGGCCGCCCTGACAACCGCCCTGGCCCCCGCTTTCTCTCCCCCAACGGCGCGGGCGCAGACCGCGACCTCCGGCGTCAGCGCCCAGGCCATCCGCGACGCGGTGCGCGACCAGTTGAAGGCCGAGGACATCGGCCACGGTTTCGAGACCCTGGGCGTCTTCGGCGGAACACCCGACGCCAGCGCCGCCCGCTACAGCAGCAATGAGATCACGCTGCACGGCTACAAGCTGCCCATCACCCACAGCTTCCGCGACAAGGACGACACCGACAGCGTCGCCCCCTATCTGGAAGTCACACTGGGCTATGAGACGGCCTGGCAGCAAACGGCCCTGGGCGCCGATACCGGCGCGCCCGACGCCGTGAAGGAGAACTACAAGTCCTACTCGGCCCTGGGCGGCTTCGGCTTGGACATCCCAATCGGCGACTCCACCTCCGTCCGGCCGGTCGCCCTGGGCGGCTACACCCGCATTCGCGGCAGCGGGGAATTCGCCGGCCCCAACGCCGATCTGCTGCGGGAGAGCACCGGCGGCATCCTGACCAGCATGCGCATCGACAGCTTCCTGGCCGGCGGCGGGGTGGAGGTGCTGCATGAAAGCGCCCTGCCCGACGACCTGCGCCTGCACCTGATGGGCCGCTTCAGCGAATTCGCCGACATACCCAGCCGCGTCAGCGATCCGTCCTTGAAATCCACGGGCAGCTTCGGCTTCGCCACCATCAACGCCCAACTGGACGGGCCGCTGGGCCACGTGTTCGCCGACGATCTGCGCTGGATCGCCTTCAGCCGGGGCAACATCCTGATCGGGTCGCAGCAGGATTTCCTGGGCTTCGACAAGTTCCTGGAGGTGGGCGGCGGGCTGGAGGTGATGACGCCCCACCTGGGCTATGGCATCGAGGGCGTGACGCTGCGCGGGTCGGCCATCATCGGCAACGGCGTGCGCGGCTGGACCATCGGCCTGGGCCTGGCATTCTGAGGGCCTGACGTCCTGGAACGTCACACCCTTGTGACGCCATACCTAGGTATGGGTGGCCAAGGCTTTGGTTTTCGGCGGGATTGACCAAATATTTAAATCTGCCACAAGGGGGAAACACCGCAACGAAAGTGCCCTCGTCCCGTGCGTCTTCGCGATCTGCCGTCCATTAGCGCCGTCCTTTCCCGCCCCGCCGCATCCCCGCTGCTGGACCGCCATGGCCGCACGGCGACGACGGACGCCATCCGCGCCGTGCTGGCCGAGGTCCGCGCCGCCCTGCTGGCGGGCGGCGGCACCGTGCCGGACGCCGACACCGTGGCCACCCTGGCCCTGACGCGGTTGGAGGACGCCGGCCGGTCCAAGCTGCGCCCCCTGTTCAACCTGACGGGCACGGTGTTGCACACCAACCTGGGCCGCGCCCTGCTGGCGCGGGAGGCCATGGACGCGGCCCTGGCCGCCATGGGCGACCCGGTGGCCTTGGAGTTCGACCTGGACGACGGCAAGCGGGGCGAGCGTGACGACCATGTCCGCGCCCTGCTGTGCGAGTTGACGGGGGCGGAGGACGCCACCGTGGTCAACAACAACGCCGCCGCCGTGCTGCTGGTGCTGAACACCCTGGCCCGGGGCCGCGACGCCATCGTTTCGCGCGGGGAACTGATCGAGATCGGCGGCGCCTTCCGCATGCCGGACATCATGGCCCAGGCCGGTGCCCGCCTGGTGGAGGTCGGCACCACCAACCGCACCCACGCCAAAGACTACACCGGCGCGCTGACGCCCGAAACCGGCCTGGTCCTGAAGGTCCACACCAGCAACTACCGCATCCAGGGCTTCACCAAGGAGGTGCTGGCGCCCGAACTGGCCGGCATCGCCCATGGCGCCGGGGTGCCCTTGGTGAACGATCTCGGCTCCGGCACCCTGGTGGACCTGTCCGCCTATGGCCTGAAGCGCGAGCCCACGGTGCGCGAGGCGGCGGCGGAGGGGGCGGACCTGGTCACCTTCTCCGGCGACAAGCTGCTGGGCGGGCCGCAGGCCGGCTTCATCGTCGGCCGTCGCGACCTGATCCAAGCCCTGAACCGCAACCCCATGAAGCGGGCCCTGCGGGTGGACAAGGTCCGGCTGGCCGCCATCGAGGCGACGCTGAAGCTGTACCGCGACCCCGACCGCCTGGCCCAGCGTCTGCCCACCCTGGCCCTGCTGTCGCGCCCCAAGGCGGAAATCGCGGAGCAGGCCCACCGCCTGGCGCCAGCCCTGGCCCAGGTACTGGGCGATGGCTTCACGGTGGCGGTCTGCGATTGCGACAGCCAGATCGGCTCCGGCGCCCTGCCGCTGGACACGCTGCCCAGCGCCGGCCTGGCCATCGGCGCCGGCGGCGCCGCGTTGACCGCGCTGGCGGCCGCCTTCCGGGTCCTGTCGCGTCCCATCATTGGCCGCATCGAGGACGGGCGCCTGGTGCTGGACCTGCGCTGCCTGCGCGATGAGCCGGCCTTCCTGGCGGCGCTGGCGGAGCTGTCCCGGCCATGATCATCGGCACCGCTGGCCATATCGACCACGGCAAGACGGCCCTGGTGCGGGCCCTGACGGGCGTCGACGGCGACCGCCTGAAGGAGGAGAAGGCCCGGGGCATCACCATAGACCTGGGCTTCGCCTATCTGCCCCTTCCCGATGGGCCCACGCTGGGCTTCGTCGACGTGCCGGGGCATGAGCGCTTCGTCCACACCATGGTGGCGGGCGCCAGCGGCATCGACTACGCCCTGCTGGTGGTGGCGGCCGACGACGGCGTCATGCCACAGACGCGCGAGCATCTGGCCATCATCGACCTGCTGGGCATCCGCCACGGCCTGGTGGCCCTGACCAAGGCCGACCTCGCCCCGCCCGACCGCCTGGCGGCGGTGACGGCGGAGATCAGCGCGGCGCTGGCGGGCACCAGCCTGGACGGCGCCGACATCCTGCCCGTCTCCGCCCTCACCGGCGCCGGCATCGACACGCTGCGCCAGCGGCTGGAGCGGGAGGCCCGCGCCCAGGCGGCCACCAAGACCGCCGCCGACCCCGGCGCCTTCCGCCTGGCCATCGACCGCGCCTTCACCCTGACGGGGGTGGGCGTGGTGGTGACGGGCACGGTGCTGTCCGGCCGGGTGCGCGTGGGCGACGGCGTGACGGTCAGCCCATCCGGCCTGCCGGCGCGCGTCCGCTCCCTCCACGCCCAGAACGCGGTGGCGGAGGAAGGCCGCGCCGGCGACCGCTGCGCCCTGAACCTGGCAGGCCCCGACATCACCAAGGAGGCGCTGCATCGGGGCGACATGGTGCTGGCGCCAGCCCTGCACGCCCCCACCGACCGCATCGACGCCAGCCTGCGCCTGTTGCCCCGCGACGCCGGGGCCAAGCCGCTGGCGCAATGGTTCCCCGTGCGCCTGCACCACGCGGCGGCGGAGGTGGGTGCCCGCGTCGTCCTGCTGTCGGAGGAAACACTGTCGGGCGGGGAGGCGACGCAGGTGCAGCTGGTGCTGGAACGGCCCATCGCCGCGGCGGCGGGCGACCGTTACGTCATCCGCGACGTCTCGGCCCAGCATACCCTGGGCGGCGGCCGCTTCCTCGACCTGCGCCCCCCGCCCCGCCGCCGCCGCACGGCGGAGCGCGCGGCCCAGCGCGCGGCGTTGGCCCTGCCCAGCCCCGAGGCCGCGCTGGCCGCCCTGCTGGCCATCCCGCCCCACCATGCCGACCTGACCGCCTTCGTCCGCGACCACGCCCTGCCCGACGGCACGGCGGCGGCGCTGGCCGATGCGCTGAACCTGGTGGTGCTGGACCAGGGTGGGACGCGGACGGCCCTGTCGGCGGACCGCTGGGCGGCCTTCCTGGCCCACCTGTCGGAAACGCTGGCGGCCTATCACGCCGAGAACCCGGACCTGCAGGGCATGGGGCGGGAGAAGCTGCGCCTGGCCGTGCAGCCCCGCCTGCCCGTCCCCATCTTCGCCGTGGCCATAGGCCGGGCGGTGGCGGAAGGCCTGGTGGCGCTGGACGGCGCCTTCATCCGCCTGTCCGGCCACGTCGTGCGCCTGGCGCCGGCGGATGAGGCGGCGTGGGCCGACTTCGCCCCCCTGCTGGGCGGGGAGGTGCGCTTCCGGCCGCCGCGCGTGCGCGACATCGCCGCCGACACCGGCCGGGATGAGGGCGAGGTGCGCCGCATCCTGAAGCTGGCCGGCCGCATGGGTTGGGCCGACCAGGTGGCGCACGACCATTTCTTCCTGCGCGACACGGTGCGCGAGATGATGGCCATCGCCGTGGACGTGGCGGCCCAATCCCCCGGCGGCGCCTTCGTCGTGGCCCCGTTCCGCGACCGCATGGACAACGGCCGCAAGGTCGCCATCCAGATCCTGGACTTCTTTGACCGGCATGGCGTCACCCTGCGCCGGGGTGACCTGCGCCGCGTCAACCCGCACCGGCTGGACTTGTTCGGGCCGCCTGTGGTTTTGTGAGCTTCGGTCAGACGGAAGGGAATCGCCCCTGGTGGGGCGTCCGGACTTCAAATCCGGGTGGGGCAGCGAGACTGTCCCGGGTGGGTTCGACTCCCATTCCCTTCCGCCAACTTTTGGTCACCGCTGGCCGGCCCACCCCACCCGTACCACCGGCTCCCCCTCAGTCACGCTGCCGATGACGCGCGCCATCGGGTAGCCTGCCTCCACGATCTGGCGGCAGATATCCTCCGCCCGCTCCGGCGCCACCGCCACCAGCAGGCCGCCGGAGGTCTGCGGGTCGGTCAGCAAGGCGCGCTGCCAGGGGGCCAGGTCGGCGGGCAGGCGCGTTTCCTCGCCGTAGCTGGCCCAGTTGCGGTTGGAGGCGCCGGTGATGAAGCCCGCTTCCGCCAACTGGGCCGCCTGGGTCAGGAAGGGCAGCCGGTCCCAGTCCAGGGTCAGCGTCAGCCCGGCGCCGCGCGCCATCTCCAGCCCATGGCCCAGCAGGCCGAAGCCGGTGACATCGGTGATGGCGTGCACGTCGGCGTCCTGCGCCAGGGTGGCGCCGACGCGGTTCAGCAGGGTGGTGCTGGCGATCATCTCGGCATAGCCGGCGGCGTCCAGCTTCCGTTTCTTGAAGGCGGCGGAGTAGACGCCCACGCCCAGGCCCTTGGTCAGGATCAGGGCGTCGCCCGCCTGGGCCGTGGCGTTGCGGCGGATAGCCTGGGGCGGGGCGACGCCGATGACGGCCAGACCGTAGATGGGCTCCCCACTATCGATCGAATGGCCGCCCGCCACGGGGATGCCGGCCTCGGCGCAGATGCTGGCGCCACCGGCCAGAATCTCGCGCACCACCTCGGGCGCCAGCTTGCCCAGGGGCATGCCCAGGATGGCCAGCGCGAACAGGGGCCGGCCGCCCATGGCGTAAACGTCGGACAGCGCGTTGGTGGCGGCGATGCGGCCGAAATCGCGCGGGTCATCCACCACCGGCATGAAGAAGTCGGTGGTGGCGATGATGCAATGGCGGTCGTCCAACTGCCAGACGGCGGCGTCGTCCCCCGTTTCCGTCCCCACCAGCAGGTTGGCGTAGCCGGCCGTCTGAGGCTGACCCGCCAGCAGCTGCTGCAGCACCGCCGGCGCCAGCTTGCAGCCGCACCCCCCACCATGGGCAAGATCGGTCAAACGTATCTGGTCATTGGACATTTCTATCGCCTTCTATTGTACGGAAGACCTGTTTTTGCATTGTATGCAGGCAAACCAGCCGTAGTGCAGATAAGGACATTGCCTCCATTTGCAAGCGGCGTTAAGACCGGAATTGTTCGATCGAGGATGCCTATCGCCGCGTTGCATCGATAGCCGGCTCCCGATGCGAACCCGTGGCCCGGTCGGGTCCAAGACGTGGGGGACGTGTCGCCTCCCGCGTGCCCCAGCCTATGCCACGGACGCATCCCAATGGACCTGACCGCCGCGAAGTCGCCGCGCACCACCGGCCGCCCCCACCCCATGGTGGGAATCGCCATCGTCGCCCTGATCGCCATCGCCGGCCTGTTCTACGTGAAATGGTCGCCCTATTACGCCCGCGCCTTCGTGGCGGCGGCCAACCATGCCATCGGCAAGTCCATCCTGATGGGCACGGACGCCGCCGCCCCGGCCCCGTCGTGGGACGCGGCCGTGGGCTACGCCCTGGCCTACGGCAAGGCCATCTGGCAGGCCATGGTGCTGGGCCTGCTGCTGGGCTCCGCCATCCAGGCGCTGCTGCCGGTCACCTGGGTGGCACGGGCGCTGGGCCGCACCGGCTTCGGCAGCGTGCTGGCCGGCGGCCTGCTGTCCCTGCCGGGCATGATGTGCACCTGCTGTGCCGCCCCCGTGGTCATGGGCCTGCGCCGCCAGCAGGCAGCCCCCGGGGCGGCCATGGCCTTCTGGCTGGGGAACACCGTGCTGAACCCCGCCACGCTGGTCTTCATCGGCTTCGTCCTGGGTTGGCAGTGGACGGGCCTGCGCCTGGCCCTGGGCCTGGTGATGGTCCTGGGCCTGGGCCTGCTGGCCAACCGCGTCAGCCCCATGCCGGACCAGGAAGCCGCCCTGCTGGCCCTGCAGGCGGAGGCGGAGGCGCAGAACCCCTTCGTCCGCTGGCTCAAGATCCTGGGCCGCATGGCCGTGCGCCTGATCCCGGAATACGTCGTCATCGTGCTGGCCCTGGGTGCTGCCCGCGCCTGGCTGTTCCCCGCCATCGGGCCGGAGATCGGCAACCAGTTCATCTGGATCGCCGCTTTCGCCATCGCCGGCACGCTGTTCGTCGTTCCCACGGCGGGCGAGGTTCCCATCATCCAGGCCATGCTGTCGCTGGGCATGGGGGTCGGCCCGGCCGGTGCCCTGCTGATGACCCTGCCGCCCGTCAGCCTGCCGTCCATCGCCATGTTGCACCGCTCCTTCCCGCCCAAGGCGCTGGCGGCCGTCATCGCCGGCGTGGTGCTGCTGGGCCTCGCGGGTGGCTACCTGGCAGTGGCCCTGTTCTAGCCCTCGCCCCCAGGGTCGCCCTCGGGGCCGCAGCGCGGGCCCATGAAGCCCGGCAGGGCGGCGGCCAAGGCATCCACCGCCGCCCGCACCTTCAGGGGCAGGTGCGGCGTTTGTACCCACAGGGTATGGACATCGTATAGGTATTCCGGCTGGTCCGGCAGCACCGTGACCAGCGCGCCCGACCTCAGCTGGTCGCGGATAAGCCAGGAGGGCAGCCAGGCCAGCCCCATGCCGGCCACGGCCAGGTCGGCGATGGTCTCCAGATCGTCCAGCTGGATGCGGTGGCGGGGTAGCACCTCCGCCGCCGGCTGCCCGTCACGCGGGAACAGCCACTGCGGGATGCGGGCGGACCGGCGGTAGATGACGCCCTCATGCCGGACCAGGTCATCCAGGTCCGTCGGCGCGCCATGCGCCGCGAGGTAGGCGGGGGCGGCGCAGACCACCATGCGCTGGCGCGCCACCCGCCGGGCGATCAGGCCGGCGCGGTCGGCCAGGCCGCCGGTGCGGATGGCCAGGTCGAACCCCTCCTCCACCAGGTCGACCAGGCGGTCCCCCAGGGACAAATCCAGCTCCAGCGCCGGATAGCGCTGGGCCAGACGCAGCAGCACGGGCACGACGCAGCGCCGGCCGAAATGCTCCGGCATGGTCACGCGCAGGCGGCCGCGCGGCTCCCCCAGCTGGTCGGCGGCCAGGGCGTCGGCCGCGTCCGCCTCCGCCAGGACGACGCGGCAGCGCTCGTAATACGCCCGGCCGAAGTCGGTCAGGCTCTGCCGCCGCGTGGTGCGGTTCAATAGCCGCACGCCCAGCCGTTCCTCCAGGAAGCGGATGTGCTTGCCCACCATGGGCCCGGACACCCCCAGGGCCGACGCGGCGGCGGCGAAGGAGCCGAGATCCACCGCCTTCACGAAGACGGCCATGCTGCCCAACCGGTCCATATTGAAAACCATCAGTTCATGGTGTTCTGCATCCTAGCCCATTTATCCCGGCTAACGGTCGCGTTCATGTTCATTCCTATCAATTGATTTGGAGTGACTGACCATGGCACGCGTTATCCGCTTTCATGAGCACGGCGGCCCCGAGGTCCTGCGCATCGAGGAGGTGGAAGTGCCGCCCCCCGGCGCCGGCCAGGCGCAGATTTGCGTCAGGGCGCTGGGCCTGAACCGGGCGGAGTCCATGCTGCGCACCGGCGCCTATATCGAAACGCCGGAAAGCTGGCCCAGCGGCCTGGGCTTCGAGGCCGCCGGCGAGGTCGCCGCCATCGGTGCGGGCGTGGAGGGCCTCAAGGTTGGCGACGCCGTCAGCGTGGTGCCGCCGCCCTCGCAGATCGAATGGCCAGCCTATGCCGAGCTGGCGAATTTCCCCCAGCACCTGGTGGTGAAGCACCCGCCCACCCTCAACTGGGAGGAGGCCGCCGCCACCTGGATGCAATACGTCACCGCCTATGGCGCGCTGATCGATCTGGCCAAACTGGCGGCCGGCGATGTCGTCGTCATCACCGCGGCCAGCAGCAGTGTCGGCTTGGCCGCCATCCAGGTCGCCAACCAAGTGGGCGCCACCCCCATCGCCGTCACCCGCACGCTGGCCAAGCGCCAGGCCCTGCTGGACGCCGGGGCCGCCCATGTCATCGCCTCCGCTGAGGAGGATCTGGAGGCGCGGCTGACGGAGATCGCGGGGCCGGAGGGCGTGCGCGTGGTGTTCGACCCCATCGGCGGCCCCATCTTCACGCCGTTGACCGCCGCCATGGCCCGGGGCGGCATCCTGATCGAGTATGGCGCGCTGAGTCCGGAACCCACACCCTTCCCCCTGTTCAACGTCCTGGGCAAGAGCCTGACGCTACGGGGCTACCTGATCCACGAGATCACCACCGATCCCGCGCGGCTGGCGGCGGCCAAGGCCTTCGTGCTCCAGGGCCTGGAATCCGGCGCGCTGAAGCCCATCATCGACCGCAGCTTCGCCTTCGACGACATCGTGGCGGCCCACCGCCACCTGGAATCGAACCAGCAGTTCGGCAAGCTGGTGGTGACGCTGTGAGGAAAACGGCCCCGCTCTTACCAGCCGGGGCCGTTTTTCCCTACGCCAGCAACAGGGGGTTGGGCGCGTGGCGCAGCCAGCCGACCTCGGCCACCATCAGGTCCAGGCCCAGGCTGGCCAAATCGTCGGCATAAGGGTCCAGCTTGGGGTCCTTGGCCAGGTACAGCATCTTGGCGTAGGTGTGGCAGTCGTCGCAGGTCTCCACCTGCACGGCGCCATTCTCCCCCTCCACGCTTTTCAGCGACAGGTGGGCCGACTGGCCGCAGGTGATGCACACCGCCCGCACATGGTTCCAGGCGGTGGAGCAGAGGGAGCAGTAGAGGTAGCGCACGCCGGGCGTGGAGCCGGAGGCGGTGATGACGCCCGCCACGGGGGTGGACCCGCAGCAGGGGCACAGGCCGCGTTCCGGCAGCAGGTGCACCTGATCCACCTCCAGGCTGGCGGCCAGCTTGGTGAAGTAGACCTGCAGGGCGGCGGCGATGAAGACGGCGCGGCCGGCATCCTCCGGGCTGACGTTGCCGCCCAGGAAGTCGCCGGCCAGATATTCCAGCGTGTCGCCGTCGACATCGTTCAGGCTGTCGATGACGGAGGCCACCAGATCCGGCACCTCGGGCAGGCGGTCGAAATGGCGCAGGATCAGGGTCAGCGCCTCGCGCCAGACGATGTCGCGCTCATGGCCGTCGGCGGCCAGGGGCGGCATGCCGGCGCCGGTGGCGACGGCCACGTCGTCGGAGTCCGGGGCGGTCACATCGATCATGTCGGCCGCGTCATGCTGGGCCTGCGACAGCTCGCACAGGAAATCCAGCCACTGGGCCATGGGGTGGTCGACCGCCAGCACGCCCAGCCGCCCGGAGGTGCGGGCGAAGCGCGTGGACGGATCGGGCAGGATAATGGGGGCCGGCGCCGTCACCCCGCCCTGCGGGTTGCCGATCCACGGCGCCTTGGGCGCCACTTCACCCTGTCTCATGACTGGTACTCCCGGCGGCGAGGCCGCCCCCTGATGGCATGAAAGAAACGGGGCGCGGCCACGAGGACCGCGCCCCTGATACATAGGCCCTGAGGGCGCTCAGTGCTCGCGGAATTTGGCCGTGCTGTCCGGCGTCGGACCGGGGGAGCCGCTGGCGACCAGACGCTGGAACCACTTGCGGTGGTGCCGGTGGGCCCAGCCGGGCGTGACCCAGCCGTGCAGCATGGCCCGCATCGACCCCTTCACCCAGATCGCCGCGTAGACATGCGTGATCCAGATCAGGATGGCGCCGATGGCGCCCAGGCTGTGGATCAGTACGGCGACGCGCTGCGTCTCGATGGAGGTGGCGCCACCGAAATAGACCTCCCAGATCAGGATGCCGGTGACGAACAGCACCGGGATGATCAGGGCCATGCCCCAGAACACCGCCTTCTGGCCGGCGTTGAAGCGGCCGACGGGCGGCACCTCCTCCTCCCGGTTGTCCAGCACCTTGTCCAGCGACTTGGCCCATTCCAGGTCGTCGCGGTTCCACAAATTGTCCCGCCAGAACTGGATGAACAGGCCCAGGAAGCTGACCAGCAGGCACACGCCCAGCCAGGGGTGGACCGCCCGCATCCACTGGCCGCTGCCGAACAGGTTCGACAGCCAGAAGAACACGGGGTGGAACATGGCCAGGCCCGACAGGGTCAGCAGCACGAAGCAGAGGCCGGTGATCCAGTGGTTCACCCGGGTCAGGGTGGAATTACGGACGATGGTTCCCTTGGGATAGCTCATGACGTCGCACTCCCTTCCCCCGTGGCGCCTTCTCCCTTGGCCCCGTCTCGCTTGGCCTTCTCCATCTCCGCCCGCGCGTGGGCCTCATCCGCCTCCGTCGTCTCGTTGGGACCGGCGACGATGGAATGGACGAAGGCGCTGACGGCGGCGAAGGCCAGGCCCGCCAGCGCCACCGGCTTCAGGAAGCCCTTCCACGCCCCCACCAGCGCGCTGATGTGGGGCTTGTCCGGCAGGCCGGAGTAGAGCGAGGGCTTGTCGGCGTGGTGCAGCACGTACATGACGTGGGTGCCGCCCACCTCCGGCGGGTCATAAAGGCCGGCGTTCTGGAAGCCGCGTTCCTTCAGCTCGGCGATGCGCTCCCCCGCCCAGTCCTTCATGTCGTCCTTGGAGCCGAACATGATGGCGCCGGTGGGGCAGGTCTTCACGCAGGCCGGCTCCAGCCCCACGCCCACGCGGTCGGAGCACAAGGTGCACTTGTACGACTTGTGGTCCTGGGCGCTGATGCGCGGGATGTTGAAGGGACAGCCCTTCACGCAATAGCCGCAGCCGATGCAGTTCTCGCTGATGAAGTCGACGATGCCGTTGGCGTACTGGACGATGGCGCCGGGGGCCGGGCAGGCCTTGAGGCAGCCTGGATCCTCGCAGTGCATGCAGCCGTCCTTGCGGATCAGCCACTCCAGGTTCCCCTGCTCGTCCTCGTACTCGGCGAACCGCATCAGGGTCCAGGTGCCGGGGTTGAGGTCGTGCGGATTCTCGTAGGCGCCCTGGAACTCCTCCATCTCCGGCCGCAGGTTGTTCCATTCCATGCAGGCGGACTGGCAGGCCTTGCAGCCGATGCAGCGGCTGACGTCGATCAGCTTGGCCACCTCAAGCTCATGGTGGCGCGCCGAGGGCGGCGTCAGGTTGGTGGCCGACCGGCGGATGTAGTCTTGGGATTGCAGGTCGGCCATCACAGGCTCCCCACCTTGGTGAGCGACTTCGGCACCCCTTGGGCGTCACGCGGCCCCTGGGCCACGTCCACCGCGGGGGGCGCGCTGGTCTTCTCGATGTTGAGCAGGAAGGCCTTGAACTCCGGCGTGTTGGTGTTGGCGTCACCCACGAACGGCGTCAGGGTGTTGGCGCCATAGCCCTTGCGCGCCACGCCGGTGAAGCCCCAGTGGATGGGGCAGCCGATGACGTGGGTCGGCTTGCCGTCCACCATCAGCGGCTTGATGCGCTTGGTGACGAATGCCTTGCAGATCACCTGGCCGCGCTTGGACGACACCTTGACCCAGCCGCCCTGCTCAATGCCCTTCTCCTTGGCCAGGGCCTCGCCGATCTCCACGAACTCCTCCGGCTGGAGGATGGCGTTGATCAGCGAATGCTTGGTCCAATAGTGGAAGTGCTCGGTCAGGCGGTAGGTGGTGCCGACATAGGGGAAGTCGGCCGACGCGCCCATGTGCGCCTTGTCGCTGGCGAACACACGGGCGGCCGGGTTGGACTTCACCTTGGGGTGCAGCACGTTTTCCGACGGGCTTTCGAACGGCTCGTAGTGCTCGGGGAACGGCCCCTCGACCATGAGACCGCGGGCGAACAGGCGGGCCTGGCCCTCCTGGTTCATAATGAACGGGCCCACGCTGTCCGACGGCTTCACCGTCGGGCCGTAGTCGGGCACGTCCACGCCCACCCACTTGGACCCGTTCCACTCGATGACGGGCTTGGCCGGGTTCCACGCCTTGCCGTCCGGATTTGCACTTGCACGATTGTACAGGATGCGCCGGTTGGCCGGCCACGCCCAGGCCCAGTTGGGGGCGATGCCCGCCTCACGCGGGTCGGTCGCGTCGCGGCGGGCCGTCATGTTGCCCTTGTCGGTGAAGCTGCCGGCGAAGATCCAGCAGCCCGACATGGTGGTGCCGTCGTCGCGCAGCTGGGCGAAGGCGTCAAGCTGCTGTCCCGCCTTCAACAGCGGGGCGCCCGTGGCCGGGTCGTTGACGTCCGCCAGCGCGCGGCCGTTCATCTCCTTGGCCACTTCCTCCGGCTCCGGCTCATGCGGGTCGGCGTAGTTCCAGGTGAGGTTCAGCAGCGCGTCGGGGAAGGCCCCGCCGTCCTTGGCGTACATCGCCTTCATGCGGTTGTAGAGGCCGGCGATGATCCACAGGTCGGTCTTGGCCTGGCCGGGGGCATCGGCCGCCTTCCAGTGCCACTGCAGCCAGCGGGCGGAGTTGACCAGCGTGCCGTTCTCCTCCGCGAAGCAGGTGGTGGGCAGCTGGAACACCTCGGTCTGGATCTCCGTCGGCTTGGACGGGTTCTGCGGACCGTAGTCCTGCCAGAAATTGGCCGTCTCGGTATCCAGCGGGTCCATGACGACGAGGTACTTCAGGTTCGACAGGCCCCGGCGGATCTTGCCCCGGTCGGGGAAGGCCTGCATGGGGTTGAAGCCCTGGCAGATGTAACCGTTCATCTGCTTGTTGTTCATCATCTCGAACGCGCGCAGCACGTCGTAGCCGTCCACGTCCAGCTTGGGCAGCCAGTCGTAGGCCCAGTTGTTCTCGGCCGTGGCGGCGCTGCCGAACATGGCCTTCTGGAAGCTGACGAAGAACTTGCGGTAGTTCTGCCAATAACTGGTCTGCCCCGGGCGCAGGGGCTTGAACAGCTTGGTCTCCATGTACTTGTCGAAGGTGACTTCACTGTCCTTCGGCATGTTCATGTAGCCCGGCAGCGACGCCGAGAGCAGGCCGATGTCGGTCAGACCCTGGATGTTGGAATGACCGCGCAGGGCGTTCATGCCGCCGCCGGCCACGCCGATGTTGCCCAGCAGCAGCTGCACCATGGCCATGGCGCGAATGTTCTGCGCGCCCACCGAATGCTGCGTCCAACCCAGCGCGAACAGGCTGGTCAGGGCCTTGTCCGGTGCCGAGGTGGTGGCGATCAGCTTGCAGATCTCCAGGTACTTGTCCTGGGGCGTGCCGCAGATGCGGGACACCATCTCGGGCGTGTACCGGTCGATGTGCTGCTTCAGCAGGTTGATGACGCAGCGCGGGTTCTGCCAGGTATCGTCCACCTTGGCAAAGCCTTGCTCATCCAGCTCATAGTCCCAGCTGGACTTGTCGTAGTTGCGCTTTTCCTCGTTATAGCCGCTGAACAGGCCATCCTCGAAGGCGAAGCCGTCCTTCACGATCAGGCTGGCGTTGGTGTACGCCCGCACATACTCGTGCTGGATGGCATCGTTCGTCAGCAGATAGCGCATGAGCCCGCTGAGGAAAGCGATGTCGGTGCCCGGCCGGATGGGGGCATAGACGTCCGCCACGGAGGCCGTGCGGGTGAAACGCGGATCAACGACGATGAGCTTGGCCTTGTTCTCGATCTTGGCCTCGACCACCCATTTGAATCCGCAGGGGTGCGCTTCGGCGGCATTGCCGCCCATGACGATGACGACGTTGGCGTTCTTGATGTCCTGCCAGGTGTTGGTCATCGCACCGCGACCGAATGTTGGGGCCAAACTGGCCACCGTCGGTCCGTGTCAGACACGCGCCTGGTTGTCGAACGTCACCATGCCCAACGCGCGGGCCCACTTGAAGGTCACATAGGCCGCCTCGTTCGAGGCCGCCGAGGCCGCCAGCATGCCCGTGGTGTTCCAGCGGTTCACCGTGGCGCCGGCGCCGTTCTTGGCGATGAAGTTGGCGTCGCGGTCCTGCTTCATCAGGGTGGCGATACGGTCCAGGGCGAAATCCCAGCTGACCTCCTTCCACTCCGTGGCACCGGCGGCGCGATACTTCGGCACCGTCAGGCGGCCCGGCGCCCGCACGATGTCCAGCAGGCCGGCGCCCTTGGGGCACAGGGTGCCGCGGTTCACGGGATGGTCCGGATCACCCTCGATATGGATGACCGAGGACTTCACGTTCTTCGCGCGATCGCCCTGGCTGTAGATGAGGATGCCGCAGGCCACCGAGCAATAGGTGCAGGTGTTGCGGGTTTCGGTGGCGGCGGTCAACCTGAAGGGCCGGACCGAGGCCGCCAGCGCCGTGCCCGCCGAGCCGAAGCCCAGCGCGCCCATGCTGGAGACCGCCAGTCCCGCGCCGGTCAGCTTGATAAAGCCGCGACGACTGAGATCCATGTCTCACACGCTCCCGTGAAAATCGAACCCACCGGAAGGCCAAACCGCCCGGAAAGGGCAAGCAGACGCCGGCAGACGGATACCCGCATCATAAGACGCGGCCGCAAGCCGTCAAGTTATTGGCGGCGAATTTCTCGGGCGGCGAATGAAGACGACCCTATTGATAACGGTTCTCATTAACTAAATTCAGAAAAATGGTTGCGTCATGCGCAAAGTTTATTACCCAACCAGAGGTTTTCCATATCCACCACCTGAAGCACGGGGCCTTAAACGCGCTATATTTAATTGGGAATAACGATAACGGCCGTCAAACCGGCGCGGGGCCAAGGGCCCGGGCCTGTGATGGCCGCCCTTGCCCTAGGGCCTGACGTTTTGCCACCCTACCGGCTTCCCCGGATGAGGAGCTTGCCGCCATGACCGGCACCGCCACGTTTGCGTTCAGGCACCTGCCCTCCCCCATCGGCCGACTGACCCTGGTGGCCGGCGACGACGGTCTGGCAGCCATCCTGTGGGAGAATGACAGGCCGGGCCGGGTGCGGCTGGGTCCACTGGTTCCCAAGCCCGACCATCCGGTGTTGCGGGAGACGGAACGGCAGCTGCGGGCCTACTTCGGCAAGGAGCTGACGGCGTTCGACGTGCCGCTGTCCTTCACCGGCACGGATTTCCAGAAGCAGGTGTGGCGGGCGCTGCTGACCATCCCTTATGGCGAGGTGCGCAGCTACAGCGACATCGCCCGGCAGATCGGCAATCCCGCGGCGGTGCGGGCGGTGGGGGCCGCCAACGGGCGCAACCCCATCTCCATCATCGCACCCTGCCACCGGGTGGTGGGCATGGACGGCACCCTGACCGGCTTCGCCGGCGGGCTGGAGGCCAAGGATTACCTGCTGACCCTGGAAGGACGCCGCCCGGCCCGCCGCGCGCCGGTCACGGGCGACCTGTTCGCGGCGGGGGGTTAAGACCCTTTACCGGGCGTCCGCCACGTCCTTCGCGATGGTCCAGCCGCCGCCCAGCGCCCGGTAGGTCGCCACCAGGTCCTGCGCCACCTGGATGCGGCTCTGGGCCAGTTGGTCCTCCGCCTCTAGCTGGGTACGCTGGGCGTCCAGCACGGTCAGGAAATTGTCGGCGCCATAGCGGTAGCGCGTGGCCGCCAGGCTGGCGGCGCGGGTGCTGGCGGTGGCGGCGGTGTCCAGCGAGGCGCGCCGCGACCGCTCCTGGGCATAGCGGGCCAGCGCCGTCTCCGCCTCCTGCCACGCGGTCAGCACCGCCTTCTGGAAGTTGGCCGCCGCCTGGTCGGTGTTGGCGTTGGCCTCGCGGATGCGGGCATAGAGGGCGGCGTCGAACAGCGGCAGGCTGACGCTGGGCCCGATGCCGTAGGTGAAGGCGCCGCGCGCCCCCAGGTCCCCCGGCTGCAAGGCCTGCACCCCCACCGACCCGGTGAGCGATATCTTGGGGTAGAGGTCGGCGGTGGCGACGCCGATGCGGGCCGTGGCCGCCGCCAGGGCCCGTTCCGCCGCCGCCACGTCGGCCCGGCGGCCGAGCAGGGTGGCGGGCGTGCCGACGGCCACGCTGTCCGGCAGGTCGGGCAAGGGCGCCGGCGTGTCCAGCAGGCTCAGCAGCGCCCCCGGTTCCCGCCCCGTCAGGGTGGCCAGGATGTGCTCATCCGCCGCCACCGTGGCGCGCAGGGGCGGGATGGAGGCCAGGGTGGTTTCCAGCTGCGCCTGGGCGCGGGCGATGTCCAGGTCCGTCCCCCGACCGGCGTCGCTGAGGGTGTGGGTCAGGTCGAAGGTGCCGCGCTGGTTCTCCGCGTTGCGCAGGGCGACCGACAGGCGCAGTTGGGCGCCGCGCAGGTCGACATAGGTGCTGGCCACGTCGGCGATGATGACGGTCAGCACCTGGTGGCGCAGCGCCTCCGCCCGCGCGCTGTCGGCCTCCGCCGCCTCGATGGCCCGCCGCACCTGGCCGAACAGATCGATCTCCCACGACAGGCTGCCGCCGGCGGTGGTGACGTTGCTGTCGGGCAATTGCGCGTTGGGCTGGCCCTGCTGCGTGGCCGCGGCGGCGCGGGCCCGGCTGTAGCTGGCGCTGGCGCCCAAGGACGGCAGGTTGCGGGCGCCCACCGCCTCCGCTTCCGCCCGGGCGGCGCGCACGGCGGCGTCGGCCGCCTTAAGGTCCAGGTTGGCCTTGACGGCGTCGGCCACCAGCTGGTCCAGCACCGGGTCGCCCAGCTGGCGCCACCATTCCTCCAGCGGTTCTTCCGCCTTCAGCATGTCGGCCGCCTTGATCGCGGCGCTGGTGGGTGCGGCGCCCGCGCGGGTGAAAGAGGTGCCGGCGGCGGCCGGGCTGGCCGGCGCCTGGTAATCGGGCCCCACGGTGATGCAGCCGGCCAGCGGCAGCAGGCAGACCGACAGGGCCAACAGGGTGCGATAGGTGCGCATGGACTGATCCCCCTTCCCCATCAGGCCGTGTGGTGACCGGGTGACCCGGCGTGCGGGGGTGTCTCCTCCCGCTTGCCGAAGCGCCGCTGGCCCCATATCGCCAGCCAGCGGCAGACGACGTAGAACACCGGCGTGAACAGCAGGCCGAAGAAGGTGACGCCCAGCATGCCGAAGAAGACGGCGGTACCCAAGGCCTGCCGCATCTCCGACCCGGCGCCCGAGGCGTTCACCAGCGGCACCACGCCCAGGATGAAGGCGAAGGAGGTCATGAGGATGGGGCGCAGGCGGGTGCGGGCCGCGCGCACCGCCGCCTGGAACCGGTCCATCCCCTCCTCCTCGTCCTGCTTCGCGAACTCCACGATCAGGATGGCGTTCTTGGCCGCCAGGCCCACCAGCACCACCAGGCCGATCTGGGTCAGGATGTTGTTGTCCATGCCCCGCAGATTGACGCCGGAGATGGCGGTGAGCAGGCACATGGGCACGATCAGGATAACCGACAGCGGCAGCATCCAGCTTTCATACAGGGCGGCCAGCAGCAGGTAGACGAACACCACGGCCAGGCCGAAGGCGATGGGGGCGGTGTTGCCGGCGATGATCTGCTGGAAGGTCAGTTCCGTCCATTCGATGGCGAAGCCGTCCGGCAGGCGCTGCTGCGCCAGTTGCTGCACGGCGGCGATGGCCTGACCGGTGGAATACCCCGGCGCCGGCGATCCCTGCAGTTCCGCCGCCGGATACAGGTTGTAGCGCGGCACGCGGTAGGGCCCCGTCACGTCGCGGAAGGTGGCGACGGAGCCTAGCGGAACCAGCCCGCCGCTGTTGGAGCGCGTGCGCAGGTAGGCGATGTCGCGCACGCTGGTGCGGTCGGCGCCGTCGGCCTGCGCCGTCACCCGGTAGGTGCGGCCCAGCAGGTTGAAGTCGTTGACGAAGGCGGAGCCGAGATAGACGTTCAGCGTGTCGAAGATGCGCGATGGCGGCACGCCCAGCATGTCGGCCTTCACCCGGTCGATGTCGGCGTACACCTGCGGGGTGCGGGTGTTGTACAGGCTGAAGACGTTGGCCAGGCCCGGCGTCTGGTTGGCAGCCAGCATCATGTCCAGCGTGGCGTCGGCCAGGGCCTGCAAGCCGCGCGAGCGCCTGTCCTCGATATAGAGCTTGAACCCGCCGGAGGAGCCGATGCCCGGCACCGTGGGCGGCGGGATCAGCAGGATCAGGGCGCCGTCGACCTGCTGTATCGTCTTCTGCAGGTCGGCGAAGATGCCCTGGGTGGTCAGGTTGCCACGCTCCGCGAACGGCGTGGTGGCGACGAAGACGGCGCCGGCGTTGGGGGCGTTGGTGAAGGTGGCGCCGTCGAAACCGGCGAAGCCCACCGTGTGCGCCACCCCCGGCCGCTTGCTCAGCAGATCCTGGACATGGCGCAGGATGGCGTCCGTCCGGGCAAGGGAAGAGCCGGGCGGCAGCTGGATGACGGTGATGAAATAGCCCTGGTCCTGCGCCGGGATGAAGCCCGTGGGCGTGCGGGAAATAAGGCCGCCGCCCAGCACGATCAGCCCGGCATAGACCACCAGCACGACGGTGGCCAGGCGCACCAGGTGACCGGTCAGCCGGCCGTAGCGCTCCGACAGCCAATCGAAGCCGCGATTGAAACCGCCGAAGAACCGCGCCACGGGATGGAAGCCTCGCCGGGGGGCCGCATGCTCCTGGACATGCGGCTTCAGCAGCAGGGCGGCCAGGGCCGGGCTCAGCGTCTGCGACACCAGCATGGAGATGACGGTGGCGGCGGCGATGGTGACGCCGAACTGGCGGTAGAACTCACCCGCGATGCCGGTGAGGAAGGCCGTGGGCAGGAACACGGCGGTCAGCACCAGGGCGATGGCGACCAGGGCGCCGCCGACCTCGTCCATGGTGCGGTGCGCGGCCTCACGCGGGGACAGGCCCTGGGCCAGGTTGCGCTCCACATTCTCCACCACCACGATGGCGTCGTCGACGACGATGCCGATGGCCAGCACCAGCCCGAAGAGGGAGAGGTTGTTGAGGGAGAAGCCCACCGCCGCCATGACGGCGAAGGTGCCGATGAGCGAGATGGGGATGGCGATGACGGGGATCAGGGCCGCCCGCCACGATTGCAGGAAGACGATGACGACGATGACCACCAGCACCACCGCCTCGAAGATGGTGTGGTAGACCTCCTTCACCGATTCCGCGATGTAGTTGGTGGGGTTGTAGACCACCTTGTAGGCCATGCCCTTGGGCATGTCGTGGCTCATCGTCTCCATGGACGACAGCACGTTGGCCGCCGTCTTCAGGGCGTTGGAGCCCGGCCGCTGGTAGATCAGGATGGCCGCCGCCCGCTGGCCGTCGACGTAGGAATAGGTGTTGTAGTCCTGGGCCCCCAGCTCCACCCAGCCCACGTCGCGCACGCGGGTGACGCGGCCCTGGGCGTCGGACTTGATGACGATGTCGGCGAACTGGCTGGGGTCGGTCAGGCGGCCCAGGGTCTGCACCTGCACCTCGAAGGCGCTGGGCTTGGGCACGGGCGGATGGTTCAGCTGGCCCGAGGCCACCTGCACGTTGTTGCCTTGCAGCGCCTGCACCACCTCCGCCGTGGTCAGGCCGCGGGCCTGCACCTTTTCCGGGTCCAGCCAGACGCGCATGGAATAGTCGCCGGCGCCACGGATGCGGGCGTCGCCCACGCCGTCCAGGCGGGCGAGCGGGTCGCGCACCTGCAGGGTGGCGTAGTTGGAGATGTAGAGCTGGTCCAGGCTGTCATCCGGGGAATAGAGGTGGATGACCATCATCAGGTTGGGGGAATTCTTGCGCGTGGTGACGCCCAGGCGGTTCACTTCGTCCGGCAGGTGCGGCTGCGCCACGGACACGCGGTTCTGCACCAGCACTTGGGCCTTGTCGATGTCGGTGCCCAGCTTGAAGGTGATGGTCAGCGACAGGCCGCCGTCGCCCGTGTTCTGGGAGACCATGTACAGCATGTCGTCGACGCCGTTGATCTCCTGCTCCAGCGGGGCGGCCACGGTGTTGGCCACCGTCTCGGCCGAGGCGCCGGGGTATGTGGCCGTCACCACCACGGTGGGGGGTGCCACCTCGGGGTATTGCGCCACGGGCAGGGCGAAATAGGCCAGGCCGCCGATCAGCGTGATCAGGATGGAGATCACGCAGGCGAAGATGGGCCGGTCGATGAAGAAGTGTGAGAACTTCATGGTGCCGCCCCTTACTGCTCGGCCGCGGGCGTGACGGTCCCGGGCTGGGGCGTGACCTTGGTGCCGGGCCGCGCCCGCATAAGGCCGCTGATGATAACGCGGTCGGTGGGCGCCAGGCCGGACTTGATGACGCGCAGGCCGTAGGCCAGGTTGCCCAGCACCACCGGCTTGGGCGTCACCGTGCCGTCCTCGGCCACGGTCAGGACGATCTTGTGCGACTGGTCAGAGGCGATGGCCTCGTCCGGCACCAGCAGGGCGTCATACTCGCCGGAGCCCAGTAGGCGCATGCGGCCGAAGGTGCCGGGCTGCAGGAAGTTGTCCGTGTTGGGAATGACGGCGCGACCCCGGATGGTGCCGGAGTTGGGGTCCAGCCGGTTGTCGACGAAATCCATCTCGCCCTTGTGGGTCCAGGCGGTTTCATCCATCAGGCGGACGAAGACGGGGTTGGCCTTGTCGCGCGACGAGGCGCGTTTGCCTTCCAGCGCCAGGCGGTTGTAGCGCAGGTAATCCGCCTCGCTGCCGTCGAAGACGAAATAGATGGGGTCCTGGGTCACCACGGTGGCCAGCAGGGTGGATTGCGCCGACCCGCCGCTGACCAGGTTGCCGATGTCGATTTTGCGGTCGCCGATGCGGCCGGAGATGGGCGAGCGGATCTGGGTGAACTCCAGGTCCAGCGCCGCCGAGCGCGCGGCGGCCGTGGCCGAGGCCACCGCCGCCTGGCTTTCCTGCTCCGCCTGGGCGCGGGTGTCGTACTCTTCCTGGCTGATGGCGCGGGCGGCCAGCAGCTGGGCCGCCCGTTTCAGTTCCGAAACGGCCAGGGCCTGGCGGGTCTTTTCCCGCTGCAGGTCGGCGTTGGCCTTGTCCAGCGTGGCCTGGAAGGGGCGCGGATCGATGACGAACAGCAGGTCGCCCTTCTGCACCAGCTGGCCGTCGCGGAACTTGATCTGGTCCAGGTAGCCGGAGACGCGGGCCCGCAGCTCCACCGTCTGCACCGCCTCGAACCGGCCGGTGAACTCGTCCCAATCCACGATCTTGTGCGGCAGCGGCTGGGCCACCGTCACCGGCGGGGGGCCGGCGTTGGCCGCCGGCGGATGCTTGTCGCCGCAGGCGGCCAGCGCCAGGGCCAGGACCAAGGGATACAACCGGCGGACCGGCGACGGCATGGTGGACAGCATCCTTCCCCCAACACAAGGCTCAGGCTCCAGGGCCCGCGCGGGGCGCGGCATCCGGGGCCAAGGTAGACAAGCCGCGCCTGGGCGCAGTTTTCCCACCACACTATGGGGGCGCCGGACCCGTGGCTTGGCTGGCTGCGTCGCGTTTTGTCTCTTTCCGCCGCCTTGGCCGCGTTCGGGGATTAAAGGTTCATGTCAGTACAAACCCCGTTCCATTGGTGCCACACCCCGCCGACACCGGTGCCCCGCATCCGCGCCCACACAACCTACGCCAGCGTGCGGAAGGTCACGGAATAGCGCAGGGCGTCGCCCTCGATGATGCTGTGCTCCCACGCCGCGCGCGCCTCCCCCGCCAGCAGGTAGACCGAGCGGGGCGCCAAGGGGGCCGCGGCGCGGTGCCACTCATCCGCCTCGCGCCGGCGGAAGCGTAGGGTGGCCGGGGAGAGCAGCGACACGCCCGCCACCAGGCCGAACTGCGGCTTGTCCCGGTGCCAGCCGATGCCGGCGCCGGGCGCGTATTCGTTGATCAGCAGCTGGCGGAAATCATCGGGCGCCACGCCGGCCCAGGCGGCCACCCGGGCGCGCAGATCCAAAAGGAAGGACGGCATGTCCGGCGCCGCCGCCACCGCGCGCCGGGCGTAGTCATAGCGATAGCCGAAGGACACCACCCGGCGGTTGGCCAGATAGCCGTGGAACTCGAAAGGTTTCAGCGGCAGCGCCGCGATGCCGGCCGCCAGCCGGCGCTCCTCCTCCGCGTCGATCAGGTCCGGGGTGTAACGGAAGCCCGGCGGCAGGCCGGGCGGCGGCGCATCTGGGAAAAGGCTGGCCTGTATGGGCATGGAAGGGCGGTCCGGGAAGAGGGGCATCCACCCGATATGGGAAGGGTGCGGCGTTTTTTCCCCGCACCACCGGGGAACTTATGGGGTGCGGGGGCATTGACCCCCCGCTCACCCGCCGCGCGACATCGTGTCCCGCCCGACACCCAAATCTTCCGTAACCCACTGTCAAACCAAGGAAAGCCATGGCCCGCCCCGCCACAGCCCTCGCCTTGGCCGCCGCCCTGGGCTTGGCGCTGCCCGGCCTCGCCGGCTGTTCCGGCGGCATCCTCGACCCACAAGGGCCGGTGGCCGCGCAGGAGCTGACCATCCTGTGGGATTCGCTGGGCATCATGCTGGCCATCGTCATCCCCACCATCCTGGCGACCCTGGGGGTGGCCTGGTGGTTCCGCGCCGGCAACGCCCGCGCCAACTACCGTCCCGACTGGGAATATTCCGGCCGCATCGAGATGGTGGTGTGGGCCATCCCCACCATGACCGTGCTGCTGCTGGGCGGCATCGGCTGGGTCAGCGCGCGCGACCTGGACCCGCCCAAGCCCCTGGCCGCCGACACCCCGCCCGTGACGGTGCAGGTGGTGTCGCTGGACTGGAAATGGCTGTTCATCTACCCCGACCTGGACATCGCCAGCGTCAACCACCTGGTGGTGCCCGCCGGCACGCCGGTCAGCTTCCAGCTGACGTCCGACGGGGTCATGAACAGCTTCTTCGTGCCCCAACTGGGCAGCCAGATCTACACCATGCCCGGCATGATCACCCGGCTGAACCTGCGGGCTGACAGGCCGGGCCGCTATCCCGGCATCTCCGCCCAGTTCAGCGGCGCCGGCTTCCCCGACATGCTGTTCACGCTGGAGGCGGTACCCCGCGACGCCTTCGACGGCTGGGTCGCCAACGCCCGCGCCCAGGGCGAGGCGCTGGACGCCCCGGCCTACGCCCGGCTGAGCCAATCCAGCCGGGCGGACCGCCCCCGCACCTTTCGCGACGTGATGCCGGGGCTGTTCGACGCCGTCGCCAACCCCGGCCGGAACCCCGCCCTGCCCCAAACCAACCCTCATTGGCCCGGACACGAGTATCCGCCCCTGAACAAAGACCCGGAATAAGGATCGAGCATGTTCGGCAAGCTGAGCTGGAGCGCCATCCCCATCGACGAGCCGATCGACATGATCGCCTCGGGCCTCATGATCCTGGCGGTGCTGGGCGTGCTGGCCTGGGTGACGGTGAAGGGCTATTGGCCCTACCTGTGGCGGGAATGGCTGACGTCCGTCGACCATAAGCGCATCGGCGTCATGTACGTGGTCCTGGCCCTGGTCATGCTGCTGCGCGGCTTCACCGACGCCGTGATGATGCGCCTGCAACAGGCCATCTCGGTGGGGCCGGACGCCGGCTACCTGCCGCCGGAGCATTACAACCAGATCTTCTCCGCCCACGGCACCATCATGATCTTCTTCATGGCCATGCCCTTCATCATCGGGCTGATGAACTTCGCCGTGCCCTTGCAGCTGGGCATCCGCGACGTGGCCTTCCCCACGCTGAATTCCGTCAGCCTGTGGCTGACCGCCTCCGGCATCCTGCTGACCAACATGTCGCTGGTGATCGGGGAATTCGCGCGCACCGGCTGGCTGGCCTACCCGCCCTTGAGCGAGCTGAAATATTCCCCCGGCGTAGGTGTCGATTACTATCTGTGGGCCTTGCAGATTTCAGGCGTGGGCACGCTGCTGTCGGGCATCAACCTGGCGACCACCATCCTGAAGATGCGGGCGCCGGGGATGGGCTACATGCGCATGCCGGTGTTCTGCTGGACCGCGCTGGCGTCCAACCTGCTGATCATCGCGGCGTTCCCCGTCCTGACCGCCACCTTCGCCATGCTGCTGCTGGACCGCTACCTCGGGATGCACTTCTTCACGGCCGACGGCGACGGCAACCCGATGATGTACGTGAACCTCATCTGGGTCTGGGGCCATCCGGAGGTCTACATCCTGATCCTGCCCTGCTTCGGCGTCTTCTCCGAGGTGGTCGCCACCTTCTCCGGCAAGCCGCTGTTCGGCTATCGCTCCATGGTCGCGGCCACCATGGCCATCTGCATCCTGTCCTTCATCGTCTGGCTGCACCATTTCTTCACCATGGGCGCCGGGGCCAACGTCAACGGCTTCTTCGGCGTCATGACCATGATCATCGCCGTGCCCACGGGCGTGAAGGTCTACAACTGGCTGTTCACCATGTACGGCGGCCGGGTGCGCTTCAGCGCCCCCATCCTGTGGTCCGTCGGCTTCATGGTGACCTTCGTCATCGGCGGCATGACCGGCGTGCTGCTGGCCGTGCCGCCGGCCGACTTCATCCTGCACAACAGCCTGTTCCTGATCGCCCATTTCCACAACGTCATCATCGGCGGCGTCGTGTTCGGGGTGCTGGCCGGCTACATGTACTGGTTCCCCAAGGCCTTCGGCTTCACCCTGGACGAAGGCTGGGGCAAGATCTCCTTCTGGTGCTGGTTCGTCGGCTTCTACCTGGCCTTCATGCCCCTCTACTACCTGGGCATGCTGGGCATGACGCGCCGGCTGCAGCATTACGACAATCCGGGCTGGCAGCCCTGGCTGATCGTGGCGGCGGTGGGCGTCGCCTTCATCCTGGCCGGCATCCTGGCGCTGATCGTCCAGCTGGTGGTGTCCATCCGCACGCGCGACCACCGCCGCGACCACACGGGCGACCCCTGGCACGGCCGCACGCTGGAATGGTCCACACCCTCGCCCCCGCCCGCCTGGAACTTCGCCGTCCTGCCCCAGGTGGAGCGGGAGGACGCCTATTGGCACATGAAGCGCCGGGCGCGGGAGGAACGGCGGGCCGCCGCCGAAGCCCTGGCCTACGCCCCCATTCACATGCCGCTCAACAGCCCCACCGGCTTCGTCACAGCCTTCTTCGCCGTCGTCACCGGCTTCGCCCTCATCTGGCACATCTGGTGGTTGGTCATCCTGGGCCTGGTGGGGGCGCTGATCACCACCCTGGTCTTCGCCTGGCGGGATGAGAGCGAATTCGAGATCCCGGCGGACGAGCTGGCGCGGGTCGACCGTGCCCACCAGCAGGCCTACTGGGCGGGGAGCGCGCCATGACCGCCACCACCCTCGGCGGGCATGAGCCCGCGGGCACCCATCACGGCATGCCCGCCAGCGCCAGCGCCGCCGGCCCGGCGCCCAAGCGCATCATCATCGCCTACGGCTTCTGGCTGTTCCTGCTGAGCGACATCGTCATGTTCTCCGCCCTCTTCGCCACCTTCGCGGTGCTGGGGAAGGCGACGGCGGGCGGCCCGACGGGGGCGGAGCTGTTCGATGCCCGGAACGTGGCGGTGGAGACGGCGCTGCTGCTGTTCTCCAGCTTCAGCTGCGGCATGATGTCCCTGGCCATGGACGCGCGGCACCGCCGCGCCTTCTACCTGGGCGCCGCCATCACCTTCATCCTGGGGCTGGGCTTCCTGGTCCTGGAGATGCGGGAGTTCGCCGACATGGTCGCCCGGGGCGCCACCGCCGACCGCAGCGCCTTCCTCTCCGGCTTCTTCACCCTGGTGGGCTGTCACGGCGCCCACGTGGCGGTGGGCCTGCTGTGGCTGGTGGTCATGGTGGCCCAGGTGGCGGACAAGGGCTGGCGGGCCACCGTCCTGCACCGCCTGATGTGCTTCAGCCTGTTCTGGCACGCCCTGGACATCATCTGGGTGGCCCTGTTCACGATCGTCTACCTGATGGGAGCACGCTGACATGGCGGACATGACCCACGACCACGACCCGCCGGGCGGCGAAATCCCCCCCCATGACACGGCCCCGGGCGACAGCCGGGAAGAGCTGCTGTCCAGTCTCAAGGCCTACGTCATCGGCCTGGCGCTGGCCATCATCCTCACCGCGACCTCGTTCTGGGCGGCCAGTACCCATGTGCTGTGGCAGCCGGGCGTGCCCATCGGCCTGGCCGTGCTGGCGGTGGCGCAGATGGGCGTGCACCTGGTGTTCTTCCTGCACATCACCACCGGCCCCGACAACACCAACAACGTGCTGGCCCTGGCCTTCGGCGTGCTGATCGTCTTCCTGGTGGTGGCGGGGTCGTTGTGGATCATGGCCAACCTCAGCGCCAACATGATGCCGCTGGAGATGATGGATCTGCACCATCAACGCTGACCCGGCAAGGGCCTCTGCCTTTTGGGGAGGTATATCGCGCCGCGACATGGACTTTGGTTGGCGATGTGGCGTCAACGCCGCCGTGACATAACAAGCGTCTTAGGCAATTGGCATGATGGCGGGGAATGCGGGTGAACGGGACGCGGCGGCAAATGGCGCAGGAAGCGGTACCGGTGTTCCTGAACGGCGGCGGCGAGCTGGCGGACCTGATCGCCGCCCATGACTGGGCCGCCACGCCGCTGGGCCCCCTGGACGGTTGGCCGCAAAGCCTGCGGACCACCGTGGCGCTCATCCTGCGTTCCCCCGTCCCCATCGTCACGCTGTGGGGGCCGGACGGCATCATGATCTACAACGATGCCTATTCCGTCTTCGCCGGCGGGCGCCACCCGATGCTGCTGGGCTCCAAGGTCCGCGAGGGCTGGCACGAGGTCGCCGACTTCAACGACCATGTCATGAAGGTGGGCCTGGCCGGCGGCACGCTGGCCTATCAGGACCAGGAACTGACCCTGCACCGCTCCGGCCGGCCGGAACAGGTGTGGATGAACCTCGACTACTCCCCCATCCTGGATGAGGCGGGGAAGCCCGCCGGGGTCATCGCCATCGTGGTGGAGACGACGGCCAAGGTGCGGGCGGAGCGGACCTTGCGCGTCACCGCCGAGAAGCTGGCCCGCCTGAACGCGGAGCTGGAGGAGCGGGTGGCGGAACGCACGGCGGAGCGCGACCGCGTCTGGCGCTTCTCCCGCGACCTGCTGCTGGTGGTGGGGCGGGACGGGGTGTTCCGCGACGCCAACCCCGCCTGGAAGCCTATCCTGGGCCACGACCCCGACGAGATCATCGGCCGCGGCTTCCTGGAGGTCACCTGGCCGGACGACGCCCGCGCCACCGCCGCCGCCCATGAAAGCCTGTTGCTCGAAGGCCAGCTGCTGGGCTTCGAGAACCGCCTGCGCCACAAGGACGGCGGCTTCCGCTGGATCTCCTGGAACTCCTTCGCCGAGGGGGACGTGGTCTACGGCTATGGCCGCGACATCACGGCGGAGAAGCGGCAGGCCGAGGCCCTGCGCCTGGCGGAGGCGCAGCTGCGCCAGGCCCAGAAGATGGAGGCGGTGGGTCAGCTGACCGGCGGCCTGGCCCATGACTTCAACAACCTGCTGACCGCCATCAGCGGCAGCCTGGAATTGCTGGACCAGCGCGTCCGCCAGGGCCGGCTGGGGGCCCTGGACCGCTACATGACGGCGGCGCGCGGTGCCGTGGACCGGGCGGCCTCCCTCACCCACCGGCTGCTGGCCGTCTCCCGCCAGCAGACCCTGGACCCCCGCCCCACCGACGTCAGCCGCCTGGTGCGTGATATGGAGGATCTGGTGCGGCGCACGGCGGGGCCGGCCGTCGCCCTGGTGGTGGACACGCCACCCGATCTGTGGACCACCCTGATCGACCCCAACCAGCTGGAAAGCGCCCTGCTGAACCTGTGCATCAACGCGCGCGACGCCATGCCCCAGGGCGGGCACATCACCATCGAGGCCGGCAACCGCGTGATCGATGACGGGTGGGGCGACGTGCAGGACATACCGGCCGGCCAGTTCGTGGTGCTGAGCGTCACCGACACCGGCGTCGGCATGCCGCCCGACGTCATCGCCCGCGCCTTCGACCCCTTCTTCACCACCAAGCCCATCGGCCAGGGTACGGGCCTGGGCCTGTCCATGATCTACGGCTTCGTGCGCCAGTCGGGCGGGCAGGTCCGCATCCGGTCGGAGGTGGGGCACGGCACCACGGTGTCGCTCTACCTGCCCCGCCACGATGGCGAGGAGCGGGCGGCCGAAATGCTGGCCATCGCCCAGGCGGCGCCCCGCGCGAAGCGGGGCGAGACCGTGCTGGTGGTGGATGACGAGCCCACCGTGCGCCTGCTGGTGACGGAGGTGCTGGACGAGCTGGGCTACACCACGCTGGAGGCGATGGACGGCCCCGAGGCCGTGCGCATCCTGGAATCCGACGCGGCCATCGACCTGCTGGTGACCGACATCGGCCTGCCCCAAGGCATGAACGGCCGCGAGCTGGCCGACGCGGCCCGGGAATTGCGCCCGGGCCTGAAGGTGCTGTTCATCACCGGCTATGCCGAGAACGCCGTCATTGGCAACGAACGCCTGCCGCCGGGCCTGCACGTGCAGACCAAGCCCTTTTCCATGGAGGCGCTGGCCAACCGCATCAAGGGGATCTTGAGCGGGGGATAAGGGAACGGCCGCACCGCTTCCTTAGGGGTGGTCCCCCTTGGGCGTCTCCATCAACTCCACCAGCACGCCGCCCATGCTCTTGGGGTGCACGAAGATGACGGGCGTGCCGTGGGCGCCGATGCGGGGCTGGCCCAGGACGGTGGCGCCCTTGGCCGCCATGTCGGCGGCGGCGGCGTGGATGTCCGGCACCTCGAAGCAGACATGGTGCTGGCCGCCCTGGGGGAATTTCTTCAGGAAGGCGTGGACGGGCGAGGCCTCGCCCAGGGGCTCGATCAGTTCGATCTGGCTGTTGGGCGTGTCGATGAAGCAGACGCGCACGCCCTGGGCCGGCAGGTCGAAGGGCTCGCGAATCACCGTGGCGCCCAAAAGGTCGCGATAGACGGCGATGGCGCCCTCGATCGACGGTGTGGCGATGCCGACATGGTTCAGGCGGCCGATCATGCGTGGACACTCCCTTTTTCGAAAACCCGGCCCGCCAGCGCACTGCGCGCCGCCCGGCACGGCCGCGATCCTGGAAAGGGTGCCGCGACCGGTCAATATGAATGATGGACCGGCCCCGCCGCCTCCCCCACTCTGGTGCCCAAGAAGCGATACGGCCATGGGAGGACAGCGATGCGGGCTTGGCGCAGCCATCAGACGGGTGGACCGGACAGCCTGGTTCTGGACACGGACCTGGCCCCGCCAGTGGCGGGCCCCGGCCAGGTTGTGGTCGCCGTCAACGCCACGGCGCTGAACTACCCGGACCTGCTGGTCATCCAGGACCTGTACCAGGCCCGGCCGCCCCGGCCCTTCGCCCCTGGGCTGGAGGTGGCCGGCCGGGTGACGGCCGTGGGCGAGGGCGTCCAGGACCTGGCGGTCGGCGACCGCGTCATCGGCGTGGTGCCGCATGGCGGCCTGTCGGAACAACTGGCCATACCGGCGTCGGACTGCCTGCCCCTGCCGGACGGCGTGGGTGATGCCGCCGGCGCCGCCCTGCGCCTGACGTACGGCACCAGCCATTACGCCCTGCGCGACCGCGCCACGCTGGCGGCGGGGGAGACGCTGGTGGTGCTGGGGGCGGCCGGCGGCGTGGGCCTGGCGGCGGTGCAGCTGGGCAAGGCCATGGGCGCCCGCGTCGTGGCCGCCGCCTCCTCAGCGGAGAAGGCCGCCATCGCACGGGACAACGGCGCCGACGCCGTGGTGGTCTATCCCGCCCGCCTGGACGACCCGGCCGCCGCCAAGGCCCTGACCGCCGACATCCGCGCCGCCTGCCAGGCCGTCTCATCCAAGGGCGAGGCCGACGTGGTCTACGATCCCATGGGCGGCGCCTATGCCGAACCCGCCTTCCGCGCCCTGGGCTGGCGCGGCCGTTACCTGGTGGTGGGCTTCACCGCCGGCATCCCCAAGCTGCCCCTGAACCTGACCCTGCTGAAGGACGCCGCCGTGCTGGGCGTGTTCTATGGCGAGTTCACCCGGCGCGAGCCGGCCCTGAACCAGACCTACCTGCGGGAGATCATGGGCTGGCTGGCCGACGGTACCATCCGCCCCCATATCGGCCTGCGCCTGCCCTTCGACCGCGCCCCCGAAGGCCTGACCGCCCTGGGCGCCCGCCAGGCGGTGGGCAAGATCGTGGTGGAGGTGGGGTGAGGAAAACCGCAAGGGCGTGACCGGCGCCACTAGACGACTGGTCTAATCGTGCTTATATCGCAGCCATGATCGCCAAGCCCCACAGCATCGACGTGCGTCAGCATATCCTGGACACCGCCCAGCGCATTATTGGCGGCAAGGGGTTCGCCGCAGTTGGGCTGAACGAGATCCTGAGCGCCGCCAACGTGCCCAAGGGGTCGTTCTACCACTACTTCGATTCCAAGGACGCCTTCGGCACCGCCCTGCTGGAAAGCTATTTCGAGACCTATCTGGCGGACCTGGACCGCCAGCTGTCGGCCCCGGGGCGCCCGGTGGTCGACCGCATGATGGCCTACTGGCAGAACTGGATCGATACCCAGGGCGGTTGCGATGCCGAGGGCAAGTGCCTGGCGGTGAAGCTGGGGGCCGAGGTCGCCGACCTGTCGGAGGCCATGCGCGCCGTGCTGGACCGTGGCACCAAGGCCATCATCAAGCGCCTGGGCCAGGCGCTGGAGGAGGGTATGGCCGACGGCTCCCTGAAGGTCACCGGCCCCGCCTGCCCCACGGCGGAAACCCTGTACCAGACCTGGCTGGGCGCCAGCTTGATGGCCAAGATTTCCCGCAGTGCCAGCCCGCTGGAGGCGGCGATGCGCGCCACCCGGATGATGCTGCACCTGGACAGCCCCTGTAGCACCGCTTCCTGACCCGCCGGCTTGGTGACGCGCCCGTCGCCGCCAATCGGGTAGGCGTTTCCGTGACCCAATGACTAGACGACTGGTCTATTCCAACCCTTCGAAACCCAAGGACACGCTGATCATGAACATCCTGATGGTGCTGACCTCTCACGACCAGCTGGGCGACACCGGCGCCAAAACCGGCTTTTGGCTGGAGGAACTGGCGGCCCCCTACTACGCCTTCACCGACGCCGGCGCGACCGTGACGCTGGCCTCCCCCAAGGGCGGGCAGCCGCCACTGGACCCCAAGAGCAGCGACCCGGCCTTCCAGACCGACACCACCCGCCGCTTCGAGGCCGACGCCGACGCCACGCGGGCCCTGGCCCATACCCGGATTCTGGCCGAGGTGGGGCATGACGGCTTCGACGCCGTGTTCTATCCCGGCGGCCACGGCCCCCTGTGGGACCTGGCCAGCGACACCCATTCCATCCGCCTGATCGAAAGCACCGTGGCGGCGGGCAAGCCGGTCGCCTTGGTCTGCCACGCCCCCGGCGTGCTGCGCGATGTGAAGGCGCCGGACGGCGCCCCCCTGGTGCGGGGCAAGCAGGTCACCGGCTTCACCAACAGCGAGGAAGAGGCCGTGGGCCTGACCCTGGTCGTCCCCTTCCTGGTGGAAGACGTTCTGAAGGCCAATGGCGGCGTCTATTCCCGGGCCGGCGATTGGCAGCCCCACGCCGTCCAGGACGGCCTGTTGATCACCGGGCAGAACCCGGCCTCGTCCGAAAGGACGGCCGAGTTGTTGCTGGCGGCGCTTCGCCGCTGATCGGCCCCCTCCCATCCGCTACCCTTGTCATCCATCCGGAGTTTTTCATGCCCACCTTGTTCGATCCCTTGAAGATCAAGGACGTCGTGTTGCGCAACCGCATCGCCGTGCCACCGATGTGCCAGTACAGCGCCACCGACGGCCTGCCCAACGATTGGCATCTCAGCCACTATGCCGGCCTGGCCCGGGGTGGCGCCGGCCTGGTGGTGGTGGAGGCCACCGGCGTGGCGCCGGAGGGACGCATCACCCCCGCCTGCACCGGCCTGTGGAATGACGCCCAGGCCCAAGCCTTCGTGCCCATCGTCCGCGCCATCAAGGCGGCCGGCGCCGTGCCCGGCATCCAGATCGGCCACGCCGGCCGCAAGGCCAGCGCCAACCGGCCCTGGGAGGGGGACGACCACATCGCCGAGGGCGACCCGCGCGGCTGGGACACCATCGCCCCGTCGGCCGTGGCCTTCGGCGGCAACCTGCCGAAGGTGCCGAAGGCCATGACCCTGGACGACATCGCCCGGGTGCGCGAGGACTTCGTGGCCGCCGCCAAGCGCGCCAGCGACGCCGGCTTCGAGTGGCTGGAGCTGCATTTCGCCCACGGCTATCTGGGGCAGAGCTTCTTCAACCGCGATGCCAACCAGCGCACCGACCAGTACGGCGGCAGCGCCGAGAACCGGGGCCGCTTCCTGGTGGAGACGCTGGCCGCCGTGCGCAAGGTCTGGCCGGAGCACCTGCCCCTGACCGCCCGCTTCGGCGTCATCGAGTATGACGGCCGGGATGAGGAGACGCTGGCCGAGTCCATCGACCTGACCCGCCGCTTCCGCCAGGAAGGGCTGGACCTGCTGAGCGTCAGCGTCGGCTTCTCCACGCCCAAGGGCAACGTGCCCTGGGGGCCCGCCTTCCTGGCACCGGTCGCCGCCCGCGTGCGCAAGGAGGCCGGCATCCCCGTCTCCTCCGCCTGGGGCTTCGCCAGCCCCGAGGTCGCCGATCGCGTGGTGCGAGAGAGGCAATTGGACCAGGTGCTGGTCGGCCGCGACCACCTGGCCAACCCGCACTGGCCCTACGCCGCCGCCCTCAAGCTGGGCGTGGAGCGCCCCGCCTGGGTGCTGCCCGCCCCCTACGCCCATTGGCTGCAACGCTACGCCGTCGAAGCCTGACCAACACCAGCGGCATGGGAGGCCCATGCCGCTGTAGGACGCGACCGCGTCCGCCGGAGATTTCTGGGGAGCCGAAGGCGGACTGGAAATCGAGGATAAGCCCAGCCGGCGGATGCCGGCGCCCGGCGCCTGAGGGCGCAAAAGGAGTTAATGATGACCATTTCCCTGATCGCCACCGTCACGCCCAAGCCCGAGGCCGTGGACAAGGTGGAGGCGCTGATGCGCACGCTGACCGGTCATTCGCGCGCGGAGCCGGGCAACCGCCGCTATGACCTGTTCCGGGGCACCGACACGCCGGTCCGCTTCCACGTGTTCGAGATCTATGCCGATGAGGCCGCCATCGAGGCCCACCGCGCCAGCCCGCACTACACCGCCTTCCGCGCGGCGGTGGGCGACCTGCTGGCCGAGGCGCCGGTGGTGGTGGCCGCCACGCCGGTGGACACGGTGGAATAAGACGCGGGGGCGGCGACCGAGGGTGGCCACCGCCATCCTTACGCGTTGCAGGGACTTTCCGATAAGGTGGCATCGTCATCAGCGCCACTGCCACCTTGTATGGAAAAGCATCCCATGGGCATCACCCTGCGGCTCCTGGATGGCCGCTACGCCATCGTGCAGCTTCCGCCCGACAGCCCCATCCCGGCTTGGTGGGACGGCAAGGGCTTCACCGCCCTGGCCCGGGATGATGAGGAACTGTCGCTGATCTGCCGGGAAGAGCGGGTGCCGCAGGACGTGAAGGCCGACCGCGACTGGGTCTGCCTGACCTTCGTCGGCCCCTTCGCCTTCGACCAGGCGGGCATCCTGCTGTCGGTCATTCGCCCCTTGTCGGAGGATGGCATCGGCGTGTTCGTCACCTCCACCTTCAACACCGACCATTTGATGGTGAAGGCGGAGAACTTGGGCCGTACCCTGTCCCTGCTGAGGGCGGCGGGGCACGTCGTATCGTAATATGATACCGAATCGTCTTGCCGCCCGTATCTTATCGTGATACATAAATAGCATTGGTGGGTAAGCGGTCGCGATGATTAAAAGCGCCAAGGGGAAGATCAGTCAGGCAGTGCTCACCGGCACCCTGACCAAAGGCTTCCCAGCGGACTTGGTGTGCGCGGCGCAGCGGAAATTGGCCATCCTTCACGCGGCAACCACTGTGGACGATCTACGCATTCCGCCCGGCAATCGCTTGGAAAAGCTGTCGGGAGACCGCGAAGGCCAGCATTCCATCCGTGTCAACGACCAGTGGCGTGTGTGCTTCCGCTGGGACGGCCAAGATGCTCACGACGTTGAGATCGTCGATTACCATTGAACGGAAGGCACCCATGACCACCGATGCCCTGATCGCCATGCGCCCTGTCCATCCCGGCGAAGTCCTGCGGGAGGAGTTCATGGAGCCCTTGGGCCTGACGGCGGGCAAAATCGCCAAGGCCTGTGGCGTGCCCCGCACACGGATCGAGCGCGTGGCGACCGAACAGACGGAGGTGACAGCCGATACCGCCCTGCGCCTGGCCAAGGTACTGGGCACCACGGCGCAATTCTGGCTGAATCTTCAAACCACCCACAACCTGGCCCGCGCCCATCAGAGCGTGGATTTGTCGAGCGTGCAGGTGTTGCACCATGCGGCGGAATAAAAATCGGCCGGACGCCCTTGCGAGCGCCCGGCCAGTTCACGGTGTTATTCCTTGAAACCTGAAAAGGCTCAGACCTCGGCCGTCAATTCCGGCACGGCCTTGAACAGGTCGGCGACCAGGCCGTAGTCGGCGATTTGGAAGATCGGCGCCTCCTCGTCCTTGTTGATGGCGACGATGACCTTGCTGTCCTTCATGCCGGCCAGGTGCTGGATGGCGCCCGAAATGCCCACGGCGATGTACAGCTCCGGCGCCACGATCTTGCCCGTCTGCCCGACCTGGTAGTCGTTGGGCACGAAGCCGGCGTCCACCGCGGCCCGGCTGGCGCCCACGGCCGCCCCCAGCTTGTCGGCCAGGGCCTCCAGCAGGGGGAAGTTATCGCCCGACTGCATGCCGCGACCACCCGAGACGATGACCCGGGCCGACGTCAGCTCCGGCCGTTCGGACTTGGACACTTCCTGGCTCACGAACTTGGACAGGCCGGCGTCCGAGGCACCCGACACGGCCTCGACCGCCGCGCTGCCGCCCGTGGCGGCCACCGCCTCGAACGCCGTGCCGCGCACCGTCGCCACCTTCACCGGGTCGGACGACTGCACGGTGGCGATGGCGTTGCCGGCGTAGATGGGACGGGTGAAGGTGTCGGCGTTCTCAACGCCGGTAATGTCGCTGATCTGCGCCACGTCCAGCAGGGCCGCCACGCGCGGCGCCACGTTCTTGCCGAAGGTGGTGCTGGGCGCCAGCACATGGCTGTAGCCGCCGGCCTTCACCAGGCCCACCACCAGCGGCGCCACGTTCTCCGCCAGCCCGTGCGCCAGTTCGGCGGCGTCGGCCGTCAGTACCTTGGCGATACCGGCGACCTGGGCGGTGGCGTCCGCCACGGCACCCACGCCTTGGCCGATGACCAGCACATGCACGTCGCCGCCCAGCTTGGATGCGGCACCCAGGGTGGTCAGCGTCGGGACCTTCACGCCCTCGACCGAGGGCTCAGCGATAACAAGAGTCGTCATGATCAGATCACCCGCGCTTCGGTCTTCAGCTTGGCCACCAGCTCCTGGACGGAGCCCACCTTCACACCCCCGGCCCGCTTCGGCGGCTCCGCCACCTTCAGCGTCTTCAGCCGCGGCGTCAGGTCCACGCCCAGGGCGGCGGCGTCCACCGTCTCCAGCGGCTTCTTCTTGGCCTTCATGATGTTGGGCAGCGAGGCGTAGCGCGGCTCGTTCAGGCGCAGGTCGGTGGTCACCACCGCCGGCAGCTTCAGATCCACCGTCTCCAGACCGCCGTCGATCTCACGCGTCACGGCCACGCTGGCTCCCATTGGCCCCTCGGCCGGCACGACCTTGCTGGCGAAGGTGCCCTGGGCCCAGCCCAGCAGCGCCGCCAGCATCTGGCCGGTCTGGTTGGCGTCGTCGTCGATCGCCTGCTTGCCCAGGATCACCAGGCCGGGCTGCTCCTTCTCGGCCAGCGCCTTCAGCGCCTTGGCCACGCCCAGCGACTGCGTCTCCACATCCGTCTGCACCAGGATGGCGCGATCGGCACCCATGGCCAGCGCCGTGCGCAGCGTCTCTTGCGCCTGGCTCGGGCCCACGCTCACCACCACGATCTCGGTGGCCTTGCCCGCCTCTTTCAGGCGAACCGCCTCCTCAACCGCGATCTCGTCGAACGGGTTCATCGACATCTTGACGTTGGCCGTCTCCACACCCGTGCCGTCCGCCTTCACGCGTACCTTCACGTTGTAGTCAACGACCCGCTTGACCGCGACCAGCACTTTCATCGCTCAAGTCCCTCAGAGGTTGCGGGAAATCACCAGCTTCTGAATGTCGCTGGTGCCCTCGTAAATCTGGCAGACGCGCACATCGCGATAGATGCGCTCCACCGGGAAATCCTCGACATAGCCATAGCCGCCGAAGGTCTGGATGGCGTCGGAACAGACACGCTCCGCCATTTCCGACGCGAACAGCTTGGCCATCGACGCCTCTTTCAGGCAGGGCTCGCCCGCCTGGCGCAGGCTGGCGGCGTGCAGCACCAGCTGGCGCGCCGCCTCGATGCGCGTTGCCATGTCCGCCAGGCGGAAGGCCACGGCCTGGTGCTCGATGATGGCCACGCCCATGCTGGTGCGCTCCCGCGCGTAGTCCCGCGCCGCCTCGAACGCGGCCTGCGCCATGCCGACGGATTGGGCGGCGATGCCGATGCGCCCGCCCTCCAGGTTGGCCAGGGCGATGCGATAGCCCTGCCCGGGCTCAGCCAGCATGGCCTCATGCGGCACACGGACGTTATCGAACACGATCTGCGCCGTGTCGCTGCAGCGCTGGCCCAGCTTGTGCTCCAGCCGGGCCACGGTGTAGCCCGGCGTGTCGGTCGGCACCAGGAAGGCGGAGATGCCCTTTTTGCCGGCGGCCGGATCGGTGACGGCGAAGACCAGGGCCACGCCGGCGTTCTGGCCGTTGGTGATGAACTGCTTGGCGCCGTTGATGACCCAATGGTCGCCATCCCGCACGGCGCGGGTCTTGAGCGCGGACGCGTCGGAGCCCGCCTGCGGTTCCGTCAGGCAGAAGGCGCCCAGCATCCGGCCAGATGCCATGGCGCGCAGATAGCGTTCCTTCTGCGCCGGGGTGCCGAACTTCAGGATGGGCGCGCAACCGACGGAGTTGTGCACGCTCATGATGGTGGAGATGGCGCCGTCGCCGGCCGCGATCTCCTCGATCGCCAGGACGTAGGACAGGATGTCGGTGCCGGCGCCGCCCCATTCCTCGGGCACCAGCATGCCCATCAGGCCCAGCTCGCCCATGGCCTTCAGTTCCTCGGCCGGGAAGGCGCTGGTGCGGTCACGCTCCGCAGCCCCGGGCGCCAGCCGTTCACGGGCGAAGGCGCGCGCCATGTCGCGCACCATGGCCTGTTCCTCGGTGATCAGCATGGGGTGCGTTTCCTCCTCGCTTATGGGCCGGGCTCATGGGCCGACTTGCCAGTCGCGGCCACACTAGACATGATCGATCCAATCCGAAATGACCAACCGGATCAAATTCGGTGATCGTTTTTGTCAATTCCGTCGGGACGTCGTCGCGTGGACAGGATCCTCCAGGACAAGAACAGCGTCGCCCCCTATTTCGTGGAGGCGGCGTTGGCCTGCGCCACCGCACGGGGCCTGGACGCCACCCCCCTGCGGCGCAAGGCCGGGCTGGATGGCATCCCCCCCACTGGCGCCCCCACCGGCGCCCGCGTGCCGGTGGCCACCTACGGCACGCTGCTGCGCCTGCTGGCCCAGGTGATGGATGACGAGTTCTTCGGCCTGGATCCCCGGCGCATGAAGATCGGCACCTTCTCCGTCATCTGCCTGCTGGCCCTGGGCGGCCGCGACCTGGGGCGGGCCCTGGACCTGGCCTGCCGAGGCTATAACAGCGTGTTCGACGGCATGCGGGTAGGCTTGCGCCGCCAGGGCCGCCTGGCCTGCCTGGAGGTTCGCCCCATCGCTCCCGGTGGGTCCTTGGCGCTCTTCGCGCAAGAGACGCTGATGACCTATCTGCACGGCTTGGCGTGCTGGCTGGTGCGCCGGCGCATCCCCATCGCCGCCGCCGACATCGCCCACCCCGCGCCTCCGCATGCGGAGGAGTACAGGGTGCTCTATAGCTCCACCCTGCGTTTCGGCCAGGATGCCGCCCGCCTGTGGTTCGACGCCACCCTGCTGGCCCTGCCGGTGGCGCAGGACGCGCGCACGGCCGTCACCTTTCTGAACCGCGCGCCGGAGAATTTCCTGGTGCGCTACCGCAACCCGGACAGCTACGCCCGGCGCGTGGCCCAGATGCTGGACCGCCAACCGCCCGCCACCTGGCCCGACTTCGACGCCGTGGCCCGCAGCCTGCGCTGTTCCCCCGCCACCCTACGCCGGGGCCTGCGGCAGGAGGGGCGGCCTTTCCAGGCCATCAAGGACGATTTGCGCCGCCGCGCGGCGGAGGCGTCGCTGGCGGACGGTATCGAGCCCATCCCTGACCTGGCGGCGCGGCTGGGCTTCGCCGAGCCCAGCGCCTTTCACCGCGCCTTCCGCAAGTGGACGGGCATGGCGCCGGGCGCCTTCCGCGCGGCCAGCGGTAAACGCCTCAAATAAGCTTCGGAGCCGCCAGCAGGGCCTCGATCTCCATGGCCGGAACCGGGCGGCTGATGAGGAAGCCCTGCATCTCGTCGCAGCGCAGCAGGCGCAACAGCTTGGCCTGGTCCGCCGTCTCCACGCCCTCCGCCACCACCTTCAGGCCCAGGCTGTGGGCCAGCTGGATGATGGCGGAGACGATGGTGGTGTCTTCCGAGGTGGCGTCGATGCTGGAAACGAAGGCCCGGTCGATCTTCAGCGCCGTCAGCGGCAGGCGGGCGATGTAGGCCAACGAGGAATAGCCCGTGCCGAAATCATCGATATAGACCTGCACGCCCATCCCCCGCAGGGCCGCGATCTTGGGAATGCAGGCCTGGATGTCCCGCATCAGCACGCTTTCCGTGATCTCCAGATCCAGGCAGTCGCGCGCCGCCTCGTCCCGGTCCAGCCGGGCCTTCATCCCATCCACGAAATCATCACGCGCCAGCTGCAGGGCGGAGACGTTGACGGCGATGCGCGGCGGCTTCAGCCCCTGGGCCCGCCAGCATTGGAAGTCCGTCACCGCCTGGCTCATGACCCAGTCGCCCATGTCGTGGATCAGGCCCAGCTCCTCCACCAGGGGGATGAACTCGGCCGGGCCCACCATGCCGCCGCCCGGCTCGTTCCAGCGGATCAGGGCCTCAAGGCCGGTGACGCGGCCGTCGCGCAGGTCGATCTTGGGTTGGTAATGCAGCACATATTGGCGGTTTTCCAGCGCGGTGCGCAGCTGGGTTTCGCGACGCAGGGCCTGGGCCAGGCGCTTGTTCATGCCCGTGGCGTAGAACAGCAGGCGCTCACGCGTGTCCTTGGCCTTCTTGAGCGCGATCTCGGCATGCGCGAACAGCGTCTCCCCGTCCTCGGCGTCATCCGGGAACAGGGCCGCGCCCACGCGGACGGACAGGCGCAGCTGCTCGCCGCCCGCCTGGATCAGGGTGTCGAAGCAGGGGAGGATCCGCTCCCGCACCAGGTGCGCCACGTCGCCCGCGCCTTTCACCTCCGGCACCAGCAGGCCGAAGCAGTCGGCGCCGACGCGCCCCAGCGTGTCGGTGAGGGGGGCCGCGGCGGACAGGCGGCGGGCCACCTCCCGCAACACCTCATCCCCGATGTCCAGGCCCAGGCTGTCATTGATGCTGCGGAACCGTTCCACATCGACCAGGACCAGGGCCATCAACCGCCGCTTGGCGCGCGCCCGCGCCACGTGCTGCGCCAGGCGATCGGCGAACAGGCTGCGGTTCGCCAGGCCCGTCAGCCCGTCGTACAGCGCCAGGTAATCCAGGCGCAGGGCCTTGTGCAGATGGTCCAGCGCGAAGGAGATGTTGCCCGCCATCTCGCGCAGCAGGGCCACCTCCTGCGCGTCGAAGCGGTCGGTTTCCATGGCCGACAGGGCCATGACGCCCACGGGGGTCCGGTCCACCACCAGGGGCAGCACCAGGGTGGTCATCCCCTCGATACATTCCACCGCCGCCACCGGCACCTGATCCCGCATGGCGGAGGCGACGACGGCGTCCAGCGGGGACCCCGCCCGTCCCGGCGCCAAATCCACCGGCATCGGCGACAGCGCTACCAGGCTCACGCCGTCGGCCGCCACGGGAATGACCCGCCCCTCCTCCACCAAGCCGATCCACGCCTGGTGGAACTGGCCCTGGCCGGTGGCGATGCGGCAGGCGTCGGCGAACAATTGGTGCTGGTCGTTCACGCGGACGATGAGGCCGTTGATGCCACTGAGCACCGCCTGGGCGCGGGTCAGGCGGGCGATGCGCTCCTCCAGCCGCAGGCGCTCGGTCACGTCGCGGGCGATGCCCACCAGGCCGGTGCCCTGGCCCTGTTCATCCACCACCGGCGCCACGGTGGCGGACACCCAGCGGTCCCCCAGCCGTCCCACCAGATCCACCACCGGCTTGCCGGTCTGCAGCACCATGCGCTCTTGCGCCTCGACGGCCTCCGCCCGAACCGGGTCCAGGAAATCGCCCACCCGCTTGCCCAGGCAGGCCACGGGGCTCTCCACGCCCAGGTCCCGGGCGGCGGCGCGGTTGACACGCTGGAAGCGGTGGAGCCTATCCTTGAAGAAGATGGCGTCCGGCATGCTGTCCATGAGGTGGTGCAGCAGGCGCTGCTCCTCCAGCAAGGCGCGGTGCAGCTCGCAATGCTGCACCGCCTTGTCCACCACCCGGCGCAGTTCCTGCGGATCCCAAGGCTTGGTGATGTAGCCGAAGATCTGGCCCTTGTTCACCGCCGCCACCACGGCGTCCAGGTCTGAGTAACCGGTGAACAGGATGCGCGGCGCGTCCGACAGGCGGCTGGCGATGCCTAGGAACTCATGGCCGTTCAGGCCCGGCATGCGCTGGTCGGAAATGATGGCCGACAGGTCGGACTCATGTTCCAGCAGCTTCAGCGCCGCCTTGGGCGAGGTTTGCAGCAGGACGCGAAAGTCATCCTCCAGCAAGTCTTCCATGGCCGCCAGCACCTGGGGCTCATCATCGACCACGAGGATGGTTTTCGCGTCCTTGCCCTGGGGCATGGCTACTTTCCCTCCGCCTTTCGCGCCAGCGTGAGCAGCCGGGCGGCGATATCGTCCGGCTTCAGCACGGCGGTGGCGCCACCCAGGGCGATGGCCGCCCCGGGCATGCCATGAACGATGCTGCTTTCCTTGTCCTGCGCGAAGGTGACGGCGCCCGCGTCGCGCATCTCACGCAGTTCCATGGCGCCGTCCACGCCCATGCCGGACAGCAGCACGCCCACGGCGCGGGCGCCGTGCACCCGCGTGACGGAGCGGAAAAAGTGCGACACCGCCGGCCGGGCGCTGTTCTCCGGCGCGCCGTGGTCCAGCTGGATGGTCCCATCGAGTCCCAAGCCCATATGGGCGTTGTCGGGCGCGAGGTAGAAGTGCCCCGGGCGCGGCACGTCGCCCGCCTTGGCCACCTGCACCGGCAGGGCCGACCCGCTGGCCAGCCAGTCGGCGAAACCGCCCACGAACCCGGGGGAGATGTGCTGCACCGCCAGCAGGGGGATGGGGAAATCCGCCGGCAGGCCGGCCAGGATGGCCTGCAAGGCCACGGGGCCGCCGGTGGACGCGCCGATGGCGACGACGGCCGGCCGCGTGCCGCCGAGCAGGGCGGCCTCCGGCATGGGGCGGGCCACCGGTTCGCGCGGCAGCTTGGACGGGTTGGCCCAGCGCCGCACCACCTTGACTTCGGCCATCAGGCGCACCGTCTGCGCCAGTTCCGCCGCCTCTATGGCCTGGCGGGGATGGCCCACACCCACCGGGCGGTGGACGAAGGCCACGGCGCCGGCGTCCAGGGCGCGGAAGGTCGCCGCCACATGGTCGCTCATGGTGCTGCTGACCACCACGATGGGGCAGGGTGTCTCTTCCATGATGCGGCGGGTGGCGGCCAGGCCGCCCAGGCGCGGCATGTGGATGTCCATCGTCACCACGTCGGGGCGATGGCGGGCCACCGCCTCCACCGCCTGCAGGCCGTCGACAGCGATGGCAACCACCTCGATGTCGGGTTCGCCCGACAGGATGGAGACCAGGTATTCACGCAGCGTGGGTGAGTCTTCGGCGACAACGACCCGGATCATTAGAGGCTTTCCTTAGACCAAATGACTGACGATTTGCAGCAGGTTGCCCTGGTCGAAACTGTCCTTGACCAGGTAGGCGTTGGCACCGGCATCAATTCCCCGTTCCTTGTCCTCGCGTGAGCCCAGCGAGGTGATCAGCACCACGGGCAGCTCGGCCAGCTTGGGGGTGCCGCGCACCTTGGTGGTCAACTCGAAGCCGCCCATGCGTGGCATTTCCACATCCGACACCAGCAGATCGAACTCCTCCCCACCGGTCAGGGCGGCCCAGGCGTCCACCCCGTCCACCGCGGTGCGCACCTGATAGCCCGCCGCCTCCAGCAGGTTCTTGAACAGCGTACGTGCAGTGATGCTGTCTTCTGCAATCAATATGGACTTTTTTCGCGAGACGACCACCGTCGACCGCACGGTCGCGGGCGCCTGGGCCGCCCCGGCCAGCAGATCGGGGATGTTCAGGATCAGCGCCACCTCGCCCGTGGCCAGCACGCTGGCGCCGGTGACGTAGGGTGCGCGGGCCAGCTGCGGGCCCAGGCTTTTCATCAACACTTCCTGCTCGTCGCGCACGCGGTCGACGATGAAGGCGGTGGCCTGGCCGCCCCGGCTCAACACCGCCACGGTGTGGTGGCTGGGCGGCGCCTGGTTGCCCCGGGTGGGCGCCAGGCCCAGGACGTCGGCCAGCCGCACCAGGCCCAGGGTGCGGCCGTCCAGCACCACCGTCTCACGGTTCTCCACCATGGCGATGGCGGCCGGCGCCACGCGCGCCACCCGCTCCACCCCGCCGGTGGGCAGGATGAAGCAGGCGCCCTCCACCTCCACCAGCACCCCGCGGAAGCTGGCCAGCGTCACCGGCAGGCGGATGCGGAAGACGGTGCCCAGGCCCACGGTGGATTCCACCGCCAGGCCGCCGCCCAGCCTCTCCACCTTCTCCTGCACGATGGGCAGGCCCAGGCCCCGGCCGGACACGTCGGTCAGCAGGCCGCTGGTCGACAGGCCGGACCGGAAGGCCAAGGCGCGGGCCGCGTCATCGTCCAGGGCCGCCGCGGCCGCCGCCGACATCAGGCCCTGTTCCGCCGCGGCATGGCGCAGGCGCGTCACGTCGAAGCCACCGCCGTCGTCGGCGATGGCGATTTCCGCGCGGCCCGCCTCCGTCTGGGCGACCGTGATGGCCAGCGTCCCGCGCGGGGCCTTGCCCTTGGCCTCGCGCGTTTCCGGCGTCTCGATGCCATGGGCGATGGCGTTGCGCACCAGATGCAGCAGCGCGTCCTTCATCTCTTCCTGGATGCGGCGGTCGATCTCCAGGTCGCCGCCCCGGATGATCAGCTCCACCTCCTTGCCCTCGGCCCGGGCGAGGTCGCGCACCAGGGGGGCCATGGGGTCCAGCAGGGCGGACACCGGCACCATCAGCACCTGCTTGGCCTCATCCAGCAGGCTGTCCAGCATCTTGCCCAGGATGCGCAGATCCTGGCGGCCGGCGTTGGCCAGCTGGGCGATGCGGCCGGACAGCCAGCGCAGGGTGTCGCCCTGCTGCTTCAGCAGGCGGGCGGCGGGGCTGTCCTCCGCCTCTTCCAGCCGGCGGCGGGCACGCTCGTGGGAGCGCACGCGCTCCGCCACCTCCGATGCCAGGCCGCCCAGGTCGGCCACCTGGCGGCCGGCCGCCAGGCGGGCGGACACCAGTTCCTCGGCATGGCGCAGCAGCGTGTCGACCTTGGCGGTGGCGATGCGCAGGGTGGGCCGGCTGCCGACGCGCGGCGCGTCCAGCGCGGGGGTATCGGCCGGCCCCCCCTCTTCCGCCCCCGGCGGGGCCGGCGGCGGCGTCCGGGCGGGCTCCGGCGCCTTGGTGGGTGGGGGCGGCACGGCGGTCTTGGCCACCGGCTCCCGCCCCTCGGCATAGCCCTCCAGGGCCGAGACCAGGGCGACCTGGTCGGGGCCGGCCACCACGCTGCCGTCCAGCAGGCCGCGCACCCGGGCGTAGCCCTGGTGCAGCAGGTCCATGCCGGCGGGCGTCAACGCCAGCTTGCCCCCCTTCAAGGCGGCGAAGACGCTTTCCATGGCATGGCACACGGCCACCACCGCGCCCAGGTTCACCGCCCGGGCCGCGCCCTTCAGGGTGTGCACCTCGCGGAAGGTGGTCTCCACCAGTTCCTGCGCGCGTTCACGCGGGGGCGACTGCTCCAGCGCCAACAGTCCGGCGGCGATGGCGGAGAGGTGTTCCTCCGCCTCCACCTCGAACATGGCCAGCAGCCTTTTCAGGAGCTGATCGTCCGACTGGCTCATGGGGCCGGTCCTCAGGCCTGGTACTGGCCGGTGACGGTCTTCAGCTTGTGTCCCAGCTCGTTCAGGTTCTGGGCGGCGGTCTCGGCCTGCTTGGTGGCGTTCATGTTCTGCATGCTGGCCTGCTTGATGTTCTCCATGGCCAGCGCCACCTGGTCGATGCCCACCTGCTGCTGCTGGTTGGACGCGGCGATCTGGGTGGCGGCCTGGGTCGCCACGGCGATGCTCTGGGCCAGGCGGTCGATGGCCTCGCCCGCCGCCACCGACTGCTTCACGCCGACGTCCACCGCCTTGCTGCCCTGTTCGGCGGCCAGCACGGCCGTGGCCGTCGCCTTCTGGATGTCGCCCAGGATGGAGCGCACCTGGGTGGTGGCCTGCTTGGACTGTTCGGCCAGGCTGCGCACCTCCTGCGCCACCACGACGAAGCCCTTGCCCTGCTCACCGGCCCGCGCCGCCTCGATGGCGGCGTTGACGGCCAGCAGGTTGGACTGCTCCGCCAGGTCGTTCACCGTGGCCACGATCTCGCCGATGGCCTGGCTCTGCTCGCTCAGTTGCATGACCGCCTCGGCGATGGCCATGATCTGCTCACGCACCCGGGTGATGCCCTCGATGGACTGCTCCACCGCCTGCTTGCCGTTCTGGGAGATCTGGGCCGTGTTCTGCGCCGTCTGCGACACGTAAAGCGCCTTCTCGCTGGACACCTGCGAGGTCTTCTTCACCTCCTCCATCGTGGCGCTGGTCTGGGCCAGGGCGGTCGCCGTCTCGGCGGCGCTGGCCGCCACCTGCGCGGTGATGGTGACGATCTGGCTGGACGCCGTGCCCAGCACGTTGGTGCCGTCGCGCAGGTCGCGCATCAGCTGGCGCAGGGTGCCGGCCATGGCGTGGAAGGTGCGGCCCAGGCTGCCCACCTCGTCCGCCCGGTCGCTGACCTCGATCGCGCCCGCCACCGTCAAGTCGCCGGCGCCAATGCGCTCCGCCGTGGTGGTGATGGTGCGCAGGGGGGTCGCGATGTTGCGGCCCAGGAACAGGCCGGCCACCACGACGAAAACGGCCGCAACCAGGGTGCCGACGCCGATGACCAGCACCGTGCTTTCAGCACTGGCCGCCGCGGCCGCCTCCCGCGCGCGCAGCAGTTCGCCCTCGCCCGCCTGCATGGTGGCGACGATGCGGCGGATGTCATCCATCGACTGCTTGCCCCGGTCGCTCAGCACCACGGCCTTCGCCGGCTCGAATCCCTGCAGGCGGCGCAGGTCGATGGTTTCCTTCAGTTCCGCCGCCTTCTCCTTGATGGGAAGGCGCAGGCGCTCCAGGTTCTGCTGCTGCACCGGGTTGTCCAGGGTCAGGGTCGCCACCGTCTGCAACGCCTGCTCCATGGTGTTCAGGCCCTGCCGATAGGGTTCCAGGTACCGGTCCTCACCCGTGATGAGATAGCCGCGCTGGCCCGTCTCCATATCCTGCAAGGCGGCCAGCAGGCTTAGAAGCCGCGCCTGGACCTCATAGGAATGGGAGCGTAGCGTTGTGGTTTCCGTCAGCTGGCGGATGTTGCCGTACGAGGTGGCAGCCACCACGAGAAGAATGAACAGGACGCCGCACAAGCAGATCCAGATTTTCATTCCGACAGAGTACTTCATGACCGGCGCTCCCGAGGGGCTGTGCGTGAACGGTGGACTGTTTTGAGGATGAACGGACGATGGCGAGGGCTCAGCCCGACAGGGCGGCGGACCTGCCCTCGACGGTGAGGCCCGGATCGGCCAGCAGACGCTGGGCATCCAGCAGGGCGAGATGGGGCGGCACGACGCCGGCGAGGTAATGGCGCTGGCGCCCGGTGACGACGCTGGGCGGCGCCTGCACCTTGGCGCGGGGGATGCGGGCGACGCCGACGATGGATGTCACCAGCAGACCCAGGGCGCCCCCGCTTTGGCCGGGCGCCTGCGCCTGGCCCAGGACGACCACGCGGCGCAGCTCCGAAGGTGGGACCGGGCCCAGGTCCAGCAGGCGGCCCAGGTGGACCAGCGGCAGCACCTGGCCGCGCACGGTGGTCAGGCCGGCGATGAAGGACGGCGCCTTGGGCACGGTCGTCAGCCCGTTGAGGGCCAGCACCTCCGCCACCGCCGCCGTCTCGAAGCCGTACCGCTCCTGCCCCACCGTGAATTCCATGTATTCCAGGATGTCGCCGTCATCCTCCAGCACGGGGGGCTTGGCCAGTTCCAGGCCCCGCCGATGCAGGATGCGGCGCGTCGTCTCCTCATCCGGGACCCAGCCGCGTTCCAGCGCCGCCGCCCAGCCGGCCAGGCGGCGGTGGATGTCCTCCCAGTCGATGCGCCGCCCTTCGGCGCCCCGGTCCGTGGCCATGCCTTAGAACTCCCCCCCCATGGCCTGGCCCAGCGCTTCGTGGGCATGGGCGGCCACGTCCATCAGCCGGCCCACCGTCATGCCTTCCAGGTCCGGCAGGATTTCCTCCGGCCGGTGCCCTTCCAGCAGGCCCATGATGTTGCGGTAGTGCTTGCGCGCGTCGCGCATGCGGCCCTCGTTGCGGGCCAGGTTGGCCATGGCCAGGTGCGTGGCGATGGAGTGCGGCGCCAGGAACAGCGCGCGCTGCAGCGAGGCCGCCGCGGCGGCGGCGTCGCCCCGCTCCTGCTGGATCATGGCCAGCAGATGGTGCGCCTCGGCGCTGACCCGGTTGTGGTCCAGCACCCCCTGGCACCAGTGCGCCGCCTCCGCCAGATGGCCCTGGTTGGCGTAGCTGCGCGCCAGCAGCAGCATGGCGGCGTCATCCGCCGGCGCGAAGGCCAGCCGCGCCTCCAGCTGTTCCACCGCCTCGCCATAGCGCCCCTGGTCGTAGAGGGAGCGGCAATGGTCGAGGCCGGGCACGGCGGGCTTGGCGACGGCGGCGGGCAGGGCCACCGGCATGGGCGCCGGTGGCCCCGGAGGCACCGGGGGCAGCGCCAGGATGGGGAAATGCTGCAGGACGGGCGCAGGGGGCGCCGCATGCGCCGGCGGCGGCAGCTTGCGGTACACGGTGGCGCCCTCGAAGGGCACGAAGGTCAGGGGGGCGAACATGGGCGGCGCGCCATCGACGGAACTGGGCAGCAGCCAGCCATTATCGACCAGCGACCGCGCCAACCGCCGCACCGCCCGGTTCGCCTGCTCGCCGTTGAAGTACATCAGGACGTTGCGGCACAGGATGACATCCATGGCGTTGGTGTTGCTTTCCAGCGCCGGGTAGGGATCGTCCACCAGGTTATGGTACGAGAACGTGACCATGCGGGCGATGTCCGGGCTGATGCGGTGGCGCCCGCCCGGCAGGGCGGTGAAGTAGCGGGCCCGCATGGCGGGATCCACGCCGCGGAAGGACCACTCGCCGTAGACACCCTCCGCCGCCCGCCGCAGGAAGCGGGGGTTCACGTCGGTGGCCAGCAGCGTGATGGTCCAGTCCGCCCGGTCGGGCAGCAGCGTGTCCAGCAGCATCGCCAGGCTGTACGCCTCCTCCCCCGTGCAGCAGGCGGCACTCCAGATACGCAAGGACAGCGCTCCCATCGCCCGCCGCTCGGCGATCAGGTCGGGCAGGATTTTGCGGCCCAGGGCCTCGAAACTTTTGGGTTCGCGGAAGAAATAGGTTTCCCCCACGGTCAGTTGGCCGGCCAGGGCCTCCAGCTGCACCCGGTCGGGGCCACCCGCCGTCAACCAGTGCTGCACGGCCGCCAAGGTGCTGGGATAGCCCAGTTCCACCGCCGCCCGTTCCAGGCCGCGTTCCATGTCGGTCCAGCGGTCGGCCGGGAAGTACAGCCCGATGCTGGCGCTCAACCGGTCCGACATGGCGGCCAGCAGGTTGTCCGGCAGGGTACGGTTCATGCGCCGTCCCCCGATGCGCCGTCCCCTGGGGAATGGCTCCCGGCGGGGCCGTTCCCGGCCGCCAGCGCATGGGCCAGCTGTTCCTCCTCCGCCGCCGACAGGAAACGGTCCAGATCGTGGATCAGCAGCAGGCCGTCGGACAGCCGCACCACGCCGACGATGGCGTCGTCCGCCCCGGGCACCACGCCCTGGGCCGACACCCAGTCGACCGGCGCGCCCGCCACGGTCCCCACCACGCTGTCCACCAGCAGGACGACGGTGCGGCGCAGGCCACGCGCCACGATCATGTGGTCGCTCAGCGACAGGGGGCGGCTGTCCAGGCCGAAGCGGCGCCGCACGTCCATGACCGGCACCACCTGGCCCTGCAGGTTGATGACGCCGCGTACCAGCCCCGGCGCGCCGGGCAGGGGCGTCACCGCCACGGCCCGCACCGCGCGCTCCACCATGGCCAACGGCAGGCCATAGGCCTGGCCGTCCAGATCGAAACGCAGAAGGAAGGCGCTGGCGCCTTCCTTCGTGGCGGGGCCCGAGGTCAAGCCCCGCTCAACCATGGGCGTCCCCTTCCCCATCCGGCAACCCCACCGTGGCGGCGGTCAGCAGCAGCATTTCCAGGTCGACGGGCTTGCTGAGGAAAACTTCCAGGCCCACGGCGCGGCAGCGTTCCCGCTCCTCCGCCGTGACCCCGGCGGTCAGCACCACCAGGGGCGGCAGCGGCCGGTCGGGCGTGCGCGGCAGGGCGCGAATCCGCGTCGTGGCCTCCAGCCCGCCCATGATGGGCATATGCATGTCCATGAACACCAGATCGTAGGTGCCCGTGTCCACCGCCCGCACCGCGGCGGCACCGTTGTCCACGATCTCCACCTCATGTCCCACGCCGCGCAGGATGGTGGACACGAGGATTCTGGGTGGACCGGTCATCCTCCACCAGCAGGATGCGGCGGCCGCCCCTGGCGCGGCCCGGCGGGGCCTGGGCCGCGGTGTCGGTGAGCGGCGGCAGCGCCGCCGCCTCTTCCGCCGGCACGGCCAAGGGCAATTCGAACCAGAAGCGGCTGCCCTGGCTGGACGCGCTGTCCACGCCGATGCGCCCGTCCATGTGCTCCACCAGGCGGCGGCAGATGGCCAGGCCCAGACCCGTGCCGCCGAACCGGCGGGCCGTGGTCTCGTCCACCTGGCTGAATTCCTCGAACAGGCCGGACAGCCGCTCCGGCGGGATGCCGATGCCGGTGTCGGTCACGGACACCCGCAGGCGCGACGGCTCGCCCCCCTGGCCGGGCGGCGGCGGCAACACTTCCGCCGTCAGGCTGACGCTGCCGGCCGGGGTGAATTTCACGGCGTTGGTCAGCAGGTTCAGCACCACCTGGCGCAGCCGGGTGGGATCGCCCATGATCTTGGCCGGCAGGGCGCTGGTCACGGCGGCGCTGAACGCCAGGCCCTTGCCGGTGGCCGAGGGCCGCACCAGGGCGATGCAGTCGTCCACCAGCGTGCGGAAGTCCAGGGGCAGGTTTTCCAGGGTCAGGCGACCGGCCTCGATCTTGGACAGATCCAGGATGTCGTCCAGCAGGCCCAGCAGGGTGCGCCCCGCCTCCGCCTGCAAGGTCAGCAGGCGGTGCCATTCCCCCGGACTGACGCCGCCGCGCAGCAGCAGTTCGGAAAAGCCGATGACACCCGTCAGCGGCGTGCGCAGCTCATGCGCCACGGTGGCCAGATAGCGCGACTTGGCCTCGTTGGCCATGTCGGCCGCCTTGCGCGCGGCCAGCAGGTCGCGGGCCGTGGCCGCCAGATCCTCCGTCCGCTCCGCCACCCGGCGCTCCAGCGTGGCGTGCGCCTCGCTCAAGGCCTGCTCGGCCTCCTTCGCGGCGGTGATGTCGCGGGCGATGGTGACCAGGCCCTCGGTCGCCCCCTCGCCGTCCTTGAAGGTGGAGCGCACGACCGAGTACCACCGCCGGCGCCCCGGCGCCCCCGCCCCCGTCCCCGCCAAAGCGGGCACGTCCTGCTGGATGTCGGTGGTCGTGATGCCGGCCACCAGGGCCGCCTGATCCGCCGCCTCGCGGCGTGCGGCCCCCTCGGCCCCGATCTCCTGGTCCGTGCGGCCGATCAGGTCGTCGGGATTGTCCATCCCCAGGGCCTTCGCATGGGCCACGTTGCTGCGCAGGTAGCGCAGGTTCCTGTCCTTGAAGGAAATGGGGTCCGGCACGCTGTTCATCAGGTGCGACAGCAGCCGGCGCTCCTCCGCCAGGGCGCGGCGGACGGCGCAATGCTCCGCCGCCTCGCGAATCAGGCGGCGTAGCCGGTCGGTGGTCCACGGCTTGGGCAGGTAGCCGAAAATCTGGCCGGCGTTGACGGCGGCGCCCAGGGCGTCGATGTCGGTGTAGCCGGTGATCAGCACACGGGTGGCGTCCGACAGCTCGCGCGCCCAGCGCAGGAATTCATGGCCGGCGACGCCCGGCATGCGCTGGTCGGAGATGATGACCAGGGGGGCGATGTCGTCCCCCTCCAGCATGGCCCGCGCCTTCAGCGGCGACGTGCTGGTCAGGACGTTGAACTCGTCCTCCAGCGCGTCGGCGACGGCCATCAGCACCTCCGGCTCATCGTCGACCACCATGACGGTGGGCAGTTCCTGGGCGATCATCATGGTTCCCCCGGCATCATGCTTCCCCCGGCATCGCATGCGCCGTTTGCACAGGGCCAGGCAAGGGCGGCGCGCCGGCGGACGCCCCGTCCATGGGGATCTCGATCACCACCTCTGTACCCCGCCCCTCTTCACTATGGAATTCCAACCGCCCCCGGTGGCGTTGGATGATGCTATAGGAAATGGAAAGGCCAAGGCCAGTGCCTGAGCCCACCGGCTTGGTGGTGAAGAAGGGCTCGCAGATGCGGTCGCGGATGGCGGCCGGGATGCCGTGGCCCGTATCCCGCACGGACAGGCGGAACATGCCCCCGTTCCGGCCCGTCGCCAGGGTGATGGTGCCCGCCCCCTCGATGGCGTCGATGGCGTTGCCCACCACGTTCATCAGCACCTGGTTCAGCGGCCCCGGCTGGCAGGTGATGCGCTTGGGTCCCTCATACCGCCGCTCCACCGTGATCCGGTCCGACAGCTTGTGCTGCAGCAGGGTCAGCACCGATTCCAGGCTGTCCTCGATCTCCACCTCCTTCACCTCGGCCTCGTCCAGGCGGGAGAAGGTGCGCAGCTTCACCACCAGGTTTTCCACCCGGTCGATGCCCAGGCGCATGGCGTCCAGCCGTTGGCGCATCTTGTCCAGGTCGCGGGCGCCCTTGTCCGAGAGGTGGCCCTGCACCTCCGGCGTGATGGTCTCCAGGCAGCGCAGCACGGTGCCCAGGTGGTTGCCGACGAAGGCCAGCGGGTTGTTCAGCTCATGCGCGATGCCGGCCACCAGCGCGCCCAGCGAGGCCATCTTGGCCGCCTGCACCAACTGCGCCTGCGTGCCCTGCAGCTCCTGGTACGCCTGCGCCAGCTCGGCGTGCGACCGTTCCAGCGCCTCCGTCATGGCGGCGCGCTCCTGGGCGATGCGCCGTTCGTCGCGCGTGCGCTCCAGCTCCAATTCCTTGTCCCGGAATTCGCCGCTGATGCGCAGGTTCTCCTCATGCAGGAACTTGCGGCGCAGCAGGGCGCGGATGCGGGCCTTCAGGATTTCGCTCTCGCCGGCCTTGCCCACGAAGTCGTCGGCCCCCGCCTCCAGGCCGCGCATCATGTCCTCCTTGTTGTCGCGGGAGGTCAGGATGATGATCTGGAACAGGCGGTCATGCTGGCGGCGCATCCGGTCCAGGTGCTGGCACAGCTCCGTGCCGCTCATCTCGGGCATGACCAGGTCGACCACGACGCAGTCGAACTTCTCCTCGGCCATGCGGGCCAGCGCCTCGCGCCCGCTGGAGACGCCGATCACCTCGTGCCCGTCCTCCTGCAACTGGGCGGTGATGAAAAACAGGTAGGTGGGGCTGTCGTCCACCACCAGCAGGCGGCTCTGCCGGATGTCGACCGGCGCCTGGACCGCCGCCGCCGTGGTCTTGCGCAGCAGGGCGCCCACCCGGCTCAGCAGGATGTCGGTGTCGACCGACTTGGGCACATAGGCGTCAGCGCCGCTATCATACCCCTGGCGTTCCCGGTCGGCGGCGTGGCTGTCGGTCAGCATCAGGACGGACAGGCCGCGGGTGCGCATGTCCATGCGCACGCGGCGCACGAATTCGTCCCCGTTCATGCGTGGCAGGTGGTAATCGACGATGGCCAGGTCGGGCATTTCCCGGCCCAGCTGCTCAAGCGAGCTTTCGGCGTCGCCACAAACGGTGACGGACCATCCCTGGCGTTCCAGCATCATCTGCAATTGCAGGGCCTGCGTCGGCGAATCCTCGACCAGCAGGACGCGATGCGCGGACCCGCCCGTCATAGACCGGCCCAGCCCGCCGCCATCCGCGCGGCGAACCCTCGCTGATCCATCATTTCCGTCTCCAGGCCGGAACCCACCACGTACTGCCTTTTCCGGGACGTCCCCCGTCCCACCTTGGTTAATGGGGAAAGTGCCGGTTTCTCAAACCGTTTTCCACCATTCCCTGATGAAGGGGAAACCGTGGCGCCTGACCGCCCCCCTGTCGACTGACGCGTCATGGGTACCCCGTGCGGGAGAATTAGGGGGGCCGGGCGTGACGTCGCCCCCTGGGATCGCCTGGAAATGATAGGCGGCGGCATCCATCCGTGCGCGGGCTCATCCGCATAGATTCCCGCCACAGGATGCGGCACATCACGGGTGCGCCGCCGCGCCCGCCGTGCCCTCTCATAATTGCGCGATGGGCATCCCATATGGGACGGTGGAGCTGAAACCGGCACGCCCAGACCAAGGACTTGAGCGCCCCCATGAGCACCCCGCCCACCAACACCGACGCCGCCGCTGACAACCCCCTGCTGGCCACAACCGGCCTGCCCGCCTTCGACGCGGTGAAGCCGGAGCATGTGGGCCCGGCGCTGGAGGCCGCCATCGCCCGGCATGACGCCGTGGTCCAGGCCGTCATCAAGGGAAGCGACCGTGGCTTCGACGCCGTCTGCCGCGCCATGGAACAGGCTGAGGCCGACCTGTCCGACCTGTGGGCCACGGTCAGCCACCTGCACAGCGTGGCCGACACGCCCGAGCTGCGCGCCGCCCATGCCACGGCCCTGGAGCGGCTGATCGGCTATTCCTCCTCCGTCGCGCAGAACCCCGACCTTTACGCCGCCTACGCCGCCGTGGACACGTCCGTCCTGGGCGCGACGGAGCGGCGCCTGGTGGAGCTGAGCCTGCGCAACTTCAAGCTGGGCGGCGTGGCCCTGCCGCCGGCCGAGCGGGAGCGCTTCGCCGCCCTGCAGGTGGAGCTGGGCCGCCTGCAGACCGCCTACAGCAGCGCCGTGCTCGACGCGACCGAGGCCTGGGTGGAGCACATCACGGACGAGGCCCTGCTGGCCGGCGTGCCCGAGGCCGACAAGGCCATGCTGGCCAGCCTGGCGGCGGCGCGTAACCTGGATGGCTGGGCCGTCACCCTGCACCAGCCCTCGGTGCGCGCCATCCTGACCTATGCCGACAACCGCGACCTGCGCGCCCGCGTCTACCGCGCCTATGGCACCCGCGCCTCCGACCAGGGTCCCCTCGACCAGAAAAACGGGCCGGAGACCTTGGACAACAGCGACCGCATGGGCGCCATCCTGGCCCTGCGGCGCGAGGCGGCCGCGCTGCTGGGCTTCAAGGACCCGGTCGACCTGTCGCTGGCCACCAAGATGGCGCGCTCAGGTGCCGAGGTCGTGGACTTCCTCCGCGACCTGGCCCGCCGGGCCCGTGAACCGGCCCTGGCCGACAAGGCGCAGCTGGAGGCCTTCGCCCGCGACACGCTGGGCATCGACGCGCTGGAGCCCTGGGACAACGGCTATGTGGCGGAGAAGCTGCGCCAGGCGCTGCACAGCGTCGACGACCAGAAGATCAAGACCTACTTCCCCCTGCCCCGCGTGCTGGACGGCCTGCTGGCCCTGCTGCGCGACGTCTTCGGCATCACCCTGACGGAAGAGCCGGGCACCCGCGTCTGGCACAAGGACGTGCGCTACTACACCCTGTCGCGCGATGGCGTGCCCTTCGCCGGGCTGTACATGGACCTGTTCGCCCGCACCGGCAAGAAGGGCGGCGCCTGGATGGCGGTGTGCCGCGCCCGCCTGAAGCGGCAAGACGGGACGCAACTGCCTGTCGCCTACCTCAACTGCAACTTCGCCCCGCCGGCGGGGGGCAAGCCCAGCCTGTTGAGCCATGGCGACGTGCTGACCCTGCTACATGAGATGGGGCACTGCCTGCACCATGTGCTGAGCGAAGTCGACTACCCCTCCATCAGCGGCGTCACCGGCTTTGAGTGGGACGCGGTGGAACTGCCCAGCCAGCTGCTGGAGAACTTCGCCTGGGACCGGCAGGTGCTGCGCTCCATGTCCGGCCATGTCGACACCGGGGAGCCCCTGCCCGACGCGCTGTTCGACGCCATGCTGGGGGCCCAGCGCTTCCAGGCGGCGCTGGCGCTGCTGCGCCAGGTGGAGTTCGCCCTGTTCGACCTGCAGATGCACCTGGACGCCGGGATCACCGATGCCGCCGGCGTCCAGGCCTTGCTGGAGCGGGTGCGGGCGGAGGTGGCGGTGCTGACCCCGCCGGAATGGCACCGCTTCGCCCACGCCTTCACCCACATCTTCGCCGGGGGCTACGCCGCCGGCTACTACAGCTATCTGTGGGCGGAACGGCTGTCGCTGGACGGCTTCGGCAAGTTCCTGGAGGGCGACAGGGCGGTGGCCGGCGAGGCCTTCCGCGCCCAGGTCCTGGCCGTGGGCTCCTCCCGCCCCGCGCTGGACAGCTATATCGCCTTCCGGGGCCGCGAGCCGGAGAACGACGCGCTGCTCAAGCGGTACGGTCTGGCGGCTTAGGTTTTTCCCTCAGGCGCCGGGCGGGCCCATCCGGGCCCTTGCCTTCCTCGCTTTCCAGTCCGCTACGCTCCCCGGAAAGCTCCGGCGCCCGCGGTCGCGGGCTACCAATAGCGCGGGAAGGCTCCCACGCTATTGGCTTTTTGGGGCCCAAGATCAGAACAGGTGGCTGGCGGCCAGCACCAGGATCAGGCCGGTGACGGAGACGATGGTTTCCATCACCGACCAGGTCTTCAGCGTGTCGGCCGTGCTGAGGCCCAGGTAGTTCTTCACCAGCCAGAAGCCCGGGTCGTTGACGTGGGAGAAGAACAGCGAGCCGGCGCCCACCGCCAGCACCAGCCATTCCGGCGCCACGCCGGACGTGGCCGCGACCGAAGTCAAGGCACCTGAGGCTGTGATGGTGGCGACGGTGGCCGAGCCCGTGGCCAGGCGGATCATCACGGCGATGCCCCAGGCCAGCAGGATGGGCGACACCGCCCCCTGCTGGGCGAAGCGCGCCAGCGTGTCGGCCAGCCCGGCCTCCACCAGCACCTGCTTGAAGGCGCCGCCGCCGGCGATGCTGAGCAGGATGCTGGCCGCCGGAGCCATGGCCTCGTGCCACAGCGCGTCCCAATCGACCGGCTTTCCCCCACCCCCTGTTCCTCCGGCGCCCGTTCCGGGGCCGAAGAAGGCGGCCAAGGCCACCAGGTTGGCCAGCAGCAGGGCCACCGGCGGGGCGCCCAGCAGGGACAGCACAGGCCCATGGCTCAGCGCCGGCACCGCCTTGGCGGCGATCAGCACCACCGGCAGCAGGATGACAGCCAGCGCCGTCCAGGGTGAGGGCAGCGGACCATGGGAGATCTCGGCGGGCGTCTCGGCCCGGGTGCCATCCCCGGCCGCGACATGGGGCGTGACCAAGCCCGCGAACACCGGCCCGGCCAGCACGGCGATGGGCAGGCCCAACAGCACGCCCAGCATGAGGGTAGGCCCCACACCGGCTCCCAACTGGTCCACCGCGATGATGGGCCCGGGGTGCGGCGGGACCAGGGCGTGCAGCACCGACAGGCCGGCCAACGCCGGCAGCATGAGCAGCAGGCGCTGCCGCCCGCCCCGGTCGTCGGTGAGCGGCAGGGCCGCGATGATGGGCAGCAGCAGGACGACGCCCGTTTCGAAGAACAGGGGCAAACCCAGGATCAGGGAGGCCAGCAAACAGCCCCAGGGCCGCAAGCGCGGTCCCACCGCCCCCACCGTGGCATTGGCCAGGACGGCCGCGGCGCCGGAAACCTTGAGCATGGCGCCCAGGGTGAGGCCCAGGGCCACCACCAGGCCCGCGCCGCCCATGATGTCGCCAAAGCCCTTCTGCAGAGCGGCCAAGGCGCGGTCCGGCGCCATGCCGCGCGCCACCGCCAGGGCCAGCGCCGCGCACAGCAGCGCCAGGAAGGGGTGCAGCTTCAGCCGTATGATGAGGACCACGGCCAGGACGATGCAGCCGCCCGCCGCCAGGACCAGCCAGAGATCGCCGCCTACCACGCGGTCGCCCCGCGCGATCGGGAACCGGTAATGCCCAACGCCATCGCCCTTCCTTCCAGGCCGTTCACTCCCCGACCGGAGCTTCCCTGGCGGGAGCGCATTTGTCCACCGGTTCCCCTCCGCTTACAGCGGCGCCAGCAGCCAGTGCAGGCTGAACAGGCCGTCCGGGTCCACCCACACCTGGGTGGGCTCGAACCCCGCGGCCCGGGCCATGTTCTGGAAGGTGGCGGGCGCCAGCTTGTAGGAATCCTCGATGTGGATGCGCTCGCCGGCGCGGAAGTGGAAGAAGCGGCCGGCGACGGCGGCGCGCTGCTCGCGCTGGCTGATGAGGAAGATCTCTATCTTCGACTGGTCCTCGTTGAAATAGGCGTAGTGGCGGAAGCCGGACAGGTCGAAGGTGCCGCCCAGCTCGCGGTTGATGCGGGCCAGCAGGTTGAGGGAGAAGGCGGCGGTGACGCCCGCGCTGTCGTTATAGGCGGCCTCCACCACCGCGATGTCCTTGGGGATATCCACGCCCACCAGCATGGCGCCACCCGGCAGCATGTTGGCGCAGCGCGCCAGGAAGGCGGTGGCCGCCACCGGCGTCAGGTTGCCGATGGTCGACCCGGGGAAGAAGCCCACGCGGCGCCGGCCCACGGTGGGCAGCGACAGGGTCTGCTGGGTGTAGTCGCCGCAGACGGCCACCACCTCGATCCGCGGCATGTCCAGGGCCAGGGCAGCCGCCTCGCGGATCAGCTGATCGCGGGAGATGTCGATGGACACGTAGGAGGCCGGACGATCCAGCGCGTTCAGCAACAGGCGGCTCTTGCGGCCGTCGCCGGTGCCGAACTCCACCACCTGCGCCTCCGGCCCCGCCAGGGCGGCGATCTCCGGCCCCAGGTGCCGCAGCATGGCCAGCTCCGTGCGCGTCGGATAATACTCCGGCAGCTCGCAGATGCGCTCGAACAGGGCGGCGCCGGCCGCATCGTACAGGTATTTGCAGGGGATGCGACGGATGGGGTGGGACAGGCCCGCCAGCACATCATCGCGGAAGCTGGCCGTGGCCGGCTCGAAATCCATGAAGCTCACACGATCGATCACGTCCGTCACGGTCATGGCGTCGTCCTCGCAAGTCGAATGCCGGAGAATTGCCAGCGCGCGGCCGGCGGGAAGAAATTGCGGTAGGTCTTGCGCACATGGCCGGCCGGGGTGGCGCGGGATCCACCGCGCAACACCATCTGGCCGCTCATGAACTTGCCGTTGTATTCGCCGATGGCGCCGTCGGGCGGGCGGTAACCGGGATAGCCGGTGTAGGCGCTGGCCGTCCATTCCCAGACGTCGCCGTAGAAGCCGGCCACGGTATGGGCGTGGAAACTGCCGTCGTCGCCGGGCCGCTGGCCCGGTTCGCCCGCCGCGATCTCCCACTCCGCCTCGGTGGGCAGGCGGGCGCCCGGCCAGCGGGCCTCGGCCCACTTGGCGTAGGCGTCCGCCTCATATTGGCTGACATGACAGACCGGATCATTGGGATCGATGGGGCGAACGCCGGACAGGGTCTTCACCTGCCACTCGCCGTCCTCCGCCCGCTGCCAGTACAGGGGCGCCTGCCAGCCCTGGGCCTGCACGGTGGCCCAACCGTCGGACAGCCACAGGTCCGGACGGCGATAGCCGCCGTCGGCGATGAAGTCGAGATACTCGGCGTTGGTGACCACACGGTCCGCGATCTCGAACGCCTCCAGCCAAACCTTATGGCGGGGGCCCTCGTTGTCGAAGATGAAGTCCTCCTGCCCCGTGGCGCCGATGGCGTAGAGGCCGGCGGGCACGCCGCGCCAGACGATCTCCGCCGCCGTCAGCGCCGGCGTGGCCGGCGCCGGGAAGACGGCCGCGGGAAAGGGATGCAGCAACAGGGCGTGCTTGATGTCGGTGATGATCAGTTCCTGGTGCTGCTGCTCATGCTGCAAGCCCAGTTCCAACAGGGCGGCGGCGCGACCGTCCACACCCCCGGCCGCCCCCCCGCCAGCCAGGCGTCCATGGCGCGATCGACATGAGCGCGATAGCCCAGCACCTGCGCCACCGTGGGACGGGACAGCAGCCCGCGCGCGGGGCGGGGCCAACGCTCGCCCACGCCCTCGTAATAGGAGTTGAAGAGGTAGCGGAAACTGGGATCGAAAGGCTGGTAGCCCGGCACCAGCGCAGCCAGCAGGAAGGTTTCGAAAAACCAGGTGGTGTGGGCCAGATGCCATTTGGTGGGGCTGGCGTCCGGCATGGACTGCAGCGTCTGGTCCTCCGCCGTCAGGCCCCGGGTGCGGTCCAGCGTTTCCTGGCGAACGGCGCGGTAACGCGCCTGGGCATCGGCCGGGCGGTGGCGGCCCGGCAACGACAGAGCGGGCTGCACCGGCGACGCGGCGTCAGCGGGTACCGGATGGGCGGGTACCGGAACGGCGAAAGGCACAGGCGAAGTCCCCCTGGTAGGAATAGCCCCGATTGGAAAGGCCAGCGGCCAGCCCCGCGTGATGCCCCTGCGGACGACTGGATCATGCCGGCGATGCCTTGTATTGCACGGACTACGCGTAATCGCGCCAAAACGCGCAACGCCCCATAAGGTTAGGACTTACCAGGGGGATTGCAAGGAAGGCAAACGGCGGGAACGGCCCCGGAACACCGGGGCCGTTCCCAACCATCTGGGGGTCACCGGCTGCACAGCCGGGCCAGGATGAAGCCGGCGGCACCAGCCAGCGCGATGGCGGTCAGGGGCCGCGCCGCCACGCGGGTGCTCACCTCCTGCACCGCGACGTCGCCCTTGGCCTTGGCCAAATCGGCCGCGGCGTAGGCGCCTTCGCGCAGGGCGTCGTAGGCGGTGCGGCCAGCCCGGCTCGCGGCGGCGGCGGTATCCGCCGCGATGTCCGAGGCCTTACCGGTCACGTCGTCGATGCTCATGCTCGCCATGGGACTGATCTCCTTATCGTCTCCGGAATTGGAATGATGATGTGAAACCCGGGCCGGCGATGATTTGTTCCACCGTTTGGTCCGCAGCGGGGTACCTCTGACTGGAGGGCGGCGCTATCCCACCTTGCCCGGGCCGGACGGACGCTCAAGCCCACCCAGGGCCGACAGCGCGTCGCAGACCGCCTTCATCTGCTCGGCGGTCTGGCCGGGGGTGCCGCCGGTCATGCTCTCCTCCGACGCGACCATCAGCAGCTGCAGGTCATGTTCCCAATGCTGCAGCAGCTAAATCTTCTGCTCGCGGGTGTATTGGTCCGACACGACGATGTCGTGCGGCCGTTCGAAGTGGCTGGAAACGTCGCCCAGAAGGCGACCCATGTCCTGGCTCGTCATCTTGTCCTCCGTCGATTGGCGTGGGACAGGGAGTGCGAAGGTCGGGCGTCAGGCGTTGCCTGTCAGCACCAGGACCAGCACGACGATCAGCACCAGGCCCAGCAAGCCGCTGGGGCCATACCCCCAGCCGCTGCTGTAGGGCCAGCTGGGCAGGGCGCCGATCAACAACAGGATCAAAATAACCAACAAGACGGTTCCGATCATGAGGGGCCTCCTGAACAGGGTTCGCGTGTTGAATCGCTGACGAACTCAACCCCGCCAGCAACCAATTGTTCCGACTTAGCCCATCCGGACCCGCCTAGGACTTTGGTCGCGGCAGCGAAGCTTTGGCCGAAGCGCGCCCTGGCGAAAGGCGGTCGGACCATAGGCGGGGAACAAAGGCGGCGGGGCCTGATTTAGACTGCACAAAGATGGCCCAGCCCCAAGGCCGGGCCCAACGCCCCGATCCTCGCCACCCCATGCCCCGTCCCGACGCCAAGGACAGACGACCGTGGGACGGACAGGTCCCCCGGGGGTGACGCCGGGGCCCAACGCCCCGGGCGTCGATGAGATGAAGGGACATCGTCATGCAGCTGTTATTCTGCGTCGGCCTGGGCGTGGTCTTGGGCGTGGTCTTGGGCCTGGTCTGCGGCAGGATCGTCAACGGCCGGCCGGGGTTCTTCACGGTGGAGGCCCTGCTGGGCGCCATCGGCGCCGTCATGGGCGCGTTCTTCTTCGGCGGGCTGGGCGTGCCCGCCAGCGCCCCGGTCTTCCTGCACACGATGCTGTTCGCCACCTTTGGCGCCGTGGCCGCGATGATCACCCTCTACGCCATCCTCATCGCCGTCTATTGGGGCGGCACGCTGCTGCGCGAGGACCAGGAGGCGGATGTCACCAACCCGGCGCCGGCCGACGCACCGCCGGTGGCGTCACCCCTGGCCGCCGGCACCCGGCAGATGGAGACCACCATCGGCCTCTAACCCACCCGGTAACCCACCCGGCAAACGCCAACCCAGAAAATGGAGGACATCCATGCCCGCCAAATCCCAGTCCCAGCAGAAAGCCGCCGGCGCGGCGCTGGCCGCCAAGCGCGGCGACATCAAGAAAAGCGAGTTGAAGGGCGCCTCCCGCTCCATGGAGAAATCCATGAGCGAGAAGGAGCTGCACGACATGGCCTCGACCAAGCGCAAGGGCAAGGCCGAGCACGTCCGCCACTGAGCGCCCGACTGGGCGCCCGTGGTTACCCATTGGGGGCCGGGCGGCGACGCCCAGGCCCCCAATCATTTCCGCGCCCCATCCCCCATCCTGGTTCTGCCCCCTTGTCGGCGCCGGCCAGGGCGGTATAGTCGGCGGCATGATCCGGCTGCCCCTGCTTCCCTTGCTGGCGTTCCTTGCCCTCGTGACCCTGGTCACGGGCTGGTCGGCGCCCGCGCGGGCGCATGAGTGCGGGCAGGCCATCACGGTGGCCGCATCCACCGCCCCCGCCGGTACCCCCGCCCGACACCCCGTCGCGACCGCCGTCCATGACTGCCATGAGACGGCGGATTGCTGCTGCGCCGGCGGAATGGCGGGCTGTGCCACGGGCTGCGCCGGACTGCTGGTCCCGTCCACCCTGCCGGGCGCGGTACGTACCGCGGCACCGCTGGCGCTGCTGCCCGCCCGCGATAGCCGTGGGGCGGGCTTGGCCCTGGCGCCCGCCCTGGGACCGCCCAGACCGAACCGCATCGCCTGAAGCCCGGGCGCCCCGACGGGGCCCCCGCGCCTTCCCCCGCGACCGGTTTGCCCAATATCCGAGCTTCCCATGCCCCCCTTCCTCGCGCGCGTCGCCCTGCTGGCGACCGTGGCGGGCTGCGCCCCCGTGGCGCCCGCCGCCTTTCCGCCGGGACCTGGCGCCGCCGACGCCAGCGCCCCCGTGACACCCTGGACCCGGCCCGTCCCACCCACCCTGGCGGTGCCCGCCCCGGACGCGGCCCCCATGCCGGCCATGCCCGGCATGGACCCCGGCATGAGCCATGGTTCCCACCACGGGAGCACGCCATGATCTTACTGAAATGGCTGACGCCGCTGATGATGGCCGGCGCCTTGGCGGGCTGCGCCACCGTCCCGCCCGAGGCCGGCTTCCCCGATGTGCAGAAGCGGCTGGAGGCCCGCGTGCCCCAGCGCGTCTCCTGGAACCGCGATGCCGCCGCCGACGCCCAGGCCGCCCAGGCGGTGGCCGCCCTGCTGGCCCGGCCGCTGACCGCCGACGGCGCGGTGCAGGTGGCGCTGCTGAACAACCCCGGCCTGCAGGCGACCTATGAGGATCTGGGCGTGGCCCAGGCCGACCTGGTGCAGGCGGGCCTGTTGCGCAACCCGATCCTGTCCCTGGCCACCGAGTTTCCCACCAAGGGGGCGGAGCCGCCGAAGCTGGAATTCAGCGTCGTCGCCAATTTCCTGGACCTGCTGTGGCTGCCCGCCCGGCGACAGGTGGCGGCGGACCGGTTCGAGCAGGTGAAGCTGACCGTCAGCGCCGAGGTGGTGGACCTGGCGGCCGAGACCCGGGCCGCCTACCTGCGCCACCGCGCGGCGCTGGAGGAGGCGCAGACCCTGGCCCAAGCGCTGGACGCGGCGCAGGCGGCCTATGACCTGATGGTCCGCCTGCACCAGGCCGGCAACGTCAGCGACCGTCGCCTGGCCACCGAACAGGCCGCCCTGGAGGAAACCCGGGTGGAAAACATGGAGGCCGCCGCCGAGGTCACCGCCACGCGGGAAACGCTGACCCGGCTGATGGGCCTGTGGGGCCCGCAGGCCGAGTGGAGCGTGGCCGGCGACCTGCCGCCCCTGCCCCCCGAACAGCCCGGGCTGGCCACCGTGGAAAGCGCCGTCATCGCCGGCAACCTGAAGCTGGACGCCGCCCGGCGCGCGACCGCCGCCAAGGCGTCGGCCCTAGGCCTGGCCGACGCCAGCCGCCTTTGGACGGAGGGGGAGTTGGGTGTGGCCGGGGAGCGGGAGACCGATCGGTCCCTGGTCATCGGCCCGTCCCTGACCCTGGCCCTGCCCCTGTTCGATCAGGGCCAGCCGGCCGTGGCCAAGGCGGAAGCGGAGTACCGGCAGGAGGCGCGGCGCACCCTGCAACTGGCCGTGGACCTGCGGTCGGAGGCGCGGGAGGCCCGCGACCGCCTGGTGCGCGCCCGCGACCTGGCGGACCATTACCTGCACACCGTCCTGCCCCTGCAGGACCGGTTGGTCCGCCTGGGCATGGCCGAATACAACTACATGCTGACCAGCCCGTTCGAGGTCATGGCCGCGCGGCAGGCCCGCCTGACGGCCTATCGCCGCTACATCGCCGCCGTGCGCGACTATTGGCTGGCGGACGGCGACCTGATCCGCCTGGCCGGTGGACGGCAGACCGTTTCCCAACCCACCCCCAACGAAGCGCCCCAGCCGGGAGGCCCGTCATGACCACCTATCTTCCCTGGGGCCGTCGCCAGCTGCTGAAGTCCGCCGCCCTGCTGGGCGGGGCCGGCGCCCTGTTGCGGGGAACCCCCGCCGCCGCACAGGACCACGCGCACCATACGGCCCCGGCCACGCCGGCGCCCACCCCTCCCGGCACCGTATCCGGCACCCCATCCCGGACCATGTCCATGGATCGCAAGACGGTGGCGGCGTCGGTCACCCCGCCCCGTCCGCCCAAACTTGTGCCCGGCACCGACCGCCCGGCCACCATCACCCTGAACGGCGGCACCCTGCCCTTCGTCCTCAAGGACGGGGTCAAGGAATTCCACCTGACGGCGCATGAGTTCGAGCAGGAGTTCGCGCCCGGCTTCAAGGTCAAGGTCTGGGGCTACAACGGCAGCAGCCCCGGCCCCACCATCGAGGCGGTGGAGGGCGACCGGGTGCGCATCCTGGTCACCAACAAGCTGCCGGAGCCCACCAGCATCCACTGGCACGGCGTGCTGCTGCCCTCCGGCATGGACGGGGTCAGCGGCCTGTCCGCGCCGCCCATCCCACCGGGGGAGACCTGGGCCTATGAGTTCACCCTGCGCCAGCACGGGACCCAGATGTACCATCCGCATTTCGACGAGATGGTGCAGATGGCTGTGGGCATGATGGGCATGTTCATCATCCACCCCAAGGACGCCGGCATCGGCCAGGTCGACCGCGACTACACCATGATGCTGCACGCCTGGGCCATGCACCCGGGCACCTCGCGCCCCGACCCGGCGGTGATGCTGGAACACGACACCTGGACCATCAACGGCCGGGTCTTTCCCGCCGTGGAACACCTGGTGGTCAAGACGGGGCAGCGGGTGCGCCTGCGCATCGGCAACGTGTCCATGCACGAGCATCCCATGCACATCCATGGCCACCACATGTGGGTGACGGGCACCGACGGCGGCATGATCCCGGAGGGCGCCCGCTGGCCTGAGACCACCATCCAGGTACCGGTGGGCAGCACCCGCACGGTGGAGTTCGTGGCCGACAACCCGGGCGACTGGGCCTTCCACTGCCACAAGACCCACCACGCCATGAACACCATGGGCCACGACATCCCCAACTTCCTGGGCGTCAGCCAGGGCGAGGTGGCCCAGCGCCTGGGCGCGCAACTGCCAGGCTACATGCCCATGGGCGGCGGCGGCATGGGCGACATGGGGGCCATGACCGGCATGATGCCCGGCCCGGCCAACACACCGCCCATGATGACCGGCACCGGACCCTATGGTGGCCTGGACATGGGCGGCATGGTGACGGTGATCAAGGTGCGCGACGAGGTGGCCGCCGATTATCGCGACCCCGGTTGGTACAAGGCGCCCAAGGGCACCATGGCCTGGAAGGTGGGGTGACCTAAAAGCGTGAGACGGGGGGCGGGGCGGCACGCCATAGTCGCCCCGTCGCCCCGCCTCCACATCCCGCGCCCCATGCCTGACACCACCGCCCCCGCACGCCACGCCCGCGCCGTCACCTATCTGGTCGCCGGCGCCTTTTTCATGGAACTGCTGGACGGCACGGTCATCGCCACCGCCATGCCGCGGATGGCGCGGTCCTTCGGCGTGGCGCCGGTGGACATGAACATCGGCATGACGGCCTATCTGCTGGCGCTGGCGGTCTTCATCCCCATCAGCGGCTGGGTGGCCGACCGGATGGGGCCGCGCACCGTGTTCGGCGGCGCCATCGCCCTGTTCACCCTGTCGTCCCTGCTGTGCGGCCTCAGTCCCACCCTTTGGACCTTCACCGCCGCCCGGGTGCTGCAGGGGCTGGGCGGGGCGGCCATGGTGCCGGTGGGGCGCCTGATCATCCTGCGCATCACGGAGAAGAAGGACCTGATGCGGGCCATCGGCACCACCGTGTGGCCCGGCCTGGTGGCGCCGGTGCTGGGCCCGCCGCTGGGCGGCTTCATCGTCACCTATGCCGACTGGCCCTGGATCTTTTTCCTGAACCTGCCCCTGGGCCTGGCGGCCCTGGCCATGACCGTCGCCTGGGTGCCCAACGAGCGCCCGGCCGACACGCGGCCCCTGGATGTGAAAGGCTTCCTGCTGTCGGGTGCCGCGCTGGTGGCCCTGGTCTTCGGTCTGGACACGCTGGGCCAGGGCGCGCGGGCGCCGGCGCAGGCCGTCGGCGGCATCGCCCTGGGCCTGGCCCTGTCGGTCCTGACCGTCCGCCACTGCCGCCGCCACCCGGCACCGCTGTTCAAGCTGGACGCCCTGCGCCTGCCGACCTATGCCATCGCCGTCTGGGGCGGGTCGGTGCAGCGGGTGGCCATCGGCACCGTGCCCTTCCTGACGCCGCTGCTGTTCCAGACGGTGCTGGGCATGGATGCCTTCCAGTCCGGCACCCTGGTGCTGTGCATCTTCGCCGGCAACCTGTCGATGAAGATGGTGACCAACCAGGTGCTGCGCCGCTTCGGCTTCCGCCGGGTGCTGCTGGTCAACGGCGTGCTGATGTCCGTGTCGCTGGCGGCCTGCGGCCTGTTCACGCCGGACACGCCCAAGGCGGTGGTGGGGCTGGTGCTGTTCCTGGGCGGCCTGTTCCGCTCCATGCAGTTCACGGGGCTCGGCACCATCCAGTTCGCCGATGTGCCCAAGGAGGAAGTCTCGGCCGCCAACACCCTGGCCGCCATGCTGGGCCAGCTGACGTCCGGCCTGGGCGTGGTGGCGGGGGCGCTGGCCTTGAACCTGGGCGCCTTCCTGCGCGGCCATCCCCAGGGGCAATCGGACCTGACGGATTTCCGCAACGCCTTCCTGGTCATGGGGGCGGCCGTGCTGCTCAGCCTCTACGACGCCTGGAAGCTGGCGCCCGACGCCGCCCAGAACGTCAGCGGTCATGCGCGGCGCAATACCCGTTAACGAAGCATTGATTTTTAGATTGCTCGCATAGCGAGTATTCTACCCCCCATGGTTCACCGGCCCCATGGTGCGGCCGGCATCCTTGGGCCATCTTGGGGGGAGGATATCGGATGAGCGAGATCCTGGACGTGGCGGTGATTGGCGGCGGCGTCGCCGGCACCTATTGCGCCTGGCGCCTGACGGGCCCGCAGGGCCTGAAGGAAGACAAGCGGCGCGTGGCCCTGTTCGAATACAGCGACCGCATCGGCGGCCGGCTGTACACCAAGACCTTTCCCGGCATGCCCAATGTGGCGGCGGAGCTGGGCGGCATGCGCTACATCGTGCCGGAGAAGGACGACCCCACGTCCAACCAGCCCATGGTCAGCAACCTGATCGAGGCGCTGGACCTGCCCAGCCACATCTTCCTCATGGGCAATCCCGAGAAGGGCGCCGACGGCCAGCCCATCGGCGAGAAGGAGAACATCCTCTACCTGCGCGGCAAGCACCTGCTGGTGAAGCAACAGGCCGACCCCGCGCAGGTGCCCTACAACCTCAGCTGGAACGAGCGCGGCAAGACCGTGAACGACCTTCAGGTCTTCGCCATGAACCTGCTGGTGCCCAACAACCAGAACCTGACCCTGGAACAGTGGATGGACACCCGGGTCTACGGCCACCCGCTGTACACCTACGGCTTCTGGAACCTGATGTCGCAGACGCTGAGCTCCGAGGCCTATCAGTTCATGAAGGACGCCGGCGGCTATGACGCCAACGTCGCAAACGCCAACGCGGTGGCGCAACTGCCGGCCACGGAATACGCCAACACCGACGGCTTCCGCGCCATCACCGGCGGCTATCAGCGCCTGCCCCTGACCCTGGCAGAGCAGGCGGCCGAGCAGGGCGCCCAGATCCACATGAACCGGCGCCTGGCCAAGATCGAGAAGGACGCCGACGGCCATTACAAGCTGACCTTCATCGTCACCGAAAGCCGGGTGGTCAACACCGAGTTCGGCGGCGTGCATGAGGAGACCAAGGACAAGGAAGGGGCGCCGCCCGAGATCGTGCACGCCCGCGACATCATCCTGGGCCTGCCCCGCCGCTCGCTGGAGCTGATCGACTGGGAAGGCTGGGACCAGAAGGGCGTCAAGGAGATGCTGTCCAGCGTCCTGATCCAGGACGCCTTCAAGCTGCTGCTGGCCTATGATTATCCGTGGTGGCGGGCCATGAACCTGGTGGCCGGCCGCTCCATCACCGACCTGCCGGTGCGCCAGATCTATTATTTCGGCACGGAGGAGGACCAGCCGGGCGGGGAGAAGGGCAACACCCGTTCCCTGCTGATGGCGTCCTACAACGACATCACCACCGTCCCCTTCTGGAAGGGCCTGGAGCATGGCCCGCCCTTCATCGGCCGCCGGCCGAAGAACGTGACGCCGCTGGCCAAGGAAGAGGCTGCGGCCACCGGCGACGACCAGCGCGTGGTGCCGCTGGCCGAATGCGTCGCCACCGACGCCATGGTGTCCAGCGCCCACCAGCAGATCCTGGAGGTGCATGGCCTGGTGGACGTGGACCAGCCCTACTCCGCCATCTACCACGACTGGTCGGGCGACCCCTATGGCGGCGGCTGGCACGAATGGAAGGCCGGCTTCCGCTACAACCTGCTGATGCCCAAGATCCGCCAACCCCTGACGGCGGAGAAGGTCTACATCTGCGGCGAGGCCTATTCCAACAACCAGGGCTGGGTCGAAGGGTGCCTGCAGACGGCCGAACACGTGCTGCAGGACAAGTTCGACCTGGCCTGGCCCGCGTATCTGACGGGCCTGCCGGAGACGATCCTGGGGCCGTGAGCCCCGCCTTCGCCAACCGCCTTCGCCCCGCCCGACGGCCGTGGGTATCGCGCCCACGGCCCCGTTCCCCTATCCGGAGGGTGTCCGCCATGAACCCCTTGCCCGACCATTTCACCGTCAGCGACTACCTCATCCAACGTTTGCACGAGGCGGGCTTGCGCGACGTCTTCACCGTGCCCGGCGACTATGTCGCCCGCTGGTTCGACTACATCGACGATCCGGCGCGCAATCCGGACACGCCCCTGACCCGCCTGGGCTGCCGGTCCGAGCTGGAGGCGGGCTACGCCGCCGACGCCTACACCCGCCTGCGCGGCATCGGCTGCGCCGCCGTGACCTATGGCGTGGGCGCCTTCTCCCTGGTCAACCCGGTGGCGGGATCGTATGTGGAGCGGCTGCCGGTGGTGGCCATCTCCGGCAGTCCGGGAACCGCGTCGACCGACCGGCCCTTCGCCCGCACCTACAAGATCCTGCTGCACCACGCCACCAGCAACTACCGCGCCGACCGCGACGCCTACCAGCACATCACCGTGGCGGCGGAGATCATCCGCGACGCGGCGCACGCCCCGGCGGAGATCGACCGCGCCCTGGGCCTGGCGCTGGCCTACAAGCGGCCGGTCTACCTGGAACTGTGGCGCAACCTGTGGGATGCCGAATGCGCCCGGCCGCAGGGGGCGCTGGCCGTGCCCAAGCTGCCCCGCGACCAGACCTCCGTCACCCAGGCGGCGGCCGCCGCCGCGGCCCGCATCACCGCCGCGGCCAAGCCCCTGTTCTGGGCCGGCGTGGAACTTCAGCGCTACGGCCTGCAGGACGCCTTCCGCGACTTGCGCGACCAGACCGGCCTCCCCTACATCACCAGCCTGCTGGCCAAGAGCGTGCTGGCGGAAACGGCGGAGGGTTTCGTCGGCACCTATACCGGGCCGTCGTCGGACTACACGACGTACCAGACCGTGGCCAACGCCGACCTGCTGGTGGTGACGGGCGACCTGATCACCGACGATTACGAGGGCATCGTCCAGGCCGATTTCACCACCATGATCGTGGCCTACGACAACGCGGTGCGCATCGGCGCCGCAACCTACAGCGATGTGCCGCTGGCCGATTTCCTGGCCGCCCTGGGCCAAGCGATGAAGGACCAGCCGGCGCGCCAGCCCTGGGCCACCAAAGGCCCCGCCACCATCGACCCGGACTACAAGCCCTTTCCGCCCGACCTGGTCACCTACGCCCGTTTCTTCAAGCGCATGGAGACGTGGGTGGATGCCGACATGACCCTGGTGCCGGACGAAAGCAGCAGCATGTACGTCAGCTGCAACATTCCGGTGAACCGGGCCAACGGCTTCGTCAGCCAGGCGGCTTGGGGCGCCATCGGCTATGCGTCGGCCGCCGGGTTCGGCCTGTCGGTGGCTGACCCCGCCGCCCGGCCGGTGGTGTTCGCCGGCGACGGCGGCTTCCAGATGGTGGCGCAGACCATTTCCAGCATGGCGCATTACGGCCGCAACCCGGTCGTCTTCATCATGGAGAACGCCATCTATGGCATCGAGCAGGCGCTGACCAACTCGGCCACATACACCGAGGACCAGCCCTTCAACGCCTATAACAAGATCCCGAAGTGGGAATACGCCGAGTTCGCCCGCGCCCTGGGCGCCAAGGCCGCCCGCGTCGCCACGCTGGAACATCTGGAAGCGGTGCTGGCGGAGGTGAAGGAAGACAGGGGGCATGTCTGGCTGGTGCAGGTGGTGCTGCCGGAACGGGACATCCCCTCGGAAATCCTGCGCTTGGCCACCAATACCCCGCCCAGCCCGGGGCAGTGACCGCGGACACCGGGATGTGAGACGGGAGGCGGGGCGGGCAGCGATGTCCGCCCCGCTTTCGTTGGACGTCCAGGGCGGTTGATAGGCAGGGCGGTTGACAGGACGATCTTATTTATATGATAAAAATGCCGCCTGTGCCTGCGGCCAGGTCTTAGAAGAACGAACACCCCTGGGAGGGGGGTTCCAGGGCGATTGCCCTGGCCCGGAAGAGAGGCTGCCTTGGTTCCATACCTGTCCCGCCGGATGCTGCCGGCCACCCTGGCCGCGATGCTGTCGCCATCCCTGGCATGGGCCACCCCGGCGGCGCCCGACTTGGGGGCACCCTATCTGGGCGCCGACCTGTCCTTCGCCAATGAGATGGCCGATTGCGGCGCCGTCTACACCGACAGCGGACAGGCTGCCAATCCCTTCCGGATTTTGCGCCGGCACGGCGGCAACCTGGTTCGCATCCGCCTCTGGAACAACCCCGACTGGACCCGGTACAGCACCCTGGCCGACGTGAAGCGCGGCATACACCTGGCGCATGAAGCCGGTCTGCGGGTGCTGCTGGACTTCCATTATTCCGACGACTGGGCCGACGGCGACAACCAGCCCATCCCGAAGGCGTGGGAGGGCCTGGACCAGGCGGCGCTGGCGCGGGCCGTGCACGATTTCACCCGCGACACGCTGGCGGCCCTGGCGGCGGAGGGCTTGACGCCCGACATGGTGCAGGTGGGCAACGAGACCAACGGGGATATCCTGCGGGCGCCGAAGACGGAAGGGAAGCCCATCCGCTGGACCCGCAACGCCGCCCTGCTGAACGCCGGCATCCGAGCGGTACGGAAAGCGGTGGCGGCCACCGGCCGTCCCATCCAGATCATGCTGCACGTGGCCCAGCCGGAAAACCTGGAGGCCTGGTTCGCCGATGCCGAGGCCGCCGGCGTCACCGACTTCGACATCATCGGCTTCAGCTATTACCGCAAATGGTCGCGCCAACCGATGACGATCATGGGCCGCACCGTCAACCGCCTGGCCGCCCGCTTCGACAAGCGGGTCTTGCTGGTGGAAACGGCCTACCCGTGGACGCTGGAGCCCAGCAGCGCGTCGCCCAGCGTGCTGGGGGACGACAGCCTGGACCCCGCCTATCCGGCCACGCCGGCGGGACAGCGGGCCTACCTGCTGGACGTGACGCGGACCGTCATCGCCAACGGCGGCATCGGCATGGTCTATTGGGCGCCGGACTGGGTGGCCACCACGTGCCGCACCCGCTGGGGCGAAGGCACCACCTGGGGCAACGCCGCCCTGTTCGGCTATGGCGCCCAACACGCGGCCTTGCCCGGCTGGGATTATCTCGGCGCGGCCTATCCGGCGCCGGTGCCGGTCACCTTCCGCCTGGCCGTGCCCGCCGGCGCCACGCCTTATTTCTGGGCCGATGTCCTGGACAACGGCGCCGGCAGCTTCCCGGTCCAGGCCAAGGACGGCCAGGTGGAAGTCCACGCCAGCGTCATGCCGGGCGCCACCGTCCACTACCAGCTGTTCGACGGCCCAGGGTTTGAGCATCCCCTGCTGCCGGGCGCCAAGGACGGCGTCGCCGCCCGCACCATCACCACCGCCACCACCATCACCGCGAAAGCCGGCCCCTGATGCTGAAGCCGATGCTGAAGACCGCCACCGCCGCCCTGGCCCTGCTGCTGGGTAGCTCCGCCGCCTTCGCCACCGACATGCCCTTCAACGACGGTTGGCGCTTCCATCGGGTGGAAAGCGGCCCAGCCCTGGGCCATGACGCCCTGCCCCCGGCGGATTGGGCGTGGGAAGTCGTGCGCCTGCCCCACACCGCGCACCTGGAGGCGCGGATCATCCAGTCGCCGGGCCGGGCGCAATGGCAGGGCGACGCCTTTTATGTGAAGCGGTTCAAGACCGATCCGGCCTGGAAGGGCCAGCGGGTGACCCTGCGCTTCGAGGCCGCCATGAACGTGGCCGACGTCTGGCTGAACGGGCGGCACCTGACCACCCACCTGGGCGGCTTCCTGCCCTTCACCCTGGATCTGACGGATGGGTTGAAAGCGCCCGGGGACGATGCTGGCGAGAACGAGGTGGTGGTGCACCTGGACAACCGCGACAACGCGGTGACAGGGCCGAAGCCGCTGAAGGATTTGGACTTCAATACCTACGGCGGCCTCTACCGCGGCGCCACCCTCAGCGTGCGAGCACCGTTGCACATCACCGATGAGATGCCGGCCGGCCACGTGGCCGGCGGCGGCATCGTCGTGCGGCAAACCCATGTCGACAGCGCCCGCGCCGACCTGACAGTGACGACGGAGGTGCGCAACGATGCCGCGACGGGCCAGCGCTTCACCGTCACCCAGCGCCTGCTGCGCGACGGACGGGTGACGGCCCAGGCAGCTAGCACCGCCCTGGATCTGGCGGCCGGCGCCGCCCTGTCCCTGCCCCAGGATCTGTCGGTGGCCCGGCCCCGCCTGTGGTCCCTGGACGACCCGGCGCTGTACGAACTGGAGACGGCGGTGGTGGCGGGTGGCAGCGTGGTGGACAGCCGCCGCACCCGCATCGGCCTGCGCAGCATCGTCATGACCAAGGACGGGCTGTGGCTGAACGGGCGCAAGACCTTCCTGCGCGGCGTCAACCGCCACCAGGAATACCCCTATGTCGGCTACGCCCTGTCGCCCGAGGCCAACCGGCGTGAGGCGCGCTTGATCAAGGCCGCCGGTTTCGACTATGTCCGCCTGTCGCACTATCCGCAGGACCCGGCCTTCATGGATGCGGCGGATGAGGTGGGGCTGCTGGTGCTGGACGGCATCCCCGGCTGGCAGTACGCGCCCCGGGATCCGGCCTTCACGGCCCAGGTGGTGCGGACCTGCCGCGACATGATCCGCCGCGACCGCAACCACGCCAGCGTCCTGGCCTGGGAATGCTCCCTCAACGAATCCCCCATGGCGGATGAGTTGGTGGACGCCCTGCACGCCGCGGTGCATGAGGAACTGCCCGGCCCCGGCGTCTATTCCGCCGGCTGGATGCCGCGCGCCTACGATGTCTACCTGCAGGCCCGCCAGCACCGTCTGCCGGAAACCGGCAAGGAGGCGCCGGCCGCCGCCCCCAACAAACCTCTGATCGTCTCCGAATACGGCGATTGGGAGTATTACGCCATGAACGCCGGCTTCCAGCAGGGGCGGTGGGGCGATCTGCTGCCCCAGGAACGCAGCAGCCGGCAGGAACTGGGCGGCCCGGAGAAGGGCCTACTGCAACAGGCGATCAACGTGCAGGAGGCGCACGACGACAACCTCGGCCTGCCGGCCGTGGGCGACGGCTATTGGGGCATGTTCGACTACAACCGCGGCTACGCCCCGGACCTGGAAACCTCCGGCGTCTACAGCATCGATCGCCTGCCCAAGCCGGCCGCCTTCTTCTTCATGAGCCAGCGCGACGCCAGGGTCGACGGCACCGGCGCCATGGTCCACATCTCATCCCGCTGGACGGCGGACAGCGACCCGGTGGTAAAGGTCTACAGCAACGCCGACGCCGTGGAACTGCGCCTGAACGGCCGCGTCATCGCCCGCCAGGTGCCGGACCGGGACCGCCTGTCCACCCACCTGCGCCACCCGCCCTTCACCTTCCACCTGGATCGTTTCGAGGCCGGAACACTGGAGGCCGTGGCCTATAGGGGCGATCGCGCGGTGGCCCGCCATCAGGTGCGCACCCCCGGTCCCGCCCACCACCTGGAACTGTCGCTGGACACCCAGGGCGTGGCCCCCGCCACCGGCCACAACGACGTGCTGTTCGTCCGCGCCCGCCTGGTGGATGCCGACGGCACCACGGTTCCCACGACGGGCACCGATATCCACCTGAGCCTTGCCGGCGACCTGACGCTGGTGAGCCGAGACCATGTTCCGACGGAAGCCGGCACCGCCAGCTTCCTTATCCGCGTGGGCGACAGCCTCACGGGCGCCGCCGTCACGGCGGATGGCGCCGGCCTGGCGGCGGTCAGCTTGCCCGTGCGCTGAAGCGTCGGATTCTCCACCACGCTCTTGTCCTCCTGGGCGTTACGTGTCACGCGTAACGCCCAGGAGGTTTCGATGACTCAGACTGCGGCACGGGTGCGGGCATTCCGGGAACGGCGCAAGGCCCTCGGACTGCGCGAGGTCCGCATCTTTATTCCAAACGCGCGCTCCACCACCGTACAGGCCCGCATCGCGGCCCAGGCCGCTCGCCTGGACCACGCCGACGAACAAGCCGCGATGGACTGGGTGGAAGCGGTTAGCGAATTCGATAACGAAGATCCAGACGATGCGGCGCGGTGACGTCGTGACCGTCGCCGCAAGCGGCGACTACGGCAAACAGCGTCCTGCTCTCGTCATCCAGACCGACGCCCTTCCCCTTAGCACGGAGTCCGTCGTGCTGGTCCAGTTCACGACCAGCCTGGTCGAGGCCGACTTCCGGGTGATGATCGAACCATCAGCGGAAAACGGATTGCGCGCGCCTTCCCAGGTGATGGCGGACAAGCCCGTCACCGTTCGCCGGGACAGGGTGGGCACCATCATCGGCCGGCTTTCCGGTGATCAAATGGCCAAGGTGACGGCCGCCCTGGCCTTCGTGATTGGCCTATCCGACTGACATCGTCATTCAGCCCCCCTGCACCCGCGCGAGCAAAAAAAGCCGGGGCGATGGCGCGCCCCGGCCGGGAGGGAGTAGAGAGAAATAAAAACTAGGGAAACATACTCATCAGGAACGAACAGGTACGCGAAACAACAGGCACTCAGTACTTGAACGTCACGTCGAAGGAGTAACGCTGGCCGTACTTCTCATAGCGGGCCAAGCGGTCCGGCATGTTGTCGAAGTAGAGGCGCAGCGGCTCGTTCGTCAGGTTGTTGACCTGGAAGCGGAAGCCGATGTTGTCGTTCAGCTGATAGGCGGCGCTGAAGTCCAGCGTGCTTTCCGCCTCCAGCGTCGTCAGCTGCGTCGCGTCCCAGCCGTAAATGGTGGTGAAGCGGCTGTGGTACTTGTAGCCCAAACGGGCCTCCACGCCGGCGTGGTTATACCACAGGTCCACCGTCGCGGTGTGCCGGGCCAAGCCGTTGGCCGCCAGCGGGTTGTTCACCGGCGCGTATTCGTGAACGTTGCTGTTCACATAGGCGTAGTTGGAATAGATGCCGAAGTTCTGCAACGGCTCCGGCAGGAAGAAGAACGGCGTCTGGAAGGTGAACTCGGCACCCCGGATGAAGCCGCCGCTGCCGTTGAACGGACTGATCATCTGGTAGGGAACGCCGTTGATGTCCTGGACGGCGGTCTTGTAGCCGACGTTGCTGTCCAGGTACTTGTAGTAGCCGGCGACGGCGACCAGCGCCTCGGGCCGGAAATACCATTCATAGGACAGGTCGATCTGCTTGGCCTTGTAGGGCTGCAGCTTGGGATTGCCGCCGCTGCCCGTGGGGGTGTTGCCGGTGGTGTCCAGGCTGCGGCTGGCGCGCAGCTCGTCCAGCGGTGGGCGGCTGATGGCCTGCGACAGGCCCAGGCGCAGGGTCTGGTCCGGCGCCACCTGGAAGTTCATGTTCAGGCTGGGCAGCGGCTCGGTATAGCTGTTGCCGACGCTGACCGGGGTGTAGGGCCCACCGTTGACCGACTGGAAGGCGCTGCTGTCGGTGTCCACGTGGATGACGCGCACGCCGACGTTGCCACTGACCGGCACGCCGAACAGGTCGGTGTCGTACCGCAGCTTGGCGTAGCCCTCCTGCGTCTTCTCGTTTACATGCCACTTCTGCGACAGGTCTTCCGTCGCCAGGCTGGGGTTCAGCCCGCCCAGGGTCTTGTTGACCAGGCTGTCGAAGTCGCCGTCCAGCAGCGCCGGCATGGTGTAGCCCGGCACGGTGAAGGTGCTGAGCATGCTGGACGGGATGGTGGTGCCGGTCGGGGTCTGCGTCCAGTTGTAGGCGCTGTACCACTTGGTGCGGTCGGCGATACGCAGGCCGAAGTCGACGGCCTTCAGCACACTGCTGTCCAGGTCCCGCGTCACGTCCAGGCGGCCGGCGCCCAGGCTGTCGCGCAGATGGTCGGGGCCGGTGTTGTTGCCCTGGGCCACCGACAGGTTGCTGTTGGCCAGCGGGTTGCCGACGACGGACAGGGTGGGCGTCACGCCGTCGCGGAAGTCGAAGGTGCTGTCCACCGGGTTGGTGCTGTCGATGTACAGCGCGTTCCAGACATTGTCACGGTTGGCGTAGCTGTAGGAGACGTCCCCCGTGACGGTCCACTTGTCGGCCGTCCACTTGACGTTGGTGCCGGTGTTGAAGACCGAGTTCTTCTGGTCGTAGCGGGCGATGACGTTGCGCAGGTAGTTGTAGCCGACGGTGCCGGCGGCCACGTCGCCGTTCTGCAGCGTGTAACTCTTGTACCAGGTGCCGGTACCGTCCCAGTTGCCCCAGTTCTGGAACCACTGCTGGTTCTGGTTCTCGACGATATGGAACTGGGAATAGAAGGCGTCGACCTTGATTTCCAGGTTGTCGGTGGGCCGCATCTGGAGGACGCCCAGGGCGCCCTTGCGCAGTTCGTCGATGCGCGTCACCTCGGTCTGGGCGCCCCAGGGGGTGGGGTCCTTGACGCCGTCGCCGTTCAGGTCGCCGGCATCGGCGCCGGAATTATAGCCCCAGCCCTGGATGGAGGCGTAGCCGTTCTTCTGCTGCTGCACCGTGCCGCCCAGCGCGAAGGCGACCTTGTCGTTGATCTTGCCGACGTAGGTGGCGCTGCCGCGATAGCCCACGGGGCTGTAGCTGGGCAGGTCGGCGGCGGCACCGTAGTAGACGGCGCCGAAGCGGCCGACGAACTGCGGCCCGGTATAATCCAGCGGCTGGATGGTCTGCAGGTTGACGGTGCCGGCGATGCCGCCCGCGATCAGGTCGGCGGACTGCGCCTTGTATACCTGTACGCCGGTCAGCAGTTCGGACGGGTACTGTTCATAACGGATGTTGCGGTCGGGCTCGCTGGAGGCCACCTCGCGGCCGTCCACGGTGCCGAAGGCCAGGCGCGGCCCCAGGCCACGGATGACCGCCTGGCTTTCGTTGCCGCGGTCGCGGGTGCCGTTCAGCCCGGGCAGACGCACCAGCGCCTCGGCGATGGTCACGTCGGGCAGCTGGCCGATGTCCTTGGCGGAGATGGCTTCCGACACCACGTCGGTGTTGCGCTTCTGGTCCAGGGCGTCGCGCAGGCTGGCGCGCAGGCCGGTGACGACGATCTCCTGCAAATCATCATTGGCGGAGGCTGCACTCTGCGCCTGGGCGGAGCCGGCGACCATGCCGGCGGCCACCGCGTACAAGGCGACCGCGCTGGCGCCGCCGCGCAGGCGAGCGGTGACCGGACGGAAATAGACTCTCTGGGCGTGCTTACGCATGTCCCTCCCCTTCGTGTTTCTTGTGGCGGGACCGCTTGGGGCGGCCCGCCTTTTATGGACGGGGATTCTCCCCGTCCCTCAGCCACGGCATCTTCTCCCGGGCCGCCGCGTCCCGCCCTGCGGGAGGCGGATACGGTCGGATGGGCGATCCCGTCGCTTGATATTTTTATCATATTAATCGTCTTATTCGACGTCAAGCGCTCCGTTACAGAAAAACGCCGTGCGGCGCTGTACGCTTGTTCAGAAGAAGAGGGGGTTAAGGCAAGGCGGCGCCTGCCGCGCGGGTGCCCTCAGGGCGGCGCGAGAGGCTTTGCGACGGAACGCGGCGGCTTTACAGGGTGGCCAGCGCGGACTCCACCAAGGCGTCCAGGGTGCCGTCATGACGGAAGCCCACAGCCTCGGCGGCTGGCGTCAACAGGGGCGGATGGGCGCCGAACGCCGCCTCCAATACCGCATCGGGGGCATGGACGACCAGGCCGGCGTCGGCCCCCGTATGGCGGGCGATCGCCGCGATCAGGTCCCCCATGGGGACGTGCAGGGCCGGCAGGGTGACGGCGCCGCCGGCGGGCAGGAGCGCGCTGTCGACACGGGCGGCGTGCAGCAAATTGTCGATGCAGCGGTCCAGCGACATCGCCCAGAGGGTGGCGGCGGGCGACACCGGGCAGGTATAGGGCCGCCCGGCCGCCAGGGCGTGGAACACATCGCTCATGAAGGCGGACTTCAGGCCGGTGGCGCCGCCAGGCCGCGCCAGGATGCCGGACAGGCGGATGGCCACCGGGTCGACCAGGCCCCGGCGGCGATAGTCGGCCAGCGCCACCTCCACCATCAGCTTGTGCGCGCCATAGGTCATGGCCGGCCGCAGGGGGGTGGCATCATCCACCAGCGCCGGCAGGGGATGGCCCAACACGGCGATGGTGCTGGTGTAGACCACGCGCGGCGGCGTCTGGTTTCCATGGGTGGCGGCCATCGCCTCGATCAGGTCTAGCGTGCCGTCCAGGTTCACCTTGCGCGACAGGTCGGGATCGCGGGCGGCGGCCCCGCCCGGCAGGGCCGCCAGGTGGAACAGCACGTCGGCGCCATCCGCCACCAGCCGGGCGCGCACCGCCGCGTCCGACAGGTCGCCCGCCACCCGCCTGACGCGGATGTCGTCAACCTGCGGCGGTTCCAGGTCGGCCAGCACCAGCCGCTCCACGCTCCGCCCGTCCAGGCCCTGGGCCAGCAGGCGCCGGGCCAGGTGGCGGCCGACGAAACCGCCGGCACCGGTCAGAATGATCCTCATGGGCGCACCCGCGTTTGCCTGGCTCTGTCGCCGGCCACGATAGCCGCGCCCCGCCCCATCCCATAAACGATAGGGTGGAGGCGTGGTATCGACGGCACCGAAGGGTCGCGCGGGAGAGGGCGCCGCCAGCGGCGGCCGCATGGTGTAGCGGCCGAACTAAGCGGCGCATGAAAGTGCACCGCGACAAAATATAAAGGCGAGTCCCTTACACTACAAAAAGTGTTAATGCCTCTGCCCGGGTGCGTTACGCTGCGCACACCTCTAGTAATGGGCCCCCTTCCGGGATGAGACGCGGACTTAGCTGACCAGATGGCCGAAAAGACACTGAAACCCGGCAATGACCTGATGAAACGGGTGCAACAGGCCTTCCTCACCTATGGGTACAGCGACCTCACCATGGTGGACCTGGCGGAGGCCTGCGGCTTCACCCGCCGGGCCCTGTACCACTATTTCAGCAACAAGGAAGACGCGTTCAAGGCCACCATGCGGCATGAGAACGCGGCCCTGATCCAGGCGGGGATGGAGGCCGGCGCCCGCGTGCGCCAGGCCGGCGGCAGCGCGCTGGACATCATCACCGAGATCATGGACGTGCGCTATGGCTACACCCGCCGCGTCCTGTCCAAATCCCCCCATATCATCGACCTGAACGCGGAGGCGTTCAAACGCGGCCGCGACCAGATGATCGAGGCCGCGATCAATTTCCAGGCGCAGCTGGAAAAGCTTCTGCGGGACTTGGAACAGGACGGTCTCTTGCGCCTGTCGCCGGAATTCACCCACGCCATGGCGGCGCAGGCCCTGGCCGATGGCGGCCGCGCCGTGAACCAGAGCCTGCCGCCCTTCCCCGCGGAGCACCTGACGGCCCGCTATCGCGCCATGTGCCGCGCCGTGCTGTTCGGCTGCGCCACGTTGCCTGAACCAAAGGCTGGGCCGGAACCCAAGGCGGGGTGAACCCCGGCGGGGCCTAAAGCGCGCGACGCAGCGTCAAATTGACGCGCCGCGCGCCCAGCAGCGGGTGGCTGCCCACCTTCAGCGGCAGGATGCCGTGATGGAACAGGCGGGACGGCCCGCCCCAGACCACGGCATCGCCATGGGTCAGCGCCAGCCGGCGCACGGCATCGGTGCGCTTCAACCCACCGAACTGGAAGGTCGCCGGCAGGCCCAGGGACAGCGAGACGATGGGGTGGCCCTTGTCCCGCTCATCCCGGTCCTGGTGCAGGGTTAGGCGCGCGCCGGGCTCATATTGGTTGATCAGGCAGGCGTCGGGGTCGAACCCGGCATAGCCGGCCTCCGCCGCCGCCGCGCGCGCCAGGTCGCGCACGATACCCGGCAGGGGCGGCCACGGCAGGCCGGTCAGCGGGTCATGCGCGGTGTAGCGGTAGCCGTCGCGATCGGTGACCCAGCCGGCGGGGCCGCAGTTGGTCATGGCCACCGACATCTCGAACCCGCCGGGCGTCACCATGCGGCGGAAGGGGGCCGCCGCCGTGACTTGCGCCACCGCCGCCAGCAGGCCGTCAATCCGGGGCAGCGCCCAGCCGCGCAGCAGCACGGCGCCGGGCCCGATCTCCTCCCGTGCCGGCGGGGATGGTTCCAGCCCGGCCAGCAGATCCATCATGAATTATCCCAGGCGCTCGATCAGGGCCATGGCGGCGGCGGGGTTGCGCACCTTATGGCCGCTGATGACATAGAGGTAGACGTCCTTGCCGCCCGATGCCCAGTCCTTGGCCTTCTTGGCCCAGGCGTCCAGGGCGGCATCGCTGTAGCCCTTCTCCTCCCCCTCCGTCGTGCCCATGATGCGGGCATAGGTGAAGGGGGCGGTGTCGACCTCGATCTCCGGATAGTCGCTGTCGGCGGCGTGGATGACGGCCACGCCGTGCCGGCGCGCCAGCTCCGCGAACTGCGGATCGCGGAAACTGTCGTGCCGCACCTCCACCGCGTGGCGCAGCGCCCGCCCCCGCGCCTCGACCGGCAGGGCCGCCAGGAAGGCGCCGAAGTCCTCCGCATCGAACTTCTTGGTCGGCATGAACTGCCAATTGATGGGCCCCAGCTTGTCCTTCAGCTCCAGCACGCCGCTGTCGATGAAGCGTTGCACCGAGTCCGCCGCCTCCGCCAGCACGCGGCGGTTGGTGGTGAAGCGCGGCCCCTTGAGGGAAAAGACGAAGTCGTCCGGCGTCTCGTCATGCCACTTGGCGAAGCTCTCGGGCTTTTGCGAGCCGTAATAGGTGCCGTTGATCTCGATGGAGCTCAGCTTGCGGCTGGCGTATTCCAGCTCCCGCTTCTGGGTCAGGCCATCGGGGTAGAAGGCGCCCCGCCAGGGCTCGTACGTCCAACCGCCGATGCCCACCCGGATACGGCCCTGCTTCGCCATCGCTTCCTCCCCTTGTCCATCGCCATAGCCGACGTCGCATAGCGCGCCGCGTGTCATCCGCCCTCCCGTTTCCCAACACGGAAACGGGAGGCCCCGCCATAGGTGGGGCACGCCCGGGAAACGTCAACGGTGATGGAAGATGGAACGTGCTCAGGCCTTCAGCCGTTCCGCGTGCCATTCCAGATGGTCACGCATGAAGGTGGAGATGAAGAAGTAGGAATGGTCGTACCCCTCCTGCAGCCGCAGGGTCAGGGGAATGCCGGCATCGGCGCAGGCCTGGCGCAGCAGCTCCGGCCGCAGCTGGCTTTCCAGGAAGCTGTCGGCCGTGCCCTGGTCCACCAGCAGGTCGGGCACCCGCGCGCCATCCTGGATCAGGGCCACGGTGTCATGCCGGCGCCAGGCGGCCGGGTCGTCGCCCAGATAGCCCGGCAGCGCCTTCTGGCCCCAGGGCACCTGGGTGGGCGCCACGATGGGCGCGAAGGCGGAGACGGACTTGAAGCGACCCGGGTGGCGCAAAGCCACGGTCAGGGCCCCGTGACCGCCCATGGAATGACCGGTGATGCCTTGGGCGGCCATGTCGACGGGGAAGTGGGCGGCCACCACGTCCGGCAGTTCCTTGGTCACATAGGACCACATGCGGAAATGCGGCGTCCACGGCGCCTGCGTGGCGTCGACGTAGAAGCCCGCCCCCTGCCCCATGTCCCAGGCGCTGTCATCGGCCACGCCCTCGCCCCGTGGACTGGTGTCAGGGCAGACGATGACGAGGCCCAGCTCGGCCGCCGCCTGGCGGAACTCTCCCTTGTCGGTGACGTTGGCGTGGGTGCAGGTCAGGCCCGACAGGTACCAGACCACGGGCAGCTTGGCACCCTTCTCCGCCTGCGGGGGCAGGAAGACGCTGAACACCATGGGCGTGCCGGTCTCGGCCGAGGCGTGGCGGTAGACGCCCTGGGTCCCGCCGTGGCTGCGGCTGGTGGATACGGTCTCAAGGGTCATGGGGGGTGCCTCCAGACAAGGGACGGCCGGGGAGGAATACCGGGCGCGGCGGCCGCGCCCGGGTCTCACAGACCTCAATCCACGGGATGTGAACCGTCAGTTCCTATCCCGTGGACGCCGGCGACCGCCAGCGCGGGCCGATCAGGCCCGTAAGCCAAGGGCGCGGGTGCGCCCGCCCGGCGTTTGAGGAACAAGGATCAGTACACCACCACCGAGCGGATGGACTCGCCGGCGTGCATGAGGTCGAAGCCCTTGTTGATCTCGTCCAGGCTCAGGGTGTGGGTGATCATGGGGTCGATCTGGATCTTCCCGTTCATGTACCAGTCGACGATCTTGGGCACGTCGGTGCGGCCCTTGGCGCCGCCGAAGGCCGACCCCTTCCACACCCGGCCCGTGACCAGCTGGAAGGGACGGGTGGAGATCTCCTTGCCCGCCTCGGCCACGCCGATGACGACGGAGACGCCCCAGCCGCGATGGCAGGCCTCCAGCGCCTGGCGCATCACCAGGGTGTTGCCGGTGCAGTCGAAGGTGTAGTCGGCGCCGCCATCGGTCAGGGCCACCAGGTGCTGGACGATGTCGCCCTCCACCTTCTTCGGGTTCACGAAGTGGGTCATGCCGAAGCGGCGGCCCCATTCCTCCTTGCTGTCGTTGATGTCGACGCCGACGATCTTGTCGGCGCCCACCAGCCTGGCGCCCTGGATGACGTTCAGGCCGATGCCGCCCAGGCCGAAGACGATGACGTTGGCGCCGGGCTCCACCTTCGCCGTCTTCACCACGGCGCCCACGCCGGTGGTGACGCCGCAGCCGATGTAGCAAGAGGTGTTGAAGGGCGCGTCCTCCCGGATCTTGGCCAGGGCGATCTCCGGCAGCACCGTGAAGTTCGAGAAGGTGGAGCAGCCCATGTAATGGAAAATGGGCTGGCCCTTGTAGCTGAAGCGGCTGGTGCCGTCGGGCATCAGGCCCTTGCCCTGGGTGGCGCGGATGGCGGTGCACAGGTTGGTCTTGCCCGAGAGGCAGGATTTGCACTGGCGGCATTCCGGCGTGTACAGCGGGATGACGTGGTCGCCCGGCTTCACGCTGGTGACGCCCGGCCCCACCTCGCGCACGATGCCGGCGCCCTCATGGCCCAGGATGGAGGGGAACAGGCCCTCGCTGTCCAGGCCGTCCAGCGTGTAGGCGTCGGTGTGGCAGATGCCTGTGGCCATGATCTCGACCAGGACCTCGCCCGTCTTCGGACCCTCCAGGTCCACTTCCACGATCTCCAGGGGCTTCTTCGCCTCGAACGCCACGGCGGCACGGGTCTTCATGGGTGCGTTTCCTATCTGGTGCAGGATTGATGCCGGCGCCTTCCCCCTCCAGACTAGGGGAAACCGGGCCGAGAGCCGCCACCTTACGCCAAGGCGGGCGCCCCCGTCCGCGCGACTATAGTATCGATTTTCCTGGCAATGCCCGCCGCCGCTCGGCAAATCATTGTTGCTGACAGGCAATAATCCAAGGGCGCCTTTGCGATGGCACGCTGGGACGGCATCGATGAGTTCATCGCCGTGGGTGAGACGGAAAGTTTCTCGCGCGCGGCCCGGCGGCTGGGCATCTCCACCTCCCACGTCAGCCGGGCGGTAGCGCGGCTGGAGGATCGCTTGCAGGTGCGCCTGCTGTACCGCACCACCCGGCACGTCAGCCTGACCGACGCCGGCAGCACCTTCCTGGAGCGCTGCCGCCGCCTGGTGGATGAGCGCGAGGACATGTACGCCGCCGTCAGCGAGCAGGATGGCGCGCCCAAGGGCCACCTGCGTCTCACCTGCTCCATCGCTTACGGGGAGCGCTACATCGTCCCCCTGGTCAACCGCTTCGCCGCCAGCCATCCGCAGCTGGCGGTAACCATAGACCTCAGCAACCGCGTGGTGGATCTGGTGGGTGAAGGCTTCGACTTGGCGGTGCGCACCGGTAACCTGCACGACAGCCGCCTGATCGCGACCCGCCTGGCCTCGCGCACCCGCCACCTGTGCGCAGCCCCCGGTTACATCGACCGCCACGGCACGCCGCGGAGCCTGGAGGATCTGGCCCGCCACCATTGCCTGGTGGGCACGACGGACGTCTGGCAGTTCAGCGTCGACGGCAGGGAGGTGGACATCCGTCCCCAGGGCAACTGGCGCTGCAACAGTGGCTTCGCCGTGGTCGACGCCGCCCTGCAGGGCCTGGGCATCTGCCAGTTGCCGGACTTTTATGTCACAGCCCATCTGGCGGAGGGGCGGCTGGTGCCCCTGCTGGACCATCTGCGTCCGCCGGACGAGGGGGTGTGGGCGGTCTATCCGCACCGCCGCCACCTGTCGCCCAAAGTCAGCCTGCTGATCGAGTATCTGCGCACGCGGCTGGAGGATGCGCCGGCCGCGTCGTCGCCCAATGCCGGCCGCGATGGCGGCGCCTCGCATCGCTATGGAATTACTTGAACGCAGCCCGACCATACGGGGCCCCCGACCACGCGGGTCCATGCCGGGGGGCGCGGGCCACCCTGGCCGTTCTAAGTCGGGCGGTCTCGCGCTATGAAAGGGGGCCCGGGCGACCGGGGTTCCCCCTTCCGGTCCCGGACGCCCCATGCTGATCGACAACCTGACCGACATCACCATCTTCATCCGCGTCGTTGCCACCGGCAGCCTGTCGGCGGCGGCGCGGGAGCTGGACCTGTCCCTGGCGGTGGTGTCCAAGCGCCTGGCGCGGTTGGAGGAACGGCTGGGCGTGCGCCTGGCCAACCGCACCACCCGACGCTTCAGCCTGACCGACGAGGGGCTAGAGTTCCATGAGCGCTGCGTGCGCATCGTGGCCGACCTGGAGGAGGCGCAGGACCTGGTGGCCAGCCGTCGCCGCGCCGCCACGGGCCTGCTGCGGGTGACGGCCACCGCCGCCTTCGCCCGCCGCCACATCGCCCCCCGCCTGCCCCGCTTCCACGCCCAGTATCCCGACGTGCGGGTGCAGGTGCTGGTGACCGACACGGTGGTGGACCTGGTGGAAGGCGGCATCGACGTCGCCATCCGCCAGGCGGCCCTGCCTGACAGCAGCCTGATGGTGCGCTGGCTGGCGCCCAACTACCGCATCCCCTGCGCCGCCCCCGGCTACATCGCCCGGCATGGGGAGCCGGCGACGCCGCAGGACCTGCTGCGCCACCACTGCATCGTCATGGGCGACCCGCCCATGTCCACCTGGCGCTTCGACTGCCGCGAGGCGGACGGCGAACCGGTGGCGGTGGAAATCCGCCCCCTGATCCAGACCAACGACGGCGAGGTGGGCCACGCCGCGGCCTTGGCCGGGTCTGGCATCGTGCTGAAATCCATCTGGGACATCTGCGACGACCTGGCGACCGGCCGCCTCAAGGGCCTGCTGCCCGGCTACCACTCCCCCGCCCCGGCCATCCAGGCCGTCTACCCCGCCGGCCGCCATCCCGCCGCCAAGCTGCGCGCCTTCCTGGACTTCCTGTCGGCGGAACTGAAGGCCGATCCCTGCTGGGCAACCGCCAACCGGCCGGCGCGCGACACCGTCACGGCCTGAGCGGCAGCCGGATCTCGAACGCCACACCCTGGGGCGCCACCGGTTCGGCCCGCACGTCGCCGCCGTGGGCGCGGGCGATGGCCTGGACGACGGCCAGGCCCAGGCCGGTGCCGCCGCTGATGCGGGCGCGGGACTCGTCGGCGCGCCAGAAGGGATCGAAGGCGTGGGTTTCCATGCCCGGCGGCAGGCCGGGCCCCTCGTCCGCCACCCGCAGGACGACGCTTCCGCCCTCGGCTTTCGTCTCCACCCGCACCCGGCCGGGGGCGGCGTAGCGGCGGGCGTTTTCCAACAGGGCCAGCAGCGCCTGGCGCACACGGGCGCCGTCGGCCGAGACCTCCACCCCCGCCAGATCCGTTTCGATGGCCAGGCCGGCGGCGGCGCAGGTGGGGCCCACCAGGGCCACGACGGCGGCCGCCTCCGCCGCCACGTCCACCTGCTCGCGCCGCAGCTCCAGCCGCCCGCTCTGCGCCAGGGTCAGCAGCTTCAGGTCGTCGACGATGCGGGTCAGCAGGTCCACCTGGCCCACCAGGCCGCGGAAGGCCTCCATATCTGGGGTGAACACGCCGTCGGCGTAACCTTGCAGGCGGCCGCGCAGGATGGTCAGGGGCGTGCGCAGCTCATGCGCGATGGCCACGTTCCAGGTGCGCATCTCGATGGCCGCCCGTTCTAGCTGGGCCGCCATGGCGTTGAAGTCCTGGACCAGCTGCTTGGTCTCGCGGAAGCCGCTCTCGTCCACCTGGGCACGCGCCGTCAGGTCGCCGCCGGCGATGCGCTTGGCGGCCCCGGCCACGGCGTCCAGCGGGGCGATCAGCCGGCGGGCGAAGCGCACCGCCGCCCGCGCCGCCATGGCGACACCCACCATGCCCAGCAGCGCCGTGACCGACCAGTCCATGACATGCTGCCAGATGCCGGGCGGATGGTGGAACAGGTCCGGCCACAGGCGGAACATGACGGTGAAGAAGATGGTGAGGCCCACGGTCATGATGACCAGGGCCAGGCCGGTGACGGCGGCCATGGACAGCACCAGCTGCCGGTTCAGGCCGGTGATGCGCCGGAAGCGCCACATCTTAGAGGGCCGGTCCCAGGCGATAGCCCACGCCGCGCACCCCTTCCATGAAGCCGCCGGCGCCGGCGGCCTGCAGCTTGCGCCGGATGTTGCTGGCGTGGCTGTCGATGGTGCGTTCCAGCGTGTCGCCCTCGGGCAGGCAGGCGTCGATCAGTTCCCCCCGGGTGAAGGCGCGGGTGGGGGCCCGCATCATGTGGGCCAGGATGCGGAATTCCGTCAGCGTCAGGTCCAGCCGGTTGCGCTTCCCCTCCGTGGTCACCACCGCCATATGGGCGGTCAGGTCCAGTTCCAGCCCACCCAGGCGCAGCAGGGTCTGCCCCTCGGTGGAGCGGGTGCGGCGCAGGACGGCCTTGACCCGCGCCACCACCTCCAGCGGGTTGAAGGGCTTCACGATGTAGTCGTCGGCGCCGATGCGCAGGGCCTGCAGCTTGTCCAGATCCTCGCTCAACGCCGTCACCATGATGACGGGGGTGTCACCGCGCCGGCGCAGTTCGGCCAGCACCTCATACCCGTCCACCCGGGGCATCTTCACGTCCAGGATGACCAGGTCGGGCGGCAGGGCGCGGTGCAGGTCCAGCGCCACCTGGCCGTTGATGGCGGTGACGGTGCGCAGACCCTCCCGTTCCAGATAGCCCTGCAGGATGCTGGCGATCTCCGGCTCGTCCTCGGCAATCAGCACCAGGGAACTCATGATCCCCGTCCCCTTCCTATTTCACCCCGCCCCCCAGCACCTGGTACAGCGTGACCAGGTTACCGGCGTCCGTCAGTTGCACCGACACCAGGGTCTGCTGCGCGGAATAGAGGGTGCGCTGGGCGTCCAGGGCGTTCAGATAGCTGTCCGCCCCCTGCTTGTAACGGGCCTGCGACAAGTCGTAGCTGGTCTGGGCGCTGCGCACCTTGGCCTGCTGGGCGTCCAGCTGATCGGCGATGGTGCCGCGGCGGGCCAGGGCGTTCGCCACCTCCTTGAACGCGGTCTGGATGGTCTTCTCATAGGTGGCCACCGCCGCCTGCCGCGTGGCCTTGGCATAGTCCAGGTTGGCCTGGTTGGCGCCGTTGTCGAAGATGGGCACCGAGACCGAGGGCGTGAAGCTCAGCGATTGCGACTGGGCCTGGAACAGGTTGCCGAAGGCCTTGCTGGCGAAGCCCGCCGCCGTCGTCAGGCTGACGGTGGGGAAGAAGGCGGCGCGGGCGGCGCCGATGTTGGCGTTGGCCGACTTCAGGCTGTGTTCCGCCGACAGCACGTCCGGCCGGTTCAGCAGCACGTCGCTGCTCATCCCCGCCGGCAGGGCCGCCAGGGTGAAGGTGCGGCCCTCGATGCCGTCCGGCAGGCGGGCGGGGTCCACCGGCGCGCCGGTCAGCGTCTCCAGCGCGTTCAGGTCCTGCGCCACCAGGGTGGTGTAATTGGCGACGTCCGCCCGCGCCGTCTGGTAGATGGTATCGGCCTCCGCCGCGTCCAGCCGGGTGGCGACGCCGTTGCTGAGGCGCTTGCGCGTCACGTCGGCGGAATGCTGGGCGCTGTCCATGGTCTGTTGCGCGATGCGCAGCAGGCTCTTGTCGGCGGCGTAGGTGATGTAGGCGGTGGCGACCTCGGAAATCAGGCTGATGCGGGTGGCCCGCGCCGTCTCCTCCTCCGCCAGGTAGGTTTCCAGGTCCGCCCGCGTCAGGCTGGCGACGCGGCCGAACAGGTCGGCCTCGAAGGCGCTGACGCCGATGCCGGCGGACAGGGACTTGGTCTCCTGCCGGTTGGACCCGGCCCCGGTGCGGCTGTAGCCGCCGCTGGCCGAGGCGTCCACCGTCGGCAGCCGCGCCGCGTCCTGCACCTGGTACTTGGCCCGGGCGGCCAGCACGTTCTGCACCGCCACCCGCAGGTCGCGATTGTTGTCCAGCGCCTGGCCGACGACGGCGCGCAGGTCGGCGTCGACGAAGAAGTCCTGCCAGCCCGTCTCCGCCACCGGCGCCGCGGCGGCGGGCGGCGGGGCATAGGCGGCCCCCTGCGGCCAGGCGGCTGGCACCGGGGCCGACGGGCGCTGGTAGTCCGGGTCCAGCGAGATGCAGCCGGCCAGCAGGCCCAGGGCCAGAAGGGAGGTCGTGCTCCGCATCAACCAGCGCGTCATCACACGCCCTCCGACGTCAGGTCGTCTTTGGCGCCACCATGCTTGGCGGCCAGGTCGCCGCCGAACAGCTTGCGCACCAGGACGTAGAACAGGGGCACGAAGAAGATGGCCAGCACGGTGGCGGAGATGACGCCGCCGACCACGCCGGTGCCGATGTCGTTCTGGCTGCCGGCCCCCGCGCCCGTGGCCAGGGCCAGCGGCAGCACGCCCGCCACGAAGGCCAGCGATGTCATCAGGATGGGCCGCAGGCGCAGGCGCGCGCCCTCGATGGCGGCCTGCACCGTGGGCACGCCGCGCTTCTCCGCCGCCTCCGCGAACTCCACGATCAGGATGGCGTTCTTGGCGGACAGGCCGATGGTGGTCAGCAGGCCCACCTGGAAATAGATGTCGTTGCTGAGGCCCCGCAGGGTGGCCGCCGTGACGGCGCCCAGGACGCCCAGCGGGATGACCAGCAGCACCGACACCGGGATGGACCAGCTTTCATACAGGGCGGCCAGGCAGAGGAAGACCACCAGGATGGACAGGGCGTACAGCATGGGCGCCTGGCCGCTGGACAGCCGTTCCTGGTAGGACAGGCCGGTCCACGACAGGCTGGTGCCCGGCGGCAGCTGGGCCGCCAGCTTTTCCATGGTGTTCATGGCATCGCCAGAGCTGGTCTCGCCGGCGGCGGCGCCCTGGATTTCCAGGGCGGCCAGGCCGTTGAAGCGCTGCAGCTGCGGCGGGCCCATCTCCCAGCGCGCCTGGGCGAAGGCGGTGAAGGGCGCCATGGTGCCGTTGGACCCCGTGACGTACCAGGCCCCCAGATCCTCGGGCGCCGAGCGGTAGGGCGCGTCGCCCTGGACGTAGACGCGCTTCACGCGGCCGCGGTCGATGAAGTCGTTGACGTAATTCGCCCCCCAGGCGCCGCTGAGCGTGCTGGTGATGTCGCCGATGGATAGACCCAGCGCGGTCGCCTTGGCATGGTCGATGTCGATCTTCAGCTGCGGCGTGTCATCCAGGCCGTTGGGACGGACGGCCTGCAGGGTCTTTTCCTGCGCCGCCAGGCCCAGCAGCTGGTTGCGGGCGCCCATCAGGCCGGCATGACCCAGGGTGCCGTTGTCCTGCAGCCACATGTCGAAGCCGTTGGACTGCCCCAGGCCCTGGATGGACGGCGGGATGAGGGAGAAGATCTGCGCGTCGCGGATGCTGGACAGGCTTTTCGTGGCGCGGGCGGCGATGGCCTGGGCCCGGTGCTCCGCCCCCGGCCGGTCGCTCCAGTCCTTCAGCGCCAGGAAGGCCATGCCGGCGTTCTGGCCCGATCCCGCGAAGCTGAAGCCCGCCACGGTGAACAGGGCGCGCACCGTGCCGCTCTCATTCTCCATGAAGTACTTTTCGATGGCGCGGGACACCTGGTCGGTGCGGGCGTAGGTGGCGCCCACGGGCAAGGTGTACTGCACCATGACGCTGCCCTGGTCCTCATCGGGCAGGAAGCTGGTGGGCAGGCGCACGAACAGCAGGGCCATGGCGCCGACGATGACGCCGTAGGCCAGCATGAACAGCGCGGGGCGGCCGACGATGCCGCCCAGGCGGCGGGCGTAGCCCTCCTGCCCCCGGTCGAAATTGCGGTTGAACCAGCCGGCCAGGCCCTTGGTATGGGCGTGGCCGTTGGCCTTCAGCAGCGTGGCGCACAGGGCCGGCGACAGCACCAGGGCCACCACCACCGACAGGGCCATGGCCGACACGATGGTGATGGAGAACTGGCGGTAGATCACGCCGACGGACCCGCCGAAGAAGGCCATGGGCAGGAACACGGCCGACAGCACCATGGCGATGCCCACCAGGGCGCCGGTGATCTCGGTCATGGACTTCGCGGTGGCCTCATAGGCCGACAGCTTGTCCTCGCGCATGATGCGCTCGACGTTCTCCACCACGACGATGGCGTCGTCCACCAGCAGGCCGATGGCCAGCACCATGGCGAACAGGGTCAGGGTGTTGATGGAGTAGCCGGCCGCCGACAGCACGCCGAAGGTGCCCAGCAGCACCACGGGCACGGCGATGGCCGGGACCAGCACGGCGCGCCAGCTTTGCAGGAAGACGAACATCACGATGACCACCAGGATGATGGCCTCGATCAGGGTCTTGATCACCTCGTGGATGGACAGCTTCACGAAGGCGGTGCTGTCGCGGGGATAGGCGATCTTGTAACCGGCGGGGAAGTTGTGGGCCATCGCCTCCACCTTGGCCTTCACGGCGGCGGCGGTCTTCATGGCGTTGGCGCCGGAGGCCAGCTGCAGGGCCATGCCCGAGGCCGGGTGGCCGTTCAGCCGGGTGCTGACGCTGTAGTCCTCGTTGCCCAGTTCCACCCGCGCCACGTCGCTGAGGTGCACGGTGGCGCCGTTGGTCAGCGTCTTGACGATGATCTTGCGGAACTGGTCCGGCGTCTGCAGCCGCGACATGGCGGTGACGGTGGCGTTCAGCTGCTGGGTGTCGGCGGAGGGCCGAGCACCGATCTCACCCGCCGTCACCTGGGTGTTCTGCGCCTGGATGGCGTTTTCGATGTCCGACGGCATCAGGCCGTAGCTGTGCAGCTTGTGCGGGTCCAGCCAGATGCGCATGGCGTACTGCGAACCGAAGACGCGGGTGGTGCCCACGCCGTTCACACGGCTCAGCGGATCCTGCAGGTTGCTGACCAGGAAGTCGGCCACGTCGGCGCTGGTGGCCTTGTCCGTCTCGTCATAGACGGAGACCACCATCAGGAAGTCGGTCTGCGCCTTGGCGACGGTGATGCCCTGCTGCTGCACCTGGGTCGGAAGGCGGCTGGTGGCCTGGGACACCTTGTTCTGCACCTGCACCTGGGCCACGTCGGGGTTGGTGCCCTGCTCGAACGTGACGCTGATGCTGGCGCTGCCGTTGGAACTGCTGCTGGAGCTGAAGTACAGCAGGTGGTCGATGCCGGTCAGCTGCTGTTCCAGCACCTGCACCACGCTGCTTTCCACCGCCTCGGCCGACGCGCCGGGGTAGGAAGCGCTGATGGAGACCGACGGCGGCGCGATGTCGGGATATTGCGAGATCGGCAAGGTGAAGATGGCCAGCACGCCGAACAGCATGATGACGATGGCGATGACCCAGGCGAAGATGGGCCGGTCGATGAAGTAGCGTGCGAACATGGCGGCTTATTTCCCGTTGCCGGGGGCGGGCACGCCGCCAGTGGGTGCGTCGCCGGCGGGGGCCGCCTTGGCAGACAGGGTCACCTCCACCGGCGTCACCGTCTGGCCGGCCTTGACCTTCAGCGAGCCCTCGACGATCAGACGGTCGCCGTCCTTCAGGCCGTCGGTCACCAGCCACTTGTCGCCCACCGTGCGGTCCACGGTCAGCGACCGTTGCTCCACCTTGTTGTCGGCCGTCACCACCAGGGCGATGGGCTCGCTCTTGGGGTTGCGCGACACGCCCTGCTGCGGCGCCAGGATGGCGTCGGGCATCACCCCCTGCTCCACCATGGTGCGGACGTACATGCCGGGCAGCAGCATCTCCTGCGGGTTGGGGAACATGGCGCGCAGGGTCACGGCACCGGACTCCTGGTCCACCGACACCTCGGCGAACTTCAGCGTGCCGGGCGTGGCGTAGGCGGTGCCGTCCTCCAGCTTCAGGGTCACAGCCGCGTCGGCCTTGCCCAGACCGCCGGAGACCAGGCGCCGCTTCAGCGACGTCATCTCCATGCTGGACTGGGTGATGTCGACGTAGATGGGGTCCAGCTGGGTGATGGTGGCCAGCGCCGTCGTCTGGTCCGCCGTCACCAGCGCGCCCTCGGTGATGCTGGACCGGCCGATGCGGCCGCTGATGGGGGCGGTGATGCGGGTGTAGTCCAGGTTGACCTTGGCGGCCTTCACCGCCGCCTTGTCGGCGATGATGGTGGCCTGCCCCTGCTGGTAGGCGGCGCGGGCGTCGTCGTAATCCTGCTTGCTGACGCCCTCGACCTTCACCAGCTCGCCATAGCGCTCGGCCTTGGATTTCAGGCTGATCAGGTTGGCCTCGGCGTTGGCCAGGGTGCCCTGGGCCTGCTCGTAGGCGGCCTCATAGGGCGCCGGGTCGATCTGGTACAGCAGTTGGCCCGCCTGGACCATGGCGCCTTCCTCGAACAGGCGCTTCTGGATGATGCCGGCCACCTGGGGCCGCACGTCGGAGACGCGATAGGCGCTGGTGCGGCCGGCTAGCTCCGCGCGCAGCGGCACCGCCTGGGTGTGCAGGACGACGTAGCCAACCTGTTGCGGCGGCGGGGCCGCCTGTTCCTGCTTTTTCCCGCACGCCGTCAGGGCCAAAAGGGCGCTGCCCACCAGGGCCGCAAAACTCAATCGCTTCAACATCTCGGGCGTCATCCTGACGGTTACGGCGGCCATGTCCGGTCACTACCCCCGGTTGCTACACGCTCCCAGGGAACCGAAGCAAGATAGCAAAGTGGCCGATGGTTCCGAGAGGGGTTATCCGAGTTTTGTGGAGAATGGGTGGAGGGCCGGTCCAGACCGCGTTGGACCAGCCCTGTTCACGCCACCAGCCAGGGGCCGGCTCAGCAAGACGCCGCCGCCTCCAGGCTGGTCGCCGCCCGCCGGTCCTGGACCCAGCCCAGCAAGGCCAGCAGCAGGCCGCCGGCCGCAACGGCGGCCCCGGCGTAGGCCACCGCCTCATAGCCCAGGCCGCCGTCGATCACCAGGCCACCCAGGAAGGCGCCGCCGGCGTTGCCCAGGTTGAAGGCGCCGATGTTGAGGGATGCCGCGAGGTTGGGGGCGTCGCCGGCCTTTTCCAGCACCCGCATCTGCAAGGGCGGCACGGTGGCGAAGGCGGCCATGCCCCAGACGAACAGGGTGGCGATGGCGGCGACCGGGTTGTGCATGGTGAGGGAGAAGCCGGCCAGGATCAGGCCCAGCAGGGCCAGCACGCCCACCAGGGCGGGCATCAGGGCCCGGTCGGCCAGCTTGCCGCCCAGCACGTTGCCCAGGGTCAGCCCCAGGCCGAAGACCAGCAGGGCGCTGGTGACGCCGGTGGGCGACAGGCCGGCGGCATGCTCCAGGATGGGGGTGATGTAGGTGAAGACCACGAAGACGCCGCCGAAGCCCAACACCGTGGTGGCCAGGGCCACCAGCACGGCCGGCCGTTTCAGCACCGCGACCTCCCGCCCCAGGCTGCCCTGTTCCGAGGCGGCCACCGGGGGCACCAGCGCGGCCACCGCCAGCGCCGCCGCCAGGCCCAGCCCGGCCACGGCCCAGAAGGTGGCGCGCCAGCCGAAATGCTGGCCGACCAGGGTGCCGAGCGGCACGCCCAGGATGTTGGCCAGGGTCAGGCCGGTGAACATCAGGGCGATGGCGCTGGCCCGCCGTTCCGCCGGCACCAGGCTGGCCGCGACGACGGAACCGATGCCGAAGAAGGACCCGTGGGTGAAGCTGGCGACGATACGCGCCACCATCAGCATGGTGTAGCTGGTGGACACCGCCGCCATCGCGTTGCCCACGATGAACAGGGCCATGAGGCCGACCAGCAGCGTTTTGCGCGGCAGCCGGCCGGTGGTCAGGGTCAGGATGGGGGCGCCCACCACCACGCCCAGGGCGTAGCCGGAGATGAGCAGGCCCGCCATGGGGATGGAGACGCCGAGGTCCACCGCCACGTCGGGCAGCAGACCCATGATGACGAATTCCGTGGTGCCGATGGCGAAGGCCGCGGCGGCCAGGGCGAAGAGGGGAAGCGGCATGGGAAAGCACTCCGGCCTAATAAAAGGCCGCAGGGGAAAGATCCCGTCGGCGGCCTATCTGTTTCGTGTCGTCCCCACCCTCGCCCGTCCCGCGCCCGCGAAAAACGGGACAGTCGCGGAAGCACTATTCACGTTTTGGAAAGAGTGCTTTGGCAACGGCGCCCATTCTTGCCGCCCCGAGCCGGTGCTACATCAAAGGCCATGCAAACATTGGCAGAAGGACGCATGCAAATGTTCGACCTTACGAATAAGGACGTGCTGGTCATTGGCGGTTCCTCGGGTATAGGCCTGGCCACGGCGGTCGCCGCCGCCAAGCTGGGCGCCCGGGTCACCATCGCCTCGCGCAGCGCGGAAAAGGTGGCGGCGGCGGTGGACGCCATCGGCCAGCAGGCCCAGGGCCGCACGCTGGACACGCTGGATGACGCCGCCGTCGCGGCCTTCTTCCAGGTGGGCAAGACCTACGACCATGTCGTCGTCACCGCCGCCAGCACCAGCCGGGGCACGGTGGCGGAGATGCCGCTGGCCGACGCCTACGCCTCGCTGAATTCCAAGTTCTGGGGCGCCTACCGCGTGGCGCGCGCCGCCACGGTGGCCGACGCCATCAATCCGGGCGGTTCGCTGACCCTCGTCACCGGCTACCTCGCCATCCGGCCCAAGAAGGGGGCCGCCCTGCAGGCCGCCATCAACGCGGGGCTGGAGGCGCTGGCCAAGGGCCTGGCCCTGGAACTGGCGCCGGTGCGGGTCAACGCCGTCTCCCCCGGCTTCGTCGACACCCCACTTTGGGGCGACGCCCCCACGGCGGAGAAGGCCGCCCGCCTGGCCGGCATCGCCAAGGGCCTGCCCGCCGGTGTGGCCGGCCAAGGCGAAGACCTCGCCATTCAAATTATCGCCGGAATGGTCAATCCCTACCTGACCGGCAGCGTTACCTATGTGGACGGCGGCGGCGCCCTGGTCTGACCCCCCGCCCCTTCCGCCCTGCCTGCCCCATCCCTGACAGCCCACTTTCCCCGACAAAGAGAGCAAAACCATGCACATCGATTTGAAGGGCCAGACGGCCATCGTCACCGGTTCCACCGCCGGCATCGGCTTCGCCATCGCCCTGGGCCTGGCCCAGGCCGGCGCGTCCGTCATCCTGAACGGCCGCAGCCAGGCCACCGTCACCGCCGCCGTCGCCAAGCTGAACGATCTGGTGCCCGGCGCCGACGCGCGCGGCGTGGCCGCCGACGTCAGCACCGCCGAGGGCGCCGCCGCCTTGCTGGAGGCCGTGCCCCAGGCCGACATCCTGGTGAACAACGCTGGCATCTTCGAGCTCAAGGACTTCTTCGAGACGCCGGATGAAGACTGGACCCGCATATTCGAGGTCAACGTCCTGTCCGGCGTGCGCCTGTCGCGCGGCTACCTCAAGGGCATGCTGGAGCGCAACCAGGGCCGCATCATCTTCATCTCGTCCGAATCCGGCCTGAACATCCCGGAGGACATGATCCATTACGGCTTCAGCAAAACAGCCCAGCTGGCGGTGTCGCGCGGCCTGGCCAAGCTGACGCGCGGCAGCAAGGTCACCGTCAACGCCGTGTTGCCCGGCCCCACCCTGTCGGAAGGGGTGGAGGCCCTGCTGAAGGACCAGGTGGCCAAGACCGGCAAGCCGATCGAGGAGGTCGGCGCCGATTTCGTCCGCGCTTTCCGCCCGACCTCGCTGATTCAGCGGACGGCGACGGTGGAAGAGGTGGCGAACATGGTGGTCTACGCCTGCTCCCCCCAGGCGTCGGCCACCAATGGCGCCGCCCTGCGCGTGGACGGCGGCGTGGTCGATTTCATCGCCTGATACTGGAAGGGCCATCCTTCATGCGACGCATGCTTCCGCTGCTCCTGGCGGCCGTTCTGGCCGCCAGCTCCGCCGTCTTCACCACGGCGGGGGCATCCACCATCGCCCCAGCGACGGTGGAGCCCATCGGCATCGCGTTGGAGGGATGGCCCTATCCCTTCCCCGTCAGTTATTTCGAGTTCGTGGTGGAGGGGCAGACCCTGCGCCAGGCCTACATGGACGTGGCGCCGACGGCCAGGCCCAATGGCCGCGTGGCCCTGCTGTTCCACGGTCGCAACTTCCCCGCCAGCTATTGGGACGCGGTCATCCGCGCCTTCGCGGCTGACGGCTATCGCGTCATCGCCACCGACCAGATCGGCTTCGGCAAATCGTCCAAGCCCGACCTGCCCTACAGCTTCGATTTCTTCGCCGCCAACACGGCGGCCCTGCTGGACGGCCTGGGCATCAAGCAGGTGGATCTGGTGGGCCATTCCATCGGCGGCATGCTGGCCGCCCGCTTCACCCGCACCTACCCCGGCCGCGTGCGGCGCCTGGTGCTGGAGGCGCCCGTGGGGCTGGAGGATTACCGCCTGACCGTGCCGCCGGTCAGCGACGCCTTCCTCTATGACCGCGAATACGCCCTGACGACGGACGCCTACCGCGACTTCCTGAAGAACACCTACTCCCTCTCCGGTCCCGTGGCGGATATCGAGCCCTTCGTCACCCTGCGCGAACGGCTGAAGGCCAGCGGCGAGTATCCGCGCTGGGTGAAGTCCTTCATCAAATCCTACCAGATGATCCACGACCAGCCGGTGGTGCACGAATACCCGCTGATCGCCACCCCCACGCTGTTCATCATGGGGTCGGCCGACCACAACGCGCCGGGCAAGCCCTACACCACCAAGGAATTGGGTGCCGGCATGGGCCGCAACGCCGACAACGCCAAGGCCATCGCCGCCACCATGCCCAACGCCCAGGTGGTGGTGTTCGACGGCGTGGGCCATTTGGTGCACGTCGAGCGGCCGGACGCCTTCAACAGGACGGCGCTGGACTTCCTGGACCGCTGACGCCTCAGAGGTCGTCGTAGAGGTTGCCCTCGCCCGGGGGCGGGGCGGGCTGCTTGCCGGGGCGGGAACCGCCTTGCTTGGCCGCCGCCGCGTCCGCGCGCACCGCTGCCAGCGGGCGGTCGTCCACCATCACGTCCTCATCCGTGTCCGGGCCGGGATCACTGTCCGGCTTGACGCCGGCGTTGCGCAGCCATTCCCCGCACCAGTCGGTGGACAGGGTGGTGGGGAAGACGCCGGCCGGCGCCCGGTCGGTCACCACGGGCGGATAGCGCCGGCACTGCCCCTTGGGCCCCCGCTCCCGCACACCGCCACCCAGCCAATGGCGACAGGTGTAGCAAATCTCGGAACGGCGGACGGCCATGGGACCAGGCTTTCGGCTGCGGAACGTCGGCGGCCTTTATATCACGCGCCCGCCCTTAGGGGGCAACCGGGGAGGACAGGCTGGCGCCCGCCCTCCCCACTCCGCACTCAGGGCACGAAGGGATCGACGGTCTGGATGGAGCCGTCGGCGTTGAAGTGCAACTCGGTCACCTTGACGTTGCGCAGGTGGTTTTTGCCGCTCAGCTGGTTGTCGGCGTAGAACAGCCAGGTCTTGCCGCCCCAATCCACGATGGAGTGGTGGGTGGTCCAGCCCTGCACCGGCAGCAGGAAGTGGCCCTGGTACGTGAAGGGGCCATAGGGGTTGTCGCCGGTGGCATAGGCCAGGAAGTGGGTGTCGCCGGTGGAATAGGTGAAATAGTAGGTGCCGCCGCGCTTGTACATCCACGACGCCTCGAAGAAGCGCCGCTCATGGTCGCCGCCCAGCAGGGGCTTGCCGTCCTGGCCCAGGATGACGACGTCACGCGGCTTTTCCGCGAAGGTCTTCATGTCCGGCGACAGCTTGGCGACCTTGGCGGTCAGCGCCGGCTTGTCGTCCTGCTTCAGATCGGTGTCGCCGACGCTGGCGTCATAGTGGCCCTTGGCCCACTTCTGCAGCTGGCCGCCCCAGATGCCGCCGAAATAGATGTAGCTGCCGCCATCGGCGTCGGTGAACACGGCGGGATCGATGGAGAAGCTGCCGGGAATGGGCTTCGCCTCCGCCTTGAAGGGGCCGGCGGGCTTGTCGCTGGTGGCGACGCCGATGTGGAAGACGCCCTTCTTATCCTTGGCGGGGAAGTAGAGGTAATAGGTGCCGTTCTTGTACGCGGCATCCGGGGCCCACATGAATTCCTTGGCCCAGGGAACCTGCTCCACCGACAGCGCCACGCCGCCGATCGTCACCTTGCCGCCGATCGTGTCCATGGACAGGACGCGATAGTCGCGCATGGCGTACTGGCTGCCCAAATCGTCGTCGGGGATGCCGGCGTCGATGTCGTGGCTGGGATAGACGTAGATCTTGCCGTCGAACACATGCGCCGAAGGGTCGGCCGTGTAAATCTCGGTCACCAGCGGCTGCGACAGGAAATGCTTGCCGTTGAGGGCCACCGGATTCTGGGCCACACCGTTTTGGGCGGGCGACTGGACGGCGGTCTCGGGGGGCTTGTCCTGCGCCGCGGCGGGGGTCAAGGCGGAGCCGGCGGCCATGAGCGCGCCAACGACAGGCAGGGTGAGACCGAACAAACGACGCATGTATCCTCCCGATATTTTTTATGCTTTCCGGTAAGGAACCGGCAGCAAGGCCCGGAAAGTTACCGCTACCATTCGCGGAACACAAGGCCATCGGCAGGGCTTGAGGGCGGTGGTCGGGCGGGGTTTGCCAGCGGCGGTGGTGTGGTTTCCCCGCCGCTCAACGCCAATATGCGGGGGCCGCGCTTGAAGGGCGCGCGCGGGCTCACTAGTCTTTGCACATCTCTTCGGAGCCGCGTTGGCGGCGCCCGCACCTCGACACGACGGAAGACGGCCTTGGACATACGCGACGGTTTCATCGGAACGATCGGCCATACCCCCTTGATCCGGCTGGAAGCGGCCTCCAAGGCGACGGGCTGTGACATCCTGGCCAAGGCCGAGTTCCTGAACCCCGGCGGGTCGGTGAAGGACCGCGCGGCCCTGGCCATCATCCAGGACGCCCTCAAGCGCGGCGCGCTGAAGCCCGGCGGCACCATCGTCGAGGGCACCGCCGGCAATACCGGCATCGGCCTGGCCTTGGTGGGCAACGCCTGGGGCTTCAAGACGGTCATCGTCATGCCCGAGACGCAGAGCCAGGAAAAGAAGGACATGCTGCGCCTGATCGGCGCCGATCTGCGCCTGGTGCCGGCCGTGCCCTACAAGGACCCCGGCAACTACGTCCATGTCAGCCGCCGCATCGCGGAGGAGTTGGCGGCGACGGAGCCCAACGGCGCCATCTGGGCCAACCAGTTCGACAACCTGGCCAACCGCGAAGGCCACCGCGCCACCACCGGCGTGGAAATCTGGGAACAGACCGGCGGCAAGGTCGACGCCTTCACCTGCGCCGTGGGTACCGGCGGCACCCTGGCCGGCGTGGCCCTGGCCCTGAAGGAGCGCAACCCCAGCGTCCGCATCGTGATGGCCGACCCGCTGGGCAGCGTGCTGTACAGCTGGAAGAAGACGGGGGAACTGGTGTCCTCCGGCACCTCCATCACCGAGGGCATCGGCCAGGGCCGCGTCACCGCCAACCTGCTGGACGCGCCCATCGACGACGCCGTGCAGATCCCCGATGAGGAAGCCCTGCCCATCATCTTCGACCTGGTGAAGACGCAAGGCCTGGTGGTGGGCGGATCCAGCGGCATCAACGTCGCCGCCGCCATCCGGGTGGCGCGCGACCTCGGACCCGGCCATACGGTGGTGACGATCCTGTGCGACTTCGGCACCCGCTACCAGTCCAAGCTGTTCAACCCGGAATTCCTGCGGGAACGGAACCTGCCCGTTCCCGGCTGGCTGTGAAAGCCGACTGGCTGTCAAAGAAGGTGGACACCATCATGGACAAAAGCGCCCTCGTCACCACCGACTGGCTGGCCCAGCACCTGGACGATCCGGACATCCGGGTGGTCGACGCCAGCTATCACATGCCCGCCGTCCCGCGTGAGGCCAAGGCCGAGTTCGCGACCCAGCACATCCCGGGCGCCGTCTTCTTCGACATCGACGGCATCGCGGACAAGACCATCCCCCTGCCCCACATGCTGCCCACGGCCGAGGTGTTCGCCCAGGCCGTGGCCGACCTGGGCATCGGCCGCGACAGCACCGTCGTCGTCTACGACGTCTATGACCTGTTCAGCGCGGCGCGGGTGTGGTGGACCTTCCGCGTGTTCGGCCACGACAACATCTATGTCCTGGACGGCGGCCTGCCCAAGTGGCTGGCCGAGGGCCGGCCGACCGAAGCGGGCCCCGCCCAACCGAAGGCCGCCGGCGCCCCCATCGCCGCCCGCCTGAATCCCGCCCTGGTGCGCAACGCCGACGCCGTGCTGGCCAACATCGACCGCAAGGTGGAACAGGTGGTGGACGCCCGTTCGCAAGGCCGGTTCGAGGCGACGGCGCCGGAGCCGCGCGCCGGCTTGCGCGGCGGCCACATCCCGGGCAGCCGCAACGTGCCTTTCAACGACCTGATCGCGGGCGGCCGCCTGCGGCCGCCGGATGAACTGGCCGCGCGCTTCCAGGACGCCGGCGTGGACGTGAACCGCCCCCTGGTCACCAGCTGCGGCAGCGGGCTGACCGCCGCCATCCTGGCCCTGGCGCTCTATGAGATCGGCCAGCCGGACGTCGCCATCTATGACGGGTCCTGGACGGAATGGGGCGGCCGGGCGGACCTGCCTGTCGCCACCGGTCCGGCCTGAGGCCCGACCCCAACCCGAGGCCCGACCCATGGCGCTTGCGACCTGGACGCTGCCGGACGACCTGCCGGCGGGCAAGCTGCCCGTCACCGTCACCTATCTGGAGATGGCGGCGGCGCCCGCCGGTCCTGCCCGGCCGCGGCCTGACGGGGTGGACGGCCCGGTGCATGCCCGGAACTGCCCCACCGCCTACTACCGCTTCCTCTACGACACCGTGGGGGAGCCCTGGCTGTGGGAATACCGCCGCCGCATGGCGCCGGAGCGCCTGGCCGAGATCCTGGCCGACCCGGCGGTGGAGGTGCACGTCGTCTCCGTCCAGGGCGTGCCCGCCGGCTATATCGAGCTGGACGCGGAAAAGTTGTCCAGCGACGGCGCCATGGACGTGGCCTATTTCGGGCTGATGCCCTGGGCCATCGGCCGGGGCATCGGCCCCTGGCTGCTGGACTGGGGCGTGCGGCTGGCCTGGACCAAGCCGGCCGTGCGGCGGCTGACCGTCAACACCTGCACCTTCGACCATCCATCGGCCCTGGGCCTGTACCAGCGCGTGGGCTTCAAGGCCCTGCGGACGGAGGACAAGCTGGTGGACGACCCGCGCCTGACCGGCCTGCTGCCCCGGTCGGCCGCACCGCACATTCCCCTGGCCCGCCACCCTTAGACGGGCGTTTTTGCCGCATCCCCCGGTCCGCAAGGTTGCAGGAATGTCCGGCGTGTCATCCCTTGAGGGGCCGCGTCGCCTGCAATTCCGCACGCAATGCTGCACAGGAGGCTGGTCCCACCACCGAAGGCGGGACCGGGGCGATGGCGGACGTTGGCACGAGGGACACAGGCCAAGGGATGGGCATGGGGGCGATGGGCGAGGCGCCGCCCGGCAAGCTGCCCGTGCTGATCACCTTCATGGAAATGGCCAAGCCGCCGGAGGGCCCGGCGCGGCCCCTGCCGGAAGGGGTGCACGGTCCGGTCTTGGCCCGGCACTGCACCCTGGCCTATTATCGATTCCTCTACGACACGATCGGCGAGCCATGGCTGTGGGAGATCCGGCGGCGCATGGACCAGGGTGAACTGGCCCGGTTGCTGGCCGACCCGCAGGTGGAGGTGCATGTGATCCATGTCGACGGCATGCCCGCCGGCTTTGTAGAACTGGATTGGCGCCTGTTGCCGGCCGATGGCACGGTGGCCATCGACTACCTGGGCCTGATGCCCTGGGCCATCGGCCGGGGCCTGGGCCCCTGGCTGCTGGACTGGGCGGTGCGTCGGGTGTGGGAACGCCCGCGCGTCCGCCGCCTGACCATCAACACCTGCAGCTTCGACCACCCAGCGGCGTTGCCGCTGTACCAGCGCGCCGGCTTTCGCCGCCTGCGCCAGGAGCGCAAGTTCGTCGACGACCCTCGGCGCGCCGGCGTCCTGCCCCTGGGCGCCGCCCGGCACATTCCGTTGGCGCGGCCGGCGCCCCTCCCCGCGCCCGCTGGCTCGACCCTGCCCGAGGGCGCGCCGCCGCAAGCCGGCGACCCGTCCCGCCGGCCCATGGCCTTCCGCCCCACAGCGGGCAGCCCATGAGCCTGTTGGCGGCCGTGCGTGCGCCTGAGGTGCGATTGGCCTTCCGCGTCACCGTCGCCGGCACGGCGGCGCTGGCCATGGCCCGCCTGTTCAACCTGCCCCAGGGCTACTGGGCCGTCATCACCGCCATCATGGTCATGCAGGCCAGCATCGGCGGCTCTTTGAAGGCGGCGCTGGACCGGTTCGCGGGCACGTTGTCCGGGGCCGCGTGGGGTGCCTTGGTCGCCACCTTCGGCCAGCACGACACGCTGTTGCACTTGTGCCTGACCCTGGCCGTGGCGCTGGCACCCTTGGCCTGGCTGGCCGCCCGCTATCCGGTGTGCAAGCTTGCGCCCGTCACCGCCATCATCGTGCTGCTGACCTCCAGCGGAGGGACGCAATCGTCCTTCATGCTGGCGCTGGACCGCGTGTTCGAGATCGTCATCGGCAATGTCATCGGCCTGGCCGTGGCCCTGTTCGTGTTTCCCGCCCGCGCCCACGGCGTGGTGCTGACCACCGCCGCGCGGGTGGCCGACCTGTGCGCCGACATGCTGGACGTGCTGCTGGACCCGGACCTGGCCGACGACGTGCGCCAGGGCCTGTCCAAACGCCACGCCCAGTTGTGGGCGGCGCTGCGCCCCTTGGACACCGCGGCGGAAGAGGCGCAGCGGGAACGCCGCACCTGGCTGGGCGACCAGCGCGACCCGGCCCCCCTGGTGCGCACCCTGACGCGCGTGCGCCATGACCTGGTGATGGTGGGCCGCGCCACCAGCAACCGCGCGCCCTCGGGCGTGGCCGCCGCCCAGCGGTTGGAGGGGCCGCAGGCGGAGGTGCGCCGGCAAGGCGTCCTGTTCCTGCGCCACGCCGCCATGGCCATGCGCGCGCCCTCGGCCCTGCATGGGCAAGGGCAGATACCGCCCGTCGAGCCGGTGCAGGCCGCGACCCACGCCTATCTGGACATGGTGCAAACCCTACGGGCGGAGGGTGTGCTGCGGGAATTGCCACGCGGTGTGACGGGGCAGATCTACACCCTGTCCTTCGCGCTGGAGCAGCTGAGCCAGGATTTGACAGACCTGCACGCGCGGGCGGAGGAAATGATCCCGCCGGCCCGGCACCAGGACAAGGCAGCGGAGGGGGCTGCCGTGCTGACCGGCGTGGAACTCGTGGCCCCCCAGCCCCAGGCCCCCCAGTCCCCGGTTGCGACATCCCAGGACACGCCCCCAACCGGGTAATACCAGCGGCATGAGATTTCAACTCATGTCGCCATAGGACGCGACTGCGGCCGCCGGAGGGTTTCGGAAAGCGTCAGCGGACTGAAGCGCGAGGAAGCCCAGGCCACGGATGTGGCCGCCCGGCGATTGAGGGACGGCCTTTGAACGGTCACGATCAAATGCCGACAGTACAAGCACCGCCGGCGTAAGGCGGGGACGGGGCAAACCCCGCCGTCCCGCCCCGCCGGAGAGACGATGGACTTGATCAGCGGGCGGTGTCGGCCACCTGCTCGGCCGGCAGGGTGGCGAAGTCGCGGGCCACGGCCTTCAGGTCATGGATGGTGCGGTCATAGCTGTTGGCGATGGCGGCGCGGCCGTCGGGCGTCCAAGCGATGACGCTGCGGGCGCTCAAGCCGTCCAGGCAGGCCAGGCGGGCCTGGGCGGCCTTGCCATAGGCGCGGACTTCGGCGGTGGCGGCGTTGACGTCGGCGGCCGAGGCGGTGGCGGACAGGTGGTTCACGGGAGCCACGGGCGCCTTGCCGCAGGCGCGCTCGACACCCAGGGACTGGGCGGAGGCGGGAAGGGCGGCGGTGATGAGGCCACCCAGGACCAGGGCGGCGAAGACGCGGGAAACGGAAGCCATGTTATCTCTCCGATGGCGAAAGGTTGTGCCTTTGACGGTCGCGCCCTCCCCCGCGGATTGATTGGCGAAACTGCCATTTCGCAAACGCACATTATTTATTGTGCGTCGCGACAACCGTACGATTGGCCCGTTGGGGTGTCAACAACGCCCCTGGCCGCTGATAACGCTATCATCAGTCAGGCATATGGGCAGAAACCCTTGCGCTAAAAGCGAATTATCCTTCTGATCCGCATATGAGCGCATCGCGCATGGCCGCCATGCGCGGAACGAAAAAGGCGACCGGTCGCGGCCGGTCGCCTTGATCGACGGAAATTATCGGGCAGGAGTGGGCTTAGTCGCCGGAGGGTGCCGGGGCCATGGCCGGGCTGGTGGTGCCGCTGTTGGCGGCGACCTTGGCCAGGCAGGCGCTCCGCGCCTTGGCCTTGGCGGCGTAGCTGTTCACCTGGGCCACGAAGGCGTCACCATTGATGGAGGCGGGCCGCGCGTCCAGGCGCTTCAGCGATAGGGTGGGGGCCGGACCGCAGGGACCGGCATCAGCGGCCAGAGCGGCACCACTGGTCAGGCCGACCAGGGCGAAAAGGGCGCAAGCAATGGATTTGGACATTGCAGTCATGGGTCATCTCCTTGAAAAAACAAGGCCTTGGTGTCTTCTCGACCCGTACCCGCCCCGGTGCGGTCCGGCCTGTCGCCGGCTTCATTAATTTCACGTTATGGTGGTTGCGTTATGTAATAACGCTACATTTGCTTGTTACCGGTGTCAACAACGCCGACGGCGGGGAAGAGGCGCCTTCGCCATAGGGCAGCGGGTGCAAAAGATAGAAGGCCGAACCCCTTGGCCCCAAGCCGGCGTCCAGGGCGCCTTCCGTCAATTGCCACCACGCATAGCTGCCATGCGCCCTTACAAGCCCGCCACAGGCTGGCCCGCGCGGGGCGGACAGGTACCCTTTCCCCCACAAGGCCGCGCCGGATCAAGGCGATGGCGGGAAACAAGAGGGGCGGTGACAATGGGTAAGCGGCATTTCGGCTGGGTGTTGGCCTTGGGCACGAGCGTGGTGGGCCTGATGGCCGCCGCCCTGCCCGCCCACGCCGGCGATCGGGAGACGGCGCAGGCCACGGTGGATACCCGCGCCGCGGTGGAACAGCCCAAGATCATCGCCTGGCGCCGCGACATCCATGAGCATCCCGAACTGGGCAACCAGGAGACGCGCACGGCCGCCCTGGTGGCCAAGCATCTGAAGAGCCTGGGGCTGGAGGTGCGCACCGGCGTCGCCAAGACCGGCGTGGTCGCCGTGCTGAAGGGCGGCAAGCCCGGCCCCGTGGTGGCCCTGCGCGCCGACATGGACGCCCTGCCGGTGGTGGAGCAGGTGGACGTGCCCTTCGCCTCCAAGGTCAAGACCCAGTACAACGGCCAGGAGGTGGGCGTGATGCACGCCTGCGGCCACGACACCCACGTCGCCATGCTGATGGGCGTGGCCGAGGTGTTGGCCGGCATGAAGGACCAGTTGCCGGGGACGGTGAAGTTCATCTTCCAGCCCGCCGAGGAAGGCTTGCCCAAGGGCGAGGTCGGCGGCGCAGAGCAAATGCTGAAGGAAGGCGCGTTCGAGAACCCCAAGCCCGACGCCGTCTTCGGCGTGCACGTCATCTCCACCCTGCATGCCGGCGATGTGGGCTACCGCCCCGGCCCCTTCATGGCGGCGGCGGATGAGTTCGTCATCACCGTGCACGGCAAGCAAAGCCATGGCGCCCTGCCCTGGACCGGTGTCGACCCCATCGTCACCGCCTCGCAGATCGTGCTGGGGATGCAGACCATCGAAAGCCGGCAGATGGAGGTGATCAAGGAGCCGTCCATCCTGAGCGTGGGCAGCATCCATGGTGGCAACCGCAACAACATCATCCCCGACACGGTGACCCTGAACGGCACCATCCGCACCTTTGACGAAGGCATGCGCGCCGACATCGACAAGCGCCTGCGCCGCACCGTCGCCGGTATCGCCGAATCCGCCGGCGCCACCGCCGACGTGGACATCATCAAGGGCTACCCGGTCACCATCAACAACCCGGAACTGACGGCCAAGATCGTCCCCACCCTGCAGCGGGTGGCGGGCAAGGACCATGTGAAGCTGATCGACAAGGTCACCCCGTCGGAGGACTTCTCCTTCTATGAACAGCAGGCGCCGGGCGTGTACCTGTTCGTGGGCATCACCCCGCCCGAGACGGACCTGTCCAAGGCGGCGTCGAACCACTCGCCCAAGTTCTTCGTGGACGAGTCCGGCCTGATCGTGGGCGCCCGCACCCTGGCCCACCTGACGGTGGATTACCTGTACGGGCTGTAACGCAACGGAGGCATGACGGGACGCGGCGGCGGGGCCGCTTCCCTGGGGCCGGGGGCGGTGCCAAGATGCCCGCCTATTTCCGTTTATGACTTGGCGCCCATGTCCCACGACACAAATGACTCTGGCGACAAAAACCCCGCCACCCTGCTGGTCCATGCCGGCCGCAACCCGCTGGACAATTACGGCGTGGTCAACGTGCCGCCCTATCGCGCGTCCACCATCCTGTTCTCCTGCCTGGATGAGCTGGAGGGGCACGATCCCGAGCATCGGGCGCCACGCTACGGCCGCCGCTCCACCCCCAGCAGCCTGGCGTTCGAGGACGCGGTGGCGGCGCTGGAGGGGGGGCACCGCGCGGTGGTGGCCAGTTCCGGCCTGGCCGCCGTCACCACCGCCTTGCTGGCCTATGCCAAGGCCGGCGGCCACCTGCTGGTGGCCGACACGGTCTACGGCCCGTCGCGCGATTTCTGCGACAAGGTGCTGACGCGCCTGGGCGTGACCGTGGAGTATGTCGACCCGCTGATCGGCGCCGACATCCGCCATAAGCTGCGGCCCGAGACCACGGCCATCCTGCTGGAATCCCCCGGGTCCCTCACCTTCGAGGTGCAGGACATCCCCGCCATATCCCGGGCCGCGCATGACAAGGGCGTGGCCGTGCTGGTGGACAGCACCTGGTCGGCCGGCATTTGCAGCAAGCCGCTGGACCTGGGCGCGGATGTCGTCATCCACGCCGCCACCAAGTATTTCGTGGGTCATGCCGACGCCACCGTGGGTGTCATTGTCGGCACGCGCGAGGCCTGGCAGCGGGTGAAGGACACCGCCCTGCAGCTGGGCCAGAACGTGGGCGGCGACGACCTGTATCTGGCCATGCGCGGCATGCGCACCCTGGCCGCCCGCATGGCCCGCCACCAGGAGACGGCGCTGGCCATCGCCCGCTGGTTGAAGGGGCGGGACGAGGTGCAGCGCGTCCTGCACCCGGCCTTCGCCGACTGCCCCGGCCACGACACCTGGAAGCGGGATTTCACCGGATCCAGCGGGCTGTTCACGGTGGAATTGAAGAGGCAGCCGCGCGCCGCCATCGCCGCCCTGGTCGACGGCATGTCCCACTTCGGCATCGGCTTCAGCTGGGGCGGGTTCGAATCCCTGATCCTGCCCACCGACCCGCGCAAGATCCGCACGGCCACGCCCTGGACCGGCACCGGCACCCTGGTCCGCCTGCACGCGGGCCTGGAGGACGCCGACGACCTGATCCGCGACCTGGAACGGGGCCTGGACCGCATGAGGGGAGCCACCGCGTGAGCACCGATATCACCTATCCCCTGCCCCCCTCCGTGGTCGAGGCGACGGTGGCCGCCATCCGCTTCGACGCCAACGGCCTGGTGCCGGCCATCGCCCAGCAGCATGACACGGGCGAGGTGCTGATGATGGCATGGATGAACGCCCAATCCGTGGCGGAGACCCTGGCCACCGGCCGGGTCTGCTACTGGTCGCGTTCGCGCCAGTCCTTCTGGCGCAAGGGCGACACCTCGGGCCAGGTGCAGCGCTTGCGCGAAATGCGGGTGGACTGCGACGGCGACACCCTGCTGCTGCTGGTCGACCAGGTCGGCGTCGCCTGCCATACCGGCCGACGGTCCTGCTTCTACCGGGCGGCGACGGCGGACGGCCTGTCCACAATCGCGGATGTGGTCACCGACCCCCTGGACCTGTATCCGCCGCATGGCCACAAACACGCGACAACTTAACTAAAAATCCAGCAATCGTTTGCCGTTTCCAGTATTGTCCAATTGACGGCGATTGCTTGGTCGCCGACCATTTGGCAGTGGGGTCCGGTCCGGTTTTTGGGTGGAACCAGCGGATCCCCCGTGGGGGAAGACGGGTATGACTGGCGCTGTTCAGGGGGCTGGTGGCGAATTGGGGTCGTCATCCCAACGCCCCCGTGACTTGGCGCAGGCCACCACCCTGTTCGCGGCCCCCACCACGCCATCGCAGCACGCGGCGGCCTTCCTGGTCGGCCTGGCGATGCTGGCCCTGTTCCTGATCGGCGCCATGGGGGCGAAGACGCCCGTTGGCAACATCCCCGGCCTGCTGCCCGCCTATGCCGTCATCATCCTGGTCACCGACCTGCTGACCTCCTTCCTGATCGCCAGCCAGTTCCTGCTGTCGGGACACCGCGCGCTGCTGTGGCTGGTGGGTGGCTACGCCTATTCCGGCGTCATGTCCGTGCTGCAGGTGGCGGCCCTGCCCGGCGCCTTCGCGCCCCTGGACCCGGACGGCACGCTGTCACAGTCGGCGCTGTGGCTGTACACGGCCTGGCACATGGCTTTCCCCCTGGCGGTGCTGGGCTTCGCCCAGCGGCAGCGCCAGGCCCCGCCGCCAGTGGCCGGTGAGGCGCGCAAGATGATGGCGCTGGGCGTGGGGGTGGGCGCCGTGCTGGCGGCCGGCCTCACCCTGGCCGCCGTCCTGTTCTCCATAGACCGCTGGCTGCCGCGCGTCACCCTGGTCAACACCTACAACAACGATATGGTGGTCAAGGTCATCTATGTGGCCATGCTGCTGATCAACTTCTGCACGCCGGCCATCCTCGCGACGGTGACCAAGGTCCGCACGGTGGGCCATCTCGGGCTGTTGATCTCCACCGTCGCCCTGGCGATGGACACGCTGCTGAACGGCCTGGGCCTGGCCCGCTTCACCCTGGGCTGGTTTCTGGCCCGCGCCGACGGCGCCATCGCGTCCAGCGTCGTGCTGCTGCTGCTGCTGGCGGAAATGGTCAGCCTGTACCGCCGCGTCCACCTGTTGAACGGCCAGTTGAACGCCCAGCGCGAGCGTCTGCTGGCCCTGACCGGCGACCTGGACCGCGCCCGGCGCACGGCGGAGGAGGCCCGGCAGGTGGCGGAACGGGCCAACGCCGCCAAGTCGGACTTCCTGGCCAACATGAGCCACGAAATCCGCACCCCCATGAACGGCGTCACCGGCATGGCGCAAATCCTGCTCGACACGCCGCTGACCACCCAGCAGCGCGGCTATGCCGAAATCATCCGCGACAACGCCGACGCCCTGCTGGGGGTCATCAACGACATCCTGGACATCTCGAAGCTGGAGGCGGGCAAGGTCAGCCTGGAACGCATCCAGTTCAACCTGGATGAGCTGGTGGACGGCGTCCTGTCCATCCTGGGCCCCAAGGCCCGCGACAAGGGGTTGGAGATCGGCGCCCTGGTGCATGAGGGCGCCATGGGCATGTGGTGGGGCGACCCCACCCGCCTGCGCCAGGTGCTGCTGAACCTGGTGGGCAACGCCATCAAGTTCACGGCAAAGGGCGCGGTGTCGGTGGACATCCAGCTGCTGGGTGACGTGCCGGCCCTACCGGAGCAGACGCGGCGCCTGCGCGTCACCGTGCAGGACACCGGCATCGGCATCGACCCGGCGCAGGCGGGCAAGCTGTTCCAGATGTTCGAGCAGGCCGACAGCTCCATCACCCGCCGTTTCGGCGGCACCGGCCTGGGCCTGGCCATCAGCCGGCAGCTGGTGGAGCTGATGGGGGGCAGCATCGGGGTGGAGAGCACGCCCGGGGAAGGCGCCACCTTCTGGCTGGACATCCCGTTGGAACGGGCGGTGGCGCCCAGTCGCGCCGTCCAGCCCCTGGGCGATCGCCTACGCGGCCGCCGCGCCCTGGTGGTGGACGACACCCCCGTCAACCGCCTGATCCTGGTGCATCACCTGATGACCTGCGGCATGACGGTGGATGAGGCCTCGGGCGGGCTCCAGGCCCGCAACCACCTGCTGCGGACCATGGCGGTGATGGACGGGACCCTGGACGGCGCTTGCACCGACGGCGGCCAGGCCGCCCTGCCGGACGTCATCCTGATCGACCACCACATGCCTGAGCTGGACGGACCCGGCCTGGCCGCCTGGATCCGGGCGGAACCGCGTTTGGCGGGCGTGCGCCTGCTGCTGGCCAGCTCGCTGGAGGCGCCGGCGGCGGGGGTGGGCGCACCCGAAAGCCTGTTCGACGCCGTGGTGCCCAAGCCCATCCGCCGGCCCCAACTGCTGGAGGCGCTGGCCAAGGCCTGCGGCCTGCGCGTCGAGTTGGCGGAGGCCGCCCCGCCCCGCTCCGCCCCGGCCACCACCCCGGCGGGCGCCAGCAAGCCCCGTATCCTGGTGGTGGAGGACAACATCACCAACCAGACCATCGCCTCGGTCCTGCTGGAAAAGGCGGGATACCAGGTGCAGATCGCGGAGGATGGGGCGCAGGCCGTGCGCGCCTGCCTGCAGACCCGTTTCGACCTGGTGCTGATGGACGTGCAGATGCCGGTCATGGACGGGATCGAGGCCACCCGCCGCATCCGAGCCGTGGACGTCCGCGTGCCGCAGATGCCCATCATCGCCATGACCGCCAACGCCATGGCGGGCATGCGCGAGGAGTACCTGGCCGCCGGCATGGACGACTATGTGTCCAAACCGTTCAAGTCGGACCGCTTCCTGGAAACGGTGGGCCGCTGGCTGGCGGAGCGCGCGCCCCAGCCGACGTCGGAACCGGACGCGACCACCCTGCTGCTGGAACCCCGGGTGTTGGCGCGGCTGGAACGGACGGTGCCGCCAACGGACTTCCGTGCCCTGGTCGACGGCATCGTCAGCCGCGGCCGCGGCAGGCTGGATGCCGTCCTTGACCTGAGCGCCGCCAACGCCACCGAGGCGCTGCGGGAAGCCACGCGCGACCTGGCGGTGATGGCCGACAGCTGCGGCCTGGTGCTGCTGGCCCGCCAGGCGCGTCAGCTGGGCGACAGCCTGGCCCAGCCGGATGGCGGGGCGGACGTCGACGGGCAGCTGCGGGCCCTGGCCGACCTGGGCCATCGCTCCTGGGACGCGCTGCGCCAGCGCTTCCTGGGTGTGAGCGTGGAGTAGCTTCCCCTCGGCGCTTCCCGCCTCGGCGGCTCCTTCACGTCGGCAAAAAAGGCGGCCCCCGGATGGGGACCGCCTTTTCCCATGCCTGAAAAGCGCCCGATCAGAACCGGAACTTGCTCACGAAGCGGGCGTCATAGCCGATGAAGCCGCGACGGTCTTCGCCGCCCAGTTCCAGCGCGATGTCGGAGTAGCGGTTGCCGCCCTGCACCGTGACGCGGGCGATGGGGCCGCCGCCGACCACGGACTGCGGCATCAGGGTGAAGCTGGACCCGCCGGCGAAGCTGGCGGTGGTGTCGCCCGGGCCATCGCCGAACACCTGCTTCCATCCCACGGTCAGGGCGGGCTTCCACTGGAAATCGCCGCCCAGCTGGGTCCCGAAGGTCAAGGCGGCCTCGGCATTGCCCTGCTGGCCGGTGCGCTCGTCGATCTTCAGGTTGAAGCCGTCGCTGCCGCCGCTTTCCTGATGGGCGCCGTCGGACAGCACGAAATAGTCCACCGAGGCGGTGGGCCGCACGAACATGAAGCCCAGCGATTGCTCATACCCCACGCCGAAATGGGCGTCGCCCAGATAGCCCGACCAGTGGGCGTTGGCGTCGCGCTCGAACGCCGCCCCTTCGTCATCCGTGCCGGTGAAGACACGCTTGCTGGAGAAGCGGATATAGCCGGCGTTCAGGCTGGCGCTGGCCATCAGCCCGCCGTAGCGATCGCGCCAGTAGGCGCCGCCGGTGAAGACCTCACCCTTCACCTGGTTGCCGCTGGAGGCGTCCGGGTCGTTGACCGCGGTGATCATGTAGGAGGAGGACAGGCCGACGATGCCGACGTTCTCCATGGATTTCTCGTAGCCGCCCATCAGCGCCACGCCGTTGCCGTTGTAGCCGGGCCCCTGGTCGCGGTTCTGCGACACGGCGAAGCCCAGCTCCTGCACCCAGGCGCCGCGCTTCTCGTCCTTCATGGCCACGGTGGGATCGGATTCGGTACGGGCCAGCGCCATCATGCCGCGGTTCAGCAGCTGGAAGGGGCCTCCGTTGTAGTCGGGCAGCATCTTCTCATAGAGGCTGCCGAAGCTGCCGGCGCTGGTGGCGTTGAAAAAGGCCTCGCCGATCTGCGTATCCTTGTCGAAGGCGCCGTAGACGGCGTTGAACGCGCCCGCACCCACGGTGATGCCCGCCTCGGCCGCCGTCCGGCGCGCCACGTTCACCGTCACCGTGCCGGCGGTGGTGTCGGTGGCGACGTTGGCCTTGTACCAGTAGGACACGTCACCCAACAGCGACTGGTCGGTGGTGCCCACGCTCAGGCTGCTGGCCTTGATGACGGTGAAGCTGTTGCTGTCGGTGACCTTGCTCTTGAAAATCAGGCCGATCTTGGCGCCCGAGGCCAGCGAGGCGGCGCCGGAAACGTTGAACAGGGTGTTGGTGTTGTTGGCGGGGTCGGCGGTGAAGTCGATCTCACCGCTGGACCCCACGGTCAGGGAGCGCAGGGCGATGGTGCTGGTGCTGCTGTTGCGCAGCTGACCGCTGGTGACGGTGGCCGCCAGGGTGCCGTCGCTGGTCAGGGCGCCGGTGTAGATGGCGCCGCCGTCGATGGTCAGCGTGTTGGCGCCGCTGCCGAAGGACAAGGCGCCCGTGACCTTGCCACCCGTCAGGTTGATGGTGGCGTCACCCGAGCCCAGCAGGATGTCGCCGGTGATGGTGCCGCTGCTGTTGATGGTGACACCGATGGTGTTGGCCCGCAGGTCCAGCGCCGTGGCCGTGCCGGTGATGCCGGTGTTGTCCGTGGATTTCGTGACGGTGGCCAGGATGGTGCCGCTGTTGTTCACGAGGGTGATGGTGCCCGCGCCGTCGTAGACGGCGACGGCGTTGCTAGCCACGGCGGTGGTGGCGCCCGCATAGCCTGTGGCGTAGGCCGCGATCGTGCCGGTGACGTTCAGGCTGTTGACCGTGGCGCCGCTGCGGATGGAAATGGCCGTCGCCTGGGAGGACTGGGAAGACACCGTCGTGCTGAGGGAGCCGGAGATTGCGACGTCGGTGACCGTCGCGCCCGAACCGATCAGGATGCCGGTGGAATCGGCCTTGTAGGACAGGGTGGTCAGGGTGCCGGACACGCTGACGCCGCCCAAGACGTTGACCGTCCCGCCCAGGCCGCCAATCTGGATGCCGGTGGTGCTGAAGCCGTCATAGACGCCATTGGCCACAATGCCGCCCGCCAGGACCAGGCCGCGGGTGTTGTCGGGGTAAGTGCCAAGGGTGATGTTGTCGGTGGCGCTGCCGACCAGCAGCGCCGGGGCGGAACCATAGGATGTAAGACTGCCCGTCGACTCCAAGTACAGGCCACCCGTTATCGTCTGGGCGATCCGGAAGGCGGCGCCGCCCTGCAGCTCGTCATTGGCGGTCAGCGCCGCGAAGCCGGCCGTGGTCGTGGGACGCGTGGTCGACAGATAACCGGTGGAGGTGACGCTGCCCGAGACATCAACCGCCCCTTCCATCACCCCATCCACGGCCACGCCGACCGCTCCGGTGCCCAGCACGCTGACCGTGCCGGAAACGACTAGGCCGCCATAGGTATGCCCCGTGTACTGAATTCCGTAAGAGTTGTTGCCCGTCACCGACACCGAACCACTCATGGTCACGCTGCCAGCCATATCGGACGCGACCAGGATGCCGGCGCTGTCGTTGCCGCGGACCGTGAGGGTGGCCGAGGTGTTGATGGCGCCGGTGAACACGCCGTCGCCCGAGACCCAGATGCCATAGCGCCGTTCGGCCGAGGTCAGCGGGATGGTGGAGCTGACGCTGCTGTCGGTCAGCGTCAGGGTGCCGCTGACGGCGACGCTGCCGGTGGTGCCGCCCTTCACCAGGATGCCGGTGGTGTCATCGCCGCCGGTGATGGAGATGGTGCCGGAGCTGCTGACGCTGTTGTTGCTGTCCAGCGTCACCGCCGTGCCGCTGGAGGGGCTGACCGTTCCCGTGATGGTCAGGTCGCCGGCCGAAGACGTCGCCACCCCGCTGCTTCGGGTGTCGGAGATCGTGGTCGCCGCGTGAAGGTCGGTCAGGGCGGCGAGGCACAGGGGCGCGGCGGCCACCGGCGCGAGAAGGCGCTTCATTTGCTGAAAAATCCTGCCTGTTCAGACGAATTGAAGGACGTTTGGCCGGCGGGCCGGCGGGGAGGGCGGAATTGGACCCTGTTGTGGCGACGGGGTTGCGGGCGGGGGGATCCGTCCCTTACGGACCGGGTTACACGGCGCGGTCGTCGAAACCCGGCGGGTGGTTTTGAAAAAAATTCCCACCATCGCGGCCGCTGGCCAATTTGCCGCAGGCCAGCCCGCGCCTATCCTTCCGGACGGCGGAACGCGATGGGCCTGGGATATTTGCAACTGGCGGCGGCGCGGAGACCTGGCGTAGAGTTCCCGCGTCCCAGCCTGCCGGAACGCGAGCGCATGAAGGAACTACGCTGCATCGTCTTCACCGACCGCGAGGTGGTGAGCGCCATCACGGAACGGCGGCGCAAGCTGAACGACGCCTTCCCCGACGGGGATGTCACCAGCCTGGAGTACACGGTCAACCGCGGCGTCACCGCCCGCCTGTCCGTGACCCTGGATGGCGCGGCCAACGACGTCACCGTTCCGGAACAAGAGCTGCAGGCGGCCCTGGTGGGCTATTGCATGTCCCGCAACGTTCCGCTGCCCGTCGTGGCCGACAAGGCCCTGTACGTCATCAAGGGACGGGCCACCCTGATGATCACCATGAATTTCAAGAAGCCGGCGCGCCTGGTTGTTCTGGGTGTGGAATGATCGCCGCGGCGCCTTAGGCTTAAGCGCGAAATGAAAAAGGGCGGCCCGCTGGGGACCGCCCTTTTCCTTGCGCCTGTCGCTTCCGGGACCGGGGCGGCGGGATGGGGGACCGGTGGCCTTTTGCCACGCCGCCGCCCGCCCCGCCGTCGCCGATTAGAACAGCTTCAGGATGGCCTGCTGGCTCTGGTTCGCCAGCGACAGGGTGGTGACACCCAGCGACTGGCGGGTCTGCAGGGTCAGCAACTCCGCGCCGGCCTGGTTCTGGTCGACCTGCACCAGGCTGTCGGCGCCGTCCGACAGGACGTTGTTGAAGGCGCTGGTGAAGTCGGACCGGGTCTGGATGACGTTCAGGTTGGTGCTGAGCGTCTGGCCGGCGGACCGCAGCTGGCTGGTGGCGTAGGTCAGCTGGGCCACGGCGGCGTCGATGTCCGACCGGTCCAGGAACTCGTTCTGGGCATAGTCGAGACGCAGGCCCTGGCCGTCGGTGGTGACGTTGGTGGACTTGACGCTCAGCGAGTTGGTGTTGGTCTCGTTGAACTGCACCGACAAGTCGTTCTGGGTGTTGGCCGGCGTCTGCTGCGACGTCGTCATGTTGGCGGACCGGTTGGCCGACGCCGCCTGCATGATCTTGGCCGGATCGACGTTGATGCGCACTGTGCCGGTGGTGAAGGACATGGCGTTTTCGCCGTCCGTCAGCTTGCCGCTGCCACGATCATTGGCGCCCGACCGGGTGATGGACACACCGTTCAGGTCGGTGGCCGTGACCGCCAGATCCACGTCCTTCTCGATGGTGGAGGTGCCGTTGCCCGCCGTACCCAACCCTTCCAGCGTGGAACGGTCGACGGTGAAGGACACGACCGAGCCCGAGGTGAAGGACACGGAGATGTTCTTGGTCAGGGCGTTGACGGTCGAGCTGCCCAGCGTGAAGCTGTTCGACGTGCCGAAGCTGCTGGCCGCGGTGATCTGGAAGCTGCTGCCCGTCACCGTACCGATGGTGAAGCCGGAGAACGCGCTGCCCGGAAGGGAATTGTTGATCAGGCTCTGCAGGTTGGTGGCGATGGCGGCCTGGCGCGTCGTCGGCGACGGGCTGGACACGTCGCCGGCCGAGGCGGTGTAGCTGAACGTCCGGCCGTTGATGGTGACGTTGAAGGTGTCACCCTGATCGATGTTGCCGGTGATGTTCACCTGCGACACCTGCGGCGTGCCGGAGGCGCCGGCGCTCACCAGGCTGTTGGTGGCGCTCTGGGTGTTATCGAAGAAGGTGATGGAGCGGGACTCGTCGCCCTCGGTGATCACGGCCGTGCGGGTCTGCCCCACGGAGCCGCGGATTTCGATCGACACGTCGGAGAAGTTGCCGGCGGTGCTGCTGAGCTTGCCGGAGACCTTCAGGCCGAACAGGCCGCGGGCGGTTTCCGCCGAGGCGATGTCACCGGCGTTGCCGGAGATGTCACCCGTGCCGGACACGCGAACGGAATAGGTGTCCGAAGTGGTGACGTTGGTCACGCGGCTGTTGGACAGGCCGGTGATGGAGTTCACCGTGGACCGCGACGTGGAGGTGGCGTCAAAGGTCTGGCCGCTGCCGGCCAGCAGGTTCTTGCCACCGTAACCGCTGTCGGCGGCCAGCTTGTCGATCTGGTCCTTGATGGCGTTGAACTGGTCGGCCAGCGACTTGCGGGTCGCGATGGCGCTGGGGTCGTTACCCAGGTTGGAGTAGGCCGAGGTCGTCAGGCCCTTGGCCTGGTCGATCAGCGACTGGATGGAGGTGATGCCCTGGTTGCCCGCCTTGATGGTGCTGATGGCCTGGCCCATCGCATCCTTCAGGGTGGACAGGTCGCTGGCACGCTGGTTCAGACCTTGCGCCGCGAAGAAGGCCGTGGGGCCGTCCAGCGCGCTGTTGACCTTGTTGCCCGTGGACAGTTGCGCCTGGAGCTTGTCGATCGAGCTGTTGGTGTTCTGCAGCAACAGCAGGTTGGAACGCATTGCCGAAGAGAGGGCGACTTGAGAGGACATCATCTATCTCCTTTTGAGCTGCCGGAGGGCGGCCGTTTGGGCCGGTCTGATCCTTCTGGCGAGAGCAAGCTGTTGGTCCCATGCCATCGAAGAGCACCACCCGCCCGCTGCCGGGGGGGCCTAAGTCCCCGTCTCCGGGCGGCAACCCGTTCCTGCCGGGATGGCGGGACGGATTGGTCCGGGGTTGCCCGGGGGCGCTACGCTGGTATGGACGCCATCAACCTCCTCTGATGGACGGTTAGGTTCGGCCGGCTAACCGCAGAAACCGTGCCAACAGCCCGCAGCGATATTTACGCATCTGTAAATAAAGGGTTTTTTCAGGGTTGACCGGCGGGAGGCGACAGGAATGCGAATAATTGGGGCGGTCGGATTTTCCCGTTGCCCGGTCAAAATTGCCGGGTGAAGCGGCCCAAGGCGGTCGGGATTACCTGGTTGCCGGCCCGGAAAAGGGCCCGCACGCGATCCGCCGGGCCCCTGGAAAGGCGTGGCTTCGGCCCTGGGAGCGGGATTCGGCCGCCGCCGGGCGCTTTTTGCCGGGCAGCACGCCACTCTTCCGTGTATTGGGCGGTGGGGATTTCGGTCCAAAACCTGGGCGCGGGTTGGGTCAGGGTTGCCGCGCGCCGGGCCGCTTTCCTGATTGACCATGGCCCCGCGAACCGCGTAAACCCTAGCTCGCGATGGTTTCGGGGCGTAGCGCAGTCTGGTAGCGCGACGGTTTTGGGAACCGTAGGCCCCCGGTTCGAATCCGGGCGCCCCGACCATCGCCCGGACCGGCGCCGGACGGCGCCGGCAGGCAACAGGTGTTTCGTTCAACCGGGGACGTTCCAGAGATGCAGGTTCGTATCTATCAGCCGGCCAAGACGGCCATGCAGTCCGGCCGGGCCAAGACCCACTCGTGGATCCTGGAATATGAACTGGCCACCGCCCGCCGGCCGGAGCCGCTGATGGGCTGGACCAGCTCGGGCGACACCCTGAACCAGGTGAAGCTGACGTTCGACAGCGCCGAAGAGGCCATCGCCTACGCGACCCGCAAGGGGTGGACCTACGAGGTCGTCACCCACAACGACCGCATCGTCCGCCCGAAGAACTACGCCGACAATTTCCGCACCGACCGCCCCCGCGTCGGCCGCTTCTGATCCCTTCCTGATATCGGGCGCCCCGGCCCTCGGGCCTGGGGCCGCCTCCGGGCCCCATAGCTCAGTTGGATAGAGCAACCGCCTTCTAAGCGGTAGGTCGCTGGTTCGAATCCAGCTGGGGTCGCCAATCCGCCGGACCCGCCCGCGCACCCTGCGCGGCGGGTCTTGTTGTTTCCGCCCCCGCAGTGATCCGGCCCATAGGGCGCCCACAAGGCAGACGCGCGCCGGCGCATGCTTGCAAAAACATCGGCGGCGGGTTTACTGAGAATGACTCGCACCTCTCAGCCGGGCCGCCCCATGGTCAGATCGTTCCGCCTCATCGCCGCCGCCCTCACGCTGCTGGGCCTGGCCCTCGGCACCGCCCTGCCCGCAGGGGCGGCGGAACCGGCGCCCGCGCAGACCATCTGGCGGCTGCTGGACTATGTGGCGGTGGACTATGCCGGCGCGGTGGCCGACGGCCGGGTGACCAGCGAGAGCGAATATGCCGAGCAGGCGGAGTTCGCGGCCAGCGCGCGGGAGCGGATGGCCGAACTGCCGCCCACCCCCGCCCTCCCCCGGCTGCAGGACCAGGCCGACGCGCTGAAGGCCGCCATCGCCGCCAAGGCGTCCCCGGCCGTGGTGGCCGGCCTGGCCCGCGCCCTGGGCCGGGATCTGCTGGCCGCCTACCCCGTGCCGCTGGCGCCCACCGCCCCGCCGGACCTGGCGCGGGGCCGAGCCCTGTACGCGGAGAATTGCGCCGCCTGCCACGGCGCCACCGGGCATGGTGACGGCCCGGTGGGCGTCACGCTGGACCCCAGGCCCGTGGCCTTCAGCGACACCGGACGCGCGCGGCAACGCAGCGTCTTCGCCCTGGAGCAGGTGATCGAGCAGGGGCTGGACGGCACGCCCATGGTCAGCTTCGCCCACCTGCCGGCCGAGGACCGCTGGGCGCTGGCCTTCATCGCCGGCGGCTTCGCCTTCACGCCCAGCGACATCCAGGCGGGTGAGGCGCTGTGGCGCGCCCGGCCCGACCTGCACGCCCTGTTTCCCAATCTGGAAGCCCTGACCCAGGCCTCGCAGGCCGCCCTGGAGGAGACGGTGGGCGCCCATGACGCCCAGGCGCTGCTGGCCTATCTGCGCGCCCATCCCGACGCGGTCATGCCGAAGGCCAACGACAGCCTGGCCATCGCCCACGCCAAGCTGGGCTTGGCCGTGGAGGCCTATGAGGCCGGCGACGCCAAGGCGGCGGGCGACCTGGCCCTGGCCGCCTACCTCGACGGGTTCGAGCCGGTGGAGCCCATCCTGAAGGCGCGCGACGGCGGCCTGATGACCCGGGTGGAAAGCGCCATGGGTGCCTTCCGCGGCGTCATCGGCCAGGGCCGGCCGGCCGACGAGGTGCGCGCCCAGGCCCAGGCCATCACCGGCCTGCTGACCGAGGCGGAGCATGCCCTGTCACCCACCGCCGCCAGCGACGCCTCCACCTTCGTCGGCGCATTCACCATCCTGCTGCGCGAAGGGCTGGAAGCCCTGCTGATCGTGGTGGCCATGATCGCCTTCCTGCGCAAGGCCGGGCGCGCGGACGTGCTGCGCCATGTCCACCTGGGCTGGACCACCGCCCTGGCGGCCGGCCTGGCGACCTGGGCCGTGGCGACCTACCTGGTCTCCATCAGCGGCGCCAGCCGGGAACTGACGGAGGGCTTGGGCTCCGTATTCGCCGCCCTGGTGCTGCTGTCGGTGGGCGTGTGGATGCACGGCAAGTCCCAGGCCGGCGCCTGGCAGCTGTACATCAGGGAAAAGCTGTCCCACGCCCTGTCGCGGCAGTCGGCCTGGTTCCTGTTCCTGCTGACCTTCGTGGTGGTCTACCGCGAGGTGTTCGAGACCATCCTGTTCTACATGGCGCTGTGGGCGGAGGGAGCGCACATGGCCGTGCTGGCCGGTGCCGGGGCGGCTGTGCTGCTGCTGGCCGCCATCGCCTGGGGGCTGCTGCGCTACAGCCGCCGCCTGCCCATCGGCGCCTTCTTCGCCTGGAGTTCCGGTCTGATGGCCGTGCTGGCCGTGGTGCTGGCCGGCAAGGGCGTTAAGGCCCTGCAGGAGGCCGGCTGGCTGGACGTCATCCCCTTGGCCCACGTGCCCAGCGTGGAGATCGTGGGCCTGTTCCCCACGGCGGAAACCGTGGCGGCCCAGGCCGCGATGGCCACCGCCCTGGCCGCCGGCTTCGCCTATAACGGGCTGGCCGCCAAACGCAAGGGCGCGTGACGCGGATTACGGCGCCGCCCCCTGGCGGGCCAACCAGCGGCCCACCTGGTCGTGCAGGATGTCCATGGGCATGGGGCCGTCGTCCAGCTCGGCGTCATGGAAGGCGCGGATGTCGAAGCGGGCGCCCAGCGCCTGCTCCGCCCGCCGCCGCTCCGCCAGGAACTTCAGCTCCCCCACCTTGTAGGCCAGGGCCTGGGCCGGCCAGGCAATGTAGCGCTGTGTTTCGCCCAGCACAACGCGTTCCGGCAGAGCGGTGTTGTCGCGCAGGCAACTGGCGGCCTGTTCGGCGCTCCAGCCCTTCCAGTGGATGCCCACATCCATCATCAGGCGGCAAGCCCGCCACATGTCGAAGGACAGGCGGCCGAAACGTTCGTAGTCCGTGCGGTAAACGCCCATGTCCTCGCCCAATTGCTCGGCATACAGCGCCCAGCCCTCGATGAAGGCGGTGGGTTCGTCCTTGCGGCGGAAGGCCGGGAGGTCCGTGCGCTCCTGGCCCAGGGCGATCTGCAGGTGGTGGCCGGGCACCCCCTCATGCAGGATCCAGGACGGCAGGCCGAACAGCGGGTCGCCGAAGGATTTGGAGCCCACCACCACGCGGCCGGGCACGCCCTTCACCGGGTCCCCCAGGTCATAGCCGCTGGACGAGCCCTCCTGCTCCGGCGGCTTTTGCCGGATGGTCCAGGTCAGGCGCGGCAGCCTGCCGAACCACAGGGGCAGCAGGCCGTCGATGCGCTTGCCGATCTCGCTGGCCTTTTCCACATAGGTCGCCAAATCCGGGGCGTAGAACTGCTTGTCCGTGCGCAGCTTGGCGATGAACTCGGGCAAGGTGCCAGTGAAGCCGGTGGCCCGCATCGCGGTCTCCATCTCTCCCCGGATGCGCGCCACCTCCCGCTCCCCCAGCGCGAACACGGCGTCGGGCGTGAGGTCGGTGGTGGTGGAGCGGCGCACGGCATAGGCGTAGTACTCCCGCCCGCCCGGCAGGCCGCTGGCGCCCAGCGTGTCGCGGGCACGGAGTACGTAGTCCTGCTCGAAGAAGGCCACCAGCCTCATCTGCGCCGGCTTCACCGCCTGGGTCACCGCCGCCAGGGCGTCGGCGCGCAGGGCCGCCTGGCGGTCGGCCGGGATGGTGGCGGGCAGCGCCTTCAGCGGCCCCAGCAGGGGGCTGGCCTCCGCCGGCTGGTCGGCCGCGATCTTGAGGATGTTCAGAACCGAGGCGGCGGTGGGACGCGGCTGGATGAAGCCCGTCTCCAGCCCACGCCGCATATTGGCGATCTGCTGGTCGTAATAGGCGGGCAAGGCCCTGAGGCGCGCGATCCAGGCCTGGGCGTCCGCCTCCGTCCGGATGACGGTGGTGGCGGCGGCGTAGTTGGCGGTGTTGAAGAAGCCGTCGCCATTGTCGAAGGGGATGCGATCCTCATCGAACGTGGCACCCTCCACCAGCACACCCAGGCGCCAATCCAGCAGGCGGCGGGTCAGCGCCTCCTCGCCATCGGGGGCGGAGGGCGGCAGTCTGTCCAGGCGGGCCCTCAGCGCGGCATAGCCCTGGGCGCGGCGATCGGCGGCGGCCTTGCTGACATCCGGCCAGCCGGGCCCGTCGGTGCCGTCCGTCTGGCGGGCCAGCGCCTCATAGTCGGCGATGACGGCATCCACGCCGCTGGCGGGCTTCGCCATCGGGGCGGCGGGCTTGGCCCAGGCGGGAGAGGCGGCGGGGGTCACCGCCGCCAGAATGAATGCCAGCGCCACCGCGGTATGGTTCATCATCGCCCCCTGTTCCCCATCATTTCCCGGCAGGGTCGATGATGGGATATTGTATGTCAAATATTTTATACTATTTGTCGTGGCGCACCGCCGCGCCCGGGATCGGCGTGCCGGTCCGTATAAGCGTCACGGCCCCAACCCTTCCACGCCGCCACCCCAGAGTCGCCACAATGCCCGTGCAGGTAAAGGGGCGACGCGGGGGTGGGCGCATGATGGGGGAACGCCCCGCCTGCCCGCCTTCCGCCGTCGCCCAGTCCCCGATGAGGAAGAGATGCGCCTGACACTCCGTGCCCTGGCCCTGGGCGCCGCGCTGGCCGGTTCCGGCCTGGCGTCGGCCCAGGCCGCCCCACCCCCGGCCAACCAGGCGGCCGGCGCCACCAGCACCCGCATCCCCGGCAGCGCGGCGGAAGGGGAGGCCAACCGCCAGACGGTCCTGGCTTTCTACGACGCCTTCTTCAACAAGCACGACCTGTCCGCCGCCGACCGCTACGTCGCCCAGGACTGCCGGGAGCATACCCCCGGACTGGCCGACGGGCGCCGCGCCCTGCAGGATGCCTACGCCACGGTCTTCCAGCATCATCCCGACGCCACGGTAGAGGTGGTGCGCAGCGTCGCCCAGGGGAACCTGGTCGTGCTGCACGTGCACGCCATCCCCAGCCCGGGCGAGCCGGGCACGGCGGTGATCGACATCTTCCGCGTGCTGGACGACAGGGTGGTGGAACATTGGTCCGTCAGCCAGCCGGTGCCGGCCAGCGACCCCGACGGCAAGGGCGTGTTCTGAAGCCCCGCCCTTGACGCCGGCGGCGCCGCGCGGCTTAGTCAGCGGGCCTGCACCACCTCGCACCCCTTCGGCACCCTGCCATGTCCCTCCCCACCCTGCGCGAGGCGACCCGTGTCTGGGCCCGCATCGGCCTGTTGAGCTTCGGCGGCCCCGCCGGGCAGATCGCCCTGATGCATCGCGAGCTGGTGGAGGACCGCCGCTGGATCGGCGAGGCGCGTTTCCTGCACGCCCTCAGCTACTGCATGCTGCTGCCGGGGCCGGAGGCGCAGCAGCTGGCGACCTACATCGGCTGGCTGCTGCACGGGCGCCGGGGCGGGCTGATCGCGGGCGGCCTGTTCATCCTGCCCGGCGTACTGGTCATGCTGGGCCTCAGCACCCTCTACACCCTGTATCATCAGGCGCCGCTGACGGGCGCCCTCTTCCATGGGCTGAAGGCCGCGGTGCTGGCGGTGGTGATGGACGCCGTACTGCGGCTGGGCCGCCGGGCGCTGCGCGGCTGGCCATCGCTGGCCGTGGCCGGTCTGGCCTTCCTGGCGCTGGCCGTGGCGCACCTGCCCTTCCCCCTGGTCGTCCTGGCCGCCGCCGGCATCGGCATGGCGGCGCGCCGCTCCTTCGCGCCCGCCGCCGCCAAGGCTGACGGGGACGCCCTGCTGGACCGCCAGCTGGAGGCCGCCGTGCCGCCGCACGCGCGGCCCAGCCGCGGCAGGGCCTTGGCCACCCTGGCGCTGTGGTTGCCCCTGTGGCTGGGGCCGCTGGCCGCCCTGCGCCTCATCACCGGCGCCGACAGCGTGTGGACCCACCTGGCGCTGTTCTTCAGCGGCATGGCCCTGGTCACCTTCGGCGGCGCCTATGCCGTGCTGGCCTATGTGGCGCAGGCGGCGGTGACGGGATACGGCTGGCTGACGCCCGGGGAGATGATCGACGGCCTGGGTCTGGCGGAGACCACGCCCGGCCCCCTGGTGCTGGTGCTGCAGCATGTCGGCTTCCTGGCGGCCGCCCATGCGCCCGGGACGCTGCCGCCGCTGCTGGCCGGGTTCCTGGGCGCCATGCTGACCAGCTGGGTCACCTTCGCGCCGTGCTTCCTGTGGATTTTCCTGGGCGGCCCCTATGTCGAGCGGGTGCGGACCAACACGACGATCACCGCCGCCCTGGCCGCCATCACGGCGGCCGTGGTGGGCGTCATCCTGAACCTGGCGGTGTGGTTCGGATGGCATGTGCTGTTCAGCGGCAGCCGTCCATTGAGCCTGGGCCCGTTCAGCCTGCCCCTGCCCACCGGCCTGGACATCCCCGCCGCCCTGCTGGCGCTGATGGCCTTCATCGCCCTGCGCCACACGCGCCTGGGCCTGCTGCCCACCCTGGCCGCCTGCGCCGCGGCGGGCGTGCTGCTGGCTTGGCTGCCCACGCCGCCCTGATTTGACAATGGTTTCCATTTATGGAAGCCATTGGCATCCCCTGATCACGGAGGCTGGTGATGGCGACCCATGATTGCAGCGGCATCGTTCCCGCCCTTTATTACCAGGACGCGACCGCGGCCCTGGACTTCCTTGAGGCCGCCTTCGGCTTTACGGTGGAGGTGCGCGTCACCGATACCGACGGCCAGGTGCAGCACGCCCAGATGGCCCTGGGCGAGGGGCGCATCCGCCTGGGCCCACCGGGGTGGGACGACTGGGTGAAAAGCCCATCGCAAGTGAGGGGCGCCAATACCCAGAGCGTCCATGTGGCGGTGGCCGACGCCAGCGCCCATTGCGCGCGGGCCCGGGCCGCTGGCGCCATCATCGTGGCGGAGCCGGCCGAGCAGTTCTATGGCGATTTCACCTACCGCGCCCGCGATCCGGAAGGCCACGTCTGGACCTTTTTCCAGCCCATGCGCGACGTGCCCATCGCGGAGATGGAGGCCGCCAGCGGCCTGAAGATCACCGCGCGATGAGCCCTGACAACCCGCGGCCCAAACTTCCCCCCGGCCTGACCGGCGTGCCGGAAACCATGCTGTGGACCCTGCACAACCGCGCGGCGGAGGCCATGCGGCCCAACGCCCGTTTCCATGACCCGGAGGCGGTGCGCATCTACCAGGCCCTGGCCTATGACTATGAGCGCCACTTCGGCCGGGCCGACGGGTCGCACGCCATGCGCGCCGCCGCCATCGATGCCATCCTGCGCCGATGGCTGGACCGGCATCCGGAGGGTACCATCGTCTCGCTGGGGGAAGGGCTGGAGACGCAGCGCCACCGCGTGGACAATGGCCGCCTGAGCTGGCTGACGGTGGATTTGCCGGAGGGCATCGCCCTGCGCGACCATTTCCTGCCGCCCGGCCCGCGTGTGCGCCACCTGGCGGCCGACGCGCGCGACCCGGCCTGGATGGACGCCGTGACGGGCGACGGCCCCGTGCACATCGTGGCCCAGGGCCTGTTCATGTATCTGCCCGAGGCCGACGTGCGCCAGCTGGTGGCCACCCTGGCGCGGCGCTTCCCCGGCGGGCAGCTGGTGTTCGACACCGTGCCCACCTGGCTGTCGCGCCTGACCCTGCGCGGCCTGCACCGCACGCCGCACTATCGCATCCCGCCCATGCCCTGGGGCATCGACGCCGACGCCGTGCCCGGCACCCTGCGCGCCTGGTCGCCCCAGGTGGCGGCGGTGGAGACGCTGGACTATCGCATGCCGCGCGGCCTGCCCCGCCTTATGGACACGCTGTTCCGCCTGACCCCCGCCCTGCGCCACAAGCTGCCCGGCCTGGCGCGGGTGGAGTTCAAAGGCTAGCGGGCGGTCGCGGGGGCCGCCTCCACACCCTGCTTGCGCCAAGTCTTGGGGCCCAGCACCAGCAGGTTGCCCGCCACCGCCAGCGCCAGGCCGATGAAGGCCGCCGGCGACCAGTGATACCCCTCGAACACGGTGGAGATGACCAGCGCCAGGATGGGGATCATCACGGCGACGTAGCCGGCGCGGTCCGCCCCGATGCGACCGATCAGGGAGAAGTAGGCCAGGAAGGCGATGACCGAGCCGAACAGGGCCAGATAGCCCAGGGACACGGTGTAGCTGAGATTGGTCGGAAAGCTGAAGACGGCGCCCCGGGCCAGGGCCACGCCCACCATCAGGACGGCGCCGAAGGCCATGCTCCACGCCGTGGCGGGCAGCAGGGGCACGCCCAGCTTGGCGCCGCGCTGCACGCAGATGCTGCCCAGCGACGCGCTGACGTTGCTGAGCATGACCAGGGCCAGGCCCACCGCCGCCTTGCCCGTCAGGCCGTCCACCTGCAACTCGGGCAGGAACAGCAGCACCACGCCGGTCATGCCGATCAGGCCACCCAGCAGCACCAGGGGGCGGACGGGCTGACGCAGGAAGACGCGGGCGTTCAGCACGTTCATGAGGCTGAGGGCCGAACCCGCCACCGCCACCAGGCCGGACGGCAGCCGCTCCGTCGCCAGATACACCAGCAGGTAGTTGGTGGAGAAGGTGAAGGCGCCGACCAGGGCGACCTGCCGCCAGGCGTGCCGGGGTAGAATGATCCTCTGCCGCCGCGCCAGCAGCCAGCCCATGAGCAGCACGGCGGCCAGGCCGAAGCGATAGGCCACCGACACCGCCGGATCCACGGCGCCCAGCTGGAACTCGATCACATACCAGGTCGATCCCCAGATGAGGACGGCGGTCAGGTACAGGCCCAGGATGGGGGACATGGCGGCAACCCAATGAACGGCGGGGCGCCGGCCACCGCCGGCGCGGGCGGCAACGTTAGAGCGAGGCCCGCCGCCGGCCAATCCGTTTCTTGTGCCGGTGACATTTTTGAGGGTACCTCTGGACCCCTCCCCCGTCTCAACGAAGGCCGCGCCCGTGGACGCCCCCATCCAGCCCGTCGACTTGTCCAAAGCCTACCGCCTGCTGAACCACGGCCCCACCGTGCTGGTGTCGGCCCACCATGGCGGGACGGACAACGTCATGGCCGCCGCCTGGGCCTGCCCGCTGGATTTCAGCCCGCCCAAGGTCACCGTCGTGCTGGACAAGGCCACGGCCACCCGCGCGCTGGTGGAGGGCAGCGGCGCCTTCGCCCTGCAGGTGCCGACGAGGGCCCAAGCGCACCTGACCCGCGGCGTGGGCGGCGAAAGCCTGGCCGACGTGCCGGACAAGCTGGCCCGCCACGGGGTGGAACTGTTCCGCTTGGAGCGGCACATCCCGCCGCTGGTCGCCGGCTGCGCCGCCTGGCTGTCCTGCCGCGTCATCCCCGAGCCGCACAATCAGAAGACCTACGACCTGTTCATCGGCGAGGTGGTGGCCGCCTGGGCCGACGCCCGCGTCTTCAAGGATGGGCACTGGATGTACGAGGCGGCCGACCCCGCCTGGCGCAGCCTGCACCATGTGGCCGGCGGCCATTTCTACACCATCGGCGATCCCGTCGGCGGCTGAGGCCTGCGTCCCGGCGATGGCTTAGCCATTCGCCCGTGCAAAAAATTCAAAGACGCAGCCCCAGTCGTTAGCAACCTGTTCATCTTCCCGGGCGTAAAAATAACGTCATGAGCCGTAACGCGATGCTTCCCGCCACAATCCTTCCACAATAAAGGACCATGGTGGCGGAAGTTTAGGAGTAGGGATCATGACCGCCGTGTTCAATAAAGATCGCCTGGTCACTTTAAGCCTGTGGGTGGTGCTGCTGAGCATCGCCTGGTCCCTGCCGGTGATCAGCTACATGCGTTCGGAACACGAACGCGCCCTGGTGAAGGCCGGCCACTACTACAAGCCCGCCTTCCCGGCCGAGTTCTACGTCAGCCAGCAGCCTTCCAGCGCCGCCACCCCGCGCTGAGTATTCCCGTTCGTCCCGTTTGTCCTTCAAATCGCCTACCAGTCAACACGTACCCCGCCGGATATGATCCGCCCCGGGGCGATCGCCACCAGGCCATCGATGCGGCGTCCTGACTCCACCGTGCGGTCGAACAGGTTCTCCGCCGTGGCGAAAACCGCCAGATAATCCCGTATCCGCCAGGTGCCCGACAGGTCCACCGTGACCGTGGGCGCCAGCGAGCGGGTGTTCAGCCCATCCTCATACTGCTGGCCGCTGGCCTTCACCCGCAGGGCGGTGGTGAAAGCCGACGTCGGCGTCCAGGTCAGGTCCGCCGTGCCGGTGTGCAGCGGGCTTTGCGCCAGCCGCTTGCCCACCAGGGCGGGTAAGCCGTCGGCGCGCAACACGGTCGACCGGCTCCACAAATAGCCCAGGCCCGCATCCAGCGTGGGATCCAGGGCCCAGGTGGCCCGCATCTCCACCCCTTCTGCCCGAACCCGGTCCAGGTTGCGGCGCTGGGCGAAGGTTCCTCCCACCGGCACCACCACGCCGAAGCCCGGCACCGTGCCCGGGCGGTCGGTGACCAGCACATTGTCCACGGCATCGGTCACGCCGTCGTGATAGGCGGTCAGGCTGACGGTCGGCCCCAGGGACGGCGCCCAGGTCACCCCGGCCTCCGCCCCCACCATGCGCTCGGGCTTCAGCCGGGCGTTGGCCTCGATGATGTCGTTGCCCACGCGATAGGGACGGTAGAGTTCATTGATGGTCGGCAGGCGGAAGCCGGTGTAGGCGGCCGCGCGCAGGGTCCAATCCGAAGCGGGCCGCCAGTCGGCGCCCAGCCGCGCCGTGGGCAAGGCGCCGCCCCGGTCGTCATAGTGATCGTTGCGGGTCAGGGCCCCGGTCTGGCCCCCTGTCTGAACCAAGGATCGTTCCACCCGATGGCCGTCGCCCGTCGTCCAGCCATCCAGGCGCACGCCGCCATGCAGGTCGATCGTCTCCCTCAGCGGCCACGTCTGCTCGGCATAGACCCCACCCACCATCTGGTCGCCGCCGGCGTCACGGTCGCGCTGGAACACGCCGGCCACCGGCTGGAAACGTTCATGCGTCGCCCCCTCGGCCCAGCGCAGGTCGGCGCCCAGCACGGTGCGGCGCCCCCCGCCCTCCTCCACCGTGGTGGACAGCGAACCGCCGGCGGCCGTGGCCGGCACGCGGTACTGGTCCAGGGCCGGCGTTTCCGCCGTGCGGCTGGCGTTGACGGAGGAGAACATGTTCTTGAAGACATAGCGGCGCAGATACAGCGTGCCGTGCCAGGGCAGGCCCAGGGGGCCATCGGCGTCGCTGAGGCGCAGGCTGCCCTCCAGTGCGTCGGTGCCGTTCTCCTGCAGGGGCGTGCCGTTGCCGCGATGCTCATGGAAGGCGGAGAGGGTGCCGGCCAGCGCCAGGGGCCCGGCGTCCCCTCGCGCCTTCACATCCACCCAGGCGTCATCCCAACCGGCCTGTGTGTCGATGGGGCCGCGCTGGTCGGACCGCACCAAATAACTGCCGTCGCTGCGGCTGGCGTGCGCCAGGACCGAGACGCCGCCGGCGGTGGCGCCGGCCGTTCCCTCCGCCAGGCCATTGCTGCCGGCGCGAACCTCGCCCCCCTCCAGCGGCCTGGTGGTGATGCGGATGACGCCGTCCAGGGCCTGGTTGCCCCAAGGTCCGGCGCCGCTGCCCTCCGTCACCGCCACGCTGGCGACGGCGGCGGTGGGCAGGCGGCTCCAGTACACCCAGCCGCCGAAGGGGTCGTTGACCGGGATGTCGTCCACCAGCACCAGGGTGCGTCCGGCGCCGTTGGGCCCCAAGGCGCGCAGCGATATGCCTTGCGCGGTGGGGTGGGCGCTGGTGCTGCCGGTGCGGCGGAACAGGGAAAAGCCGGGGACGCCGCGCAGCGCCTCATCCAGCCGCCGCTCCGGTGCCGCGTCCAACCAGGCGCCGTCCAGCTGCAGGGTGCCATAGATGCGCTCGGTGGCGGCGTCGGGCGGCACGCGGCCGGTGACGATGATGGTGGGCAGCTGGTCCGCCTCCGCCCAAGCCGGGGGCGCCCCAGCCACGGCCGTCCAAGCCACCGCCGCCCATGCCACGGCCGGCCCCATCGCCAGCACCGATCCCCTCAAAGCGCGCTTTGACAGCGCGCCCTTAGGCCGCCCCATGATCCGTCCCCGCTTGACTTCCCCCCGCCGGATGGCGTCCAAAAACGCCATGGCACCCTACCATGTTCCTGATAGCACCCCGGGCGATACTTTAGAACCATTCCAGGATGGTTCGGCCGATCAACCGTTGCCGCCCAGCCTCGCGGCGGCGGCCGTCGGGGTGCTGACCACGGCCGCGCCCTTGGAAAAGGTGCGGCTGACCCGGACCTATGCCGCCGCCTGGCGTGCCGGCCTGCTGCCCGACCTGCCCGGCCCCGTCCCGCCGGACCGGCCGGCGCGGCCCCAGCGGCCGGAACTGAAGCTGCCCCGCGACATGCCCAAACGGCGCAAGGCCGGCAGCGTGGCGGGGCGCGTGGCCCTGCTGCATGCGCTGGCCCATATCGAGCTGAACGCCATCGACCTGGCCTGGGATATCGTCGCCCGCTTCACCACCTTCCCCGACGGCACGCCCGCCCCCAGCGCCTTCAAGGACGATTGGGTGACGGTGGCGGATGAGGAGGCCAAGCACCACGCCCTGCTGGCCCGGCGCCTGGCCACGCTGGGCGCGGCGTACGGCGACCTGCCGGCGCACGACGGGCTGTGGCAGGCCAGCGAGGTCACGGCCCACGACCTGGCCGCCCGCCTGGCCCTGGTGCCCATGGTGCTGGAGGCGCGCGGCCTGGACGTGACGCCCATGATGATCGCCAACCTGAAGAGGGTGGGGGACGAGGACAGCGCCGCCGTGCTGCAAATCATCCATGACGAGGAGATCGGCCACGTCGCCGCCGGCCGCCGCTGGTTCGGCGTCATCGCCGCCGCGGCCGGCGACGATCCGGCGGAACACTGGCGCGCCCTGGTGCGCCACTACTTCAAGGGCGACATCAAGCGCCCCTTCAACGACGCCAGCCGCCTCAAGGCCAACTTCCCGCCGGATTGGTACGAGCCGCTGGCGCCGGTGGAGACCATCCTGGGCGGGGTGGTGGGGTAGGACGGTTAGGCCCGTCAGCCCCTTTACCGTTCAGTCACAAACTGTCCTTGGGCGGCGCCCATCGCCCTTGCTACCATCCGCGCCAATCCCGGCGCCCGTCCGCGGCGCCCGCCTTTCCATAGCTGCCCCGCAGCTTCCACCACGGTGCCCAAACGCCCATGACCGCCTCCCCCTCCCGTGAGACCATGACCCGACGTACCCTGCTGCGCCGCGGCCTGATGGCCGGTACCGCCCTGGTGGCCCTGACGGCCCTCCCCGAGCTGATCGCCCAGCCCGCCGTGGCGGCGGAGCCGTCGGAGACGGAGAAGGCGCTGAACGCCTTCTTCGAGGATTGCTGGAACGAGGACCTGGCCCGCGACCCGCAGCAGCGCACCGTGCTGGGCCTGCCGGGCCCGCACGACAAGTGGACCATTCCGGACGACGCCCACCTGCTGGAAAACTTCCACTTGGCCGAACAGCGGCTGAAGACCCTGAAGGGCTTCAAGGGGACGGAGCTGTCGCCCGGCGCGCTGATCAGCAAGCAGCTGTTCGAGAATGAGCTGCAGCAGACCATCACCCAGTATCCCTGGCGCAACCACAGCTATGTGATCAGCCAGCTGACCGGGCCGCACACCGACATCGCCAGCTTCCTGATCACCTACCACGCCGTGGGCAGCGCGCAGGACGCGGAGGACTACGTGGCCCGCCTGGTGGGCATCGCCCCGCTGATGGACGCCTACCTGGCGCGCATCGCCAAGCAGGCGGACATGGGCGTCCTGCCGCCGGCCTTCGCCTTCAAATCCATCCTGGAGGCGGCGCGCAACGTCATCACCGGCAAGCCCTTCGGCGCCAACGCGACGGAAAGCAGCCCGCTGCTGGCCGACTTCGCGGAGAAGGTGACGGCCCTGAAGCTGGCCGACGCCGAACAGGCCCGCCTGATCGCCGCCGCGGAAAAGGCCCTGACCGACCAGGTCCAGGCCTCGTTCCAGAAGCTGATCAGCACCGTGTCGGCGCTGGAGACCAAGGCCACGGCCAGCAACGGCGTATGGGCCCTGCCCGATGGCGAACGCTTTTACCGTTCGCAAGTGCAGTTGATGACCACCCTGCCCCTGGACCCGGCGGCCGTGCACGCCCAGGGCCTGAAGGAGGTGGCGGCGCTGCAGGACGAGATGCGCGCCATCATGGTCAAGGTGGGTTTCAAGGGGGAGCTGCGCGCCTTTTTCGACTACCTGCGCACCGACAAGCGCTTCTTCGACCCGGCCACACCGGAAGGCCGCGCCACCCTGCTGAAGCGCGCCACCGACATCATCGACAAGATGCGGTCGGACCTGGACCGGTTCTTCCTGACCAAGCCCAAGGCCCCCATCGTGGTCAAGGCGGTGGAACCCTTCCGCGAGAAGGCCACGGCCAGCGCCTTCTATGAGCCGGCGTCGCCGGACGGATCGCGGCCCGGCGTGTTCTACACCAACCTGTACGACATGTCGGTCAACCCCATCCCCATGCTGGAAAGCCTGGCCTATCACGAGGGCATCCCCGGCCATCACATGCAGATCGCCATCGCGCAGGAGATGGCCAACCTGCCCACCTTCCGCCGCTTCATCTGGAACAGCGCCTATGGCGAGGGCTGGGCCCTGTACGCCGAGCGCTTCCCCAAGGAGTACGGCTATTATCAGGACCCCTACTCGGACGCCGGCCGCATCGCCTCGGAGCTGTTCCGCGCCGCCCGCCTGGTGCTGGACACCGGCATCCACCTGAAGCGGTGGACGCGGGAACAGGCCATCGCCTACATGAACGACAACACGGCCAACCCCGAGCACGACAACATCACCGAGATCGAGCGCTACTTCGTCTGGCCGGGCCAGGCGCTGGCCTACAAGATCGGCATGAACAAGATCCTGGAACTGCGCGAAGCCGCCAAGGCCAAGCTGGGCGCCAAGTTCGACATCCGCGCCTTTCACGACACGGTGCTGACCTCCGGATCGGTCAACCTGCCGGTGCTGGAGGCGCTGGTGCAGGACTGGGTGAAGCGCACTGCGGCTTGATATCGGTTTCAGGCGCGGGGGTTTGGGACGGCCATGCCAACCGGCCAGCCGTCCCGGTTCTATCGGGTATGCGTTATATTATCACACAAACCCATGGTCCGCCGCGCCGGGTCGGCGCACGGTGCCGCGTATCAGGCATAAGGGCAGCCCAACCAAACGTGGCGCCCAATCCGACGAGAGCTTTGGCAGTTCACGGCATGCGTGGGGGCGGCATCCCGATCCGGGGCCGCCCCTTCGTGTTTTTCACCCTCGCCGCCTACAGGCAGGGGTTGAAGACCGGCGGCCGGGGCACCGACAGCGCCGCCGCCAATTCCGCCCGCAGCTTATCCAGCGACGCGGACCGCAGACCGCCCAGCATGCGTTGGGCGTCACCACCAGCGCATATCTTGGCCTGGGCCTCCTGACCCCGCAGGGCCGCGTCGTCCCGCTGCTTTTTCAGCCGCGTCTCCTCCGTCGCCCTCAACGCGTCTTTGGTGATGGGGGTCAAGCTGTTGGCAACCACGAAGTCATCGATCTGGTCCAGGCCCTCATCCATGAAGCGACGCAGGGCGTCATCCCCATCCTGGCGACAGAGGTCCAGCCCCTCACGCAGGCCGATATAGAGTTCCCGCAGGCACATCACGGCCCCGTGGCCGCTGCGGTCTTCTATCATCGTCTGCACCTTACCGCTGCGATCATGCTATTGGCGGGCGACGACGCCGCCGGCATAGGTGATTTCCCGCGTCTCGTTTCCCTTGGCGTCCCGATCCAAGCGCACGGTGGCATCGGCGGGAACCGGGACATTTCCCCAATCATTGGGCGACATCATCTGCGCCCGTGCGATAGTCGACAGGCCGACAGCCAACGATATGATCAACACCAGGGTGCGCACGGCTTCCCCTCCACCATAAGACGAAAGACATCTTCGCCTGCGCCCGATTTGTGTCGGTAAAATGGTGCCCGGGCCAACTCCGCCGCGTCATTTTGTACCGTCCACCACCCGGAGGTCCGACCCAGGATGGATGCCATGCCTGAGATCCCGACACTCAAGACCGCGCGCTTGCTGCTGCGCCCCTGGTTGCCGGCCGACCGCGATGCCTTCGCCGTCCTGGCCGACGATCCCCGGGTGATGGAATTCCTCACCCCCCTGGACCGCGCCGGCAGCGACGCCTTGGTCGACCGCGTGCAGGCGCACTTCGCCCGGCAGGGCTTCGGTTATTGGGCGGTGGAGGTGCCGGGGGAGGCACCCTTCATCGGCTTCGTCGGGTTGGGCGCCGTGGGGTTCGAGGCCGCCTTCACCCCGGCGGTGGAGATCGCCTGGCGGCTGGCCAGCGCGCAATGGGGTCGGGGCTACGCCACCGAGGCGGCGCGGGCGGTGATGGATGCGGCCTTCACCCGCTTTGGCCTGCCGCAGGTGGTGGCCCTGACCGTGGCGGCCAACCGCCGGTCCCGCGCCGTCATGGAACGGTTGGGCATGACCCACGACCCGGCGGAGGATTTCGACCACCCGCGACTGGCCGAGGGCCATCCCCTGCGTCGGCACGTGCTATACCGCAAGCGCCGTCCTTAAGCGGCCGGCTTGGGGGACGCCAAGGGGGACGCCGGCATAGCCTGGAAGGCCGGCAGCGCCTCCACCCGGCGCAGCCAGGCGTTCAAATGCTCGTACCCGTCCAGGGAAATGCCGCCTTCCGGCGCATGGGCGACATAGGAATAGCAGGCGAGATCGGCGATGGTGGGGTGCGCCATCGCGGCGCCCGCCTCATCGGCCAGCCAGCGGCGATCAGCCAGATGCTGGTCCATGAAGGGCAGCAGGCGGGCGGAAATCTCGCGCGCCAGCGGCAGGTGACCCTGCAGGTTCCACAGCACCACCATGCGCGCCGACGCGGGGCCGTGCCGAACCTCGCCCGCCGCGACGGACAGCCAGCGCTGCACCCGCGCCGCCGCCGCCGGTTCCTCCGGCAGCCAGGTGCCGCCCTGGTCATAGCGCTTGGCCAGGTAAAGCAGGCTGGCGTTGCTGTCCGGCACCACCACGTCACCGTCCACCAGCACGGGGATCTGCCCCAGCGGGTTCAGCGCGCGGAATTCCGCCGTGGCGCGGACGGCGGCACCGGCTTCGACGAATTCATGCGGCAGGCCCAGCATGCGCAGCAGCAGCTGCACCCGATGGACATGGCCTGACAAGGGCGTGCCATAGATGACAAGCGGCGCGGCGGAATGGGCGGGCATCGGAATCTCCTGCATGGGATGGTTGGCCTGCGCAGGCCGGTTGGATTGACCGCTGACTTAATCCTTGCCCATTTCGTTCGATAGGTGGCATCTGTGAAAGGCACTCTTGCGCCTGATGGAACGATGTCGCTCCTGGATGGCGCCCCTGTAAATCGCCCCAATGGATCCCCCCTGTGGACCGCCTCGATGAGCTGAGCCTGTTCCTGGCCATCCTGGAAACCGGCAGCTTGGCCGCCGCCGGCCGGCGGCTGCGCCGCTCCGCCCCCGCCGTCACCCGGACGCTGGCGGCGCTGGAGGCGCGGGTGGGCACCCGGCTGGTGGAGCGGACCACCCGCCAGCTGGCCCCCACCGAGGCCGGGCGCCGCCTCGCCGAAACCGCCCGCCGCGTGCTGGCCGACTATGACGAGGCCATGCGCGAGGGCAACGAGGCGGCGCCGCGCGGCCTGCTGCGCGTCACCGCCCCACTGGTCTTCGGCCGCCGGCACGTGACCCCGGTGGTCACCAGCTTCCTGGCCGCCTACCCCCTGGTGCGGGTGGAATTGCTGCTGTCCGACCGGCAGCTGGACCTGATCGAGGATGGGCTGGACGTGGCCCTGCGCATCGGTGACCTGCCGGACAGCGGCTTGGTGGCACGGCGGGTGGGCCAGGTGCGCCAGGTGACGGTGGCCGCCCCCGGCTATCTGGCACACCGGGGAACGCCCCAGCGGCCCGAGGATTTGGGCACCCATGACACCATCGTCTCCACCCCCCTGGTCCACGCCCCGCAAGCGGGCCCGGCCGAGTGGCGCTTCCTGGCCCCGGGAGGCGATAGGGGACGGGAGCGCACGGTACCCCTGTCCCCCCGCCTGATGGTCAACGAGGTGGAAGCGAAGCTGGAAGCCGTTCGCGCTGGCCATGGCATCGGCCAGGCGCTGTCCTACCAAGTGGTGGACGATCTGGCTGCCGGCCGCCTGGTGCGCCTTCTGACGGCGTTCGAGCGCCCGCCCCTGCCCGTGCATCTGGTGGTGCCCAGCACGGTCCACCTGGCCGCCAAGGCCCGCGCCTTCCTGGACCACGCCGCCCCGCTGCTGAAGGCCCTGGACGTGCTGCGCGAACCGGCGTGAAGCGCTCCGGCCGGCCGTCCGCGCCCGCCCGCCAGCGACAAAGACCCTGGACGCGTCGCCGGGACGGGCGTAAGCGGCATCCGTCCGCCCGTGGACGGCGGACGCCAAGGGAGGGACTGGTATGGATCAGCGGACGCTCGCCGCGTACGACACCGCCGCCACAGCTTACGCGGAAGACTGGCATGGCCAGCCGCCGCCGTCGGACCTGCACGAACTGATCCGCCGGCACTTCGCGCCCGGCGAGCCCACGGTCGATATCGGCTGCGGCAGCGGGCGGGAGGTGGCGTGGCTGGTGGAGAACGGCTTTCCGGCGGTGGGGTTTGACGCGTCGGAAGGGTTGCTGGCGCAGGCGCGGGCCCGATACCCGGGGCTGGATTTCCGCGCCGCCAGCCTGCCCGACCTGGCCGGCCTGCCCGACCACGGCTACGCCAACGTGCTGTGCGAAACGGTGATCATGCACCTGGACGCCGGCCTGGTCGCGCCCGCCGTCCGCCGCTTGGCCAGCTTGGTGCGTCCCGGCGGCACCCTGTATCTCAGCTGGCGAGTGACCCGGGGCGCCGATGCGCGCGACGGCGCCGGGCGCCTCTATGCCGCCTTCGATAGCCGCCTGGTGCTGGACGCGCTGGCCCTGACCTCGCGGACCGGCGCCGCCCTGCTGCTGGACGAGGAAGCCACCAGCGCCTCGTCGGGCAAGACCATCCACCGCCTGGTCGCGCGGTTCTGAAAATGAGGAGGGCCGGCGTATCGCTCCGCCGGCCCTTTCATTACGCACTCAAAACAATCCTGGCGGGCAGAGGCTTACGCCTCCGCCTCATCGAACCCTGTCCTTGGCGGGCGGAGGCTTACGCCTCCGCCTCATCGCCTTGGCCCTTGATGCGGTGGGCCAGGGCGGCCTGCAGGAACTCGTCGATGTCGCCATCCAGAACGGCTCCGCTCTGGCTGGTTTCCACCCCGGTGCGCAGGTCCTTCACCATCTGGTAGGGCTGCAGGACGTAGGAGCGGATTCTGGTGGCCCCAGCCGATCTCCGTCTTCTGCGCCTCCAGGTTGGCGGCGGCCTCCTCACGCTTGCGCAGCTCCATCTCATAGATGCGGGCGCGCAGCATGTCCCAGGCCTTGGACCGGTTCTTGTGCTGGCTGCGCTCCTGCTGGCAGGCGACCACGATGCCCGTGGGCATATGGGTCAGGCGCACGGCCGAGTCCGTCTTGTTCACGTGCTGGCCGCCGGCGCCCGAGGCGCGGTAGGTGTCCACCCGCACGTCCTTCTCGTTGATCTCCACCACGATCTTGTCATCGATGACAGGGGTGACGGAGACACTGGAGAAACTGGTGTGGCGGCGCGCCTGGCTGTCGAAGGGGCTGATGCGCACCAGGCGGTGCACGCCCAATTCCGTCTTCAGCCAGCCATAGGCGTTGTGCCCCTTGATCTGGATGGTGGAGGACTTGATGCCCGCCTCTTCACCGTTGGTCTCGTCCAGCAGTTCCACCTTGAACTTATGCTGTTCGGCCCAGCGGGTGTACATGCGCAGCAGCATCAGCGCCCAATCCTGGGCCTCGGTGCCGCCGGCGCCGGCGTTCACTTCCAGATAACAGTCGTTGGCGTCGGCCTCGCCCGACAGCAGGCTTTCCAGCTCCAGGGCCGCCGCGCGCTTCTGCAGGGCGACCAGGCCCTGCTCGGCGTCGGTGATGATCTCCTGGTCGCCTTCCAGCTCCCCCATCTCGATCAGCTCGATGCCGTCGTTCAGGTCGCGCTCCAGGGCGCGATAGCCTTCGATGGCGGTCTCAAGCTGGGTCTTTTCCCGCATGATCTTCTGCGCACGGTCGGAATCGTCCCACAGCTTGGGGTCTTCCGACAGGGCGTTCAGTTCGTCGTAGCGGCGGAGGGCATTCTCCCAGTCAAAGATGCCTCCTTAGCAGCGTCAAGGACTGTCGCACAGCCTCGACGACCGCCTCGATCTCGGCCCGCATCGCGGTCCTCCTCGTCTCGGGTCATGAAATGGTCTTGTAACGGACCGCTTAGATAACCGCTTGAGGGCCCGATTAGAACCCTGCATTTCGATGGGGGGCGTTGCGGGATCGCCCCCGATCCCGACGCGGACAAAAAAGGGCGCCCCCCGATGGGACGCCCTTCAAGTTCCGGGTCAACACGGTGGGGGTCGTCAGCCGACCATGGCCAGCGAGGCCTCGTTGATCCGGCGGGTCAAGGCGTTGGCGCCGTTGGTGGCGTCGGCGATCTTGGTCAGGCTTTCGCTGATGCTGGACACGCCGTCGGCGGCGGTCTGCATGTTGCACGAGATGTCTCGGGCCACCGCGTTCTGTTCCTCCACCGCCGCCGCCATGGCGCCGGAGATGGCGCTGATGCGGTTGATGATGCCGCCGATGCCCTGGATGGCGCTGGCCGATTCCGTGGTGGCCAACTGCACCGTGCTGATCTGCTCGGCGATCTCGCCCGTGGCCTTGGCCGTCTGGTTGGCCAGGGCCTTGACCTCGGAAGCGACGACGGCGAAGCCCTTGCCGGCCTCACCCGCCCGGGCCGCCTCGATGGTGGCGTTCAGCGCCAGCAGGTTGGTCTGGCTGGCGATGTCGCTGATCAGCTTCACCACCTCGCCGATGCGCTGGGCGGCGCTCAACAGGCCGGAGACGGAGGCGTTGGTCCGGTTCGTCTGATGCACGGCGTCCTCGGAAATCTTGGAGGCTTCCGCCATCTGACGGCTGATTTCCTCGATCGAGGCCACCAGCTCGGTGGCGCCGCCAGCGATGGCCTGCACGTTGCCAGAGGCGATCATGGCGGCATTGGAGGCGTGGCTGACCTGCTCGTCGGTCACGGTCATGGCGCCCGCCAGGCCGGTCAGGTCCTGGGAGATCACCTTCTGCGTGGCGGCGCGGCGGTCGCGCGCCTCGACCTGCTCGGTGATGTCGGTGGCGAACTTCACCACCTTGTAGGGCTTGCCGCTGATGTCGAAGATGGGGTTGTAGGTCGCCTGGATCCACACGGGCCGGCCGCCCTTGCCCAGGCGCTTGTATTCGGCCGACTGGAACTCACCCCGGCCCAGCGCCGCCCAGAAGCGCCTGTACTCGTCGCTGGCCTTGTAGGCCGGGTCCACGAACATGCTGTGGTGGTGGCCCTGGATCTCCGCCAGGCCGTAGCCCAGGGCGTTCAGGAAATTCTCGTTGGCCGTCAGGATGGTGCCGTCCATCTTGAACTCGATGACGGCCTGGCTTTTGTGGATGGCCTTCAACTGGCCGCACAGGTCGTCGTTCCGCGACCGGCGCTCGGTGATGTCGGTCGCCAGCTTGATGACCTTCACCGGCTTGCCGGTGACGCCGAACACCGGGGTGTAGGTCGCCTGCAGCCAGACCTCCCGGCCGCCCTTGGCCAGGCGCTTGTACTCGGCGGACTGGAAATCACCGCGGGCCAGGCTGGCCCAGAAGTTCCGATACTCGTCGCTGTTCCTGTGGGTCGCGTCCACGAACATGCTGTGATGCCGGCCCTGGATCTCCGCCAGGGTGTAGCCCATGGTCTTCTGGAAGTTCTCGTTGGCCGTCAGGATGGTGCCATCGAGTTTAAACTCAATGATCGCCTGAGAGCGGTTGACGCCTTCCAGAATGGACTTCAGATCAGAGCCCGCACCCGGTGAAAACAGCCCGTTCATCATGATCGACCCCGATCTTCTCTTTATTGCACATGGCCGAGATTTCCCGACCGGACATACAGAAATTAGGGCCGTATCCTTAAGTTTCCCTTAAATGCACGATACTACAAATGCGCCACTTAATATTGAAAAATCAATCACTTAACCCGTCGTTCACATGCCATTCATTACTAACCAGAAGGATTGGTTCACCTTACAATTGAACTCGTTTTACTGCTAACGATCCCCGTCAAAAACGGCTGGGCCGCCCCACGCCTGGTGGGACGGCCCAGCCTTTCAACAATCGATGGGGGGCTGCGCGCGTCAGAAGCGGTAGCCGACGCCGAAGCCGACCAGCCAGGGATTGATGTCAACGTCCGCCTTGATGGGCGTGCCCAGGCCGGCGTTCACCGTGGCCGTGGTGTTGAGCATCAGCTTCTTCAGGTCCAGGTTCAGGGACCAATGGTCGTCCAGCTTGTAATCGACGCCGGCCTGGAAGGCGTAGCCGAAGGTATTGTCGTACTTCAGGCCCAGGGCGTCGCCCTTGTCGACACCGTAGAACAACGTGTAGTTCACACCGACGCCGATGTAGGGGCTGATCTTCTCATGCGGCATGAAGTGATACTGGAAGGTCAGCGTCGGCGGCAGCAGCCAGACATTGCCCAGGTCCACCTTGCCCAGCGGCGTGCCCGACGCCTTCACATTGTGCGGCGTGGTGCCGGCGATCAGTTCCGCGGCGATGCTGTCGGTGAAGAAGTAGCTGAAGTCCACTTCCGGCACGATGGCCGTGCTGATGTCGGTATGGCCGGGAATGCCGGCGCCGCCCAGCGACAGGGAACTGCCGACGTCCGGCGCCACCACAAGCGCGCGACCGCGGATCAGAAAATCACCAGCGTCGGAGGCATGAGCCGCCGGGGCCATACCGTAAATCCCGGCCAAGAGCGCAGCGGCGGCCACCGTGACGGACAAGAACTTCATCACTTACCCCTCCTTGAACAGTGTGGCCGGCGAATGTTCCACCGCCTTGACGCCGCACTTGTTTTTCAATGAGGGGATTTTTATTGGAGATCGGGCCGCCTATCCCTGACCTGTATCAATCGGCATCTTCCAGGCACGCAATACGGACCGGCGGAAAGGCCATGACTGGGTCGTCGCCTTCCTCACCCGCCAGGGCGGCCGCGATGGCGTCCAGGTCGGCGCCGTCCAGCCGCGTCAGCCCCACGGGCAGGCTGAACCCCCAGCCCATGGCCGCCAGCGCCCCGTCCAGCACGGCGGCCAGCGGCACCGGCCGCGACGGCAGATAGGCCACCGGCAGGCAGGCCCACCCCCGGCCGGCCGCGTCCTGCTCCACATATAGCCCACCCTGCAGGACGTGACCCACCGCCAGGAAACAGGATCCGCCCACGGCGTCGGGGGCGAAGCAAGCCACACGCTCCCCCACCGCCACGCGGCGCAGCACGCCGTCGTGGCGCACCGGCAGGCGCATGTCGCCGGCCGCCCGGCCCCGCCCGATGGCCCCAACAGAGGCCACCCACACCCAGCCGGGGGTGCCGGTGGCCAGAGGGGCGGTGGCCAGAGGGGCGGCGGCCAAGGGAACAGAGGTGAAAAGCGGCAGGCCACGGGAGGCGGAGGCTGTTTCAGGGGTCATGGCGGCGCTCCATCGACGGGTGGGCCTGCATCCTAGGGTCGCCCCCTGACAGATCCTGTCAGCAGCATCGCCCCCTCGCCAAACAATGTGGCAGGCGGTAGGGTCCGTGCTTTCCGCGCACCCGCTCGACACGCGCCCAGGGGACCGCATGCTTTTCCGGACTCTATTGCTGGCCGGCCTGGCCGCCGGCGCCGCCATCCCCGCCTGGGGGCCCGCCACGGCCCATGACTGCCAGCCCTACCAGCCGGAGCCCGTGACCCTGACGGGGGAGATCACCCTGCGACACGGCACCCGCAACGGCGCCAGGGGCGTCACCAACGAGGACTATTACGTGCTGACCTTGCCGCAGATGATCTGCGTGGCGGGCGGCACGGCGGAAACGGATGAGGACGTGGAGTCCATCGACACCCTTCAGCTGAAGCTGCCCACGGGCGCCAAGCCCCCGCTGGGCCGCCGGGTGGCCGTGACCGGCACCCTGTTCCACCGCCTGGCCGACGGCCATACCGACGTGCTGCTGACCTACGACAGCGCCAGGCCAGCGCCGTAAGGGACGCCGGCCTACGTCTCCTCCGCCTCCGCCGCGTCCATCTCCGCCTTCCAATCCGCCAGCAGGGCGTGGCGGCGGCGGGGATAGCGGTCGGCCTCCACCGTCACCTCGACGATGCGGTCGGTGCGGAAGTGGCGGAAGGCCTGCCGCGTCTCGCACCAGGCGGCCACCATGCGGATGCGCTCCAGGAAGGCCAGGGCGAAGGGCCAGATGGTGCGGTCGCTGGCCCGACCCTGCCCGTCGGTGTAGGCGATGCGCAGCTTGCGCTCCGTCCGGATGGCGCGGCGGATTTCCGTCAGGTCGCGCGGCTCCGCCACGCTGGGCCTCAGCGACACCGGCATCAGGCCGCTATCCTCCGCCAGGGCCTTCAGGTCGGCGGGCAGCACGGCCATGATCTTGGCCGTGGCGTTCTGCGCCGCCAGGCCCAGGGGCCCGTCGCCCCGCTGCGCCACCCAGCGCAGGCCCAGCACCAGCGCCTCGATCTCGTCGTCCCCGAACATCAGGGGCGGCAGCATGAAGCCCGGGCGCAGCACATAGCCCAGGCCGGCCTCCCCCTCCACCGGCACGCCCTGAGCCGCCAGGGTGGCAATGTCGCGATAGACGGTGCGGATGGACACGTCCAGTTCCGCCGCCAGGTCGGCGGCCGTCACCGGCCGGCGATGGCGGCGCAGGGCCTGGATGAGGTCGAGCAGGCGGGCGGAACGGGACAAGGCGGCGGGTCCGAAGGGTCGGGATCGAGGATCGGGGTTCCTGGCAGGATAGCCCGCCCTCAGGCCGTCCGCACCACCCCGTCCGTCACCACCGGGAAATTGACGGAGTTGGCGATGAAGCAGAAATGGTGCGCCTTGTCGTGAAGCGACTGGGCCAGCGCCGGGTCGCCCCCGGCGGCGATGGTCACCGTGGGGCGCAGGGTCACGCGGATGAAGTGCCCGTTGCCGTCCGCCGTCTCCACCATCGTGCCCTCCGCCTGGTCCTGATAGGCGGTGACGACCAGCCCGGCCTCGGCCGCCAGATGCAGGTACCACAGCTTGTGGCAGGTGGAGAGGGAGGCGACCAGCATCTCCTCCGGATTGTAGCGGGTGGCGTCGCCCAGGAAGGCGGGGTCGGAGGAACCGGGGATGACCGGCTTGCCCGCCGCCTGGATCTCATGGTCGCGGGTGTAGGCGCGGTAGTTGGCCGTGCCCTGGCCCTTGTTGCCGGTCCAGGTGACGGTGACGCGGTAGGTGTGTTGCTTGCCGGCCATGATGTCGCTCCCTTTTGGCGATGATGGTTGCCGGCATTGGAGGGGAGCCATTCCCATGGCGCCAGAGGGAACCACCGCAGAACGGACATGCGCTCTGACCCTGGGCGGTGTACGATTTCGGACAGTATTGTGGGGGACTTCGCACCGATGACACAGAAAAGCGGCCGCATCCTGATGGTGGACGACGACCAGGACATCCTGGTGGCCGCCCGCCTGCTGCTGAAACGGGAAGGCATCCTGGTCCATACCGAGAGCCAGCCGGACCGCATTCCCCAGCTGTTGAAGGATGAGGTGTTCGACGCCGTCCTGCTGGACATGAACTTCGCCATCGGCGCCAACACGGGGCGCGAAGGCTTCCAGTGGCTGAAACGCGTGCTGGAGATCGACCCCACCCTGTCCGTCATCCTGATGACCGCCTATGGCGACGTGGGCACGGCGGTGGAGGCGATGAAGCAGGGCGCCTGCGACTTCGTGCTGAAGCCCTGGTCGAACGAGCGGCTGGTGGCGACGCTCATGAGCGCCATGACCCTGACGGCCTCCCGGCGTGAGGCGGCGCAGCTGGGCGCCCGCAACAAGGAACTGGCGGCCGCCCTGGACCAGCCGGGGCAAACCCTGATCGGCAGCAGCCCGGCCATGGCGCGCGTGCTGACCCTGGTGGACCGCGCCGCCCCCACCGACGCCAACGTCCTGATCCTGGGGGAGAACGGCACGGGCAAGGAGGTCATCGCCCGGGAAATCCACCGCCGGTCCCGGCGCGCGGACCAGGTGTTCGTGGCGGTGGACCTGGGCGCCATCGCCGAGAATCTGTTCGAGAGCGAGCTGTTCGGCCACAAGAAGGGCGCCTTCACCGACGCCAAGGAGGACCGCGTCGGCCGGCTGGTGGCGGCCAACGGCGGCACCCTGTTCCTGGATGAGATCGGCAACCTGCCCCTGTACCAGCAGAGCAAGCTGCTGTCGGTGCTGGAGCAGCGCGTGGTCATCCCCGTGGGCGGCAACCGGCCCATCCCCATCGACGTGCGCCTGATCTCCGCCACCAACATGCCGGTGGAACAGCTGGAAAGCCCGGACACCTTTCGCCAGGACCTGCTGTACCGCATCAACACGGTGGAGCTGCGCCTGCCCCCCTTGCGCGACCGGGCGGACGACATCCCGGCCCTGGTCACGCATTTCATGAGCCTGTATGCCCGCAAGTACGCCATCCCGCCGCGCCGCCTGTCCGACGACGCGCTGGCGCGGCTGAAGGCCTACCACTGGCCGGGCAACGTCCGCGCCCTGCGCCACGCGGTGGAGCGCGCCATGATCCTGGGCGCCGGCGACGTCTTGGAGGCGGAGGACTTCTCCCTGCCCTCCGCGCCCGGCGGCGCCCCCCGGCCGGCCGCAGCGCCCCCGCCCCCGGCGGTGGGCGACAACGGCCTGACCCCCAACGCCTTGACCTTGGGCACGCTGGATTTGGAAACGGTGGAGGCCCAGGTGATCCGGCGGGCGCTGGACAAGCACCAGGGCAACATCAGCCACGCCGCCAATGAGCTGGGCATCACCCGCACCTCCCTCTACCGCCGGATGGAGAAGCATGGTCTTTAAGTCGTCGTTCAGCACGGCGCTGACCCTGCGGGTGACCCTGCTGTGCCTCAGCTGCGTGGCCCTGGGCCTGCTGCTGCAGGCCACCGACTACCACGCCACCGAGGCGCTGGTGCTGTTCCTGATCGCCTTCCAGATCGGCGGCGTGGTGCGGGTGGTGAACACCACCAACCGCGAGCTGGCGCGCTTCCTGAACGCGCTCAGCCATTCCGACTTCACCCAGAGCTTCAGCTATCGCGCCATGGGGCCCAGCTTCCAGGAGCTGGGGCAGGCCTTCGCCGGGGTGTTCGACAAGTTCCGCGACGCCCGCGCCGATGCCGAGCGCAAGGCCGATTACCTGAACGTGCTGGTGGAGCATGTGCCCGTGGCCCTGGCCGAGGTGCACCCCGACGGCCGCGTCAACCTGCTGAACAACGTGGCCCGCCGCCTGATCGGCCATGACGACCTGAACCGACGCCTGGTGGACGGCGGCACCCTGGATTCGGCGCTCCGCGTGCTGGAACCGGGGCAGAGCGCCCTGCTGAAGGTGGCGGGCGGCATCACGCCCCTGCACCTGACGGTGCGTGCCACCCAGCTGACCCTGGCGGACGGGCCGCGCCTGCTGATCAGCCTGCAGAACATCGGCGGGGAGCTGGAGGCGACGGAGGTCAAGGCCTGGTCGGACCTGGTGCGGGTGCTGACGCACGAGATGATGAACTCGCTGACGCCCGTCTCGTCCCTGGCCGGCACGGCGCAGTCGCTGCTGGCCGACCTGCGCACCCAGCTGGAGACCATCCCCGGCCTGCCCCCCGCCGTGCTGTTGGACGCGGCCGACGCGGGCGAGGCCATGGACACCGTCACCCGCCGCGCCGGCGGCCTGCTGCGCTTCGTCGAGCGCTACCGCCGCTTCACCCAGATGCCCCGGCCGAAGGTGGAGCGGCTGAAGGTGCGTGAGCTGTTCGGCCGGGTGGAACGGCTGATGGGCCCGGCGATGGCGGAGCACGGCGTGGCGCTGGAGGTGGTGGTGCTGCCGCCCTCGCTGGAGATCAGCGCCGACCCCGACCTGATCGACCAGGTGCTGATCAACCTGGTGAAGAACGCGGTGGAGGCGCTGGATGAGGCGAAGGCCAGCGGCACGGCGGCCCGCCCACCCGCCATCACCCTGGCGGGCCACCTGGACGTGACCGGCCATCTAAACCTGCTGGTGCGCGACAACGGCCCCGGCATCCCGCCCGACGTGGCCGACAAGATCTTCGTGCCCTTCTACACCACCAAGCGTGAGGGCAGCGGCATCGGCCTGCCGCTCGCCCGCCAGATCATGCTGGCCCACGGCGGCACCATCGCCGCGTCCCCGGTGGAGGGTGGGGGCACGGTGTTCACGCTGAGGTTTTGATCTCGCGCCAAAGCCGCCAGCCGGTGTGCTTGACCAGATAACGCACCCCCACCAGTGCCGCCAGGAAGCCCGAGGCGGCGCCCAAGCCCAGGGACCAGCGGGGCCCGGCCACGTCGGCCACCCAGCCGACGATGGGGGCGCCCAGGGGCGTGCCGCCCACGGCGATGGCCAGCAGCAGCGCCACCACCCGGCCGCGCATGGCGCTGTCGGTCGATAGCTGCACCAGGCTGTTGGTGGAGGTGGTGAAGGTCTGTGCCGCCACGCCGATGACGACCAGCAGGATGCCGAACGCCCAGGTGGTGGGCATGACCGCCGCCAGGGCGCATCCCGCGCCGAACAGCAGCGCGGCACCCGCCAGCAGGGGCAGGGTGGGCGTGGCGCGCCGGGCCGCCAGCAGGGCGCCCGCGACGGAGCCGATGGCCATGGTGGAGCTGAGCACCCCGTACTCCCCCGCCCCGGCCTGGAAGGCGTGCACCGCCATGGTGGAGATGAAGATGGGGAAGTTCAGGCCGAAGGTGCCGATGAGGAACAGCATCAGCAGGACGGCCCGTAAATCCGGCCGGCCCCAGACATAGCGGAAGCCGCCGATGAAGCTGCCCCGGCTGCGCACCGCCCGCGTGCGGGGATGGAAGTCCGCCGCCCGCAGCAGGCACAACGATCCGATGACGGCGACGAAGGAGGCGGCGTTGATCAGGAACACCCAGCCCGTGCCCACCGCCGCGATCAGCACGCCGGCCACCGCCGGCCCGATCATGCGCGCGGCGTTGAAGGAGGTGGAGTTGAGCGCCACGGCGTTGGCCAGGTCAGCCTCCCCCACCAGCTCGCCGATGAAGGTCTGGCGGGCGGGCGCGTCGAAGGCCGCCACGCAGCCCAGCAGGAAGGCGAAGACATAGACGTGCCACAGCTGCACCAGGCCCAGCACGGTCAGGAGGCCCAGGCCCAGCGCCAGTAGGCCGGAGGCGAGCTGGGTGAGGAACACCAGGCGCCGCCGGTCGAAATAATCGGCGGCGAAGCCGCTGAAGGGCAGCATCAGGGCCAGGGGGCCGAACTGCAGGCCCATGACGATGCCGACGGCGGAGGCGCCGTTGACATGCGCCAGTTCCGTCAGCACCAGCCAGTCCTGCGCCGTGCGCTGCATCCAGGTGCCGACGTTGGACACGATGGCGCCCAGGAACCACAGGCGGAAATTGCGGTTGGCCAGGGAACGGAAGGTGCCGGTGGCGGCGGCGGGGGCGGGGGAAGCGGCGGGCGCCGTCATGAGGTCCCATCCAGCAGGGCCAGGATCTCGGCCGTGGTGCCGGTTTCGCCCAGACGGGGAAAGACGCGCGTGACGCTATGGTCATGGGTTTCGGCGTCGCGGTCGGCCATGGCGTCGACCGCCAGCGTGACGTTGTAGCCCAGCGCATGCGCCTCGCGCGCCGTGGATTCCACGCCGGCGCTGGTGGAGACGCCGGCCACCACCACCTGGGTCACGCCCCGGCCCTTGAGGTAGGCGTCCAGGTCGGTATGGGGAAAGGCGCCCCAGGTGCGTTTCACCACGCGGTGGTCACCCGGCTGGGCATCCAGTTCCGGGACCAGCTCGGCCCAGTCCGGCGGCAAGTCGCGGGGAACGCGCCCCTGCTCCGTCCGCCCCGGCGCGCCGCCGGCCACGGTCACCAGCACCACCGGCAAGCCCCGCCGGCGGAAAGCCGCGGCCAGCGCGGCGGCGTTCCCAAGGACCCCGTCAAGGGGCGGCAGTCCCGGCATGGCCAGCAGGCCTTTCTGCAGATCGATGACGATCAGGGCCGTGCGGGCATCCAGGGTGGTGACGGCCATGGCCGGTCTCCTAAGGTTTGGGGCTACTAAAGCTTGGGACGATCAGTCGGCGACCAGGCGTCTCAAAAGGTCGACCGCGCGCGCCAGTTCCATCCGCTCCGTCGCCGACAGGCGGGCGCGCATGGCGCGGAACAGCCAGTCCTCATGCAGGGCGCGGCCCGCCCGCACCCGCTCGCGGCAGGCGGGAGTCAGGTCCCACAAGGTCTGGCGGCCGTCAGCGGGATCGGGGCTGCCCATCACCAGGCCCGCCGCCTCCAGCGCCGCGACGGTGGCGCCTAGGGATTGAGAGCGCACACCCTCCGCCTTGGCCAGGGCCGTGACCGTGGCCGGCCCGCCGTCCAGCCGCCGCAGCACGGCGATTTGCGAGGGCGTCAGGTCGCCGACGTTGGCCTGCTCACGCAGCTTGCGCCGCAGCTGGCCCATGACCACGCGCAACTCCACCGCCGTCGCCATGACGGCCGAGGCATCAGGATCGCCCACGTCGGGCCTGTCCAAGGGATCGCTCATATCCCGGTTATAGCAGATACGAAGGAAAACTGTGAAGCTTTCCTTCGTATCTCAGCACGGCGCGGCGGCGATGGCTGGTTGCTCCTACCGCCACCACTCTACTGCGGGCTGCCGTTTGGTCGTTCCCTCAATAGGTGTGTCGCGATAGATTTGGCGATCTCGGGCGGGGCCTTGCGGTTGGGGAGGGCATGGTGCGCAGGTTATTTCTGGTGACGGCGTTGCTGGCGCTGCTGGGCGCCGGGTTCCACATGATGGCGGCCACGGCCGACGCGCAGACGGCGCCGGTGACGGTCGTCGAGACGCCCGTCACCACCACGCCGGCCTCGGGGATGCCCCCCGCCAGCGGCGTCACCCTCACGACCGCCACCCCCACAGCCGCCGCCGGTGGCATGACGGCGATGGGGCCGGTCACCACCAGGGAGCCCAGCCTGGCGCTGGCCTGGAAATCCCTGCCGCAAAGCCAGAAGACCCTGGCGGTGGGCAGCGTGCTGGTGCTGGTGGCGGTCACGGCCGCGCTGCTGTATCTCGCCATGTCCACCGACATGCTGCGCGACAACACGCCCTCCACCTTCGCCGGCGTGGCCGGGGCCACTGGCAGGCCGCTGCGCCGCGCCTTCAGCCTGGCGCAGAGCCAGATGGCGTGGTGGTTCGTCATCGTGCTGGCGGGATATCTCTACCTGTTCCTGGTGACGGGGGAGCTGGACACCCTGACCGGGCAGGCCCTGTGCCTGATGGGCCTGGGCACCGGCACCGCCATGGGCGCCGCCATGGTGGAGCAGAACAAGACCAACCCCATCCTGGTGGCCTATCAGGGCGTGCTGACCCAGATCGCCGACCCGGCCACGCCGCCGGCCGACCTGCCCACCCTGACCGCCACCCGCGACACCCTGGCCCGCCAGCTGGCGTCGCGGGATTTTGTCCACGACATCCTGACCGACGCCAACGGCATCAGCCTGCACCGCTTCCAGACGGCGGTGTGGACGGTGGTCATCGGCGTGCTGTTCCTGATCGAAACGGTGGTCCACCGCAAGATGCCGGACCTGGACCCCTACAGCCTGGGCGTGCTGGGCATCAGCGCCGGCACCTATCTGGGCTTCAAGATCCCGGAACAGCCGAATTGAGAAGCATACGCGTCCTTTCCTCCGTCGAGCGCCTGGACTGGCTGCGCCTGACGCGCACGGAGTCGGTGGGGCCCGTCACCTTTCATAGGCTGATGGAGCGCTTCGGGAGCCCGGCCGCGGCCCTGGAGGCCCTGCCCGACCTGGCCCGGCGCGGCGGGCGCGACCGGCCGCTGAGCATCGCCCCGCGCGCCGCCGCCGAACGGGAGCTGGCGGCTCTGCAGCGCATGGGCGCCCGCCTGCTGTGCTGGTGCGAGCCCGACTACCCCGCCCAGCTGGCCGCCATCGAGGACGCGCCGCCCGTCATCACCGTGCTGGGCGCCCCGGCGCGCCTCAGCCGCCCGGCCGTCGCCGTGGTGGGCGCCCGCAACGCCTCCCTCACCGGGCGCAAGCTGGCGGCCATGATCTCCCGCGACCTGGCGGAGGCCGGCGTCACCGTCGTTTCCGGCCTGGCGCGCGGCATCGACACGGCGGCGCACGAGGCGGCGCTGCATCGCTGCACCGTGGCCGTCCTGGCCGGCGGCGTGGACGTCATCTACCCGCCGGAAAACGCGGAACTGCACCGCCGCATTGCCGACCAGGGCGCCCTGGTGGCCGAATCGCCGCCGGGGACGGAGCCGCAGGCCCGCCATTTCCCCCGGCGCAACCGCCTGATCTCCGGCCTGTCGCGCGGCGTGCTGGTGGTGGAGGCGGCGCTGAAGTCCGGGTCGCTGATCACCGCCCGCCTGGCGCTGGAACAGGGCCGCGACCTGTTCGCCGTGCCGGGGTCGCCGCTGGACCCGCGCGCCCAGGGCTGCAATCGCCTGCTGAAGGACGGCGCGGTCTTGGTGGAGACGGCGGACGACATCCTGGCCTACCTGGGGCCCCAGGGTTTGGCCGCGTTCAACGCCCCGCCAGTGGGCGGCGGGCCCGTCCCGCCCCCGGCCGATCCGGGGGAAAAGGAGGTGGAGGCGGCCCGTCCTCGGGTCACCCTGTGCTTAAGCCCGACCCCGGTACACATTGACGAAATTGTCCGGGACTGCCAATTGTCTGCGGCGGTGGTGTTGACCATCCTGCTGGAATTGGAGCTGGCGGGCCGTCTGTACCGCCACCCCGGCGGCCGCGTGAGCCTGGCGTGAAGCTGGACGGCGCCGTCCCGGGATCTGGTTTTCGGAAAACATCGCCACCTATTGCAGTGCGGGGTCCCCTTGTCGGGCAGCAACGTCCTCATCGTCGAATCGCCGGCCAAGGCGAAGACCATCAACAAGTACCTGGGCGATGATTTCACCGTTCTCGCCAGCTACGGCCATGTGCGCGACCTGCCGGCCCGCGACGGCTCGGTGAAGCCGGAAGAGGACTTCTCGATGGAGTGGGAGCTGGGCGACCGCTCCAAACGCCATATCGACGAGATCACCCGCGCCGCCAAGGGCGCCTCGCGCATCTACCTCGCCACCGACCCGGATCGCGAGGGGGAGGCCATCGCCTGGCACGTCAAGCAGTTGCTGGATGAGAAGCGCATCACCGGCAAGGTGGACGTGAAGCGCGTCACCTTCAACGAGATCACCAAGAGCGCCGTGCTGGACGCCATCGCCCATCCGCGCGACGTGCACCAGGAGCTGGTCGACGCCTATCTGGCGCGCCGCGCGCTGGACTACCTGGTGGGCTTCACCCTGTCGCCGGTGCTGTGGCGCAAGCTGCCCGGCTCGCGCTCCGCCGGCCGCGTGCAGTCCGTGGCCCTGCGCCTGATCTGCGAGCGTGAGTCGGAGATCGAGGCCTTCCGCCCGCAGGAATATTGGACCATCGAGGCGGAGTTCCGCACGCCGTCGGGGTCGCCCTTCACCGCCCGCCTGGTGGGCCTGAACGGCAAGAAGCTGGACAAGTTCACCCTGGGCAACAAGGGCGACGCCGACGCGGCGCTGGCCACCATCCGCCCGCTGTCCTTCATGGTGCGGTCGGTGGAACGGCGCCAGGTGCGCCGCAACCCCTTCCCGCCCTTCACCACCTCGACCCTGCAGCAGGAGGCCAGCCGCAAGCTGGGCTTCGGCGCCACCAAGACCATGCGCATCGCCCAGAAGCTGTATGAGGGCGTGGACATCGGCGGCGAGACGGTGGGCCTGATCACCTATATGCGTACCGACGGCGTGCAGCTGTCGAACGAGGCCATCGACGGCGCCCGCCGCCTGATCTCCTCCGCCTTCGGCAACGAGTACCTGCCCAACGCCCCACGGGTGTACAAGTCCAGCGCCAAGAACGCGCAGGAAGCGCACGAGGCCATCCGCCCCACCGACATGTTCCGCCGGCCGGACCAGATGGGCCGCTTCCTGGACAAGGATGAGCAGCGGCTGTACGAGCTGGTGTGGAAGCGCACCATCGCCTGCCAGATGGCCAGCGCGGAGCTGGACCAGGTGTCGGTCGACATCACGTCGCCGAAATCCGAGGCGCAGTTCCGGGCCACCGGCTCCATCGTCACCTTCGACGGCTTCCTGAAGGTCTACCAGGAGGACCGCGACGACGCGGGAGATGACGAGGACAAGGACACCCGCCTGCCGGCGATGAAGGACGGCGACGACCTGGCCAAGGGCGAGGTCAAGTCCGACCAGCACTTCACCCAGCCGCCGCCGCGCTACACCGAGGCCAGCCTGGTGAAGAAGATGGAGGAGCTGGGCATCGGCCGGCCGTCCACCTACGCCAGCATCCTGCAGGTGTTGCAGGACCGGAACTACGTCCGCCTGGAAAAGCGCCGGTTCGAGCCGGAGGACCGCGGCCGCCTGGTCACGACCTTCCTGGAGAACTTCTTCAACCGGTATGTCGAGTACGGCTTCACCGCCGACCTGGAAACCAAGCTGGACGACATCTCCGGCGGCCGCATCGACTGGAAGACGGTGCTGCGCGAGTTCTGGCAGGCCTTCTCCGCCGCGGTGGAGGGGACCAAGGACCTGACCATCACCCAGGTGCTGGACGCCCTGGACGAGGCGCTGGGCCCGCACTTCTTCCCCGCGCCGGCCGAGGGCGGGCGCGACCCGCGCGTCTGCCCGGTCTGCGGCGACGGCCGGCTGTCGCTGAAGCTGGGCAAGAACGGCGCCTTCATCGGCTGTTCCAACTATCCGGGCTGCAAGTACACCCGCCCCCTGAGCATCGAGGGTGGCGAGGAAGGCAACGCCGACCGCGAGCTGGGCAACGATCCGGAGACGGGCTACCCCGTGACCATGAAGCGCGGGCCCTACGGTGTCTATGTCCAGACGGGCGCGCCGGATGAGCCCAAGCCCAAGCGCGTGTCCCTGCCCAAGGCCATGAACCCGCAGGACGTGGATTTGGACATCGCGCTGCGCCTGCTGGCCCTGCCGCGCAGCCTGGGCCCACATCCCGAGACGGGACAGGAGATCACGGCCGGCATCGGCCGCTTCGGCCCGTATCTCAAGCATGGCGACGCCTACAAGAACCTGACGCCGGACGACGACGTGCTGACCATCGGCCTGAACCGGGCCGTGGTGCTGCTGGCCGGCGTGGCCGCGCGCAAGACGGTGGCGGGCCGCGAACTGGGCAACCATCCCAAGGACGGCAAGCCCATCACCCTGGGCAGCGGCCGTTTCGGCCCCTACGTCAAGCACCTGAAGCTGTTCGCCAGCATCCCCAAGGCCATCAACGCCGACACCATCACCCTGGAGCAGGCGGTGGAGCTGCTGGCGGCCAAGGCGGCCAAGGACAGCGGCAAGAAACCAACGGCGACGGCGACGGACGGCGAGGAGAAGCCGAAGAAGGCGGCGGCCAGGAAGGCGCCGTCCAAAGCTGCGGGGGCCAAGGCCGCAGCCAAGGCTCCGGCGGAAAAGAAGGCCGCCGCGCCGAAGAAGACCACGACAGCGGCGAAGAAGCCCGCGACCAAGACGACGGCCAAGAAGGCGGTGGCGGGCGACTGAGCCCGCCGTCCAGTGTCCCGCCGTCCAGTGTAAGGAAAGTTTCCATGCCGAAGCGTCCGGAAGGCCCCCGGCGGGCTTTGCCCAGGCCGGTGCCGGCCCGCCGTGCGGCCGACGCCCCCTTCCCCACCCGGGAAGAAATCATGGACTACATCCAGTCCAGCCCCGTGCCCGTGGGCAAGCGGGAGATCGCCCGCGCCTTCAACATCACCGGCGACGGCCGCATCGTCCTGAAGGAGCTGCTGAAGGAGCTGGAGGGCGAGGGCAGCATCGAGAAGGGCGAGGGCCGGCGCGTCGCCGTGCCCGCCGCCCTGCCCGAGGTCGCCGTGCTGGTCGTGGCCGAGGTGACGCCGGATGGCGAGGTGCTGGCCCGGCCCACCAGCTGGGCGCATGAGGCCCCGCCGCCGCGCATCTACATGGCCGCCGAGAAGCGGGGCCACTCCGCCCTGGCGGTGGGGGACCGCGTGCTGGCCCGCCTGTCGCGCCAGCCCCAGTTACGTGACAATGGGCCGCAGGGCGAAGAGGATGTCTACGAAGGCCGCACCATGCGCAAGCTGGACGGCGGCACGGCCACGCGCATCGTCGGCATCTATGAGCGCGCCCGCGACGGCGGCCGGCTGAAGCCGGTGGATCGCCGCGCCAAGGCGGAATTCGCCGTGGCCGACGCCAACGCGGAAGGGGCCCAGCCGGGCGAGCTGGTGGTGGCCGAACTGCTGCCCGCGTCCCGCCTGGGCCTGAAGCAGGTGCGGGTGGTGGAGCGGCTGGGCAGCATCGAGGAACCCCGCGCCGTCAGCCTGATCGCCATCGCCCAGCACGCCATCCCCACCCATTTCGCCAAGGCCGCGATCGAGGAGGCGGAAGCCGCACCCGAGCCCACGGTGGAGGGGCGCACCGACCTGCGCGATTTCCCCCTGGTGACCATTGATGGCGAGGACGCGCGCGACTTCGACGACGCCGTGTTCGCGGAGCCCGACACCGACCCCAACAACCCCGGCGGCTGGCACCTGCTGGTGGCCATCGCCGACGTCAGCTTCTACGTCCGGCCGGGCATGGCGCTGGACCGCAACGCCTTCGACCGGGGCAACAGCGTCTATTTCCCCGACCGCGTCGTGCCCATGCTGCCCGAGGCGCTGTCGAACGAGCTGTGCTCGCTGAAGCCGGAGGTCAACCGCGCCTGCCTGGCGGTCCACATGTGGATCGATGGGCAAGGCCGCCTGAAGCGCCACCGCTTCGTGCGCGGTCTCATGCGCTCCGTCGCGCGCCTGACCTACACCCAGGCGCAGAAGGCCCGGGATGGGGAACCGGATGACCTGACCGGCCCGCTGATGGAGCGGGTGATCAACCCGCTCTACGGCGCCTTCGCCGTGCTGCAAAAGGCCCGCGACGCCCGCGGCACGCTGGAGCTGGACCTGCCGGAGCGGGTGGTGAAGCTGGACGAGGCCGGCACCATCCAGAGCATCGGCGTGCGCCCCCGCCTGGACAGCCACCGCCTGGTGGAGGAATTCATGATCGCCGCCAACGTGGCGGCGGCGGAGGCCCTGGAAGCCAAGCACAGCCCCTGCATGTATCGCGTGCACGCCGAGCCGGCGCGCGACAAGCTGGAGGCGCTGCGCCAGTTCCTGGGCTCCCTGGGCTACACCCTGGCCAAGGGCCAGGTGATGAAGCCCATCCTGTTCACCCGCATCTTGAACAAGGCGGCCGACACGCCCGAGGCGGACCTGGTGAACACCGTCATCCTGCGCAGCCAAAGCCAGGCGCTGTACCAGCCGGAGAACATCGGCCATTTCGGCCTGGCGCTGCCGCGCTACGCCCACTTCACCTCCCCCATCCGGCGCTATGCAGACCTGGTGGTGCACCGCGCCCTGGTGAAGGCCTACGGCCTGGGGCCGGGCGGGTTGGATGACGAGGAAGCGGGCCGCCTGGTGCAGGTGGGGGAGCACATCTCCGTCACCGAGCGTCGCGCCGCCACGGCGGAGCGCGACGCCCTGGACCGCTATGTCGCAGCATATCTGTCGGACAGGGTGGGCGGCACCTTCACCGGCCGCATCGGCGGTGTCACCCGCTTCGGCCTGTTCGTCACCCTGGATGAGACGGGCGCCGATGGCTTGGTGCCCATCTCCACCCTGCCGGACGACTTCTACGACCATGACGAGGCCAACCACCAGCTGGCGGGCCGCCGCTGGGGCCGCACCTATCGCCTGGGCACGATCGTCAAGGTGCGCCTGGTGGAGGCCGACCGCATTTCCGGCAGCATGGTCTTCGCCCTGCTGGGCGAGGACACCGACGACGCGCCCTGGCTGGCCGGCGGCCAGTCCCCCCGCAAAGGGCCGGACGGCAAGGGCGGGCGCGCCCGGCTGACCAGGAAGACCGCCACCAAGGCCCGCATCAAGCGGCCGTCGCTGAAGGATAAGTGAATGCCCCAGTTCATCGGCGGCGTCGCCCTGGTCGTGCGCGACTATGACGAGGCCAAGGCCTGGTATCGCGACGTGCTGGGTTTCGACGCGGTGGAGGACACCGACCTGGGCGGCGGCAAGCGCTGGGTGGTGATGGCGCCGCCCGGTTCCCACCCGAACTCTGGCGAGACGCGCCTGCTGCTGGCCAAGGCGGTGGGGCCGGAGCAGGAGGCCGCCATCGGCAACCAGGCCGGCGGCCGCGTCTTCCTGTTCCTGCGCACCGACGATTTCTGGCGCGACCACGCCCGCATGAAGGCCGCCGGCGTCACCTTCTGCGAGGAACCCCGGGTTGAGGCCTACGGCACCGTGGTGGTGTTCCAGGACCTCTATGGCACCCGCTGGGACCTGCTGCAACTGAACGGTTGATCCGCGTCCGGGTTCAGGCAACCCACAATTCGCGCAAATCACAACAAGTGCATATGGCAGGGCTGAGACCCGGCAAACGCGTCTGGACCATGGCTCGGACCGTACCCATCATCTAGGCCATGACGACCGACCCCGTCCCCCCTGTTGACCCGCATCCGAGGGCAGCCCGCGAGGCCAGCGTCGCCGAGATGGAGGACACCATGACGGACACGCACGAGGAAATCATCGCACCGCCCAAGGGCATGGCCGGCACGGCCATGCTGCGCGGCATCCGCCGCTGCTGCCCCAACTGCGGCGCCCATACCCTGTTCACGGGCTATACCAAGGTGGCGCCGGTCTGCACCAATTGTGGCCTGGAACTGGGCAAATTCCGCGCCGACGACGCGCCGCCCTACTTTACCATCTTCGTCGTCGGCCATATCGTGGTGGGCGCCGCCCTGGCGGTGGAACAGAATTTTCATCCCGCCCTATGGGTCCACGCGGCCCTGTGGGGGCCGTTGACCCTGGGCCTGTCGCTGGCCTTGCTGCCCCTGTTCAAGGGGGCCGTGATCGGCGTGCAGTGGGCCATGGGCATCCGCGGCTGAAGGGCAAACAATATCGGGAGGCGCCGTGGCCCAGGCCACATGCCGGGCACGCCGTGCCCGGCCCGCCCATGTCAGGCCTGACCGCATCCGCCGGGGCGCCCCCCTGGCCCGGACGGTGATTGCCTTGGCCGGTGCCTTGGCCCTGGCGGCCTGCGCCGGCGGCCCCGGGAGTCGCGGGAGCGTCACCGCCGAGCAGTTCTATCAAAGCGCCTATGGCAAGATCGACGAGCTGTACCTGGAGCCGGTGGACATGCGCCGCCTGGTGCTCGATGGCCTGGTCCATGCCGGCGTGGTGGTGCCCGACCTGACGGTGACGGTGCAGCCGGGCGGCGGGGCCGTCACCCTGGCGGTGAGCCGGCGGGCACCGCGCACCTTCGCCCTGCCCGCCGGCCACGACGCCGCATCCTGGGCCCATCTGGCCGCCCTCACCACCGACTGGACGGTGGCGCAAAGCGCCGACGCCGGCCCGGGCGACCAGACGCGGGAAACCCTGTTCCGCGCCATGCTGGAGGGCGGCACCGCCGACCTCGACCCCTACAGCCGTTATTCCGTGCCGGCGGCGGCGCGGACGGAACGGTCACGCCGCGAAGGCTATGTCGGCATCGGCGTGACGCTGGAGGAAACGCCGCGCGGTTTCCGCATCATCGCCGTCGCCCCCGGCAGCCCGGCCTCGGCCGCCGGCCTGTGGGTGGGCGACGTCATCACCGCCGTGGGCGGGGTGCCGGTCGACGCCGCGGGCGGGGGCGGCCCCGCCATGACGGTGGAGGCGGTCATGACCCGCCTGAGTGGGCCGGAAGGCACCGGCGTGCCGGTGCGCGTGGCCCGGGCCGGCGGCATGGTGACGGTGCTGATCAGCCGCCAGCGCATCCTCCTGCCCACCGTGACGGCGGAGCGGGCGGGTGCCGTGGGCGTGCTGCACATCAGCCGCTTCAACGCCGGCACCGCCGACGCCCTGGCCGCCGCCATCCGCCATTTGCGCGACGCGGACGGCTTGGGGCCACCCACCGGGTGGGTGCTGGACCTGCGCGGCAACACCGGCGGCCTGCTGGACCAGGCGGTGGCCGTGGCCGACCTGTTCATCACCAGCGGCCCCATCCTGAACACCGTGGGCCGCCACCCGGACAGCGTGCAGCATTACGACGCCACGCCGGACGACATCCTGGACGGCGCCCCCCTGGTGGTGCTGGCCGACGGGCAGACCGCTTCTTCCGCCGAGATCGTGCTGGGCGCCCTGGTCGATAGTGGCCGGGCCCTGGACGTGGGCACCACCAGTTTCGGCAAGGGCGTGGTGCAGACCGTCGCCCCCCTGCCCAACGGGGGAGCTGTTCATCACCTGGTCGCGCATCCTGACGCCGGCCGGCCGCATGTTCGACCACCACGGCCTGGCGCCCGCCCTGTGCACCGCCGGCCTGACCGACGCCGCCGCCATCCTGGCCCCCCTGCGCGCCCAGCCCCGCCCCCCCGGCACGTCCACCGCCTGCCCGGCGGAGCGCAACCGCCCGGCGCCGGTGGACCTGACGGTGGCGGAGACCCTGCTGGCCAGCCCGCCCCTGCTGCGCCGCGCCCAGCTGGCGGGCCAGACCCTGCTGGCCGACCAGCCGGCGGCGGGCAATAGCCCCTGAAACGCCCCGGCCCTTATTCCTTGGCGGGAGCCACCGCCGGTGCCGCGCCGTCGGCCGAGGTACCGGTCGATTCGGCCATGTCCCGCACCGCCTCGCCCTCGGCCTGGGCGGGGGTTTCGCCCACGACCTTCACATTGCTCTGCGTCACCGAATCAGTGATCTGGCTGTTCACGGCGGTGGGAAAGGCCATGGGGTTCCTCCTGCACGGCACGGGTGCGGCGATCGCACGGAATGCGCCCAGGGTAGCCTATTCCGCGGCGCCCATTCCACGGCGTCGGGGCAGCCGGCATGCCGGCCACCCAGGGTGGCGCGGCCTCATGCATGGCGCGCATCCCCTGCCCCAACTCGCTTCCCCTGAGCGTATGGCTCTTTGGCCTTGACTCTCAGGGCCCGCTGACTAAAGTGCCGCGACGCCGTGCCCCTGAGGGCCACGGTACGGAATTGTTTTTGACCGCCCCCGACCCGCCGAGTTGGCGACCGAACGGGGTTGTCGTAGGTGGGATTAAAGGTCATGGCCAAGCAGAATACCGTGCTGATCCGTCTGATCAGCTCCGCTGAAACCGGCTTCTTCTACGTGAAGAAGAAGAACCCGCGCAAGACGACCGAGAAGCTGGAGTTCCGGAAGTACGATCCGGTGGCTCGCAAGCACGTGATCTTCAAGGAAGCCAAGATCAAGTAAGTCCCGCGCGCCCGTATCGGGCGCGCCGTTCCGGGACCACGCCCCGCCCGCAAGGCTGGTGGCGAGCGACCGGAGCAAGAGGACACTGGTCAGGCGAAGGGCCGCTCCTTGAGCGGCCCTTTCCTATTGGCATGCCTGGCGTCCGGCCTTCCCTTGGACGCCCAGAACCTTGGGATGCGCGCGCCCATGGCCCCCGTGCCTGCCCCCTCCTGCCCCATCTTCGTCATCAACCTTGAGCATGACGCGGTGCGGCGCGCCCATATGACCGGGCAGTGCGCGCGTCTGGGGCTCGCGGCGGAGTTCGTGCCGGCGGTGAACGGCCGCGCCCTCAGCGAGGCCGACCGTGCCGTCTATGACCGCGCCCGGGCGCTGCGCGTCTATGGCGTGGAGATGCTGGACACGGAGATCGGCTGCTATCTCAGCCACTACCGCCTCTATGAGCGCATGGTGCGGGAGAGCATCCCCGCCGCCCTGATCCTGGAGGACGACGTGGAGCTGAGCCCGGCCCTGCCCCGCATCATGGAGGACCTGCTGGCCGACCCGGCACCGGAATGGCAGGTGGTGCGGCTGGAGTCCCTGCGCCCGCGCGTGCGTGAGCCCAAGACGGCGAAGTTCCGGGGCCGCACGGTCAAGACCCTGCGCGATGGCGAGCTGGTGCGCTTGGGCACCCACGTCCTGGGCTTCGGCGCCTATCTCATCCGCCTGGAGGGGGCCCGGCGCATGCTGGACTACGGCCGGCGCATCTTCATGCCGGTGGACCAGACCATGGACCGCTATTGGGACAACGGCATCGCCCCCTACCTGGTGCGTCCCATCCCCGTGCGCCAGCGCACCGACATGGACTCACGCATCGGCGCCCGGCCCGCCGGCCGGCATGAGGGCCAGCCCCTGGCCATCCAGCTGGCCCGCCGCTGGCAGCGCCTGTCGGACAGCGTGCGCAAGCGCCTGTACCGGGGCTGATCCGACCTCGACACCGCAATAACAACCGCTAAAGCCCAAGGCCGGCGGGAACTAACGAGGAAGGGACAGGTCCGGCGCGTCCACGTGGCTCAGCGGCGCCGCGTCCAGGCTGCTGTCCGTCACGACGCGGTTGCGGCCGGAGCGTTTGGCCTCATAGAGGGCCATGTCGGCCCGGCGCAGCAGGCTGTCACCCGTCTCCATGCGCCCGTCCGGCCCTTGGGCACCGGCGGCCACGGCCACGCCGACGGAGATGGTGACCGTGATCTGCCCGCCGTCGGTGGTGACGTTGAACGGCGTCTCGCCGATGCGGCGGCGCAGGCGCTCGGCCACCAGCACGCCGGCGGCCAGGTCCGTGTCGGGCATGACGACGACGAATTCCTCACCGCCCAGCCGGGCCACCAGGTCGAAGTTGCGCAGATTGCGGCTGGCGCGCAGCGCCACTTCCTTCAGCACCTCGTCCCCCACGCCGTGGCCGTAGGTGTCGTTCACCACCTTGAAGTGGTCGATGTCGAACAGCAGGGCCGCCACCGGTTTGTGGTTGTCACCGCCGCGGTCCAGCAGGCGCGGCAGGTGCGCGCTCAGGTACCGGCGGTTGAACAGGCCGGTCAGGCTGTCGGTCAGGGCCAGCGACAGGCTTTGCTCGTAATTGGCGCGCAGCCGGTCCTGGTAGCGCTTGCGCCGGATCTGGGTCCGCGCGCGGGCCATCAGCTCATTCCGGTCGATGGGCTTGATCAGGTAATCGTTGGCGCCCAGCTCCAGACCCTTGGCCACGCGGTCGATGTCGGTCTCGTCCGCCACCAGCAGCACGGGCACCTGGCGCGTCTTCTCCTGCGAGCGCAGCTGGGAGCAGAGGCGCAAGCCATCCTCGCGCATCAGCGTCAGGCTGATGACGATGAAGTCGAAGTCGCCGGCCAACGCCTGCTCCAGCCCGGCGGCGCAGGTGTCGGCGGCCACCACGCGGCCCCGGTCGCGGCCCAGCGTCTCGGTGATCTTGTCCAGGTCGATGGAGCTGTCCTCCACCACCAGGACGTTGGCGCCCTCCGCCGACTGGTTGTGCATGCTGTCGGTGGAGACCAGCATGCCCAGCTGGCCCGAGGTGCTCTCGCGCAGGCGCCATTCGTCCATCATCATCTTGAGACGGACGAGGGAACGCACGCGGGCGAACAGCGCCACGTCGTTCACCGGCTTGGTCAGGAAATCGTCGGCGCCGGCCTCCAGCCCGCGCACGCGGTCGGCGATGTCGGACAGGGCCGTCACCATGACGACGGGGATGTGCATGATGGCGGGGTCGCTGCGGATGCGCTCACACACCTCGAAGCCATCCATGCCGGGCATCATGACGTCCAGCAGGACGATGTCGGGCGCCTGCGCCTTGATCTTCTCCAGCGCCTCGGGCCCACCGCTGGCGGTGATGACGTCGAAGTACTCGCGCGTCAGCTTCGCCGCAAGCAGCTTGACGTTGGGCAGGACATCATCAACGACCAGGACGCGAGCCGACATGACACCACTTATTCCGGCCGGGTCGGGTAAGACGCGGCTTATTCCAAGGTACTACTGCGCACCCTAATCCAGAAAGCGCCGAACTGTCCGGATGAAAGTGGCAACCGAGATGGGTTTGGCGATGTAGTCGTCACAACCGCCTTCCCGGATACGCTCCTCGTCACCCTTCATGGCGAAGGCCGTGACGGCGATGACGGGGATCGACCCAAGCTCTTGATCCTCCTTCAACCAGCGCGTCACGTCCAGACCGGAAAGCTCCGGAAGCTGTATGTCCATAAGTATAAGATCCGGACGGTGTGTCCGCGCCAGTTCCACGGCCATGCCGCCATCGCGGGTCTGCACCGTGCGATAGCCGTGCGCCTCCAGCAGGTCGTTGAAGAGCTTCATGTTCAGCTCGTTGTCCTCGACGATGAGGACACATTTTTTTGCGGCGGCAACCGTGGCCATGAGGCGGTCCGTGGCGATGTGGCGGCTACACTAAGGGACAAGCCGGGCGGGTACAACCGTCATCCGGCGCACTCGCGGGTTACGCTCCCGCTGTTCGATGTCGCGTCGCCATGGCGGCGCCATTCCCCTGTTCTAAGCGTTGTGGGTACCCCCGTGGCGCCCCTGCCTCTCCAACAGGTAATCCAGAAATTTGGTTAAACCAGGGAGAATCGGCAGCGCTGTCATTCACAGCGCCGGCGGATCCGTGAATCCGCCGTCCGGGCGCCCAACCTGGGCCTTAGCCGGCCAGCTGCCGGCACCAGGCGGCCAGGTCCAGCAGGCCGTGGCGCCGGGGGCCGGCCGCGTCGGCGGCCGCGACCTCCAGCCGCCGCCCGGCGCGCCGGGCGAACGAGGCCAGGCGCGCCGGTTCCTCGACCAACCGCCCCAGCGCCCGCATGATCGCGTCGACCCGACGGCGATCCTGGGGCGGCAGCGCGGGCAGCAGGGCCCGCATGGCGATCAGGCCGCGGCCCACGTCCATGCGGGCGCGGGCCGTGGCCAGGGCACGGTCGTCCCCCCGCCCACCCCACGCCGCCAGCCGCGCCAGCCGGTGATGGTGGCGGTATTCCCAGGCCGCGACGTCCGGCGTGGGCGCCGCGCCGCCGGCCAAGGCCCGCACGCTGGCGGTGAAGCTGCCCAGCAGGCGCCGTACCTCCCCCCGCCCGTCCACCGGCAGGATCAGACGGTAGGTCAGCAGTATCCACAGGGCGGCCAGCACGATGGCGGCGAAGGTGTTGAGGAAGCCCTGGAGGTCGTAGGTCATGGGGTTGGTGGGCGCGACCAGGGTCAGGAACAGCAGGGGCATGAAGGCGCCGAAGTCACCGCGCCCCGGCCGCTGGGACAACAGGGCGGCCACCAGGATGACCGGCGCCAGCACCAGGGACAGGCCCCAGAACTCCGGCAAGGCCGGCAGCGCCAGGAAGGTGACGGGCAGGGCCAGCAGTCCGGCCCAGAGGGCGGCGCGGAAAACCTGCACGCTGACCTGTTCGGGGTTGGCGCGGCTGGCCAGCAGGGCGCCGAAGGCGCTGGTCCAGCTGACCATGATGGTGCCGGCCGGCCATTCGGTGGCGATCCAGAAGCCCGCCGCCAGGCCGACGGAGATCAGGGTGCGCAGGGCGGCGATGACGGCGCTGCCCAGGGGGCCGTCCGCCGGCTCCGGCAGGGTGAAGGACAGGCGCCGCGCGGGATCGCGCGCCACCGCCACCTGCACCATGAGGTCCAGCACCTCCCCCAGCAGGTGCGCCGCCGCGATGGACGCCGGATCGCCCGCCCGGCGGGCCAGGCGCAAGGCGGCGCGCAAGCGGCGGCGGGCAGCGGCAGCGGCCAGGCGGAAGGCCGGCCCATCCCCCGCGCCCAGCGGCGTCAGGCAGGCCAGCAGCGGCCCGGCGGCCGGCAGCACGGCCAATGCCCGGCGGGCGGCGTCCACCCGGGCCAGCAGCCCGAACAGGGCGGCGGCCGCGATCCGGGCGCCATCGGCCTGGCGGCGGAAGGCGACCGATTCCACAGCGGCGTAGGTCGCCAAATCATCCAGGCCCTGCAGCTCCGCCAACAGATCCCGGTGCGGGCCGGGCGCGCCAAGGCCGGTCAGGTCCCGGGTCAGGTCGTGGATCAGCGCGCCGGTCACGGCGGCGGTGACCCGGCCCACCCGGCTGTCCAGCCGCTGGGCCGCCGTCACCGGCCAGAGGATGCCCGACACCGTCATCTTGGCCAGCATCCCCACGACGATGGCGGCGACGCGGGCGGCCGCGATGTCGAAGGTGCGCAAGGGGTCGTCCACCGCCCCCAGCGCCACCAGGGCCAGGGTGTATCCCGCCAGCACGGCGGCGTACGACCGGAAGCGGCGCAGGCGGGTGGCCAGCGCCACGCAGCCCGCCAGCCACAGGCTGTAGAGCAGCAGGAAGGCTTCCGGTGACTGGCCGAAGCCCGCCATCAGGGCCAGCGCCGCCGCCGCCCCCACCAGCGTGCCGGCAATGCGCCACACGCTTTTGGCGATGACGGCGCCGCTCATGGGATGGCTGACGATCAGCACCGTCACCGCCGCCGTCTGCGGACTTTCCAGCTGCAGGGCATAGGCGAGATAGAGGGCCAGCAGGGCCGCCACCGCCGTGCGCACGGCATGGCCCAGCGCCCCCCGGCTGGGAACCAGGGTGGTGACATACCGGATGGGGAAGGTGAGCGGCACGGGTGGAAACGCCAAAGGTCGGGTGCCGGCCGTCCCATGAGTGGAACGCCGGCCAGTTCATCGATTTGGATGATGCTCCCGGCCCCTGCCCACGGTCCAATATATGGCTGGATGATTTTCGATATCCAGAACCGACAGGACGCGCCGCCTTGGACATCCGCCACCTGCGCTATTTCACCGCCGTCGCCGAGGAACTGCATTTCACCCGCGCCGCGGAAAAGCTGGGCATCCGCCAGCCGCCGCTGAGCCAGCAGATCCAGCAGCTGGAGCGGGAGATCGGCAGCCCCCTGTTCCATCGCCTGTCGCGCGGCGTGGAGTTGACGGCCGTCGGCGCCACCTTCCTGGAAGACGCGAAGGCCATCCTGGCGCACGTCGACCAGGCGGTGGCCAACGCCCGCCAGGTGGCGCGGGGCGACAAGGGCCGCCTGCGCATGGGCCTCAGCATGTCGGTCACCGCCCATCCCTGGATCGCCCGGCTGATCCGGGACTATCGCGCCCAGCATCCGGGGGTACAACTGAGCCTGGAGCTGAACGACTTCGGCCAGTTGACCGACGCCGTGCGCGACGGCGCCCTGGACGTGGCCCTGGTGCGGGGCCGGGCGGCGGAAATACCCGGCCTGGCCACCTATGCCGTGGTCGAGGAAAGGCTGTTGGCCGCCCTGCCCATGGGCCATCGCCTGGCCGGGGCCGCCGCCCTGGACCTGGCGGACCTGGCGGACGAGGATTTCCTGATCATCCCGCGCACCGCCGGCCCCAACATCTATGACATCATCATCGCCGCCTGCCGCGAGGCGGGGTTCAGCCCCCGCATCGTGCAGGAGGTGCCGGCCTTCCCACCCCTGCTGAACCTGGTGGAGGCGGGCCTGGGCGTGGCGCTGGCACCCGACAGCATGCGCAACATGCGCCTGGAAGGCGTGCGGCTGCTGGACCTGAAGGGCGGCTATGACACCGCCCCCATCATGCTGGTCTACCGCGCCAACGAGGGGACGGCCGCCGTGCGGGCGCTGGTCACCCAGGCGCGGCGCGCCGCCGCCGTCCGCGCCACCCCCACGCCCTGAGGCACGGCCATGCTGGAATTGAAACTCCTGCGCTCCTTCGTCCTGCTGGCCGAAGAACTGCACTTCGGCCGGGCGGCCGAGCGCCTGCACATCGTGCAGCCGGCCCTGACCCAGCAGATCCAATCCCTGGAGCGGCAGATCGGCACACCTCTGCTGAACCGCGGGCGCGGCCGCATCAGCCTGACCGACGCCGGCGTCCTGGTGCTGGCGGAGGCGCGCAAGACCCTGGAGCAGGCGGCGCGGACGGAAGCCATCGGCCGCCTGGCCGGCCGGGGCGAGGTCGGCAAGCTGGAGGTGGGCTTCGTCGGCTCCGCCGGCCTCAGCGCCCTGATGCCGGCCATCGTGCGTGACTACCGGCAAAGCCATCCGGCGGTGGATGTGAATCTGGTGGAGATGGCGGTGGGCCCGCAGCTGGCCGCGATCGCGGCCGGCACCCTGGATGTCGGTTTCGTCCGCCTGCCGCCGCTGAGCCTGCCCGCCGGGGTAACGGTACTGCCCTTGCGGCCGGACGGTCTGGTGGTGGCGCTGCCGGCGGGCCATCCGCTGGCGGGTTTGGAGGCCATCCCCGTCGCCGCGCTGGCGGCGGAACCCATGGTGCTGCACCATCGCGCCGGGGCGGCGGAGCTGCGCAGCCTGATCGACGACCTGTGCGGCCGCCACGGCTTCGCGCCCCAAGTGGTGCAGTCGGTGCCGCAGATGTCGCTCACCGTCCGGCTGGTGGCCGCCGGCCTGGGCCTGTCGCTGCTGCCCGGATCCATCGCCTGGCTGGCGGCGGAGGGCGTGGTCTATCGCCCCCTGGCCGACGCCAACATCCAGTACACCCTGGCCTTGGCCCACCGCCCCCAGGATCCGGCGCCGGCGGTGCGGGCCTTCGTCAGCCTGGCCGGCGCGGCGGCGGAAGCCTAGTCGCCAGCGTCCAGATCCACACCCTGCCAGCCGCCCCCCAGGGCCTTATAGAGCGTGATGACGTGTTCCACCCGGGCCAGGCGGCTTTCCGCCTCCCGGTCTTCCGCCTGGTAGGCTTGGCGCTCGCCATCCAGCACCTTCAGGAAGTCGGTCAGGCCGGCGCCGTACAGGCGGGTGGCGTGGTCCAGGGCCTGGGCCGCGTCGGTGCGGGCGGCAACCAGCGTTTGCTGCCGCCGGGTTTCCGTCTGGTAGTTCACCAGCGCATCCTCCACATCGCGCAGCGCCTCCTTCACCGTGCGCTCATAATGGATGCGCGCGGCCTCGGCCTCCGCCTTGGCCAGGGTGATGCGGGCGTCGTCGCGGCCGCCGTTGTAGACGGGGCCCGTCACCTGGGCGCCCAGGGAATAGGTCAGGCTGGCCAGGCTGAACAGCTTGCCCAGGTCCGCCGCCTGGGGCAGCAGGGTCAGCGGAATGGCGAAATGCGGCAGGCTGGCGGCGGTGGCGACGCCGATGCGGGCGTTGGCCGCCGCATAGCGCCGGTCGGCCTGGCGGATGTCCGGCCGGTTGGCCACCACCTCGGACGGCAGGGACACCGGCAGGCTGTCCGGCACGGACAGCAGGGGCGCCGGCTGGCTCAACTCCGCCTCCAGCTCCCCCGGATAGCGGCCCAGCAGCACGGCGATGGCGTGGCTCATGCGCGCCACCGCCGCCTCCAGCGGCGGGGTCGCGGCCTGCACCGTCTCCAGCTGGGTCCTGGCTTGCGCCACGTCCAGCACGGTGCCCAGGCCGCGCTGGTAGGCGCGCTGCGCCAGGTCCAGCGCCTTGGCCGCGACCGCGATGTTGTCGCGGGCGATGGTCAGGCGCAGCTGGGCGGCGCGCAGGCGGGCGTAGTCCGTCGCCACCTCCGCCAGCAGGCTGACCAGGATGGCGCGCCGCCCCTCCTCCGTCGCGGCGATGTCGGCGTCGGCCGCCTCCACCGCCCGGCGGGTGCCGCCGAAGACGTCGATCTCCCACGTCGCGTCCAGCTCCGCCTGCCAGGTGTGGTAGCTGCCGATGCCGGGCGGCCAATCCACATTTTCGCTGGATCGTTGCAGGGCCGGATCGATGCCCAGCCGCACGTCCGGCAGATCGGCGGACTTGGCGATGACACGGGCGGCGCGGGCCTGCACCAGGCGCTGGCGCGCGATCTTCAGATCCTCATTATCCGAGATGGCCGCCCGCACCAGGCGGCTGAGGGTGGGGTCCTGGAAACTGTCCCACCAGGCGCGCATGGCGTCCACATCGTGCACACCGGCCGCGGGCGGCAGGTGTTCCGTCCAGCCTTGGGGCAGGCCGTCCAGGGGGATGGGCTTGTAGTCGGGGCCGACCACGGTACAGGCGGACACCATGCCGCCCAGTACCAGGGCGGCCAGGGCCTTACGGCGGATCATGGCTCAGATCCTCGATTCCAGGCGGGCCAGCACCCGGCCCACAACGCCTTGCGGGCGGTCCGCCTCATCCCCCACCGACACGGTGCAGGTCATGCCGGCGGCGAGCACCACCCCGGGCGGCACGGCGTCGATGCCGATGCGGACGGGGATGCGCTGCGCCAGCCGCACCCAGGTGAAGACCGGGTTCACGTCCTGCAGGCCATAGGCGTTGGGCGCGCTGTTGCGGTCGTTGATGCCCCGCGCGATGGTCTCGACATGGCCGGCCAGGGGGGCGGCATAGCCCATGAGCTTCATGCGGGCCGCGTCGCCCTCGTGGATGCGCGCCAGCTTGGTTTCCTCGAAATATCCCGACACCCAGAAGCTGTCGGTGTCGATGACCGCCACCCGGGGCTGACCCACCGTGGCGTAGTCGCCCACCCGCAGGCGCAGGTTGGTGACGTAGCCGTTGACCGGCGCCCGGACGACGGACCGTTCCAGGTTCAAGGTGGCCAGGTCCAGCGCCGCCTGCGCCGCGTCCAGCTGGGCCGTGGCCACGCTGGCGGTGCTGCGGAAACGGTCCTGCTCCGCCTCGGATACCACGCCGGCCAGGCCCTGGCGGCGCTGCGCGTCGCTGAGCTTCAGGGCCCGGTCGTCGCGCGCGGCGGCGACGGCGGCGCGGGCTTGGTCCTGAGCGATGCGGAACCGCACGGGATCGATGACGAACAGCACGTCGCCCTTATGAACCAGTTGGTTGTCGTGCACGGGGATGTCGACGATGGTGCCGGCCACCTCCGGCGCCACGTCCACCACCTCCGCCCGCACGCGGCCGTCGCGCGTCCAGGGCGCCAGCATGTAGCGCTGCCACAGGGCGCCGATCAGCAGGATGGCCAGCGCCACCGTGGCCAGGGTGGCGGCCCCGCGCCCCAGGGCGCGCGCCAGGGTCATGAGGCGTGCGTTCACAGCAGCACCAGACCGGACAGGAGAATCGAGAACAGGGCCGCCTCGACCAGGGCGGGGTGCCAGACGGCGCGCCAGAAGCCCAGATGGGCCAGCAGACCGCGCAGCAGCAGGAAAAGCACCAGGGCGGCGGCGACATAGCCGACAATGGGGGCCATGAAGATGCCGGCGACATCCAATTCGGCCATGACGGAAAGAACCTCGTTGCCAGTGGGGGAAAAGAAAAGGACGCGGCCCGGGTACTCCCCTTGCCGCGTCCTTTCCCTGAGCGTGAGGTGCCCGGCAACCCGATGGGAGGGGGGCCGGCGGGCACCGTCACGAAGGGGGCGGTGGGGGGCGGAACCGGATCAACCGCCCCTGGGCCATGTGGCCTTCCCCGCCCCGTAAACAGTCGCTTGGGCAGAGACCCTGTCAGTTGGCCGACAGGGCCTGCGCCGTCAGCGCCGCGTCCAGATTGTCGACACAGGCGTTGAAATCGGCGGAGCCGGGGGTGGCGCCGGCGGCGGCGCAGGCCTGCTGCTCACGGCCGACCTGGGCCGACACCTGGGCATGCGCGCCCTTCACATGGGTCAGCACGTTGGTGCAGGCGGCGAAGTCGGAATTGGCCGGGTGCAGGCCCATGGCCTGGCAGGCCTGGCTGACCGCCGGGGTCACCACCACCTCGGTGCCGGCGGCGTTCGCGCCCAGCGGCGTGGACAGCGCCAGGAAAGACAGGGCGGCGGCGGCGACGGCAACCTTGCGGGACGAATTCTTCAGCGGGGCGAACATTCAAGCATCTCCATCAATCAACCGGGCCGCGTCCTGTCAGGTACAGCGCCTTCAGTCGGCGCGGTCGTTGGTGAGACGAACTATGCGCCCGGCTGCTGCGGTGCGTCTAATATATCGAAGTGGCGTCTTCGATATCTAACCGATATGGATTCAGTCCAAGCCCACGATCAGAATCCGTGATCGTTGCGCCCTTGAGAAACTATTGGAGGGGCAGCGGCGCAGGGCCCCAAATATTCGGTGCCCGCACGCCGCAGGGACCGCAATGACCAAGGGTCCTTGGCCACCCGGGCGGCCGGTGACGAACAACGGACAAGAACATGGTTAGAGAGCGAATTCGTCTGAGCAGCCTGCACGACCGCGTCATGAGCGCGGAACAAGCGGCGGCCCTGATCCAGGACGGCATGACGGTGGGCATGAGCGGCTTCACCCGCGCCGGCGACGCCAAGGCCGTGCCCCTGGCCCTGATCAATCGCGGCCGGACCGCCCCCCTGCACATCAACCTGCTGACCGGCGCCTCGCTGGGCAATGACCTGGACGGCATGCTGGCCGACGCCGGCATGCTGAAGCGCCGCCTGCCCTTCCAGGCCGACGCCCGCCTGCGCGCCGCCATCAACCGGGGTGAGGTCATGTTCATCGACCAGCACCTGTCGGAAATGGTGGAACAGTTGCGGTCCGGCGCCCTAGGGCATCTCGACTGCGCCATCATCGAGGCCACCGCCATCACCGAGACGGGCGCCATCGTCCCCACCACCAGCGTGGGCAATTCCGCCAGCTTCGCCATCCTGGCCGACAAGGTGATCGTCGAGATCAACCTGGCCCAGCCGGCGGACCTGGAGGGCCTGCACGACATCTACATCCCCAAGCGCCGCCCGGCGCGCGAACCCATCGAACTGACCAAGGCGTCGGACCGCGTGGGCACGCCGGCCATCCCGGTGGACCCGGCCAAAATCGCCGCCATCGTGGTGACCAACCAGCCGGACAGCGCCACCACCCTGCAGCCGGCCGACGCCGACACCGCCGCCATCTCGCGCCACCTGATCACCTTCCTGGAGCAGGAGGTGCTGGCCGGCCGCCTGCCCCGGCACCTGCCGCCGTTGCAGGCCGGCATCGGCGCCATCGCCAACGCCGTGCTGGCCGGCCTGAAGGACAGCCCCTTCACCGACCTGGAGCTGTACAGCGAGGTGTTGCAGGACAGCGCCTTCGACCTGTTCGACGCGGGCAAGCTAGCCTTCGCCTCCGCCTCCAGCATCGTGCTGACGGCGCCGGTCATGGCCCGCGTCATGCCCGCCATCGCCAGCTACCGCGACCGCATCGTCCTGCGCCCGCAGGAGGTCAGCAACCATCCCGAGGTGGTGCGCCGCCTGGGCCTGATCGCCATCAACACCGCCATCGAGTGCGACATCTACGGCAACGTGAACTCCACCCACGTCAACGGCACGCACATGATGAACGGCATCGGCGGGTCCGGCGACTTCGCCCGCAACGCCCAGCTGTCGGTCTTCGTCACCAAGTCGCTGGCCAAGGACGGCCGCATCTCCAGCATCGTGCCCATGGTCACCCACGTCGACCATACCGAGCATGACGTGGACGTGATCGTCACGGAACGCGGCCTGGCCGACCTGCGCGGCCTGGCCCCGCGGGAGCGGGCGCGGGTGATCATGGAGAACTGCCTGCACCCCAGCTATCGCGGGCAGATGGCCGACTATGTGCGCCGGGCCGTGGCCCGGGGCGGCCAGACCCCGCATGTCCTGGAAGAAGCGTTCAGCTGGCACATCCGCGCGCGCGAGACCGGCAGCATGCTGGCCGAAACCGCGCCGGAGGCCCTGTCGGCGTAAAATCCGGCGCGGGACCTCAGGTACCGACCTTGCCGAGCGCGCTGATCTGGTTCATGCGCCGGATCAGCGCCCGGTGGGCAGGCAAATCCCGGGTGGCGTGGTCGCCATAGGCCCGGATGCGGGCGAAGGTCTTCTGCGCCGCCTCCGCCTGGGGAAAGGCGGCGCGGGCCGCCGACAGGTCGGTCTCGAACCCCATGCCGTACAGGATGTACTGGTAGTTGAAGAAGGCGAAGGCCTCCAGGTCCAGCGCGAAGTCGAAGCGGCTGGGCGGCCGGGTGCGCCACTGCGCCAGCAGGTCGCGCAGGGCCGGCGGGATGGAGGCGGGGTCGCGGTTGTCGCGCCAGAACGGCTCTTCCCGCCGGCTCAGGCAGTAATGCAGCTTCAGGAAGTTGACGATGTTCTCGAAGCGCCGGGTCATCAGCTCGTTGAAGCGGGCGGCCGGCGCGCCCCAGTTGCCGTCATGGGGGAACAGCTCCGCCAGCATGCCCACCGCCACCTCGATCAGCACCACGCTGGTCGATTCCAGCGGCTCCAGGAAGCCACCGGACAGGCCTATGGCGACGCAGTTCTTGATCCAGGGCGTCTCGCGATAGCCGGCGTCGAAGGCGGTCTTGCGTGGGGCCGGCGGCTCCACACCAGGCGGCAAATGGGGGGCGACATAGGCGCGCAGAACCCCTTCGGCCTCGTCATCCGACATGTGGTCGCTGGAATAGACGCAGCCCACGCCGCGCGCGCCCTCCAGCCCGATCTCCCAGGTCCAGCCCGCCGCGTGCGCCGTGGCCAGGGTGCAGCTCTCCAAGGGGCCGTCCGCCGCCCCGTAGGGCACTTTGCAGGACAGCGCGCGGTCGGTGAACAGGATGGACTTCACCGATTTCTGCGGCACGCCCAGGGCGCGGCCGATCAGTTCGGCCCGGAAGCCGCTGCAATCCACGTAGAAGTCGGCGGTGATCGCCCCGTATTCCCGCGTGACCAGGTGGGCGATGGCGCCGTCGTCCGTCAGTGCCACGTCCGTCACCGTGCCTCGCAGGTGACGGACGCCCAGCTCCCGCGCGCGGGCGGCCAGGGCCTGGGCGGCCTTGGCCGCGTCGAAGTGGTAGGCGTAGTTCAGCGGCGCCTCGAAATCACCCTCCGGCCCGCGCTTGGGCGCCCGTTGGGCATCGGTCACCTGCTGCTGGAAGGTCATGGCCTGGGCGAAGGGCGGGCGGCGGTCGCCATCCTGCAGCAGCCAGTAGGGCACCAGGCCGGCGCCATCGGTGGGGAAGGGCGCCTCGAAGGGATGAAAGAAGCTGTCGTCCTCACCCCCGTCCACCCAGCGGGCGAAGCGGATGCCCTGCTTGAAGGTGGCGGAGGTGTCGCGCATGAACTGGGCCTCGTTCAGGCCCAGGAACCTCAGGGTGCCGCGGATGGTGGGGAAGGTCCCCTCCCCCACCCCGACGATGCCGATGTCCGGCGCCTCCAGCAGGGTGATGCCGAGCGGCCCCCCCTCCCGCACGCCCAGGTATCGGGCGAGGTAGGCGGCGGCCAGCCATCCGGCCGTGCCGCCACCGACGATCAGGATGGTTCGCTCGACTGTCATCAACTCTGCTCGGTCGTCCACTCAGCTCAGGGCTTGCTCCGGCACGGCCCCCAGCTCGCCACTCAGCCGGGCCTTGCGGCCGTAGACCAGTTCGAACAGCGGGGACGCCATCATAGTCGTGACGATGGCCATCAGCACCAACATAGAGAACAGCGTGGGGCCGATGATGCCCTTTTGCAGGCCGATGTTGATGATGATCAGTTCCATCAGCCCGCGCGAGTTCATCAGGGCGCCGATGCCCAGCGCCGTGCGGTTGTCCTCGCCGCACAGCCGGGCGGCGGCGTAGCAGGCCACACCCTTGGCGGCGATGGAGGCCACCAGCACACCCAGCGCGATCAGCAGCAGCGAGGCGGAGTTCACCATGTCCATGCGGGTGTTGAGGCCGGAGTAGGTGAAGAACATGGGCAGCAGCAGGACCACGGTCAGCGGCTCCACCTTCTTCTTCAGCTCCGCCACGAACTTGCCGCGCGGCATGGCGGTGCCGATGATGAAGCCGCCGAAGATGGCGTGGATGCCCACCGCGTCCATGACGAAGGCGGACAGGCAGAACACCATCAGGGTGATGGCCAGCACGGTGTGCGTCATCTCCCCCCGCGCCTCCACCGCGCGGCCCAGGGGCGCCAGCAGGCGGCGCCCGAACAGGATGACCAGCAGGGCGAAGCTGACGCCGCCGCCGATGGCCAGCACGGCGACGCCGGGGCCGGCGCCGAAGATGGCCAGCACGATAGCCAGCACGCACCAGGACGCGGCGTCGTCGAAGGCGCCGGCCGTCAAGGACAGGGTGCCCAAGGCCGAGTTGCTGAGGCCGCGTTCATTGATGATGCGGGCCAGCATGGGGAAGGCGGTCAGGGCGATGCAGGCGCCCATGAACAGGGTGGCCTGGCTCTGCGGCAGGCCCTCGGCGAACAGGCCGGGCACCTTCAGCAGCATGGGCGTGATCAGCACGGCGATCAGGAAGGGGGCCGCGATGCCGGAGAGGGAGACGGCGAAGGCGCTCTTGCCGTTGGTGCGGAAATGGTCGCCCCGGAAGGTCGTGCCCACCAGGAACATGTAGAGGCCGACGCCGAACTGGGCGCCGACATACAGCACGCTCTTGGTCTCCTTCGGGAACAGCTCGGCGGCGAAGCCGGGGAACAGCAGGCCCAGCAGGGACGGCCCCAGCACCACACCGGCGATCATCTCACCCACCACCTGGGGTTGGGCCAGCAGCTTCTGCCCCAGCCAGCCGACGACGCGGCACGCCAGGATGATGGCGGTGATCTGCAGGAAGAAATGGACGCTGAAATCCGTCGGCGTCAGGGCCCCGTTGGGACCGTGCGGCGACAGCATGTGGGTCGCCGTGTCGACGATGTTTTGCACCGTGTCGGCGGAAAATAAATCCGAAGCCATGACGCGATTCCACCCCGTTCTTAGCTTTTGTGCTTGTTACCGATACCAGGGTTAGGGTGGGTTCTCGGGCGTTGTCAAAGGATAAAAGATGTAGGAATGTAGCAACATTCTGGACACGGGAAATGTAGCAACATGGCCACAATGAGCAGCCGGGATTTCAACCAGGACGTGGGCGGCGCCAAGCGCGCGGCGCTGAGCGAGCCGGTGTTCATCACCGACCGCGGCACCCCCACCCACGTGCTGATGAATTTCGAGACTTTCCTGCGGCTTACCGGCGACGGGCAGAGCATCGTCGACCTGCTGGCCATGCCGGAGGACGTCCCCCTGGCCCCCACCCGCCTGGACATCGCCTGATGTTCCTGCTGGACACCCCGGTCATCCTGGAACTGCGCGGGGCCAAGGCCGACGCCGGCGTGCGCGCCTGGGTCGCCGACGTCCCCCGCCAGCAGCTGTTCCTGTCGGCCCTCAGCCTGATGGAGCTGGCGGAGTCGGTCGCCAAGGCGGAGCGGACGGACAAGGCCGCCGGCACGGCGTTGCGCGCCTGGTTGGATGACCGGGTGATGGTGGCGTTCGAGGGGCGCGTCCTGCCCGTGGACGCGGCCGTGGCCCTGCGCCGCGCCAGCGTCGCCCTGCCCAACAACCGTGACGCCCTGCTGGCCGCCACCGCCCTGGTGCACGGCCTGACGGTGGTCACGCCCACCGTGGCGGCCTACCGCACCGGCCGGCTGAGGGTGTTCAACCCTTGGGGCTATGCCGCCGGCGAGGCGGAGGAGGACATCGCCGACTGGCGCCAGGCGGCCAAGGCCAGCCCGGTGTGGCTGAAGAGCCTGTTCCTGCGCTTCTGAGGGCGGCGGGTGGGCCCAGCGGGCGGCCCCCGGTTTTCAGCAGGCGGGCTTGGGCAGGGGTTCCAACGCCACCAACTCGGCCCGCACCTTGAAGTCGCCGTAATCGATCAGCATGGACTGCACGATGCCGTTGTCCATCAGCATCATGGCGGTGTCGTAGTCGGGCAGCGCCTGCTGGTCGTCGTTGGCGAAGAAGGCCAGGTGCACGGGCCAGGCCTTGTCCTTGTGCAGGGCGGCCACGACGATGGCGTCCTTGGCCAGGGGCTTGGCCTTGCCGATGACGGCGGAGACGGGGCCCGCCTCCTCCGCCTCCGACCCGTCGAACACGGGCCGGACGTAGACCGGCGTGTCGCCGTGGCGGGCCTGGTTGATCAGCAGCAGGGTGTGGGCGGTGGGGAAGACGGTGCCGGGCGCCAGTTCGATATCCTGGGGCTTGGGCTTCTCGAAATGGGCGACGCCGCCATCCTCGCCGTTCAGGGTGGCCACCCCCTTCATCTCCTCATCCGGCTGGCCGGTGACCTGCTTGCGGACGTTGAAGCGGTAGACGCTGCCGTCCTTGGCCTCCCACGTCGTGTAGCTGGTGGTCATCTCCTGGTCGTCCGCCTCGGAATAGAGGAAACGGATCTGGAAGCGCTGTTCCGTGGTCCAGCCACGGCAGACGTCGTTCCAGGCGAAGTTCATGGCGCCGACCACGCCGGTGACGCGGCTGCCCTCGCGCGAGGAGGCCAGGGTCAGGCGATAGGCGGCGCGGTGGGGCGACATCTGGGCGCCCAGGGCCATGACCGTGCCGGCCATGGGACCACCGTTGGAGGTCGGGCCGACCGTGGGTGGGGCGGCGGGCGGAGCGGCGGGGGCGGGGGCCGCCGCCGACGGGGGCGTGGCGCCGATGGCCACCGCCACCGGCAGCGCCAGAACGGCCAGGGACGCCAAACCCATGCTCACCAGACGTGCGCGCATTCTTCTCGTCACTCTCGCTACCTCGACCCGGGCCAGGCCCGAACCCCCAGCATGCCGTGTCCCGGGGGGCGGCGCCAAGCTTTCTTGTCGTCACAGGGGCCGCACACCCTGGGGTCCCGGATGACGCCTGGGATGATACGGAGGGTGACACGGGGACCCGCCGCCCCTGTCGTCGCCCCTTTGGGATATGGGGCAGACATTGCCGGTGGAACCTGCCGAAAGGGGGTCGGCAAAAACTGCCGTGGACTGGCCCCGGCCTATCCCTGCAAAACGCAAATCCAGCAATTTCAACACGCTAACCAGCGGCACGGCCCTTGCGATCTCCAGTTCGCGTCATCCCCGACGCCCCAAACGGAGTAGCGCCCATGACCCCGCCGGACACCGCCCTGCCCCTGATGCCCGCCATCAACCTGACCCTGCCCCGGGGCCAGATGCCGGTGGGCCTGCGCGGTCCCGAGGCGGCGGCCAGCCTGAACCAGCTGCTGGTGCAGGAACTGGCCATGCGCCTGGCGGACGCGGAGCGCATCATCACCGAACAGCGCGACCGCATCGATTACCTGGAAACGCTGAGCACCACGGATGAGCTGACCGGCCTGCTGAACCGGCGTGGCTTCCAAGTCGCCTTCCGGCGCGAACTGGCCGGCGCGCGGCGCGGCGGCCGGGGCGGCGTGCTGGTGATGGTCGATCTCGACGGCTTCAAGCGCATCAACGACATGCACGGTCATCAGGCCGGCGACGCCTACCTGCGCATGGTGGCCCGCACCCTGGCCGATCATGTGCGCGCCCAGGACATCGTGGCCCGCCTGGGCGGTGACGAGTTCGCCGTGCTGCTGACCCGCGTGGCGCCCGACCAGGGCATGCAGCGCGCCGAGGCCCTGTCCGCCACCCTGCACCAGATGGCGCTGGACTGGCAGACCCACAGCTTGCCCCTGAAGGCCAGCTTCGGCTGCCAGGCCTACGGCGCCGACGACCGCGAGGACGAGGTGCTGCACCGCGCCGACGTGCTGATGTACCAGACCAAGGCGGCGTCCAAGGCGGCCTGAGTTAAACGGCCCCCTGCGTTTCTTATGCCTGCCGCCGGTAGCTGCCCTTGAGGAAGGGCGTCCAGGTCAGGCCGCCGTCGGTGGAGCGGTCGATGGCGGTTTCCATGTGGTCCGGCACCGGCCACCAATAGCGGTGGCGGGCGCGGCCGCGCGGGGAGGTGCGGATGAAGGTGTAGCCTTCGGCGCCCGCCTCCTCCGCCCCCTCCACCGGTCCCCACAGGCCGGGGGCCGGCGTGGCCGGCACATAGCCCATGTCGTCGAACCAGAACAGCAGGTGCACCGCCACGTCCGGGTCCCAGGTCAGGACGCCGTGTGCGGTGAAGGCGCCGGCCTCCCCCCGGTCGAGGACGTAGTCCAGCACCAGGTGGTGACCGTTCAGCGCGGGGCGCACGATCATGCGCGCCACCCCCACACTGTTTGGGCCAGGGCCGCCGGGGTTGAAGGGGCTGGGCAGCACCGCGTCCGTGCCCGCCCAGTCGCCGGCGAAGGCGGCGGTCAGCCGCCGCATCTCCTCATGCATGGCCGTCGCCTCAGGGCTTCTTGGCGTTCGGCGCCGGGGCGTCCTTCTTGCCCTCATCCTTTTTGGGCGCCGCCTTCAGGCTGCCGCTGTCCAGGTTCAGCTGGGCGGCGGGGATGACCTGCACCTTGGGGTACTTCTGCTTCAGGGCGGGCAGGAACTGGGCGCTGTCGCCCACCACCACCAGGCTGCTTTGGGCGGGCGACAGGGTGCGCGCGGCGGCGGCCTGCACCTGGGCCGGGGTCACGGCCTGGACGCTGGCGATGTAGCGGCCGATTTCGCCCAAGTCGACGCCCTGCAGGGCCAGGCTGCCGACCAGGCTGGCCACCCCGTGCGTGGTTTCCACCGTGCGGCCGAAATTGCCGATCAGCACCGCCTTGCGGCCGGCCAGTTCCGTCTCCGCCGGCGCCTGGGTGCCGAGCTTGCCCATCTCCGCCATGATCAGGCCGGCGACCTCGGGGGCGGAGGGGTTCTTGGTCTGGGTGCTGGCCACGAAGGGCCCCGGCACGCGGCGGAAATCCAGCGCGGAACCGGCGCCGTAGCTCAGGCCCCGCTTGATGCGGATCTCCTCGTTCAGGCGCGAGGAATAGCCCACACCCAGCACGGCGTTGGCGACGCTGGCCGGATAATAATCCTTGTCCGACCGCGCCAAGCCCGGCCGCACGACCAGCACCGCCGCCTGGCCGGCCTTGGGCAGGTCCACCACCACGGCGCGCCCGGCCGGTTGGGCCGGGGAGGACGGCAGCGCCGGCAGGGCCGCCGCGGGCTTGGCCCAATCGCCGAACAGCTTTTCCGCGATGCCGAAGCCCTGCTCCGCCGTCAGCGGGCCGGCCAGCACCAGTGTGGCGTTATCGGGGCGCCACCAGGTGTGGTGATAGGCGGAGAGGTCCGCCGGCTTCAGCGCCGCCAGCGACCTGGGCGTGCCGGTCAGCGGGTGGCCGTAGGCGGCGTCGGCATAGAGCACGCGCGGACCCACCAGCTTGGCCAGGCCGGCCGGGTCCTTCAGGGTGACGGACAGGCCGTCCAGCGCCTGGTGCCGCTCCCGCTCCAGCTCTTCCTTCTGGAAAGCCGGGTTGCGGGCGACATCGGCGAAGATCTCCATGGCCGGGGCCAGCACGTCGCCCTTCACCAGCAGCGACAGTTCCGACCCGTCCCAGCCGGCGGCGGCGTTCAGGGTGCCGCCCAGCGCCTCGACATCGCGGGCGATCTCAGGCGCGGAGCGCTTGGCCGTGCCCTTGGTCAGCACGCTGGCCGTCATGGCCGCCGTGCCGGGCAGGCGCGCCGGGTCCACCGCCCCGCCGCCGCCGATGCGCAGGCTGGCCTGGATCAGCGGCACGCCGTGGGTGGGTGCCACGATGACGCGCAGGCCGTTGGCCAGGCGCTTTTCCACCGGCTGCGGCAAGGCGGCGTCCACGGCGGGGCCGGCGGTGGGCGGGGCCTGGCGCTGATCCGCCGGCGCCGGCTGCACCACCTTCAGGTCGGCCGGCACCACCAGGGGGGCGGCGTCGATGGTGGGGGCCGTGGCCACCGTGTCCGTCCCCTTCTCGGGCCCGTCCGCCGGGACGTAGCGCACGGAAATCTTGGTCTCGGGCTTCAGCCAGGTGGCGGCCACCCGCTTCACGTCGTCGGCCGTCACCGCCTGCACGTCGGCCAGCAGGGTGTCGGCGCGCTTGGGGTCACCGAAGATGACGGCGGCGCGGGCCAGCAGGCTGGCGCGGCCGTTGGCCGTCTCCCGCTCCTCCAGCTCATCGGTCACCAGCTGGTTGCGAGCGGCGGCCAGCTCGGCCTCCGTCACGCCGTCCTTGGCCACCTTGTCCAGTTCCTCCAGCAGGGCCTTCTCCCCCGCCTCGGCCGTGGCGCCCCCGGCCAGGATGGCGCCGATGGCGTAGGCGCCCGGCTGCTGGTTCACCTCCTGGAAGGTGAAGACCTGGCTGGCCACCTGCTTCTCATAGACCAGGGACTGGTTCAGGCGGCTGCTGTCGCCATGGCCCAGGATGCTGTCCAGCACCAGCAGGGCCGGCAGGTCCTTGTCCGTCGCCTTGGGGAAGGGATAGCTGAGCAGCACGGCCGGCAACGGGGCGTTGGCCTCCGTCACCGTCAGGGTCTGCGGGGCCGTCCGCGCCGGCTCCACCGCGGTCACGCGCGGGATGGGGGTGGCCGGGTGGGTCAGCGGGCCGAAATACTTGTCGACCCAGGCGTTCAGCTCCTCCGGCTTGAAGTTGCCCACCACCACCAGGGTGGCGTTGTCCGGCCGGTAATAGGTGGCGTGGAACGCCTGCACGTCCTGCAGGGTGGCGGCGTCCAGATCCTCGATGCTGCCGATGCCGGGGCGGCCGTAGGGGTGCACCTTGAAGCTGACCTGCGGGAACATGAGGTAGAACAGCTTGCCGTAGGGCTGGGCCAGCACCCGCTGCCGCAATTCCTCCTTCACCACGTCGCGCTCGGACTTGAAGTTCTCCTCATCCACGACGAGGGAGCCCATGCGCTGCGCCTCCGCCCACAGGATGCGCTCCAGGTGGTTGGCGGGCACGGTCTCGAAGTAATCGGTGTAATCGGCGTTGGTGGAGGCGTTGTTGTAGCCGCCCACATCCTCCGTCAGGCGGTCGAACTGCTCGGCGGCCATGTCGCGCGTGCTCTTGAACATCATGTGCTCAAAGAGGTGGGCGAAGCCGCTGCGCCCCTTGGGATCGTCCTTGGAGCCGACGCTGTACCACACCTGCACCGACACGGTGGGGGTGGTGGTGTCCGGCAGGGCGATGACCTTCAGGCCGTTGGCCAGCGTGCGCTCGGTGATGGCCAGCGGCGGCACCGACACCTTGCCTCCCGGCACCTCCGCCCCCGGCACGATGGCCGTGTCCGCCGCACCGGCTCCCCCGCCACCTCTCCCACCGCCGCCACCCCCACCACCGCCCGCGAAGGCCGGCAGGCTGGAGCAAAGGGCCGTGGTCAGCGCCAGGGCCGTGAGCGTGCGGGTGAAGCGCATCATGGGTGCCGTCTTCCTTCTTCTTGGGCGACCGGTGGCCCTCCGCTTCCGGACGGGGCCGCCCTCTACATAGCCCAAAACCGCGCCGCTGCGGCGGGGCATTTGGTTAATTCGTTGTAACAAAACGACCCTGGTCGATCACACCCGCCCATGCGCGGGGCCGGATACCGGGCCGGCGGGATGCTGTCATGCGTGAATGAAAGTCACTTGCATTCACAACGCGCCCGCCGTAACCATCCCGTTAGCAAATGATAATAATTATTAGTTTCGGAGCCCTCACCGTGAGCAACCTTCGGCAGTTCCTCTCTGTGCACCCCCGCGCGCTGCGTCGCCTCGGGCGTCCCTTGGGGCGTCCCCTGGGGCGCTCCCTTGCCCTGGCCTCGGCCGTCTCCATCGTCGCCCTGACCGCTGGTGCTGCCTGGGCGGCCAACTTGGCCGACGCCCCAGCGGGCGATATGGCGGGTGATGCGGCCGGCGACGCCGCCGCCCCGTTGAGCGACGTGCTGGTGATTGGCGAGCGCGCGGCCACCGACGCGGCCAGCGCGCTGAAGACCGCCGCCCCCTTGGTGGAGACGCCGCAGTCGGTCAGCGTGATCACCCGGGATGAGCTGAACCTGCGCGTGGCGGAGAACCTGAACGACGCCCTGAACTACACCGCCGGTGTCGCCACCGACACGCGCGGCAACACCGCCGGCCGCTATGATTTGATGACGGTGCGCGGCTTCAACGCCGACCAGTACCTGGACGGCCTGCACCTCATCAGCTCGCTCAACGGCTACGCCATCCCGCAGATCGACCTGGCCTTCCTGGAGCGGGTGGAGGTGGTGAAGGGCCCCGCCTCCGTCCTCTACGGCAACGCCAACCCCGGCGGCATCGCCGCCCTGACCAGCAAGCTGCCCACGGGGACCACCTTCGGTGAGGTCGGCGTGACCGCCGGCAGCTATGGCACCGTGCGCGAAACGGCCGACATCGGCGGCACCCTGGATGCCAACGGCGTGCTGAGCTATCGCCTGGTGGGGGTCAACGACCGATCCGACACCCAGATCAGCCATACCGAATCCCAGCGCTTCGGCATCAGCCCCAGCCTGACCTACCGCCCGGACGACAAGACCAGCTGGACCGTGCTGTACGTCCACCAGCAGGACCCCAAGAGCGGCGGCTATGGCGCGGTGCCGGTCCAGGGCTCGCTGCTGCCCAACCCGAACGGCCAGATCGCCCGCGACTTCTATGATGGCGAGCCGGATTTCGAGCGGTTCAACCGCACCGAAAACATGGTCACCTCGCTGTTCACCCACAAATTCGACGACGACTGGGCGGTGCACCAGAACACCCGCTACATGCACCTGACGACGCTGTACAACAGTGTCTACAACGCCGGTTACTTCACCGACGCCAATGAGACCAAGCTGGCCCGCGCCCTGGCCGTGGCGCGGGAGGAGCTGAACAACGTCACGCTGGACAACAACGTGACCGGCGTGGTGCGCACCGGCGCCCTGACCCACAACCTGATCTTCGGCGTGGACTTCCAGAACACCGTACAGACGGAGGCCTCGGGCTTCGGCGGCAGCGTCGCCGACATCGACGTCTTCAACCCCGTCTACGGCTCCGCCCTCACCCTGCCGGCCACCAGCTTCGACGTGCGCCTGCACATGAGCCAGACGGGCGTCTACGCCCAGGACCAGATCGCCCTCGGCGGCTTCCGCCTGGTGCTGAGCGGCCGCAACGACTGGCTGGACATCAGCCAGCTGGACCATCTCAGCAACGGCACCACCTCGAAGGACGAGAGCAAGTTCACCGGCCGCGCCGGCCTCTTGTACCTGTTCGACAACGGCGTGGCGCCCTACGTCTCCTACGCCACGTCCTTCCTGCCGCAGACCACGGTGGACCGGAACGGCAACGTGCTGGCCCCCACCGAGGGCAAGCAGGTCGAGGTGGGCGTGAAGTACCAGCCCAAGGTGTGGAACGCCCTGCTGACCGCCAGCCTGTATGAACTGCGCGAGACCAACGTCGCCACCACCGACCCCAGCTTCCCCACCGCCTCCATCGCGGCGGGCGAGGTGCGGTCGCGCGGCGTGGAGCTGGAGGGCTCCGCCCGCCCCATCCAGGGCCTGCAGCTGCACGCCAGCTACACCTACATCGACAACCAGGTGACCAAGGACAATGCGGGGCTTGAGGGCTCCCGCCCCTACGCCGTGCCCCAGACAACGGCCAACGCCTACGCCAACTACACCCTGCAGGACGGCCCCCTGGCCGGCCTGGGCTTTGGCGGCGGCGTGCGCTACATCGGCCGCAGCTTCAACGGGGCGGCTGGCGACGCCGCCCTGCCCATCCCCGGCGCCACCCTGTTCGACCTCATGGGCAGCTACGACTTCAAGCACCTGGCCCCGCAGCTGGACGGCCTGACCCTGAACATCGACGCCACCAACCTGCTGGACCGCCGGTATATTTCGTCCTGCTACAGCAGCATCTGGTGCTGGTACGGCCCGGGGCGGGACGTGAAGGCGAACGTAAGCTATCGGTGGTGAGGGGTTGAGGTAAGAGTGCTGAGCGCGTCAGCCCGGGGCGGGGAAGCCTGGGCGCGCGTCCCGCGGCTTGTTCAAAGTCGAAGCCAAATGCCTCCCGCCCAAACTGGCTCCCCCCGCGCCGGCGGGGCCGGCCCCTCCCTCTTGGCCCGGCGCGTGGTAGGCGTGATCCTTTGGACATAACGCGGGGCGGCGGCATGGACAGGCGGAGATTCCTGGGCAACGCGGTGCTGGGCGGGGCCATGGTGGGCGGTCCGCTCAGGGCATGGGCCGATGCGCCGGCACCGGCCGCTGTGGCGGCGCCGGCCGGCGACGGTCTGGCGGCCTACGTCGCCAGCCAGGTGGCGGAGACGGGGTTCAGCGGCACGGTGCTGGTGGAGCATCAGGGCGCCGTGGCGCTGCATGAGGCGTACGGCCTGGCCGAACGGTCCTTCCAGGTGCCCTGCCGACGGGACGGCCTGTACCGCGTCGCCTCCATCACCAAGCTGTTCACGGCCACGCTGGTGATGCGCCTGGCGGCCCGGGGCCGGCTGTCGCTGGATGCCGTTATCCGCACCCATCTGCCGGCCTACAAGGGACCGGCGGCGGACAAAGTGACCCTGCGCCAGTTGTTGACCCATACGTCCGGCATCGAGAACTTCGACAAGGGCCTGACCAGCTACGCCGACGCCGCGCGCATCGGCATGCCGGCCTACCAGCTGCCCCACGACAGCACCGAACTGATGGATCGCTACGCCAGCGGCCCCCTGGTGACGGCGCCGGGCAGCGCGTTCGACTACAACAACGCCGACTACGTCATCCTGGGCAAGGTCATCGAGGCGGTGACGGGGCAGCCCTATGAACAGGCGCTGCGCCAGGACATCCTGGACCCGCTGGGCCTGGCGCGGACCGGCCTGCTGCGCCAGGATCTGATCCTGCCCAACCTGGCCGCGACCTATTACAAGGACGGCGACCGGGACCTGGCCCACGACATGCCGGTCTATATGCAGAACTGGTACGCCGCCGGCGGCCTCTATTCCACCGCCCCTGATCTGGCCGCCTTCGCCCGCGCGCTGTATGGCGGCGACCTGCTGGCCCCCGCCCAGCGCGCCCAGCTGCTGACCCCGGTGCTGGAGGAATACGGCTTCGGCCTCTGGGTTTCCGACCTTCAGGCGCGCGGCCGGCCCCATCGCTACGCCCAACGCCCCGGCCGCATCATGGGCGCCAACACCCTGTTGCTGCGTTTCCTGGATGATGACCTGACCATCATCATCCTGGGCAACACCAACCTGGCCGACACCGACCGCCTCGGCTTCCGCATCGCGCGGCAATTCCTGGGGCCCAAGGAGGGATAACGCGGCACGCCGTCCGCGACGGCGGCCCCCACGGGCGATCCGGCGGCCGCGGCGCGCCCTGGCCTTGCCGCCGATTTCAGTTACTCTCGCCCTCGCCCCCATCCCTGGACCCCGATGCCGCCTGCCTGCCCATGCCGCCCTATGACCCCACCGCGCCGCTGATCTCCCTGCACATCCCGAAGACCGGCGGCTCCAGCCTGCGCGAGGTGCTGGCGGCCTGGTTCCCGGGGGACAGCCTGCTGTTCCATTACCGCGACCGCGCGGAGCCGCCGACGCGGCACGACCTGCGCGGCGGAACCTGCATCCACGGCCATTTCAACGGAGCGCGGGGCATCGGCGCCTGGCAGTACTATCCCGGGGTGATGCAGCACATCACCTTCCTGCGCGATCCCTTCGACCGCTTCCTGTCGCAGTGGTTCTATCTGAACAAGCGCAAGCGCGCCGGCTATCCCGAGCCGGACCTGACCGACGATCCCGCCTTCGATGTCTGGCTGCATCGTCGGGCCGAGGCGCAGGCCCAGGGCAACAACCCCTATTCCTTCATCTGGCAGATGCCGCTGCCGCCCGGCGCGGTGGACCTGGACACGCTCTTCGACCGGCATTTCGTGTTCGTCGGCATCATGGAACGCTATGCCGCCTCCCTCGACGCCCTCGCCACGGCGCTGGGCAAGCCCCCCTTGCCCCCGCCCCACAGCAACGCCACCGAACGGGACAGCGACCTCACGCACTGGCGGCCGGTTTATGAAAAGCTGTTCCCGGATGAGTATGAGCTTTACGGGAAGGCCTGCCTCCGCAACGCGGCCACCATCGCGGGGTGACACGCCGGCGGGCGGGGCTGATCCGGGCGCGTCTGGCCGCCGCCTGCACACCCATCGGCCCCTATGACGTGCCGGTCGCCGGCCACGCGCTGGCGCGCGCCCTGGTCCTGGTCACGCACAACACCCGGGAATTCCCGCGCGCGCCTGGGCTGCGCCTGGAAGACTGGCGGTAGCCTTCAGCCCAAAACAAAACGGGCGGCGCCCCTTCGAACGCCACCCGCTTCATGTCAACCCTGAGAGCCTGAGCCTCAGCCTTCCTTGGCCTCGGTGGTGATCTTGGGCTTGGGCAGGTCGAGCTTGATGTGCAGTTCCTTCAGCCGCGCGGTGTCGACGGCGTTGGGGGCCTGCATCAGCAGGTCTTCGGCGCGCTGGTTCAGCGGGAAGACGATGACCTCGCGGATGTTGGGTTCATCGGCCAGCAGCATGACGATGCGGTCGATGCCAGGGGCGGAGCCGCCGTGCGGCGGGGCGCCCAGCTTGAAGGCCGAGAGCATGCCGCCGAAGCGGGTTTCGAGATCCTCGGCGGAATAGCCGGCGATCTCAAACGCCTTGTACATGATCTCGGGCTTGTGGTTGCGGATGGCGCCCGAGGACAGCTCGATGCCGTTGCAGACGATGTCGTACTGGAAGGCCTTGATGTCCAGCGGGTTCATGCCGGTCAGGGCCTCCAGGCCGCCCTGCGGCATGGAGAAGGGGTTGTGGGAGAAGTCGATCTTCCCCGTCTCCTCATCCTTCTCGTACATCGGGAAGTCGACGATCCAGCAGAAGCGGAAGGCGTCCTTCTCGATCAGGTCCAACTCTTCGCCGATGCGGGTGCGGGCCTGGCCGGCCAGCTTGGCGGCAGGGCCTTCCAGGTCGCAGACGAAGAACACGGCGTCGCCGTCCACGGCACCGGTCAGCTCACGCAGCACCACCTGCGCCGCCTCGGGCACGAACTTGGCGATGGGGCCCTTGCCGGCGCCGTTCTCGAACAGGATGTAGCCCAGGCCGGGCGCGCCCAGGCCACGGGCCCAGTCGTTCAGCTTGTCGAAGAAGCTGCGGGGCTTGTCGCCCACGGCCGGGGCCTTGACGCAGCGGACCACGCCGCCCTTGTCCAGCACGCCGCGGAAGGCCTTGAACTCCACGTCATCGCGGCGGAACACGGCCGACACGTCGGTGATCACCAGCGGGTTGCGCAGGTCCGGCTTGTCGTTGCCGTACTTCAGCATGCTCTCGGCATAGGGGATGCGCGGGAACGGATAGGGGCTGACGCTCTTGGCGACGCCGGTGAAGTCGCGGAACTCGGTGAAGATGCCGTGGATGACGGGCTCGATGGCGGCGAACACGTCGTCCTGCGTGACGTAGCTCATCTCGAAGTCGAGCTGGTAGAACTCGCCGGGCGAGCGGTCGGCGCGGCTGTCCTCGTCACGGAAGCAGGGGGCGATCTGGAAATAGCGGTCGAAGCCCGCCACCATCAGCAGCTGCTTGAACTGCTGCGGCGCCTGCGGCAGGGCGTAGAACTTGCCCGGGTGGTTGCGCGCCGGGACCAGGAAGTCGCGGGCGCCCTCGGGCGAGGACGAGGTCAGGATGGGCGTCTGGAACTCGGTGAAGCCGGCCTCGATCATGCGGCGGCGGGCCGAGGCGATGACGTTGGACCGCAAGTGGATGTTGCGGTGCATCTTGGTGCGCCGCAGATCCAGGAAGCGGTAGCGCAGGCGGATGTCCTCGCCCGCGTCCTGGTCGGAGTTCACCTGCAGGGGCAGCTGGTCGGCCAGACTCTGCACCACGATCTCATCCGCCTTCACCTCGATGTGGCCGGTGGGCAGCTTGTCGTTGATGGTGTCGGCGGTGCGCGCCACCACGCGGCCGGTCACGGTGATGACCGATTCCAGGCGGGCGGATTCCAGCACCTTGAAGCCCGGATTGTCGATATCGATCACGCACTGGGTCAGGCCGTAATTGTCGCGCAGGTCGACGAACAGCAGTTGGCCGTGGTCACGCTTGCGGTGGATCCAGCCGGAGAGGCGGACGGTCTGGCCGGCGTCTTCCTGACGCAGGGCGCCGCAGGTGTGGGTACGATAGGGATGCATGGGGCCGGGCCTTGACGAGTGCGGGTTGGGCAATAGCGCCGCCGATCCGCGAAAACGCGGACTGACGGACCGGCGGACACTAGGGCCGGACGGGGGCGGATTGTCAAGACGGGCGGGCGCCTTCGCCCGCCGGACCATGCGGGTTTTCCATACCGGCCCGGCCTTGGGCCCTATGCACGCGCGCTTAGCTATAGTATGTGAAGTGCCCCATGACGCTGATCACCAATACCGCCGACCTCGCCGCCTTCTGTGACCGCCTGGCCTCCGCCGCGTACGTCACCGTCGATACCGAATTCATGCGGGAGAAGACCTACTACCCGCAGCTCTGCCTGGTGCAGGTGGCCGGCCCCGACGAGGCCGCCGCCATCGACCCGCTGGCCGACGGCATCGACCTGTCGCCGCTGTTCGCGCTGCTGGCCAACCCCGCCGTGCTGAAGGTCTTCCACGCCGCCCGCCAGGACCTGGAGATTTTCTTCAACCTGACCGGCGCCGTCCCCACCCCCCTGTTCGACACCCAGGTCGCGGCCATGGTCTGCGGCTTCGGCGACAGCGTGGGCTATGAGACGCTGATCACCAAGCTGACCAACGCCCGCATCGACAAGTCCAGTCGCTTCACCGACTGGTCCAACCGGCCGCTGACCGACCGGCAGCTGACCTACGCCCTGTCGGACGTGACCCACCTGCGCCCGGCGTACGAGAAGATCCGCCGCCGCCTGGACAAGACGGGCCGCGAGGAATGGCTGGCCGATGAGATGGCCATCCTGACCAGCCCTGACACCTACCGCCAGGACCCCGACGAGTCCTGGCGCCGGCTTAAGCCCCGCACCGACAAGCCGCGCTTCATCGCCGTGCTGAAGGAGTTGTGCGCCTGGCGCGAGCGCGAGGCGCAGCGCAAGGACATCCCGCGCAACCGCGTGGTGCGCGACGAGACGCTGATGGAGATCGCCGCCCACACCCCCAGCACGGTGGACGACCTGGGCCGCACGCGCGGCCTGGGCCCCAGCATGGCCGCGGGTCGTTATGGCACCGAAATCCTGGCGGCCATCGAGAAGGCGCGCGGCCTGCCCGACAGCGCCCTGCCCCGGACGGAGCCGCGCGCCGAGTTGCCGGCCGGCATCGCGCCCACGGTGGAACTGCTGCGCGTGCTGCTGAAGCTGGTGTGCGATGACGAGGACGTGGCCAGCCGCCTGGTGGCCAACGCCGCCGACCTGGAGGCCATCGCCGCCGATGACAACGCCAAGGTCCCGGCCATGACCGGCTGGCGCTTCGACCTGTTCGGCAGCCAGGCCCTGGCGCTGAAGCATGGCAAGCTGGCCCTGGCCATGGAGAACCGCAAGGTCAAGCTGGTGAAGCTGGGCTGATGCCGGTCTGACGTGCCGGTTTGACGACAAGGCCAAACGCCGCCCCGGGGCAACCCGTCGGGCGGCGTTTGTTTTTGGGCCTATGCCGCCATCGAGCCCTGCAACTGCGCCATGAAGGCCAGGGCGGAGCCGCTGAGCATCGTGCTGGTGTCGATGGTGACACCATCGATGGTGATGCTGCTGGTGCCACTGCTGGATGTACCGCTGGTGGACGTACCGGAGTCGCTGGCGGTGGCGGTCGAGGACGTGCCCGACGTCGAGGATGAGGTCGAGGGCGTGCCATCGCTGAACGACGATGGGTCGCCCATATCGAACCCACCCGGCGGCGGCGGGCCCATGCCGTCGGCGCCCTGGCCGCCCGATAGCGATTTCAGCGCCGACTGCGCCTCAGACTGGCTCAGCGTTCCGTCGCCATCGGTATCGAGGCTGGAGAAGACCTTGTCCGCCAACTCCTTGCTGCCCGTTCCGCTGCCGAAGGCGGATTCGAAATCGCTTTCGCTGATGCCGCTGCCGGACGACGTGGTGGTGCTGGACGAGGAACTGGCGGAAGACGTGGAGTCCGTGCTGGTGGAACCGCTGGAGGAGGACGTGCCGCTGGCGGTCTGCAGCAGTAGGTTCAGCAGGGCATCACCCGAGCCGCCGCTGCTGGAGGAGGAGGCCGTGGTGGCGGTGCCATCAGTGCCGTCACCATCGCTGTCGCCGCCGATGCCCTGCAGCATGCTTAACAGGCCGCCATCCATCTGGAAGCCACCCATCTGAAAGCTGGGCGTGCTGGAGGCGGCGGCGGTGCCGCTGGTCGTCGTATCAGTGTCATCGGTATATGTGGCGTCGGCCGATGTGCTGGTGGACGCCGTCTGTATTTGGGCGAGCCAGGCGCTGTAAAGCGACTGGGACGAACCCGATGAAGAGATGGAGGAGGTCATGGGGGTGCGCTCCCGTGAGGGTAGGCCTCGGGCGCGATTCCCCCAACCGGTCCCCGCGTTCCCAAGGGCGCGGTCGATGACGCGCGCCGCCGCCCCGGAGCAAGCGCCGTTCCAGGCAATCGCGCGACGATCGCGCCCGCGACAGAACGGCAAGGACATGCGGCGGGGCATGGTTTCATGCCGCCGCTGCAGGTCCGGACCATGGTCTTGGACGCCCCCCTGTTTCAGGGGCCGGCGTCCCCGGCTCAGGCGGCCGCCAGTTGGCCCTGAAGCTGCGCCATGAAGGCCAGGGCCGAACCGCTGAGCATCGTGCTGCTGTCGATGGTGACCCCATCGAAGGTGAAGCTGGTGCCGGCGGCGCCGCTGGTGGACGAGGCCGTGGCGGTGGTGCCGCCGGTCGTCGCCGTGCCCGGGGCGGCGCCGGCGGCCGTGGTGCTGGCCGTGGCCGTCGTGGCGGTGGAGGACGAGGTCTCATCCATGGCGCCCAGGATGCTGGCGGCCGAGGTCGGGTCGGTGTCGTCCGTGCTGGTGTCGCTGAGCAGGGTGGAGGCCGGCTGGCTGGAGGACGCGCCGACGCCGCCGCCGCCCCCGCCGTGGTGGTGATGACCGCCGCCATGGTGGCCGCCGCCCGCCGATTTCAGCGCGGTCTGCGCCTCGGACTGGCTGATCGTGCCGTTGCCGTCGGTGTCCAGTTGCGAGAACACCTTGTCCGCCAGCTCCGTGGCGCCCGTGCCGCTGCCGAAGGCGGATTCGAAGGCCTGCTTGGAGATGCCGTCCGTCGTGGTGCCATCAGTGGACGCGGTGGTGGTGCCGTCGGTCGAGGTCGTGCCGCCGGAGGTGCCGGTGGTGCCCGACGTGCCGAAGGCCGTCTGCATCATCAGGCTCATCAGCGGGTCGATGCCGTTGGCGCCGGTGCCGGCGCTGGTGCCGTCATCGCCGGGCGGCGGGCCGGGTGGTGGCCCCGGCGGCGGGCCGCCGGCGATGCCCGCGCCGCCACCGTCGGCGCTGTCGCCGATGCCTTGCAGCAGGGACAGCATCTGCAGGCTGAAGGGGCTGCCGGAAATGCCGCTGGCGACGCCGCCGCCCAGCAAGGCGGAGGCATCGTCGGCGGACGATCCCGTGGCGGTGGCGGTGGTCGAGGAACTGGCGTCGTCGGTGCCGGCCGAGGCCTGCGTCCGCGACGCCCATTGGGCCTGCCAGGCCGCGTACTGCGACTGGCTGGACCCCGAGGCGGCGATGGAGCTCATGGGTAAAGGTCTCCCCCGATGAAGAAACCTTGGATGGGGCCGCCTTGGACTTTCCCCCGGCCCCCTCCAAAGGGTGCGCGCACGCGCATCGGCCGCCAACGCAACCGGGGGACCAATCTTTACCGAGCTGTAATCATTGATTCTTTACAGAATTGGCCGTCATCGCGGAACAACCGTGCAAATGAATCGGCAAATTCGCCCCGGCATTTCCTGCCCAGGGCCCGGCCGTTATTGCCGGTTTTGTTGCAAAATTGTTTGATGCGATTTTGCAATCATTTGTTTTTATTGTGTTTTTGTTTTGGCATGCCGGTTGCCCAAGGGCGACGCCCCGAGACAACCGGCGTACCAAGCAGCCCCTTACTCCGCCGGGGCGGGCGGGGCGGCGGAGCCGTCGGCCGGCGTGGGCCGGCGCAGGCTCTTCTCACCCAGGAACAGCAGGATGGGGGCGGCGATGAAGATGGACGACGAGGTCGCCAGCACCACGCCGAACAGCAGCACCCAGGCGAACTCGCGCAACTGCTCACCCGCAAGCAGGGCCAGGGGCACGGTCACCAGGAAGATGGCCAGCGAGGTGCCGATGGTCCGGCTCAGCGTCTCATTGATGCTGCGGTCGATCAGCTCGCGCAGGGGCATCTTGCGGTACAGGCGCAGGTTCTCACGCACACGGTCATAGACCACGACCTTGTCGTTGATCGAATAGCCCATGATGGTGAGGATGGCGGCGATGGAGGTCAGGTTGAACTGCATGCCGGTGATGGCGAAGAAGCCCACGGTCTTCGTCACGTCCAGCAGCATGGTGACCACGGCGCCGATGCCGAACTGCCATTCGAAGCGGAAGGTGATGTAGCCCAGCATGGCGATGGCCGCCAGACCCAGGGCCAGCATGCCGTCGTGGAACAGCTCGGCGCTGACCGACGCGCCCACGGCTTCCTGGCGGCGGATGACGGCGCCAGGGAAGTCCTTGTTCAGTTCCTCCTGCACCGCCTTCACGGCCCCCTGCTGGGCGGCGTCGCCGCCGGCCTGCTGCTCCAGCCGCATCAGCACGTCGGAGGGGGAACCGAACTGCTGCAGCTGGACGGGCCCCAGGTGCAGGGTTTCCATCTTGGACCGCAGCTTGGCAAAGTCGGCCGGGCCGTCGGTGCGGATCTCGATGACCACGCCGCCGGCGAAATCCACGCCGTAGTTCAGGCCGGGCTTGAAGAACAGCACGATGGAGGCCACCGACAGGAACACCGACAGGCCGATGCCCATGTGCCGGCCGCGCATGAACTGGAAGTTCGTGTGGTCGGGCGCCGGGCGCAGGCGGGTGCCCACGGTCAGCGTCTTGGGCCGGAAACGGCGGAACCAGCTGGCGGTGATGGCGCGCGCCACCACGGTGGCCGTGAACATCGAGGTCAGGATGCCCAGGCTGATGGTGACGGCGAAGCCCTTGATGGTCCCGGTGCCGACCGAAAACAGGATGGCCATCTTGATCAGCGTGGTCAGGTTGCTGTCGGTGATGGTGGCGTAGGCCTTGGAGAAGCCGGCCTCCAGCGCCGCCAGCGGCGTGGCGCCCTTCCTCAGTTCCTCGCGGATGCGTTCGTTGATCAGGATGTTGGCGTCGACGGCCATGCCCAGGGTCAGCAGGGCGCCGGCGATGCCGGGCAGGGTCAGCGTGGCCTGCAGGATGCCCAGCAGGGCCAGGGTCAGGAACAGGTTGCACAGCAGGGCGATGTTGGCGAACACGCCGAAGATGCCGTAGCTGATCAGCATATAGGCCACGACCAGGACGAAGCCCACGGCCACGGCGGTCAGGCCGGCATGGATGCTGTCCGCGCCCAGCTCCGGCCCGATGGTCCGTTCTTCCACCACGGTCAGCGGCACCGGCAGGGCGCCGGCGCGCAGCAGCACGGCCAGGTCGTTGGCCGTCTGGGCGGTATAGCTGCCGCTGATCTGGCCCCGGCCGCCGGTGATGGGTTCCTGGATGACGGGGTCGCTGATGACCTTGTCGTCCAGCACGATGGCGAAGGGCTTGCCCACGTTGTTCGTGGTCGTCTCGGCGAAGCGGCGGGCGCCGATGCTGTCGAAACGGAAGGCGACGACCCAGCGGCCGTTCTGGTCGGTGGTGGGGCTGGCGTCGGTCAGGTTGGCGCCGTCGACCTCCACCTTCTTGCGCACCAGGATCTTGCGCTCGCCCCGGCCGTCGGCGACGGTCAGGACCTGGGTGCCGGGAGGGGCGGCGCCGTCGGCGCGGGGGGCCTCGTCCGTCACCACCAGGCGGAAGGTCATCTTGGCGGTCTGGCCGATCAGGCGCTTGATGCGGCCGGGATCTTCCACGCCGGGCAGCTGCACCAGGATGCGGTCGCCGCCCTGGCGGGCCACCACCGGCTCGTTCACGCCCGTCTCGTCGATGCGGCGGCGGACGATTTCCTGGGACTGCGCCATCGCCTTGTCGATGCGGTCCTTGAAGCCGGCGTCGGTCAGGGTCAGCACGATGGCCTGGCCGTCGGTGCGCAGGTCCACCTCGGGCACGCCGCCGCCGGTGGTGGCGGTGGCGATGGGCCCCAGCGCCTTTCGCGCCGCGTCCACGTCGCCCCCATCGGCCACGGTGATGGTCACGGACCGGCCGGCGGGGGTGACGCCGCTGGTCTGGATCTTGGCGGCGCGAAGCGCGGTGCGCGCCTCATCGATCAGGCTTTCCACCCGTTCCTTCGCCACCGCGTCGCTATCCACCTGCAGCAGCAGGTAGGAGCCGCCCTTCAGGTCCAGGCCCAGGTTGACGTGCCGGTCGGCCATCCAGCCGGGCAGGTAATCCTTGGATATCAGGCTGGGCAGGGAGAAGACCACGCCCAGGAAACAGACCAGGGCGATCAACGCGGACTTGAGCGGTGAAAAGCGCAGCATTGGGTACGACGTCCTTGGAACCTGGCGCGGGGCCCCCTCATGTGGGAACGTCCGCCGCAGGGAACAGGCGGCCCCGGCGGAAACACCCACCACGGGCCGGTTAAACCAAGCGCCTTGAATACCCGCACCCCCGCACGCTTCCAACCAAAAAAGCATACGATGGGCGTCACCGCCACGGCCGCTCCCGCCATGGGAGTTTTCGTTTGCTCCCGTGGTGGGAGCAAGCTATCCTTTGGCCATGCGGATCATCGCCCACAAAACCCTGCAGGCCCACTGGGCCAAACGTGGACGGGAAGACAGCCGCGGGCCTTTGGAAACCTGGTACGCTGAAACGGCCAAAGCCCAATGGACCGGTCCGGCGGACATCAAGGCCCGTTACGCCACCGCCAGCTTTGTCGGCCAGCGCGTCATCTTCAACATCGGCGGCAACAAGTACCGCCTTGTCGTTTGGGTGAACTACGACTTCAAGACCGTCTACATACGCTTCGTCGGCAGCCACGCTGAATATGACGCCATCGACGTGGAGACCATTTGACCATGGATATCAAGCCCATCCGCACCGACGACGACCTTGCGGCCGCCCACATGGAAATCGAGACGCTGTGGAACGCCCAGCCGGGCACCCCGGAAGGCGACCGGCTGGACGTGCTGATCACCCTGGCGGAGGCTTATGAACGGGCGACCAGCCCCATGACGCCGCCGGATCCCATCGAGGCCATCCTGTTCCGCCTGGACCAGATGGGATCGGGAAGGGCCGCCCTGAAAGGTCTGATCGGAGGCAGCGGCCGGGTGGCGGAGGTGCTGAACCGCGTGCGCCCGCTGACCCTGCCCATGATCCGGACATTGAGCGAGCACCTCGGCATCTCGGCCGACATCCTGGTCCGTCCCTACCCTTTGCGCGAACAGATCGGCGCCGAATAAAAAAGCGCCGCGCCCGGAATCGCTTTCGGGCGCGGCTTTTTCACATGATGGAACTGGGCGCTCCCGAGCCTCACGCCACCGCCGCCCGCACGGCAGCGGCGCGGGCCAGGGCCGCGCGTTCGGCGGTGGGCAGGTCAATGGCGAAGACGGCGGTGCTGCCGGGCATGGGCGCGCGGCCGGCGGCCGTCAGGAAGTGGCCGATGACGCGGCGCCACAGCAGGGGGCCGGCGGCGCGATCCTCCGCCCCCACATCCAGGTTGGGATTGTCGTTCACCTCGATCACCACGACCTCGCCCGAGGGCAGTTGCTTCAGATCCACGCCGTAGAGGCCATTGCCCATCAGGCGGGCGGCGGCCAACGCCGCGGCCAGGACGGCGGGCGGGGTGTCGGCCACGGCCACCGCGCGGGTGGCGCCCTCGTCATGGCTGCCGTCGGCGGCGTGGCGCACGATCTGCCAATGCCGGGGGCACATGTAATATTGCGCCACGAACAGCACCTCGCCCCCCAGCACGCCTACCCGCCAGTCGAAGGCGGTGGGCAGGTAGTCCTGCGCCAGGATGATCTGCGACCGCGCCAGCAGGGCCGCCGCCACGCGGTGGAAGGCGTCGATGTCCATCACCCGCTCCACCCCCCGGCTGAAGGCGCCGTCCGGCACCTTGAGCACGGCGGGGAAAGTCAGCGCGGCCGCCACGTCCGCCAGGGTGGCGCGCGTCACCAGGCGGGTGCGCGGGGTGGCCACGCCATGACCCGCCAGCATTTCCGCCAGGTAGACCTTGTTGGTGCACCGCAGGATGCTGGTGGTGTCGTCCACCACGGGGATGCCCAGCGCCTCTGCCTTGCGGGCGAAGCGGAAGGTGTGGTGGGGCACCGCCGTCGTCTCGCGGATGAACAGGCCGTCGAACCGCGCCAGGTGGCGGTAGTCGCGCCGGCCGATGACCTCCACCCGCACGCCCAAATCGTCGCCCACCCGCGCCAGGTGGGCCAGCGTGCCGGCCGTGCTGGGCGGAAGGGGGTCGGCCGGGTCGTGCAGCACCGCCAGGGTGAAGGACGCCGCCGCCGGCCCCCGGGGCCGCTGCCAGCGCCGGCGGGCGTGCGCCTCCAGCGCGTTCAGGAAGAAGACGTCGTGCATGCGGGGCACGGCGTCGGTGCCCAGGGGGGCCAGGCCGGCGATGCGCCACCCGCCCTCACCATACGCCAGGGTCAGGCGCATCAGCGGACAGTCCAGGCGCTGGAACAGGCGGGCGGCGACATCGGTGAGCCCGGTATCGGGCGTGCGGCCGAAATAGATGTTGGCGGTGTGCCGGGAGACCCCCGCCGGCGGGGGTGGCAGATGGACCAGGCGGGGGTTCAGGTCCGCAAGGCTGTCGGCCAGGTCGGTCTGGCCCGTTCCCGCCCCCACCAGGTCGGCCAGCGTGCGCAGCGCCGGCGTCACCCGGTCGCCGCGCGCCTCCGCCAACAGCGAGGCGTAGTAGCCGGCGGAGAGATAGTCGGCGTGGCGGCACAGGTTGATGACGCGGCGCGGGCGGCCCGGCTGGGCGGCGACATAGGCGCCGGCGGTCATGACCCGGCCCTCGGCGTCGGGCCAGCGGAAGTCGCCCCGCCGCTCCACCACCACGATCAGATCGGATGCGGCCCGCGCCAGGGGGCGCACGGGGGCCAGAGGGGAATGGGCGGCTGTGGCAAAGTCCGGCATGGAGGCCCTCCCCTCAAAAGCGGGTACTGGGAAGGGGCGCGGCGAGCGCGCGGCCCCTGCCGTCCGCGCCCGGCCCGCCCGCGCCGGCCCGCAGCAGCACGGTGGGATGGTCGGGCTGGAAGGTGGCGAAGGTCACGGCGGCGCGGCGCTCGGTGAAGACGCCGCCGATGAGGCCGGCGCTGTCATGGGCGGCCCACAGGCCGCCGGGGCCGCGTTCGATGACGATGATGCGTGCCATGGTGCAATCCTCTGGAAGGCCCCACGGCACCCAAGGCCGCCGTGGTGCCCCCAGTGTCCGGGCGGCGCGCATTAAATCTCCATGCCAATGCCGGGGCGGGAAGATAAAGGGTTTTTGATTTGGCGGCCGCGCGCGCGCGCCCTTACCCTCAGCCGCATCATGACATCCCCCGCTCCTGCCCCCGCCCCTGCCCCCGCCCCTGCCCCCGCCAGCGCGCCCGCCCCCCGCCCCGCCACCCCGGCCGACCTGGAGGCGTTGCTGGCGCTGGAAAGGATCTGCTTCGCGTTCAACCGCATGGGACGACGCAGCTTCCGCCGCCTGCTGGAGCGGCCGTCCGCCCACATCCTTGTGATCGATGGTGCCGACGGCACGCTGGCGGCCAGCGCCGTGCTGCTGTCCCGCCAGGGCACCCGGGGCCTGCGCCTCTATTCCCTGGCGACCCATCCCGACCAGCGCGGCCGGGGCTTGGCCAAGGCCATGATGCGGGCCGCCCTGGACCGGGTCCGCGCCACCGGCCACCAGTGGCTGTCGCTGGAGGTGCATCCGGAGAACGAGGCCGCCCGCGCGCTGTACGAGCGCCTGGGCTTCCACCAGACCTCGGTGGAGGAGGACTACTACGCCGATGGCTCCCCCGCCTTCCGGCTGCGGCGGTATGTCGACTAGGGCCTGACGGCGGGCAAGCCCGGCGCCCGCCACGGCGCCTCCTGATCCAGGGTCGGCGCCGGGCCCCGGCGGCCGGCCAAGAAGTCCAGCAGCGCGTCGGTGCCGCCCTTGTCCCACAGGTCGGCGTGGCCCGCCCCCTTGATCCAGGCGGCGTGCTTGGGCTCCGGCGCCGCCTTGAACACCGCCTGGCCCATGGCCGGCGGCACCGTCCGGTCCGCCAGGCCGTGCAGCACCAGCAGCGGGCAGGCGGGGGCCGCCGCCCGCAGCCGCTCCACCACCTTCAGCGGATGGGCCGCCAGGCTGGACAACAGGGGCAGGCGCCAGCGGGCTGCCAGCAGATCGGCGCCGGCGGTGGGCGGTGCGGCCAGCACCACCGCCGCCGGCCGCCGTTCCCAGGCCATGTGCACGGCCAGGGCCGCCGCCGCCGACACACCCAGGATGACCAGGCGGGAGCCGGAGACGCCGTGGGCCGTCAGCTGGTCCAGGGCGGCGCGGGCATCAGCCAGCAGGCCCACCTCCCCCAAACCACCCTTGGGGATCAGGGACGCCGGGCGGCGGGCCGCCAGGAAGACGCCATAGCCCGCTTGGACCAGGGCAATGGCGGGGGCGAGCAGGTCGGCCTTGCCCTGCCCGGGGCCCGCCAGCATCAGCACGGTGGGGCGCAGCGTGCTGGCCGGTTCCGCTGCCCAGCCTTCCAGCAAAATACCATCGGCGGCCTTATAGGCCACGGCGCGCAGGGGCACGCCGTCCGGCGGGGCGCCGGGGTCGGCCCGGCGGGGCGTGGTGAATAGGGCGGCCCCACCGCCGCGCGCCAAGGCGCCGACCGCCGCCGCGAAGCAGAGCACCAGGACGACGGCCAGCAAAAGGATCATGCCGGCCCCCGCATCGCTCAGCCGGCCGCCGAGAGGGCGCCGGCCGCCGTCACGGTCGACACATCCAGTTCCGCCACCGCCCCGTGGCCGCCGCCGGCCTGCAGGGCGTGGAAGCGGGCGTAGGCGCCGTCCAGGGCCAGCAATTCGTCGTGCGTGCCGGATTCCACCACCCGGCCGCCATCGATGACATAGATGCGGTCGGCGTCGACGATGGTGGACAGGCGGTGGGCGATGACCAGGGTGGTGCGGCCCTGCTGCAAGCGGCGCAGGGCGTCCTGCACCAGGCGCTCGGACTCGCTGTCCAGGGCGGAGGTCGCCTCGTCCAGCAGCAGCACGGGGGCGTTCTTCAGCATGGCGCGGGCGATGGCGATGCGCTGGCGCTGGCCGCCGGACAGCTTCACGCCGTTCTCGCCCACCCGGGTGTCGTAGCCCTGCGGCAGGCCCAGGATGAAGTCGTGCGCCGCCGCCGCCTTGGCCGCCGCCTCGATCTCCTCCTGCGTGGCGCCGACGCGGCCGTAGGCGATGTTGCCGCGCACGGTGTCGTCGAACAGCCCCGTCTCCTGGCTGACCAGGCCGATGGCGCTGCGCAGCGAGGCCAGCGTCACGTCGCGGATGTCCTGGCCGCCCAGGGTGACGGCGCCGCCGGTCACGTCGTAGAAACGGGGGATGAGGTTCAGGATGGTGGTCTTGCCCGACCCGCTGGACCCCACCAGGGCCACGGTCTTGCCCGCCGGCACCTCCAGCGACACGCCGTCCAGCGCCACCGTGCCGTCCTGGTAGGCGAAGCGCACGCCGTCGAACTTGATGGCGTGGGAGGCGACCGCCAAGTCGGCGGCGCCCGGCCGGTCGACGATGCGCGGCGGCGTGTCCAGCAGTTCGAACACCCGCTCCGCCGAGGCCAGGCTGACCTGCAGCTGGGTCTGCAGCTTGGACAGGCGCTTCAGCGGCTCGAACGCCAGCAGGAAGGCGCCGGTGAAGCTGGTCAGCGTGCCGGCGGTGCTGTGCCCGGCCGCCGCCTCCAGCCCGCCATAGATGATGACGCCGACGAAGATGACGCCGCTCAGCACCTCATTGATGGGGATGAGGGAGGAGGAGACGCGGAAGGACTTGTTGGTCAGCTTGCGCAGATCGTCGGCGATGCCGGCCACGCGCCGCATCTCATACTCTTCCATGCCATAGGCCTTCACATGGCGGGCACCCTGGAAGGTCTGGGTCAGGATGCTGGCGAAGGTGCCCAGCGCCGCCTGCGTGCGCCCCGCCACCCGCCGCAGCCGCCCGGTCATGCGGCTGAGCATCACGGTGGTGAAGGGCACCACGGTCAGCGAGATGGTGGCCAGCAGCCAGTCCTGCTGGAACATCACCCCCACCAGGAAAATGAGCGTCAGCACGCTCTGGCCGTAGTTGGTCAGCACCTCCGCCGTGCCCTGGCGCACCTGGTTCACGTCGTTCACCAGGCTGGAGACCAGTTGGCCCGACGGCAGGGAGTGCAAATAGGCGAGGTCGGCCTTGATCAGGTGGTTGTAGAGCTGCTTCTGCAGCGCCGCCACCAGCCGTTGGCCCACGTTGTTCATCAGCACGGCCGAGAAATATCCCGAGAAGCCGCGCACCACGAAGGTGGCGAAGACGATGACCGCGAAGGTGCGCAGATAGCCGGGATTCTTGCCGCTCAGCACCTCATCGATCAGGGGCACCAGCTTCTGCGCCAGCACGGCGGAGCTGCCGGCGTTGATGGCGATGAGGACGCTGGCCAGCAGCACCATGCCGATATAGGGCCGCAGGTAGTTGCCGGCCAGGCGCCTCACGAGCGGCAGGGTGGCGGTGTGGCGCGGCTGGGGCTTAGGCTTCTTGGACAAGGGACCGGGGAACCTCGGACTGCGGGCAAGGCGCCCGGCGCGGAAAAAGACGGGGCCATGCTTAGCACGAAGCCGCCCCCGCCAGCCAGAACCGGCCGGCGCGACACCGCGCGGCGCCCCTGCCCGGCGCCCCGCCCTTACACCCGGTCGGTGATGCGCAGTGACAGGTCGGGCAGGCCGTCGACGTGGGCGGTGATGAGGTCGCCCGGCACCACCGGGCCCACGTTCTCCGGCGTGCCGGTGAAGATCAGGTCGCCGGGCAGCAGGGCGAAGGCCTGGGACAGGTTGGCGATCTGCTCCGCCACCTTCCAGGTCATCTGGTCCAGGGTGGAGGATTGCTTGACCTCGCCGTCCACCGCCAGGGTGATGGCACCGGCGGCCAGGTGCCCCACCCGCGACACGGGGTGCAGTGGGCCGATGGGGGCGCTGCGGTCGAAGGCCTTGCCGATCTCCCACGGTTTCTTGATGTCGCCCATGGCGCGCTGCAGGTCGCGCCGGGTCATGTCCAGGCCCACGGCGTAGCCGAAGACGTGGGTGAGCGCCTGGTCGACCGGGATGTCCCGGCCGCCCACGCCGATGGCGGCCACCAGCTCCACCTCATAATGATAGTTGCTGGTCAGCGTGGGATAGGGATGGTCGGCCACCGTGCCCGGCATCACCACCTGCACGGCGTCGGCCGGCTTCTGGAAGAAGAACGGCGGCTCCCGCGTGGGGTCGGAGCCCATTTCGCGGGCGTGCGCCGCATAGTTGCGCCCGATGCAATAGATGCGGTGCACGGGGAAGACGGCGCCATCCCCCCTGCCAGCCCAGCCACGGGCACGGTGGGCTGGGGAACGGGGAACAGAAGCCGGGGCGCGCTGGTCATGGGCCTGGTCATCCGGGCGGTGGGTGGGGGCCGCCACCATAGCAGACCGTCGCCGGGGCGCCAGCCCGGCCCATTTCGTCTCTCATTTCGGCCCACCCCGTGCCACTTTCACCGGCTAACAGAAGCCGGTACGCTGGGCGGCCCGGCCCCGCCCCCTAGTTCAGTGTCGTCCCCCGCCGACAGAGAGAAGACCGCCATGCCCGACCGCCATCCCGAGCGCCACCCCCCCCGCCCCACCCTAGGCCTGGCGCTGGGCGGTGGCGTCGCCCGGGGGTGGGCGCACATCGGCGTGCTGCAGGCCCTGGCCCAGCACGGCATCCACCCCGACGTGGTGGCGGGCTGTTCCATCGGCGCGCTGGTCGGCGGCGTCTACCTCGGCAACCATCTGGAGACGCTGGAGCACTGGGCGCGCAACCTGACCAAGATGCGCATCCTGGGCCTGCTGGACCTGCGCCTGCGCAGCGGCGGCGGCCTGATCGGGGGGAGAAGCTGCTGGCCGAGCTGAACCAGCACCTGGGCGACGCGACCTTCGACGATCTGGCCAGCCCCTTCATCACCGTGGCCACGGACCTGGCCACCGGCAAGGAGGTGTGGCTGCGCCGCGGCTCGGTGGTGGAGGCCATGCGCGCCTCCTACGCCATGCCGGGCATCTTCCCGCCATCCCATGTCGACGGTCGCTGGCTGGTGGACGGCGCCCTGGTCGACCCCGTGCCCGTGGCCGCCTGCCGCGCCATGGGCGCCGCCATGGTGGTGGCCGTCGACCTGAACGCCGACATCATCGGCCGCACCCGGGGCCGCCATGACGGCGAGGCGGGCGCCGCCGCCCCGCCCGACGCCGCCCCCGCGACCGAGGACATGGAGGCGCCGGCCGACCTGGGGGGCGAGGTGCCGCAGAAGCATAATTTCGAGTTCCTGTCCGCCTTCCTGCAATCCCGCCGCGCCCGGCCGCAGCCGCCCAAGTACGAGGGGCCCAGCATGTTCGGCGTCATGGCGACCTCGCTGGGCATCGCGCTGGACCGCATCACCCGGTCCCGCCTGGCGGGCGAGCCGCCGGATATCCACCTGAAGCCCCGCCTGGGCCACATCGGCCTGCTGGAATTCGACCGGGCGGAGGAGGCCATCGCCGAGGGCAAGGCCGTGGTGGAGCGGGCCCTGCCCGAGCTGCGCGAGGCCCTGCGCGTCTTCGGCATCCCGGTGCGAATGGCATCTTAATAACCGCCAATCATCCACCGGGTGAATGACGGCCTACCCCCCTCATCCGAAAGGCCAAAGGTCATATACGGACCCTGGTTTCCCTCATCCATCAGTACAGCTCGCCAATCACTTTAAGTATTGTTCAGATTTTCTTGCTTGTCCTCGGGCGAGTTGGATTCCATGACTATGGCATCGAATTTGTCGCGGAGCCCTGCCCGGTCCACCGGTTCGCTCCCGTCATGATTTGATGCCCGCCGCCGCATACCCGCGGCCGGGCGACATTGGACCGGGAACTACCCGTCTAAGGAGACACCATGTCTATCGGCACCGTTAAGTGGTTCAACAGCACCAAGGGTTACGGCTTCATCCAGCCGGAGGATGGCACCGCCGACGTGTTCGTGCACATCAGCGCCGTCGAACAGGCGGGCCTGCGCTCGCTGAACGAAGGCCAGAAGGTCAGCTTCGACCTGCAGCACGACCCCCGCAAGGGCAAGTCGGCCGCCGGTAACCTGCGCACGCTGTGATCCCCACGCGGGGGCCTTCGGGCCGCCGCGCACGGTTGATTTCAGAACGGGCGGCCACCCCTGGGATGGCCGCCCGTTTCGTTTTGAACCCCTCCCTTCGGATAAGGCGGCGCGCGATTGATCCTGGTCAATGCCGGGGTGGGTCGGAGGGATCATGGTGGGGGCGTGAAAACAGTTATGTGGGGGTTCCATTCCATGCCCGACGCCCTTGCCCATTTCCGCGCCGAAGACGCCATCGCGCTGTGCGTCATCGACGTGGCCAACGCCCTGGTGCGCCACAGCGAGCCCCTGCTGGAAGAGGCCGGACTGACGGCGCCGCAGTGGACCGTGCTGATGAACGTGGCGGGTGACCGCAACTTCAACGACGGCCCCACCCAGCCGGCCAACGACCCGCATGCCGACGCCTACGCCGGCGCCGACCTGGATCGCCAGGGGGGCCGCCCGGCCTGCATCTTCTCGTCCGAGATCGCCGCCGCCCGCGGCCTGTCCCGCCCGCACATCAGCGCCACGGTGACGGAACTGCTGCGCAAGGGCCTGATCCGGCAGGAGGACGACCCCAGCGACCGCCGCCGCAAGCTCCTGTCCGCCACGCCGGAAGGCTTGGCCGTGCTGCGCCGGCTGCAGCCGCTGCGTCAGGCGGTGAACGACCTGCTGCTGGCCGACCTGGACAGCCACCAGCGCCGCACCCTGCTGGAGGCCCTGCGCATCATCCGCGACCGGTCCCGCCGGGCGGAGCATGTGCGCCCCTACGCCGACCGGCCGCACGCCCTGCGCCACGCGTCCTGAGCGCACGCCGTCAAAACGCGCCCTCGCCATCACTGGCCTGGGCGCGTTTTGTCATGCCCGCGTTTTGGAATGCCGCCATCCCGTTCGCCATGTCGCGGATGACGTCCCGGCGGTCGCGGGGCCCGGCGCGGAAGACGCGCATGGTGGGAAACCAGGGCCGCGCGCCCGTGCCCAGGCAGGTGACGTCCAGTTCCCCCGCCAGGCGCCAGACGGGCACGCCCAAGGCGCCGGCCAGTTCACCCGTGGCGGTGGGTGCCGTGACCACCAGGTCCAGGCAGGAGAGCAGGGCCGCCAGCCCGTCCAGGTCGTCGCGCTGGTCCAGCTCGGGGAAATGGCGCGGCGCCATGGGGCCCAGGGCCGCCCGCTCGCCTTCGGTGTCACCGTACATCAGGGTGACGACGGTGACGCCCGGCAGGCTCAGCAGCGGCGCCCAATCCGCCAGGTCCGACTGCCGGCCGGCGCGGCTTTCGATCGCCAGGCCGCTGCGCCAGCACAGGCCCACCTTCAGGGTGCGCGCACCATCCCCGTCCAGATCCGCCAGGCGCCGCCGCCAGTGGGTCCCCAGATCGTCCCGCGCCCGCAGATAGCCCGCCGGCCCCATGAAATCCGCCAGGTGGCCGCGCAGCAGGCCGGGCAAGGAGCCCGCCGCCGCCTGGGCCACGGCACGGCCTTCCGCCGGGGCTGGCGCCGCATCCCGCGCCTCCGCCACCACCCGGGCGTCGGGAAAAGCCCGGCTGAACAGGCCCACCAGGCGCGGGTCGCAGCGCACCACCGCCGATCCGGCGGCCGTGATCGCGGCGGCGTAGCAGGTCGCGAACATCAGCTCATCCCCCAGGCCCTGTTCGCGCCAGATCAGCAGGGGCCCGTCCAGGCGCTGACCCCGCCAGGCCGGCAGCTTGGGAACGGCGCGGAAGCGCTGCGGCTCCGCGGCCAGGCGGGCGTCATAGCCGGCCCAGCCGGCGGTCAGATCGCCGCGCGCCAGGTCCAGGTTGGCCCGGCCAAAGGCCAGGCGGGCATCGGTGGGATGGGCCCGCACGCCGGCCGCCCAGGCCTGGGCGGCGCCGTTCAGGTCGCCCAGCGCCTGCAAGGCGGCGGCCCGGGTGTACAGCGCCTCCGCCTGTGTCGGCTCGGCCGCCAGGGCCCGGTGGCTGGCGTCCAGCGCCAGGCGGGGGCGGCCTTGGGCCATGAGGATGGAGGCCAGGTTGACGTGGCCGTTGACCAGGCCGGGGTCCAGGGCCAGCGCGGCGCGGGCGGCGTCCTCCGCCTCCGCCAGCCGGTCCAGCGCGCGCAGCACCGCCGCCAGGTTGCTGTGGCACACAGCGTCCCCGGGCGACAGGCGCAGGGCCATGCGCAGCACCGGCTCCGCCTGCGGCACGCGGCCCAGGCGGCGCAGCGCCACGCCCCACAGGGTGAACAGGCCCAGGTCCGCCGCCTCACCCGGCCGCGCGGTGCCGGCGGCCAGGGCCAGCACCGGTTCCGCCTCCGCCGGCCGGTCCAGCGCCAGCAGCACGCGGCCGGCCAGCGCCAGCCAGCGGGGCGTGCGCGCGCCCGCCGCCAGCGCCGGACGGCACAACACCCAGGCCGCGTCCGCCCGCCCCGCCCCCAGCAGGGACGCCGCCGCGGCCAGGGACGGGTCGTCCCCCATCGCTAGGGTGTCGCCGCCCCCCTCATCGGGGCGCGGTCGTGTCAGGTTTTCAGGCATGCCGCCCCCTCATCCTCCATGCCCCTCCCCTCACGCGCGGCGGCCGGCAAGCCGTCGCGGACCCTGGAAGTCGGGCGGGCCCCGGCACGGGTGGGCAAAATCTGCCGGGCGTCCCGACAAAAGCCGGATCCGAAAACCCCAGGATTTCCGCCATTTTTGCGAACGTCCGCCGTGAGAATGATGGCCCCGCTAGGAAGAAACTGCCGATCGGCAATACATGACCAGTAAAATTTTGCCCACTCAAATACTCGAAGTCTTCACGCTCGAGATTAAGCAAACGGCCTGGAAGCATATAAGCCGGGCGACGACTTCCCGGCTCGGAACTTTTTTTTGGAACCATCAAAAATAGTGCGCCCGCTTCTGTGAAGGCCGGCGTTGAACCGATCGAAAGCCAATTCCGGCCCGAGGTCCCATTCCAGGATCCGGGGAAGCGGCGAAGAGGGAAAGGTCGGATCATGACGACGGTCGGCAGCACCAGTTCCAGCAGCAGCGCCAGCACGACGGGGACCACCTCGTCCTCTTCGTCCACCAGCTCGCTGGGCGACTTCACCACCATGCTGACGCTGCTGCTGAAGGAGCTGCAGACGCAGGATCCGACCAGCCCCATGGATACCAGCACCTTCACCACCCAGCTGGTGCAGATGTCCAGCCTGGAGGCGCAGCAGGCGTCCAACACCCTGCTGGAAGGTATCAGCAGCTCGCTCAGCAGCTTCACCGGCAGCTATCCGGCCTACAGTTACCTGGGCCAGACGGTGTCGACCGACAGCGACCAGGCGCCCATGCAGGACGGCTCCGCCATCTGGAGCTACACCCTGCCGTCCGACGCCGACAGCGTCAGCTACACGGTCAGCGACAGCAGCGGCAACGTCGTCTACTCCGGCACGGGCGGCACCAGCGCCGGCACCAACTACATCACCTGGAAGGGCACCGAGACGGATGGCGGCACCGCCACCTCGGGCACCTACACCCTGTCCATCACCGCCACCACCGACAACGCCGCCAGCAGCGTCAGCGCCTATGGCGTCGGCAAGGTCACGGGCGTCGACACCTCCACCGGCACGGCCAAGCTGACACTGGGAAGTTACGAGATCGCCATGGACGACGTGACGTCAATCCTTTGATCCACAAGGACTTTCCCAGTCGCCGGCCGCACCGCCGCCTCGCCCGCAAGGAAACACGGCAATGAGCATCTTCAGCGCCCTGAACACCGCCACCTCGGCCCTGTACGCCCAGTCCAAGGCGTTCACCTCCATCTCCAGCAACATCTCCAACTCGTCCAGCACGGGCTACAAGGCGACCGACACCTCGTTCACCGCCCTGCTCACCGACAGCCAGACCAGCTCGGCCGACTATGGCGGCGTCATCGCCGGCACGACGCAGACGGTCAGCAGCCAGGGCGACATCACCTCCACCGACGTCACCACCAACCTGGCGCTGGATGGCGACGGCATGTTCGTGGTCAACGACGGCAGCAGCACCCAGGCCTACTACACCCGCGACGGCAGCTTCAGCGAGGACAACAGCGGTTATCTGGTGAACACCGAGGGCTTCTACCTGGAAGGCTGGGCCACGGACGACAGCGGCAACATCCTAGCCACCAACCGCAGCGACACGGCCAGCCTGGAAAAGATCAACCTGGACGACATCTCCGGCTCGCCCAAGGCGACCAGCAAGGTGACCAGCAGCCTGAACCTGCCGTCCGACGCCACGGTGGGCAGCAGCTACACCACCGACACCGAGGTGTACGACAGCCTGGGCAACAGCAGCACGGTCACCATGACCTGGACCAAGACCGGCACCAACACGTGGGAGCTGGACGCGTCCAACCCCGTGTCCAGCACCGACGGGTCCACGGTCACCGGCACCACCAGCGGCACGCCCGTCAGCCTGGTGTTCAACAGCGACGGCTCGCTGGCCTCCCCCACCACCGACATGCAGCTGAGCATCACGGGGTGGAGCAGCGGCGCCACCGACAGCACCATCACCCTGGACTATGGCGAGAACGGCGGCAGCGGGTCGATCACCCAGTACGCCAGCGGGTCCACCACCCCCGCCATCACCACCACCGGCACGCCCAAGCAGGACGGCTACGCCAAGGGCACGCTGACCAGCGTGGACATCGGCACGGACGGCAGCGTCGTCGCCAACTTCGACAACGGCCAGTCCAAGACGGTCTACAAGATCCCGGTGGCCACCTTCGCCAACGCCGACGGCCTGACCGCCGTGTCCGGCCAGACCTACGCCCAGTCCACGGCGTCGGGCACCTACTCCCTGAAGGAGGCGGGCAGCGACGGCGCCGGCACCATCGAGTCCAAGTCGCTGGAAAGCTCCAACGTCGACGTGTCGGACGAGCTGAGCCGCATGATCTACGCGCAGCAGGCCTACTCGGCTGCCGCCAAGGTGGTCTCCACCGCGCAGGACATGATGGACACCCTGCTTCAGGCCAAGCGGTAAGGGGGACGCGCCATGAACCAGCACCTCCCCCTCATCGTCCAGTCGGCCCAGTCGATAGAAGCGCCGGCCCCCGCCGGCCCCGCCGTCTTCGACCCCACGCGGCTGGACCGGCTGTTGCGCGAGGGCAAGCGGCTGAACGCCGCCGTGCGCTCCGCCCTCACGCCCGGCGTGCGGGTGGGCGGTCATATCCGCCGCGCCGCGCAGCTGGCCCTGATCGACGACCTGACCCGCTACCAGGAACGGCTGGAAACGGCCCTGGCCGAGCTGCGCCCCCTGATCGAAGTGCAACAGCAGCGGGCCCGGGCCCTGACGCTCTATTCGCGGGCGCTCAACAACGCCTACCTGCCTTCCTACCGCCGGGGTGCGCGATGACCAGCTTCCTCTCCCGCCTGTTCGCCACGCCGGCGCCCGAGCCCGTCATCACCGTGGCGGAACCGGCGCCGGAGGCCGTCCCCGTCCTGCCGGCGCCGCCGCCCGGCGGCACGCAGTTTCCGGTGGCGCTGATGGAGGCCTTCGCCGCCTTCCAGGCCGCGGCCAGCCAGCCGGAGGCCAGCCTGGAGCGGCGGCGCGCGATGTACATGGCGCTGAAGCACCTGCGCGAGGCGGAGGCCGTGGCCCGCGTGACCCTGTCCCAGGTGGCGGCCCAGAAGGGCGGCCCGGGCCGCGCCGCCACCGGCCGCCACTGGGCGCCGCAGCTGCAGGGCCTGATGGACGAGATGGCCGCCCTGCAGGCCGGCATGGCGGCGGAGCTGAAGGGCCGGCGCTCGCGCCTGCAGGGCTTGCTGCACGTGACGCGGGAACGGGCGCGGGACGTGCGCGGCTACTACCCGGCGCGGGGCCGCCAGGTGCGCGTCGACAGCCACCAGGCGCGCCACTGCGTGCAGCTGACCGCCTGAAAGGACGCTCCCCATGTCGCTTCGCACCGCGGGATCCATCGCCCAATCCGCCCTGACGGCGACGCAGACGGCCATCACCGTCACCAGCGCCAACACCGCCAACGTCAGCACCGACGGCTACACCAAGAAGACGGCCAACCAGACGGCCGTCACCGTCAACGGCCAGGCGTCCGGGGTCAGCGTCAGCAGCGTCACGCGCGATGTGGATCAATACCTGCTGCGCCAGGTGGTGTCCGCGACCTCGGCCGACAGCCAGGCCAACACGCTCAGCAGCTACATGGCGGACGTCGACGTCGCCTATGGCACCGTGTCGGGCAGCACGTCCATCGCCGATGTCATCGACAGCGTGACCAGCGACCTGTCCACGCTGGCGTCGGGCAACGGCACCGACACGGACAAGGCCTCGACCGTCACGGCGCTGGAAACCATGGCCAGCACCATCAGCGAGGCGTCCAGCACGGTGCAGGGCCTGCGCGCGCAGGCGGACGGCGACATCGCCAGCGATGTGGACGCGGCCAACAGCGCCATCACCACCATCGCCAGCCTGAACAAGCAGATCGTCGCCGCCAAGGCCGCCGGCCAGTCCACCGCCGACCTGGAGGATCAGCGCGACAGCCAGCTGAAGACCCTGTCCAGCTACCTGGGCGTCAGCTATTCGGTGGACGACACCGGCGCCATGCAGGTGTCCACCTCCTCCGGCCAGGTGCTGGTGGGCAGCACCGCCCACACCCTGAGCTACACCGCCGCTGCCAGCGTCGACGCCGGCACGACCTACCCCACGGGCTTCAGCGCGCTGAGCGTGGACGGCACCGACATCACCGGCAGCGTGAAGTCCGGCGCCATCGGCGCCCTGATCACCCTGCGCGACGACACGCTGGTGGACCAGCAAACCCGCCTGGACAACCTGGCCAGCACCGTCATCAGCACGGTCAACACCGTGTCCAACCAGGGCACCAGCTATCCGGCGGCCACCTCGCTGACCGGCACGGCCACGGTCAGCGCCGGCGACAGCCTGTCGGGGACGGGCACCCTGCGCCTGGTGGCGGTGGACAGCAACGACGACGCGGCCGCCGTCCTGGATGTCGACCTCAGCGGCGTGTCCACGGTGCAGGACCTGCTGGACACCATCAACGCCAGCGGCAATTTCACCGCCAGCATCACCAGCGACGGCCACCTGACCATCGCCGCCGCCGACAGCAGCGACGGCATCGCCGTGAACGAGATGGACAGCAGCGTGGGCGCCGACAAGGAAGGCGCCTCGCTCTATTTCGGGCTGAACGACGTGCTGACCGGCACCGGCGCCAGCGACATCGCCGTCAACAGCAGCCTTGCCGCCGACAGCTCGCTGCTGCCCACCGGCACCCTGTCGGACAGCGGCACCCTGGCGGTGGGCGACACGGCCATCACCTCGGGCGACGTCAGCACCATCACGGCGCTGGAAAACGCCTTCACCGGCACACGGAGCTTCGGCAGCGCCGGCGGCCTGGCCAAGGCCACCACCACCCTGTCGGGCTACGCCTCCACCATCATCAGTAGTGCCGCCACCGCCGCGGCCACGGCCAGCACCAAGGCCGACACCGCCAGTTCCAGCCTGGACGACGCCACCACGGCGCTGAGCTCGCAATCCGGCGTCAGCCTGGATGAGGAGACGGCCATGGTCTCGACCCTGGAGCAGGCCTACCAGGCGGCGGCCAAGATCATGTCGACGCTGCAGGAAATGTTCACCGCCACCATCGAGATGGTGAACTGAAAGGGGCCCGCCGATGAACCGGATATCGACCAGCGGCGCGCACGCCGCCCTTGTCCAATATATGCTGAAGAACGAATCCGCGTTGAACAGCGCGGAGGTGCAGGAGGCCACCAGCGCCAAGGCCACCACCTATGCCGGCCTGGCCGCCACCGGCGTGGGCGGCAACGTCAAGCTGCTGGTCAACCTGGAAAGCGAGGTCAGCTATTCCAGCACCCTGATCACCAACGCCGACACCGCCGTCACCAAGATCGACGCCATCGCGTCCGACATCACCAGCATCTCCAGCATCGCCACCAGCCTGAAGACGGCCATCAGCGAGGCCATGTCGACCGACCAGACCAGCCGGTCGACCTATCAGGAGGAGGCGTCGGGGTGGCTGACCGACGTGGCGTCCATCCTGAACGACACCTATGGCGGCCAGTACCTGTTCGGCGGCAGCGACACCAACCACGCCCCGGTGTCGGTGGACAGTGCCACCTACCCCGCGCAGACATCGTCCAGCAGCGCCGACACCAGCTATTACAGCGGCGACGACACCCTGGCGACCGTGCGCCTGTCCTCCACGCAAAGCGTCAGCTACGGCGTCACCGCCGGCGACCCGTCCATCGAGAAGCTGATGCGGGCGCTCAGCATGATCAGCAACACCAACCCGCTGGACGACACCACGCTGACCACCGCCCTGGACCTGGTGAACGACGCGTCCGACGGCTTGAGCGACATCGGCCAAACATTGTCCGACACATCCTCCAGAATACAGACGGCATCCAGCCATCTGTCCGATATAAATTCCTTCGCCACCACACAAAGCAGCGATTTGAAAAGTGTCGATCTGGCGGAGGTGTCAACAACGGTGACGACATTACAGACGTCATTAGAGGCGACGATGCAGGCTATTGCCGCGTCGCAGAAAATGAGTCTCGCGAACTACCTGTGACGACTCAAAACTTTTCGCAAAATAGCGAAAAAAAGTGCGCCCGCTTTCATCTGACCTGCCGTTGAACCGTGTGAGGGGGAGTACGGCCCGGCCGCAAAAGGCGGCCGCCCCACGAACCTCTCGCCAACCACATGGAGGTCCATGATGCCTGTCGTCACCACCAACACAGCGGCGAATTCCGCCCTGCGTTACCTGAACACCAACTCCGAGGCGGAATCGTCCTCGGTTTCCAAGATCGCGTCCGGTTCCCGCATCACCAAGGCGTCGGACGACGCCGCCGGCCTGGCGGTCGGCACCAAGATCCAGTCCGACGTCACCATGCTGAACCAGGCGTCGACCAACGCCTCGAACGGCGAGTCCATCCTGCAGGCGGCGGACGGCGGCATGGCCCGCATCTCCGACATCCTGCAGCGCATGGAATCGCTGGCCACCGAATCCGTCTCGGGCACCGTGACGGATACGGAGCGCGGCTACATCGACGCCGAATACCAGCAGCTGACGGACGAAGTGGACAGCATCTCCACGGGCACCCGCTTCAACAGCCAGAGCCTGCTGGACGGCACCGGCTCCTGGTCCTCGGGCGTCACCTTCCTGGTGGGCACGGCGACCACGGACACGATCACCATCACCCTGACCACGGTGGACAGCAGCGCCCTGGGCCTGACCGGCTCCAGCGTGGCCACCTCCGACGGCGCCACCTCGGCCATCACCACCATCAAGTCGGCGATCAGCGCGCTGTCGACCGCCCGCGCCAAGGTGGGCGCCCAGATCTCCCGCTTCGAATACCAGGGCGAGATGATCTCCACCTCGATCGAGAACCAGGAGGCGGCCCAGTCCGCCATCATGGACGTCGACGTGGCGTCGGAACAGACCAAGCTGTCCAACGAGGACACCCTGGTCCAGGCCGGCATCAACGCGCTGGCCAAGGCCAACCAGCTGCCGTCCGAACTGCTGAAGCTGCTGCAGTAAGGGGTGGACGGGGGCGCCCCTGATGGGGCGTCCCCCGTTTCTCGAGAGGGGGAAGAGAGGCCAGGGGTCCAGTCATGGCGGTGTCCACCATATCCGGCAGCACGTCGAGCACATCCGGCACGTCGACGGCCAGCACATCCTCATCCGCGTCGTCCGTCACCGGGCTGGACTATTCCGCCCTGGTCGCGGCGGCGGTGGCCGCGAAGGAAGCCAGGGCCGACACCATCGACAGCGAAATCACGGACAACGAGACCAAAATATCGGCGTACGAGAACTTCCAGACGCTGCTGAACACGCTGGCGACGGCGGCGGAGGCTCTCTCCAACCCGGTCGACAGCTCCACCACCAACCTGTTCTCGGAACGCACGGCCTATCTGTCGGGCGGAAGCTCCAGCGTTTCCGCCAGCGACATGCTGGGCGTGTCGGTGGACGACGGCACCGCCACCGGCACGCACACCGTCGTCATCAAGCAGTTGGCGACGGCGGAGAAGCTGGGCAGCGCCACCCAGACCAGCCAGACCGGCGCCCTGAACCTGTCGGGCACCTTCACCCTGGGCCTGGCCGATGGATCCACCGCCACCATCAGCGTGGCCAGCACGGACAGCCTCAAGGACATCGCCGCCGCCATCAACAAGCAGACCAGCAGCACCGACGTCTCCGCCAGCATCATCCAGGTGTCCGACGGTGCCTATGAGCTGGTGCTGACGGCCAACGACACCGGCAAGGCCATCGAGTTCACCAACGACAGCAGCGGCATCATGACCTCGCTGGGCGTCACCAACAGCGACGGCAGCTACGCCGACGAGCTGACGGCGGCGCAGGGGTCGGAGATCGAGGTCGACGGCATTGACATCCAGCGCACCAGCAACGTCATCAGCGACGTGCTGTCGGGCGTGACGCTGGACCTTTATTCCAGCGACTACGACAGCAGCACGGGCACCGGCTCCACCATCACCATGGAGCTGACGGCCAATTTGAGCGCCATCAAGAGCGGCATTTCCACCTTCGTCACGGCCTACAACGCCGTGCGCAACTTCATCTCCACCCAGCAGGCCACGGCCACCGACGGCAGCCCGGCCAGTTCCGCCGTGCTGTTCGCCGACAGCCAGGTGCGGTCCATCTCCACCGCCCTTCAGAACGCCCTGAACCTGACCGACGGCACCTATTCCATCTCGTCCCTGGGGCTTTCCTTCAACAGCGACAACACCTTGGCCATCGACAGCACCACGCTGGACAGCGCGCTCAGCGACAACCTGGACGATCTGGAGACCCTGCTGGGCTTCAACTACTCCACCTCCTCGACCGAGCTGTCGATGCTGCGTTCCCCCGACAGCACCGACAGCCTGAACTTCAATCTGGACATCACCATGAACGACGACGGCAGCATCGCGTCCGCCGGCGTCGGGGGCGACACCTCGCTGTTCACCATCAGCGGCACCCGCATCATCGGCAACGATGGCACGCCATATGCAGGGATGACGCTGGTCTATCTCGGCTCCCAGAGCCAGACGGTCAGCGTCAGCACCAACAGCGGGCTGGCCGACCTGATCTACAACACCTCGGACAGCGCGGGGGACACGGACAGCGGCACCCTACAGAACCAGATCGACACGCTAACGGACTACGACACGGATTTGACCAGCAAGGCCGACGACATCCGCAGCCAGGCGGAGGCCTACGGCACCCAGCTGGCCACCTACTACGCCCAGCTGGAAGCCCAGGCGCAGACGGCGGCCACTTTGCTGAAGACCCTGAAGGCGTATTCCGACGCCAGCAACAGCAGCAGTTGACGCGCCGGCGGTCCCGCCGGCGCCGGCCGGAGGAACCCCCAGCACCCCACCCTTCCCCCACAGAGACGTGAAAAGAGCGGCCATGAACCAAACCGCGTTCCAGCGAGCCTCCAGCGCCTACGGATCGGCCAAGCAGACCCTGCCCCCCCACAAGCTGGTGGAGGCGCTGCAGGACCGCGCGCTGCAGCTGTGCACCTCCGCCGAGCGCCACGCCGCCGATGGGCGGTTCGACCGCTTCCATGCCGACATCGTGCACGCGATCCGCATCTACACCGGCCTGCAGGTGGTCATGGTCAACCAGGTGGGCGGCCCCAGCGGCAAGGCGTTGAGCCAGCTCTACGGCGCCTTCATCCTGGCGTTGGGCCGGGCGGCCGGTGGCCGCGACGTGCCCGGCCGGGTCCGCCGCATCCAGGAACGCCTGGCGCTGCACCGGCGGCTGTGGGCGAAGCCGCCCAAGAATTGAAGGATACGCGGCCAGGGTATGCCATTTTGGGGAACGACCGACGGGCTTCCGCCCCGTTTAACGTACACCATCCGAAGGTCCCGCGACGGCGCGCGCGGGCCCTCGGACGGGCCCCGGGGACCAGGGGACCGCCTTCGGGCAAGGCGTGCTGATCAATGAAGACCCAGGGGCGGCGGCAGCGGCCCGGGGGGCCAAAAAGAAGAGATGGCGGTGACGATGACAAGCTCCCCTCACTCGCGCGGCGGCCCCGCCGGCGCGGTCCTGAACCCCGGGACCTTGGACGCCAGGGGCCGGGACGCCGGCGCCATGACCGTGCTGACGCCCATCCTGGACGGCGGCGACCTGGCCAACGCCACGGACGAGACGCTGATGGCCCTGTTGAAGACGGGGAATGTCGACGCCTACCGCCTGCTGATCCGCCGGTATTTCCGCCGCCTGTACGCCGTGGCCCGCCGCATCCTGCCCAACGACAGCGACGCCGAGGACGTGGTGCAGGACGCCTTTCTGCAAGTGTGGAACCACCGTGAGACCTGGCAGCCCATCAGCGCCAAGTTCACCACCTGGATCCACCGCATCGTCATCAACCGCTGTATCGATTACCGGCGGCGGCCAGCGGAAAACACGCTGGAACTGACCGAAGACATCATGGACGACAGTCAAAGCTTTGACGAAATCGTCCTTGAAAAGGAATTGGCGACAGTTTTGCACACAGCGCGGCAACGACTTCCAGCTAGTCAGCAGGTGGCGCTGGCCCTATATTACGACCAATCGATGTCCGCCGCCGAAGTGGCGGCGGCCATGAACACCACCGTCGTGGCGGCGGAAGCCCTGTTGAAACGCGCGCGCCAGCGCCTTCGCACCGCCTTCCGCAAGACCGCCATACGGCCCCGGGATGCTTTTGATGACGCCTGAGGAACTCGACGACCTGCTGTGCCAGTACGGGGCCCAGCTTCGCGCTTGGCCGGTCGAGCACCAGCGGGCCGTCACGGCCTTGCTGCGGGCATCCCCCCAGGCCAGGGCGCGCGTGCGCGAGATGCGCCGGCTTGAGGCGATGATCGCCGCCGACGCGCCGGAGCTGGAGCCGCCGCCCGGCATGCTGGAACGGGTGGAGCGGACGCTCATGGGCGCCGCGCTCAAGGACTGGACGCCGCCCGCCCCGGCATCGGCCCGGGGCGCGTCCGCGTCCGTTTTTTTTGGGTCTTCCGGGGCGGCACCCGCCCAACCGCCATCGTCCGCCGCCGCCAACAGCGACACGGATCAGATCCCACCCGCCCGAGGGCGGCGGCAGGTCCCCGAACCCCATCGCGACTGATCCCCGGCGCCCCAGGGCACCACCCGCCCGGCCCTCTCGCCACTGGCCGGTCGGTGGAATGCCCCGTCGCGCCCGGGTCGCCTGGGACGGCATCCGGACGGATATGGAACCCCAATTTGGGAGGAGGAAGGTGAGCCCGCGCCTTTGGCGCCGGGCTTTGCCGGGTGGTCGTTTTAAACGCCACGATCCCTTGCACGCGCGGACGTCGGCAACCTGTCGCCGCTTCCTGACATTTTTTTAATGCGAGGATTTCGTCAGCTTCGGCGCCGCCCGCCGGGACGCGGCACCCATGATTGTCACGTTGACGCGGCCGGGCGGCATGGGCACCTTCCCCGCCAACGCTGTATGCAAAATCCAAAGAACGGGGGCCCCGCACCATGTCCAGTCACGTAACCGCATCCATCCCCCCGCTGGCCTCCCTGGCCCGCCGCCTGCTGGCCGGCCTCAGCCTGGGCGCCCTGCTGGTGGCGGGGACCGCCCAGGCCGACACCGTGCTGGTGACGGCCGACCATCTGGTGGATGTGCTGGCCGGCAAGGTGGTGGACCGGCCGGCCGTGCTGATCGTCGACGGCCGCATCACGGCGGTGGGCACGCAAGGGGCAGTGACCGCGCCGGCCGACGCCCGCACGGTGGCGCTGCCGGGCCTGACCCTGCTGCCCGGCCTGATCGACATGCACACCCACATGACCAGCCAGCCCACCTGGAACGGCTATGAATCGCTGGGCGTCACCACCGCCGACAAGGCCATCGCCGGTGTCGCCAACGCCAAGGTCACGCTGATGGCCGGCTTCACCGCCGTGCGCAACGTGGGCGCCGACGCCTTCACCGACGTGGCCCTGCGCAACGCCATCGACAGCGGCCTGGTGCCCGGCCCCCGCATGAAGGTCTCCGGTCCCCTGCTGGGCGCCACCGGCGGCCATTGCGACGAGAACCTGCTGCCCGCCGACTATGGCCGCGTGGGCGAGGGCGTGGCCGACAGCCCCTGGGGCATGGTGCAGAAGGTGCGCTGGGTGAAGAAGTTCGGCGCCGACCTGGTGAAGGTCTGCGCCACCGGCGGCGTGCTGTCCAAGGGCGACAGCCCCGGCGCGCAGCAGCTGTCGCAGGAGGAGCTGGACGCCATCGCCAAGGAGGCCCACGCCCTGGGCATGAAGGTGGCCGCCCACGCCCATGGCACCGACGGCATCAAGGCCGCCATCCGCGCCGGCATCGACACCATCGAGCATGCCAGCCTGATCGATGACGAGGGCATCGAGATGGCCAAGAAGCGCGGCACCTGGCTGGGCATGGACATCTACAACGACGACTACATCCTGGCGGAGGGCGCCAAGGTCGGCATGCTGCCGGAAAGCCTGGAGAAGGAGCGCAAGATCGGCCGGGTGCAGCGCGAAAACTTCGCCAAGGCGGTGAAGGCCGGCGCCAAGATGATCTACAGCACCGACGCCGGCGTCTACCCGCACGGCGACAACGGCAAGCAGTTCGCCAAGATGGTGCAGTGGGGCATGACCCCGCTGGAGGCAATCCGCGCCGCCACCCGCAACGCCGCCGAAGCCATGGGCACCGACAAGGACATCGGCGCCGTGGCCGTGGGCCGCTATGGCGACCTGGTGGCGGTGAAGGGCGACCCGCTGGCCGACGTCACCCTGCTGGAACACATCCCCGTGGTGATCAAGGGCGGCGAGGTGGTGAAGGATCAGCGCTAACGCGCTGAATCTTCCAGTTCCCTCAGGCGGCGGGCGCGGGCATCCGCCCGCTGGCCTCACGGGCCTGGCCGGCCCGAGCCGGCGGTCGCCGGCCTGTGAAACCCGCGCCGGCCTGTGAAAGATGTAACGCATGCTGGAACCGGGCGGGGGAATGGGGGTAGTTTCTTCACCCGTTCCCGTCCGCTTTCCGGAGCCACGAGCCCATGCTGACCCCCCGCCCCCTGACCGACAGCCTCAGCGTCGCCCCGCAGATCGAGGAGGCGGATTTCGCCCAGGCCAAGGCGCTGGGCTTCCGCACCATCATCAACAACCGCCCCGACGGGGAAGAGCCGGGGCAGCTGACCTCCGCCCGGGGTGCCGAGCTGGCCAAGGAGGCCGGCCTGGACTACGTCTACCTGCCGGTGAACCAGTCCAACCTGGGGCCGCAGACGGCCGCCGCCTTCGCCGAGGCCCTGGCCAAGCTGCCGGGCCCCGTGCTGGCGCACTGCCGGTCCGGCACGCGCAGCACCATCCTGTGGTCGCTGGGCGCCGCCGCCAACGGCACGCCGGTGACCGAGATCATCGAGGCCGCCGGCCGCCAGGGCTATGATCTGAGCCCCTACGCCGGCGCCCTGGAAAGCCTGGCGCGCGGCTGAGCGTGATTCCATCCGCCGACTAATCGTCAACATTGATCAATATATCGACATGACCCGCCGCATCACCCTGGCGCTGGCGGCCCTAATGGCCGCCGCCCCCGTCGTCGCCACCGCCCTGCCGGCGGCGGCGGACTCCGCCTGCACCCGGCCCGACCGCCCCAAGCTGCCCCCCGGCAAGAAGTCCAAGGGCCCGGAGATGGAGGCGGCGGAGAAGAAGGTGGCCGACTACACCACCAAGATGACCGCCTACCTGAAGTGCCTGGACAAGGCCAAGACCGACGCCATGACCGAGCACAAGGGCGTGATCGAGGAATGGAACGGCGTCATCGACGCCTACAAGAAGAACCCCGGCTGACCGTCCTTGCGGTTACGCCCCCATGGCATCGTCGCCGCCCTTCTGTTGATCCCCGTCTTAGGCTCCGCCGCCGCCACGCGGGCGGCGGCGTCCCAGGCCGACTGTGCCGCCCTGCCCCGGCGGACGGACCGCATGATCTGCGCCAACCCGGCCTTGCGGGCCGAGGATGCCGAGATCGCGCGCCTGTACCGGCAGGCCGTGGCCAAGGCGGGCGCGCATGCCGCCCTGGTGATCGCCGAACAGGCGCGCTGGCTGGCGACGCGCGACCGGCTGTGCGGCGACCTGGCCCCGGCGGATGACGAGCGGGCGCGCACCTGCCTGGTCCGCGCCCTGCCCTTGCGGCGCGCCGCCCTGGCCGTGCAGGCGGCCAAGCCGGACCAGCCCTTCTGCGCGCGCGCCGCCACCACCCTGGCCGCCGCGCGGGGCCTGGATGGCGGCCCGCCCGTGGGCGACCTGGACGAGCAGCTCATCGGCGCCGGCCTGCTGACCCCGGCGCCGGAACAGGAACTGACCCAGGCATGGCGCGACCGCCTGCCGCCGGAGGCGACGCAGGACGCCGGCGACCAGATGGCCGTGGTGCCCTTCGGCCGCGCCCATGTGGCGGTGACGACGCTGGACGACGCCGCCGCCTGCACCAGCTTCAGCGTCCATTGGCTGGACACGGCTGGCAACGGCGGCCCCGCCCTGCCGCCGCCCGAGGCCCGGCCGGTGGGCAAGCCCGCCTATTGCTGGTCGGAAAGCGCCGGCTTTGGCCTGGATGCCACCGGCGTCCCGGTCTTCTTCGCCCAGGATTCCGGTCCCAGCCGGCCCATGGCGCTTCCCACCCGGGCCGAGATCCGCATCCACCAAGTGCACCGCGACCGCTGGGTCGCGGCCTGCCGCGTCGAGGCGACCTACCAGACCGAGTTCCGCCTGGGCGACGGTCGCTGCGCCGCCGACGCCGCCACCTGCAAGGCGCTGACCGAGGCGGCCCCGCGCTGGGCCACCGCCCTGGCCGCCAGCCCGTGGTCCATCAGCGCCGACCATCCGCCGGGCCGCCCCGACTATCCCGCCCTGGAGGGCCTGGCCCCTTACACCGGCCCGTTCACGCCCGCCTTCCTGGCCATCCCCAGCGTCAAGGGCTGGACCTACACCGGCCTGCCCAACTTCGAGGAGGAGGCGCCCCTGCTGGAGTGGCACAGCCCCGGCGGCCCCCTGATCCTGCGCCTGTCGCCCGGCATGCTGAACTGGCGCCCCGGCCCCATCATCCTGGGCGCCTGGCGGCGCGAAGGCGGCACCCTGGTCCCGGTGGCGGCCTACACCATCAACCAGGTGCGGGTGGGGGTGCCGGCGGTGACGGTGGGGCCACCCCCGGCCAAGTCCTGAGGAGCGACCGTCAATCGACTTTGCCTTCACCGGCTTGCGCGCTATGGTTCTTTCAACCAGAAGAAATCGGGTGAGGCGCGCGGTGGATCGACCCAAATACATCAATCTTCCCGTCATTGCCGAGCAAGCGGCAGTGACGGAGCGTGTCATCCGGCCGGTGAAAACCGGGGAAACGGTTGAGAAGGTCCGAAAGCACCTCCTCAGCAGCGAATTCGAAGATGTCGTCAAACCGATCTTCGAGGATCGCGTCATCGATGTCCCAACGGGCGAGATATCGTCCTACGTCGCCGACTATGTCGGCCTGTGCGGGTCCATGAACAAAATCATGAATGACCTGGACGCCGACGGGTATGAGGTTGTCCAAGTCACGCCCATCACCATCGCCGGCCATGGTCATGACGTTCATTCAACCGGCCACACCGACTGGGGATACAGCTTTACCAAAGGCGCCATCATCACCGCCAAGCGGCGGGGTTGACCGACGCCCAACCATTCCCCCACCTCCCCATTTTCCCGCCCATTGACACCCGTGCCCTCGGGCGCGCACAGTGCGGCCTTCGTTCCAGGGGTGCGCCGGAGGGCGCTGAGATCCGCGGAGAGACGCGGGGACCCTTTGAACCTGATCCGGATCGTACCGGCGTAGGGATGGGAACAGGGGCCTTCGCGTATTACCCGTCATTGGGGGCACACGCGCATCCGCCCTGTAGGCCGCGACCGCAGCGGCCGCCTTCCCCCTCCCCATCGCCGTTGCCCCGGGTTGGCGACATGTGACGTGCCGGACGCATCAGCGGCCAGAGAGCCAAGGGCGCCGGACTACGGAGGAGCACGACCCTATGCCCGATACCCTGACCCCGGCCGCGATTCCGGGAAGCGACGGTTTCGCCGTCACCACCGGGCCCCTGCCCGCCTCTCGCAAGGTCCACATCCCCGGCACCCTGCACCCCGACCTGCGCGTGGCCATGCGCGAGATCGACCTGTCGCCCAGCGCCAATGAGCCGCCGGTGCGCGTCTACGACCCGTCCGGCCCCTACACCGACCCGGCCGTGACCACCGACATCCGCCAGGGCCTGGCCGAGCTGCGCAGCACCTGGGTCGAGGCCCGGGGCGATGTGGAACGCTATGACGGCCGCGCCATCAAGGCGGTGGACAACGGGTTGAAGGAGGGTGAGAGCAGCCCCGTGCCGGTGTTCGACCGCGCCGGCCGCCTGCCCCTGCGCGCCAAAGGGGGGAAGGCCGTCACCCAGCTGGCCTACGCCCGCGCCGGCATCGTGACGCCGGAGATGGAATACGTCGCCATCCGCGAGAACCTGGGCCGCCAGGCGCTGAAGGAACAGCTGGAGCGCGACGGTGAGAGCTTCGGCGCCGCCATCCCGGACTTCGTGACCCCGGAGTTCGTGCGGGATGAGATCGCGCGCGGCCGCGCCATCATCCCCAACAACATCAACCACCCGGAATCGGAGCCGATGGCCATCGGCCGCAACTTCCTGGTCAAGATCAACGCCAACATCGGCAATTCCGCCGTCACCTCATCGGTGGCGGAAGAGGTGGACAAGCTGGTGTGGGCCATCCGCTGGGGTGCCGACACGGTCATGGACCTGTCCACCGGCCGCAACATCCACACCATCCGCGAATGGATCATCCGCAACAGCCCCGTGCCCATCGGCACCGTGCCCATCTACCAGGCGCTGGAGAAGGTGAACGGCAAGGCCGAGGACCTGACGTGGGAGGTGTTCCGCGACACCCTGGTGGAGCAGTGCGAACAGGGCGTGGACTACTTCACCATCCATGCCGGCGTGCGCCTGGCCCACATCCCCCTGACGGCCAAGCGCGTGACCGGCATCGTCTCGCGCGGCGGGTCCATCATGGCCAAGTGGTGCCTGGCGCATCACAAGGAGAATTTCCTCTACACCCGCTTTGAGGAAATCTGCCAGATCATGAAGGCCTATGATGTGGCCTTCTCCCTGGGCGACGGCCTGCGGCCCGGCAGCATCGCCGACGCCAACGACGCCGCCCAGTTCGCCGAGCTGAAGACCCTGGGCGAGCTGACGCAGATCGCCTGGAAGCACGACGTGCAGGTGATGATCGAGGGCCCGGGCCATGTGCCCATGCACAAGATCAAGGAGAACATGGACCTGCAGCTGAAGTGGTGCGGCGAGGCGCCGTTCTACACGCTGGGGCCCCTGACCACCGACATCGCGCCGGGCTACGACCACATCACCAGCGCCATCGGCGCCGCCCAGATCGGCTGGTTCGGCACCGCCATGCTCTGCTATGTCACGCCCAAGGAGCATCTGGGCCTGCCCGACCGCGACGACGTGAAGGTGGGTGTCGTCACCTACAAGATCGCGGCGCATGCGGCGGATCTCGCCAAGGGCCACCCCGCCGCGCGGCTGCGCGACGACGCCCTGTCGCGCGCCCGGTTCGAGTTCCGCTGGCGGGACCAGTTCAACCTGTCGCTGGACCCGGAAACGGCGGAGAAGTTCCACGACCAGACCCTGCCCGCCGACGGCGCCAAGCTGGCGCACTTCTGCAGCATGTGCGGGCCGAAGTTCTGCTCCATGAAGATCAGCCAGGAGGTGCGCGACCTGGCCGGCGTGGAGGGTGGCTTCGCCGAGGCGGAGAAGGGCATGGCCGAGATGTCGGAGGCCTTCCTGGCGCAAGGGGCGGAGATCTACCACACGCCCTGAGGCACACGCCCTGAGGCACACGCCCTGAGGCACACGCCCTGAGGCACACGCCCTGAGGCACGCCCCCTCAGCCGCGTACCCTGAAGTCCGTTCAATCCCCGCCGGTGCCATGCCGGCGGGGCCAAACGGCGGGGATTGTCCTTTGTGCCGGGCCGTGCCCTGATGCGGCGGGTCACGGCTTCGGACAGGGAGGATCGCGGACGATGATCACCGTCTTCGGCGAAGGAAGGGGATTCCGCGTCGTCTGGCTGCTGGAGGAAATGGGGCTGCCCTACCGGCTGAGGCCGGTGGATCTGCTCGCCGGCGTCGAGAATGATCCGGACTACCTGGCCATCAACCCGGCCGGCTTCATCCCCGCCCTTCAGGACGGCGAGGCCACCCTGGTCGAGTCCATCGCGATCATGGAGTATCTGATCGCGCGGTACGGGCCCACGCCGCTGGCGCCGGCCGCGCATGATCCTGCCTTCCCCGGCTATCAGCAATTCCTGCACCTGGGCGAAGCCGGCCTTGCCGCCTCGATGTACTTCGTCGTCGTCAGCCGCAACTTGGCGCCCGAGGCCGAGCGCCGGAACTGGGGCGCCCTCAAGGCGCTGGAGGTGTTCGAGAGCCGGCTGGGATTGGTGACGCGCCAGTTGGCCCGCGCGCCCTATATGGCCGGCGAGACGTTCACGGCGGCCGACATTTCCGTGACCTACGCGCTGGAGTTCGCCCAACGGGCCGGCGGCTACACCTTCACCGCGGCGGAACGGGCCTACATCGCCCGCACCAGCGGCCGCGACGCCTATCGGCGGGCCATGGACACCTGCCAGGCGACCAAGGCCTGGGCCGCCGCCGCGACGGCGTCGTGATCCTTCGCCCGGGGATCAACTATCGCACTGTCCCGATGCCGGCCAGGATCAGGTCGAGGCCGGCCAGGAACTGGTCGCGGTCGTCATGGTCCCGCAGGGGGACGGCCAGCTGGCGCAGGAAGGGATAGTCGACGGGGTCCAGCCGCGCCCAGCGCGCGGCGATGGCGGCCAGGGCGGCCGACCGGTCGGTATCGGGCGCCTGCAGGCGGGCGTTGGCCGCGTTCTGCCCGGCGGCACCGAAGATGTAGTTGACCAGCACGGACCAGGCGTCGAACCAGGCGCGCCGCGGCACGCCCAGCGCCATCAGCCGGCCGCCTATCTCCTCGAATATCCGCAGCATCGCCGGCTGCCACGGCTCACGCGAGACCTGGGCGCCCACCCAGGGGTGCGCGTCGATGGCGTCGAACAGCCTCAGCGCCAGGGTCCGGATGCCCTGCCGGGGGTCCAGGTCCAGGGCCACACCGGCCAGGGCCTGGGTGATGATGCTGTCCGTGGCCGCCGCCAACAGGTCGCCCTTGTCGGCGATATGCCAGTAGATCGCCCCGCTGCCCGTCGCCAGCCGGGCGGCCAGCGCCCGGAAGGTCAGCCCCCCTTCCCCCTCCGCATCGAGGAGGAGGATCGCCGCCGCCACGATCCTTTCCTTGGAAAGCGCGTCCGCGCGCCGCTCGGTCCGTTTGGTCATGGTCCCAGCTTGACATTCATGGAACGCCGTTCCAATTAATATTCATGGAACGCTGTTCCAATCCCTGAAAGGAACCCATGATGACGCCACCCGTCACGATCGTCGGCGCCGGCCTGGGCGGCCTTACCCTCGCCCGCGTGCTGCATGTCCACGGCATCCCCGCCATCGTCTATGAGGCGGAGGCGTCGGCCGGCGCCCGCGCGCAGGGCGGCATGCTGGACATCCATGAGCGGGACGGGCAGCTGGCGCTGAAGGCCGCCGGCCTGTTCGACCCGTTCCGCGCCCTGATCCATCCCGGCGGGGAGGCGTCGCGGGTGCTGGACCCCCAGGGCGCGGTGCTGATGGACCAGCCGGACGACGGCAGGGGCGGCCGGCCCGAGGTGCTGCGGGGGGAATTGCGGCGCCTGCTGCTGGACAGCCTGCCGGCGGGGACCGTCCGGTGGGGACGGAAGCTCACCGGCGTGGCGGCGCTGGGCGACGGCCGGCATACGCTGACCTTCACGGACGGGTCCGCCGCGACCACCCGGTTGCTGGTGGGGGCGGACGGCGCCTGGTCCAAGGTTCGGCCGCTGCTGTCGGACGCCACGCCCGCCTATGTCGGGGCGAACTTCATCGAGACCTATCTGTTCGACGCCGACACGCGCCACCCGGCGACGGCGCGGGCCGTGGGCGGCGGGGCGCTGTTCGCCATGACGCCGGGCCGGGGCATCTTCGCCCACCGCGAACCGGGCGGCACCCTGCACGCCTATATCGGCCTGAAGCGGCCGGCCGACTGGATCGCCGCCGTCGACTTCGGCGACGCGGCCGCCGCCAAGGCCCGCATCGCGGCCGAGTTCGACGGCTGGGCGCCGGCGCTGACCGCGCTGATCACCGACAGCGACACGCCGCCGGTGCCGCGCCCCCTGCACACCCTGCCCAGCGGCCACCGGTGGCCCCGCGTGCCGGGCGTCACGCTGCTGGGCGACGCCGCCCACCTGGCCCCGCCGGCCGGTGAAGGCGCCAACCTGGCCATGCTGGACGGTGCCGAGCTGGCGCAGGCCATCGCGGCGCACCCGGGCGATGTCGAGGCGGCCCTGGCCGCCCATGAGGCGGCGATGTTTCCGCGCGGCGCGGCGGCGGCCGTGCAGGCGCATCACATCCTGGATCTGTGCCTGGGCGACAGCGCGCCCTTCGGCCTGCTCGACTTCTTCACCGGCCGCTTCTCACGCGGGAATGACACCAGCGGCACGAGGCTTTGACTCGTGCCGCCATAGGACGCGACCGCGTCCGCCGGAGCATTCTGGGGAGCACCAGCGGACTGAAATGCGAGGAAGCCAAGCCGCCGGATGGCGGCGCCCGGCGGCGACTGAGGGGCCTTTGATCAGGTGCGATCAAAGGCCGCTGTCATGAGACAGCTCCTCCTCGATCTGGCGGCACAGGGCGGCGATGGCGTCGTAATCCACCCCGGGCGCGCGGCCAGGGGTGGGTTCGCCCACCCGGGTCAGGGCGACGTAGCCGCCCTGGCGGATGCCGTTGGCGGTCTCGTCCAGCACGGTGCTGCCGAACTGGGTGGTGGGTTCGATCTGGCTGCGCTGGCGCCAATGGTTCCAGCTGTCGATGAAGACCAGCCGCTCCGCCTCCGGGAAATGCTGGGCGACGTGGACCAGGGCCCCGGCCAGGAAGCGGCGGTACAGCACGGAACTGGTGCTGGCCAGCAGGGTGGCGCCGCCCCCGGGATGGTCGGGCCAATCGGCGAAGTCTAGCACCACGCGGGGAAAGACCTTGCCGCGGCTGGGGCGGTCCACCATGCGGCTGTTCACGAACTGCGGATAGCTCATGATGGTGTCGTCGAACATGCCGCCGTCGGCGTGCCCCGCCTCCGCCTGCAAAAACGTGTAGCCGTTCAGCAGCTCCGCCGGCTTGCAGGAGCGCCACTGCGCCGGGCCGGGGTCCAGCAGGGCGTCGAAGCCGGCCGCCAGCAGGCCGCCGCGCGCCTCCGCCGCCGTGGCGACCAGGTACAGGCCGCCCAGGCCGGCGGTGTCGGCCGCCTGGCGCAGCAGGGCCACCGCGCCCGCCGGATCGGGCAGCCGGTAAGGCTCGTTCACCACCAGCACCTGGCGGCCGTCGGCGGCCAGGGGGCTGAAGCCGGCGACGGCCGCCATCAGCGCCGCCGCGTCCGCCGCCGCCACGTCGCCTCCGGCGGCCACCGGCTCCGGCGTCCAGCGGAAGGCCAGGCCGAAATCGTCGTCGCACCAGGCGTCCAGGCATTCCGCGCCGGTCAGGTATTGGCCGCCGACACGGTGGCAGTCCAGGACGAATCCACCGATGCCCGTGGCCCGCGCCACCGCCACCACGCGGCCCGCGCTGGCGGCGTCCGCCAAGTCGTAACGGCCCAGGGCCTTGCCCGGCTGCAGCAGGGGACTGTGGTGGCGACGGGCGGGATAGGCGTCCAGCGCCCGGGTCCAGGGGTCGCCGCCGCCCAATGCCTCGGCCAGCGGGCCGGACGACTGGAAGCGGGCGTCGAAGAAGGCCAGGACGCGCAGGTTCAGGGGCGGGATCATGCCGCGTCTCCTCTTTGAATGATGGCGGGTCCGTAGGCCTCCGCCGCCACGTCCAGGATGGCGGCCACCAGGTCGGCGGGCTGGGGATGGTTGTGGCAGTCCGGCCCCCCGTCCAGCGGGCAGGCCTTGTAGCCGCCGCAGGGGGCGCAGGGCAGCGCCGGCGGCGGCAGGCGGTAGCCAGCGCGCCGGGGCGCGTCGGAATTGCCGGGAAAGGTGGGGCCGAACACCGCCACCGTGGGATGGCCCAGAACCTGGCTGGCGAAATGCAGGGGGAAGCTGTCGACACTGAGGACGACGTGATGGTCGCGGATCAGGGCGGCCAGCCGGTCGGTGCTGCCCGCCGTGGCCGGGGTGGCGCCGTCCGCCGCCAGGTCCGGCGCGTCCAGCACGGTGACGGCGCAGCCCAGGTGTGCCAGGGCGCGGACCAGCACGCGGGCGTGCCGCGCGGGATAGGCCTTCAGCGGCCAGCCGCCCGACAGCTGCATCAGCACCCGCAAGGGGGCCGGCGGCCGGGCGCAGCGGCGGACCGTTACGGGCGCGCGGCGGTAGAGGGTGTCGTCCAGCGTCGCCACCGGATCGCCCAGGGCGAAGCGCGCCTGGTCCACCAGGTTGAAGGGTGCGCGGGAATAGGATTTGGAGAAGCGGCAATAGACCATGAAGGTGCCGGCCCGCACCGCCGGGTCGATGTGCGCCAGGCTGTCCAGGTAATAGCGCCCGTCCGACACCTCGCCCGTGCGGCTGACCGGCGGGATGTCCAGCACGATGGGGTCCAGCCGGTTGCCGCAGTCATGGAAAATATCGAGGTAGTCGCGGCAGACCACCTGGCGCTGAAAGATCAGGTGGCCCGCCGGCACCAGGCGCGACGCCAGGCTGAAGAACAGCACGTCGCCGGCATGGCCCGGGTGGTGGGCGGCGAAGGGCAACCCGCGCCAGTCCGCCCGCGTCCGGATCAGCCGCACGGCATCGGCGCATTGCGCGCGCCAGGCGGCCAGGTTGTCGCCCAGGATGTAGCCCTGGGCGGTGATCTTGGGCAAAGGCGCCAGCGGCTTCAGCGGCGTCTGGCGCCGGGGCACGATCTGGCCGGTCAACTGCGACAGCAGCTGGGCGTCCGTCGCCGCCCGGTTGGCTGAAAGCAGGCACAGGAAGCGGCCCAGGCCCTGGTCGAACAGGGCGCGCGGCAGGACGTAGGCGACGGGAAAGGTCTCCGCATCCGTCAGCACGCAGGGGCAGCGCAAGGGTTCGCCGCCCCGCAGCAAATCCGCCAGCCGCGCGCCGCGCGTGGCCAGCAGCGGGTTGCTGACCACCACCGCGTCGGCCCCGCGCACGCGCGCCAGGGTGCGACGCGCCACCTCCCACACCGTACGGCCGGGAGGCGAGGTGGCGCTGTCCAGCAGGTCGCCCGGGGACAGCGGCCCCAGGGAGAAGCGGAAGTCGAACGCCTCCATCCGTCCAGCCCCAAACTGTCCCTGGGTGATCGCGACGCCGCCCAGCATGATCCCCGCCCCTTATGCGGCGTCGCCCAGGCCCAGCACGGAGGCTGGGCTGGCGCCGTAGACCTCGGCCGCCACCTCCAGGATGGCGGCCACCAACTGGGCGGGGCGGGGCTGGTTGGTGCAATCGCGGGTCATCAGCAGGGGGCAATAGTCCAGGCACCCGCAGGGGCCGCAGGGCAAGGCGGGGGCCGGCAGGCGATAGCCCGGGCGCCGGGGCGCGTCGGAATTGCCGGGCGCGGTGCAGCCGAAGATGGCCACGGTGGGGTGCCCCAGGACCTGGCTGGCGAAATGCAGGGGAAAGCTGTCGACGCTGAGAAAGACGTGATGGTCGGCCAGCAAGGCCTTCAAGGTGTTGGTACTGCCGGCCGTGACCACGCGGGCCCCATCGGCCGCGGCGTCGGGCAGGTCGATGACGGTGACGGCGCAGCCCAGGTCGACCAGGGCGCGGATCAGGACGCGACGGTCCCTGGCCGGATAGGTCTTGAGGTCCCAGCCGCCCGTCAGCTGCATCAGCACCCGCAGGGGGGTGCCGGGCGGGGTGCTGGGCGGGGTGCCGGGCGGCGGGAGGGCCGGGCGCGCCTGGACCGCGGGCGCGCTGGCATAAAGCGTGTCGGCGAAGGTGGCCACCGGGTCGCCCAGGCTGAACCGCGCGTGGTCGATCAGGTTGAAGGGCGACTTGGCGTAGGCCTTGGAATAGCGGGAGAAGACCATGAAGGTTTCCTCCGCCACGCCCGGCGGCAGGTGGGCCAGGCTGTCGATGAAATAGCGGCCGTCGCCCACGTCGGTGTTGCGCGGCGCCGGCGGGATGTCCAGCACGATGGGCGCCAGCCGGTTGCCGCAGTCCTGGAAGATGTCCAGGTAGGCCCGGCACACCACCTGGGACTGGAAGGCCAGATGATGGTCGGGCACCAGGCGCGACGCCAGGCTGAAGAACAGCACGTCGCCGGCATGGCCGGGATGATGGGCGGCGAAGGGCAGGCCGCGCCAATCATCCCGGGCCCGCATCAGTTTCACCGCGTTGACGCACTGGACCAGCCAAGCCTCCAGATTGTCGCCCAGGATGAAGCCCTGGGGCGTGCTGTCCGGCAGGGACCCGATGGCCCGCAGGGGGGTGGCCCGCCGGGGCACGAAACCGCCCCCCGTCAGGCGCGACAGCAGCTGGGCGTCGGCGGCGGAGCGGCTGACCGACAGCAGGCAGAGGAAGCGGCCCAGGCCCTCAGCCAGCAGTCGGCGGGGCAGGATGTAGGCGATGGGGAAGGTGCCCTCATCCGTCACCACCGCCGGGGCCGGCAACGGCCCGCCCGCCAGCACCAGCTTGGCCAGGCGGCTGGCGCGGATCGGCAGGATGGGGTTGCTGACCACCACGGCGTCGGCGGCGGGACAGGCGGCCAGGGTGCGGCGCGCCACCTCCCACACATATCGCCCGGGGGGCGTGGTGGCGCTGTCCAGGATGTCGTTGGGCGTGAGGGCGCCGGTGGAAAAGCGGAAGTCGAAGGACTCCACCCCGCCGGCCGTTATCGCCAGACTGCTCAGCATCGCCGCCCCCAAGGGATGAGCCGGCGCCCCGCCCCCGGTGGTGTCCCCGGTGGTGCCGACAAAAATAGATTCAATTTTAGCTACACGGACGAGACCGCCAAAACAGGCGCGGTATTTGCGCAAAGGGCGGCCGCCGACCCGCCGGTGGTGGGCCGCCCGACTTGCCGCCACAGTGCGAGGATCGGGGGACCCGGGAACGCGGGGGACTTGGGGCCAGGGGATTTGGGGCGGGGGGCGACGTGACGGCGGTATCCAAGGAACGGTTGATGGTGTCGCCGGAACTGGCGGCCCTGTTCGGCCAGGCGCAGCACCACGACCGCGCCGGCCGCCTGGACGAGGCGGAGGCGCTGTGCCGCGCCATCCTGCGCCGCCTGCCCAACGAGACCGCCGTGCTGCACCTGCTGGGCGTCATCCTCTGCCGCACCGGGCGCCTGGTGGAGGGGGCGGAGATGCTGGCCGGCGTGACGGCGGCCCAGCCGGGCAACATCGCGGCCCTACGCGCCCTGGGCGACGCCTTCCACGCCCTGGGCCATATGGCCGAGAGCGTCATCGCCTATCAGCGCATCCTGTTCCTGCAACCGGGCGACGCCGACGCGCACCTGCGCCTGGGCCTGTCGCGCCAGGCACTGGGCCAGGGGACGGGGGCCATCGCCGCCTTCCGCATGGCCGCCGCCCTGGACCCCGCCAACGCCGACATCCGCGTCACCCTGGGCATGGCGCTGGAGGCGGCCGGCGACAAGGCCGCCGCCCTGACCGCCTATGCCGACGCCATCCGCCGCGACGCCGACAACGCCCCCGCTTTCCTGGGCTTGGGCAACGTGCTGGCCGACCAGGGCCGCGCGGCGGAGGCCATGGCCGCCTACGCCCGCGCCCTGCACCTGGCACCCGACTGGCCGGACGCCCTGACCAACCTGGGTCTGGCCCTGCAAGCCGACGGGCAGGTGGACCAGGCGCTGGCCCTGCACCGCCGCGCGGCGCGGCTGGCGCCCGACGCCGCCAACGTCCACCTCAACCTGGGCACCGCCCTGCAACTGGCGGGACAGGGTGCCGCGGCAGTCGACAGCTATCGCCGCGCCGTGGCCCTGGCCCCGGACAACGCCGCCCACCTGTCCAACCTGGGCCAGGCGCTGGCGGAGCTGGGGGCCGAGCCGTGCCGCATGGACGAGGCGCTGGCCGTTCACGACCGAGCGGCGGCCCTGGCCCCCGACAACGGCGTGGTGCGCTTCAACCAGGCGCTGGCCTGGCTGCTGGCCGGCGACGACGCGCGGGGCTGGCCGGCCTATGCCTGGCGCTGGCGCGGCGGTGTCGACGAATTGGCGGATCGCGGCTTCACCGTGCCCGAATGGCGGGGGGAGGATCTCGCCGGCCGCACCCTGCTGGTGCATGCCGAGCAGGGCCTGGGTGACACCCTGCAATTCGCCCGCTTCCTGGGCCGCCTGCCCGCCGACGGCCGCGTGGTGGCAGAGGTGCAGCCGCCCCTGCTGGCCCTGATGCGCGACGGCCTGGTCCAGGACGGGGGTGCCGTCGTGGAGGTCATGGCGCGGGGGCGCCCCCTGCCCGCCTTCGACCTGCACGCGCCGCTGATGAGCCTACCGGCCGCCCTGGGGGTTCGCGACGCCGCCGGGCTGGCGACGCCGGCGCCCTATCTTACCGCCGACCCCGACCGGACCCGCGCCTGGCGGGAGCGGCGGGCCCCCGGAACCCTCACCATCGGCATCGCCTGGTCGGGCAATCCCAAGCACCGGGCCGACCGGCTGCGCAGCGTGCCCCTGGCCGATCTGGCCGGGCCCCTGGCGGCCCTGCCGGGCGTGACGCTGGTGCCGGTGCAGACCGACCGTCGGCGCGGCGATGAGGAGATGCTGTCCGCCCTGGGTATCGCCGACATCGCGCTGGACGGCTTCACCGACACCGCCGCCCTGGTGGCCGGGCTGGACCTGGTGATCACCGTGGACACGGCGGTGGCGCATCTGGCGGGGGCGCTGGGCCGGCCCGTCTGGCTGCTGCTGCCCTACGCCCCCGACTGGCGCTGGCGCCTGGGCGGTCAGGACACGCCCTGGTACCCGGCCACCCGCCTGTTACGCCAGGAACGGCAAGGCGACTGGGCCCCCGTCATCCGCCAGGTGGCGGCGGCGCTGAAGGCGCACCGATCGGCACCCACTGTTACCCAGCTCACCAGCGGCATGATTCCCATGCCGCTGTAGGCCCCAAGCGGGGCCGCCGGAGATTTGTGGGGAGCCGAAGGCGAACTGGAAATCGAGGACAAGCCAAAGGCCCGGATGGGCCTGCCGGCGTCTGAGGAACCCGCCTCAATGCCCCAGCTTGTGGGCCTTTTCCGTCAGGTAGTCCATCAGGGCCAGCAACACGCCGGACATGACGAACACCACATGGATGACGGTGGACCACATCAGGTCGCGATCGCTGTAGTCGCTGACGCTCATGAAGGCGCGCAGCAGCTGGATGCCGGAGATGGCGACGATGGAGGCGATGAGGCGCAGCTTCAGCCCGCCGAAGTCGACCTCGCCCATCCATTCCAGGCGGTCGTGATGGCTGGCCACGCTGATCTTGGAGACGAAATTCTCATAGCCGGCGAAGATCACCATCAGCACCAGGTTGGCGATCAGCGACAGGTCGATGAGCGACAGCAGGCCCAGGATGATCTCATGCGAGGTGGCGCTGGCCAGATGGTTGATCAGCTCCCACAGCTCATGGACGAAGCCCGCCAGGGGCAGCAACAGGGCGACCACCAGGCCGATGTAAAGGGGGGCGAGCAGCCAGCGGCTGGCGAACAGCACGCTTTCGATCCACCGGTCCATGGGCGTCCTTCCGAAGGGCGACCGCCGGGCGGGCGGCCAAATGCTTGATCGGCGACGACATTACCCGATTCCGGCGGCCGATTTCGACCGCCTTCATCGCCCACGGCCTTGGGAATTACATGCCCCCGGGACCACCGCCGCCCATGCCGCCGCCCATGCCGCCGCGACCGCCGCCATGCCGGCCGCCACCGCCCATGCCGCCACCGCCGCCCCGGCCGCCCGGCTCCTGGGTGCTGAGGTCGACCTTCTCGATCTCCTCGATGGTCAGCTGGCCGTCGTGGTTGGCGTCGATGACCTCGAACAGGGCGCGGGCATAGGCCCGGAACTCATCCCGAGTCACGCGGAAGTCCAGGTTGGTGTCGGCCGCCATGATGGGGTCGACCCCGCCCCGGCCACCGCCCATGCCCCCGCCCATGCCGCCGGGCCCGCGACCCCCGCTGGGGGGGGCACCGCCGGGAGGGGCGCCATCAGGCGGGGCGCCCTCGGGACCGGCACCCGGCGCGCCATCGGGTCCCCCCTCGGGGCCGCCCCGGGAGCCGCCATGCCCCATCAGGGCCATGCGATCCGCCTGGCGCACCTTCTCCAGCTCGGTCACGTTCAGGGCGCCATCACCGTTCAGGTCGTAATGCGCGAAGACGGCGTCGGCCTCCGCCTGGAATTCCTCCCGCGAGAGCTTGCCGTCCTGGTTCGTGTCCACACGGTTGAACCAGGCGCGCAGCGACACCTTGGCCGCGTCCTCCGACGTGGTGCGGCCCAGCGTCTGCCCCAGGGGGGTGGTGACGGTGTAGAAGGTCTTGTGGCTGGAACATGCCGCCGTCAGCGCCAGGACGCCCAGAAGAGCCGGGCGAAGAAGGGCCGGGCGGACCGAGGGGTGGCGGCGGGCGGAAGGACGGTGCATCGGGTGTTCCTTCATGTTGCGCGGAACGCGCTGTCTTGACACGGCCTGAACCGCCGTCCGGCCCCCCGGGCGACGCGGGATTCCAGCACTGGCGCGGCGCGGGTAACCGGCCCTTGCACGCGCGAAGCCCCGCGAACTGTCGGGCTTCACGCGGCAACGCCGACCGTCCGCAGCATGATTTGGCCTGCCCCGTTGGTAAACAACGCTTTTACAACGCCCCCTAAATGGCAAAGCCGCCATGCGCACGCGGCAACAGGGCGCCTGATTTTCCCATTTTGACCGGGCGGGCGCACCGTTATGGTTAAGTCGGTGGCGGCGAGACACGATCGCGCCGTCCCCTCCGTATTGAGCGGGGCCCCCATGCCCCTGCCCAGTCGGCGTCCCACCCCTCCGGCCGGTTCCGGCCGTTCCTATCCCGCTGCTGGAGGCATCCCCCCGATGCTGCGTCCCGGTTCCCCCGTCGCGTCCACCACCGTTCCCGCCCGGTCGCACCGGCGCCTGGGCCTGAAGGCCGCCGCCCTGCTGGGCATGCTGGCCCTGCCCATGCCGCTGTCCACCGGCGCCCACGCCCAGGAAACCCTGCCGCAGCCGCCGCAGGCGGCGGCTACGCCCGACGCCCCGGCGCCAGACGGCGACGGCGCCCGCACCGAGGTGGCCGAGGCCAAGACGGCGGAAGCGCGCGCCGCCATCGCCTCCGCCCAGGAGGAGGACGCCAACGACCCGCTGGAGGGCATGAACCGCGCCATCTTCTGGTTCAACGAGGGCGTGGACACGGTGCTGCTGCGCCCGGCCGCCAAGGTCTACCGCACGGTGATGCCGGACTTCGCCCAGACGGGCATCCGCAACGTGCTGTGGAACCTGCGCTCCCCCCTGACGCTGGCCAACAAGCTGTTGCAGGGCGACTGGGACGGGGCCGAGGTCGCCACCGAGCGCTTCCTCATCAATTCCACCATCGGACTGGGTGGCCTGATCGACGTGGCGGGCGACCATGGCCTGACCTACGAGTATGAGAGCTTCGACCAGACGCTGGCGGTCTGGGGCGTGCCCGAGGGCTTCTACCTGGTGCTGCCCGTCCTGGGCTCCTCCACCCTGCGTGACGCCGTGGGCTTCGGTATCGAGGCCTATGGCGACCCCGTGTCGCGCTACCTCAGCAATACCCACGACGATTGGGCCAGCTACACCCGCGCCGGCGTCTACGCCGTCGACCTGCGCGCCCAGTACCTGGACGTGCTGGACGACGTGAAGCGCAACAGCGTGGACTATTACGCCACCATGCGCTCGCTGTACCGCCAGCGACAGAACAACTACATCCGCAACGGCAAGACGGACCCGGACCAGTTCCCGTCCATTCCGGATTACGACGCCAAGTGAGCCCCCTGACGTTCGGATTAGAAGCGTAACCCTCAAGGCCTGGTGAATGGTTCGGTCCGTTCACCAGGCCTTGTGCATTCCGGGCCATGGTGCCAAGGTCATTGTGATCACAAGCTTGGAAACGGGGCCGCAGATGCCGCCGCGCCCAGGCGTTAGTGGGAACAAGACCCCCCGAAGACGGGGTCACGCATGAGGAACAGGACCCACCATGCCCCTTCCCCGCCCGCAGCCGGTGGCGCTGCCGGTCAGCGACCTGACCCTGGACATGGGCCCCAAGCTGGATATGGAACGCTATGTCCCGGCCTTCCTGAATTCCATCGCCAACAAGCTGTCCAGCGGCGCCTCGCGCCTATACTTCAAGCACTTCGGCATCGGGGTGGTGGAGTGGCGCATCATCGTCCACCTGGTGGCGGAGCCGTGGTGCACCGCCGCCCGCATCTGCCAGATCATCGGCATGGACAAGGCCGCCGTCAGCCGCAGCTATGCCCTGATGGAGGATCGCGGCCTGATCCAGTTCCGCCCAGCGGAGCCGAGGGGCCGCGAGGCCGCCCTGACCGTGGCCGGCCGCGACCTGCACGACCGCATCCTGGTCATGGCGCTGGAGCGGGAGCGGCGCCTGCTGGCCGATCTCAGCCCGCGCGAGGTTGACACCCTGATCAACCTGCTGGGCCGCTTGCAGGCCCGCATCCCCCACGTCAACGCCTACGACCCCACGCCGGAGGAGATCGGCCTGCCGGCCCGGGCTGCGGAACCGGCCAAAGCCTCGTAAGCGCCTGCTAGCACCCCCGGGCGGCGGCATGCGCCGCCCGTTCCAGCCCTTCCCGGAAGTCGGGATGGGCGATGCCGATCAGCGCCCGGGCCCGCTCCGCCAGCGTCAGGCCGCGCAGGTTCACCACCCCGTACTCGGTGGCGACGTACTGGACGTCGTTGCGCGGCGTGGTCACCGGCCCCGAAAGACGGGGAACGATGCGCGAGGCCGTGCCCTCGGCGGCGGTGGAATGGCAGGCGATGATGGATTTGCCCCCTGTCGACGCCGAGGCGCCGCGCACGAAATCCAGTTGCCCGCCTGCGGCGCTGTACTGCCAGCCGGCCAGGCATTCGGAATTGCAGGCGCCCTGCAGGTCGACCTCCAGCGTGGCGTTGACGGAGACCACGCCGTCGTTCCGGGCGATCACCGCCGGGTTGTTCACATAGTCCACCGGCTGCGCCTCGCAGTCCGGGTTGCCGTCCAGGAAGTCGTACAGCGCCCGGTCCCCCATGGCGAAGGTGAACACCGTCCGCCCGGCATGGATGGCCTTGCGGCTGTTGTCGACCGCGCCCCGGCGCATCAGCTCCGCCAGGCCGGGGGTCATCAGTTCGGTGTGGATGCCCATGTGCCGGCGGTCGTGCAGGGCGGCGCACACGGCGTCGGGCAGGGCGCCGATGCCCATCTGCAGGCAGGCGCCATCCTCCACCAGGTCCGCGATCAGGCGGCCTATGGCCCTGTCGTTCTCCCTGATCTTGGCGGGCGGCACCTCCAGCAGGGGTACCGGGTTCTCCACCAGCGCCGTCACCCGGTCCAGGGGGATACGGCAGTTCCCCAGGGCGCGCGGCATGGCCGGGTTCACCTCCAGGATCACCTGCCGGGCGCTCTGTGATACCGCCAGGGCATAGTCGGTGTTGGTGCCCAGGCTGAAGCAGCCGTCCGCATCCATAGGCGCCACGGTGGTCAGCAGCACATCCACGTCCACCTGCCGGCTGAGGACATGCGGCGCCTGGCTGAAGGCGGTGGGGATGAAATCCACCACCGGCAGGCCGTGCGGCCCCGCCTCCTTGTCCAGCGCGCGCTCCAGCCCGCCGTGGAACAGGCTGACCGGCCGGACGCGGTGGCGCAGGTCGGACCGCAGCAGCGGGGCCGCGTTGGCGAAGGCCAGCAGGTAGTAAAGCGACAGGTCGCCCACCTGCCCCGCCTCCGCCCGCCGGGCCAGGGCGCGCAACAGGGCGGGCGGCTGCGACACGCCCAGGCCCATCGTGATGCGGGACCCGGAGGGAATCAGGCCCGCCGCCGCCTCCGCCGACCGGACGCGCGCGGCGTAGGCCTCGGCATGTGGTCGCATTTCATCCTCCCCTCTTATCCGGACCATCCTGGCATGAGGCCCGGCCGGCGCCCCAGAGGTTTTCGCCGGTGGCCGCCACCCGCCCCGCCGCTTGTAACAAACAAGCCCCATCACCATCCAGATTCGGCCCAATCACGGACACAATCCGGCGGCACAAGTAACCGCAGGGCACACTTGAGTATTATCCCCGCCCGCGTAGCGAACCACTAAGTTTCACCGAGACCGGACCCTGATCCCGGTTGATGGCGCCGCCCTCCCGCCGCCCTGGGCATTGCGGGAACCTTCCCCTGGTCTTTGGGGTTTAGGCACACGCGGCGCGCCCCATGCGGGTCCGGCTGATCGAAGACGAAGGAGATGGACATGCGGATGCATTTGCTTGCGGCCACGCTGTTGGCCACCGGTCTGATCGGCGGCACGGCCCTGGCCCAGACCGCCATGAACCCGGGCGACACCCCGAACGACACGATTTCCCCGCCGGAGGCCAATTCGCCGCCGCCCGCCCCCATGGGTGACGAGGGCATGATCGGCCCGGCGACCACCACCACGACCTCCAGCCAGTCCTACAGCACCGAAAGCCACACCTACATCGTGCGGCCCAAGGGCATGATCTCCACCGGCACCGGCAAGGTGAACACCGCCATGAAGCCGGGCGACACCGTGCCCAAGCCCACCTGCCTGGAAGGCACGGAGCCGCGCGTGTGGACCGCCCCGGTGGTGTTCGGCATGCCGCAGGGCAAGGGCCGGGTGGAAGGCATCGACACCTGGGTCGAGAACCAGGGCGGCCAGTGGGTGATCAAGTCGGCCCTACGCGCCGGCGAGGGCGACGCCCCGGTCAGCGACAAGGGCCAGGGCGGCTGGGTCGAGGTCAGCACCATGTGCGCCCTGCCCGGCGTGACCGACAGCCAGCGTGAGGCCGGCGCCATGCAGGGCGCCATGAACTAAGCGCCGGACCTGAAGGGGCGGCCCCGATAACGGGGGCCGCCCTTTTCATTTGGGGAAATCAGATGTCCTGGACGTCGATGACGCCGGGGATGGAGCGCAGGGCGGACCGGCTGGCGCTGCTGATCTGGTAGGCCTGGGGCAGCACCAGTTCCACCTCCAGCCGGTCGACCTCCACCATCAGGTGGATTTTGCCCCGGCCGGAGGGCAGGCGCTTCAGCACCGTCTGCAGGCCCTCCACCGGCGCCTGGTCCTTCAGCGTCACCCGCAGACCGGACGCCACCTTGGCGACCTCATCCTCCAGCAGCTGCACGCCGCTGCCGGTCAGGCGCAGCTCCTCCCCGTTCTGCTGCACGTCCACCGTCATCAGCACGGCCTTGCCCGGCTCCAGATGCTCGCGCGCCGGTGCCAGCGCCTCGGAGAACAGCGTCACCTCATAGACGCCAGAGGCATCCGACATGCCGATGAAGGCGAAGCGGTTGCCACTCTTGGCCGTGCGCTCCTGCCGGGCCACGACGATGCCGGCCATGCGGAAGCGGGTGGACCCGCCGCCGCGCGCCACGATGCCCGGCAGATCGGCGAAGCGCACCACCTTCAGCTTGGCCAAGGGGGCCGCGAAGGCGTCCAGCGGATGGGCCGACAGGTAGAAGCCGATGGCCTCGAACTCGTGCCGCAGCTTTTCCAGCGGCTCCCAATCCACCACGCGCGGCAGCTCCGGCGCCTTCAGCGGGGCGGAGGCGCCGAACAGGCTGTTCATGCCGCTCTCGCGCTCCGCCGCCTCGGCCTGGGCGTAGCGCAGCATTATTTCGATGGCGGAATGAACCTGGTGGCGGTTGGGCACCAGGCTGTCGAAGGCGCCGGCGGCGGCCAAATTCTCCAGCTGGCGCTTGTTGATGACCTTGTTGTCCAGGCGGCGGGCGAAGTCGAACAGGTCGCGATAAGGGCCGTTGGCATCGCGCTCCGCCACCACCGCCGCCATGGCCGGTCCGCCCACGCCCTTCACCGCCGCCAGGGCGTAGCGCACGGCGCGCTCACCGCTGGGCAGGTTCTCCACCCGGAAGATGTCGCCCGACCGGTTGATGTCCGGCGGCAGCAGCTTGATCTTCAGCCGATCCAGTTCCTGGCGGAACTGGTTCAGCTTGTCGGTGTTGCCCAAATCCAGCGTCATTGACGCGGCCATGAACTCCACCGGGTAATTGGCCTTGAGGTAGGCCGTCTGGTAGGCGACCAGGGCGTAGGCGGCGGCGTGCGACTTGTTGAAGCCATAGCCCGCGAACTTGTTCACCTGGTCGAAGATCAGGCCCGCCTGGTCCGCGTCCACCCCGCGCGCCGTGGCGCCCTCGATGAATTTGGAGCGTTCCTTCTCCATCTCCTCTTTAATTTTCTTGCCCATGGCGCGGCGCAGCAGGTCGGCGCCGCCCAGGCTGTACCCGGCCAGCACCTGGGCGATCTGCATCACCTGTTCCTGGTACACCATGATCCCGAAGGTCTCCTTCAGGATGGGCTCCAGCGAGGGATGCATGTAGTCGGGCTCTTCCTGCCCGTCCTTGACCTTGATGTACTTGGGGATGTTGTCCATCGGGCCCGGCCGGTACAGCGACACGAGCGCGATGATGTCCTCGATGCGGTTGGGCTTCATGCGGCGCAGCACGTCGCGCATGCCCGAGCTTTCCAGCTGGAACACGCCCGAGGCCTCGGCCCGGCCCAGCAGCCTGTAGGTCTTCTCGTCGTAGAGGTCGAGGTTCAGCAGGTCCAGGTCGGGATTGAGCGGCCGGATCAACTCCACCGCCTTCTGCAGCACGGTCAGGGTCTTCAGGCCCAGGAAGTCGAACTTCACCAGGCCGGCCAGTTCCACATACTTCATGTTGAACTGGGTGACCGGCATGTCCGACCGGGGATCGCGGTACAGTGGCACCAGCTGGTCCAGCGGGCGGTCGCCGATCACCACGCCGGCGGCGTGGGTGGAGGCGTGGCGGTACAGGCCTTCCAGCTTCAGCGCCACGCCGATCAGGCGGTCCACCGTCTCATCCTGGCGGCGCATCTCCTGCAACAGCGGCTCGCCATCCAGCGCCTCTTGCAGGGTGACAGGGTTGGCCGGGTTGTTGGGCACCATCTTGCAGATGCGGTCCACCTGGCCATAGGGCATCTGCAGCACGCGCCCGACATCACGCAGCACGGCGCGGGCCTGCAGCTTACCGAAGGTGATGATCTGGGCCACGCGGTCGTGGCCGTACTTGGCCTGGACGTAGCGGATGACCTCGTCACGGCGGTCCTGGCAGAAGTCCACGTCGAAGTCGGGCATGGACACGCGTTCGGGGTTCAGGAAACGCTCGAACAGCAGGCCAAAGCGGATGGGGTCCAAGTCGGTGATGAGCAGCGACCACGCGACCAGCGAGCCGGCGCCCGAGCCACGGCCCGGCCCCACGGGGATGCCGTTGTCCTTGGCCCACTTGATGAAGTCCGACACGATCAGGAAGTAGCCGGGGAACTTCATCCGCTCGATGACGGAAAGCTCGTAATCCAAACGCTCGCGGTAGCGCTTCTCCGTGTCCGCCTTCTCATCATCCCCCATCTCCGCCGTGAAGACATAGCGGTTCAGGCGGAAGGTCAGGCCGTCGTGGGCCTGGGCGCGCAGCTCCTCCGCCTCCGTCCGGCCTTCCTCGGTGGGGAAGTTGGGCAGGATGGGGTTGATCTTGCGCGGCATGTAGGCGCAGCGCTGGGCCACCACCACCGTGTTGTCCACCGCCTCCGGCAGATCGGCGAACAGCGCCCGCATCTCCTGGGCACTCTTGAAGTAGTGGTCGGGCGTCAGGCGGCGGCGGTCGTCCTGCATGATGAAGGCGCCGTCGGCGATGCACAGCAGGGCGTCGTGCGCCTCGTACATGTCGGCGGTGGCGAAGTAGCAGTCGTTGGTGGCGACCAGCGGCAGGTCGTGGGCATAGGCCAGGTCGACCAGCGCGCCCTCGATGCGCTGCTCCGCCCGGCCGATGGCCGTATCCTTGTCATGCCGCATCAGCTCGACATAGAGCCGCCCGGGGAACAGGCGCTTCAGTTCCAGCAGCAACTCGGTCGCGGCCGGCGCCTGGCCCTCCAGCAACAGGCGCCCCACCCCGCCGTGGATGCCGCCGGTGAGCGCGATCAGCCCGTCGCTGTGGCCGTCCAGCGCCGCCATGGACACCTGGGGCTCCAACCCCGGCTCCGTCTCCATGTACGCCTTGCTGATCAGCTCCATCAGGTTGGCGTAGCCCGTGGCGTTCTGGGCCAGCAGCACCAGCTGGTCGGCGCCGAAGGTGCCGGGGCGCTGCGGCCCGCGCGTGGTGGCGGCGGGGCCCCAGCGGCCGATCCACATCTGGCAGCCGACGATGGGCTGCACGCCCGCGTCCGACGCCGCCATGGCGAATTCCAGGCTGCCGAACAGGTTGCCGGTGTCCGTCACCGCCACCGCCGGCATGGCGTTCTTGGTGCACAGCTTCACCAGCTCCTTCACCTTGATCGCCCCCTCGGACAGCGAATAGGCGGAGTGGGTGCGCAGGTGGATGAAGCCGGGATGGGACATGGGGGCGAAAGGTCCGGGACAGGGGTCAGGGCGCCAGTTTACGAAGGAGGCAAAGGGCGAGTCATCTATTCTGATGCCCCGACGCGGTCCTTGAACCGAACCATAGGGAGTTTAGGCCTTTATAGAAGAATCTCACTATAAATACCTAAACTCCCTTGAAATGCGCCCTTAGGGAGTTATAGTGGAATCTCGCTATAAATGGCTAAGGTCGCTCAGAATGGACCTCGTGCGGAATCCCTATGCCCCAGGCGCTGGCACGCCGCCGCCGGAACTCGCCGGTCGTGCGGATGTCATTTCAAGCGGCTTGGTCGCCTTACAGCGCACGGCTTCCGGTCGGCCTGCTCAGAGCGTGATTCTGGTTGGACTACGGGGCGTCGGCAAAACGGTACTCCTCAACAAGCTCAACGAAGAAGCTGAAAACCTCAAATTCAAGACAGCCTTCATTGAAGCTCATGAGGGAAAGTCATTACCTGAATTATTGGCCCCCAGTTTACGCTCCATCCTTTATTCTCTGAGCCTGGTTGAGGGCGCCATTGAGAAAGCGAGGCGGGGTCTGCATGGACTGAAAGGTTTCCTGAACGGTCTTAAAGTTAGCATAAGCGACATCGATTTCGGCCTAACGATTGGCCCCGAGCCCGGGCTTGCCGATAGTGGAAATATCGAAGCCGATCTTCCTGACCTTATCGCCGCGATTGGTGAAGCGGCCAAGGCTGCGAATTGTCCTGTAGTCCTTTTCATGGATGAGATGCAGTACCTGGATCCGCGTGAATTCAGCGCCTTGATCATGTCCATGCACCGCACCACTCAACGGCAATTGCCAATCTTGCTGGTGGGTGCCGGCTTGCCCCAAATCGTCGCGCTGGCTGGAAACTCCAAGTCCTATGCGGAGCGTCTGTTCCGCTTTCCAGAAATAGGGGCGCTGGCTGCGGATGAAGCCGCCCTGGCTATCCAAAAACCAGCTCATGATGAGGGGGCAGTCTTCACTTCTGCGGCAATAGAGATCATCCTAAAAGATACCGAACGGTATCCGTACTTTCTGCAGCAATGGGCCTATGAAGCCTGGAACGTCGCCCACGGCGATACGATCACCGAGTCTGATGCGCGCAAGGCTAAGGACCTGGCCATTGCTGAACTGGATCAAAGCTTCTTCAAAGTTCGTTTTGATCGTTGCACGCCAGCTGAGCGGCGCTACATGCGGGCGCTGGCCGATTTCGGGCATGGTAAACATCGGTCAGGCGACATAGCGGAAAAGCTGGGTGTCAAGGTCACCTCCGTAGCGCCGACGCGCAGCGCGTTAATCCGCAAAGGCATGATCTATTCCCCATCCCATGGGGATACCGCCTTCACCGTCCCGTTGTTCGATGACTACATGCGGCGCGTGATGCCAGACCTGAAAGCCGCCCTATCAGACAACTGACCCCAATGAAAACGCCCACCTGGGAGGGGGTGCCGGCGTCGGCCGACGCCACCACAGGTGGGCGCTGTACTTTATACTGTCGCGACTCAGGCGGCCTGGACGGAACTGCGGATCAGGTGGTCGAAGGCGCCCAGCGACGCCTTGGCCCCTTCGCCCATGGCGATGATGATCTGCTTGTAGGGCACGGTGGTGACGTCGCCGGCGGCGAAGATGCCGGGAACGGACGTCTCACCATGGTGGCCCACGATCACCTCGCCCCGCTGGGTCAGCTCGACACTGCCGCGCAGCCAGTCGGTGTTGGGCAGCAGGCCGATCTGCACGAAGATGCCCTCCAACGCCAGGCGATGCGTCTCGCCCGAGGCGCGATCCTTGTAGACCAGGCCGTTCACCTTGTTGCCGTCGCCCGTGACCTCGGTGGTCTGGGCCTGGGTCAGGATGGTGACGTTGGCCAGGCTCTTCAGCTTGGTCACCAGCACGGCGTCGGCGCGCAGCTGGCTGTCGAACTCCAGCAGGGTGACGTGGGCGACGATGCCGGCCAGGTCGATGGCCGCCTCGACGCCGGAGTTGCCGCCGCCGATCACCGCCACGCGCTTGCCCTTGAACAGGGGGCCGTCGCAGTGCGGGCAGAAGGCCACGCCCTTGGTCTTGTACTGTTCCTCGCCCGGCACCTTCATTTCGCGCCAGCGGGCGCCGGTGGCCAGGATCAGGGCCTTGGCCTTCAGCTTGGCGCCGCTTTCCAGCGTCACCTCGTGCAGCCCGCCGACCGTGGCCAGGGCCTTGGCGCGCTGTTGGTTCATGATGTCCACCTCATAGGTGCGGACATGCTCTTCCAGGCTGCGGACCAGCTTGGGCCCCTCCGTCGCGGTGACGGAGATGAAGTTCTCGATGCCCAGCGTGTCCATGACCTGGCCGCCGAAGCGCTCCGCCACGATGCCGGTGCGGATGCCCTTGCGGGCGGCGTAGATGGCGGCCGCGGCGCCGGCGGGGCCACCGCCCACCACCAGCACGTCGAACGGATCCTTGGCGTCGATCTTGGCGGCCTCGCGGGCGACGGAGCTGGTATCCAGCTTCGCCAGGATTTCCTCCAGGTCCATGCGGCCCTGGCCGAAGGGTTCGCCGTTCAGGAAGATGGCCGGCACGCCCATGATCTGGCGCTTGGTCACCTCATCCTGGAAGACGCCGCCGTCGATCATCTCATGACGGATGCGGGGGTTCAGCACCGCCATCAGGTTCAGCGCCTGCACCACGTCCGGGCAGTTGTGGCAGGTCAGCGAGATGAAGGTTTCGAAGTGGTAGTCGCCCTCGATGGCCTTGATCTGCGCGATGACCTCGTCGCTGACCTTGGGCGGATAGCCGCCGGCCTGCAGCAGCGCCAGCACCAGCGAGGTGAACTCGTGGCCCATGGGCAGGCCGCTGAAGCGGATGCCAATGTCGCCGGCCGGGCGGTTGACGGTGAAGGACGGGCGGCGGCCGGCGCCGTCCACGTTCTCGTTGATGTTCACCAGGGGGGAGGCTTCGGCGATATCGGCCAGCAGCTCCATCATCTGGCGGGAGGTGGCGCTATCGTCCGGGTAAGCAACAATCTCGATCGGCTGCTTCACCCGTTCCAGATAGGCCTTCAATTGGGTCTTGAGATTGGCGTCCAACATCGGGGCGGGCTTTCTGGCGGAGATTGGGGGAAAGGGCGATTGGGGGAAAGGGCGGGCAAAGAGGGGGCGGTCACCGGCGCCGGGATGCGGCGGCCAGGTGCGATTTGAAACGTAATGTCACAGGCGGGCTGTTCAAGCGGGCGCGCCTCTCGCGGAGTCGCGGGCCCCGGCGTTAAGGCCCCAGGCAACAGGCCCGGGGCGTCCGGGGGCGGATGAGGCCCCCGGACAGGGCCGGGACGTCACCGTCCCGGTCCCGGCATCAACGGATGCAAACCAGAATCTGGGCAGATCAAATCCCGGGGGATCAGATCTTGCCGACCAGGTCCAGGGACGGCTTCAGGGTCTCGGCACCCTCGGTCCACTTGGCCGGGCACACTTCGCCGGGGTGGCTGGCCACGTACTGGGCGGCCTTCACCTTGCGCAGCAGTTCCGACGCGTCACGGCCGATGCCGTTGTCGTGGATCTCGCACAGCTTGATCTGGCCTTCGGGGTTGATCACGAAGGTGCCGCGCAGGGCCAGGCCCTCTTCCTCGATCAGGACGTCGAAGTTGCGGGCCAGGGTGGCGGTCGGGTCGCCGACCAGCGGGTACTGCACCTTGGCGATGGTGTCGGAGGTGTCGTGCCAGGCCTTGTGGGTGAAGTGGGTGTCGGTCGACACGCCGTAGATCTCCACACCCAGCTTCTGGAACTCGGCGTAGTTGTCAGCCAGGTCGCCCAGCTCGGTCGGGCACACGAAGGTGAAGTCGGCCGGGTAGAACACCACCACGGACCACTTGCCCTTCAGGTCGGCTTCGGTCACGGGCACGAACTTGCCGTTGTGGTAAGCGGTCGCCTTGAAGGGCTTCACTTCGGTATTGATGAGGGACATCGTTAATTCCTTGGCTGGTTGAAATCAGTCAGTTACGGATTGGCAATCGCGTTCGGCGGGGCGCCCGGGCCGGGGCTCCGTCCGGAGCCCTGCGGCGTTCGCCCTACCGACGAACAGGACCATACCGGCATCTTAGAATAATTCCAATTATAAAAATTGAGAGCCGTTTGCAGTCGCAGCATGCCAGCGTCGCGATGGGCGACGGGGCCCACCCTCTTGGCAGGGGCGGCGGGCGGGGCCACCGGAGTCCGGCTCAAAGGGGCGCGAGGCCGGAACCCGGACCAACCGGCGCGGGCTGGCCGGGTTCCATCTTAAAAGCAGCGGCGGTGTAGCGCCACCGCCAAGACGGCCTGGAAAAAAACTCTTGCGTGACCCCGCGAGGGGCAGCCACCTCACCCCTGGGGGATGGTCAGGCCCTTGCCCTTGCAGGCGGTGATGAAGTCGCCCAGGACGGGACCCAATGCCTGGGGCAGCACGGCCTGCGCCCGGGCCCGGCCCCGCTGCTGCACGCCGGGCATCTCCTTCAGCATCTTGGCTCCCACCGGCAAGTCGTAGAAGGCCAGGATGGCCGCCAGCTCCGCCTCGGTGAAGCGCGCGGCGTAGGCCTGGGCGTAGCCGTCGATGACCGGCGCCATGGCCTTGCGGAACTCCGGCAGCAGCGTGTGCTCGAACAGCGCGTCGACATCGGCCTCGCGTCCCGGGTTGGCGGCCTTCAGGTTGAAGGTCAACGGCTGCACCGTGGCGCCCAGGACCTGCTGCATCAGGTCGTCGGCGTTGACCCTGTCCGCCAGTGCGCCGGCCAGTTCCAAGGCCTTGGGCGTGGGCGCCGTCTGGGTCGCCGCCATCTGGGTCGCCGCTGTCTGGGCCGCCACTTGGGCCACGGCGGGCGCCGCCGCCATCATGATCGCCAGCCACAGTCCGGCCCCGCCGGCGAAGACTCCCTTGCGCATTCCCGTCCCTCCCCTTCACGGCCCCGGGGGCCTTATGTCCGGTGACCTTAGCGCCAGGGTGGTGGGTCCGGAAGACGGGGGCGGCCCTCTACGCCTAAATGCCAAGCGCCGCCGCCCGGCATCCCGGACGGCGGCGTCGCTGATCAGTGCCGCGATGGCGCGGCGCCTCAGCCCGGCTGGTACAGCTGGTCGAAGGTGCCGCCGTCGGCGAAGTGGGCCTTGTGCGCGTCGTGCCAGCCGCCGAAGGTCGAAATATCGAACAGCTCCACCTTGGCGAACTTGTTCACCACCTCCTGCAGGACCACCGGGTCGCGCGGGCGGTAGAAGTGCTTGGTGGCCAGGATCTGCGCCGGCTGGGTGTACAGCGTCTGCAGGTAGGCCTCCGCCACCCGGCGGGTGCCATGGCGGTCCACCACCTTGTCCACCACGGCCACCGGCGGCTCCGCCAGGACGGAAACGGACGGGGTCACCAGCTCGAACTCGCCCGGGCCCAGTTCCTGGATGGCCAGATAGGCCTCATTCTCCCAGGCGAGCAGCACGTCGCCCAGGCCGCGCTGCACGAAGGTGGTGGTGGCGCCGCGCGCCCCGGTGTCCAGCACCGGGACCTTCTTGAACAGCGCCTTGATGAAGTCGCGGGCCGCGGCGTCACCGCCCTTGGCGCGGGCGTAGCCCCAGGCCGCCAGGTAGTTCCAGCGGGCGCCGCCGGACGTCTTGGGATTGGGGGTGATGACCTCCACCCCCGGCTTCAGCAGGTCCGGCCAGTCCTTGATGCCCTTGGGGTTGCCCTTGCGCACCAGGAACACGATGGTGCTGGTGTAGGGCGTGGAGTTGAAAGGCAGGCGCTTCTGCCAGTCCTTGTCGATCAGGCCGCCATTCTCGACGATGGCGTCGATGTCGTAGGCCAGCGCCAGGGTGACCACGTCGGCCTCCAGCCCGTCGATGACGGCACGGGCCTGCTTGCCCGACCCGCCGTGCGAGGTGTTGACGCTCACCTGGTCGCCGCCCGAGGCCTTGGCCCATTCCTTGGCGAACAGGTCGGCGTATTCCTTGTAGAATTCGCGCGTCGGGTCATAGGAAACGTTCAGCAGCTGCGAGGCGGAGCGCGCGCGCACCGATCCCAGCATGGCCACGCCGGCGGCACCCGCCATAGCGGTCAACAGTGTTCTGCGATGCATTCGGATTCCCCCTAGTAGTTCTAGCCCCGGCCCGGCGGCCGATCCGGCGGAGGAGGATGCATTCCCTGTGACAGGACACCGCACCCCCATCCGCGCTGTTGACGCCCATGACAAACGACACCGCAATCTGTGTCAACCGAAACATTAATAACATTTAATTGATGTTATTATGAGGCGCGCTGGTTCCTTGGCGCCCGAATGTCCCGCCAAGCCAAGGCTTTGCCTGGATCGCCGCCAATTAACCAAATTGCCCATGTGGAATCGGAGGCGGATTACACCATGCCAGCGCATGGCAGTGTTGCGGGACCCGTCCTGCCCGCGCGCCGTCTCCGTCGCCCTTCCCCGCAATTTTGTCACAGACGCTTGAAGGGAAATGGTTTTCCATAACCCGAGGCTGAGAGCACCACGGTGGAGCGCGGCCTAGGGCTATCCCGATGCCAGGATGCTTGAACCTCGACAAACATGCCGTTTACGAACACATTATGAGGGAACATTGACGCTTTCACAGGAATATTTCGTACAATGCCCGCCGCCTTCCCCCTGTTCCTGACGCTGTCCGGCCAGACGGTGCTGATCGTCGGTGGGGGGAATTGGCCCTGCGCAAGGCGCGCCTGGTGGCGGGGTCCGGCGCGGATGGCCGGGGCGCCCGCCTGGTGGTGGTGGCGCCCGAGGTCCACCCCGACTTGGGCGCGCTGGCCGCCGAGGTGCGCCGCCGCCCCTTCGCCGCCCATGACCTGGATGGCGTCACCCTGGTGTTCGCCGCCGGCGAGAATGAGAACGAGGCGGCGGCGGTGGCGGAGCTGGCGCGGGCCAGAGGCTTGCTGGTGAACGTGCCGGATCGCCCGGCCCTGTCCACCTTCATCATGCCGGCCATCGTGGACCGGAGCCCCATCACGGTCGCCATTTCCACCGGCGGCACCTCCCCCGTCCTGGCGCGCCGCCTGCGCGCCCGCATCGAGGCGGCGCTGGAGCCGGGCCTGGGCCGGCTGGCCACCTTCCTCGATGGCTTCCGTACCGCCGTCCGCTCCGTGAAATCCGACGAGACCGCGCGCCGCCGGTTTTGGGAACGGGTAATCGACGGCCCCATCGCCCAGCGGTTCCTGGCCGGGGACGAGGCCGGGGCGCACGAGCAGCTGGTGAAGACCCTGAACAGCGACGCCGCGGCCGCCGCCATCGAGGGCGGCTCCGTCGCCCTGGTGGGCGCCGGCCCGGGCGACCCGGATTTGCTGACCCTGCGCGCCCTGCGCGTGCTGCAGAACGCCGACGTGGTGGTGCATGACAAGCTGGTGGACGACCGCATCCTGGACTACGTCCGCCGCGACGCCCGCCGCGTCTATGTCGGCAAGTCCAAGTCCTGCCACACCGTCAGCCAGGATGAGATCAACGCCATCCTGGTGCGCGAGGCCCAGGCCGGCCACCGCGTCGTGCGGCTGAAGGGCGGCGACCCCTTCATCTTCGGCCGGGGTGGTGAGGAGATGGCCGTGCTGCGCGCCGCCGGCGTGGCGGTGGAGCTGGTGCCCGGCATCACCGCCGCCGTGGGCTGCGCCGCCGCGACCGGCATTCCCCTGACCCATCGCGGCCTGGCCCAGGGCATCACGCTGGTGACCGCGCATGGCGCCGCGCACGGCGGGCGGGGCGATGGAACGCCGTCGGAACCCGCCATCGACTGGACAGCGCTGGCGCGCCTGGACCACACCCTGGCCATCTACATGGGCCTGAGCAAGGCCGGCCTGGTGGCCGATCGCCTGATCGCCGCCGGCAAGGCGCCAGGCACCCCGGTCGCGTTGGTCGAAAATGGCACCCGGCCGGACCAGACCCTGATCGTCGGGACGCTGGCCCGGCTGGGGGCCCTGGCCGCCGGCCTGACCGGCCCCGCCCTGATCCTGGTGGGGGAGGTCGTGACACTGGCCGATCCGGCCAAGGTCGCGACCGACATCCTGACCACCCTTCCCGTTCCGGGCCGCGATGCGGACACGACCCCGGGCACGGGTTTCAAAGCCGCCGTCTGAGAGGAACCGCACCATGGCCCGCGTTACCGACGCCCCCAAGGTCGTCACCGCCAACCGCCTGCAGGACGGCGCCGTCGTCTGGCTGACCGCCGCCGGCGACTGGTCGACCGGCGTGGCCGACGCCCAGGTGCAGGCCGACGCGTCGTCGGTGGAGGCGGCCCTGGGCATCGCCCGCGCGTCCGCCGCCCGTCAGGAGGTGGTGGAACCCTACGCCGTGGACGTGGCGGTGGAAGCCGCCGGCCCCCGCCCCCTGAAGACGCGGGAATGGATCCGCGCCGCCGGCCCCAGCATCGACGCCGTGCCCGCCGCCGCCTGAACAGTCCCGCGCGCCCGTTCCCGCATGAATGAAGACCATATCGAGCTTGCCGTCATGAGCCCCTCCGCCGCCGCCCGCCAGATCGACCCGCCCGCCAACGGCCTGCCCAGCCATGCCGGCATCTACCACTACGACCAGGTGGACCGCGATTTCCTGAAGGAGCGGGTGGAGCAGTTCCGCCGCCAGGTGGCCCGCCGCCTGGCCGGTGAGCTGACGGAGGACGAGTTCAAGCCGCTGCGCCTGATGAACGGCCTGTACCTGCAGTTGCACGCATACATGCTGCGCATCGCCGTGCCCTACGGCATCCTGACCAGCCGCCAGGTGCGCCAGTTCGGCCGCATCGCCCGGCAGTACGACAAGGGCTTCGGCCACTTCACCACCCGCCAGAACCTGCAGTTCAACTGGATCAAGCTGGTGGACGTGCCGGCCATCCTGGACCTGTTGGCCGAGGTGGACATGCACGCCATCCAGACCAGCGGCAACTGCATCCGCAACGTGACCTCGGACCAGTTCGCCGGTGTCGCCAGCGATGAGGTGGTGGACCCCCGCCACTATGCCGAGGTGCTGCGCCAGTGGTCGACGCTGCACCCGGAATTCTCGTTCCTGCCGCGCAAGTTCAAGATCGCCATCACCGGCAGCAGCGCCGACCGCGCCGCCATCTGCATCCACGACGTGGGCCTGATCGCCAAGCGCGACGCCGATGGTACCGTCGGCTTCGAGGTCTATGTCGGCGGCGGCCTGGGCCGCACCCCCTTCATCGCCAAGAAGCTGCGCGACTTCCTGCCCGAGGATGAGCTGATCGCCTATCTGGAGGCGGTCCTGCGCGTCTACAACGCCTATGGCCGGCGCGACAACATCTACAAGGCGCGCATCAAGATCCTGGTGCACGAGCTGGGCATCGACGCCTTCCGCGACGAGGTGGAGGCCGAGTTCGCCCGCATGCCGGTGGCCCAGTACCGGCTGGAGCCGGCCATCCTGGACGGCATCCGCGCCCGTTTCGCCAGCCAGCCCTATGAGGCGCTGGAGCCCATCTCCGGCATCCTGGCCCGGGCGCGGCTGGAGGACCAGGCCTTCAACCGCTGGGTCCGCACCAACGTCGCCGTCCATCGCCAGCCCGGCTACGCCATCGCCACCATCACCCTGAAGCCCGCGGGCGGCATCCCGGGCGACGTCTCGGCGGACCAGATGGACGTCATCGCCGACCTGGCCGACCGCTACAGCTTCGGCGAAATCCGGGTGACGCACGAGCAGAACCTGGTGCTGGCCCATGTCCGCCAGGACGACCTGCCGGCCCTGTGGAAGGCGCTGGCCGACATCGGTTTCGGCGAGGCCAATTCCGGCCTGATCACCGACATCATCGCCTGCCCCGGCCTGGACTATTGCGCCCTGGCCAACGCCCGCTCCATCCCGCTGGCCCAGCGCATTTCCGAGCGCTTCGCGGATCTGGACCGGCAGCACGACATCGGTGAGTTGAAGATCAAGATCAGCGGCTGCATCAACGCCTGCGGCCATCACCACGTCGGCCACATCGGCATCCTGGGCGTCGACAAGAAGGGGGTCGAGGCCTACCAGCTGACGCTGGGCGGCTCAGCCGCCGAGGTGGGCGCCATCGGCGACATCATGGGCCCGGCCCTGTCGGCGGATGAGACGCTTGACGCCATCGACGCCGTGGTCGGCGTCTATCTGGACCGGCGTCAGGACGGGGAACGCTTCCTCGACACCCTGGCCCGCATCGGTCATACCCCGTTCAAGGACAAGGTCTATGCCGCTCATTGACTCCGGAATGCTGGTCGACGACGCCTGGGTGCGCCTGGGTGATGACGACGCCCTGCCGGCGGCGGACGTGCCGGTCATCGTCAGCCTGGCCCGATTCCTCAAGGACCGCGCCAGCCTGGTGGGCCGCAATGGTGGCCTGGGCATTTTCCTGGCCAGCAGCCAGCACCCCAAGGACATCGCCGACCACCTGGCGGACTTCGCCCTGGTGGCGCTGGACTTCCCCAAGTTCCGCGACGGCCGCGGCTTCACCATCGCCCGCGAGTTGCGCGAGCACCTGGGCTATCGCGGGGTCATCCGCGCCGTGGGCCACACCCTGCCTGACCAGTACCTGGCCCTGGTCCGCTGCGGCGTGACCCAGGTGGAAATCCCCGAGGGCCGCGACCCGGCCCTGTGGGCCCACGCCCTGACCGAGATCAGCACCGCCTACCAGGTCTCGGTGGCGGGCCCCCTGTCCATGGCGCGCCTGTCGCGCCACAAGACGACGGAGCACGCGGCGTGACCGGGGTGGGCGACCGGGCGGCCGACCTGGCCCGGACCTACGCCGGCCTGACGGGCCCGGCGCTGCTGGAACCCCTGTTGACCCGGGACCTGAAGGGCGAGATCGCGCTGGTCTCCTCCTTCGGGGCGGAATCCGCCGTGCTGCTGCACATGGTGGCGGAGATCGATCCGGCGACGCCGGTCCTATTCCTGAACACCGGCAAGCTGTTCGGCGAGACCCTGCGCTATCGCCGCGAGTTGGTGGCGCGCCTGGGCCTGACCGACGCCCGCGAGATCAAGCCGCTGCCCGAGGATGTGGCCACCCGCGACGCCGACGGCCTGCTGTGGCGCACCAACCCCGACGCCTGCTGCCGCTTCCGCAAGGTGGAACCGCTGAACCGCGCGTTGGAGGGCTTCAACGGCTGGATCACCGGCCGCAAGCGCTTCCAGGCGGCCACCCGCGCCGACCTGGTGACCATCGAGGCGGCCGAGGGCCGGTTGAAGATCAACCCGCTGGCCGACTGGGACCGCGACGACCTGGTGGCCTATCTGGACCACCACGACCTGCCGCGCCATCCGCTGGAGGCCGACGGCTACCTCTCCATCGGCTGCATGCCCTGCACCGACCGCGTCGCCCCGGGCGAGGATGGGCGGTCCGGCCGCTGGGCCGGCATGGGCAAGACCGAATGCGGCATCCACCTGCCGCTGTCCGCCGTGGCGGCCCCGTCCACCTGAGCCCCCCTCAGCCCTCCGCTCCCTTGGGCGCGACCTGCGGGGCGGCGGCGGGATGGGCGGCGGCAGGATGGGGGACGGTGTCGCGCGGCTTGAACACCTCGCGCAGTTTGTCCACGGCGGAATCGAACATGGTGAACACCGCCTCCACGCTGTAGCCGGCCAGGAAGGCGGCGCCCAACAGGGAGATCTGGGCGGTGGCCGTGGGTTCTATCGTCGCCATGACGCTTTTGTAGAACAGGCCGGTGGCGAGCCCCAGGGTCAGGCCCAGGGCCCGCCGCAGCACCATGCGGAAGCCCAACTGCGGCATGAAGGAGGCGTTGACCACTGCCTCCGTCAACACCCGCGCGATGTAGGCGCAGGCCCCCAGCAGGCCGAACAGGGCCGGAAGCACGTACAGCGTCAGGGCCGTGCAGGCGTTCCACGCCAGCTCCACCGTATGCATCAGGATGATGTTCGGCTCCTCCTGCGGGGGGTCCGTGTCCGTATGGGGCTCGCGCGCGCGGCAGTATCCGTGGGCGTCGAAGCTGAGCGTCACGGCGCGGGACAACAGGCTGCAAATCCAGGGTCGCAGCAGCTTGGCCGCCGCCTGCTGGCGCAGTTGCACCAGCGGTTCCTCCGCCGTCTGGTCCACGGCCGTGGCCGCGCCGCCGGGGGAGGACGGGCCGGATGCGGATTGGGCGGCGGCCGGGCCGCCGGCCAAGGGCCGCTCCGCCGCCACCCCCTCGATGAACAGCAGCTTGCGCACCCCGGTCTGGGCCAGCAGGTTGGTGCCGTTGGCGGCATGGATCTGGATGATGGCCGTCACCAGCGCCACCCCCACCAGCCAGACGACACCACTGCGGATGGTCCGTTGCACCAGGCCGGCGCGGGTCAGCGACCGCCACCATCCCAGCAGGCCCAATTCGCGGCGGAATTCGCGGATATGGCGCAGGCTGGCGCTGGTGGCCGGGGCGATCACCACCGACAACGCCTGGTAGGTCCCCCACAACGCCTGCTTGTCCTCCAGGCTCAGCCGGTCGGGCGGGGTGGCGGTGACGCGCACCGCCGCGTCGATCACCGCCCGCTCCAGCGCCAGGCCCCGGCCGGCGGCGTAGCCCAGCATGATGCGCACGTCATCCTGCCATTCGTCCCACCGCTGGTGGTCGCGCGTGTCGCCCACTGCGGCCGGTGCCGCGGCGCTCTCGTCCACGTTCGTCCCATCCGTCATGGCCCGCCCCTCCCCGCTTCACCCCTTCAATTAAAGAGATATGCGGCTTCAAAGTCTTTCTCTTTTTTATGATCTTGGCATCCTGCGGGCGGACCGCCATGCTTTCCCCGTCGGGGACGACCCCGGCCCGCCACCGCCCGTCGGCTCACCCACCCCAGGGGGCCAGGTGGCCGGCGCCCTTTCGGCGGGGACGGCCCCGCCCCTTCACACACACCGGAGATCCACCATGGCTTGGCTATGGTTGCTGCTGGCCGGCCTGTCCGAAGTGGGCTGGGCCGTGGGCCTGAAATACACCGACGGCTTCACCCGCCTGGTGCCGTCCATCCTCACCATCACCGCCATGGGCGTCAGCTTGGGCCTTCTGGGCCTGGCCCTGCGCGCCCTGCCCCTGGGCACGGCCTACGCGGTGTGGACGGGCATCGGCACGCTGGGCACCGTCATCGCCGGCATCATCCTGTTCAACGAGCCGGCGACGGCCCTGCGCCTGGCGTGCATCGGCCTGATCGTGGCCGGCATCGCCGGGCTGAAGCTGGCGCACGGGTGAAGCGTCATACCACCCAGGTGACCACCATGGCGGTGTCCACCACCGCCATGGCGGCCATGCAGGCCCAGCCCAGGGCGCGCAGGGCCGGCGGCAGCACGAAGTCGCCCATGATTTCGCGCTTGGTCGCCATGCGCATCATCATGACGATGACCGGCACGGCCACCAGGCCGTTGACCACGGCGCTCCAGAACAGGGCCTTCACCGGATCCATGTCGATGACGTTCATGACCGAGCCCACGGCCATGGCCGCCAGGATGGCGCCGTAGAAGGCCTTGGCCTTGTGCCAGGGCCGCGCCAGGCCCACGGGCCAGCGCCGCGCCTCGCCCAGCGCATAGGCCGCCGACCCCGCCAGCACCGGCAGGGCCAGCAGGCCGGTGCCGATGATGCCCAGGGCGAAAACGGCGAAGGCGAAGGTGCCGGCGATGGGGCGCAGCGCCTCCGCCGCCTGCGACGACGTCTGGATGTCGGTGACGCCGTGGACGTGCAGGGTGGCGGCGGTGGTGATGATGATGAACAGCGCCACGCCGTTGGACAGCAGCATGCCGATGTAGGTGTCCAGGCGGATGCGCCGCAGTTCCTCCGGCGCCTGTTCCGGCGCCTTTTTCAGGGGCTGGGCCTCGGGGTCGCCCTTTTCCTCCTCCACCTCCTGGTCGGCTTGCCAGAAGAAGAGGTAGGGGCTGATGGTGGTGCCGAAGACGGCGACGACGGCCACCAGATACTCGGATTTCAACGAGCCGGGCGGGTGGATCACCGCACGGCCCAGCTCAGCCCACGGGATGGGCACCACCAGCACGGTGGCGACATAGGCGAACAGCGACAGCGTCAGCCACTTCAGGATAGAGACGTAGCGGCAGTACGGCACCAGGATCTGCAGGGCGGCCGAGGCGCCCCCGAACAGCAGGACGTACAACCATTGCGGCCCGCCGATCAGCAGGCCCAGCGCCGCCGCCATGGCCCCCAGGTCGGCGCCGATGTTGATGACGTTGGCCGCCACCAGCAGGAAAACGATGGCGTTGATGGTCAGCGGCGGGTAATGGCGGCGCAGGTTGCCGGCGATGCCGTGGCCCGTCACCCGGCCGATGCGGGCGCTGATCTCCTGGATCGCCGCCATAAGCGGATAGGTCAGGATCAGGGTCCAGGCCAGGCCGTAGCCGAACTGGGCCCCCACCTGGGAATATGTGGCGATGCCGCTGGGATCGTCGTCGGATGCCCCGGTCACCAGGCCGGGGCCCAGGCATTGCCAGATGGTGCGGGGCTTTTTCGGCCCCCCGTCGCCAGTTTCGCAATCCCGCCCCGCCGGAGCGGGCGCGGGCACGGGCGTCGTTTCGGATGGCGCCGATCCCGGCTCCAGGGTGTCCAAGGCTATCCTCCCCGCTGTCCCTTTGAAAGGTGGGGCGAGCCGCACCCCGCGTGCGCCCTCGCCCCACCTCTTTAAGATGCAGAACGGATGCCTTGTTCCTTCCCGCTTCCCGGCTAGGCCGGTCAGGCGCCTGGGATCGTCGGCGGGTCACACTCCTCACACTCTTCCTTCAGCGCCGGCGCCGCCAGGCGGTCCAGGATCTGCTTCAGGGTGGCCAGGTCCGTGGCGCAGCCCTGGGCCTCCGCCAGGATGCTGTCCATGATTTCGAAGCCCAGCGACCGGTAGCTCTCGAACTGACTTTCGGAGAACCACTGGTCGGTGGTGGACTCGTGCGGGAAGGTGGGGTGGCTGTTGGCGTAGGCCTTCACGCCCGCGCTTTCATCGCAGTTATGGAAGCTGGCCTTGACGTACAGGATGATGCCCGGCTTGGCCGTGGGCCCGTCGACGATGGCGTAGTCGATGACGCCCATGGCGTGATAGGGCACATCGGTCAGCGTCACCCCCGGCGCCGGTCGCGGCTGCATCTTCTGCAGATCGTGGAAGCGGATGGGGATGCCGAAATCGATGCCGATCTTGCGCACCGCCATGCCGAGGTCGGAATAGGTGAAGTCCGGATCCTCGCCCGCGTCGCTGACCACGATGTAACGGCAGCGGCGGCGCACCATCTCGTACAGGCCCAGGTCCTCGAAATGGCCGCCATCCGACAGGGCGACATAGGGCTGGTCGTCCGTCGTCAGGCCGAAGGCGTCCTTGACCAGGGGTGCCGCCGCCGTGGGCGGACCGTTGCGGTACCAGGTTTTGTCGCCCACCGGCGCCGGGTTGCCCAGCCACCAGCCCAGCCGCATGTTCAGCAGGGTCAGCAGCAAGGACACGGTGGGCGAGGAGTGATAGCCCGCGTTGGGGTCCACCGCCGCGCCGGAGATGGCCATGGCCGTGCCCAGGGAGATGCCGGGGTTCTTCGGATCATCCTCCGGGCGGGGCGGGCATTTCGGCTGACGCGTGAAGGGCCACAGGCGGAACCGCCGGCCGCTGTGCGACGACCCGCCATACTTGGACGACGGACGGAAGGCGCCGCGATAAGCCACCAGCGTGCCGCCCGGCTGGTCCAGCAGGGGGCACAGCGACGCCGCCCCGCTGTGCAGCGGCGTGATGGTGAAGGACATGCCCTTGCGCTGCTGCCACGCCAGGTTGCGGGTGGAGATGACGTTCAGGGTCGTGTTCAGGACATGGAAGGGCCGCCAGTTGTCGCCCGTCCGATCCTCTCGCTTCGCCGGCCACAGCGACTGCATGGTCGGATTGTCGTCCATGTCGAAGCCGGTGAAGCGGTCCGGCTTGCGGCCAATGTGCGAGGCCCCCAGAAAGGCCCGGACCAGGCGGTTGCGGTAGAGGCCGTGCAGGGAGAAGCGGTTGATGTTGATATACTTGGACGCGAAGAAGGCGATGATGCCCAGAATTACCCCCGCGGTCAGCAGCAGCGGCACCACCATGCCACGCTCCTGCGCCTCCACCATGCCGCTCTGGAACACCACCGACCCGGCGCTGTCCGGCAGGATGAGGTAGTTGCCGTAGGAGATCAGGTAGGCGAACAGGGAGTCGCGCAGCACCACCAGGTCGATCACGGCCGACCCCAGCACCAGCAGCAGGGCGAAGAACAAGGGTGCCGACAGGCTGGCCGCCACATTGTAGGCGATGGCGACGGGGCTGCGGTTGGGGGTCTGGTTGGACGGCTGGGCCGAGGTGCGGCCGCTGCCGCCGGTCAGCCAGCCGACCATGGCGGTGGCGCCGCCGCCGGCCACCAGCCAGTCGAACAGGGCCTGCGTGCCCAGTTCCACCTGCCCGGCCGTCCACGACCCCAGCAGCGCCAGGGCCACGCCAGCGATCCAGGCGACACAGGTCGCAAGGTACCAGCCGGCCGATCGCGCGAACCACTCGCGCTGCTCATCCGAGCGGGGGGTGTTGCTGGTCAGCGCCACATAGCAGGTCTCCGCCATCAACTGCGACAGCAACAGCCACGGCGGCGCGAACAGCAGCAGCAGCAACAGGCGCACGGCCGGGTCACCGCCGGAGCCGATGATATGGGCGCCCAAGCCCAGGAAGGCGCCGTAGGCGATGCCCGCCACCAGCCAGCCCCAAGTGGTGCGGTGCTTCAGCCGCGCCCAGCGCTTGAGATCGAGCAACGCGGTGAACAGCTCCCCCGTCGTGAGCAGGGTGATGAGCTGGGCCGCGCCATAGACGACGAAGCCGAGGATGCCGCCGAAGACCAGCAGGTCGGCCAGCGGCGTGACGATCAGCAACTGATAGCCGATGGTGGTGTCCAGCGCCCCGGTCCAGGCGACGCCGCCCAGGAACATGGGCAGCAGATTTCCCTTCAGGAACTGGCCCTGTGTTGGACTGGCCGTGCCGCTGAGCCTCATGGCACGTAGTGTGAACCGTAGTCCTATGAGGACCAGCACCAGGGAGATGGCCGCCAGGATGAACAGGGCCAGGCCGTACTTCTGGTCGCCGAAGGGATGCGACAGCCAGGCCACGCCCACGGCCGCCAGCTTCACCACCACCAGGCTGAGCAGGAACAGCGGGATCAGCAGCACCCAGTTCAGCAGCAGGTTGCGCAGGATCATGGCCGCCGCCGCCCAGGTGTCGGCGGAAACCAGGCCCACCTTGGGCGTCAGGTAGTTGCTGTCGCGGCGTAGGTCGCCGATGGCCGTCGGCTCAACGGCGCTGACGTCGTGGCTGCGGGTGTTCAGCTGCGGCAGCACGTCGGCATAGGGCTGGCGCGAAAGCCAGGCCGACAGCCAACTGCCGATATAGCCGCCGCCGGAAACGGTGGAGAGGTAGTTGAACTGCCCCAACAGCGCCTTGTCGGGCGGCGGCAGGCGGAAGTCCTTGCAGGGCCGGGGCCGGGCGGCCAGCGCCTGGATGATCCCGAGGCCGAAGGTGGCGCTGCGGATGCCGCCGCCCGACAGGCAGAGGGCGGTGGATTCCAGATTGTTGAGCGCCAGGGTCAGGTCCTGGTCCTGCACCCCGTCGAGCACGTGGTCGCCGTGGATGCTCTCGGCCTCGGCCCGCAGAACCTCGATGGTGCTGAGCGGATTGGTCATTGGTCTAGCCCCCTGATTCTCACGCCCGCGCCTGATGGCGGCGGTTCGGCTGGCAACGGGTCTGCTCGATGATCACCTCGGCCGCCTTCTCGCCGATCATGTAGACGGCGCTGACGATGAAGTAGCCGGGGATGCGCGGGAAAACGGAGGCGTCCACCACCCGCAAACCCTTGACCCCGTGGACGCGGAAATCGCTGGACAGCACGCCACCCCCCGTGGCGCTGCCGATGGCGCAGGTGCAGGAGGCGTGGTGGCCCCAGGCATGGGTCCGCACGAAGCGCTTCAGCTCCTCATCCGTCTGCACAGCGGGCCCCGGCAGCAGTTCCTGCTTGGCGATGCCCTGGTCGTACAGTTGCTTGGTGACGGCGCGCACGAAGCGGATGCCCTCCACCACGCTGTCCAGGTCCTCGCCCGACTTGTCGGTCCCTTCCTCGAAGTAATGGAAATTGATGTAGGGGGTGTCGCGCGGGTCGGCCGACCGCAGGGTCACCTCGCCGCCGCGGTTCAGCGTGTGGGCCTTCAGCACCGCCCAGGTCAGCATGTTCAGGTGCTCCGGGAACAGGCTGGAATAGCCGGGGAAGTAGCCGCGGAATTCACCCAGCAGGCCGAAGCAGAACAGGTCGGGCATGGGCCGCTCGGGTGCTGAGCGCTTGGTGACGGCCAGCACGGCGCCGTTGGTGGTGTAGACGCCCTCGCGCTTTTCCTTCCATTGCTGGTACTGGGGATCGCCGGCGGCGAACTTGGCGCCTTTCAGCACCTCCCAGTCCGTGGTCATCTCGTTGACGACGCCGACCTCGTACCGGTCCTGCAGGTTGCGGCCCACGCCGGGGCTGTCGACCCGCACCGGGATGTTGAATTTCGCCAGTGTTTCTTTGGGCCCGATGCCCGACAGCATCAGCAGTTGCGGCGTGTTGAAGGCGCCGCCGGACAGGATGACCTCATGCTTGGCGTAGACGGCGCGTTTTTCCCCACCCGTACCCTGGGCGAAGGAGGCGGAATACAGCTTCTCCCCCTTCTCGTATTCCACGCCGATGGCGCGCGGCTCGCCCCCCAGCGGCCCGTCTGTGGACTCATCGAACAGGACGCGGGTGACCAGGGCGTCAAGTTCGATATGCAGCCGGTCGGGATGCTTCTCGGCCACCTCCAGCAGGCGCTCGCGCGTGCCGGTGCGGGCATGGTTGCGGTTGGACAGGGGGACGTACCGCAGGCCGAATGCGTCCGCGTCCACCAGACGAACGTCGTTCGCGTCCCCCTCCCCCTCCAGCAGCCATTCGAAACCCTGGTCGGGATTGGGGTCGCGTTGCAGCACGGCCTTGGCGCAATCCAGCAAGCCCTGGATCAGGGGCTTGTCGCCTAGCGCCTGCAGCGGGATGGCCTTCTGGGTGTGCAGCCAGCCACGGAAGCCGTGGCCCGACGGATTGATCAGGCCGAGGCTCAGCCAGTACAGCAGGCGGTAGAACCAACGGTAGTGACAGTTCTCCAGCTTGCGGAACAGCCGCCGCATGGCCTTTGGGTGCCAGCTGATATCGCCCGTCAGGTCGGCGATGAACTGCCAGTCCTCGTTGTTGGGATAGATGATGATCTGGGCGTTGTGCGCCGTGCAGCCGCCCAGCGTGCCAGCGCGGGGGTAGAGGACGCCATCGACCGGCCGCCCGTTAGGCGGTGGATATACCGGCACATACTTGGGATCGGAAGTCTGCACCGCCTGGTCGCTGTAGTGGCGCACGAAAAAATCCCAGCGCATGCCTGTGTTTTCCGAGGCGAAGGCATGGAGTACCGGTACGTCGTAATCGTCCGGCAAACGGTTCTCGTTCGGATAATAGGGATCGCCGCCATGGGATTTGCGCGGGTCCCCGCCCGCCTCCAGCACCAGCACCGTGTACCCGGCCTCCGCCAGGCGCGCCGCCACCGTGCCGCCGCCGGCGCCGGAACCGACGACAATGAAATCGTAGTGAGCGGATTGGGCGGATGCCCCATTTATGTCTGCCATAGCCTATCCCCCGTGCCTGGCCCGTGGAAATGCCGCCCCCTCGCCGCCGGCCGCGCGGCTGCGCGGCGGGCGGTCGACAGGGGGACGGTGGTCAGAAGGTCTTCAGGAACTCGATCAGCGCGTTCTTGTCGTCATCGTTGAGCGCCGTCGTCTCGGTCGTGAAGCTGGTGCCGAAGTAGTGGCCGCGGTTGACCTCGAAATCCGGGCACTTGCTGAAGTCCAGCAGCGGCTTCCGCAGGTTGGCGAAGGCCTTGCGCGCCTCTTCGTCCGTGGCGTTCTTGGGCAGCCGCGCCAAGTCATGGGTCGCCTGCTTCAGGAATTGCAGCAGCTGGACGTAGCGGGGCAGGTTTTCCGCCAGGGTCGCGTCGTCCTTGTACAGCTCGGTGTTGGACAGGATGTTGACCGGCGTATCCTTGGGGATGGGACCGACCATCAGGTCGCCATCGCCGAAGATGCTGGGCAGCCAGCGGTGCAGCGGACTGAGCAGCGGCTTGAGGAAGCCGGGCAGGAAGCCGCCGGGCACCACCAGGTAGCTGCCAACGCTGGTGCGGTCGATGAAGAATACGCCCTTGTCGCCCAGCAGCTTGTCGTGCGGACGGGTCTCGGGCCACAGCATCTGCTTGATCGAAACCTTGAAGGACTGCACGCGCCCGTCGACCGACGGGTCCAGCAGGTAGGCCGGATAGGGCTTCTTGCCGTTCAGATAATCCTCGGAGTAGGCGGAGCCCTCCGGCCAGCCCACCGAGTTGTTCACCAAGTAGGGCGCCGTGGACCACAGGGCCACCAGCGAGGGCACACGGGTGTAGCCGCGGCCGCCAGCCGGCATGACGTAGTCCTTCTCCTCACCGGTGAAGGGGTCATGGATCTTGATGGTGCCGACGGACGGCAGTTGCTTGTACGAGGTGGAGGAGAAGTTGTCCCAGATGTTGCCGGCAATGGCGTTGGTGGCCAGCGGGCTGCAGGCGTTGGTCTGCAACAGGGTCACCGGGACGCGCATGTCGGTGGACAGGTAGTTCCCTTCCAGGAAATCCGGGGCCTTCACCAGCGCCTTCATCTGTTCCTTGAACTCGGGCGTGTTCACCCACGCCCAGTACTTGTCCCAGCAGACCAGATAGTTGGGACCGTTGCAGGTCTTGAAGTCGATATCCTTGGGCACCGGCGGCTGCTTGCTGGAATGGCAGCCGGCGCAGGTTTCGGCGAACACCTCCTTGCCCCGGTCCAGCTGGGCATCGGTCGCGGTCATGTACTTCTTGCCGCCCGGCGCGTCGGCCAGCTTGTGGCCCTTCTGGATATCCTTGTTCAGGAAGTATTTGGCCAGGTCGAGGGTCTGCGCCTCCGTCGCTTGCCAGTAGCTGGAGTTCTTGCGGCCCACCTCGATCTGGATGGCCGTGTTGGGCACGCCGCCGAACAGCGGATTGAAGTGGCGCAGCCATTCCTCGCTGAACAGGCCGATGTTGATGTAGACGCGGTTCAGCGCCCCCTGAACGCCCACGCTGTCGGAACCGTCCTTCAGGACGTGCGGCGTGGCGACGGTGGTGCCGTTGAGGTCGCCCTTGAGGAACTCGTTGTTCAGCTCAGGCCCGCTCAGCGTCTCCAGTCCCCGCTCCTTGCCCAGGTTCATACGGGCCGACAGCTCATAGACGGCGTTCATGGTGCGGGGGTTGTTGATGTAGTCGGTGGAAACCAGCGAGGTGTCCAGCGCGCCGGGGCGCGAGGTGTGCACCAGCTGGATCAGGTAGTTCTGCTCGTTCTTCTTCCACTGGGCCGAACCCAGCTTGCCGTAGTTCCAGCCGAAGATGCGGTCGATCCAGAAGTATTGGGCGCCGACCACGGCGCTCATGTTTTCCCACTTCGGGTTTTCCGGGTCGGCCGGGGGATTGGTCGGGCTGGGACCCACATGGCAGAAACCGCAGGCCATGCCCACGCGGTAGGGGCGGACCAGGTTCTTGTCGTTATAGTAATCCGGATCCTCGTAATACTTCTTGGCGTCCCAATGCTTCTTCGCCTTTTCGTCGAAGTCGGGGTTGGGGAACAGACGCAAGCCGACGATGCCCGTGGGATAACCGTAGTAGGAGCCCACGGGGAACTTCTCGCCGTCCAGCAGGGTGCCACGCGCGCCAATCTTGACGCCGGGGTATTTCTTCTCATTGGCGAAGGGGTCGTCGGGGCAGTTGGGATCGTTCTTCACCCGCTGGTCCAACCACAGGCCGAACTGATCCTTCGACGGCTCCGTGGGCTCCACGAAGCAGGGCTCGTTCATCAGGCCCAGCTGCTCGAACCGGTTGTGGCGGCCGAAGGGCAGGGTCTTGTGGCTGGAGATGGTCTTCAGCAGATCGAAGTTGCCGAAGGCGCTGTTGGTGATGATGTCCCAGAAGCGGTCGTTGCCGCCGGTCCACACGATCCAGTTGTTGCGGCCGATGACCTCGTCCTGGGTCAGCTTGGCGCCGCCGTCCATGTCCTTGAAGTAATCCTCGTCCGCGGCCGGGAAGGTGTCGGCGGCCCGGCCGGCCTTCATGGCCTCATCCTTCACCTGCTTGTCACCGCAGCCAGACAGCAGCAGCCCCACCGTCAACAGGGTCGCAATGACCCCAAAGCCGATCCGCGCCATACCCCACCTCGCGCCCTGAAAGGTTGTTCGTTGGTCTGGACATTATATCTCAAGCGAACTAGTCTCAAGCCAAAGATACAACCTACAGGAAATATATCTCGCGTTATTAAGCCGTTTATCTCGAATTGAGAACAAGGCATCCACCCCTTAAGTGTAATGGATGCACCTAGTACGAGATATGCCTTTCGGCCAAGCGCGACCTGTGGACCGGCTTCATTACCTGTTTCCAATCAATGGGTTATGGCGCAGCACACGAACCTGACGGGGCTGACGGAGGAAGACGATGGGGCGCATCTTCAACAGGGCCACGGGCCTGAACACATTTGGAAAAGCGCTGTCGCTGGCGCGGATGGCGGGGCTCGCGCTGGTTGTGGGCCTGGGGCTCGCGACGCCACAACCGTCGCGCGCATCGGACCATGCCGACCCCACGAACCTGACCGATCCGACGGCCAACATCACGGATCTGTTCTTCTACCCCGACGGGGACGACATGATCCTGATCTTCGACGTCAACCGCGCCCTGCTGGCGCCCAAGCCGTACGACCTGGCGCCCTATGACTATGAGATCCACATGGACCTCACCACGCCGCTGTCCTTCCAGGACCCGGTCATCCGCGCCCGCTACGGCGGCACGGTGCTGGTGCCCGACCAGATCCATCCCGACGTCACCATCAAGGTGAAGCTGCAGAACGACGTGACGGTGGAGAGCGTCACCTACACGGGGCTGAAGGACACCGACAAGATCAAGACCTACTTCGGCGTGCGCGATGATCCCTTCGTCTTCCCGCGCTTCTTCAAGAAGAACGTCATCGCCATGGTGATGCGCATTCCCAAGAGCGCGTTCCCGGCGGACCAGCACGATTTCATCCTGTGGGGCACCACGGCCAAGGACGGGAAGGAGATCGACCACGTCGGGCGGTCCATCCGCACCCAGCTGCCACGCTTCGGTTTCATCAACACGATGCCGCCCAAGGACCAGCTGAAGGCGCTGATGGCGCGCAAGGCCAAGCTGGACAACGTCTACAACTACCTGCACAGCGCCAAGGAATGGTGGGCGATCGCGGCGGCCGACTTCCTGCAGTTCACCCTGCAGCTGCGGCCCTACGACCTGCAGCCCGACGTCATGATCTATACCGACCGCTTCCCGGTCGGTTACCCCAACGGCCGCCTGCTGACCGACGACGTGGTGGCCCAGACCTGCGCCTTCGGCGACTGCCTGCTGCAGGAGATTTCCTTCATCGAGGGGCCCTGGCCGCGCGCCACGGTGAACGACAAGCCCTTCTCCGCCGAGTGGCCCTATCTGGCGCCGCAATGGCCGGACCAGACGCCCGCGCCATCCAACGCCCACAGCGTCCTGCCCTGGGTCATCCTGGGCGTGATCGTGCTGCTGCTGGTCAGCTGGGGGATCGTGGAGATCATCCGCCTGCTGCTCCGGCACCTGCTGCGCTGGTGGTGGCGCCGGGTCGATGCCTGATGCTCGCGTTGCGCGGGGCGCTGATCGGCCTGGCGGCCGCGTGCTGGGCCGCCGGCGCCCTGGTTGCCGCCTGCGGCTCCGCCTGGGCGCATGATTTCTGGATCGAGCCGTCCACCTTCCGCCCCGGTCCCGGCACCGCCGTGGCCGTGGGCCTGCGGGTGGGGGAGAATTTCATCGGCGATCCCGTGCCCCGCACCGCCAGCCTGATCGACCGCTTCTTCGTCCGCCAAGCGGGGGAGGAACAGGCGGTGGGCGGCGCCGACAACATCGACCCGGCCGGCTTCCTGCGCGCCGACGGCCGGGCCACCGCCCTGGTCGGCTACACCGGCGGCGGCAGCTATATCGAGCTGCCGGCCGACCGCTTCACCGCCTACCTGCGCCAGTACGGTTTGGACGGCATCGTGGCGGAGCGGGAACGGCTGGGGGAAAGCGCCCAGCCGGGGCGGGAATGCTTCTACCGCTATGCCAAGTCCCTGCTGGCGGGGGCGAGGGCCGACCCGGCCGTCACCCGGCCCCTGGGCTTCACCTATGAGGTCGTGCCCGATGCCGACCCCACGACGGGCGGCCCCGGCCCGGTGCGAGGCCACGTGCTGTTCCAGGGCCGGCCGGTGGCGGGGGCGGTGGTCACGGCGCACCTGCAGGGCCAGCCGGCCATGCGCCTGGCCACCCGCAGCGATGCCCAGGGCGCCTTCGCCTTTCCCCTGCCCCAGGGGGGCGTCTGGCTGATCCGCTCGGTGCACATGGTGCGGGCGGGGACGCTGGCCCATTGGCTGCACCATCGCGACTGGGAAAGCCACTGGGCCTCGCTGACCTTCGACTGGCCGGGCCCCGCCGGCCTGGCCGGCGCGCAGCCATGAGGGCCTGGCTGCGCATCCTGGCGCTGTGCCTGGGTGCCATGACGGGCGCGCCGGGCGCCCGGGCGCACGAGATCGGCACCACCCAGGTGCAACTGACGCTCGGGCCGGGCGACACCTGGTCCGCCACCATCACCACCGCCCCCACCGCCCTGGTGAACAAGCTGGAGGCGGCGGCCGGCCAGGCGCTGAGCCGCGACCTGACGGCGGAGCGGGTGCTGGCCGCACTGCCCGCCTACACCGCCGCCATCGCCGCCCAGGTGGATCTCAGGGCCGACGGCGCCGCCCAACCCGCCACGGTGGCGGTGGAGCGGGTGGAGATGCCCAGCGACGTCACCCTGCCGGCCTTCGTCGTGCTGCGCGCCGACGGCCCCCTGCCGCCCGGAACCCACGCCGTCACCTGGCGTTACGGCCTGGTCTACAGCACCTATGGCGTGGTCTTCACCGATGCCGCCGGCGGCGCCCCGCAAACCCGGTGGCTTGAAGGCGACGCCGCCAGCCCGCCCTTCGCCCTGGCCGCCAACGCCGCCGCCGTTTCCCTGCCGCAACTGGCGGCGCAGTACCTGCAGCTGGGCTTCCTGCACATCCTGCCCGAGGGGCTGGACCACATCCTGTTCGTCCTGGGCATCTTCCTGCTGACCACGCGCCTGCGGTCCATCCTGGTGCAGGTCACGGCCTTCACCCTGGCCCATTCCGTCACCCTGGGCCTGACCATGTATGGCGTGATCAGCCTGCCCTCGCGCGTGGTGGAGCCGCTGATCGCCCTGTCGGTCGCCTACGTGGCGGTGGAGAACATCATGACGGCGCGGCTGACGCCCTGGCGCCCGCTGGTGGTGTTCGCCTTCGGCCTGCTGCACGGCATGGGCTTCGCCGGGGCCCTGGCCGACCTGCACCTGGCCCGGCGCGACGTCATCCCGGCCCTGGTCAGCTTCAACGTCGGCATCGAGCTGGCGCAGCTGTCCATCATCGCCGCCGCCTATGCCGCCGTTGCCCTCGTGTGCGCTTCAGGGGGGCGCAAGGACAAGCCCTGGTACCGCCGCCGCGTGGTCATCCCCGCCTCCTCCCTCATCGCCGCCACCGGCCTGTTCTGGACGGTGCAGCGCGTGGCGGGATTTTAGCCCTTATGGAACCCCCTTATGGAACCGGTGCCACGGCGCGCGTGACACGGCCGCATAATTTCCGGTAATTTCACTACAAACGGGGAGGAACGGCGCCGCCCGTGGCGCGCCCGGTTCCTTCACCACGTCATCGGCAGGGTCGGGGGTTAGCTTCATGCTGGGTCGCATACGCGGGATGATGGACGGTCTGCGTCCGTCGGAACGCAAGATCGCGGAAATCGTCCTGAAGCGGCCGCACGCCGTCGTCACCGCCTCGGTGGCGGAGGTGGCGCGCGAGGCCGACGTCAGCCAGCCCACGGTGGTGCGCTTCTGCCGGTCCATCGGCTGCAGCGGCTATCAGGATTTCAAGCTGCGCCTGGCGCAGGACCTGGCCACGGGCACGCCCTTCGTCGACGCCGACCTGATGCCCGACGACCCGGTGGCGGAGGTGGCGGCCAAGGTCATCGGCCGCGCCATCAGCGCCTTTTCCCGCATGCGCAACCAGCTGAACGCGGAAAACCTGAGCCGGGCCGTGGACATCCTGGCCGCCGCCCGGCGCATCGAGATCTACGGCTTCGGCGCCTCCGGCATCGTGGCGCAAGACGCGCAGAACAAGTTCTTCCGCCTGGGCGTGCCCGTCATCGCCCACAGCGACGTGCATGTGCAGGCCATGGCGGCCAGCATCCTGGGGCCCGACGGCGCCGTCATCGCCATATCCCACACCGGCCGCACGCGCGAACTGCTGCGCTCCGTCGACCTGGCGCTGGACGGCGGCGCGCCGGTGGTGGCCATCACCTCGGGCGGGTCGCCGCTGGCGGAGCGGGCCACCGTGCCCCTGCTGGTGGACGTGGATGAGGACACCAGCATCTACACCCCGCGCACCTCGCGCCTGTCGCACCTGGCCGTCATCGACGTGCTGCAGGTGGCGGTGGCCCTGCGCCAGGGCACGGCCCTGGGTGAGAACCTGGCCCGGGTGAAGCGCCCCTTGCGCGAACGGCGCATGACGGAGCGGGTGTGAGCATGGGGCGCCGGCGGGTCCTGGGCATCACCCTGGCCACGGGCTTGGCCGCCGGGCTGGCGGCGGGGACCGCGCAGGCCGGCATGTGGCTGAGCAGCCCGGACCTGGCGGCCGACGGCACGCTGACCGCCCCCCAAGCCTGGGATCGCGACGGCTGTGGTGGCAAGAACATCTCCCCCGCCCTGCGCTGGGGCGGGGAGGCGCCGACGACCAAGAGCTTCGCCCTGATCATCATGGACGCGGACGTCAAGAAGGGCTTCCGCCACTGGATGGTGTTCAACATCCCGGCCGGCGTGCACAGCCTGGCCGCCGGCGCCGGGGCGGCCGATGGCAAGGCCCTGCCCAAGGGCGCGGTGCAGGCGCTGAACGACTTCGGCCCCAAGGGCTATGGCGGCCCCTGCCCGCCACCGGGCCAAACCCACCGCTATGTCTTCACCCTTTACGCCCTGAACAAGGACACGCTGGACCTGAACCCGGACCAGCCGGCGGGCGCCCTGGAATCGCTGGTCCTGACCCACGCGCTGGACAAGGGCCGCCTGCTGGCCAAGTCCCCCCGCTTCGAGGCGGCGCCGGAAAAGGCGGCGGAAAAGGCCAAGCCGGTGGACGCGAAACCGGCGCCCAAGGCGGAACCGGCGAAGCCCGAGGCCAAACCCGAGCCGGGAAAGGCGCCGGAGCCGGCACCGGGAGACACCCCGAAATGAGCCCGGCCCTGGACGACCCGATGGGGACGGCTGCCACCGCCACCGGCTTCCGCGCGCCTTACATTCCGTGAGCGGAACGATCCACATCCTGGGCCTGATCCTGGCCGGCGGCGTGGCCCGCCGCTTCGGCGGCGATGAGGTCCGGGTGGTGGACAAGGCGCGCCTGACGCTGGCCGGCCGCCCGCTGCTGGCCCATGTGCGCGAGCGCCTGGCCCCCCAGGTGTCGGCCCTGGCGCTGAACGCCAATGGCGACCCCGACCGCTATCGCGACACCGGCCTGCCCATCCTGGCCGACAGCGTGGCGGGACATCCCGGGCCGCTGGCGGGCGTGTTGGCGGGGCTGGACCACGCCGGCGCCCAACGCGGCTACACCCACGTGCTGAGCGTGCCGGCCGACTGCCCCTTCCTGCCCCTGGATTTGGCCGCGCGCCTGGCGGACGCGGTGGCGCCAAATGGGGCGGCGCCAAACGTGGGGGCGCCAAACGGGGGGGCGCCAGGCGGGGTGGCCTGCGCCACCTCGGGCGGGCGGCGGCACCCGGTGGTGGCGCTGTGGCCCGTGGGCCTGGCCGCCCGCCTGCGCCAGGCGCTGGTGAGGGAGGATCTGCGCAAGGTCGACGCCTTCCTGGCGCGCCAGCCCTTGGCCCTGGTGGACTTCCCGGCCCAGCCGGTCGACCCCTTCTTCAACGTCAACACCCCCGCCGACCTGGACGCGGCGGCGGCCTTTCTCTCCAAGGGATTAGCCCCCCCGATGCAGGCATAGGGCCGATCCCGGCGTGGATATGTCCTTGGCGGCTATTCCGGCATCGCGCGCGCGGTGCCACGCTGGTGCCCCCGATCCCGCGCTGAAAGGCCCGCCCCATGTGCCAGCACGCCGGCTGCCCCCCGCATGTCTGCTTCATCATCCCGCCGCACATGATGGAGCATGTGGCGACCAACGCCAGCGATCCGACGATGCGCAAGCGGGCCCTGCACAACCTCTATCACCAGGGGCAGCTGCGCGGCATGCGCGCCAGCATGAACCAGTTCGCCTTCGCGGGCCTGGGCACCGGCACCAAGCAGCGCACCGTCTATGACGCCCAGCACGGCGGCGACCTGCCCGGCGCCCTGGTGCGGTCGGAGGGGCAGCCGGACGGCCAGGACGTGGCCGTCAACGAGGCCTACGCCTACGCCGGCCAGACCTATGATTTCTATCTGGAGGTGATGAAGCGCAATTCCGTGGACGACAAGGGCATGCGCCTGGATTCCACGGTGCACTACAGCACCGACTACGACAACGCCTTCTGGAACGGCCAGCAGATGGTCTATGGCGACGGGGATGGTGAGATCTTCGACCGTTTCACCAAGTGCCTGGACGTCATCGGCCATGAGCTGACCCATGGCGTCACCCAGTTCACCGCCGGGCTGACCTATTCCAGCCAGTCGGGCGCCCTGAACGAATCCTTTTCCGACGTCTTCGGATCGCTGATCAAGCAGTACGCCGCCGGCGACACGGCGGATACGGCCGACTGGCTGATCGGCGAGGGCCTGCTGATCCCCAAGGCCGGCACCAACCGCACGGCCCTGCGGTCCCTGAAGGCGCCCGGCACCGCCTATGACGACCCCACCCTGGGCAAGGACCCGCAGCCGGCCACCATGAAGGACTATTACAGCGGCTCCGACGACAACTACGGCGTCCACATCAATTCCGGCATTCCCAACCACGCCTTCTACCTGGCCGCCACCGCCCTGGGCGGCAAGGCCTGGGAAACGGCGGGCCTGATCTGGTACGAGGCCCTGACCACCCGCCTGCAGCTGTGGTCGGAGTTCAAGGACGCCGCCGCCGCGACGCGCGAGGTGGCGGGAAAATACGGCGCCGCCGCCACCAAGGCGGTGGACGACGCATGGACGGCCGTGGGCCTTTGACCCATGCTGACGCCATGAGCACCGACCAGGCCGCAGCCCCACCCGTCCTCATCGAATGCCAGCGCCAGGGCGGCGTGGCCTTCCCCCTGCGCCGGCCCAAGATCAGCGTGGAGGTGGCGGGCCTGGACGCGGCCGACCGCCAGGCCCTGCTGCGCCTGGTGCAGGCGGCCGAGCTCGCGTCCCAGCCCACCGCCTTCCCCGGCCCCGGCCACCCCGACGCCCTGGAAACCCAGCTGACCGTGGCCTGGCCCAGCCACAGCGCCACCATCCGCTTCCGCGACGGCGACGGCCATCCCGCCCCACTGGACGATCTGGCGGCCTGGGTGCTGCGACATAATCGGACAGGGCAGGAGAAGAAATAGCTGCGACACACGCCATAGGTTGCGCCACCCTCCCCGTTAACCATACCCTATCCGCAACCAAGGGAAACGGGGGGTGAGCATGGGTCGGTGGCAGCGGCACTTGGCGATTTTGGCAGCGGCTTGGGCCGCAGGCGTTTCGTCGGCGATGGCACAGCAGTCCGCACCAAAAGAAAGCGCCCCCGCTGCTGTTGATCTGCCCTTTGAACGGCAAGATCGCCTGGCAGCTGGCGACTTCGTCGGCGAAATCCATGTCTATGAGGCGGCTGCCGCGCAGGAGACAAACTCCGACATGATAAACCAGGGCCTGGCAACCCAATATGCCCAGTTGGGCCGGCCCGATTTGGCCTGGGTCGCCTGGAAGCGCCGGGGCCGCAAAGACTGTGACGAAGCCGCCCAGGGCATTGCCGCCGATCCGTTGGAGACCCTGCTGTCCCGGGCGCGGGAGCGCCGGGTGGTGATGATCAATGAAAACCATATCGCCCCCGCCTCGCGCGCCTTTTGGCTGGCGGCGCTGCCCCGACTGCGCCAGATGGGCTTCACCCATGTGGCCATGGAGGCGCTTTCCATGGACGGGGGCGACGTGAAGGCCGGGGAGGTGCGCGAGCACTGGATCCTTGAAGGGAAGCCCGTCTTCGCCCCCTATCTCAGCGAACCGACCTTCGCCGCCGTCGTCCGCACGACCATGGCCCTGGGCTTCGACCTTGTTCCCTATGACGATATGGACGTCATGAGCAACGACCCTGATTTGGGAACGGCGTCGCGGGAGCGGGTGGAGGCGGCGCGCCTGGCGGACAGCTTGGCCCGCATGCCGCCGGATGGCAAGCTGGTGGTGCTCGCCGGCTGGGCGCATGTCGACAAGGGTCTGCACGAGGGCGTTCCCTGGATGGCGGAAGCTTTCAAGCAGCGGACTGGCATCGACCCGCTGACGGTGGACACGACCGCCTGCCAGCGCCCGGACGCGGCCTCCCCCGCCACCACCTATCTCAATCCGGACGGCAGTGCCCGCATCACCTCATCCCATGTCGGCCGCGTCGATCTGCAGGTTCACATGCCCCAGGCGATGGGCACCGATCCGGTGGCCGCCGCCAGCGTGTCCCGCCGCGCCCTGGGCCAGCCCGTGGCCATCCCACCGGCCCTAGTGCCCAAGGACGGCGACGGCGTGGTGGAGGCGCGCAAACCCGGTCAAGCCGCCGACACCGCCCCCTATGACCGCCTGTTCCTGCGGCCGGGCGAGGTGCTGCCCCTGTACCTGCCGCCGGGCCGTTATGTCCTGACCCTTCGTGGTGACGGCGGCGGCATCCTGGCCACCGCCCCCATCACCGTGCCCGGGCCGTCCGGGCGGCAGGTGTCCGCCACCGAATTATCACAGGCAACCAACAGGGTAGCGCGCACGCGGTAGGTTGCCGCCGCCGCCGTTCCCCGGCATGCTCGGCGCCATCACCAAGGGTGGTGGACTGGGGCCCAGCCACTTACCCGTAGGGTGCACGACGAAGGCCCGAGCCGGACGAAAGACACCCGCGATGCTGCGCAAGACCCTGTTCCTGCTGCTGGCCCTGCTGGCCCTGGTCGCCTGAGCCCTTTCGCCCCCGTGTTATCTGTCGTTCGGCCGGCCCAGTTCCCGCGTGAAGAAGCGGGCCATGACGTCGTAGGCGGCCCGCGCCTCGGGCAATTCGGGATCGGAGAAGAAGGAATGGACCATGCCGTCCCAGACGTGCAGCTCCGTCCGCGCGCCGGCCCGCTCCAGCAGGTCTTGGCTGCGCAGCGTGTCGCTGAGCATGAAGTCGCGCGTGCCGGTGATCAGCAGGGTGGGCGGGAACTTGGCCAGCACCGCCGGCGCCACGCCGGGCAGCACCAGCGGATCCTGGGCGTTGGCCCCCTGGAAATAGGGCAGGTCGACCAGGCGCAGGCCGGGGCCCGGCAGCTGGCCGCCGTACAGGGCCGACCAAGCCTGGGAGTCGCCGCCGCCGTCCAGCACGCCGGCGCAGAAGATGCCGATGGCGCCGGGCCGGGGCAGGCCATGGGTCTGGAACCAGGCCACCGCCTCCCCCGTCAGGATGCCGCCGGCGGAACAGCCGTAGATGCCGATGTTCCACGGCTTGTAGGTCTTCAGCAAATCCTTGTAGACGGCGGCCACATCCTCGCTGGCGGCGGGAAAGCGATGCTCCGGCCCCTGGCGGTAATCGACCGTCACCACCTTGATCTTGGACAGGGCCGCCACCGGCACGGCCTCCACCAGCCCGCCGGCCCCCGCCCCCCAGAGGAAGGCGCCGCCGTGCAGGTTGATCAGCACCCGGTCCGCCACCGCCACCCCTTGGGCCGGCACCACCACCTGGGTGGGCACGCCGCCCATGGTCTGGTCGGTCACGGTGACGGGGTAGAGCGCCCGCAGCCGGTCGGCGCGGTCGGTGTTCATGCGGTCGTAGAAGGCGCGGCTGGCCGGCACGTCGGTGATGGGCGGGGCGTGCACGTCGGCGTAGCGCTTGAACCAGTCCCGCGCCTCCGGCGAGGCGTAGGAGGAGAAGGGCAGGACCAGGCTGCCGGGCGCCAGCGGCAGGGTGACGCTGCCATCCGCGCCCACGGGTGAGGGCGGGGCATCGGCCGCCTGGGCCGCCCCGCTGAACAGCAATGCCGCCGCCATAAGGCCGGCGCGTGCGATGGCATGGATGGATGTCGTCTTGGTCATGTCCCCTCCCTGGGTTTATTTTGCCACAGGATAGGGGAAATGACATCGATACCATAGCGCTTACTTGGCGCCGCCCTCAGAACAGCCCGTGCAGGGGGATGACGGTCAGCGGGTCGCCGGTACGAAGGCTGTCGCGCGCCTCCTCCACCTCCGCCACGGCGTCGGCCACGGCCAGGGAGGACAGGGCGGCGCTGCCGCCGGCGCCGGCCAGGTGGGCCACGGTGTCACCCCCCTCCTGCCGCAGCGCCACGCGCAGGTATTCGCGCTTGCCCGGGGCCCGGCCGTGGGCGAAGCCGCAGCGCACGGTGACGCGGGGCGGATCGGCGACGGTCTCGCCCGACAGGCGCTGCACCAGCGGCCGGCCCAGGGCGAGAAAGGCGGCGAAGGCGGCGAACGGGTTGCCGGGCAGCCCCAGGAAGGGGGTGTTCCCGACATGGCCGAACGCCAGCGGCTTGCCCGGCTTGAGGGCCAGGCGCCAGAAATCGATGCCGCCCAAGGCCGCCACCGCCGCCTTCACATGATCTTCCTCCCCGGCGGAGACGCCGCCGCTGCTGAGGATCAGGTCGGCCGTGAGGCTGGACAGGGTGGCCGCCAAGGCCGCGGGATCATCGCCGACGATGCCGGCCGGCACCACGCGGCAGCCCAGGCGACGCAGCAGGGCGGTCAGCAGGGGGCCGTTGGCATCATGGATGGCGCCGGGGGGCAGGGGGGCGCCGGCGGGCCGCACCTCGTTCCCGGTGGACAGCAGGGCCACGGTCAGGGGTGCGCGCACCGCCAGGCCCTGTTCCCCCAGCGCGGCGGCCAGCGCCACCGCCGCCGGGGACAGGCGCCGCCCGGCCGGCAGGGCCACCGCGCCGGCCGCGATATCCTCCCCCACCGCGCGGCAATGGCGGCCGGGGGCAAGGCCGGGCGGGGCCAGCAGCACGTCGCCGTCCAGGTCCGCATCCTCCTGCATCAGCACGGTGTCGGCGCCCTCGGGCAAGGGCGCGCCGGTGAAGATGCGTACGGCGGTGCCGGGCACCAGGGGTCCCGGCGCGTCCCCCGCCGCGATCCGGCCCGACAAGGGCAGGCGGACGGGGCCCGCCGCCCCGGCGACATCGCGGTGGTCCAAGGCGTAGCCATCCATGGCGGCCTGGGCGAAGGGCGGCAGGCTGCGCGCCGCCACCACGTCCCGGGCCAGGACACGGCCGTCGGCGGCATCCAACGCCACCGTCTCCACCGCCGTGACGGGCCCGAGCGCCCGCAACAGGCGGTCGCGCGCCTGGTCGACGCTGAGCAAGGTGTCGGGGTAGCAGTCGGTGGCGCCGGGCATGGGGATGGCCGTTCCTCAGTCCGCGCGGGCCAGACCAACATGGCCCAGGATAAAGGTGGCGATGTCGGCCACCGCGCCCAAGGGGAAACGCCGCAGGCCCGCCGGCACCGCCACCGGCGGCGGGTCGTCCGCCGCCAGGGCCACGATGGTGGGATCGTCCGGGAACAGCGGCGCCTTGCCGTTTTCCGCCCGCCAAATCTCCAGCTTAGGAATGGGGTCGCGCTTGAACCCTTCCACCAGCACCAGGTCCACGGGCGACAGCTTGGCGACAAGGTCGGCCAGCGTCGGCTCCGCCGCCCCGCGCAGCTCATGCATCAGGGCCCAGCGCCGGGACGACGCCACCAGCACCTCGGTGGCGCCGGCGGTGCGGTGGCGATGGCTATCCTTGCCCGGCTGGTCCACGTCGAAATCGTGGTGGGCATGCTTGAGGGTGGAGACGCCATAGCCGCGCCCCGTCAGTTCCGGGATCAGTTGGACCATCAAGGTGGTCTTGCCCGAACCGCTCCACCCCGCGAGGCCGAACAGCTTCATCTGGCGATCCTCCCCCTTCTTGGCCCCTTTTTGGCCTCGCAGGCCTTTGGGGGCCGCCTCGCTTACTGCGGCGGCTCCCGCAAATCACGCACATAGGCCAGCACCTCGCCATCGCGCTCGATGCGCACGATGTCCTGGCCCGCCGGGATTTCCTTGCAGGCCCAGCGGGTGAAGGCAAGGTAGAAATCGACAGGGCCGGTATTGCGGCGCGTCGGCTTCCAGGCCGGCGGCAGATAGTGGAACACCGAGGTGGGCGGGCCGCAAACGCGGATGCGGTAGGGCTGGGTCAAGGCCTGCGGGCCCTCCAGCTTCACCATGGTGTCGGTCAGGCGCTTGGCCGCCTCGGACAGGGAGCTGCCCCAGTAGTCCAGCTCGAACTTCGGCCCCGCGCCGCGCACGCCGCCGACGAAACGGTTGAACCAGATGGTCTCATAGGGGTGCAGGTGGGCCATGAACCCGACCTGCACGGCGGCGCAGGCCACCAGCAGCGCGGCCATGAAAGGGTTCAGCCAGAAATTGCGCGGCCAGCGCAGGGGCAGGCGTGTCACCAAGCCATTCAAGCCCAGGCCGGCGGCCGTGGCCAGGGGCGGCATCAGGAACAGCATGTGGCGGATGCCGTCGTACAGCACGGCATCCGTCGCCACCACCGCGGCCGGCGGCAGCAGCACGGCGGTGGTCAGCGCCACGCCATCCAGGCGCACGCCCGCCGGGAAGGGCCGGCGCAGGGTGGCCCGGGCACCGAAGGCCGCGATGGCGGCCAGGCCCAGCAGTTCCACCTCCGGCAGCTTCACGCCGAAGCCCACGGGCAGGTACCACCAGGGCAGATTGGTGGTGCGCACCTGCGCGCCGGCGAAGGTGAAGGTGAAATCCATGGGGAACTTGGAGAACTCGGCCAGCGCCTCCATGGGGTGGCGCAGGGGGTTCACCTGGGCCCACGGCCAGGCCGCGATCATGACGGCATAGGCGATGGGAACCGCGATCCACAGGCGGCGCACCAGGCGCCAGGCCTCTGCCCCCGTCTGCCGCGCGCCGTCACCGGCCAGCACGCGCTTGGCCAGATGGGCCAGCAGCGTCAGCATGATGGGCCCGGCCAGCAGCACGCCGCCCACGCGGATGCCCAGCGCCATGCCGAAGCACAGGCCCAGCATGGCGACGGAACCCAGGGACGGCCCCTTGGCGTCGGTGTCCAGGCTGCGCCCCACCCGCACCAGCCAGGACAAGGTCCAGGCGGCGGCCACGGCGAAGGGCACGTCCTTGGGGTTGGCGAAGGAATGCCCCCACCAATCCGGGATCAGCAGCAGGCACAGGCCGGCGATCAGCCCGGCGCGAGCCCCCGTCCCCCGCGCCGTCCCCTGCCCCGTTTCCGGGCTTTCAGCCATATCCTTGGCGATACGGCGCACGGCCAGCACGCCCAGCAGGCCGGTCAGCCCGCCGATCAGGCGGCGGGTGGCGTAGACGTCCAGCGGCAGCAGGTTCTCGAACAGCGCCTCGACCGTGTCGAACAGGGCGCCGTAGAGGTAAAGGTTCTGGAATTCGAGGACCGCGCGGTCCTTGCCCAGCGAGGCATACCATTCCAGTGCCCGCTGGCCGTATTCCACGTGCAGCGGCTCATCAAACGTGATGCCGAAGTCGGGGAAGGTGCAGGACACGGCCGCGACCGCCACCGCCATGACCAGCCAGAAGGCCACGTCCCACGGCGACAGCCGGCGCCACAAGGGCGGGCCCAGCCGCGCGCCGGCCGGCACCATGCGTCCGGCGCCGATGGCCCCGGTAGCGATGCCCCCAGGTCCGAGGGACGGCGCCGAAGGGGCGGTGTGCGGGCGGGCGGCCGACGCGTCAGGGGAACGGAGCAGGGACATGGGGGTCAGGGATGCCCCCCGGTGCCGCCGGCCATCATCCCGCCGGGCACCCCACCGGGGACCGGCGCGTCATCGAAGCCCACCCTCTCGCTCACCAGGTACATGGGTCGGCCCTTCACCTCGGTGAAGACGCGGCCGAGATAGTCGCCCAGGACACCGAGGCCGATGAGCTGCACGCCCCCCAGGAACAGGACGGCCACCATGAGCGAGGCGTAACCGGGCGTGTCACGGCCGAACATGATGGTCTTGGTGATGATGACCAGGCCATAGAAGAAGGAGGGCACCGACAGGGCGATGCCCAGCCAGGACCAGACGCGCAGCGGCACGTTGCTGAACGAGGCGACGCCGTCCAGGCCGAAGCGCAACAGGCGCCAGAAGTTGAAGGAGGTGGCGCCGGCGTGGCGCTGAGCCACCTCGAACGGCACGGCCACCTGGCGGAACCCCACCCAGCTGAACAGACCCTTCATGAAGCGGTTGCGCTCGGGCATGGCGTTCAGGGCGTCGACCACGCTGCGGTCCAGCAGGCGGAAGTCACCGGCGCCGCGCGGCAGCGTCACCTCCGACAGGTTGTCCAGCAGGCGGTAATAGATCTTGGTCAGGAAACGGCGCAGCCACGGGTCGGTCAGGCGGCTGGCGCGCACGCCATAGACCATCTGCATGCCCTGGCGCCACTGCTCGACGAAAATGGCGATGGTTTCCGGGGGGTGCTGCAGGTCGCCGTCCATCAGCACGACGGCGTCGCCGGTGGCGTGGCGCAGGCCGGCGGACATGGCTGCCTCCTTCCCGAAGTTGCGCGACAGGCGCAGCAGCTTCAGCCGGGGTTCGCGGCTTTGATGGAATGTAAGGGCGGCGAAGGTGCCATCGCGCGAGCCATCGTCCACGCAGATGATCTCGAACGGCAGGCCGATGCCCTCCAGCACCGGGACCAGGCGCTGGAACAGGGCGGCCAGGTTGCCTTCCTCATTGTGCATGGGGATGACGATGGACAGGCGCTTGGCCGCGGGTGCCACCGCCTGCTGCGCTTTGGAGCCGGACGCGGCCGAGAGGGAGGTCAACATGGGAGCGGTATCTGACTCGGGTTCTGACAACGTGATCATGTAGCGGCGTCCGCCTCACGAAACTCTATCGCATCATCCGCGGCGATGCGGAAGGGTTCCGGACAAAAACCGCGCCAAACGGCGCCCAAATAGCCAAGCCGCGGGCGCCCATGGCGTTCCCCGCGACGCCAACCCTATCCCAGGAAGGTTAACGCCCCGTCTACAGTCAAAGGGGGCGCTCCAGCAAGCGGTGGAGTCGGAATCGGCGGGGACGGCAGGGTGCCAGCGGGGCATGTCGGCGGCTTATGGCACGCCCGAAGGGCAAAAATGTGACGACGCCCGGAAATCGTTATGCCCGGCATCCTTGTCAGGATGCGGTCAGCTTGGCGTGGCAATGTCCCCTTGTCGCCAGCCGATGGAGACGGCGACAGCCCCGGGCGGGAGCCCCAACCCCCCGCCCGCGGCGCCGTCTCCTTGGCTGGTGGCACCGGCGCCCGCTCGTTCTAGACCGCGAGCGACTTCCCGTCCCTTCTGCCCCAACCGAGAGGGCGGGAACGGCGCCGGCAAGTACCCCGGGCTGGGGTTCTAGACCACCCTGCCCGGCGGACGTTCCCCGTACCTGCGGAGATCGGGCCGGCGTCCTGGCCTGTCTGGTCGCGTAGTGGATCTACCTCAAGCCATGGCGGCCCGCTGCCGTCCTGTCTTGAATTCCTTCCAAGCCTCGGGTCGGTGGCGCCACGCCACCGACCTTTTCTCTTTTGGCCGCCAGGCGACGCCGGCGACAGTGCTTATACGCCGCCCCCGCGCCAACCCGTCGTGGCATTCGGTCGGTTGTTTCGACCCCGTCAGTTGTTTCCGACAGCGAATCCCAGGCGCTGGAAAGTGTCGGCGAGATGCGGGGACAGCGGCGCCGTGGCCTCCAGCGGTGATTCCGACGGGGCCCACCAGGGCAGGGCCACCCAGCGGGCATGCAGATGCAGTGGGATGGCCGGCGCGGGATCGCGCCCGCCCTCAACCCGCCAGTCACGGCCATAGATGGGGTCGCCCAGCATGGGCCAGCCCATGGCCTCGCAATGGGCCCGCAGCTGGTGCATGCGCCCGGTGCGCGGCGTCAGCTCCAGCCAGGACAGGATCCGCCCGTCCGAATCGGCGCCGGTGGCCATGAGCCGCCATTCGGTCAGGGCGTGCTTGCCCTCCGCATGGTCCACCATCATGCGGGAGCATCCCGGCACCGGACGCTTGATCAGCGGCAGCTCGATGCGCCCCTCCGCCGCCTCCGGCCGGCCCTTGACCACCGCCCAGTAACGCTTGCCCACGCGGCCCGCCAGGAACAGCTTTCCCAGCCGGGTGGACGCCGTCTCGTTCAGACCCAGCACCAGGCAGCCGGTGGTATCCTTGTCCAGGCGGTGGGCCAGGCGCGGCGCCGGCGCGCCGTCCGCCACCAGCCAGGGCAGGTAGCGTTCCAGGTGGTCGGTGGACTTGGTGCCGTAATGCACCGGCAGGCCATAGGGCTTGTCCACGACCAGGACGTCGGCGTCCTGGTACAGGACGCGGGCGCGCATTTCGTCAGGCGTGTAGGCGGGCGGCGCCAGGGGAAGCATGATGGCCATGGGCAGACGGCGTGCCCCAAGAAGGCACCCTCGGCAAGTCAAAAAGACGGGGTGTTCCTATCGCTTTAGGCCCGCCGCCGCATGAAAAAAACTTAATCCTGCTGCCACGGGCTGGAAAGTCTGTCGCGACCATGATCATCCTCGTTGCGGCGGGCGATGATCGCCCCATGTTAGTTGGGCCGCCGTGCTAAGACGGTAACAAAGGAAAGCAGTCGAGGAACCATCATGACCCCGAAGGACCGCGAAGATTTGACAGCCCTGCTGGCGCGTGTGTCCCGACTGGACGGCATGCCCCGCGACCCTGAATCGGACCGCCTGGTGGGTGAGGCGCTGTCGCGCCAGCCCGCCCTGCCCTACATCATGGCCCAGGCCCTGCTGGCCCAGCAGGAGGCGCTGGTGGACGCGCAGCGCCGCCTGGCCGACCTGCAGCAGAACGCCCCCAGCCGGCCGCAGGGCGGCCCCCCGCCCTTCACCGGCCAGTCCAGCGGCCCGTCGTTCAACCAACCCTCGGGGCAGCCCGCCAGTCAGGCGTCCGGCCCCTGGGGCCAGTCCTCCTATCCGGCGCAGCAGCAGCCCCAGCCGCCCTACGGCCAGGCCTACGCCGCGCCGCAGCCGGCATACGGCCAGCCCACCTACGGCGCGCCGCCCGCCTACGCCCAGCCCCGCAGCTTCATGCGCGGCATGTTCGAGACCATGGCCGGCGTCGCCGGCGGCGTGCTGGCGGCCGACGCGGTGGAATCCCTGTTCCGGGGCGGCCATGGCGGCCTCGGGGGCGGCGGCTTCGGCGGCGGTTCCCCCTGGGGTGCCGGCTACGGCGGCGACCGGGTGGACGAGACGGTGATCAACAACACCACCGTCAACGAGACCATCATCAACGAGAATGGCGACCGCTACAACTCCGGCCGCCAGGACGCCAACTACCGCGATGACGCCTATCGTGACAACGGTGGCCGCGACGACAACAGCGGCTACCAGGACGCCAGCTACGACAGCGCCGACGACGGCGGTTTCGATGATGGCTCCATCGACACCTGAGCCGTGCCGGCCGATCCGCAATCCGGCCGCAATTCCCTGACCTGATCCCACGGAACCCGGCCCACCCGGGCGGGTCCCGGACGCCAAAAGACCAAGAAATATCTTCGTGAAAGCGAGCTTGAGACCATGACCTCCCTGCCCACCGTTCGCACCGCCAAGAAGCGCTTTCCCCGTCTGGCCGTCACCGCGCTGGCCATCGGCCTGATGACCGGCACCGCCCTGGTGGCGCCGCCGGCCGCCATCACCGCCCATGCCGCCAGCCCCGCCTCACTGCCCAGCTTCGCCGACCTGGTGGAGAAGGTGACGCCGGCGGTGGTGACCATCACCGCCGCGCACAAGGTGACGACGCCGCAGGTGCCGCAGGAGCTGCAGGAGATGATGCGTCACTTCGGCCTGCCGGACGAGGCGCTGCCGGGCGGCGGCGGCCGCGGCGGCAACGGCCGTCCGCGCATCGAATCCGCCCTGGGCTCGGGCTTCGTCATCGACCCCAGCGGCTACATCGTCACCAACCGCCACGTCATCGAGGGCGCCGACGAGGTGAAGGTCCACTTCCAGGACCAGACCGACGACGTGCCGGCCAAGATCGTGGGCCAGGACGAGCGGTCGGACCTGGCTCTGCTGAAGGTCGAACCCAAGAAGCCGCTGCAGGCCCTGGCCTTCGGCGACAGCGACAAGATGCGCCCGGGCGACTGGGTGATCGCCGTGGGCAACCCCTTCGGCCTGGGCGGCACCGTCACCGCCGGCATCGTCTCGGCCCGCGGCCGTGACATCGACGCCGCCAACCTGAACGACTTCCTGCAGATCGACGCCTCGATCAACAAGGGCAATTCCGGCGGCCCGACCTTCAACGCCAACGGCGAGGTCATCGGCATCAACACCGCCATCTTCTCGCCCACCGGCGGCTCGGTCGGCATCGGCTTCGCCATCCCGTCCAACGTGGCCAAGCCCGTGATCGAGAAGCTGAAGACCACGGGCCATGTGCAGCGCGGCTATCTCGGCGTGACCCTGCAGGCCGTCACGCCGGAGATCGCCGACAGCCTGGGCCTGAAGGAGCCGAAGGGCGCCATCATCAACGCCGTCTCGCCCAAGAGCCCGGCGGAGAAGGGCGGCCTGAAGCAGGGCGACGTGGTGCAGAGCATCAACGGCAAGTCCATCGACAACCAGCGCGACCTGGCCCGCAACGTGGCCGGCATCGACCCGGGCAAGACCGTGGACCTGGGTGTGCTGCGCGCCGGCAAGGCCATCACCGTGTCGGTGAAGCTGGGCGAGGCGCCCAACAGCGGCGACAAGGACAACGGCCCCGGCGGCTCCACCACGCCGGACGGCAAGGGTGACAACGCCTCCGTGGCAGGCCTGAAGCTGGGCAAGCTGGACGACCGCACGCGGGAGCGCATGGGCCTGGACAGCGACGCCCAGGGTGTCGTCATCGTCGACCCCGGCAAGGACGAGCTGGGCCTGCGCCCCGGCGACATCATCGCCAGCGTGAACAACGAGAGCGTGAAGGCGCCGGCGGACGTCAACAACCAGGTGGAAAAGGCCAAGAAGGACGGCCGCAAGTCCGTCCTGCTGCTGGTCCGCCGCGGTGACCAGCAGATGTTCCTGCCCCTGCCCGTGACGCCCAAGGGCTGACGCATCCCGGGGTTCTTGAAAACAATACGGGGCTGGGCGATGGATGCTTCCTCGCCTGGCCCTTTGTTTATCCACCTTCCAGGTTCGACCCCATGAAGATCCTAGTCATCGAGGACGACGCCCAGGCCGCCGCCTACATGCTGAAAGGCCTGAAGGAGGCTGGGCACGTCGTGGACCACGCGCCCGACGGCACCCAGGGGCTGTACCTGGCGGGGGCGGAGCATTACGACGCCCTGGTGGTGGACCGCATGCTGCCTGGCCGCGACGGCCTGTCCCTGGTCAGCCTGCTGCGCGCCGCCGGCAACGACACGCCCGTGCTGGTGCTGAGCGCCCTGGGCAGCGTGGAGGACCGGGTGACCGGCCTGCGCGCCGGCGGCGACGACTACCTGACCAAGCCCTACGCCTTTTCCGAGCTGCTGGCCCGGTTGGAAAGCCTGGGCCGCCGCCGCGCCGCCCCGCAGGCCCAGGCCACCAAGCTGGTGGTGGGCGACCTGGAGATGGATTTGCTGGCCCGCACGGTGAAGCGCGCCGGCAAGGTCATCGATCTGCTGCCGCGCGAGTTCCAGCTTCTGGAATGCCTGATGCGCAACGCCGGCAGCGTGGTGACCCGCACCATGCTGCTGGAGCAGGTGTGGGACTATCACTTCGACCCGCAGACCAACGTCATCGACGTGCACATCGCGCGCCTGCGCCAGAAGGTGGACAAGGGCTTCGACCAGGCCCTGATCCAGACCGTGCGGGGGGCCGGGTATTGCTTACGTCCCTGAAACGTCCGGCCGGGGAGGCGGCGGGCGTCGACCTGTCGTCCGACCGGCACCGCCATTTGGGCCGGCTGCTGCGCACCACCACCTTCCGCTTCGCCCTGATCTACCTGGGGCTGTTCATCGGCTCCGTCCTGCTGGTGCTGTGGCTGATCTACTGGTCCACGGCGGGCTTCCTGGCGGGCCAGGCCGACACCGGCATCCGCGAGGACATGCAGGCCCTGGCCGACCGCTATCGCACCGGCGGCATGGCCAGCCTGGCGGAGGCGGTGAACGAACGCGGCATGGGCAACGCCTCCTCCATCTACATCCTATCGGCGGGCTCGGGCGCCACCCTGGCTGGCAACCAGTTCTGGCCCAAGGGCGTGGATGAGGCCGGCTGGGCCAACCTGCCGGTGAAGGATCCCAGCACCGGCCAGGTGCGGCCCGGCGACGTGCGCGCCCTGATCGCGGTCCTGCCCGGCGGCTATCGCGTGCTGGTGGGCCGCGACCTGGGCGAGGTGCGTGTGCTGCGCGAGCGGCTGGAGCGGGTCATCGGCTGGAGCATGGGCCTGGCCCTGGTGCTGGGCCTGGTCGGCGGCCTGGCCATGAGCCGCGTCTGGCTGCGCCGCCTGGACGGCGTCACCCGCACGGCGGAGGCCATCCGCGAGGGCATGCTGGTCAGCCGCGTGCCCCTGACGGGCAGCGGCGATGAGTTCGACCAGCTGGCCCACACCCTGAACGCCATGCTGGACCGCATCGAGGCGCTGGTGGCCGGCATCCGCCATGTCAGCCAGGGTATCGCCCACGACCTGCGCACCCCCCTCACCCGCCTGCGCACGCGCCTGGAACTGGCCCTGATGCATGACACGGTGGAGAACCCGCGCGAGGTGCTGGAGGCCGCGATCGAGGAGGTGGACCACCTGCTGGCCACCTTCCGCGCCCTGCTGGCCATCGCGGAGGTGGAATCGGGTGGCAACCTGCCCATCGCCCCGGTGCAACTGGACACCCTGGCGCTCAGCACCGGGGAGCTGTACGACGCGGTGGCGGAGGACCAGGGCATCACCTTCACCATGGCGGTGGAGGCGACCGGCCCGGCCGCCATGGTCCAAGGCAACCGCCAGCTGCTGGGCCAGGCCCTGGCCAACCTGTTGGACAACGCCCTGAAGTATACGCCGGAGGGCGGCCACGTCAGCCTGACCGTGGCCAGCGATGGCCCCACCCGGGTACGCATCACCGTGGCCGACAACGGCCCCGGCATCCCGGCGGAAGACCGCGAGCGGGTGCGCGAACGCTTCTTCCGCCTGGAACGCGACCAGGCCCGCCCCGGCAGCGGCCTGGGCCTGAGCCTGGTGGACGCCGTCGCCCAACGCCATGGCGGCACCCTGGTGCTGGACGACAACCGCCCGGGCCTGAAGGCGCAGTTGCTGCTGCCGCTGGGGTGACCACCAAAGGAGGGCGGCCGTCCTCAGGTGAGCTGCACGGTGGCCAGGGCGTTGGTCATCGTCAGGGTGACAGTCCCGCCGGTGAGCGCCACCCCCTGGTTCGGCCCCGGCCAGGCACCCTCCGCCGCCGTGACCGCCACCGCCTGCGTCGGCGCCAGACCGGCCCCCAGCGACAGGGTGACATCCTGCGACTGGTTGGCGGGTGTGTAGAGGCGCAGCACGACGCTGTCCGCGTTGGCGGCGAAGCTGCCGGGTTTGGCCACGGTCAGGATGGCGGTGCCGCCGGTGACAGCGGCGACGCTGTCCCGGCTGGGTAGGCCCTTGGTGACCCCGGTCTTGCTGGGCAGCAGGGCGCCCTGCAGCGGCGTGTTGTACGAAAGCGCCTCCTGCAAGGGCGCGCCGCTTTCCGGCGTGCCCAAACCACCGGGCACCCGCAGCGCATAGGCCTGGGTGTGGACGGCGGTATCCGTCCCGTCGGCGCCGTGGCCGCCGCTGGTGGGTGTGTTGCGCGCCAGACAGCTGATCAGCGCGGCGTCCGCGTCGAAGGCCCACGCCGGAATGCCGCCGTGATAGAGGGCCGCCAGCGTGTCGCCCGCCTGGTCCTGGGGCAGCACGAAGTTGTGGGTGGCCTGGAAGGTGGGCGGTCCCCAGAAGGGCTGGCCCTTGCCGTTCCGCAGCGGCTGCTGGCTGGTCCAATGATAGGGCGTGCCATGCACCAGGCCGGTCACCGCCGCCGACAGGGGGAAGCGGGTCATGACGGAATAAAGGGAGGGCGCCGGCCCCGTGGTGACCATGCGCAGGAAGGGTTCCCCGGCCACCAGTTCATAATCGCGGGTATAGCGCACCGTGGCGCCGCTGACCGTGTAGGCCACGACCGTGCGCAGCCGCACCCGCACGGGCCCCGTCTCCAGCATCACGGCGCCCAGGCACGGGCCGGAGGTGGCGACCGTGACGCCGGTGTCAACGTGGAAAGGATAGTCGCCGTCCACATATTCGTCGCCGAATTGGTAGAGGCCACCGCCGTCGGCGTAAAAGACGATGTCGTTGCCCGTGCCGGACAGGATGTCGGTGCTGGTGGACTGGTCGACCAGCGATTCGATGCCCCAGTTGGCGGCGGGCGAGATGGTGGCGATCAGGTAATCGTTCTGCAGGACATAACTGCCGTCGGTGGCGCACGTGATGCTCACGGCGGACGTCCCGTTCCGGGTGGCCCCTTTGTCGGGTGCGCCGGCGGACAGGCTGCCGGTGGCGTCATAGCCCAGGCTGTCGACCGTGGCCATGAAAAGCATCTCCCCATCCGAGGAGATCTGTGCGGCACCCTGGGTGGTGCCGAAGGTCACGTGGCCCAGGTTGGGTACGGCCACGTCCGGGATGGCGACCAGGCCCGTCCGGGCGAAGCCCAGGGAATTGGCCACCAGCACGGGATAGGTCTCGTCACTGGGCGCCATCATCGAGGCCAGGGCGTTCAGGGCCGTGGCGCGCAGGCCGGCGGCGGTCCCCGCCACGCCGCGCAGCAGGGGCAGCTGTTCGGTGGCGTAGACGGCGTCGTTGGCGGTGCCGCAGACGTAGTCATGGTGGGTGCTGGGCAGGAAGGCCATCCAGGCGGCCGCCAGGTCATCCCAGAAGCCGGTGGGCAGGGCGTTGTTGTAGCCGGTGTCGTTGGGCCGGGTCAGCAGGCCGAACACCTCGGCCGCCACCAGCGCGCGCAGCGCGCGGTTGTGCAGCGTCTTCAACGCCATGCGGCTGGCGTAATAGCCGGTCCAGTATGGTGTGCCGTTGTAGGGCGCCAGCAGCGGCAGGGGATAACTGTCCTGGTTCTGCCGCAACTGGGTGATGAAGGTGTCGAACGTACCCAGCGTCACCTCGACGTTGGTCGCCTGGGCGCCGCCGCCGGCCACCTGGTTATCGTTCCATTGAGTGACGGCCGCCGGCAGCCCCGTCAGCGGCATGCTGAAATCGTTGTCGATGGGGATGTAGAGATAAGGGGTGGCCGCCGCACCGTACTGGACCGGGTCGCTGTCCTGGGTCGGCAAATAGGCGTTGGTGAACAGCGAGATTTGGGTGGCCTGGGCGGGACTGCCCAATTGGTTGCCGAAGGCGTAGCTGTCGGGCATCCAATGCGTGATGGCGGTCGACCCGTCCGAGGCCTGCCAGGTGAAGTCGAAATGGGTGGCCGGCCAGTCCTGGCCCGCCGGCGACTGGATCGGATCGGGCACTGGGCAACTGCTGTTGCTGCCCGGCAGGCGGGAGAAGCCGATGCCGGTGAAACCCAGCGCCTGGGTCAACACCGGCAGCTCGGGATCCTGGCCGAAATCATCCGGGATCCAGCAGTGCGGCTTGGGCGTGATGAAGGGCAGCGCCTGCGACAGCCAGACATGGCCCATCAGGTAGTTGCGCAGGAAAGCCTCGCCCGCGCACACCAGGCAATCGGGCGAGGTGATGCCCCCGCCCAGCACCTGGAAGGTGTCGCCATTCTCCAACACCGCCTGCAAGACGCCCACCTGCTCCGGCGAGACATCGATGTAGCGCTTGAAATACCCCATCTCGCAGATGGTGTAGTAATAGGTGACGCCATCGACGGTGGGGGCCGACACGTTGGTGATGGCCTGGTCCAGGATGGCCTTCACCCCCTGGCCGTACTTGTAGTACCAGAAGTTCTGCTCGAAGGTGTAAAGCCAGTCCCAGTCCAGATGGGCCGATTGGTCGAGATACATCGTGTAGGGTGAAATCGACATGAAGGGTCCCTCCCGCCAAATCGACGCCTCTGGGGGCGCCTGGTCGGGAACCAGCAGACCACAACCATCGGTCGATATTTCGTTAAATTATTACAGCTCTATCTTCAGCACACGCCATCCGTCGGTGGCGGCGTGCCCCCTGTCCGCCAGATGTACCCAATAGACCTTACCCCCGATCAGGGCATCAGCGACGCGGCCCAGTGATTAATCCGCCAAACTAACACTATCCCTTCGCGTGCGCCTTTTGGGTACTTCGTTAAGCATCGCTTCAGAGTCCGGGCCGCAGAGTTCAACGAATGAATATTCGAGGGACCGTTCTGCGATGCTGAATAACGTGAAGATTGGGGTTCGCCTCACTTTGCTGGTGGGTTGCTTGGCGCTGGTCGCCGTTTTATCCGGCGCCATGGGCTTGCACGGCGCCTGGACCACCAACCAGGACCTCAAGAGCGTCTACGAGGATCGCACGGTCGCGCTGGCCGACCTGACCGCCGTTCAGGACAACCTGTACCGCTTGCGCGCCGCGCGCGGTGCCGGCACGACGGCCGCCAGCGCCGACAGGGGCATGGAGGCGGCCTGGTCACATTACATGTCGACCTACCTGACGCCGGAGGAAGCCGGCCTGGCGCGGGCGTTCGAGCCGGCGTACACGGCGTATCGGGGACTGGCCGGCGGCGACACCCAGGACCGGGAGGCCTTCGACCAGGTGATGGAGCGCCTGGGGCCGCTGATCGCCCTGCAGGTCAACGAAGCGAAACGGATTTTCGACGAGTCGGTGGCGCGCTTCAGCCGCACCATGATCCTGACCGTCGGCATCAGCGCGCTCGGCATCGTCGGCGGCATCATCCTCGCGGTCATCGTCGTCCGGTCCGTGACCGGGGGCATCGGCGGCATCATCACCGTCATGTCCCGGCTGACGGCGGGAGATACCGCCGTCGAGGTGCGGGGATTGGGACGCCGGGATGAAATCGGCGACCTGGCCCAGGCCGCCGAGGCGTTCAAGCAAAGCACCCTGCGCGTCCGCGCCATGGAGGAGGCCGCGGCGCGCGAGAAGCAGGAGGCCGAGGCGCGGCGCAAGGCCGCGTTGCTGGGCATGGCCTCTCGTTTCGAAAGCTCCGTCAAGGGCGTGGTCGACGCCGTGGCCGGCGCGGCCACGGAAATGCAGGCGGCGGCACAGAGCATGGCCGCCACCGCCGAGGAAACCAGCCGCCAGTCGCAGACGGTGGCCGGCGCCGCCGACATCGCCGCCGCCAACGTCAACACCGTGGCCAGCGCGACCGAGGAATTGTCGGCCTCGATCAGCGAGATCGGCCGCCAGGTGGCCCGGTCCTCGACCGTGGCGTCGGCCGCCGTCGCCACCACTGGCGAGACGGTCGAAACGGTGACCACCTTGAAGGGCTCCGCCGCCGACATCAGCGCCGTGGTGGCGCTGATCAACGAGATCGCCAGCCAGACCAACCTGCTGGCGCTGAACGCGACCATCGAGGCCGCCCGCGCGGGCGAGGCGGGGAAGGGCTTCGCGGTCGTCGCCAGCGAGGTCAAGGCCCTGGCGACCCAGACCGCGAGGGCCACGGAGGAAGTGGCGACACGCGTCGGCGACATCCAGCGCGCCTCCAACGCCGCCGGCCTATCCATATCGGCCATCGCCGACACCATCGGGGAGATCAACGGCATCGCCGCCGCGATCTCCGCCGCCGTGGACCAGCAGAGCGCCGCGGCGAACGACATCGCCGGAAGCATCACCCAGGCCGCCGCCGGCACCAGCGAGGTGTCCAGCACCATCGCCAGCGTCACCCAGGCCGCCGGGGAAACCGGGGCGGCCGCCACACAGGTGCTGGCCGCCGCGCACAGCCTGTCGACCGAGTCCGAACATCTGCGGCGGGAGGTGGCGGAGTTCCTGGCGACGGTGCGCGCGGCCTGACCGGCACCGGCATCCTTGCGCCGCCCTTGCACCTGGCCTATCGCTGGATGGGCCAGGTTGAAACAGGTCGCAAGGATTTGCCCCGTGGACGACGACGCCGACCGCATCATCGACCTGTACCGGCGCCACGGCCTGGCGTGGGAGGCCGACCGCCAGGCCAGCCAGCGCCACCGCCCCGACATGGAGGGCCCCTGGCTGGACCGTTTCCTGGCCGTGGCGCCCCCCGGACCGATCCTGGATCTGGGCTGTGGTGGCGGGGACCCCATGGCCAGCTACCTGATGGCCCGGGGCCGCGCCGTCACCGGCGTGGACAGCGCCCCCGCCCTGCTGGACCTGGCCCGCGCCCGCATGCCGGGGCAGGACTGGCGGCTGGCCGACATGCGCGCCCTGGATTTGGGCCAGGGATATGCCGGTATCCTGGCCTGGAACAGCTTCTTCCACCTGGACTTCGACGACCAGCGGGCCATGTTCGCCGTGTTCCAGCGCCACGCCCTGCCGGGCGCCGCGCTGATGTTCACCAGCGGCCCGCGACACGGCGTGGCCATGGGCCGCTATGCCGGCGAACCGCTGTACCACGCCAGCCTGGACCCGGCCGAATACCGCGCCCTGCTGGGGGCGCACGGCTTCGACGTCGTGGCGTATCGCGCCGAGGATCCGGACTGCGGCCGGCACACCGTGTGGCTGGCGCGGGGGCGGTAGCCTACCCCCCTTGGTCGGCCCGCCATTTGCACAACGCCAGCACGGCGATCAATATCAGGGAAAGCATGGCGAGGGCGTCCGCCCCCAATCGCCACGACGGCCCCAACCCGGGCTTCCCATGTGCCCAAACCGTGAAGGCCAAGGGCTGAAGAAGCAGGACCACGATCTGCCACCACGGCCGCCGCCGTAACATTTCCCGCTGCACCGCCTCAGGAGGAGGGCCGGCGTCTTCCGGCTGTCGGTCGCCGAAGGCGCGCTCCACCATGGCCAGCGGCCCTGCCTCAACCGCCGCCAAGCCGAAAGCCAACAGCAAAAGCCCACACAGGGCCCAGAGGCCCACCGCCCCTCCGCTGATGATGCCGATCAACGTCAGCAGGGCGATGGTGACCGGGTAAGCAACGACCGCGCAAGCGAGAGCGATGGAACGTGTGCGTCGCCGGCGTTCATATCGGAACATCAGCACGGCCCGCTCCGACGCCGTCACGCGGATTGCCGGACCGGTCAAGCCCTTACGGAAAACGTAGCCGTCCCCTGATGGCTGGAACACATCATCCGCCTCCTCCGCCGCCATCGTTCACCCCTCAGCATGCCGCTTGGCGAAGCGCGCGCTGACGGGCACGGCGACCAGACCGCAGAACGCCGCCGCCGACAGCCACAGGCCCGGCATGGCGGCGTTGCCGCCGTGCTTCACCAGGTAGGTGCTGACGAAGGGGGTGAAGCCGCCGGCCGCCGTGGCCAGGCTGTAGGCGAGGGAGAAGCCCGCCGTGCGCACGGCGGCGGGCACGATCTCGGTCAGGTAGACCACCATGGCGCCGTTGTAGCAGGCGTAGAGGAAGGACAACCACAGCTCCACCCCCAGCAGGCGGCCGAAACTGGGCGCATCGGCCAGCCAGCCGAGCGCCGGGTAGGCGGTGGCCAAGGCCAGCACGGTGCAGGTCACCAGAATGGGCCGGCGCCCGATGCGGTCGGACAGCGCGCCGGACAGGGGCAACCACAGCAGGTTGCTAGCGCCCACGGCCAGGGTCACCAGCAGGGCGTCCATGTCGCTGAGGTGCAGGGCGTCGCGGCCGAAGGTGGGGGTGTAGGCGGTGATGAAATAGAAGGACACGGTGGTCATCAGCACCAGGCCCACGCCCGTCAGCACCACGCCCCAGTTGGCCGCCAGCGAGGCCAGGATTTCCCCCACCGTGGGCCGGTGCTTGCGCGCCAGGAAAACCTCCGTCTCGGTCAGGGACCGGCGGATATGGAACAGGAAGGGCACGATCAGGCAGCCCACCACCAGGGGAATGCGCCAGCCCCAGGCCTGCATGGTGTCGGGCGGCAGGTAGAAGGTCAGCGCCACACCGATGAGGGCGGCCACCATGACCGCCACCTGCTGGCTGGCCGACTGCCAGCTGACGTAGAAACCCTTGTGGCCCGGGGTGGCGATCTCCGACAGGTAGACGGAGACGCCGCCCAGCTCCACCCCCGCCGACAGGCCCTGCACCAGCCGGCCCAGCAGCACCAGCAGGGGCGACAGCAGGCCGATGGTGGCGTAACCCGGCATCAGCGCGATGGTGATGGTGCCCACCGACATCAGGCCCAGGGTCAGCAACAGCCCATCGCGCCGTCCCTTGCGGTCGATATAAGCGCCCAGCGCCAGTGCGCCGATGGGCCGCATCAGGAAACCGGCGCCGAAGGTGGCGAAGGTCAGCAGCAAGCCGGCGGTGTCGCTGCCCTTGGGGAAATAAGCGCGGCTGATGGCGCCGGCGAAATAGCCGAACACCATGAAATCGTACATTTCCAGGAAATTGCCGCTGGCGACCCGCACCACCGTCATCACCTGGTGCCACCGGCTCCGGCCCACGTCCGCCGACATCACGCCCATTTTGCACCACCAACCATTTCCTCACCACCCCACCCTGCCACGACGGCCCCGCCACCGCCAGGGCGTGGGACGGGCGGTCAATTCGCCGCCGGGGCCTTGGCGTCGGTGGCCTTCACGGCGTCGCCGTCCCTGGTGCGGGGGGCGAACACGGGGCGGCCGACGTTGGTGAAGAACACCTTGCCCTGGCTGTTGGCGATGTAGATGCGGTGGGTCTTGATGAAATCGGCCCCCAGGAACATGCCGATGGCGTTGACGCGGTCGGGCTCGCCGAACACGGCGAAATCGCCCACGTTCAGGCGCACCCGGCGCACAGTCTCATCCCCGATGGTGAAGCTGGCGAAGGTGCCGATCCAGGTGGGCACGTGCTTCTTGCCGATGCCGTGAAACTCGGTGCCCACGGCCACGTCGGGCCCATCCTCATGCACGTCGGCCAGATGGGCGGTGCGCAACAGGACCGAGCTGTGGGTGAAGCCGGTGTCCAGCAGGGCCCAGGTCTCACGGTCGTTCAGCGCGACGCGCACCTGGATGTCGCGGTGGCCCAGCGGCAAGGTTGGCCGCAGCGCCGCCTCGGCATAATCCTGCGCCCAATAGGCCAGCGGCACGCCGCTGCAACCCTTGGGCTCGAAGAAGCGGACCGCGCCGTTGGCGAAATCCAGCTCGACGTCGTATTGGGCGAAGATGTCCTGGCCCAGGATCATCTCCACGTCCGGGCCGAAATTGTCGTTCTGCACCACGTGCACCATGGGCGCGTCGGCCCACCAGTCGCCGGCCGACAACTTCTTCAGCTTGACCTGCCCCATGGCGGCGGTGCCGCCGATCCCCCCCAGCTTGTGCTGGCTGCTGACCTCCAGGCCCAGGCGCTCCGCCCCCGCCTGGGACAGGACCGTCATTTCGGCCCCGGTGTCCAGCAGGGCGCGCACGGCGGTGCCGTTGACGGTGGCCTCAACGATAGGCTGGTTACGTTCCAGCCGCACGGGCAGCTCCGAGATCTTGTTCAGATGGCAGTCGGCGGCATCCGCCAGGGCCGCGCGCGACAACACCACGCCGGGCAACGCCATCACGCCCATCAGGGCAAGCACCCCCCATCGCCGAACGCCCCCGCGCCGGCGCGACCCAATATCCCGCATCGAAAAACCCCCGTCTTCCGCTTGCCCCGGCTCAGGTTCCGGATGGACCGAACACCGGCTTGGCCACGTTGGTGAAGTAGATCTTGTCCTGGCTGTTGGCGATGAAGATGCGGTGCGACCGGATGAAGTCCATGCCCAGCACCATGGCCAGGCTGCCGTCGCGCTCCACGCCCAGATTGTAATAGTCGCCCACCGACAGGCGGGCGTTGCGGATGGTCTCGTCCCCCACGGCCAGTGTGTCGAAGGTGCCGATCCAGGTGGGCACCGGCGTGCGGCCGATGTCCCGCCGCTCCGGCCCCGGCGCCGAACCGGGGCTGTCCTCGCGCACGTTCACGCGGTGGGCCAGGCGGGTCAGCACCGTGCTGGTGCGCACGCCGGTGTCCAGCCGCGCCCAGAATTCCAGCCCGTTCAGCTGCACCACCACGCGGCTGACGGAATAGCTGCCGAACCCGTGGGAGCGCAGCGTGGCCTGGGAATAGGTCTGGGCCCAGTAGGCCAGCGGCGTGTCATCGCAGTCCGCCGGGCGGAAGAAACGAATGACGTTGTGCGCCATGTCCAGCTCGACATCGGCCTGCACGAACAGGTCCTGGCCCAGCACCATATCGACATTGGCGCCGAAATCGCCCGCGTCCACCAGCTGCAGGCGATAGCCGCTGCCCTGCCAGGGGCCGAAGCTGAGCGTGTCGGCCTTCATGGTGCCGGCCTTGCGCCAGTCCCCCTGACCCAGGTTCACGCCGCGCACGGTGCGCTCCTGAAAGTCCAGGCCCAGCCGCCGGGCCGCCTGCACCGACACCAGATGGCGGGTGGTGCCGGTGTCGACCAGCGCCCGCACCGGCTTGCCATCCAGCAGGCCGTCGGCGATGGGCAGGCCGTTCTCCAGATGGATGGGCAGTTCCCCCACCGGGTTCAGCCGGCAATCCGCCGAGCCCGCCAGGGCCGGGGCGGCGGCCAGGCTAAGGGCCAGGGCGGCGGCGGAAACGATGCTGGAGATGGGGCGCATGGGGGCGATCCTTGGAATCAGGGACGACGGGCTCAGCGCTCAGGCGTCACTTCGGTATCCGGCGTCTGCGTATCGAAAATGGGCCGGGAAACGTTGGTAAAATAGATCTTGTCCTGGCTGTTGGCGATGAAGATGCGGTGCGACTTAATGAAGTCCATGCCCAGGATAAGGCCCCACGCGTGCCGCCCCACGTCGGACTGGAAGTCGGGGTTGAAGCGGGTGAATCGCAGCTTCACATTGTTCAGCGTTTCATCCCCGATGGCCAGGCTGTTGAAGGTACCTACCGACAATGGGTACTTCTCGCTCTCTTGCGGCCCGATCATGGCAAGCTTGGTGACGCCGGGATCGCCCTCATAAACACCCTGCTGGTGAGCGATGGTGTCGCTGAGCGTGCTGTAACGTGTCCCGGTCGACAGGCGGGCCAGGAATTCATGCCCGTTGAGCCGCACCCAAACGCGGTTGCTGAAGCGGCGGCGGGGATCCTGGGAATATTGCATGCCCGCCTCGGCGTAGGTGTCCGCCCAGTAGGCCAGGGGCACGCCCTCGCATCCCTGTGCCTGGAAGAAGCGGACGGCATTGTGCGCGAAGTCCAGTTCCACATCGGCCTGGGAAAAGACGTCCTGTCCAAGGACGAGGTCGACACCCCCGGCGCCCATGGCCACCACCTGAAGCTTCAGATGATCCGCTTGCCAGCCGCCCACGGTCAGGTTGTCCACCGAAACGGCCCCGATCTCCCGCAAGCCACGACCCGGCGTGAGCACCACACGGGCCATGGGCAGGTGCGTCACCTCTAGCCCCAGCCGCTCAGCCGCGGCTTCCGTCAGCGTGGTTTTCGAACTGCCGGTGGATACGGCGACACGGATGGGCCGACCATTCAGCGTTCCGTCCACCTCCGGCCGACCGCTATCCAGACGCACCGCCAATTCAGCGACCTTCTGAAGGTGGCAATCCTCAGGCCCGGCCGAAGCGGCCCCGGACAGGAGCGAAAGGGAGAAGACCAGAGCGATGAGGCGGTGATGCGGCATGGGAAGCGAGTTCCGGACATTGAATTTCGCCTCTATATTGCAAACTTGCGCATAGCCAACAAGCATGGGGCGTGGTCCGCGGCATGGGCGACTCCACCGCTTGGCTCATCCGCGACATCCCGCCGCAGCCAGCGGCCGCTGGCGCGCCTCAGGCCAGGCTGGCCCACAGGTGGGCGGTGGCCAGGCTGCGCCAGGGCGCGTGGGGGCGCATCAGGGTGGCCTGCTCCTCCGCCGTGGGGCGGCGGTCCATGGCGTGGAAGCGTTGCAGCGCGGCCGCCAGGCCGGCGTCGCCCACCGGCACGCGGTCGGGCAGGCCGCAGCCGCGCATCAGGACGTAGTTGGTGGTCCACGGCCCGATGCCGCGCAGGGCCAGCAAGGCCGCCTCGGCCGCCGCCTCTCCTGTGGGGTCGGTGTCCAACCGCTCCAGCGCGGCCAGGTCGAGCCGGCCGTCCATCGCCGCCTGGGCGGCTTCGATCAGGTAGCGCGCCTTGGAGCGGGAGAAGCGGCGGGCGGTCAGCAACGCCGGATCCAGGGCCGCCACCGCCGCCGCGTCCGGATGCGCGATCATGCCCGAGGGGTGGGGCCGGCCGGCCAGCAGGATGAGCTGGCGGCGCAAGTCGCTGGCGAAGGTCAGGTTGATCTGCTGGCCGATGATGGCCCAGGCCAGCGCCTCGAACACCGTGGCCGCCAGGGGCGGGCGGTAGCCCCGGCGGTTGCCCACTAGGCGCGCCGTCGTCGCGTCGTGGTCCGCCCGCGCCTCCAGTCCGGCGGCGGCATCGGCCAGCGCCGGCGTCAGGCCCAGCATGCGCAACGCCACCCGCTGGGCGCGCGCCAGGATCAGGGGGTCGTCGCTGTCCATGCCCATCACCAAGGTGCCGCCGCCGGCGGGCGCGGTGAGGGTCAGCAGGTAGGCGCGGCCGTCGAACTCCAGCGCCTTGGTCAGCGCCGGGCCCGCCACCCGCTCGGCCGGGGCATCACGGTCGCGGTACCAGTCGCGGCCGTGGTAGCGCCAGGCGGCGTCGGGGTCGAAGCCCGGCGGCAGGTCCCCCGGTGGCAGGTCTAGGGTCTGCTGGCTCAAGACTCCACCAGCACGCCGTCGCGCAGCTCCACCACCCGGTCCATGCGCGCCGCCAGGTCCAGGTTATGGGTGGCGACCAAGGCGCCGAAGCCGTCCCTGTTCCCCCCGGCCCAGTACCGCTGCCCCGCACCAGGCGGGTCAGCAGCGCGAACACGTCGTCGGAAGTGTGGTGGTCCAGGTTGCCCGTGGGCTCATCGGCGATCAGCAGGCTGGGCCGGTTGGCCAGCGCGCGGGCGATGGCCACGCGCTGCTGCTCGCCACCCGACAGGCGGGCCGGGCGGTGGCCGCCCCGGGCGGCCAAACCCACCTGGGCCAGCAACTCCTTGGCCCGCTCGCGCGCCGCGGCCTTGGGCACGCCGGCGATCATCTGCGGCAGGATGATGTTCTCCTCCGCGCTGAACTCCGGCAGCAGGTGGTGGAACTGGTAGACGAAGCCGATGGTCTCCCGCCGCAGGGCGGTGCGGCCGGCGTCATCCAGCGTGGCGGCGTCGCGGCCGTCGATGCGGATGACGCCGCCGTCGGCATGCTCCAGCAGGCCGGCGATGTGCAGCAGGGTGGACTTGCCGGCGCCGCTGGGCCCCACCAGGGCCACGATCTCCCCCCGGCGCACCGAACAGGCGGCGCCGCGCAGCACCTCCAGCACCGCCCCCGCCTGCTGGAAGCGGCGCACGACGCCGGACAGTTCCAGGACGGTGTCGCCGGCTGCCGGCAGGGGCATGGTTTCCATCACGGACAGGTCACTCATAACGCAGGGCCTCCACCGGATCGAGGCGGGCGGCCCGCCAGGAGGGGTAGACGGTGGCGGCGAAGGACAGGAACAGGGCCATGACGCCCACCTGCGTCACCTCCATCCAGTCCAGCTTGGCCGGGATCTGGGTGAAGAAATAGATTTCGGCGTTGAACAGGTCGCGGCCGATGATGGCCTGCAGGAACTGGCGGATGGCCTCGATGTTCTTGGTGAACAGCACGCCCAGGATCATGCCGAAGACGGTGCCGACCACGCCGATGCTGGCCCCCGTCAGGAAGAAGATGCGCAAGACCATGCCCCGGCTGGCCCCCATGGTGCGCAGGATGGCGATGTCCCGCCCCTTGTCCTTCACCAGCATGATCATGCTGCTGATGACGTTGAACGCCGCCACCAGGATGATCAGCGACAGGATCAGGAACATGACGTTGCGTTCCACGTCGATGGCGCTGACGAAGGCGGCGCTGCGCTGGCGCCAGTCATAGACGCGGTACTGCTGCCCCGCCGCGCGGGTGGCGGCGGCCAGGTAGGGATCGATGTGGGTGGGGTCCTGCACGAACACCTCGATGGAGGTGTAGCCGTTGGCCACGCCGAAGAAGGTCTGCGCGGCGGACAGCGGCATGAAGATCAGGCCGTTGTCCACGTCGTACATGCCGACGTCGAAGATGGCGGCCACGGGGTAGGTGCGGGCGCGCGGGATGGACCCGAAGGCCGTCTGATTGAAGCGTGGGCTGACCAGGCGCAGCTGGTCGCCCACATGCAGGTTCAGACGCTTGGCCATGCGGCTACCGATGGCGATGCCGTCGCCCAGGTTGGCCTCATCCCCCGTGGCGCCGGTGGCGGCGCCGAAAGCCTCCGCCGCCCCCTCGACCAAGTGGGTGGAGACGATGGGCCGGCGGCGGAAATCCGCCGGCGTGATGCCGTGGACGTAAGCCGCGCTGGCCGTGCCGTCCTGGGTGATCAGGGCCTGCCCCTCCACCGTCGGCATGACGGCGGTGACGCCGGGCACGGTCAGCAGGCGCTGGGTGACGGCGTCGTTCTCGGGCATGGGGCCCAGCAGGGACTGCACCTCCAGATGGCTGTACAGGCCCAGCACCCGTCCCAACAACTCGGTGCGGAAGCCGTTCATCACCGACATGACGATGATGAGCGTGGCGACGCCCAGGCCGATGCCCAGCAGGGAGAAGCCGGCGATGACGGAGATGAACCCCTCTTGCCGGCGCGCCCGGAGGTAGCGCATCGCGACCATGCGTTCAAAGGCGGAAAAGATCATGAAGGCCCGGCCGTCGAGATGAAGTGGCGATGAGGCAATGCACGTGATTGGATGCCCATGATTCTGGGCGGAAAAAGGCGCCCGCTCCCTACCACACGGGAAAGGGGCGGGCGTCCCGTTTCTTGGCGTTCAGGCCTTGATCAGCTCGGCCAGCGCGGCCTCGACCGGCAGCTCGCGCTTCTCGCCGGTGGCGCGGCGCTTCAGCTCCACCACACCGGCCTTCAGGCCGCGGGGGCCCACGGTCAGCTGCCAGGGCAGGCCGATCAGGTCCATGTCGGCGAACTTGGCGCCCGGGCGCTCGTTGCGGTCGTCGTACAGGGCCTCCACACCGGCGGCGGTCAGCTTGGCGTAGAGCTCGTCACACAGGGTGGCGCAGGCGGCGTCATCGGCCTTCAGGTTGATCAGGCCGACCTGGAAGGGGGCGACGGCGTCCGGCCAGATGATGCCGTTCTCGTCATGGCTGGATTCGATGATGGCGCCCATCAGGCGCGACACGCCGATGCCGTAGCTGCCCATCTCCACCGCCACCGGCTCCCCATCCGGGCCGGCCACGACGGCGCCCATGGGCTTGGAATACTTGGTGCCGAAATAGAAGATGTGGCCGACCTCGATGCCGCGGGCGGAGACCAGCTGATCCTCCGGCACCTCGCAGGTGGCGGGGTCGTGCTTCTCGTCCGTGGCGGCGTAGATGCTGGTGTACTTGGCGAAGAAGTCCTTCAGGTCGCTGCCGGCCTCCGGCGGGTTCTGCAGCACGTCCAGGTTCAGCCAATCCTTGTGGCAGAACACGCCGCTCTCCCCCGTCTCGGCCAGGATGATGAACTCATGGCTGAGGTCGCCGCCGATGGGGCCGGTGTCGGCGCGCATGGGGATGGCCTTCAGCCCCATGCGGGCGAAGGTGCGCAGATAGGCCAGGAACATCTTGCGGTAGGACAGCTTGGCGCCTTCGGCGTCCAGGTCGAAGGAGTAATTGTCCTTCATCAGGAACTCACGGCCGCGCATGACACCGAAGCGGGGGCGGATCTCGTCCCGGAACTTCCACTGGATGTGATACAGGTTCTTCGGCAGGTCCTTGTAGCTGCGCACGAACGTCTTGAAGATGTCGGTGATCATCTCCTCGTTCGTGGGGCCGTACAGCAGCTCACGGTCGTGGCGGTCGGTGATGCGCAGCATCTCCTTGCCGTAATCGTCATAGCGGCCCGACTGGCGCCACAGCTCCGCCGACTGGATGGTGGGCATCAGCAGTTCCTGGGCGCCGGCGGCGTCCTGCTCCTCCCTTACGATCTGCGAAATCTTGCGCAGGACCTTCCAGCCCAGCGGCAACCAGGCGTAGATGCCGGCGCTGGTCTGCCGGATCATGCCGGCGCGCAGCATCAGCCGGTGCGAGGCGATCTGCGCCTCCGCCGGGGTTTCCTTCAGGGTGGGCAGGAAAAACTGGGAGGAGCGCATCGCGGGAACCCGTCGCCTTCATGAACTGGATTACGGAAATGGAGCCGCGACTTTAGGCAATGACGCCCCCCCTGTCCATGGCGGCGGGGCGCAAGGGCATTTCGGACATGTCCCGCCGATGGCCGCCGCGCGCAAACGCATGGCGGATATACGTCCCGGATTTTCGCAGGATAGGTATGTTTCGGCGACAGGCCGACCAAAGCTCAAGGCCTAGGCCGTAAGTACTATCAGGTTAAATATGTCCAAACGCGCGCAATGAATCACCATTTCCACTTTCAGCTGAAATAACGACTTAGGGAGTTTTTTAGAAGCCATCTAAATTATACCTGGGCGGCAATAATAGATGGGACCCATGCGTTGACCTTGAAATCCGGCTTATGGTTTTTACCGGCCATTAACCAATCGCTGTTATCACGCCGGGACAGCCCGCCGCCCAAAGGACCGCAATCATGTTGGCCAACGCCAAAATCCTGACAAAGATTAACCTGGTCATCCTCGTCATGGCGCTTTCCGCCGTCGCCGTCGGCATCGCCGGCTACATCGGCATGTCGAAGCTGTCGGTCGCGACGCACCGCCTGGACGTCATGGGGACCAACCTGCACCAGGCGGCGCAGCTGAACGCCAACGTGATTTACATGAACCGCGGTGAGTACCGCATGGCCGCCGATCCCAAGGATACCGAGGACGTCGCCAAGAACGTTTCCGGCCGGGTCGACGAGTTCGCCAAGAACATGACCCTGCTGGACCAACAGGTGGAGGGCAAGTACCGGCCCATGCTGGCGGAGATCAAGACCGCCTTCGCCGCCTATAAGAAGGAATTCGACGGCACGCTGGCGGCCAGCCGCAAGCATGCGGATCTGAAGAACGAGGCCGCCCGCCAGGAAATCCTGGACGAGGTCGCGCAGTCCCGCACCGCCTCCACCGCGCTCAGCAACAAGATCAAGGTGCTGCAGGAGGCCTTGGATGAGGACGGCACCACCGTCGCCCAGGAGGCCCAGGCCGTCGCCCACGACCTGACCATCATGATCGTCGCGGTCGCCGTCGTCGGCATCGCCATCGGTATCGTCGTCGGCATGCTGATCGCCCGCCGCGGCCTGGTCACCCCCATCACCCACATCGTGCGCAACCTGCAGGACCTGGCCCACGGCCGCCTGACCATCGAGATCTTCGGCGCCGAACGCGGCGACGAGGTGGGCGACATCGCGAAGACCGCCCTGGTCTTCCGGGACAATGCCCGCGAGGCCGAGCGCCTGCGCGCCGAGCAAGCCCAGGAACAGGCCGCCCGCGTCGCCCGTGCCGCCGCCCTGGAAAGCCTGACCCGCACCTTCGACGTGCAGGCTGGCGACGTCATCGGCGCCGTCGCCTCCGCCGCGACGCAGATGCAGGCCACCGCCAGCTCGCTGTCCGCCTCGGCCGAGCAGACCACCCGCCAGTCCGCCACCGTGGCCGCCGGCGCGGTCGAGGCCTCGGCCAACGTGCAGACCGTGGCCGCCGCCGCGGAGGAGCTGAGCTCTTCCATCCAGGAGATCAGCCGCCAGGTGGCGCAGTCGACCACCGTCGCCGGCGACGCCGTGCGCCAGGCCACCCACACCGGCGCCATCGTCGCCGGATTGGAGCAGACCACCCAGAAGATCGGCGAGATCGTGGGCCTGATCACCAACATCGCCAGCCAGACCAACCTGCTGGCCCTGAACGCCACCATCGAGGCCGCGCGCGCCGGTGAGGCGGGCAAGGGCTTCGCCGTCGTGGCCAGCGAGGTGAAGAGCCTGGCCAACCAGACCTCGAAGGCGACCGAGGAGATCAGCACCCAGATCGCCCAGGTCCAGGAGGCGACACGGGAGGCGGTGACCGCCATCGGCGCCATCTCCGGCACCATCGAGAACATCAACAGCATCGCCACCACCATCGCCTCGGCGGTGGAGGAGCAGGGTGCCGCCACGCAGGAGATCGCCCGCAACGTGCAGCAGGCGGCCGCCGGCGCCGACAGCGTCACCCACAACATCCAGGGCGTCTCGGCCGCCGCGGATGAGACGGGCCATTCCGCCCATGATGTGCTGACCGCCGCCACCTCCATGGCCCGCGAGGCCGAGAAGATGCGCGGCCTGGTGGAGAAGTTCCTGGTGGACGCCAAGGCGGCGTGACGCGAACCGCTTTATCCTGAAAGACGAACGGCCCGGGAAGCGATTCCCGGGCCGTTCTATTTAGCAAGGCGATCAGCCCCGCCGCACCCGGGCGATGTAGTCGCCCACCATGGTCTGCAGCACGTCCAGCGGCACGGCGCCGGAGTTCAGGCCCACCTGGTGGAAGTCCTTGATGTCGAACTTGTCGCCCAGGGCCGTCTTGGCCTGGTCGCGCAGACGGTTCCAAAGGGTGTGGCCGATCTTGTAGCTGCAGGCCTGGCCCGGCCATGCGCAATAGCGGTCGGTCTCGCGCGTCATGGCGCTTTCGGTGTCGCCCGTCAGATCCACCATGTACTTCACCGCCTGCTCCCGGCTCCACCGCTTGTGGTGCATGCCGGTGTCGATGACGCAACGGCCGGCACGGAACAGCAGGAACTTCAGGAAGCCGATGCGGCCCAGCGGGTCGGCGTCGTACATACCCAGTTCGTCGGCCAGCTGCTCGGCATACAGGGCCCAGCCCTCGCCATAGCCGGAGAAGAACATGTTGGCGCGGTAGAGAGGGATGCCCTTGGTCTCCTGCGCGATGCAGCCCTGCAGGTGGTGGCCGGGGATGCCCTCGTGATAGACGGTGGTGGGCAGCGACCACTTGGGCCATTCGGCCGTGTCGTGCAGGTTGAAGTAGATGGTGCCCACCCGGTCGCCTTCCAGCGGCGGGGATTCGTAATAGGCCAGCGGCGCGCCGGCCTCGATGGCCGCCGGCACGCGCTGCACCCGCGCCTTGGCCTTGGGGATGTCGCGGAACATGCGCGGCAGGCGGGACGCCATGTCGTCCAGCTTCACCTGCAAATCGGCCACCAGCTGGGCCTTGCCCTCGTCGGTGTTGGGGTAGGTGCTCTCGGGCCGGGCGCGCAGGGCCTTGATGCGCTCCGCCACCGTGCCCTGGGTCAGGCCCTGGGCCGCCAGCAGCGATTCCAGCCGCGCGCCGATCTCCTTGGCCTGGTCCAGGCCGATCTGGTGCACCTCGTCCGGGGACAGGGTGGTGGTGGTGCTGGACTTCAGGCCCTGGGCGTACCAGGCCTCGCCGTCCTTGATGTGCCAGACGCCAGCGTCGTGCGTGGCCGTCTGGCGGGCGGCCTCCACCGCCGCGATCTGGCGGTCCAGCGCCGGGCCGACCTTGTCGGTGTAAATCTTGGCCGCCTGGGCGCCATAGGTGTCGCCCAACCCCTTGTCTTTGGCGCGCCTGGCCACCGAGGACACCAGGCCGGACTTACCCGCGTCCACCCGCAGGGCGCGCAGCTGGGTCAGGGTCGTGTCCAGCATGAAGTCGGCGGCCAGGATGCCCTGGGCGGCGTCATGCTTGAACTGCGCCGTCTCGGTGTCCAGCGCGCCGGCGAAGGCCTCCAGCCGCGCCAGATAGGCGTCGGCGTCGGCCTTGACCTCGACGGGATGGTGCACGTCCAGGAAGTTGGGAATGGACTGGTAGGCGCCCTGCAACTGGCACAGCTCGTACGGCGACCCGCCGGAGCCGAAGGGGAACTTGCGGGCGCCCTCCACCGCCTCGGCCAGGACGTATTCCACGCTGTCGTAATTCACCGCGTCGATGCCGGTCAGGGCCTTGCGGTCGATGGCCTTCAGGCGGCGCAGCTGGCTTTCCGTGGCGGCGGTGTCGGCCTTGCGGCCGGCGGGGCTGCGATCGTCCAGCTTGGCGCGCAGGCCGGCCAGCTTGCCGGTGTCCATGCCGGCCATGGTGGCACCTTCGGGACTGCGCCGCAGATCTTCCTGGAAGAAGACATCCAGCAGATGGTTCAGGTCGGCGGCGGGCTTGGAATCTTGGGCGGCGAAGCCGGGGCGGACCTTGGCCAGGGCGACCGAGGCGGCGCTGGCGGCCAGGAAGGCGCGACGATTGAACATGAAGTCCCCTTTATAATTTGATGGGCGAGACTACCGCCCCCGGGGACCGTGAAAAAGGCCCGGCCTGTAACGCGATGGTTACAGGCGGCGCCCGCGCCCCATCGAAGGGGCCACGGGCGCCGTGCCGCCGTCAGGAGTAGGCCTTACCCCACTCCGCCATCAGTTCCTCCTTGCGGGCCTTCAGGCGCTCGCCCATCTCGTTCAGGTCCTCGTCGCCGCGCTTGGCTTGGGAGAACAGGCCGCCGGGCTGCTCCTCTTCCTTGACATGGTGCTTGATGTACTCGCCCAGCACCTTGACCTTGGCGTCATAGAACTCGTCGCCGGGCTTCATGGCCTCGATCTCGGCGATCAGCTTCTTGGCGCCGTCATGCTCGACATAAGCCTCGTCCAGCATGTCGTCCTCCACCTCGCCCCGTTCCTCGGGATAGAAAATCTCTTCCTCGATGGCGGTATGGACCTTCAGGGCCAGGGCGATCTTGTTGAACAGCGCCAGCTTCTCATCATCGCCGTCCAGCTGTTCGTACTCATCGAACCAGCCTTCCACCTCGCGGTGGTCCTGCTTCAGCAGGCTGACCGCCAGCGGATCGCGCGTGGCGGTGCGCCGGGTGCGGCGCGGCTTGGTGCGGGTCTTGGCCTTGGTGTGGGACTTGGTGGCGTGGGCGGCGGTCTTGTGGGCCGTGGCCATGGGTGCGCTCCTTCTGCGGATGGTTGGCGCCATTGTTGGGCCCCTGAAACCCGCCGCGCGCACCCAAGGTTCCGCTTCGGTATCCCTTACCGGCCCGACAGCCCTTGCTGGCGGCACAGCGCCGCCAGTTCATCCGCCGCCGGATCGGCCAGGGGCTGGCCGTTGAACAGCACCTGGTCCCCCTCCACCGTCAGCAGGCCCAGGTAGGCGTCGGCCCGGGGCCGCACCGTGCCGGCGGCGCGTGGCAGCGCGCGGGCCAGGCGCGCCGTCAGCGGGATCTCGATGCGCTGGGGCGCCGGAAGGCGGACACCGCCGTCCAGGTCGGCCGGCGCCACCGGGTTGCCGTCCACATCCACGCCCGGCTGATAGGCGACATCGGGCGCCGGCTCATGCCGTACCGCCCATTGGCAGGCGGCGGGGTCGACGGCGATGGTGGGGCCCCGCGGCGGCGGCGCCTGCCCCCAGGCGGCACCGGCCGCCAGCGTCAGCAGGCCGGTCATCACAACGGCGATCCGCGGCATTGGCTTTGTCCTTGCTTGGCGGGGGCGTCCGCGCCGACCATGGGCGTGATCCTTCGATAACGCGGGCCTTAGAATAACGCGGGGGCTTCCTTTGCTTGATCGTTTTTTCGGGCTGACGCCCCATGGCACCACCGTGCGCACGGAGATCCTGGCCGGGGTCACCACCTTCCTGACCATGGCCTACATCATCTTCGTGAACCCCCAGGTGCTGGGCAAGGCCGGCATGGATCCGGGGGCGGTGTTCGTGGCCACCTGCCTGGCCTCCGCCCTGGGCTGCTTCGTCATGGGGCTGTACGCCAACTATCCCATCGCGCTGGCGCCGGGCATGGGCCTGAACGCCTACTTCGCCTATTCGGTGGTGGGGGGCATGGGCTATCCCTGGCCAGTGGCGCTGGGGGCCGTCTTCCTGTCGGGCGTGGGCTTCACGCTGCTGAGCCTGCTGCCGGTGCGCGAGGCCATCGTCAACGCCATCCCAACGGGGCTGAAGCACGCCATCTCCGCCGGCATCGGCCTGTTCCTAGGGCTGATCGCCCTGCAGAACGCCGGGATCGTCGCGGCCCACCCCGCCACCATGGTGACCCTGGGGCCCCTGGGCAAACCGCAGGCCTTGCTGGCCTGCGCCGGCTTCCTGGCGCTGGTGGTGCTGGTGGCGCGCGGGATCACCGGCGCCGTGGTCATCGCCATCATCGGCACGGCGCTGGCCGGCATGGCGCTGGGCGTCACGCCCCTGATCGCCAGCCCCGTCTCCCTGCCGCCCAACCCGGCGCCCACGCTGCTGCGGATGGATGTGGCCGGCGCCTTCAGCATGGGCCTGACCGCCATCATCTTCGCCTTCCTGTTCGTCGACCTGTTCGACACCGCCGGCACGCTGGTGGGCGTGTCCCACCGCGCCGGGTTGCTGGACGCCCAGGGCCGCCTGCCCCGGCTGAAGCGCGCCCTGCTGGCCGACAGCCTGGCCACCACCGCCGGCGCCGTGCTGGGCACCTCCACCGTCACCGCCTATATCGAGAGCGCGGCCGGCACTTTCGCCGGCGGGCGCACTGGCCTGACCGCCGTGGTGGTCGGCCTGCTGTTCCTGGCCGCCCTGTTCCTGTCGCCCCTGGCGGCCGCCATCCCGGGCTACGCCACCGCCCCGGCGCTGTTCTACGTCGCCTGCCTGATGGTGCGCGGCCTGGCGGAGATCGACTGGGACGACGTGACCGACTCGGTTCCGGCGGTGATCACGGCCCTGGCCATGCCCTTCACCTTCTCCATCGCCGACGGCATCGCCTTCGGCCTGATCGCCCACTGCGCCATCAAGCTGCTGACCGGCAAGGGGCGGGAGTTGGGTTTGGCCCTGCCCATTCTGGCGGCACTGTTCGTGCTGCGCTTCGCCCTGGCTTAAATGCCAGGGCCTTGATCCGCTTGGGGAATTCCCTGGCTTTCGTTGAGTGAAATTTATGATTGGCCGCTGTTTTTGACCGAAAAGGCCGCCTTTCGGGCATCGTGCCTTGAAAATGATCAAAAAACAGATGACGGAATGATTTCGTCTCCCTATACTCCGCCCTCGTAAACACAAGGGCATAAAAAAGACCGCGCTCGCGATAGCGCGGCGCGGCCTTGAGTTTAGGGAGGAATCGCCACCAAGCGACTCAATGTCAGAGGGGGATGTACCCTCCAACGCTTGGATAATGCTACGCCGAGTTTTCGAAAGGCAAGCCCTAACGGAGGGCTGGCCTTTCTTTTTGTGCTTTTTCTGTGCTTTTGCACAATGAATAGCCAATTGCTTACTTTATGTGCCTGGAATTGCCCTGTTTATGATCAGGCGCTACCCGGCGACGCCGCGAAATCGCTCCGCAGCGCAACAGAATCGCCCTCGAATCACCCCTTCTCATGCTGCGACGCCGAAGTGCGCATCGGCGCCTATCCGGAACGGGGAGCGCCCCTCCGTCGGACGGCGATGACGCCCGCGCCCGAACCAAGACCGTCGGCCGAGGCAAAATGCCCACGGTTGGGGCACAACCCGGATGGTTGCGGTACCAGCCTCAATAATAGGCAGCCGACCCTCGCCCTGGACCGGCGACGTGATTGCATTTTAGAATTATAATCCCAGCCATCCATTTTCAGTGGTGATCATGGCGTCGCCCTCGCCTGCCGCTTCCTTCCGGCCCTTGGACCTCGATGCCGTGCACGCCTTCGTGCTGGTGGCCACGCTGCGCAGCTTCACCCGCGCGGCGGAGGCGCTGGGCACCACCCAGTCGGCCATCAGCCTGAAGCTGAAGCGGCTGGAGGACAGGCTGGGTCAGCGACTGCTGGAGCGCACGCCCCGCCAGGTGCGGCTGTCGTCCCAGGGGGCCGCCTTCCTGGAACCGGCGCGCCGGTTGCTGGCGGCGCACGACCTGGCCCTGGCGGGCCTGGAGGAGGCGCCGCACCGCCTGGTCATCGGCATCAGCGACCACGTCGCCGGCCGCGACCTGCCCGGCCTGCTGGCCCGCCTGCAGGGCCGCGACCCCACCCTGGTGATGGAGGTGCGCATCGCCGCCTCGCGCGACCTGGGCGGCCTGCTGGAGCGCGGGGACCTGGACGCCGCCATCCTGCGGCTGGAGCCGCCGCTGGACGGACGCCCGGCGGAGTTGGCGGCCGAGGTGGGGGAGCCGCTGTTCATCGATCCCCTGTGCTGGTTCGCCGCGCCGGGCTGGGAACCGCCCCCGGCCGCCCCCTGCCCATCGCCACCCTGTCCGCCCCGTGCGGCGTGCGCGGCCATGCCGTGCGGGCGCTGGACGCCACCGGCATTCCCTGGACCGAGGTGTTCGTGGGCGGTGGCGTCGCCGCGGTGGGCGCGGCCGTGCTGGCGGGCCTGGGCGTCGCGGCCCTGGCACCGCGCGCAGCGCCCCTGGGCGCCGTCGAGGTGGGCGGGCGTTTCGGCCTGCCGCCGCTGCCCAGCGCGCCGGTCGTGCTGCGCGCCACCGTCAGCGACCGGCGCAGCCGCGCCGCGCTGGCGACGCTGGTGGCGGCGTTCAAAGCGGCAGGCTGAAGATAAACCAGCAGCTTTCAGCCGGCTGGAGGCCGGCGACCGCCTGCCCCGGAGCGAGTACCGCAGGGCGTGGCGAGGATAGCCAGCGGATGCTGGCACCGCACATATTAATACACAAACCCGTCGGCCACCGCCTTGCGCCACGGCTGGCCCAGCGCGGCCAGCTCATGATCCACGGGGCAATCCCCGGCATGGGCCAACGGCAGGTAGCCGATGCTCATCAGGAATTCGCCCACGATCTCGCCGCCGGTGAAGCGGAAGGTGCGGCGGAACAGCTTCACCCACTCCGCCTTGGTCAGGGGATGGTGGGCGGCGATCCAGGCGGCGAAGCCGCCGTGGCTGGCGCGCAGACCCTGGATGATCCGAGCGTTGTGGATGGCGGCCTCGATCTTCAGGCGGTTGCGGACGATGCCGGCGTCCTGCATCAGGCGCTCCACGTCCCCGGGCCCCATCGCCGCCACCTTGTCGACATCGAAGTTCTGGAAGGCGGCGTTGAAGGCCTGCCGCTTGCGCAGCACCACCAGCCAGGACAGGCCGGCCTGGTTGACCTCCAGCATCAGGCGCTCGAACAGCACCGCCTCATCCGTCGTGGGAAAGCCATGTTCCCGATCGTGGTAAGGCCCGTGGAAGGGATGGCCCGGGGCGATGGCGCAGTATCCCGACATGGGCTGGAATCCTTCGGTGAAGGGTATGAGGATGACGCGGGCGGATGCTAGAAGGGGACGCGGCAGGAGGAAACCCCAAATGACCCCAGCGATCACCGACGGCCATCACACCGGCGCCCGTCACACCGACTCCCATTGGGCCGACGCCCATCTTGGCGGTGGCCATCCCACCGACTTCACGTTCGAGACCACACCCCGCATCCTGGCCCAGGTGGGCGGGGCCGGGCGGCTGGGGGAACTGGCGCGCGACCTGGGGGTGGGGCGCGTCTTCGTGGTGACCGACCCCGGCCTGGTGAAGGCCGGGGTGGCGGAGCCGGCCCTGGCCGGCCTGCGCGCCGCCAACATCGAAGCCGTGCTGTACACCGAGGTGCAGGCCGACCCGCCGGAGGCGGTGGTGCTGCACGCCGTGGCCGCCGCCCGCGCGGCCCAGGCGGACGCCGTCATCGGCCTGGGCGGCGGCAGCTCCCTGGACACGGCCAAGCTGGTGGCCCTGCTGGCCGGCCACCCCCAGAACCTGCCCGACATCTACGGCATCAACCTGGCGCGCGGCCCCCGGCTGAAGCTGATCCAGGTGCCGACCACGGCGGGCACGGGCTCGGAAGTGACGGCCATCGCCATCGTCACCACGCCCAACCATGAGAAGAAGGGCGTGGTCAGCCCCCTGCTCTATCCCGACGCCGCCGTGCTGGACGCGACGTTGACCCTGGGCCTGCCCCCGGCGGTGACGGCCATGACCGGCATCGACGCCATGGTGCACGCCATCGAGGCCTATACCAGCCGGCTGAAGAAGAACCCCCTGTCCGACAGCCTGGCGACCCGGGCGCTGACGCTGCTGTACGCCAACCTGCCGCGCGTGCTGGCCGACGGCCGCGACGTGGCGGCCCGGGCCGCCATGCTGCAGGGCTCGCTTCTGGCCGGCATGGCCTTCGCCAACGCGCCGGTGGCGGCGGTGCACGCCCTGGCCTATCCCCTGGGCGGCCATTTCCATGTGCCGCATGGCCACAGCAACGCCCTGGTGCTGGCCCCCATCCTGGCCTTCAATCGCGGCCATGCGGAGCGGGCCTATGCCGAGCTGGGCCGCCTGATCGACCCGGCGTTGAGCGGCGCCGAAGATACGGCCGCTTCCCACGGTTTCGTGGACGCCATGACCCGGCTGGTGGGCGCCATGCCCTTCGGCCGGCGCTTGGCGGACGTGGGCGTCACCGCCGAGCACATCCCCGTGCTGGCGCAGGACGCGATGAAGGTGCAGCGCCTGCTGGTCAACAACCCCCGCCCCGTCACCCTGGATGATGCCCTGGCCCTGTACCGCGCCGTCCTCTGATCCCCTGGCTTCTGATCCCCATCTTCTGATCCGCTGAGAGAGCGTTCCGTCCGCCCATGACACCGACCCTGTCGCCCGCCGCCCGCCGCCGCCTGTTCCGCAACGTGCTGGCCTTTTTCATCACCCTGGTCGCCGTCTGCGTGGCGGCCGGTCTCATCGGCGGCACCATGGCCGTGGTGCTGGTGCTGCGCCTGGTGTTCGGCATCGGCGCGCTGTGCTCCGGCGTGTGGATGTTCTTCCTGCTGGCGCGCCAGATGATCCGCAACGGCCGGCCGCCCCATCCCTTCTTCTATGGCGGCTACGCCATCATCCTGGGTTGCCTGGGTGGTGTGGCGGTCTTGGGCGCCCTGATGCTGCTTCAGGTGGCGCGGCAGTTTTCCTGAAGCCTGTCCTGACCTATCCAAATGGCGGCAAATCGCCTCAGCCGGATAGACTAACCCTATCGATATACCGGTCCGGCATGGATATGAATATTTTCCAATAGAGCGGACAAAATGTGGAGCCCGCGGCGACACTATTTTGCCATCAATCCTTGGCCTCATTGGCGGCGAGGATCGAGTGATTGGCGATTACCTACGTTATGCGTGACGGGAACTTGCCGTCTTCTTCGTAACAACGGTGGCGCCAATGATATCGGCCCAGTCAAACCAAGAGGTGACCCCATGAAGTCCGTCATGAAGTCCGCCCGCGCCACCGTCAGCGCCGCCGCCCTGGCCGTGGCACTGACCGGTGGCCTGTTCATCGCCGGCGCCAGCCCGGCCCAAGCCCAGGTGGGCGTCGACCTGTGGGTGCGCGAGGCCCCGCCGCCGCCGCGCCACGAGGTGATCCCCCCGCCGCCGGAGCCGGGCCACGTCTGGGTGGGCGGCCACTGGGCCTGGCATGATCGCTGGGACTGGGAGGAAGGGCACTACGCCGCCCCGCCCCATCCCCACGCCCATTGGGTGCCCGGCCACTGGCGGACCCGCCCCGACGGCCGCCATATGTGGGTCGAGGGCCACTGGCGCTAACCACGGCCAGGGCTGAATGAAAAAGGGCGGCATCGGGGCCACCGGTGCCGCCCTTTCCTTATGCGTTTTGGGGGTCTTCAGCGGCGGCGGAAGGCCACGGCGCCCAGGACGCGGTACCCCATGGACGCGCTGAAGCGCTGGGTGGCGCGCTTGGTCGCCTCCTCCGCCGTGTCGGCGCCCACCAGGTAGACGCGGCCGGACACCCAATCGTCGACATAATCGGACGGCGCCATGCGGGCGGTCGCCGTCTCGCCGAAATCGGGGTTGGAGACGGTCAGTTCCCAGAAGTGCTGCGCGTTCAGGGTCTGGCGATCCAGCAGGACCAGGGGCTGCAGCCGCCGCTCGCGCAGGGCCTTGCGCTCCTTGTCCAGGTTGTCCAGTTCCTCGCGCAGTTCCTCCAGCGTGGCGTCCACCGTGTCCATGGTGTTGGTGATCTGCTCCAACTCGCCGGAGGTGCCGTCGATCTCCTGCCGGAACTGGGCCACCAGGGCCTCGCGCTTTTCCAGCTGCCGGCTCAGTTCCAGCCGGCGCACCGTCAGTTCCCGCCACTGGCGGAACAGCAGCGCCGCCAGCAGGCCGATCAGCAGCAGCAACAGCCATCCCAGTTCCATCATGCCCCCCGGCGAAACCCGGTGGGACGCAGCGGCCCCTTTTCCGGGAAGTGCATCTCGATCTGCCGGCGGGCGGCGGCTTCCGATTCAGCCCAGATGCTGCCGCGGTGGTCGACACCGCGCAGGGCGGCCGGCAGCTCGCGCCCCGGTTCCACCGTGGCCGAGGGCATGAGGGTGCAGGCGTACTCCTCCTTATCCTTCGAGGGTTCGCCGATCTGGTGCAGGACGTAGAAGTCGCGGGCGCGCATGTCGTTGTTGTCGACGCGCAGCTGGGAAATCGCCATGCGCATCTTCGCGGCATCCGCCCGCTTCGAGCCCAGCGCCATGCGCTGCTGCTCCAGGAAGGACAGGACCTGCGTCTTCTCGTTGGAGACGGCGCGCATCTTGTCGGTGGAGGAGCCCAGCGACTTGCGCAGGCGCAATTCCACGGTCTGCCGCCATAGCCACAGCAGAATGGCGGCCAACAGCAGCAGGGCGGAAAACCCCATCAGGATTTGGATCAGCATTCCCCAGACGACCGTACGGGCCCGAACCAACAGCCGACCGCCGTGCCAAGCCCCACCGCCTCAGGAAGGCGCGTTCCCCGGGGGATCGAACAGCCGATCGTAGTTAATGAGGCCAAAATGAAAAACAGCCCAGACGAGCCCGAGAATTACCGCTGAAATCAGGCTCGTCCATATGAATTTGCGCTTGAGATCGGGAAACACCGGGGCGCCGGGATCATTGCCCTTTTGCGGGCTGTCGTCGCGGCGCACGCCGACGGGCAGCACCGCGAACAGAACCACCCACCACAGCGTGAAATAGATCGCGACCAGCGTGACCAGGCTCATGACGCATCCCATCCCCAGGGCCCATGGGCGGCGCGAAAAGGCGCCCGCCCGGGCCGTTTTGGCGGCGTCCCGGGGGCGCCGCTTCCCCTGTCCGGCTTACACCCGCACCAGGTGCACCTCGGTCACCGGCTTGCGGCCTTGGGCCGCGTGGAAGGTACGCCGCACGGCCAGACGCGCGGCCTCGGTCACGGCCGCGTCATCCCGCCGCTCCGCCTCGGCCAGCTTGTCGACCGCCTGGCCGATGCCCTTCACCAGTCCCTCGATGAACAGGGAATCCTCTTCCCCGTCCAGCAGGCCGATGACCGACAGCTTCGGGTCCGCCAGCAACTCGGTGTCGTCCATCACCAGGGTGACCACGGCGGCCCCATTGAAGACCATGCGGTTGCGGGTGCGCAGCAGGGTGCCGCCCAAGGGCACCAGGCGGCGACCGTCCAGGCACAGCTTGCCCGAGGGCACCGTGCCGATGATCTCCGGTTCACCTGGGCCGATGCGGATGACCACACCGTTCTCCGGCACCAGGGCGCGCGGCACCTGGCATTCCAGCGCCAGGTCGGCGTGGGCCTTCAGGTGGCGCTGCTCGCCATGCACCGGCACGGCCAGGAAGGGGCGCACCCACTGGTACATCTGCGCCAGCTCGTCCCGCGCCGGATGGCCGGAGACATGGACATCGGCGTCGCTGGCCGTCACCACCTCGATGCCGCGCCGGATCAGGCCGTTCTGCACCTTGGCGATGGCCTTCTCATTGCCCGGGATTTCGCGGGAGGAGAAGACGACGACGTCGCCCGGCTCCAGGTCGATCTCGGGGTGGTCGCCATCGGCGATGCGGGCCAGGGCGGCGCGCGGCTCCCCCTGGCTGCCGGTGCAGATCAGCACCTGGGCCTCGCGCGGCAGATAGCCCACGTCATGCTCGGTGACGAAGGGCGGCAGATCCTTGAGGTAGCCGGTGGCGCGCGCGGCCTCGTTGATGCGGCGCAGGCTGCGGCCCACCAGGGCCACCTGGCGGTCATGCGCGGCGGCGGCCTTGGCGATGGAATGCAGGCGCGCGACGTTGGTGGCGAAGCAGGCCACGGCCACGCGCCGGCCGGGGTAGCGGCCGATCAGCTCCTCCAGCCCCACGGCGACGGTGCCCTCCGACCCCGAGGTGCCGGGCACGGTGGCGTTGGTGCTGTCGCACACCAGGGCGGTGACCCCTTGGTGCCCCAGGGCGATCAGCGCCGCCTCATCCACCGGCGCGCCCACGCGCGGGTCGGGGTCCAGCTTCCAGTCGCCGGTGTGAAGCACCGTGCCGCCTGGCGTGCGGATGACCAGGGCGTTGGGCTCGGGAATGGAATGGGTGAGGCTGATCAGCTCGATATCGAAGGGGCCGACCTGGAAGCGGCCGGACAGCGGCACCTCGATGATCTGCACCAGGCCGCTGAACTCCGTCTCGCGCAGCTTGGCGCGCAGCACGGCGGCGGTGAACGGCGTGGCGTAGACGGGGCAGCGGAGTTCCGTCCACAGGTACTGCACGGCGCCCAGGTGGTCCTCATGCGCGTGGGTCAGAACCAGGCCGGCCAGGTCTTCCCGCCGCTCGGCGATGAATTCAGGGTCGGGCATGACCACGTCCACGCCGGGCGCGGCGTCATCGCCGAAGCTGACCCCCAGGTCGACCATCAGCCACTTGCCGGCGTGATGGTAGAGGTTGAGGTTCATACCGATTTCGCCGGACCCACCCAACGGCAGGAAATACAGGGCGTCGGGGGACAGCAAATCGTCGATCATGGAAACCTAAAAAACGGGAACGGCGGGACGGGGCGAACGGGGCGTCAGCCCCCTGATTTGGCGTTGCGGCGGTGGATGAGCAAGAGGCCGCGTAGGGTCAGGTCGGCATCGATGTGGTCGACCATGCCCGTTTCCTCCGCGAACACCCGCACCATGCCGCCCGTGCCGATGACGGTGACGGGCGGCGTGCCGCTGGGCGACAGCTCCGCCTTGATACGGCGCAACAGGCCCTCGATCATCGCGGTATAGCCCCAATACATGCCGGACTGCATGGCGCCCACCGTGCCGCGGCCGATGACGCGGTCGGGCTTGGCGATATCGACCTTGGGCAACTGCGCGGCCACACGGTGCAGGGCGTCCAGCGACAGGGTGGGCCCGGGGGCGATGACACCACCGGCGAAGGCGCCGTCGGCATCGACCACATCAAAGGTAGTGCCGGTGCCGATATCCAGGACAACCAGGGGCGCCTTATATCGTTCCGTGGCCGCAACGGCGTTGACCAGACGGTCAGCGCCGGCCTCGCGCGGGTTGTCGATGCGAATCTCGATGCCCAGGTCCACCGCCGGATCGCCGATGCGCATGGGCACGCAGCCGAAATGATCCTTGCACAGCCGGATCAGATCGGGTGTGGCCGCCGGGACGACGGAGGACAGGATGGCGGCGTTGACATCCTGGGCCGCCAGCCCCTTCAGGGCCATGGCCGAGGTCAGCCACACCGCGTACTCGTCGGAGGTGCGGCGGCTGTCGGTGGAAATGCGCCAGCGCCCCCGGGGCGCGTCGCCGTCATAGATGGCGAAGACCACGTTGGTGTTGCCGGCATCGATGGCGAGCAGCATGGGGCGGGCTCCCTGTCTCAGGCGGTCGGCTGGACAGCGTGGGGGAAGAAGACGTCGCCGGCCGTGACCTTCACCGTGCCGCCGGCGGTTTCCACCAGCAGGGCGCCATCGGCGTCCAGGTCGGCCAGGCGGCCCTCGAACGCGCGGTCATGCAGGCGCACGGTCACGGTGCCACCGATGCCTTGGGCGGCGTTCAGCCAGGCGGCGCGGACCGGCGCGAAACCATAATCCTGCCAGCGGCGGTACCAGCGGTCATAGGCGCGCGCGTAAGCGGCCATGACCAGGTCTGGCTCCACATCCGCGCCCTGGGCCAGCAGGGACGTGGTGGCGTATCCCGGGGTATCTGGATGGTGCCGCACGTTCAGGCCCATGCCGACGGCCACCCAGACGACGCTACCGTCCGCCTCCGCCTCGGATTCCAGCAGGATGCCGGCGATCTTGGCGCCCTCGACCAGGACGTCGTTGGGCCATTTCAGCTTGGGCGCGGCGGGGATCAGGCCGTCCACCGCCTCCCCCGCCGCCAGCGCGGTGACGAAGGACAGCTCGGCCGCCCGTTGGGGCGTGCCGCCGGGGCGCAGCAACAGGGTGCAGTAGAGATTGCCAGGCTCGGAGGTCCAGGAACGGCCACGCCGGCCCCGGCCCGCTTCTTGGCGAACGGCCCGCACCAGCGTGCCTTCCGGCGCGCCGGCACGGGCCATGTCCTTGACGATGTCATTGGTGCTGCCGCAGCGCTCCAGCACCGTCGGCCGGATCCACTCCGGCAGACGGTGGGACGGGGTGCCAGGGGTCAGCGCCAGCCCGCTCAATGGAACAGGCTGGCGGCGGCGGCGGCGGCGCTGTTCAGCACCGGGGTGCCGATCACCAGGGCCACCGGGAACACCACCAGGGCGGTGGCGGTGACGACCCAGGACAGGCCGGCCGTGGGACGGTCCAGCGGCTCCTTCACGTCGTCGAACCAGGAGACCTTACAGATCTTCAGATAATAGTAGAGGCTGATGCCGCTGGTCAGCGCCATGATGATGGACAGCGGGTACAGCCCGGCCTTCCACGCGGCCATGAACACCAGCAGCTTGCCGAAGAAGCCGGCCGCCGGCGGCACGCCCGCCATGGAGAACATGAACACGGCCAGGGCGAGGGCCAGCATGGGGTTGGTCTTGGAGAGGCCGGACAGGTCGGCGATCTCTTCCACAGCCTTACCCTTCTGGCGCATGCCGATGATGATGGCGAAGGTGCCAACGGTCATCACCAGGTAGATCGCCATGTAGATCAGCACGGCCTGCACGCCCTCGGCGGTGCCCGCCGCCACGCCGACAAGGGCGTAGCCGATGTTGGCGATGGAGCTGTAGGCCATCAGGCGCTTGATGTTGCTCTGGCGGATGGCCGCCAGCGAGCCCACCACCATGGAAGCGACGGAGCAGAACTCGATCACCTGGCGCCACTGCGGCAGCAGGGAACCGAAGGGCCCCTCCAGCACGCGGATGAACAGGCAGATGGCGGCCACCTTGGGCGCCACGGCGAAGAAGGCCGTGACCGGGGTGGGGGCGCCCTCGTACACGTCCGGCGTCCACATGTGGAACGGCACGGCGGAGATCTTGAAGGCCAGGCCGGCGGCGACGAAGACCAGGCCGACGATGACGCCCAGGGACGCCGGGCCGGCCTGCAGGACCTGGGCGATGGTGATGAAGTTGGTGGTGCCGGCGAAGCCGTAGATCAGGCTGATGCCGTACAGCAGCATGCCGGAGGACAAGGCGCCCAGCACGAAGTACTTCAGGCCGGCCTCGGTGCTCTTGGCGAAATCGCGGCGGAAGGACGCGATGACGTAGAGCGACAGGCTCTGCAGTTCCAGGCCGACATACAGGGTCAGCAGGTCGTTGGCCGACACCATCATCATCATGCCGACGGTCGCCAGCAGCATGAGCACCGGATACTCGAACCGGTCCATGTCCTCGCGAGCAATGAAGTTCTGGGCGATGACGATGGAGAGGCCGGTACCCAGCAGGACCAGCAGCTTGGAGAAGACGGCGAAGCCATCGGTGATGAACAGGCCGGAGAAGGCCACGTCGTAGCCTTCCTGGCGGAACAGCAGCACGGCGGTCACCACCAGCGCCACCACGGCCAGGCCGCTGACCAGGCGGGTGCCATTCTTGCCGCTGAACACACCCAGCATCAGCAGCGCGAGCGCCGCCACGGCCAGGAAGATCTCAGGCAGGGCCGGGATCAGATCGGTAAGGACAGGTTGCATGGATCGTTTCCCGCTGGATCAGTGGCCGGCGTCGGGGTTGGCGTCCGCCTTGGGCTCGCTCTGGGCGGGCGCTTCGGCGGGCGTTTCAGAAGTGGTCGGCTCAACCGCCGGCTCGGTGCCCGGCGTCTCGCTGGTCGCCGGATGGGCCGAGAGGGTCCCGGCGTTGGCGGCCGGGACGAAGGCGGAGGCCGGGTTGGCGACCGGCGGGGTCAAACCCTCGGCGGCCAGGGCCTCGCGGTGGTGCGACAGGATGTGGTCCAGCGACGCGGCGTACACGCTGCTGAAGCTCTTCGGGTAGACGCCCATCATGATGACGATGGCGACCAGCGGGGCGAAGTAGACGATCTCCTTCCCGTTCAGGTCGGGCATGGCGATCACGTCCGGCTTCTCCAGCTTGCCGTAGAATAGCTTGCGATAGAGCAGCAGCATGTAGGCGGCGCCGAACACCAGGCCGGTGGAGGCGAACAGGCCCACCCAGGTGTTGGCCTCGTACGCGCCCAGCATGGACAGGAACTCACCCACGAAACCCGAGGTGCCGGGCAGGCCGACCGAGGCCAGCATGAACAGCATGAACACCACGGCGTACTTGGGCATGTTGTGCGCCATGCCGCCGTAGCGCGCGATCTCACGGGTGTGCAGGCGGTTGTAGACCACGCCGATGCAGAGGAAGAGGGCCGCCGACACCACGGTGTGCGACAGCATCTGGAACATGGCGCCGTCCAGGCCCTGGGCGTTGGCGGAGAAGATGCCCATGCTGACGTAACCCATGTGGGCCACGGAGGAATAGGCGATCATCTTCTTCATGTCGGTCTGCGCCAGCGCCACCAGCGAGGTGTAGATGATGGCGACGACCGACATCACGAACACCAGGTTGGTGTAGGTGGCCGAGCCGATGGGCAGCATCTGCAGGTTGGCGCGGATCAGACCGTAACCGCCCATCTTCAGCATGACGCCGGCCAGCATGACGGAGCCGGCGGTCGGCGCCTCCACGTGGGCGAAGGGCAGCCAGGTGTGGAACGGCCACATCGGGGTCTTCACCGCGAAGGCGGCGAAGAAGGCCAGCCACAGGATCTTCTGCATGGACGGGTCGAAGGTGTGGTCCAGCATCACCCGCATGTCCATCGTGCCGACCTGCAGGTACATGGCGACGATGGCCAGCAGCATCAGGACGGAGCCGATGAAGGTGTAGATGAAGAACTTGTAGGCGGCATAGATGCGGCCCGGACCACCCCACACGCCGATCATCAGGAACATCGGCAGCAGGACACCTTCGAAGAAGATGTAGAACAGGATGAAGTCCAGCGCGGTGAACATGCCGACCAGCATGGTCTCCAGCAGCAGGAGCGACATCATGAACTCCTTCACGCGCTTCTCGATGCTGTCCCAGGAGGCCAGCACGCAGACGGGCGTGAGGAAGGTCGAGGCCAGCACGAACCAGACGGACACGCCGTCGATGCCGCGCAGGTACTGGATGCCCAGGGCGGGGATCCAGCTGTGTTCCTCCACCAGCTGGAAGCCGGCGCTGGAGGGGTCGAACTTCACCAGGATGAACAGCGAAACGATGAAGGTGAGAAGCGACGTCGCGAGGGCGATCGCCTTCGCGTTCCGCGCCACGGCCTGTTCTTCGCCGCGCACCAGCAGGATGAGTAGGGCGCCAATCGACGGAAGGAACGTCGTCAGCGACAGGATCGGCCAATCAGCCATCTTAGATGCCTCGTCCTGCTCAGGGCTTGAAGTAGAACCAGCCGACCAGCGCGACCACGCCGATCACCATGGCGAATGCGTAGTGGTAGACGTACCCGGACTGCAGACGGCTGACGCCGGCGGCCACGCCGCGGGTGGTCTTGGCGACGCCATCGGGGCCGAGGCCGTCGATAATGGCGCCGTCACCGGCCTTCCACAGGCCGAAGCCAAGGACCTGGGCCGGCTTCACGAACAGCACGTCGTAAATCTGGTCGAAGAAGTACTTGTTGAAGACCAGCACGTGCAGCGGCTTCACGATCTTGGTGAAGGTCGCCGGGATGCCGGGCACAAACATGTAGCAGACGTAGGCCAGGCCGATGCCAGCCAAGCCGACGATCAGTGGCAGGAGGCCCACCCATTCCGGACCCTCATGGGCGGCGTGGATGCTGTCATGGGCGTGCAGGACCTGGATGGCGCCGCGCCAGAATTCGGCGCGGGCGGCATGGCCGACGAACCACTCGTAGCCGCCGATACCGGCGACCAGGGCGCCGATGGCCAGCACGGTCAGCGGACCGGTCATGACCAGCGGGCTTTCGTGCACGTGGTCCATGACCTCCTTGGAGGCGCGCGGCTTGCCATGGAAGGTCATGATCAGCAAGCGCCAGGAGTAGAAGGCGGTCATGAAGGCGGCGGCGATGCCCAGCCAGTAGGCGAAGTGGCCGACGGCGGTGCCGGAGCCGTAGGCGGCCTCCAGGACGATGTCCTTGGAGTAGAAGCCCGCGAAACCGTACACGCCGGGAATGCCGACACCGGCCAGGGCCAGGTTGCCAATCCACATCACCACATAGGTGAAGGGGATGAGCCTGGCGATGCCGCCCATCTTGCGCATGTCCTGCTCACCCGACATGGCGTGGATGACGGAACCGGCGCCCAGGAACAGCAGGGCCTTGAAGAAGGCGTGGGTCATCAGGTGGAAGACGGCGGCCTGGTAAGCCGACACGCCGATGGCGAAGAACATGTAGCCCAGCTGGCTCATCGTCGAATAGGCGATGACGCGCTTGATGTCGAACTGGGTCATGCCGATCGTGGCGGCGACGAAGGCGGTCAGGGCGCCCAGCACGGTCACCACGGCCAGCGCGGTGGGGGCGTACTCGAACACCGGGCTCATGCGGGCCAGCATGAAGACGCCGGCGGTCACCATGGTGGCGGCGTGGATGAGGGCCGACACCGGGGTCGGGCCCTCCATCGCGTCCGGCAGCCAGGTGTGCAGGCCCAGCTGGGCCGACTTGCCCATCGCGCCGACGAACAGCAGCAGGCAGGCGCAGTCCAGCGCCGACACATGCCAGCCCAGGAAGTTGAAGGTGGCGTGGGCCTTGCCAGCGGCGGCCGGGAAGATCGTGCCGAATTCGACGCTGCCGAAGATGATGAAGATCGAGAAGATGCCCAGGGCGAAGCCGAAGTCACCCACGCGGTTCACCAGGAACGCCTTCATGGAGGCGTCGTTGGCGCTCTTCTTCTCGAACCAGAAGTTGATCAGCAGGTAGGAGGCGACACCGACACCCTCCCAGCCGAAGAACATCTGCACCAAATTGTCCGAGGTCACCAGCATGAGCATCATGAAGGTGAACAGGCTGAGGTAGGACATGAACCGGGGCTTGTCCGGGTCATGGCTCATGTAGCCGACGGAGTAGATGTGGACCATGGTCGACACGCCGTTGACCACGATCAGCATGACCGCCGTCAGGGTATCGACGCGCAGGGCCCAATCGACGTGGAAGTCGCCGCTGGCGACCCAGTTGGCCAGCGGAACCACGGTGGCATGTCCGTTCACGGCCACGTCGATGAACAGGATGACGGACAGGACCAGTGCCGCCACCATGGCGCCGCAGGTGACGAGCTGGGAACCCAGGTCACCGATGCGGCGGCCGAAGAAGCCGGCGATGAACGCCGCGAGGAGCGGCAGGAAGATTGCTGCGATAACGGCCATGACCCTCAACCCTTCATCAGGTTGATGTCCTCAACCGCGATCGAGCCACGGTTGCGGAAGTAGATGACGAGGATGGCGAGGCCGATGGCGGCCTCGGCAGCCGCAACGGTCAGGATGAACAGGGCGAACACCTGTCCCACGAGATCGTGCAGGAAGACCGAGAAGGCGACGAGGTTGATGTTGACGGCGAGCAGGATCAGCTCGATCGACATCAGGATGATGATGACGTTGCGGCGGTTCAGGAAGATGCCGAACACGCCCAGGATGAACAGGATGGCCGCCACCGACAGGTAGTGGCCCAGACCGATATCCATCATGTTTTCCATGGTTTACACGCCCTCCCCGGTCTGGACCTTGACCACGGCCACCACGTCCTCGCGGCGGCGGGCCAGCTGGTCGGCGATGACCTGGCGGCGCACGCCCTTGCGCGAGCGCAGGGTCAGCACGATGGCGCCGATCATGGCGACCAGCAGCACCAGGCCGGAGGCCTCGAAGATGAAGGCGTATTGGGTGTAGAGCAGGTCGCCCAGCGCCTGGGCGTTGCCCACGCTTTCCGGCGTCGGCGCCGCGCGGACGCTGTCCGCCGGGCCGGCGTAGACCCAGCCGGAGATCACCAGGCCCAGTTCCGCCAGCAGGGCCGCCCCCACGGCGAGGCCCGCCGGCAGGTAGCGCAGGAAGCCCTTGCGCAGTTCCTGGAAGTTGATGTCCAGCATCATGACGACAAAGAGGAACAGCACCGCCACGGCGCCCACGTAGACGATGACCAGGATCATCGCCACGAATTCCGCCCCGATCAGCACGAACAGGCCGGCCGCGTTGAAGAAGGCCAGGATCAGGAACAGGACGGAGTGCACCGGGTTGCGCGCCGTGATCACCAGCATGCCGGCCAGCACCAGCACGGCGGCGAACAGATAGAAGGCGAGAGCGGGCAGTATCATCGGCGGCTCTCCTTCCGGTGCGGGTTGCGGACGTTGGCGATCAAGATTTCTCTCCGGTAACCGGGCCCATCGTCTGGGTCCCTGACTCGACGTCGGGGGCGCGGGCGATCCCGCGCGCGGGTGTCACGGGGTTAGGCGTCACAAGGCTTGAAAAAAGGCGCTCAGGCTCAGCGGTAGGGCGCATCCGCGGCGATGTTGGCCGCCAGCAGGGGTTCCCAGCGGTCGCCGTTCGCCAGCAGCTTTTCCTTGTTGTAGAAAAGCTCCTCGCGCGTCTCGGTGGCGAACTCGATGTTCGGCCCTTCGACGATGGCGTCTACGGGGCAGGCCTCCTGGCAGAGACCGCAGTAGATGCACTTGGTCATGTCGATGTCGTAGCGGGTGGTCCGGCGCGAGCCGTCCTCACGGGGTTCCGCTTCGATGGTGATGGCCAGGGCCGGGCACACCGCTTCGCACAGCTTGCAGGCGATGCAGCGCTCTTCCCCGTTGGGATAGCGGCGCAGCGCGTGTTCGCCGCGGAAGCGGGGGCTCAGCGGGCTGCGCTCATACGGGTAGTTGAGCGTCACCCGGGGCTTGAACATGTAGCTGAAGGTCAGGGCGAAGCCCTTCACCAGCTCGGTCATGAACAGGCCGCGCGCCGTACGGTCGAGCCAGGCCATGTCGTCACCTCATTCCTTGATGCGGGGGGCGGCTCCCCCCGCGGTCACAAGTCAGTACCAAAGTCCCGCCCGGGGCGGGGACGCATCGCTCAGTGCGGCAGCTTGTCGAAGTAGACAAGGAAGCCGGAAGTCAGGATCACCCAGACCAGGGAGAACGGCAGGAAGACCTTCCAGCCCAGGCGCATCAGCTGGTCATAGCGGTAGCGGGGCAGCGTGCCGCGCACCCAGATGAACACGAACATCAGGAGGCAGATCTTGATGATCAGGTTCAGCGGGCCGGGGATGAAGCCCAGGAAGGGGAAGGGCTGCCAGCCGCCCAGGAACAGGATGGAGGTCATCCCGCTCATCAGGAGCATGCTGATGTACTCGCCCAGGAAGAACAGGGCGAAGGTCATGGCCGAGTATTCGGTGTGGAAACCGCCCACCAGTTCGGACTCGCCTTCCGGCAGGTCGAAGGGGGCGCGGTTGGTTTCCGCGAGCGCCGAGATGAAGAACACGACGAACATGGGGAATAGCGGGATGCAGAACCACAGGTGGCTCTGCGCCCGGACGATGTCCGACAGGTTCAGCGAGCCGACGCACAACAGCACGGTGATGATGACGAAGCCGATGGAGACCTCGTAGGACACCATCTGCGCGGCGGAGCGCAGGCCGCCCAGGAAGGCGTACTTCGAGTTGGACGCCCAGCCCGACATGATGATGCCGTAGACGCCCAGCGAGCTGATGGCGAAGAGGTAGAGCACGCCGACGTTGATGTCGGACAGCACCAGGCCCTCGCCGAAGGGGATGACCGCCCAGGCCACCAGCGCCAGGATGAAGGTGATCATCGGCGCGACCAGGAACACGGCGCGGTTGGCGCCGGCCGGGATGATCGTCTCCTTGGTCATCAGCTTCAGGCCGTCGGCGAACGGCTGCAGCAGACCGAAGGGGCCGACCAGGATCGGGCCCTGGCGCAGCTGGATGGCGGCCAGCACCTTGCGTTCCATGTAGGTCATCATGGCCATCGCGATCAGCAACGGCACCGTGATCACCAGGATCTTCAGGATGATCGCCACCAGGGTCGCCCAGGTGAGGGGCAGCCCCAGGTGCAGGGCGAGGAAATCAGCCATGGGTACCGGTCCTCTCGGCAACGGCGGGCGACACGAAGGCCTCCGTGCATTCGGCCATGGTGGCCGAGGCGCGGCTGATCGCGTCGGTCATGTAGAAGTTCTCCACCGGCAGGGTGAAGGGGGCGGCGGCCACGGCACCGGCGGTACCAAAGGCACCCCAGGCGGCCGGCGTGGCGCGGTCGATCTGGGCGAACACCGGGTTGGCGTCGGCCAGCCGCTTGCGCAGCTGCTGCAGGGTGTCATACGGCAGGGGCTTGCCCAGGGCGCCCGACAGCGCGCGGATGATCTTCCAATCCTCGCGCGCCTCGCCCACCGGGAAGGTGGCCTGGCGGGTATGCTGGGCGCGGCCCTCGGTGTTGACGTAGGTCGCGTTCTTCTCGGTGTAGGCGGCACCCGGCAGGATGACGTCGGCGCGGTGGGCGCCCCGGTCGCCGTGGTGGCCCTGGTAGATCACGAAGGCGCGACCGAAGTTCTGGGCGTCGATCTCGTCGGCGCCCAGCAGGTAGACCACCTCGACCTCGCCCTTGCGGGCGCCGTCCAGGATGCCGGCCAGGTCGCGGCCGCCCTTGGCGGGCAGGAAGCCCAGGTCCAGGGCGCCGACGCGGGAGGCCGCCCGGTGCAGGACGTTGAAGCCGTTCCAGTCCTCGCGCACCAGGCCGCAGGCCTCGGCCACCGCGCGGGCGGCGGCCCAGACGGCGGCGCCGTCGGCACGGGCCAGGGCGCCGGAGCCCAGGATCAGCAGGGGCTTCTTGGCGGCCTTCAGCGTCTCGGCGTAGGGGTGGCTGCCGTCGGCGATGGCGTTCAGCAGCGTGGCGTCGTTGCCCAGGTGCTCGATGGGGAAGGTCAGATCGACGCGCGGGCCCAGCACGGTGACGGTCAGGCCACCCTGCAGGTAGCGCTTGCGGATGCGGGCGTTGACCAGGCTGCCTTCCCAGCGCGGGTTGGTGCCGATCAGAAGGATCTGGTCCGCCTGCTCGATGCCCGCGATGGTGCTGTTGAAGATGTAGCCGGCGCGGGATGCCGCGTCGATGGCGCTGCCGTCCTGGCGGCTTTCCAGGCTGGCCACACCCATGCCGCCCAGCAGGTCCTTCAGGGCCAGCAGGCTTTCGGCGTCGGCCAGATCGCCGGCGATGGCGGCGATCTTCTCCGGCGCGGCACCCTTCAGCTTGGAGGCGGTCAGGGCCAAGGCCTCTTCCCACGAGGCGGCGCGCAGCTTGCCATTCTCGCGGATGTACGGGCGGTCCAGGCGCTGGCGCTTCAGGCCGTCATGGGCGTAGCGGGTCTTGTCGCTGATCCATTCCTCGTTCACCGCCTCGTTCAGGCGGGGGAGGATGCGCAGCACTTCGCCGCCGCGGGTGTCGATGCGGATGTTGGAACCGACGGCGTCCAGGACGTCCACCAATTCCGTCTTGCGCAGTTCCCAGGGGCGGGCGGTGAAGGCGTAGGGCTTGGAGGTCAGCGCGCCCACGGGGCACACGTCCACCAGGTTGCCCGACAGCTCGGACGAGACGGCGGCCTCGACGTAGGTGCCGATCTCCATGTGCTCGCCACGGCCGGTGGCGCCCATCACGGACACGCCCGCGATCTCATCGCTGAAGCGGATGCAGCGCGTGCAGTGGATGCAGCGCGTCATGATCGTCTTGATCAGCGGGCCCAGGTTCTTGTCCTTGACCGCGCGCTTTTCCTCACCATAGCGGCCCCGGTCGAAACCGTAGCCCACGGCCTGGTCCTGCAGGTCGCACTCGCCGCCCTGGTCGCAGATGGGGCAGTCCAGCGGGTGGTTGATGAGCAGGAACTCCATCACCCCCTTGCGCGCCTTGTGCACGGTGTCGGTGTCGGTCTTGATCACCATGCCTTCGCCGCAGGGCATGGCGCAGCTGGCGATGGGCTTGGGCGCCTTCTCCATCTCCACCAGGCACATGCGGCAGTTGGCCGGGACCGACAGCTTCTCGTGATAGCAGAAGCGCGGAACCTCGATGCCCAGCTGCTCGCAGGCCTGCAGCACGGAGGTGCCAGGCGCCACTTCAAGCTCGATACCGTCGATGGTCAGTTTCGGCATGTCTCAAATCCTTCCACCGATCACTCGGCAGCGATGCTCTGGCGATAATCGGCGATGCGGCGTTCCATCTCCGGACGGAAGTGCCGGATCAGGCCCTGCACGGGCCAGGCGGCGGCATCGCCCAAGGCGCAGATGGTGCGGCCTTCGATCTGCTTGGTGACGTCCTGCAGCATGTCGATCTCTTCCAGGCGGGCCTGGCCACGGACCATGCGGTCCATGACGCGGGCCAGCCAGCCGGTGCCTTCGCGGCAGGGTGTGCACTGGCCGCAGCTCTCATGCATGTAGAACTTCGACAGGCGGGCGATGGCGCGGACGATGTCGGTCGACTTGTCCATGACGATCACGGCGGCCGTGCCCAGGCCGGACCCGACCTCGCGCAGGCTGTCGAAGTCCATCAGCACGGTGTCGCAGACGCTTTTGGGCATCACCGGCACGGAGGAGCCGCCGGGGATGACGGCCAGCAGGTTGTCCCAGCCGCCGCGCACGCCGCCGGCGTGGCGCTCGATCAGCTCCTTCAGGGGGATGCCCATCTCCTCTTCCACGTTGCACGGCTTGTTCACGTGGCCGGAGATGCAGAACAGCTTGGTGCCCACATTCTTGGGGCGGCCGATGCCGGCGAACCAGGCGGGGCCGCGACGCAGAATGGTGGGAACGCCCGCGATGCTTTCCACGTTGTTGACCGTGGTCGGGCGGGAGTACAGGCCGGCGTTGGCGGGGAACGGCGGCTTGTTGCGCGGCTGGCCCTTCTTGCCCTCGATGGACTCGATGAGCGCGGTTTCCTCGCCGCAGATGTAGGCGCCCGCACCCTTGTGCAGGTAGATATCGTAGTCGTAGCCGCTGCCGCAGGCGTTCTTGCCGATCAGGCCGGCGGCGTAGGCCTCGTCGATGGCGACCTGGACGTTGGACGCCTCGTTGTAGAACTCGCCACGGATGTAGATGTAGCAGGCGGTGGCGCCGATGGCGAAACCGGCGATCAGGCAGCCTTCGATCAGCTTGTGCGGATCGTGGCGTAGGATCTCGCGGTCCTTGCAGGTGCCGGGCTCGCCCTCGTCGGCGTTGATCACCAGGTAGACGGGGCCGTCCACCTTCTTGGGCATGAACGACCACTTCAGGCCGGTGGAGAAGCCGGCGCCGCCACGGCCGCGCATGCCCGATTCCTTCACCTGCTCGATGATGGTGTCGCGGCCGCGGGCCAGGATGTCCTTGGTGCCGTCCCAGTCGCCGCGCTTGCGGGCGGCTTCCAGGCGGAAGTCCTCATAGCCGTAGAGGTTGGTGTAGATGCGGTCTTCGTCGCGCAACATCGGCCTTACTCCTGCGACGCCGGCTTGACGCCGTTACGCTGCGCCATCTCGATCAGGGTCGTCGGACCGCCGATGGGCGCGGAATTGATGCGGCCGTTCTGCGGGCCGGGCTTGGGCGTCTCGCCCCGGATCAGGGTGTCCAGCAGCGCCTCGGTCGAGGGGCCGTCCAGATCCTCGTAATAGATGTCGTTGAGCGAGATGACGGGCGCGTTGACGCAGGCGCCGGCGCACTCCACCTCGACCACCGTGAACTGGCCGTCGGCCGTGGTCTCGCCCGGGCCGATGCCCAGCTTGCGCTTGCACGCCGCCAGCACCTCGTCCGACCCGCGCAGCCAGCAGGGGGTGGTCGTGCAGACCTGCACGAAGTGCTTACCCACCGGCTTCAGGTTGTACATGGTGTAGAAGCTGGCGACCTCGTACACGCGGATGGGAGCCATGCCCAGCATGCCGGCGACGTAGTCCATGGCGGCGCGGGGCAGCCAGTTGTCGTGCTGGCGCTGGGCCAGGTCCAACAGCGGCATCACGGCGCTCGCCTGGCGGCCTTCCGGATACTTGGCGATGATCCGCTGGGCCAGGGCCAGGTTGTCGGCGGTGAATTCGAAGGTCGCCGGACCGGCAGGGGTCTCGGAAGCGCTCATCGGTCGATCTCTCCGAACACGACGTCGATGGAGCCGATGATCGCGACGGCGTCGGCGAGCATGTGGCCCCGGGACATGAAATCAACACCCTGCAGATGGGCGATGCCCGTCGGCCGGATCTTGCAACGATAAGGACGGTTGGATCCGTCGGAGACCAAGTACACGCCGAACTCGCCCTTGGGCGATTCCGTGGCGGTGTAGGTCTCGCCGGCGGGGACGTGATAACCCTCGGTGTACAGCTTGAAGTGATGGATCAGCGATTCCATCGAGCGCTTCATGTCGCCGCGCGGCGGCGGGGCGATCTTGCGGTCGTCCACCTTCACCGCACCCGGGGTCTGGCGCAGCTTGGCCACCGCCTGCTGCACGATCCGGTTGGACTGCCGCATCTCCTCCACGCGCACCAGGTAGCGGGCGTAGCAGTCGCCCGTCTTGCCCACGGCGACGTCGAAGTCGTACTCGGCGTAGGTGTCGTAGGGCTGGGCCTTGCGCAAGTCCCACGGGATGCCGGAGGCGCGCAGCACCGGGCCGGTGAAACCCCAGGCCAGCGCCTCGTCACCCGAGACGATGCCGATGTCGACCAGGCGCTGCTTGAAGATGCGGTTGGCGGTCAGCAGGCCTTCCACGTCATCGACAAACTTCTCGAACTTGGCCGCGTAGGCATCGATGTCGTCCAGCATGCCGGCCGGCAGGTCCTGATGGACGCCGCCCACGCGGAAGTAGTTGGCGTGCATGCGGGCGCCCGACACCCGCTCGTAGAACTCCATGAGCAGCTCGCGCTCCTCGAAGCCCCACAGGGCCGGGGTCAGCGCGCCCACGTCCATGGCGAACGTCGTGACGTTCAGCAGGTGGTTCAGGATGCGGGTCAGCTCGGCGAACAGCACGCGGATGTGCTGCGCGCGCTTGGGCGGGGTGATGCCCAGCAGCTTCTCCGCGGCCAGCACGAAGCTGTGCTCCTCCGACATCGGGGACACGTAGTCCAGCCGGTCGAAGTAGGGCATCGCCTGGATGTAGGTCTTGTACTCGATGAGCTTCTCGGTGCCGCGGTGCAGCAGACCGATGTGCGGGTCGGCCCGCTCGACGATCTCGCCGTCCATCTCCAGAACCAGGCGCAACACGCCGTGGGCGGCAGGGTGCTGCGGCCCGAAGTTCATCGTGTAGGGTTTGATTTGGCTTTCGACAGGATTGGCCATGGCCGATCTCACTTCTTCACGCCGCCGTCGCGCAGCGACGCGCCCAGCGGGATGACCGCCTTCTCGTCGCCCGGCAGTTGCACATCGGTCATCGCCTCCCAGGGCGACATGAAATCAAAGGCCCGGAAGTCCTGCGTCAGCTTCACCGGCTCATAGACGACGCGCTTCTGCTCGTCGTCGTAGCGGACCTCGACGTAGCCCGTCAGGGGGAAGTCCTTGCGCAGGGGGTGACCTTCGAAACCGTAGTCGGTCAGGATGCGGCGCAGGTCTGGATGGCCCGCGAAGAACACACCGAACATGTCCCAGGTCTCGCGCTCGTACCAGCCGGCGGCCGGGAACAGCGGGACGCAGGACGGGACGGGCGTGTCCTCATCCGTGGTGACCTTCACCCGCGCGCGCAGGTTCTTGGACACCGACAGCAGCATGTAGTTGACCTCGAACCGCTCCGGCTTGGACGGCCAGTCCACCGCGGTGATGTCCACCAGCTGGGTGCAGCGGCAGCCGGCGTCGTCGCGCAGCACCGTCAGGGTCTGCAGCAGGCCCTCGCGCGTGGTGCGGACCACCAGCTCGCCGTTCTGGATCTCGGTGCCGGTCACGGCGCCCGGCAGGGCCGCCGCGATCTTGGCGCCCAGCGCCTGTAGGGTTTCTTCGTTCATTCCCGATCCCTCGAGGGCCGCTTAGCGCCGAACCAGGCGGTTACCGCCCTTGATCTTCTTCTGCAGCTGCAGCACGCCGTAGACCAGCGCCTCAGCCGTGGGCGGGCAGCCCGGAACGTAGATGTCCACGGGCACGATGCGGTCGCAGCCGCGCACCACGGAATAGCTGTAGTGGTAGTAGCCGCCGCCGTTGGCGCAGGAGCCCATGGAGATGACCCAGCGCGGCTCCGCCATCTGGTCGTAAACCTTGCGCAGGGCCGGGGCCATCTTGTTGCACAGGGTGCCGGCCACGATCATCACGTCCGACTGGCGCGGGCTGGGACGCGGGATCACGCCGAACCGGTCCAGGTCGAAGCGGCTCATGTAGGCGTGGATCATTTCCACGGCGCAGCAGGCCAGGCCGAACGTCATGGGCCACAGGGAACCGGTGCGCGCCCATTCCTGCAGGGCGTCCAGCTTGGCGACGACGAACCCCTTGTCCTGCAACTCCGTCGTCACGGCCTTGATGTAGGCGTCCTGGGCGGGGCCCGGCGGCAGGGGCGCGCCCGCACCGGCGGGAACACCGGCGGGGGAAACGGAAGAGTGGGTTGGCAAAGACGTCACGGGTCTGGCTCCGGTGTGAACGGGCAGCGATGCGAAGGAACGAGGGGAAAAGGCTCAAGCGCCGGGCTGGGGTCACCCCCGGGGGATCACTCCCAGTCCAGCGCGCCCTTCTTCCATTCGTAGATGAAGCCGATGGTCAGGATGCCCAGGAAGGCCATCATGGACCAGAAGCCGAACAGGCCGATGCGGCCCAGCGACACGGCCCACGGGAACAGGAAGGCCACTTCCAGGTCGAAGATGATGAACAGGATGGCGACCAGGTAGAAGCGCACGTCGAACTTGCTGCGGGCGTCGTTGAACGGCTCGAAGCCACATTCGTACGCCGACAGCTTCTCGCTATCCGGCTTCTGCTTGGCGACCAGCATGGAGCCGAACACCATCGCCGCCGCGATCACCCCGGCGATGGCCAGGAAGATGATGATCGGCAGATACTGGCTCAGCAGCTCGGTGGACATAACCTGACTGGACATGAGTGTGCCCCAAATTTCGTCCCGGTTGGCCCGACGGGGCTTGCGGAAGGTGCCAGCCGCAACCAAGTGCATGAAGCCCAGGCCCACACATCTGATTGTCGGTTTTTGGCCCCACCCGGCCTGCCCGCCGGTTCTGGACATAACCTCCGAACCCATGCGGGGGTCCGGACGCCTGCAACAAAAGCCCGGCTTGGGGCCGGGCGTGTTGGAATATAGGCGGGTGCCGTGCCCAAGGAAAGCAAATTACGCCATGCGCGCCGTAGGGGCCAAGGCGCTGAAAATACGGGGGAAATGTCCGGAAACGAAGTTGTTGAGATCCACTCTCAACCGTTGCTCTACCGCAGGTGCGAGAACCCCGTAAAGCAAGCAGGCCGCGCTGTTGCCAGCGCGGCCTTGCTAACGCATCGAACCGTCTATCAAGGTTCGATGAAGTGGCGCGAGTGACGGGACTTGAACCCGCGGCCTCCGGCGTGACAGGCCGGCGCTCTAACCAACTGAGCTACACCCGCGTCGTCTGCAACGTTGCTTTTCGGCCTTATTTCGCCCCGTCCGTTTCATCGTTCGGTGCGTTTCGCGCCGTCAGCGTCGCTGCGGTGCGCGGTTTGTAGTAAAAACGCCCACCCCTTGTCAAACAAGAAAAACGCGGCGGCGCCGATTTTTTTGTTTTTTTTCTAATATGCTGATTTCACGCGACTTTTTGAGCGCGACGCAGGCTGTCCAGCCGGTCAAGCGCATCCAGCAGGCGCATCGGCACGCCGCGATGGTCCACCGCATCGGGCCCGCCGAAGGCCGTCATGCTCAGTTCCAGGGCCTGGGCCAGCGGCTCCGCCACCGTAAGGTTGCCCTGCTCCACCGCCAGTTCCAGCGCGCTCAGAATCCGATCGCCCAGGCGGCGCTCATCACTCTCCATGACCCTATGCTCCGGTTCGTTGCCAGGCAGGCCCCCCGGGCTCATGCGGCCGGGGCTGGTTCGAGGGTAGCACTTTCCGGGAAGGCGCCCGACGGGAAAACGACCACTGCTGTGGGATAGGGGCAGCCATGTGCGCGCCGGCCGGCGACCCCGCCACTGCAAGTAGCGACGGCGGGACGGGGGCCCCGTGCTCAGAGCACGCGGGAGCGGCCGAGCGACGCTTCCATCATGTCCAGGCTGTGCATCATACGGCGCCAGGTCTCCTCGCTGATGGCATGGATGCGGTGCAGGCGCGCCAGTTCGTCGCGCTTCGCCCGCACGGCGACCAGACGCAGTTCCGCCTCGATGGCCAGGCGCCGCCGGTTCTGGGCCAACGCGTCCACCGGCATGTCGGGGTCCTCCACCTGCCGGCGGTAAAACTCCATCAGGCGCAACGCCGCCTCGGTATAGAGGTCGGCCTCGGACGCGGCGGGGGAGACGGCATGGTGGGCCTGCTCCAGCCGGCGCAGGGCGGCGCGGGCCAAGGCGGCCTCCGCCACCCTCTCCTCCTCCACCGCCGCATCCTCCTCCGGCATGTTCAGGCCCCGCAGCAGCCAGGGCAGCGCCAGGCTGGCCAAGAGCAGCGACACCAGGATCACGCCCGAGGCCAGGAAGATGGCGACGTCGCGCCCGGGGAAGGGCACCCCCTCCCGCAGCCATTGCGGCAGGGACAGCACGCCGGCCAGGGTGACGGCCCCGCGCACGCCGGCCACGGCGGTGACGTTGATCAGGCGCAGGGTGGAGCCGGACGGCCCGCCGGGGCGGCCGCGTCCCCGCCGCCGCCCCAGGGCCCGCCCGATGGCCAGCGACAGCCAGACCCAGACCACCCTCAAGCCCATCAGCGCGCCGCAGATGATGAGGACGTGCAGGCCCAGCCATCCCAGGCTGACCTGCGTTTCCATGGGGCCTGTGTGCGGCGCGCCCGCCTGCATGGCGATCATGGGCGCCTGGACCAGGATGCCGGGCAGCTGCCAGCCCAATAGCACGAAGATGACACCGTTGAGGGTGAACTGGATCATGTCCCCCACCGCCGTGCCCTGCAGGCGGGTGGCCACCTCGCCCGCCTCCTCCAGCGGCAGCAGGTTCAGCGTCATGCCGGCGGCCACGGCCGCCAGGATGCCGGACATGTCCAGATGCTCCGCCGCCAGATAGGCGGCGAAGGGCACCAGCAGCATGGTCAGGATGGTGGCGCCGGGGGAATCGCCCCGCGCGCGGACGATCCAGCCCTGGGCCAGGCGCACGGCGGCGACCACCACCAGCCCCACCAGCAGGCCGCCCCCCGCCGCCCAGAGGAAGGCGGCGGTCGCGGCCCCGATGGAAAAGGTGCCGGTCAGCGCCGCCGTCACGGCGAACTGCAGGCACACCAGGCCGGAGGCGTCGTTCAGCAGCGCCTCCCCCTCCAAGATGTGCTTCAGGCGGCGGGGCATGCCGCCGCCGCCGCCCGTCATGCCGGAAACGGCTACGGCGTCGGTGGGCGACAGCACGGCCGCCAGGGCGAAGGCGGTGGACAGCGGAACCGCCGGCAGCAGCCAGTGGATGACATGGCCCGCCCCCACAACGGTGAACACCACCAGGCCCACCGCCAGGGTCAGGATGATGCCGCCCAGGCGCCGCAACTCCGTCGCCGGGAACCGCCAGGCGTCCAGGAACAGCAACGGCGGGATGAACACCAACAGGAAGAGGTCGGGGTTGAGGACGATGGGAACACCCGATGCCCAGCCCAGCGCCGCCCCCAGCGCCACCTGGACCAGGGGCTGGGGCACCCGCGTCACGAACCGGCCGATGACGCCGGAAACCGCCACGGTCACCAGCAGAATCAGGACGGCGGTCATTGTTTCCATGGGGCGGGTCTAGTCCAGGCGCGGGGGGCGTGCGGGTCAGTGTCCAGGCCGGTTCCGGCCCACCAGCAGGGCCGCCGCCAGGACCACGATGCCCAGGACGATGACCAGAACGTTCATCCACGGGCCAGCGGCACGGTCGTGATTCATATCCCAGACGCGTCCGCCGATCATGGCCAAGCCCAGGAGGATGAGCAAGATGCGGTGCTGCCGGGTCAACCCGCCGGGCGCGCCATCTGGCGGCAGCAGGTCCTTCATCGGCCCCCGTCCCCCGCGACCGGCAGGACCAGGGCCGCCGTCCCGTCCTGGCTCAGGGCCCGGTGCGCCCGGGCCAGAGCCACGCCCAGCAGGGCGACGCAGATGAAGTTGACGATGGCCATGGCCAAGCTCCACAGCAGGCTGACGGCCACGTCGGGGGGCGAGGTCGTACTGGCGGTCAGCCAGTCGCCCATCAGCAGGCGGTTGATGAAGAAGCAGGGCACCTGCAGCGCCGCCTGGCTTGCCAGGACCACGCCCGTCAGGCGCCAGCCGAGGACGGACGAGGCGTTCCAGTAGCGGCTGAAGGCCGGCGCCTCCCCCGCCAGGACGGCCATCAGGCCGATGCCGAGGCGCACGGTGACATGCAACACCAGGACGCTGACGGCGATGGCACCCGCCAGGACCGCCAACCACACACCCGGACCCGCCAAATCCTCGGACGCGGAATCCGTGACCAGGGCGCGGGCGAACATCAGCACCATCAGGGCGATGAGGAGCATGAAGAAATAGAGGATCTGCCAGCCGGTGGCGGCCCATTCATTGCGGCCGAACCCCGGCTGCAGGAAGGTGACCGGCTCCTGCCCCGTGCGGACCCAGCGCCCCCAGGCGGACAGGGAGCGCATGTGCGCCCAGGTCTGGAAGACGACCAGCACCAGGAAGATGAAGCCGAACTCGCCCCACTGCTCCTGGGCGGGCTCATGGCCCAGATATTGGATGCTGCGGAACTGGAAAAAGAGGGCGGCGGCCAGGCTGAACACCGCCGGCATACCCAGGAAACGGGCGATGCGCGCGGGCGCGGCGAACACCTCGCGATAAAGGTCGACCACTTCCCCCAAGACCGACTGGCCGTTCGACGCCATGCCCCCTCCAGAACCGGACGCCGTCACCGCCGTCCAACATGCGCAACAGCCCCCTGGCCTCACCAAGAGGGGTGAGGGCGGAATGGGCCCGCGCGTTTCCCGATCACAAAAATGCCCCGTACCGCGGGATCGCCCCATCACGGGCAGACCCCATATAGGCGACCGGGGGCGATGATTACAGGTTTGGCCCCCTGGTCAAAGTGACAATCCAGGGCCAAACGGCTTGGCGCCACATCCCGCAGCCCCGCCCGGCACGTCCCTGCGGGAGCCCGGCTGCGCGAACAGAATGGAGGGAATCGCCGTCGTGAGATCGTGGCGGATGGTGGGCGGTGAGGGATTTGAACCCCCGGCCCGATGCGTGTAAAGCACCTGCTCTACCCCTGAGCTAACCGCCCATCGCGCGCTTGGCCGGCCCCTTTTTGTCGGGGGGGCCGCCGGAGCAAGAGGCTTTAGCCGCCCGCGCGCCGTTTGGGAACCCCTTTCGCGCCGGCGACTTCCGAAAATAATACGCCCCGGAAACAAAAAAGACGGGAACACCCATCGATGTCCCGCCTTTTATAAGCACTGGCCCGGGACCGGGGCCGGCCGTGGCCGGTGTCCTCCCGAGCGGGCCCGCCGTGCCCATGGGGGCGGCGGGCTTTACCGCGCGTCGTCGGGGGCTGGACCGCGGATGCGGTGGCCGGCCCCCAAGACTGGCGCATAAAAACGGCGCTTGCGCCGTTCTTAGTTCAGCGCGTCCTTCAGGCCCTTGCCGGGCTTGAACTTCGGCTGCTTGCTGGCAGCGATGGAGATCGCCTCACCGGTGCGCGGGTTGCGGCCTTCCGAAGCGGCGCGCTCGGCAACGGCGAAAGTGCCGAAACCAACCAGGCGAACCTCATCACCCTTCTTGAGGGCTTCGGTGATGCCCTCGAACACCGCATCGACCGCCTTGTTCGCATCAGCCTTGGACAGCTCCGCACTCGCGGCGACGGCGGCAACGAGATCGTTCTTATTCACTTAAGGCCCCCCTTCTTGAAGCAGGAATCTGATCTTGGATTTCGTCCCGGTCGCGGGGCACGCGCCGGGATTGGGATTCGGTTCGGACGTACGGCCCCGGGGTTATCCGCCCCGGGGCCGTCGCGTCAGGCCTTCAATTCACACGATTTCGGTTCGTACTTCAATGCCGAATCACGTCGTCCTTACCGTCTTCCGCGGCTTTCGCGGCAACGGGCTCAACGGTTTCGGGCTCCGACCATTCGATCGGCACCAGCGGCTGCACCAGCGCGTTGGCCAGAACCTCGTCCGCCGTCGTCACCGGGATGATGGTCAGGCCACGCTTGACGTTGTCCGGAATGTCAGCGAGGTCCTTCTCATTATCCTTTGGAATCAACACGGTCTTGATGCCGCCACGCAAAGCCGCCAGCAACTTCTCCTTCAGGCCGCCGATGGGCAGGACCCGGCCGCGCAGGGTGATTTCGCCGGTCATGGCGACATCCTTGCGCACGGGAATGCCCGTCAGTACCGACACGATGGAGGTCGTCATCGCGACGCCGGCGGACGGACCGTCCTTAGGCGTAGCTCCTTCGGGCACGTGGACGTGGATGTCCTTGCGCTCGAAAAGCGTCGGTTTGATGCCGAACTGGGTCGAACGGGACTTCACGAAGCTCTCGGCGGCCTGCACCGATTCCTTCATGACGTCGCCCAGCTTGCCCGTGGTGGTGACGCGGCCCTTGCCGCGCAGCATCACCGCCTCGATGGTCAGCAGCTCGCCGCCCACCTCGGTCCAGGCAAGACCGGTGGTGCAGCCCACCAGATCCTCCTTCTCCGCCTCGCCATAGTGGAACCGGCGCACGCCGGCGTACTTGTCGAGGTTGCGGCGGGTGATCGACACCTTGTCGACCCCCTTCATCAGGATCTCCTTGATGGCCTTGCGGGCCAGGTTGGCGATCTCACGCTCCAGGCTGCGCACGCCGGCTTCCCGGGTGTAGTAGCGGATGAGGTCGCGCAACGCGTCGTCGGAGATGGTGAACTCGCCCGCCTTCAGACCGTGCGACTTCAGCTCCTTGTCGATCAAGTGGCCGCGGGTGATCTCGATCTTCTCGTCCTCGGTGTAGCCCGACAGCCGGATCACCTCCATGCGGTCCAGCAGGGGCTGGGGCATGCGCAGGGTGTTGGCCGTGCAGACGAACATCACGTCGGAGAGGTCGTAGTCCACCTCCAGGTAGTGATCGTTGAAGGTGCCGTTCTGCTCGGGATCCAGGACCTCCAGCAGGGCGGAGGACGGGTCGCCCCGCCAATCGGCGCCCAGCTTGTCGATCTCGTCCAGCAGGAACAGCGGGTTCGACGACTTCGCCTTCTTCATGCCCTGGATGACTTTGCCGGGCATGGAGCCGATGTAGGTGCGGCGGTGGCCGCGCACCTCGGCCTCATCCCGCACGCCGCCCAGCGACACGCGGACGAAGTTGCGGCCCGTAGCCTTGGCGATGGACTTGCCGAGCGAGGTCTTGCCCACGCCGGGCGGGCCGACCAGGCACAGGATCGGACCCTTCACCTTGTCCATGCGCTGCTGCACGGCCAGGTACTCCAGGATGCGCTCCTTGACCTTCTCCAGACCGTAGTGATCGGCATCCAGGATGGCCTCGGCCCCCTTGATGTCCTTCTTCACCTTGGTGCGCTTCTTCCACGGAATGGACAGCATCCAGTCCAGGTAGTTGCGCACGACGGTCGCCTCCGCGGACATGGGGCTCATGGTCCGCAGCTTTTTGACCTCGGCCAGCGCCTTTTCCCGGGCTTCCTTGCTGAAGCGGGTCTTGGCGATACGCTCCTCGAGCTCGGCGACCTCGTCCTTGCCATCCTCGGACTCGCCGAGTTCCTTCTGGATGGCCTTCATCTGCTCGTTCAGATAGTACTCGCGCTGGGTCTTCTCCATCTGCCGCTTGACGCGGTTGCGGATGCGCTTTTCCACCTGGAGCACGCCGATCTCGCCTTCCATGAAGGCGTAGACTTTCTCCAGCCGCTCACCCACCGTCGCCGCTTCCAGAAGCTGCTGCTTCTCCGGAATCTTCAGCGCCAGGTGCGAGGCGATGGTGTCGGCCAGCTTGCCCGGCTCCTCGATCTGGTTGACCGAGACCAGGACCTCCGGCGGGATCTTCTTGTTCAGCTTGATGTACTGTTCGAACTGGGCCACCGCGGCGCGGGCCAGGGCCTCCGCCTCCTGCGCTTCGCCCGTCTTTTCCTCGATGGGCTCGGCATAGGCCTGGAAGAAGTCCTCGTTGCGCTCGAAGCTGACGATGCGCGCGCGCTGCCCGCCTTCGACCAGCACCTTCACCGTCCCGTCGGGCAGCTTCAGCAGCTGCAGCACGGTGCCGATGGTGCCGACGGAATAGATGTCGTCGGGCGTGGGATCGTCCTGGGCGGCGTTCTTCTGGGTGACCAGCAGGATCTGCTTGTCATCCTTCATCACGTCTTCCAGCGCGCGCACCGACTTTTCGCGCCCCACGAACAGGGGCACGATCATGTGCGGGAACACCACGATGTCGCGCAGGGGGAGGACCGGGTAAAGGGTTCCTCGGGTGGCTTCCAACATAGATCTGACCTTCCACTCAGAATCTCAGCGGCCAGCCCGTGATGGGCCTGGCCCGCCATCCACCAGCCGCCCCGTCATGGGCACGGCGTCGGGAGGTCGCCCTGGTAACGTGGCACACCGACACACCCCCTTCAAGGGCTTGAACCCGACGAAATCTGCGCTACGGAAGGGTTGGGCGGCGGGAAAATCGCGCTTTTGCAAGCATGTGCGCCGGCATGTGGGGCTTGAGCGTTCCCAAGTGCCTGGATTCCGGGCCAATTATGCGGCGAAGGCAAAATAAAACCCGGGAAACCCCCACAATCGGGGACTTCCCGGGTCTTGAAACTATCCGAACTGGCTATCGCGGATGCACGGAGCCCGTCAGGCGACGGGTGCCGCCTCCGCCTTGCGGTCGGCATAGATGTACAGCGGCTGGGCGCGGCCCTCGACCACCTCGCCATTGATGACGATCTCATCCACGCCCTGGAGGCCCGGCAGATCGAACATCGACTCCAGCAGGATGGACTCCATGATGGAGCGCAGGCCACGGGCGCCGGTCTTGCGCTGAATGGCCTTGTTGGCGATGGACTTCAGGGCCTCTTCGGCGAAGGACAGCTTCACGTCCTCCATCTCGAACAGGCGCTGATACTGCTTCACCAGCGCGTTCTTGGGCTTGGTCAGGATCTCGATCAGCGCTTCCTCATCCAGATCGTTCAGCGTCGCCACCACGGGCAGACGGCCGACGAATTCCGGGATGAGGCCGAACTTCAGCAGATCCTCGGGCTCCACCTCGCGCAGGACGTCGCCGGTGCGGCGGTCGTCCGGGCCCTTCACATCGGCGCCGAAGCCGATGGACGTGCCCTTGCCGCGGGCGGCGATGATCTTTTCCAGGCCGGCGAAGGCGCCGCCGCAGATGAACAGGATGTTGGTCGTGTCCACCTGCAGGAATTCCTGCTGCGGATGCTTGCGCCCGCCCTGCGGCGGCACGGAGGCGACGGTGCCTTCCATGATCTTCAGCAAGGCCTGCTGCACGCCCTCGCCCGACACGTCGCGGGTGATGGACGGGTTGTCGGACTTGCGGCTGATCTTGTCGACCTCGTCGATGTAGACGATGCCGCGCTGCGCCCGCTCGACATTGTAGTCGGCGGCCTGCAGCAGCTTGAGGATGATGTTCTCCACGTCCTCGCCCACGTAACCGGCTTCGGTCAGCGTGGTGGCGTCGGCCATGGTGAAGGGGACGTCAATGATGCGGGCCAGCGTCTGGGCCAACAGGGTCTTGCCGCAGCCGGTGGGGCCGATCAGCAGGATGTTGGACTTCGCCAGTTCGACGTCGCTGTGCTTGGTGCCGTGTGCCAGCCGCTTGTAGTGGTTGTGCACGGCGACCGAGAGCACGCGCTTGGCGTGGCTCTGCCCGATGACGTAGTCGTCCAGCACCGCGCAGATGTCGCGCGGGGTGGGAACGCCGTCGCGGGACTTCACCAGCGTCGTCTTGTTCTCTTCGCGGATGATGTCCATGCACAATTCCACGCATTCATCGCAGATGAACACCGTGGGGCCGGCAATGAGCTTCCGCACCTCGTGCTGGCTCTTCCCGCAGAAGGAGCAGTAGAGGGTATTCTTCGAATCGCTGCCGGTCGACTTGGTCATAAAAGCTCCGTACATCACCGGGACAGTCACCCGGAGCCATCACGATGACGGAACCGGGGCCCGATCCTCCCGGGATCGGCCGGCGGACAAGGGGATGAAACACCGCTCACCCGCCACTGCCCACCCATTCAACACCACGGAACGCTGGGCTTTCAACCCCCCGTGTGTCTCTTCGTGTCCGAACACCCATACCGGGGTATCCCGGTGGGGGCGGTCCGGCGGAAGGTCAGTCCCGCCGGAACCCGGACGCTAAACCGTTGGCACCTCAGGCCGCCTGGGCGGTCCCACCGGCGCCGGGACGGGTGGCGATGACGTCGTCGATCAGACCGAACGCCTTGGCCTCGTCCGCGGTCATGAAGTTGTCACGCTCCATCGCCCGTTCGATCTTGTCGATCGGCTGGCCGGTGTGGCGCACATAGATTTCGTTGAGGCGGTGCCGGATCTTCAGGATCTCGCGCGCCTGGATTTCGATGTCCGCCGCCTGGCCCTGGGCGCCGCCCGAGGGCTGGTGGATCATGATGCGGCTGTTGGGCAGCGAGAAGCGCCGGCCCTCGGAGCCGCCCGCCAGCAGCAGCGAGCCCATGGAGGCCGCCTGGCCGATGCACAGGGTCGCCACCGGGCAGCGGATGTACTGCATGGTGTCGTAGATCGCCAGACCCGAGGTCACGATGCCGCCCGGCGAATTGATGTAGAAGGAGATTTCCTTCGTGGGGTTTTCCGCTTCCAGGAACAGAAGCTGGGCGCAGATCAGGCTGGACACCGCGTCGTTCACGCCACCGACGAGGAAGATGATCCGTTCCTTCAACAGGCGCGAATAGATGTCGTAGGCGCGCTCACCCCGGTTGGTCTGCTCGACCACCATGGGGACCAGCGTGTTCATCTGCGGCTCAAAGTCGATCATGCCTGCTCCAGCGCTGCGTCCGACCCGGGGGCCATCCCCGGGCCCGTTGCCGGTCCGGGGGAGGGACGATCCCTCCCCCATTCCGTTTGAATACCGAGGCCCGTCAGAAACCGAAGACGGGAGACGCGACCTTAGGCCGCCTCTTCCTCATCGGGGTCCTGCATCAGCTCTTCAGCCGACACGGGCTTCTCCGTCACCTTAACCTGTCCCAGGATGAAGTCGACAACCTTGTCTTCAAAAACCGGGGCCCGCAGGCTTTCCACCGCCTGGGGGTTGTTCTTGAAGAAGTCGAAAACCTCACGCTCCTGGCCCGGGTAGCGCCGCACCTCGGCCAGCACGGCCTGGTTCAGCTCTTCCCTCGCCACCGTTATATTGTTCTTCTGACCGATCTCGGAAAGGACCAGGCCCAAACGAACACGCCGGACGGCGATGTCGCGGTACTCCTTCCGGAGCTCCTCCTCGTCCTTGCCGGCATCCTCGCCCGCGTCGCCGGCCTTCAGCTCGTCCTGCAGGCGCTTCCAGATCTGGTCGAACTCGATGTCGACCATGCCCTGCGGCACCTCGAAGCTGTGCAGCTCGGCCAGCTGGTCCAGCAGGGCGCGCTTGGCGCGCAGGCGGCTCATGACGGTGTAGTCGCCGCCCAGGCGCTCACGGATCACGGTCTTCAGCGCGGCCAGGTCGTCGAAGCCCAGGCCCTTGGCGAACTCGTCGTCGATGGTCGCCTCGACCGCCTGCTTCACTTCCTTCACATCCACCTCGAACACGGCGGCCTTACCGGCCAGCTCGGCGGCGTGGTAGCCCTCGGGGAAGGTGACGTTGACGGTTCGGTGGTCACCGGCGCGGGTGCCCTCCAGCTGCTCCTCGAAGGTGTCGATGAAGCTGCCGGAGCCCAGCTCCAGCTCATGGCCCTCGCCCTTCATGCCCGGGCGCTTCTCACCGTCAACCGAACCGTCGAAGTCGATGACGACGATGTCACCCTTGGCGGCCGGGCGGTCCTCGGTCAGCGGCGCGGAGGTCTTGCGGCCGGCGGCGATGCGGCCCACGGCCTCGTCCACCTGCTCATCGGTGATCTCGACCACCGGCTTCTCGATGGCCACACCGCTGAGGTCGGCGGGCTCGAATTCCGGCAGCACCTCGTAGGCCAGCTTGAACTCCAGGTCGCTGGCGCTCTCAACCTCGAACTTCACCAGCTCGACCTTGGGCTGCAGGGCGGGACGCAGGCTGTGCTGCTCGACCACCTTGGCGGCGCTGTCGGACATGGCCTTGTCCAACACCTCACCCATCACCGACTGCCCATAGCGCTGCTTCAGCACCGACATCGGCACCTTGCCCGGGCGGAAGCCCGGCATGCGCACGGTCTTGCCAATTTCCTTCAACTGGGCGTCCACGCGGCCGGCCACGTCGGCGGCGGGGATGACGACCGTGTATTCGCGGCGCAGGCCTTCGGTGCTGGTCTCGGTGATGTTCATGGGACTATTCGAACCTGTCTCTTTGATCGGCCCCGGATGCCGGCGTTCCCGGCCTCTGGGTGCCCGGGGCCGGACGGACCACGGGCGGTTGGGTTGATATCTCGTGCTTGGTGCGGGCGAAGGGACTCGAACCCCCACGACTTTCGTCACCGGAACCTAAATCCGGCGCGTCTACCAGTTCCGCCACGCCCGCGGCCAAACCCGGCTCTAGGATCGCTTGGGCGCCCCTTTCCCAGGACCCGCCCCCGCCGGCGCCGGCGGCGCCAATAGGGAATAGGCATGGGAATGGCGCCCGGACCCTTCCAGGCGCCGTCCGATCTATAGCACCCGCGCACCCGCGTAAATAGGAATCTAGGCCAGGGGTGGGGCCTATCAAAGGGCCGAGAGCCATCCGCCCCGGCCCCGCCGGCCAGGCCGGAAGCGGCGGCCAATCCCGGGCGTTCTGGACGAATCATCGCCGAAGCCGGCTATCGGGGGCAACGAAGTGCTTGTTATGCTGCATCTCCCCCTAGGACCACCCGCGCCAACCGAGGTTCCCCGCCGCATGACCACCGCACCGTCGACGCCTCTCATCCCCGATCTGCCCCGCCCCGCCCTGACCGCCGACCGGCTGCCCGGCCGCACGGTGGATCTGGAACGGATAGACCTGGACCGTCACGCGCCGGGCCTGTGGCGGGCGATCGGCCAGCACGCGGGCCTGTGGGACCACATTCCCGGCGGCCCCTTCGCGGACGAGGCGGCCTTCACCCAATGGCTGCGCGACCGCCTGCCCCGGCCGGGGCAGACCATGTACGCGGTGATGGACAAGACGGGCGGCGCGCCGGTGGCCGCCGGCCTGCTGCTGCTGCTGAACGCCAATCCCGACATGGGCACGGTGGAGATGGGCCTGGTCTACGGCCCCCTCCTAAGCCGCAAGGTGACGGGGACGGAGGGCGTGTTCCTGCTGATCGACTACGCGCTGGGCCAAGGGGCGGGCCAGGCGGGCTACCGCCGCCTGGAATGGCGCTGCGGCCCGCCCAATGTCGCCTCGGTCAAGGCGGCGCTGCGCTACGGCTTCACCCATGAAGGCCTGCTGCGCCAGACCATGTGGCTGAAGGGCCGCAACTGGGACAGCAACGTCTTTTCCATTCTGGACGCGGAATGGCCCGCGCGCCGCCAGCGTTTGGCCGCCTGGCTGGAGCCGGGGAACTTCACCCCGGACGGCCAGCAGAAGACGCCGCTGGGGGCGTTGTAAGGGCTTAGGTCGCCCTTAAACGGCGGGCGCGGGCATCCGCCGGCAGGAGGGGCCATGCCGGCGGCTTGGCCCCCTCACCCCAGCAACACCTTGGCGCAGGCGTCGACGATGGCGTCGGCGTCCAGGCCCTGGACCCGGTACAGGTCGGGGATGTCGGCGGATTGGCCGAACGTCTCCACACCCAGCGCCGCCACCGTCTGGCCGCGCACCGAGCCCAGCCAGGACAGGGTGGCCGGATGGCCGTCGATGACGGTCACCAGCTTCGCCCCCGCCGGCAGCGCCGAAAGCAGGCGGTGGACATGGGCGTCCCCGCCCCGCCCCTGCCGCTGGGCCGTCGTCCAGCCGGCGTGCAGCCGGTCGGGGGAGGTCACGGCCAGCAGGCCGGCGCCCGGGCAATCCTCCAGCACCTGGGCGTGGGCCTCCAGCGCCTCTGGCGCCAACGCGCCGCAATAGACGATGGCGAATTCCGCGTCCGGCGCCGGCGGGCGCAGCCAGTATCCGCCCGCGATGACGGCGTCGCGGTCCAGGCCCCGCTCCCGCTTGGGCTGGTCCACCTGGCGGGTGGTCAGGCGCAGATAGAGGGAGCCGCCGTCCGGCCGCTGCATGTGGTCGAAGCCCCAGGCCATGATGGCCGCCAGCTCATCGACGTAGGCGGGCTCATAGCTGGAGACGTTGGGCAGGCCCATGCCGATCAGCGGCGTGGCGATGGATTGGTGCGCCCCGCCCTCCGGCGCCAGGGTGACGCCCGAGGGGGTGGCGACCACCATGAAGCGGGCATCCTGGTAGGCCGCGTAGTTCATGGCGTCCAGGCCGCGCTTGATGAAGGGATCATAGAGCGTGCCGACGGGCAGCAGCCGGGCACCGAACAGATCATGGCTGAGGCCCAGGGCCGCCAGCATGAGGAACAGGTTGTGCTCGGCGATGCCCAGCTCGATGTGCTGGCCGCCGGGCGCGCCCTGCCAGCGCTGGGCGGAAACCACCTTCTGCTCGCGGAAGATGTCCTGCGTCTCGGTGCGCGCGAACAAGCCGCGCCGGTTCACCCAGGGGCCCAGGTTGGTGGACACGGTGACGTCGGGGGAGGTGGTGACGATGCGGGCGGCCAAGTCGTCATCACCTTTGGCGATCTCACCCAAAATCTTGCCGAAGCCCTCCTGCGTGGACATGCGGGCGCCCAGGTCCACGGTCAGGGTGGGCGGCACGGGGATGACGGCCCCCTTCAGGCGGCGGCTGCCCTTGCCGCCACCCGTACCCTGCGCGAAGGGCACCTCCGCCAGGAAGGCGTCCAGCGCCGCCGGGTCGATGTCCAAGCCGGCGTGACGGTCCCATTCCTGGCCGTCGGTCAGCCCGCAGGCGGCCTTGAAGGCGGCCATCTGGTCGGGGTTCATCAGGCCGGAATGGTTGTCCTTATGCCCCTGGAAGGGCAGGCCCCGGCCCTTGACCGTATAGGCGATGAAACAGGCCGGGCGGTCGTCGGTGGCGCCGTGGAAGGTTTCCAGCAGCGTGGGCAGGTCATGCCCCGCCAGGTTGGTCATGAGGCCGCCCAGGGCCGCGTCGTCATGGGCGTCCAGGATGTGGCGGATGCCGCGCGTGTCGCCCAGGTCGTGGGTCAGCGCCTCGCGCCAGGCGGCCCCGCCCTTGAAGGTCAGGGCGGAGTAGAGCTGGTTGGGGCAGGTGTCGATCCATTGGCGCAGGGCGTCGCCGCCCTCCTGCGCGAACGCGGCCTCCAGCTTCTTGCCGTACTTCAGGATCTGCACATTCCAGTCGAGAGAGCGGAACATGCCCTCGATGGGTACCCAAAGCCGGTCGGACACCACGCTGTCCAGGCTCTGGCGGTTGTAGTCGATGATCCACCAGGTGTTGCGCAGATCGTGCTTCCACCCCTCCAGCATGGCTTCGAAGACGTTGCCCTCGTCCATCTCGGCGTCGCCCACCAAGGCCACCATGCGGCCCTCAGGCTGGTCCGACAGGCCCTTCAGGCGCACATAGTCCTGCACCAGGGAGGCGAAGGCGGTGACCGCCACGCCCAGGCCGACGGAACCGGTGGAGAAATCCACGTCCTCGGTGTCCTTGGTGCGCGAGGGGTAGCTTTGCGCCCCGCCCAGGGCGCGGAAGCGCTCCAGCTTCTCCCGCGTCTGGCGGCCCAGCATGTACTGGATGGCGTGGAAGACGGGGCTTGCGTGCGGCTTCACCGCCACCCGGTCCTGCGGCCGCAGCACATCGAAGTACAGCGCCGTCATGATGCTGGCCAGCGAGGCGCTGGAGGCCTGGTGGCCGCCCACCTTCAACCCGTCGCGCGAGGGTCGGACGTGGTTGGCGTTATGGATGGTCCAGGCCGACAGCCAGAGCACCTTGCGCTCCAGCGCCTCCAGCAGGCGGATCTTGTCGGGGTGGGTGACGGGGACGGTGGAGGCGGCGTCGGGCATACCGTGGTTCTTCCCTAGGAGTGGGGCGCGCCATCGCGGAGGAAGCGGCACCCGATCGTTGCCCAGGGTTATAGACCCGGCCGCGCCGGGCCTGAAGTCCGGTATTTAAAAATTTGCCCCTTGAAAGTTTTGACGCCGTTTCACCGCTGGCGGGGCCGTCAGGCGTCCAGCGCCCCCGCCGGGCCCCCCATTTGGTCCCCCATCGGCCCATCGCCTGTTTGGCCCCCACCCCCGTCCACCCCGCGCAGCACCTCCTCGATGGCGGCGCGCAGGACTTCCGGCAGGTAGGGCTTGTGGATCAGGGCGCAGCCGGTGGCCGACGCCTCCTGGATGCGGGCGGGGTCGGTGTCGCCGGTGACGATGATGCCGGGCAAATGGCGCCGCACCTCATTGCCCAGGCGGGCCACCAGCTGCACGCCGTTGAGGGGGCCGGGCAGTCGGAAGTCGCTGATCACCAGGCCCGGCAGGCGCACGGCGTCGCGCATGGCGGCCAGGGCGTCGTCGGACCCGGCGGCGGTGATGACGCGATAGCCCCAGCTCTCGATGATGGCGCCCAGGGCCAAGCGCTGCAGGGCGTCGTCCTCCACCGCCAGGATGGTGCGCGGGTCGCTCGCGCGCTGGGCCGGGCGCTGGCCGTCGCGGGGGAAGGGCAGAAGACCGTCGGGCGCGGCGGGGTCGGCCGCCGCCCCCGCGGCCGCCGGCGCGCACGGCACCAGGACCGAGAAGACGGAGCCGCGGCCCGGCCGCGAGCGCACGGTGACGCTGGTGCCCAACAGGCGGGCCATGCGGCGAACGATGCCCAGCCCCAGTCCCAAGCCCTTGGTCCGGTCCCGCTCCGGATTGTTCAGCTGGACGAAATCCTCGAACACCGTGCCCAACTGATCGGCGGCGATACCCACGCCCGTATCCCACACCTGGACCAGCATGGATCGGCCCCGGCGGCGGGTGGAAACGAGGACGCGCCCGCCCCGGCCGGTGTAGCGGATGGCGTTCGTCAGCAGGTTGCGCAGGACGCATTTCAGCAGGACGGGATCGGTGTCCGCGACCTCCAGCGCCGCCTGCGGGCCGGTCTTGGCGGCCGTGCGCAGGCGGATGTCCACCCCCGCCTTCTCGGCATCGCCCCGGACGGCGCTGACCAGGCCGGCCACCATCGCCTCCAGACCGAAGCGCTGCGCGTTCACCGCCACCGTGCCGGCGTCCAGCACCGACACGTCCAGCAGGGCGCGCAGCAGTTCCTCCCCCGCCGACAGCGCCTCACCCATGCCGCCGATGAGCTTGCGGTCCAGCGCGGTGGCCAGACCGTTGGCGGGCGCCGCGTTGGGAAGGCCGCCAGCGCCGGCCGCGACGGCGGCGCGGCCGTTGGCCGCTCGCTCGCTCAGCATGTTGTGGTAAAGCCGCATGGTCTGCAGCGGCTGGCGCAAATCATGGCTGATCGCCGCCAGGAAGACGGACTTGGCGCGGTTGGCCCTTTCCGCCTCATCCGCCCGCGCCTGGCTTTCGGCCACGGCGGCGCGCAGGGACTCGTAAAGCTGGACGTTGGTCAGGGCCACGGCGGTGGAATGGGCGACCGCCTGCAGCAACGCCACCTCCTCCGCCTTCGGCATGCGCACCGTGGCCCAATAGGCACCGATGGCGGCCACCGGCTCATCCGCGCGCACCGGCACCATCACCAGGCTTTTCACGAAGGTGGGGCGGTAGGCGTCGTGGGGGATGCGGTCGTCCTGGTAGATGTCGGCAATGACCGCCGGCTGGCGGTTCAGCATGACCCAGCCGGAAATGCAGGTAGACAAGGGGAAGCGCCGGCCCTTCCACAGGGGGCCGATGGCATCCTCATCCGCGTAGTGGCATAGGTCGCCGTCCCGCAGGACGAAGGTGACGCCGTCGGCACCGCTCAGCGCCCTGGCCGCCATGCGCACCACGGCCATGACGCTGGGCACGTCGCGGCAAAAGGACAAGGCCTGGACCAAGTCCACCAAGTCGCCCACGGGCCCGGTGAAGGTGACAGGGGGGAATGGGGCGGGGGCGACGGGCGCGGCCGGGATGGGTGCCGACCGCACCGGGGCCGCCTCAGAGGACATCGCGTCTTTCCATCCCATGCCGACCGTCCCTGACACGCCTTCGGGGGCATACCGGTATGGCGAAATGCCAGCCGGCCCGGCCACCAGCGAGAGTGGCCCAGGTGGACGATATGGGGGATTCCGCCAACTATTCCAGGCCGTTCCCGGGGCCTACCACCTCAGGTTAGGGCGGAACGGCCAGTTCAATCGCCGTCACGGGCCGCGCCTCGGGAAACGCGCCGATATCCCGGATGGAATGGGTTGAGAAGGAAGATGTCGCGGGAAAAGGGCTTGAGCCCACCGGCGGCCACCACCGTCAGCTGGCGACCCGCTCGTTGAACAGGCGGCTGAAGCTTTCGGCCGACAGGGTGCGCTGGTCCGGGGCGCAGCTTCCTTCGGGCAGGTTGTTGCGCACCATGAAGCGCACGTGCGGGATGTGGAAACTGTCGGTGGTGATGGTCAGGACCTCCGCCGTTTCCGTCACGCTGCCGGAAACCACCCGACGATACTGCGCGCCAACCTGCAACGGATCGTCCAGGCGCGACCGGCGAAAAAGAGAGAAGCCCACACTCGCCCCCCTAATAAAGCAGGCCCGGCACTCCGCCCAGTGAACAGGGCGTTTATTGGCGCCGATGCCAGACGTTCGGGATAAAGGCCCCGTCGCCTTGCCCCGCCCGCGATATTCCGACGTGCGTCAACATCATTCCCACGGTTCCCAATACTTCGGGAAGCGGGTCCGCCCCAAGCCCGGGCCAGACACGAATGCCGGAAGCCCAGTGGGGGCGGAAATGGATATTGCGCCGGTCAGTCACGCCCCTGGTTGGGGCAAATGCCGCGAAGCAGTTTGAATCTATACCGAGAGTATCCCATTGTTTTAGTGCGAGCAATGCTTTTGGCATACCGCGAATACGGCATTCTGAATATTCCCGACGCGGCGGGGCCTCTCGGTTGGTCTGCGGGGAAAGGGAAGGCTTAGTCGGCGGTGCGAATGCCTGGCAGTTTATCTACAATTTTATAGGATTTTTATTTGGCATGCCGCCGCCGGCCCTGCGGTCATGCCGCCAACAGGTCCGCCAACAGGGCCGGCACTTGTTCGGGCAAGTCCTCGGCCACCAGGCCGGGACCGAAGCGCAGGGCGGCTTGGGCGTGCAGCCAGGCTGCGGCCAAGGCGGCATGCCAGGCGTCCATGCCGCCGGCCAGCAGGCCCAGGCACAGGCCCGCCAGGACGTCGCCCGACCCCGCGGTGGCCAGGGTGGGCGGGCCACTGGCCTCGATGGCGGCGCGGCCATCGGGATGGGCGATGACCGTGTCCGGTCCTTTCAGCAGGATAACCGCGCCCAGGTGGCGGGCGGCGACGCGGGCGCGCGTCAGCTTATCCCCCGCCAACGCGGCATGCCCCGGCCCGAACAGGCGGGCGAATTCGCCCTCGTGCGGGGTCAGCACGGCACGGCCCGCCAGATGGGTCCGCAGCGCGTCCGCCTGGCCGGCGAAGGCGGTGAAGATGTCGGCGTCGAGCACCAGGCCGAAACCGGCGCCCTCTCGGCTGGCGTCCACTCGGTTAACGTTCCTTGGGCTGCCCGCGCGCCGGCCGGCGGCGGCGACCAGGACGCGCAGCAGCGCCTGGCCATCGTCATCCGTGCCGGCGCCAGGGCCCAACACTGCGGCCGTGATGCGCGGGTCGGCCAGGATCGTTTCCGCGGCGGCCAAGTCCGCCACGGGGCGCACGATCTGGCTGGGACTGGACAGGCGATAGACCAGCTCCGCCGCGGGCGGACTGGCCACGGTCACCAGGCCGGCGCCGGCCCGCTGCGCCGCGCGCGCCGCCAGGCGCGCGGCCCCGGTCATGACCGCCCCGCCCAGCACCAGCGCGTGGCCCCGCCGGTACTTGTGGTCATCGACGCGGGGGCGTGGCAGGTGGCCCGCGAACAAAGCCGGCCCGTTCTCCCACACGTCCGTGGCCACGGCCGGGTCCGCCAGCACGGTATCGGGAATGCCGATGTCGGCCACGATGGTGACGCCGCAGGCCACGCGACCGGGCAACAGCAGATGCCCCGGCTTTTTGCGGAAGAAGGTGACGGTGACGTCGGCCCGGACCATGACATCCCCCACCGGCACGCCGGTATCGGCATCCAGCCCGCTGGGCACGTCCACCGCCACCACGACGGCCCCGCCCCGGCGCGCATCCGCCATGGCGGCCACCAGCGCCGCCGCCGCCCCCGTCAGGTGCCGGGACAGTCCCACGCCGAAGAGGGCGTCGACCACCACCGTCGCCCCGGCCAGCACGGCCGGCGCAGCCTCCAGCACCGACTCCCGTCCCCAAATCCCCATCCAACCGGCCGCCGCCAGGGCGGCATCACCCGCCAGGCGATCCAGATCACCCAGCAGGGCCAGACGCACGGGCCACCCGGCGGCTGCCAGATGGCGCGCCGCCACGAAACCGTCGCCGCCGTTGTTGCCAGGTCCGCAGAGCACCGTCACCGGGCCCAGGCCGAAGCGCGCCATGACCACGCCGGCCACCGCACGGCCGGCATGTTCCATCAGTTCGATGCCGGGCACGCCCCCCGCGATGGCGGCGGCATCGGCGGCGCGCATATGGGCCACGGACAGCACGGCGCGGGCGGAGGCGGGGATCGGGACCATGGGCGGGCACTCGGACGATGGAACGACCAGGGGTTGATGCCGCCGGCGGCGGGACAACGCCACGCTGGCGGCGGCGGGGGTGTCCAGGTATAATGACGTCGTCCGTAACCACCCGTCGAGGGCATATGTCCACCATTTGGGGACCGGGTACGTTGATCCTGGCCAGTTGGGCCACCATAGCCGCCTGGGGCGGCCATCTTATCAACAAACGACAAAGACGCCTGCGGGCCGTGTTCGCCCATGACCTGTCCTTGGCGACGGAGCGCTTCCGCAAACGGCATGACCTGGACGCCCCGGGCGCCGCTTTCTGGGAACGGGAGTTCCGGCGTTATTTCGGCCTGATGGCCGCCCCGCCCAGATGGGCAGCGAAACAGCCCCTGGGCGCGCCCGACAGCCTGGTCGATGACTATTGGCACGAGCTGGTGCTGTGCACCGCCCTGTATGCCGCCTACTGCCGGGCCTCGGCCGGCCGCTTCATCCATCATCATGTCGGCGCCGGCAGCGCGGAGGCTTATGCCCGGACCTGGATCGCCTATAAAGAGTGCTACGGGGCGCCCGATCCATTGGCATGGCCGGCGCCCAGCCTCCTGGCCATGGCCTGGGTGGACAAGACGCGAGGCGGCGGCGCTGCCGACTCGTCCGCCACCGGCTGGGATGGAGGCGACGGCCAGGGCCACCATCACGGCGGCGGGGACGGGCATGGCCATTGCGGCGGCGGGCACGGCGGATGTGGCGGCCATGGCGGATGCGGGGGCGGCAGCTGCGGCGGACACTGACATCCGCCGCAGGTCGGGCTATGCCGGACCGGCCGCGTCGAACCGCCGCACCAGGGTCTTGGGCGCCATTGCGCGCCACTGGCGGTACAGCAGGCCCGCCACCTTGTCCAATGAGCCGTGGTCAGGGATGGCGGACAAGCGCGCCAGCACGATGGGCCAGCCCACATAATGATCGGTCAGATGATAGACAGCCGGTTCGATGGCCATCAGCAGGGCGCGCTCGTCCGTGTCCACGCCGGTGACGACCAGGGTGTCGCCATCCTCGCGCAGGCGGGCCAGAAGCTTGCCGCGCACCTTCAGCGCCGGCGTCCCGTAGGAGGTGCCGTCCTCCACCCCCGGCCAGGCCAGGGCCCGGGCGCGGATGTCGTCAAACGTGAAGGTCATGGCAACGTGAAGGTCATGGCGTGCCGCCCCAGATGCCTGTCGGGCGGGCAGTTTAGCGCCTGGCGCCGGAAAAGCAAAAAGGCGCCCGGTGAGGGCGCCTTTGCCATCCTTATATATACTATAAGGAAGATGGGGCGATGGATGGGACTCGAACCCACGACCGCTCGGACCACAACCGAGAGCTCTACCAGCTGAGCTACCACCGCCGCCGTGAGGCGGGTTTCTGCACCACCTACCCCCACCCCGTCAAGCATTCTGATAAAATAATCTTCACATGCCGGGGTCGCGTCCGGCGACAGGCCGCAATCAAGGCACTGGCATTCCCTCAAATCGGGCGCGCCGCCACCCCAAAGAACAAAATACAGGCTGTTGATTAATTTTTGTGCTGTCGTTTGCACAAGAAGCGCGCATACGTTGGAGCCACCGGGGCCGGAGGGCCGGGCCCGCCCCATCCGCTCGGTTGGCATGGGGCGTGCTATCCTGTTGCCCCGGTCTGGCCGGGCCACATGGGGGCGGCGACGCCTGTTGCGGGACGCGCCCCACCCGTGTTGTCTATGGGCCAGACATCGAATTGAAAATCGTGGGGGGTTTCCGGCATAAGTTCCCAGGCATGCGGTCCCGTTGGGCCCCGCAGACCCGGCACCGGCGCCGATCATCCCCCGCCCTTGAAGCGAAGGCGTGGCCGTAAGCGATGAAAAAGATCGAAGCCATCATCAAACCGTTCAAGCTGGACGAGGTGAAGGAAGCGCTGCACGAAGTCGGCATCAAGGGCATCACCGTGACCGAGGCCAAGGGCTTCGGCCGGCAGAAGGGCCATACCGAGCTGTATCGCGGCGCGGAGTATGTCGTGGACTTCCTGCCCAAGGTGAAGATCGAGATCGTGATGGACGATCAGCTGGTCGATCGCGCCATAGAGGCCATCCAGCAGGCGGCGCACACCGGCCGCATCGGCGACGGCAAGATTTTCGTGACTCCGGTGGAGGATGTCATCCGCATCCGCACCGGCGAACGGGGGCCGGACGCCGTCTGACGCCGGTCCGCCGGACATCGCCCCCGCCGGGGCGGGGTGCGGCGCGTGCGACGACGGCGTGGACGGAAACGGCCGGGCGCTTCGCCGTCCGGGATATCAATGGTCATGGATCATTGATCATACGTTTGGGGCTGGCGGCCCGGGATGGGAGCAACCCAGGGCGCCGGAACATTATGGGATGGGGGGCGCAGCGATGTTCCCGCCCATGTACGCGAAGTCAGTAGTCACCCAACATCTCCCAGAACTTTAGGGAACCCATCAAGATGTCCGATATCGCGAAGTTCTTCGACCTGGTTAAGGAGCACGACGTCAAGTACGTCGACTTCCGTTTCACCGATCCGCGCGGCAAGCTGCAGCACACCGCCCAGCACATCAGCACCGTGAACGAGGAGATGTTCACCGACGGCGTGATGTTCGACGGGTCGTCGATCGCCGGTTGGAAGGCCATCAACGAGTCGGACATGATCCTGATGCCCGACCCGGCCACCGCCGTGCTGGACCCGTTCGCCGCCCAGCCGCTGCTGACCGTGTTCTGCGACGTGCTGGAGCCGTCCACCGGCCAGCCCTACAAGCGCGACCCGCGCTCCATCGCCAAGGCCGCTGAGAACTACATGGCCAGCGCCGGCATCGGCGACACCGCCTACTTCGGCCCCGAGGCCGAGTTCTTCGTGTTCGACGACGTGAAGTTCGAAGTCTCGATGAACCGCGTCATGTACGAGTTCGACAGCGAGGAAGGCCCCTACACCTCCGGCAAGGCCTATCCGGAAGGCAACCTGGGCCACCGTCCGGCCGTCAAGGGCGGCTACTTCCCGGTCGCCCCGATCGACGCCGGCCAGGACCTGCGCGCCGAGATGGTGACCGTGATGGCCGACATGGGCGTCGAGGTCGAGAAGCACCACCACGAGGTGGCCGCCTCGCAGCACGAACTGGGCATCAAGTTCGGCACCCTGGTCAGCATGGCCGACACCATGCAGATCTTTAAGTACGTGGTGCACAACGTCGCCCACGCCTACGGCAAGACCGCCACGTTCATGCCGAAGCCCGTGTTCGGCGACAACGGTTCGGGCATGCACTGCCACCAGTCCATCTGGAAGGACGGCAAGCCCCTGTTCGCGGGTTCCGGCTACGCCGACCTGTCCGAGACCGCCCTGTATTACATCGGCGGCATCATCAAGCACGCCCGCGCCCTGAACGCCTTCACCAACCCGCTGACCAACAGCTACAAGCGCCTGGTCCCGGGCTATGAGGCGCCGGTGCTGCTGGCCTACTCCTCCCGCAACCGGTCGGCTTCCTGCCGCATCCCGTACGTGAACAGCCCCAAGGGCAAGCGCGTCGAAGTCCGCTTCCCGGACCCGGGTGCGAACCCCTACCTGGCCTTCGCCGCCATGCTGATGGCTGGTCTGGACGGCATCCAGAACAAGATCCACCCCGGCGACGCGATGGACAAGAACCTGTACGACCTGCCGCCGGAAGAGCTGAAGGAAGTGCCGACCGTCTGCCGTTCGCTGCGCGAGGCCCTGGAGTCCCTGGCCGCCGACAACGCCTTCCTGAAGAAGGGCGATGTCTTCACCGAGGACTTCATCAACAGCTACATCGACCTGAAGATGGAAGAAGTGCTGGCGTTCGAAACCTCGCCGCACCCCATCGAATACAAGATGTACTATTCCGTCTGATTGGATTGGCTTCCTTCGGGAAGCCCCCTATCGGGAAAGGGCCGTCCAGCCGGGCGGCCCTTTTCTTTTGCGCGGAACGCGCCGCCGCCCCCTCTTTCGCACCCTTGCCCACCGCCGTCCTGTACCGGAGGATAGAGCCAGCCCCCTGTCCACCACCGTCGGCAGACGTTAAGCTCAGGGGATAACGTGTCTTTTCCCGCCCGGGGCACCGTCTGGACAGCACCAGCCGCCCCGATGCCGGGATAGGCACGACGGCGGATCGCAAGCGGAAGCATGGCTCATGGCACAGTCCTCCGGCCCCCGGTCGCTTGAAATGGGAACGGCGGAGATGGCCGCCACCGCCCCGTTCCTGCCCCCGGCCGATTTGTCCAACCGGATCGCGCGCACCGCCGGCGGGTTGACCTTGCGGCTGCGCCTGCTGCTGGCCTTCAGCCTGCTGACCCTGGGTGTGGCGCTGGTGGGCGGGCTGGCCATGGACCGGCTGGGCGCGCTCAACGACAAGGCGGCCGTCATCCGCGACAACTGGCTGCCCAGCACCGCCGTGAACGGGCAGATGATCTCAGCCATCAAGAGCCACCGCCTGGCGGAGGCGCGGCTGTTGTTCGCTCCCGAGGCGGATCTGGAGCGCAGCCTGCAGGCGCTGGACCAGCGCAACCAGGATGTGGAGATCGCGCGCCGCGACTATCAGCAATACATCGTGATGAACACGGAGGATGAGCAGCGCCTGCACGCCTTCGACCAGGCCTGGGCCGCTGGGCAGCAGTACCAGATGCGCCTGCGCGAGCTGGTGCGGGAACACAACCGGGACGAAGCCATCGCCCTTTACAACGGTCCGCTGCGGGATGCCGACACCCAGGCGACCGACGCCATCCTGCGCGACCTGGCGTTCAACGTGAACCAGGGCCGGGCCACGGCCCGCGAAGGCAACACCATCTATGCCGCCACCCGCCTGCTGCTGTGGTCCGCCATCGGCCTGGCGGTGGTGGCGGGCGCCACCCTGGCCTGGCTGGCCATACGCACCATCGCCGCCCCCATCCAGGCCATGACCCTGGCCACCGAGGCCTTCGCCCAAGGCCATTACGACCATCCCCTGCCCTGCACCGACCGGCGGGACGAGATCGCCGGCCTGGCAGCCGCCCTGGCCGTGCTGCGCGACAAAAGCGCGGAACGCGACCGGTTGATCGCCGCCCGCACCACCGAGGCGCAGTCCCTGTCCGCCGCCAAGACCGAGGCGGAGACCAACCTGGCCACGCTGCGCCAGCTGCAGGACCAGCTGGTGGAATCGGAGAAGCTGGCCGCCCTGGGGTCCCTGGTCGCGGGGGTGGCGCACGAGGTGAACTCCCCCCTTGGCGTGGCCGTCAGCGCCAGCAGCACACTGGCGTTGGAGACCAAACGCTTCCTGGCGGCCATCGAGGCCGGACAGTTGCGGCAGAGCACGGTGGACCGCTTCGCCCGGGTGGCGCGTGACAGCACCGACCTGCTGGAGCGCAACCTGGACCGCGCGACCACCCTGGTGCAGCACTTCAAGCAGGTGGCGGTGGACCGCGCCAGTTCCCAGCGCCGCCGCTTCAACCTGGGCGAAATGGTCTCCGACACCCTGACCACCCTGGGCCCCATGCTGCGGCGCGCCTCTTTCAGGGTGGAGACCGCCATCCCGGATGGCATCGACCTGGACAGCTACCCCGGCCCCCTGGGCCAAGTGCTGACCAACCTGATCCAGAACGCGGAACTGCACGCCTTCGACGCCGCCCTGCCGGCGCGGGAACGCCAGGCCACGGGGCAACTGCTGCGCATCGAGGCCAGCCGCAACGCGCGGGATGTAACCCTGCGCGTGCAGGACAACGGCGCCGGGATGGGCGAGGATGTGCGGCGACGCTTGTTCGAACCATTTTTCACCACCAAGATGGGCCAGGGGGGATCGGGCCTGGGCATGCATATCGTCTACAACATCGTCACGGGCATCCTGGGCGGGGCCATCGCCGTGGCCTCCACGCCCGGTGAGGGGACGACCGTGACGCTGACCGTGCCCCTGACGGCGCCGCATGCCGCCGACGACGCGTCCCTCGGGCCCGGCACCCGCGCCAGCGCGCTGGGCGGGCCCTCCCCCGACGCGCCGTCCCCCTCACCAAGGGAGCCCGGCTGATGGCGAACCCGGCCGAGGCTCTGATCCATATCGAAGATGACCGGGGAACCGCGCGGCACAGCGGCCCGGGCTGGCGCATCCTGGTTGTCGACGACGACGAGCAGGTGCACCTGGCCACCCGCCTGGCGCTGGAAGGCATGGATTTTCGCGGCCGGCCGCTGACGCTGGACAGCTGCTATACCGCCTGGGAGGCGTTCGAGTACCTGGCCGGCACGCCCGACATCGCCGTCGTGCTGCTGGACGTGGTGATGGAGGATGAACGCGCCGGCCTGGATCTGGTGCGCCGCATCCGGGAGGAATTGCGCAACGACCAGGTGCGCATCGTGCTGCGCACGGGCCAGCCGGGCTACGCCCCCGAGCTGGAGGTCATCCGCCAGTACGACATCAACGATTACAAGGCCAAGACCGAGCTGACGGTCACCCGCCTGGCCTCCAGCATCATCACCGCCCTCAGGTCCTATGAGCAGATCGTGGCGCTGGACCGGCACCGCCGGGGGCTGGAGCAGGTGATCAAGGCCTCCGCCGACCTGTTCAGCGAGCGCAGCCTGAACGAGTTCAGCGCCGGCGTCCTGATCCAGCTGGCGGCCCAGATGGGCATGGAGCCCGAGGGCCTGTTGTGCGCCCAGGGCACGGTGGACGGCCCCGTCATCGTGGCGGCCGCCGGCCGCTTCGCCGGCCACATCCGCAAGCCCTTGGCCAGCCTGGGCAATGTTGAGATCGAGGCCGCCTTGCTGGAGGCGTTCTCCCGCCGCGAGGGGTTCAAGAGCCGGGGCGGCGACATCCTGTACCTGCAATCGGGCAGCGCCCACCCGGCGGCCATCTACATGTCCACCCCCACGCCGGTGGATGAGCAGAAGCGCGACCTGGTGCGCCTGTTCACCATCAACGTGGCGCTGGGCTTCGAGACCGCGACCCTGTTCGAGCACCTGCGGTCCGTCGCCTTCACCGACTCGCTGACCGCCCTGCCCAACCGCGCCGGCTTCATCGCGGCGTTGGACCGGGCGGCGTTGGACCGGGCGGCGCCCGGCCAGAACCTGGTGGTCATCCTGCTGGATCTGGACCAGTTCCACTTCATCAACGCGCGCCTGGGCTTCCAGGTCGCGGATGCGCTGCTGCGCGCCGTTGGGCACCGCCTGGTGGCCAATTTCCCCGAAGCCGTGGCCATCAGCCGCTTCGGCGGCGACCGCTTCGCCCTGGCCCTGCCCGCCCCGGTGCAGGCGGACCTGTCGCTGGCCCTGCTGGAAAGCCGGCTGGAGGTGGCGTTCGAGACCGGGTTCGATGTCGCCGGCCGCCATGCCAGCCTGTCGGCCACCAGCGGCTGCACCTTCACCGGCGCCGATGCGACCGGGGAGGATGGGGGCAGCCGACCGGCGACCTGCTGGTGCAGCAGGCGTCATTGGCCTTGAAGGATGCGAAACTGCGCGCGCGGGGCCGGCTGATCGCGTTCAATCCGGAACTGGAACGGCGCAACCATGCCGGCCTGGCGCTGCTGGCGGAATTCCGCGCCGCCCTGCGCAACCGCGAACTGGTGCTGCACTACCAGCCCAAGCTGGACCTGATGACCAGCCGACCCGTGGGGGTGGAGGCGCTGGTGCGCTGGCAATCCCCCCGGCACGGCCTGCTGATGCCGGCCCAGTTCCTGGATCTGGCGGAGGCCAGCGGCCTTGTGCTGCCCATGGGCCTGCAGGTGCTGGAAATGGCCATCCGCCAGCGCCGCGCCTGGCGGACGGAGGGATTGGACATCCCGGTGGCGGTGAACGTCTGCGCCCTGCAGGTGCAGCAGGCGGATTTCCTGCAAGGCATCGACGGTGTGCTGATGGCGCAGGAGGCCTCAGCCGAAGGCATCGAGATGGAAATCACCGAATCCGTCTTCGTCGGCGACGACGCGCGCACGTTCGACCATATCCAGGGCCTGCGGGACCGGGGCTTCGGCGTGGCCTTGGACGATTTCGGCACCGGCTATTCCTCGCTGAGCTACCTGAACCGCCTGCCCGCCACGACGGTGAAGATCGACCGCCGCTTCGTCCAAGGCATGAACCAGGACGCCAAGTCGGACATGCTGGTGCGCGCCATCATCCAGGTGGCGGCCGTCATCGACGCCAAGGTGGTGGCCGAGGGCGTGGAAACGGAGGACCAGGCCGAGCGGTTGCGCGCCCTGGGCGTGCCCGTGGCCCAGGGCTTCCTCTACAGCCCCGGCCTGCCGGCCGAGGAACTGGCCATATGGTGGCTGAAGCAGGACGCGCCGGGAGTCAGGAACTAGGTTGGGTTCTTGCGGGCGCGTGTCGGCTGGCTATTTCCTTTTTCGGGGCCGTGTCGGCCCCAGGGCCACCGCCAACCGCCACGCCGCCGTCACGGCGCCGGTCAGCGTGGCCTCGTCGGCGGCCCCCAAGGCCACATGGGTGGCGCCGCTCCGGCCCCAGCCGCCCGGGACCGGCTGGAAAACGGCCGGCGCCGCCGCCACACGCATCTCCTGCTCCTCCACCGCCAGCTTGACCATGCCCCGCCCGAGGTCCGGATCCAGGGTGGCGAAGATGCGGTTCCCCGCGCGGAAATCGGCATGGCCCATGTGCGCGCCCTCTTCCACCCCGGCCAGCGAGCACGCGATACGGCGGAAATCGTCTGGCGTCATGGCGGCAATTCCCCAAAGCGACGGGACAGGTGGTGAAGCCAGTGTATCATCAACGGCTTAAGGCATGGATCGAGGATGGGAGGGAACACCGTGGCCTACACCTTGCGCAAGGCGACATTGGCGGACAAGCCGGCGTTGCAGGCCTTGATCCAGGCATCCGCCCGGGGCCTCAGCGGCGACCACTACACGCCCGAGGTGGTGGAGGGCGCGCTGGCCGGCGCCTTCGGTGTGGACAGCGACCTGATCCATGACCAGACCTATTTCGTGGCGGAGGAGGCGGACGGCCTGTTCGTCGGTTGCGGCGGGTGGAGCCGGCGCATGACCCTGTTCGGTGGCGATGCCCGCCCCGACCGCAGCCCGCAGATGCTGGATCCGGCCCGCGACCCCGCCCGCATCCGCGCCTTTTTCGTCCATCCCCAGCGCGCGCGCCAGGGCATCGGCCGCGCCCTGCTGGAAGCCTGCGAGGCGGAGGCGCGGGCGGCCGGCTTCCAGGCGCTGGAACTGATGGGCACCCTGCCCGGCGTGCCGCTCTACCGCGCCCTGGGCTTCCACCCCACGGGCGAGGTGCTCCACCCCCTGCCCAACGGGCAGACCATCGCGTTCGTGCCCATGCGCAAGGAATTGGTGGCTTAACCCTGGCGGATCGCCGCCGCCAGGATGCGCACGGCCGGAGCCATGGCCGCCTCCGCCGTGCCGGCGAAGCCCAGGACGAAGCCGCCGGCAGGTGCGACTCCCTGGTAATAGGGGGAGAGGGCGGCCGCCTTCACGCCCCGCGCCAGGACGGCGCTGGCGATGGCGGCGTCGTCGCCCGGCACCCGCAGCCGCGCCACCAGATGCAGGCCGGCCTCGGGATTGCCGGTGGCGTCCAGCACATCGGGGGCGTGCTCGGCCAGAGCCGCCACCAGGGCCAGGCGCCGGGCGCGATAGAGGGGGCGCATGCGCCGCACGTGTGCGGCAAGACGACCCTGGGTGATGAAGCGCGCCAGGGTCTGTTGCGTCAGGCCGGGCGCCCCCCGGTCCTGCATCCATTTGGCCTCGGCGAACCGGTCCGCCAGGACCGGCGGTACGATGAGGTACCCCAGGCGCAGGCCCGGGGCCAGGACCTTGCTGAAGGTCCCCAGGTACAAGACCCGCCGCCCGCCATCCAGGGTGTGCAACGGCGTCAGCGGCCGGCCGCCATAGCGGTATTCCCCATCGTAATCATCCTCCAGCACCCAGGCATCGGCCCCCTCGGCCCAATCCAGCAGCGCCAGGCGGCGCCCCAGGCTGAGTGTGGCGCCCAGGGGATATTGGTGGGTGGGGGCGACCAGGGCCAGGCGGGCGCCTGGACGGACGGCCAAGCCGGCGGCGACGTCCATGCCGTCGCCATCCACCGGCACCGGCACGACCTCCAGCCCCGCCGCCGCCAGCACGGACCGGCCGGCAACATAGCCCGGCTCCTCGAACCAGACGGCGTCACCGGGGAACAGCAGGGTGCGGGCCACGAGGTCGATGCCTTGCTGGGCGCCACTGACGACGATGATCTGCTCAGGCACGCAGGCGATGCCCCGCGCCACCGCCACATAGGCGGCGATGGCGGCCCGCAGTTCCGCCCTGCCGCAAGGGTCGCCGTAGGCCAGCAGGTGCGCCGGGCGTCCGCGCTGCGCCGCCATCCCCGCCTTGGCCCAATCCGCCCAGGGGAACTGGTCCAGCGCGGGGATGCCGATGGCCAGGGGCAGCGGGGGCGCCGTCGGCGCCGTGGGGCTGGCGGACGCCAAGGCGCCGGGGATGGCGCGGGGTGCGGCCGCGGCCACCCCCTCCGCCACATACATGCCGGCACCGGCACGGCCCAGCACATAGCCCTCCGCCACCAGCCGGTCATACGCCTGGACGACGGTGATGCGGGCCAGGCCCTGGTCGCGCGCCAGTTCCCGGCTGGACGGCAGCCGCGTGCCGGCAGGCAGGCGGCCGGACAGGGCGGCATCGCGAAAATAGGCGACGATCTGGTCCTGCAACGACATGGGCGCCCGCCGGTCCAGCATCAGGCTGTTCCAGAGGGGGGCGATGGCGGACATGGACGGGTAATCCTGATACCGGAACCGACCTACTGGACTTATCAGAATGTGATAACTGGCGCTATGGGACGATCCAGTTTGGCGGGAGACTGCGCGTCCCTTATCGCAGCATGGAAAGCCAGCCGCCATGTACCGCCCGACGCACTTCAAGGAAGACCGCCTGCCCGTATTGCACCAGGCCATGGCGGCCATCGGCCTGGCCAACCTGGTGACGGTGGGCGCGGACGGCGTGCCCCAGGCCAGCCCCCTGCCCCTGCTGCTGCGCGCGGATGAGGGGCCCTACGGCACGCTCTACGGCCATGTCGCCAAGGCCAATCCGCAATGGCGGGAGACGCCGGCGGGAAGCGCGGCGCTGGCCATCTTTATGGGGCCGGACGCCTACATCACCCCATCCTGGTATGCCACCAAGGCGGAAACCGGCAAGGTGGTGCCCACCTGGAACTACGCCACCATCCACGCCCGGGGCCCCATCACCTTCTTCGAGGACACCGGCGCCCTGTTGGATCTGGTGACCAGCCTGACCGACCGGCATGAAGGGGGCCGCGCCGCGCCCTGGGCGGTCGGCGACGCGCCCGCTGACTTCATCCAGGCGCAACTGCGCGGCATCGTCGGCTTCCGCCTGACGCTGACCAGCCTGGAAGGCAAATGGAAGATGAGCCAGAACCGCCCCGCCGCCGACCGCGACGGCACGGCGGACGGCCTGGCCCGGGATGGGGCGGCCGATGTCGCGACCCTGGTGCGGGCGGGTGGTGCCAATCCGCCTGGATGAGGGCCATAGCCGGCCGCGTTCAATCGGAACCACAACAGCCGGCTACAGCTGCGTCCGTCCGCGAGCGGATCCACGCCTAAACGCGATCGCGCCTGTAGGCGATCCGCTCTAATGGGCCCCCTCGAACAACGCGTCGATTTCCTGCTGGGTGCGCAAGGCATCAGCCGACAGGCCGGTGGTGCTGGGGATGACCACATCCTTCACCGGCGCGGCCGGCTGCGCCGCCACCGCTTGCGTGGGCGAAACGGCACTGAACAGGGCATCGATGGTGGTCTGCGACGGCGCCTGCAGGGCGGGACCATGCAGCAGATGGGCATCGGGCCGGGCGTCGTCATGCTTATACGGCAGCAGCACCTCGCGCGGGGCATCCGCCGGCGGCATGGCCGGTGTGGTTGAGGCCTGAGGCAGGGTGCGCCACAGGCCGGTGATCACGCCCACGCGCTCCTCGATATAGCTCAGGGTGTTCACCACCTTGGCGGTGCGCTGGCCACAGATGTCCTGGAAAGAGCAGGCCATCATCACGTCCATGCAGGCGTTCTCCAACGCCGTCAGCAGTTGGCCGTCGACCATGCGGCCCGGGCGCAGGCGACGCAAGGCACCGGTCATGCGTTCCACCGTGGTCAGAATGCGGTTGGTCGCCTCCTCCGTCGCGGTGACGATGGCATCCAGTTCCGAGGTCGCCGCGCTGATGCGGTCGGCCTTGGGATCGCTGGGTTTGATGGCCGCGATCTCACGCTTCACCAGACGGATGGTGTTGGCCATGGCCTCCACCTCCGCCTTGAGAAAGGCGATTTCCGGGTTGCCCAGTTGGCCGCTGGTTTGGGCCGGCGCCGCGTCATTGCGGGAGGCCGCGATCAATCGCTGGACACTGGCGATGGTGCGCCGAAGCTCATCGGTTTCCACCGAGCGGGCGCGGCGCTGAACCTCATAAAAGAAATCACGGCCCTTGGCCGTGGCCAGCAGGGACTCCTCCATCTGCCGGTATTCATCCAGCGTCAGGCCGGACCCCCGGGTCGTCTGCATGCCCATAACGCCCTCTCGCAAATATGCCGCGCGGCCGGCCTGCCCCGGCTTACGGTGCTCAATCCTAAGTTCCTCATGAGCATGACTTTTCCGTCAATATAGGCTTCCTCCGTAGACGTATGTATTTCAGATGAGTTTTACCTTACGCAATGTGGGTAGTTCTCGTCACATTTGTGATAAAATCTATTACATCTGCCCGGCACTTACCTCCTAAGAAATAAAAGTGTCGCCCTCTTGCGTATAAGCGCGGCACCTGGTTGGTGCGACGGCCAACGGCTGCCACCATCGTGACGGCGGCCGCTCGCCGGTGGTACCATCGCGCTCAATGGTAGGTCGCCCGTTCCCAGGGCGGCCCCTTCCCGAGACGAGTGACAGATGCGGACCTTCCTCCACAGCCTTTCCCGCCTTGCGAGGCGTATGGTCGCCCCGTTACTGGCCGCCCTGTTACTGGCTGGGGTGGTGACGGGGACGGCCGGCGGCGCGCTGGCGGCGGAATCGGAGGCGGAGGCCAAATCGGTGGCGCTGGAGGCCAGTTGCAAGCCGAACAAGGTGGAGGCGGTGCAGCGCTTCGTCGGCAACAATCCCGACATCGTCTACAAGATCACCTGCCAGAACGGAAAGGACCTGGCGGTTTATGTCCGCTGCCAGGGCCGCACCTGCTTCCTGGTGCGCTGATGCCCATGCGGTGGTGGTCGGCCCCCCTGGCCTTGGCAGGCCTGATCGCCACGACGGCACCGGCGGGGGCCACCTTCTCCATCATCGCCTGCGACCACGGCCGCTGTGGGGTCGCCGTCGCCACCAACAACCTGGCGGTGGGGGCCAGCGTGGACTACGCCCAAGCCGGCGTCGGCGCCGTCGTCACACAGTTCGAGACCAATCCCGCCATGGGACCCAAGGGCCTGTCCCTGATGGCCGCCGGCCATACCCCGGCCGATGCGCTGGCCATCCTGCTGCGGGAGGATGGTGACTTCGATGGTGAGGGCGTGGAGGCGCGCCAGGTGGCCTTGGTCGACGCCCAGGGACGCACCGCCGTCTTCACCGGACGCGAGGCGATGGCGTCCGCTTACGCGGGGGACAGGCAGGGGCCGGGTTATGCCGTGCAGGGCAACGGCTTGGCGGGCCCCGCCGTGCTGACGGCCATGGAGGATGCCTACAAGGCGGCGCGCGGCGGGCTGGAGGATAGGCTGCTGGCGGCGCTCGAGGCTGGCCAGGCGGCGGGCGGGCAAAGCATCGGCAAGTTGTCCGCCGCCTTGGTGGTGCGCACGTCCGATGGCTTCCCCCAGGATTTGGACCTCCGCGTGGATGCCAGCGCCCAGCCCCTGCCCGACCTGCGGGCCCTGGTGGAGCGCCACCATGCCTGGCAAGCGGTGATCCGCGCCGACAGGGCGGCCGGCAAGGGCGACAAGGCCGCGGCGCGGGCGGCCCTCGCCGAAGCGGCTCAACTGGCTCATGGCTGGGACCGGGTGTGGCGCCGCGCCGCCCGGGTGGCGTTGATGCTGGGCGATACCGCCGCCGTGCGCGATTATCTGGCGCGCATGGTCGCGGCCAATCCGGTGTGGGGCCGGCAGGAGGCAGCCGATCCCGCCTATCGCGACCTGGCGTCCCCGGCTGACGCGGCTAGCGCCCCCAGCCCCGCCAAGTGAAGGTGGGGCGGCGCTTGGCCAGGAAGGCCTGGCGTCCCTCTTCGAAATCCACGTTGCGCGCGGCCTCCTCCAGGAAAGTGGCGGCACCGGCATCGGTGACGGCCGTGGCGCCATCCTGGACGGCCTGGATGATGCGCTTGGCCGCCTGGATGGAGAATTGCGATAGCCCGCAGAGGGTCGCCGCGTACTCGCGCACCGCGTCCGCCAGCGCGGCGTCCTCCACCACCCGGTCCACCAGGCCGATGGCCAGCGCCTCCTCCGCCCGGATCAACCGGCCGCTGAACAGCAAATCCTTGGCGCGGGCGGGCCCGACATGGTCGACCAAGCGCCGCGTGTCTTCGAACGGATAGACGAACCCCAGTTTGGCCGGGGTGATGCCGAAGCGGGCGCCGGCCCCGGCGAAGCGCAGGTCGCAATGAAGCGCCAGGCCACAGCCGCCCCCCACGCACAACCCTTGCACCATGGCGATGGTGGGCTTGGGGCAGCGCTCCAGCGCCAGGTTGGCGGATCGCACCGCGGCGTTGAAACGGGCGGTGCCCTCCACCGTGGCGAACAGCTCGGCGAATTCGGCAATGTCGGCCCCGGCGGAAAACGCGGCGCCGCCGGCCCCGGTCAGCACCACCACCCGTACCTCGGGGGCGGTCCCCAGCCCATGCAGGACGCCGGGTAGGGCCAACCACATCTCCAGCGACAGCGCGTTGTGCTTGTCCGGGCGGTCCACCGTCAGGGTGGCCACCCCATCCCGCACCGCCAGGCTAAAGCCCGCAACCTGCTCATCCATCCCGTCCACCGGTATTTGAACCAAACGCCGCGGCATAGTGGCCGGGACCGGCCGGCCCGGGCAATGGCCTTAGCCTCTTAGGGGACGGAAATAGCGCAGGACGGACTGCAGTTCCGTACGCAGGCCGGAATCCTCGCGTAACCGCGCCTGCAGAGCGTTGTCGCGCTTGGCCAGATAGACCACGTGGTCCTTGGGTGGCAAGGAACGGTAGGAGGGCTTGGCGGCCAGCGTTCCATCATCCTGCACCGTCGACAGGAAAAAGGAGGAGCGCATGAATTTGGAGAATAACTTGTTCGCCCCCTCTGCCGGCTCTCGCGAAATGATGGAGCAAATATAGAACAGACGGAAGTAGTAATAATTATTGTAGATACGCTGAACAATGAAGAACTGTTCGCTGGGGGCAGAAACTTTTGAGATCAGCTGCTGGTCCTTGAAGCCCGCATAAAAATAGTTTGACGCCTCGCGCGCGAACAGCAGCGGCTTCTCCCGTTCCTGGCTGATGCGCTTGCGATAATCGATCAGCGTACGGCCCACCAGGGTCTGGATCATGCGCCGTTCCACGTCCAGGTCCGGCGGCAAGCCCATCAGGAATTCCATGGCGGGCAGCAATTGCACGGGGTGGGTGATGGCGACGCGCTTGGCCCGGCCCTTTCCCAGCAAGGAGGCCTGCAGCCATTCGATGATGTCATGCGCCTGCCAGCGCAGGCGGGTCATCATGGGGATGGTGGACAGGCCGCTGGCTTGCAGGAACAGACGCAACTGATCCCGCCACGATTTTTGCGGCAGGGTGAAATATTCCACATCGGTCAGGCGCAGGGGCGAGGCAACACTTTCCCCCGCCACCGGCTCCGGCCGGTGGTTGAGGCTGCGTCCGAAGATGACGCCCTTGGTCTTCCGTTCCCGTTCCGCCAAGCTCATGACAGCAGTCCGTCCGCCCGCAACGCCCCCGTCCGTTCTCCGCCTCACCCGCCCGCGACGCTTCGCGCGGTAATCTTCATGCGCGGGAAAGGTATCATATTTGATCACATTGATTAACTAATAGCGCGCACCACTTTCGCGAGCAGGCATATAAAATGACATTGACCGCCGCCTGTCCGTTCTGTCGCACCCCTAGATAGCGCAGGGTTGCCCAACGGCCCGACGTACCATAACCAAGTCTATGTCACCGGCGTAGGCGGCTTTTCAGGTGGCATCGCCGCTTGGTCTTCCGCTTGCCGCTCGTAGATGCACAACCTAACCAGGCAAAATCCGCAAGGGATGCCGTCGCCCATGCCCCCCTCTTCCCCTTCCCGCAGTTCGACCGTCACAGCCGTGCCCTCACCCGGCGGGGAGGGCTACGCCTATGGCCTCTCTGGCGTAAAGGCCGCGATTGGTCTAACTACGCGGGTGGGCGACCTCTTGGGGCTGCCCTTCACCCGCGACGGTAAAGGCGACCCTGTGCAGCGGAGCGATGGCCAGAACCTGGCCACCAGCAGTGATGAATACTTGGTCGGCCGGGTCGCCCAGGGCGACGCGCAGGCCTTCCGGGTGCTGACGGATCGGCATTTGGACCGGACGGTCACGCTGGCGCGCCGCGTCCTGGGCGGGGCGGCCGATGCCGAAGACGTGGCGCAGGAAGCCTTCATGCGCCTGTGGCAGCATGCCGAGCGTTTTCGCCCGGCCGAGGCCCGCTTTTCCACTTGGTTCTACCGAATCACCGTGAACCTGTGCCTGGACCGCAAACGCCGGCCGGCGCACGACGCGCTCGAGAACGTGCCTGAACCGGTGGACCCATCCCTCGACGCCGTCGCCCTGGTGGAACGCTCGGAACTGGGCCGGCTGGTGGCGCGGGCGGTGGATGATCTGCCCGAACGGCAACGGGCCGCCATTTCCTTGTGCTATGATGCGGGCTTGAGCAACGCCGAGGCCGCCGCCGCCATGGACGTCAGCGTCGGCGCGCTGGAAACACTGTTGGTGCGGGCGCGGCGCGCCTTGCGGGCGACATTGGCGCCCCTGGCGCCGTCCGATGCCCAGGACGGTCGACGCTCACGAACGGGAGGACCGCGATGATGGATGGGATGATGACGATCGCGGAGTTCGAGGATCTGGTCGACCTGCACGGACCGGACCCGGAGTTGTGGCGGGCGGCGGACCGCCCCCGGGCGGCTGCCCTGCTGGCGCAATCGGATGCGGCGCGGGTGGTGCTGTCCCAGGCTCGCCTGTCCGAACAGGCGCTGACCGCCATGCCCCTGGACCGGGCCGGCGCCGAATTGCGCCGCGCCATCCTGGCCATCCCCAACACAGCGCCCGCTGGGCGACCTGCGCGCGTGACGAACCGCAGGTTGCCCTTCGCCGGAGCGGGACTGCCCGGCCGGAGCCCTGCCTTCGCCGGCGGAAGCCGCGCGGTGTGGGCGGGCGGTATTCCCGCCGCCTTGGTATCCGGGCTGGCGGCGGCCGTGGTCGGCATCGTGTTGGGGGTGCATGGCGTTTCCCCTCTGGCTCTGCCGTCCAGCGACGGGCGAGCCTCCGCGACGACCGAATATATGAAGGCCATGACTGAAATCGACACGGAGATTGGACAGTGACCGAGGGGCGTGCGCACTCCGACCCGGGCACCTCCCCTGGAAGCCCCTCCCTGTCCAAGCTGGTGATCGTCCTGCTGGCCATCTCCGTCTCGATCAATCTGCTGGTCGCGGGCATGGTCGTGGGCCAGCGCCTCGACGGCATCCGCCCGCCCGGCCGGGCGAACGCCGCCCGTAGCGACTCCACCCCCAATACCAACACACGCCCGGGCCCTTATGACCTGTTCGTGAAGAACGCGCCGGAGCAGGTGCTGCCCTTCCTGAAGGACGCCATCGCGGCCCACCAGGACCTGTCGCAGATTCAACTGCAGCAGTTGCGGGATGCCCGCCGCGAGGCGGTACAGCAATTGAAAGCGCAACCCTTCGATGCCGCGGCCGCCAACGCCGCCTTCGCCCGTGTGCGCGGTTTGATCGCTGAAATTCAACAGAATGTGCATGAGACCGCATTGGGCGCCTATGCCCGCGCCTACGGCCAGACACCACCTTCCACCAGCCCCGACAAGCCGCAATAAGAGGGGCGTGGCTCCACGTCCACCGATAAGGCGGCTTGCTCGCGCCCACTGTCCATCGTCTATGATGCCCCGCGCATGTCCTGAGGACGACGGAAGGATGGCCACATGGCCGAGGAAAATAAGGAAGTGACAACACCCGGCGCTGTCGAGGCGTCGGCGGGGGAGACCGCCCAGGCTTGGCCCCCAGCGGACACCGTTGGCCGATGGACCGACGTCTATTTCAAACGCACCCGCACCATCGTGGAGCGGCACGGCGACGTTCCCGTCACCTATGCCGTTTTCATGCGACGGCCCGTTGTGTTCGCCCCCCGGCTGGCGCTGGACTGGCTGAAATCAGTGGCAGCGGCCCGGGGTTTCGCGCCGGAAATCGAGGTCCGATACCACGAAGGCCAGTGGGTGGGCGCTGGTGAACCCATGATGTGGATCACCGGACCCTTCTCCCAGCTCGTAGAGCTGGAAACCCTGTTCTTGATGAAGCTGGGCCCTGCGTGTGTGGCGGCTCATAACGCCTTCGTAATGAGTGCGGGCCTGCCCAAATCCGCCTTCCTTGCCATGGACGCCCGCCATTGCGCCGGCACCGAAATGGCCGACCTGATGGCCTACGCCGCCAGCGTCGGCTCCGAACGGGCCAAACGCAAGGTCGGCGCCATCGGCTTCATCGGCAACGCCACCGACGCGACCGCCCGTTATTTCGGCCAAACCCACGGCTTCGGCACCATGCCGCACGCCCTGATCGGCTACGCCGGCTCCACCGTCAAGGCGGCAGAGCTTTACCATGACACCTTCCCCGACGAAGCGATGACCGTGCTGGTCGATTATTTCGGTCGTGAGGTCAGCGACACGCTCGCGGTATGCCGGCGTTTCCCCGAGCTGGCCGCTGCGGGCAAGCTGTCGGTACGCCTGGACACACCCGGCGGACGCTTCGTCGAAGGCTTGGATCCTCCGCAAAGCTACGCGGTGCTGGAGCGGCGCGCGCCGGACAGCATCCGGGGATACCGGGACGAGACCGAGCTGCGCTATTTGATTGGCGCCGGCGTCTCCGCCGCCGGTCTGCACTGGGTGCGTGAGAACCTGGACCAAGCTGGTTTCACCAAGGTACGCATCGTCGCCTCAAGCGGTTTCAGCCCCGCCAAGTGCCGGGTCATGGCCGATGCCCACGCCCCCATCGACGTGGTGGGTACCGGCAGTTTCCTGCCCGAACATTGGGGGGAAACCTATGCCACCGCCGATATCGTCGCCTATGACGGCGTTGCCCGTGTGAAAATGGGGCGCGAGTTCCTGCTAAAACGTTGATCGTCCAAAAGCAAAAAGACCCCCCGGGTGGCCTTTCCGATCGCTCGGAAAGGGCCACCCGGGGGCATTGTCGAAATGACGTAGGCGCTATTTGACGCCTTTGACCTTTTCTAAGGTCCGGAGGCCACCAAGGCCCAGCATGCCAAGCAGAATAGTCGTCAGCTGATCATCAAGCTTAGGCGGCGGGACCACGGAATGGCCAGCGATCAACCCTGCCACCCAGACGAACAGCGGCATGGCGATGTACTGATAGGCCAGCGCGGCGCCACATACCCAGCCAATGAAAGGACGCCACCCGGCAACGAAAACGCTGCCGTTTCCGGCCTCCGCACGATTGACGTCCAGCTGGGCCAGATCCAACTGCTGGATCCTGTCAGCGGCCTCTTTGTAAGCGGCGGCCTCAGCCTGCGCCCGAGCGGTCGGATCCGGGATGAAGTCAAGCAGCTTGGTCACGACCGGGCCGATCACGCCGATGGCCGGTGACAGGATCTCTTGTAAAATTCCCATGGGCAAGCTCCCGTGACGTCATTCAGCCGGCCTTGAGCAGCGCCGCGATGCGGCTGGCTCTAGCACCCACCTGGCCGGCCCAACGAGAGGCCAAGGCCGACTCCGCCGCGGCGTCGAAGCGACCGGCCTGAAGGTGACCCAGGGTCGTGTGGAAAGTAAGCAGGGTAGGGACGCCCATGTTGAAGGCCATATTGGCCAGGGCGCGCTGCCGCGCCTCGGATAGGGTGCGCCACCAGGGCAGAGCCTGGTCCAGCTCCGCGACAACGCGGGCGATGTCGTTGGCCAGCAGGGCGTCGACTTCGCAGGCCGACAAGCCAACATCACTCAGGTTGCGGCCAACACCAATAGTAAGCTTGCCGACGGTGTCCGTGTAAGGCTTGAGGCGAACGCCTTCGTCACGGCGCAGATCGGCAGCCAGCGCCATTGAATCCCAAGTCATCGACGTCTTCCTATCGTTCGGTTGTTTAAAGGGATGCGACCTCGTGTCAGACCGCGCCTTGCGCGAACTGGTTAGCGGCCAAGCGGTGCAGATCGTCGATGCGCTCGTGCGCACGGGTCAGGTTCTGGCTCTGCCTGTCCAGTTTGGCGCCCAGGGCTTCAATATGGGTGGCGAGCGCCGCCAACTGGACGATGACAGCCTTCATTTCGCCCTGAGCCGCGGCAAAGGCCTGTCGCCCTTGCTTGTCATTGGCGATATCACGCTCCGCGCGATCCAAGCGGCTGGCCAAGACCGCTACCCGTTCCGCCAGGCCGCCGTCCTCGTCCTCTTCGGCACGCCGCCGGCGCGAGCTGCGGTGTGCCAGGGCGGAAACCGCTATGGCCAAGGTAGAGCCCAGGGTGGCGCAGATCGCCAAGGGCGTCTCTCCTGCGGAGATATCCATGTGTTCACCGATCCTTATCGGAACAAAATCGCCAACGCGGGCAGAGAGACGGATGGAGGTAGCCAAGGCTCAAGCCAGGCGCTCGCCCGCCAGAATGGCCTTCACCCGCTCGGCCGAAAGCAGCCCCGCCGTCTGAAACAGCTGGAGCGCGGCCGCGGTGGCGGGGTTGTCGAGATCAACCGTATTGGCGCCCAGTGCCGCTTGGCGGGTTGCCCGTACATCGGCGTCCGAGCTTGTGGAAACGGCCAGCCATTCCTCCGGTGTCAGCAGGCAGACGATGACATCTCGCGGTGTCATGGTGCGCGGCCAGCGGACCCGCATCAGCGCCCGCCAGGTGGCGGCCTCTTCAGCCGTCAGGGGCCGGGCGTCGGACCACGTGCCCGCGACCAGGTCGACCGTCTGGGTGGCCGGATCGATGGTCGGGAGCGGCGGGGGCGCCAGCTCGAACGGCGCCTCGGACGGCAGGCCGGTGACCGGGTCCGTCTCCAGAGCGTCATCCCGGGTGCGGATCAGGTGCAGCAGGTCGGCTGGGGCGTTGGCCACCAGCGTGCCGGCCGCAACCCAGGCGGCATGGGCCGGGTTGGGCTGGTCGCCCACCGCGGCGCCGGTCGCGTCGAACAGCGGCACGGTGGCGTCCGGCTCTGGCCGGCTGGCCAGCAGGACCGCGTCATCATAGGCGTCGACCTGCGCCTGGACGGCGCGCACGGCCCGGTTGATAGCCAGCTGCCCGGCGATGTCCGCCAGCGGCGCGATAGCAACCTCCACCGGGTGGTCGGCGCAGCGGGGGCGGCCCTCCACCAGGCACCAGCGGCGCACCAGGCTGTCGCCCTTGTAGAAATCGGTCATGTCGGTCGCGCGGATCATGGGTACGCCCTCCTTCAGGCGGCATAGCGGGTGGAACCCGCGCGGTTGATATGCACCAGGGTCGCCCAGACCAAGCGCTTGGCGGTCACGCCGGTCGCCTGGACGCAGACCGTCTGGGAAGTGGCATCGGCCACCACCGTGATGTCGCTGGTGGTGGTGTTGCTCTCGTAGTCAGTGCCCAGCGTCTGAACGGCCACCACCGTGACGTTGCCATTGGGCAGGCGGTAGACCCTGGCCCGGCGCTGATAGCCCATGCGCTCGGTTGGCGCCGCGCCGTACTCGCTGGCCTCGACGTCCACGAACAGCTGCAGCTCGTCGCCCTCCGCCACCGGCAGGCGGGCGATCACCGTTGGTGTGGCGTCCGTCGTCACCGCCGGCGGGAAGACGACACGGTTGGCATCGATGGGCGCCACCGGCACACGATCGGCCAGGATGCGGTCACGGAAGACGATGGCCGGCTGGCTGGCCACAGCCTGGTTGGCGGTGGCGATGACGTAGCCGCCCTGGCGCGCTGCGACGGCCGTGTGGTTGTCGCTGTTGCCGGCGGTCGCGAGGCCGGTGAGGTGCGCGGTGCGTACCAAACCCTGGAACACGGACGTGCCGTCTCCCTTGGCGGCGTAGAGCGCACCCGTATCCGGATCATGCGCCAGACCCTGAACAGCGGCCGAGGTGCCACCCAGCACGCACTTGGCGCCCGGTTGGAACAGGGGCCGCTCGTCCGCGTACATCCGGGCGATCTGCTCAGGCGTGGGGGCCGTCGCGCCCAGCCTTATCTGAGCAATGGCGTTGATCAGCGGAGTGGTCAGCGTGGCGCCCAGGCCAATCCGCAGGACATGGGCTGCGGCGGTCATGCTTGTGGTCCCGCCGGTGGTAGATGTGGCGACACGGGTGCCGTTCCACCACAGCTCCCAGGTTCCGGCCCTGCGGCCGGCGATGGCGAGCCCCCACACGCCCACGGGCACGGATGCCATCGTCAGTGTCATTATGCCAAACACGTCGAACACCAAGTTTCCAGCGTTCTTGCTCAGCCCCCAAGAGCCTGCGTCATAGGCAGCCGCCGCGCAGCGGGTGATATACGTCTCGTTGCCACCACCGGGATTGACCCAGGCAGCCACCATGAAATCGCCCGCCCCGAAGTCCAGCGCGGTATTATAGGGCTGCTCCAGATAGGCCGACGCGCTGAAGCCTGACCATGCCGCCAGATCAGCCGTGCTCGCCACCAGCGATTTGGTCAGGGCGCCGACGGCCCGCATGCCGACGGCTATGGCGGAGCGATCCGGCTCCGCAAGGTCGACCGAAAGACTGGTGACCAGCCCCGTCTGACCAGATGTGTATGGGCTGTCGAACGAGATCCGCACCTTCGGAGAGGTATCCGTGGCCCGGAACTGGACCAGCACGGTCGAGGCAGCGGTGCTGTTGGTCAAGCCACCAGCCAGCTGGGTTGACTGGGCATTATCAGTGACATCGACCCGCATAATGGTCGCCACGGTGCCGCGCCTCAAATTGATGGCCAGCAAGTAGACCTGGCCCACGACGCAGCCGCTCACCTGATAAATCGCCTTGCTGGCGGTGGAGGTGCTGGCCGTTTCCGCGATCTGAAGGTCGGAACCGCTGATCGACAGCGTCAGATTGCCGTCCGTCGTAGTCCAACCGGTGGTGCCGGCCGAGCTGGTCCAGCTGGCGATATTGGTTCCGGTCATGCTGGCCGTGCTGGTGGTGGACAAGACCAGGCGGCAGTCGCCCACCATCCACCCGCTATTGAACGCCCCGCCTCCAGCATAAGGGCCGCCACTGGCGGTGATCATCGCCAGCATGCCCGCCGCCGGGTTGATAGGGTCCTCGTGATACCGCCACATAGCGCCCGGATTGCGTAGCGCCCCGTCGATGACGCCTGTCATCCCGATTGATTCAGGCCGTTGGATGGCACCACCGGAAGAGGGTGTGCCCACATAGTATTGCATCCACGCTGACCGGCTCATCGACACGTAGGGGATGGGACCGTAATCGACCACCCCTGAGTTGTTGGCGAGGATGGCGGCCAACCGCTGCCCCTCCAGGATGGAACACAAAAAATATCCTCCGCTGGCCGACACATTAGCGATCTGTCCCGACGCGTGGATGACGCTGATACCGTTGGTATGGGCGACCACGACGGTTGACTTGGGCAAGCCGGTGGCGCGATCGATGGGGGCGCCAGGAACCACCGTCACCGCCACCGAATTGCACATCGAGCCGCCGATGGCGGGGCCGATGATGGCGGCGGATGTGGCCGCCGTATTGCGGTCGATGAGGCGTGGATTGTTCGGGCGATACTGATAGCCCGAATGAATACCCCACTGATCGTCCCGAATAAAATCCAGGCAGTAGGTATCGCCGTCCGTCCCGGTGTTGGCGCTACGGATGATTTTGCCATCCCGCGCCGTCACGCTGGTGATCGTCCCCCACCCTTTCAGACCCACGCCCAAGTTGATCATCATCCACATGGCCGGCGTCGCCTGGTCGGCGTCATAGATCGTCATGACGCTGCCCTGCACCACGATCAGCGCCTGGGCCGGGAAGGACGACCGACTACCCCGGGTGCTGCTGGTGGCCTCGGTCACCCAGCTCTGCCAGGTGCAGCGCCGACGCCAGGCGCCGCCGTCGCTGTCGCGCGTGGTGTCGTACCAGAACACCGCTGCCGGCGCCCCAGCCTGGATTTGCCCCAGGAAGCTGTTCAGCGATGACAGGCCGCTGACCGCCACGGCCGCCGCCTGGGCACTTTGGGCGGCGGCGGCCGACGACGCGGCGGTGGTCACGGCGGCTTGCGCTGTGGTGGCGCTGGTGCCGGCTGCACTGACGGAGGCGTCCAAGGTGGCCTTGGCGACGTTCACGGCGCTGGTCAGCGCGTTGACGCTGGTGGTGAGGCCAGCGACTTGGGTGGCGAGATCGGTCATGGGCGGGCCCCTTATCGGAAGGCGATGGCGGTGACGTAGCGGGTCTGGCTGTCGGTGAAGGCTGTGGCCATGCTCACCAGCAGACCGTCGATGCTGTCGGCGGTGGACTGGGCAGCGGCGGCGCTGCCGGCGGCGGCCGTCGCCTGGGTGGCGGCGATGCCGGCCTGAGTGGTCGCCGTGGCGGCGGCGGCCTGGGCCGCCTGGACGTTGACGTAGGCGTTGACCGCCGTGGCCGTCTGCTTGCCCAGCGCCAGGATGGCGCGGTTCACCACCACGTTGGTGTTGCGCAGGCCATGCGACAGCAGGGGCGCGCCGGTGGACGGGTCGAAGTCCCGCACCGCCTCATAGGCCGTGTTGGTGTAGGAGGCGCCGGGCCAGGGCGTTTCCAGGGTCAGGCTGCCGTCGGCGGTCACAGCGGCGACGACGGCCACGGGATCATCCTCGCTGACCGTCAGCAGGGCGCCGGGCGCCAGGTTGGCCAGCCAGACCGTGCCCATGCCGGTGACCGTGGCGCTGCCGTTGGTGAGGGTGATGGTGCCGGTGGTGTATTGGGTCATGACGGCCTCAGCTGGGCGGGACCGGCCACGCCACGGCGGCCGGGTCGGTGGTGGTGGCGGGGAGGTCGCGCAGCGCCTGGCGATAGGCCGTCCAGGCCGCGCGCTGTGCGTCGGTCATCGCGGCCCAGCGGTCGGGCAGCACCCGGATGTCGCTGGCGGACAGCATCAGGTCGCGCTGCTCCCGCAGGGTGCCCAGGGCACGGACCTGGGCCGCCGCCGCGAGGTCGGCCACGTCCCGAGGCGCCAGCGCGCCATCCACGACCCGGCAGGACCAGATGCCGTCGGCCTGGTCATCAGCAATCTTCAGCCGGCCGATGCCGTCGCCGCCTATTCCCTCCTCCAGCGGGCTGAGCGGGTCACGGTGGTGCAGGGCGAGGACGCGGCCGGTGGCGGGGTCGTAATCGACGTAGAAATGCACGGCCGCGTCAGCCAGCGCGGGGGTGTCGGTCATCGGAACCACCTCACTTGCATGGTGACGCCGCTGAACTGCCAGGCGTCGTAGACGATGGTGCCGCCGCTGTCGCCGCCACCGACAATGTCAGCGGGCCGCCAGGCTTGCAGGGCGTAGGTGTAGGTATCCAGGTTGGGATCGCTGTAGGCGCCGTCCGAGGCGAAACCCTGGTAAGGAGAGGCCGTCAAGTTTAGCCCTATGGTGGATGTGGCCCCGGTGCGGGTGTTGGTGCGCAGAACCTGGACCTTGACCCCATAGGCGTGATTGCCTCCGGACCCGGTGATGGCGACGGACGCGCTGAATGTCACTTTGATATCGCAGGGGTTGCCGCGAACCTGGAAAGCCGGCACCGACGTGATCGTGGTCCAAGCCCCCTTGGTGCTGGCGGTAACGCTGGACCCGTCCTGGTAGGCTGAGACAGACGCCACACCGCTGGCCACGCCCACACCCAAGTCGTTGCTGTCGAATAGAAGTCGACCGCTGCTGTCCCATGACCAGAAGCCGTAGTCGGAGACATTTTTCCCCATCAGGCAGCGCCCGCGGTTCCCGTCGGCGACCCAGATATTGCGGTTAGGCCCATTGATGGTCAGTCCCGACGTGCTGGGCTGGCCATTGTCCGTGGCATAAATGATCTGGCCGCTGATTGAGCCGCCCCTGATCTGGTCCGCCGTGATGGTGCCGGCATAGACGACACTCGCGCCCAGCGTGCCGGTGGTGATCTTGCCGGCGTCCAGGCTGGGAATGCGCACGGCGTCAAAGGTGCCGCTGGTGATGACGCTGGTCGCCAAGCCAGCGGCACTGATCAGGCTGGCGGTGATCGTGCCGGTTCGGATATTCGCGCCATCGATGGTCGTCCGGCCATAAGTGGCGTTCAGCCAGGTGTTGCTGTTGTAGGTCGCGAACACCACGGCGTTGCCGCCCATGGCCACGGACGCGTCGCTGGTGGCGCTGATCGCGTTGGCGCCCTGCACCCAGTAGAGGTACAGCAGTTGGCCGGTCCAGGTGGCGGAGCCGCCGCTGATGCCGGCGACCTGCGTCGCGCCGTTGTTGTCGGTGTACGTGACCGACCCACCGACCCACGACACCGTGTTGGTGGTGGGATCGGCGGTGAAGCCCAAGCCTTCAACCGCCAGTCCCCGGTTGCCGATGGTCAGCTTGTTGGCGGTGATGGTGTTGGCGGCGATGGCGCCCCCGTTGATCTGGGTGTTGTCGCCGCCATACAGCCAGTTGGTCAGCGTGGTGCCACCCGTCAGCTGAACCTTGCCGGGAGCGATGAGCGTGCTGTTGGCGTTGACCTGCGCCGCCGGGTTATTGGCTTTGGATTGCGCGTCATTGGCCGTTGCCTGGGCGGTGTCGGCCGTATCCTTCACCGTGCCGATGCTGACGCCGGTGGTGCCCACGGTGATGGTGGCCGGCAGGCTGGTGCTGGGTGCGAACAGGTTGCCGGTGAGGGTTTGGGCGGCGATCTGCGTCGCGGTGATGGTGCCAGTGGCGATCTGGCTGGCGGTGATGGTGTTGGCCGCGATTGTCGCGGCGGTGATGGCGCCGGCGGCGATCTTCTCCGTCGTGATGGCTCCGGCGTCCAACTGGGCTGTCTTGATCGCACCGGCGGTGATCGCCCCGCTGGTGATGCTGTTGCTGAGGATGTCCGCGCCATCGGTGGCACGGGTCCAGGCCCCTCCCGACAGCCGGTACAGCTTGGCATCCGTGGTTAGCAGCACGACGCTGGGCCCGGTATACCCGCTCACCGCCGGAAGGCTGCCCACCACGCCAACGGGGCTGAGGCCTGAGGCAAAAGCGGTGTAGTTCAGGCTGCCGGGGCTGAAGTCGGCCGCCACGGCCTGGGCCACCGTGCCGGACACACCGGCCGTGCCGCTGGATGGAAACCAGGGCCCGATGTTGCCGGACGTGTCCACCGCCCGCACCCAGTAATAGCGTGTCTGGCTGGCCGGCAGGCCGGTATGGGTGAACGCGGTGGACATCACCGACGCCACCTTGACCGCCGCCGCCCGGTCATTCGTCGTCGACGCCCAGATCTCGATGGCCGCCAGGTCCGCGTCGCTCGGGTTCACCCAGGACAGGTAAGGCGCCCGCAGGCCGGGCAGCACCGTCAGGCCGGAGCACGCCCCCGGCGGCACCGTGTCGCCCGCCGTGGTCAGGCTGACAGCGGCGCTGTAGTCGGAAGCGATGTCGCTCTTGGACCGGGCGCGCACCCGCACGCTGTAGGCCGTGGCCGCCGACACCGTCCACTGATAGGCCGGCGCCGTGGTGGTGAACACGATCTCCGACCCCGTCCCCTGCTCGATGGCGACGTCGAAGCTGGCGAAGTTGGCGCTGGGGCTGGCATCCCAGGTCGCCTTCAGCACCGTCAGCGCATCGCCGGCCGGCGTGATGCTGGTGGAGGAGGTCAGCGCCAGGCCGGTGGGGACGGCCGGCGGCGTCACGTCCAGGACGATATCTTCCACCTTGATGGGGATTTCCCCGGCGATGTTCAGGCCACTGGTGCCGAAGGCGTCATAGGCCGCCGCCCGCACATAGTAGCTGCCCAGCGCTTCGGGCAGCACCAGCAGGTTCAGCAGGCCCTGATAGGCCGGCTCGGTGGCGGTGGGGTCGAAGCCCTGGGTCTGGCTGATCCAGACGATATAGCCGGCCAGGTCGCGGTCGGTCACCACCGGGATGTCCACCACGATGGTGCCCACGCCCTGCCGCACCTGGGCGGCGACGGCGGGGGGTGCGGGGTTGTTGACCGTGAGGGTGGCGGCCTTGCTCTCCCCACCCAGCTTGTCGCGGATGGTGACGCTGAAGGTCAGGCGGCGGTGCGGGCCGCCGGCGTCCTTCGCGTTCATGCTGTCGAAGAGGTAGAAGTACTCCTCCGTCGTCACCAGGTCGGTGCGCAGAACGGCACCGCTGTCGGGCTCGATGACGGTGACGGCGTAGGCCTGGAAATACGGGTTCACGTAGCCGGAGCCCGCGCCATAGGGCTGGTTGCCCAGGCTGGCGCTGGTGGCGGGGAAGTTGCCCTGCCACACCAGATGGATGTCCCGCCCCACGAACTCGGTATCCAGGCCCTGGCCGTACAGCTCTAGGTGGGTGACGCTGGCGCCGCCCAGGACGCCGCCCACCTCGATGCTGACGGCGGGGCCCCAGGCGGAGCGCACGTCGGTGCCGATGCCGCTGGCCGCCTGCACCGTGTAGGTCACCGCCTGCGTCACGGGCATCAGCAGGGTATCGGTCGATCCGGCCGGCACCTTGACCTGCTGCCAGTCGGTAACGCCGCCACTGCCAGCCACGCCCCAGCGCAGGATGGTGTCCGTGGACATACCGGCATCGGCCGGCGTCCAGCGGGCGCGGATGCCCAGCTGCACCGTGCCGTCGGCCAGCACGGCGTTCTCCACCGCCAGGGTCAGGCCCGTGGGCGCCGGCAGCGCGCCCACCGCCCCCACCGGGCTGTAGAGGTAGGCATTCACCTCCGCCAGGCTGCGTTCCGCCGCCTGGAAAATGTTGAAGCTGGTCAGCTTGATGTACAGCGTCTGGCCGATGTAGGCGGCGGGCAGGTCATACTTGAAGACGGCCTCGTCCAGCCGCAGGAAAGGCGTGCCCGCCGGGTGGTCGACGGCCCCGGTGCCGTACAGGCCCCGGTTAAGGTCAGCGAGATGGTAAGCGGCGCTGCCTGTCAGGGTAGCGGGGCCGTAGGCGACCATCTCCGCCCCCAGCAGACTGAGCGTACGCCCGGCGGCGGCATCCGCGGCGCTGCCGCCGGCCAGCTTCAGGCGGCTGGTGGCCAGACTGACATAGGCGTCCGCCGCCCCCGCCGTCAGATCCTGGCCCAGCGTGCCCAACCGTGCCGGCGCCGTGATCTGGCCCACCCGCTGATAGGTCAGGTCGTCGGCCGACACCCAGACGGAACAGCCGCCCCAGTTGGGCGACAGGCCGCAGGCGCCGATCCATACCTGCTGCACGCCGCCGGAGAGGCCGGGCGACGGCTCGAAGATCACAGGGTCGGCCAAGTCGCCCGGGTCCACGCCGGTGTTCAGGGGCGTGTTGCTGGTGACGGGCGTGGGGTACAGCGTGGCCGTGCCGATGCCGGCCGGCAGTTCCTCCGCCGTGAAGGTCAGCAGGCCGTCCTCATCCTCATCGATCTGGGTGATGCGGACAGGGAACTTGGCCAGGCCCAGGGCAGCGTCGGTCAGGGTGACGATGTCGCCCGGCTCCAGCAGGGCGAAGGTCCAGGCCAGCTTGAACTGGTAGGTGTTGCGGACATAGAGCTGACGCTGAAGGATCAGGGTGGCGATGGCCGACGCCGTGGCGGCGCTGCAGATCTCATGAGCCTGCACGGGGTCGCCGGTGCGCAGGCCATAGGCGTCGATGGCGGCCAGGTCGCGCACCTCTGCCGTCGCAGTCTGGTAGGAGTTGTCGCGGTCCTTGTACTCCACCTTGGCGGTGTTGATGGCGTCGGCCGGGTCGGAGCGGCTGAGCGTCACCGGGTCATCGCCAGCGCCGGCGATGAAATCGTCGTCGGTCAGGTCATAGACGGGCGTCAGGTCGGGCGTGAAGGTGACGCCGTTGCCGGTCAGCGGCTGGTCACCCAGGGGCAGCGCCCGCACCTGGTCGCCGGACCAGTAGATCAGGGTGTTGGTCAGCTGGGCCCAGCGGTTGACGATGTCGCTGGCGGCCTCCTGCTGTGCCAGCAGGGGCGACATCAGCAGGCCGGCGGCGGCGCAATAGCTGCGCCAGGCGCCGAGGTCGCCGATGCGGTCGGCCGGCAACCCCACGCCATAGCGCTCGTTGGTCAGGAAATCGACCAGGATGTCGGCGGGGTTGGCGTCGAAGGCGCTGGGACCGGTGCGCGACACGGCGTCCGACTGCACCTCGAAATTATGGTTGGGCAGGCTGGCACTGCTGCCCAGGTCATAGGATGGCGAGGCGACATAGGCGGTGTAGGGGTAACCCAGGGCCTGGTCGGTATGCTGGGTATAAAGCGAGGCGAAAGGCGCCTGATCGGCGGTGCCGGTGAACAGGGTCAGGTTCAGCTTGGCCAGGCTGGTGTCGGTCTTGTCCGCCCACACGCGGCCGATGCCGGCAATCTCCCCCTCGCACAGACCCATGGCCACGGCGCAGCTGTAGACTTGGGTGGTGGATTGCGCCCCGCCGCCCTTGCCGCCGCCGGTGTCGCTGGCCACGGCCTTGGAGGTGAAGTCGTCGTACCAGATCAGGTTGGGGGCGACGCGCTGGGTGCCCCACAGCAGGGGAATGGGCAGACCGGCGGCGCTGGTCTGCACCTGCAGGCCGGTATAACTGGGCTTGGTGTCGGCATTGGTCTTGCCGCCACCGAATAGGCCGGACATGGCATCAACCCCACAGGCTGTAGAAGATCAAGGGACGGTCGAGGAAGGGCTGTTGGCGCAGGTCGCCCACCACGCAGCGGCCGTCCCGGGCGTAGGCGTGGACGAGTTCGAAGCGGCCGGTCATGACGGCGCCGTGGCTGAAGCACCGGCCGAAGCGGGCCAGCACCACGTCGCCCGCCTGCGGCGCGCGGGTCGCCGGATCGAAGGGCTGGCCAAAGCGTTCGGTCCAGACCACATAGCGCTCATCCGAGCGATGCAGGTGCCAATCCGGTGGATAGGGGCGCGGGTCGAAGGGCGGCAGCACGCCCGTGTCCACGAACACGCGGACCAGCAGCATGGAGCAATCGACGCCCGCCCCCTTCACATCGGCCAGCTGGTGATAGGGCGTGCCCACCCAGCTCAACGCCTCCGCGACCACGGCGGCGCGCTGGGCGGCTTCACCGCCGTCAGCCGGAATGTCCGCCATGGTGGAACCTCCATTCGGATCGATTTGTCGCTCACGCGCGCGGATGAACAGGCGTAGACTGACAGCCTGGAGTCGCCCGGCTATCCGGGCCTCCCTCTTCAGCGAGGACAGCCATGGCCGAGAAGACGCAAGGCTTCTGGAGCGATCTGCTGCTGGAAGAATTGGTGGAAAGCCTGGAGTGGGCGCGATCGCCACTACCCCTGATCATTCCCCCGCCGGATCAACTGGCGGATATGGCGGCGGGCATGGTGCCGGCCAGCCTCAGGCGGCCCGGACGTGTTCATTTAACTCCGCCGGTGCTGCCCCGTCATTGACCGCGGCGGCACTCAAGCCGCAGTCTCCGCCGCCGGGATGTAGGGGAAGGCGCGGATGTTGGCCAAGTTGTTGAACCGCGCCTGGCACGTGGCGGCGGTGTGGTCGCAGCCATAGGTGATGGTGAACGGATCGCCCATGGCCGGCGCATGCGGCAGGGGATAGGCCAGCCCCATGTTGCCGCCGCTGACCACCTTGATGGTCCGCACCACCCCGGCGTTGACGCCGCCCGTGAAGCTGATGGCGCCCTGAACGAAGGCCTGGGGATCGACCGCGGCGCCCGCCCCATCGGGGGCCAGGGCGGTCAGCGGCGTCGCCGGCACGATGGTGCCGACAACCGACCCTTGGCCCACGCTGTTGCTCCAGCTGTAGCGGGAGCGCAGCAGGGTGCAGCCGCTGTCATACAGGGTGTGCAGGCAGTTGGCCTGATAGAGGTTGCGCGGCATCTGCTGGTCCAGCAGCAGCAGGTCGCCCTTGACCGTCAACGTGGCCCGCGCCCGCCCGGCCTGGGCGGTGGACACGCGGCCCTCGAACAGCAGGATGGTGCCGAAGGCGGCGGTGCTGGCGCCGGGCATCAGCGCCCGTTCCAGCCGGATGCGGGCGCCGTCGAAGCCACCATTGTTGACGAAGGCGTTGACCGGCACGTCGCCCAGCAGCTCACTGGCGGCGCTGTCGATGGTGAGTTCCATCTGCGGCACCTCCAGTTGCGCCTTGCTGGACCAAGTGGTGCGGGCGATGCGGGGCCCGGTGGCCAGCCAGGTGTTGCCGCCGTAGCTGATGGCCCGGTCGGTGTTGGTCCAGCGCCAGACCGTGCCCGTGGGGGCGCTGGGGTTGCTGACCTGGGCCGCCAGGGTGACGGTGAACAGGTCCGCCGACCACAGGTTGGGCGTGGTGCGCAGCCATTGGATGAAGGCGGTGTCGGTGGAGCGCATGGCTCAGGCCCTCACGCTGACCAGGTTGACCTGCTTCGCCTGCCACAGCTGGGCGGCGAACTTCTCGAACTCCAGGCCGTCATCCTTGAAGCGGCACAGGAAGGCGTATTGGAAATCGGCGGTGATGACGGCCCCGTTGGCCGGCGGGCTGCTGAAGGTCAGGACGTTGCCGGCGACGCTGTAGCCGGAGGTCTGGCGGGCGCCGCCGACATAGACCGTGACGCCGCCGATGACGGCGCCCACAGGCTCGACAGAACCGCCATAGGTGCGGACCAGGGTGAACGACGTGGACGCACCATCGCCCACCGCAACGGTCTGGGCCGTGGCCTGGTTGTCGTCCGGATCCTGGAACAGGAACGGCGTGAACGCGCCCTGCATCTGGAGATAGAAGCCCAGCAGCTGCTTCAGCTCGTTGGCCGCCGCCGTGTCGCGCAGGAAGTCGTAGGTCAGCGTGAATTCCCAGATGGGCGCCGACCACATGGCCATGCGGGTCTCCCGGCCGGATGCCGCCGTTGCGATCTTGGTGGAGAACGTCGGCTTCTTGGTAACGGAATAGCCCAGGCCCGCCAGGGCCGGATAGATCGCGGTCATAGGCAACCCCTAACAAAAAAAGGGCGCCTTGAAGGCGCCCTTACTATAGGTATTAAAATAAATCTACCGCTACTGAATCGGCTTTATTTCATAATAAGCCACAAAACCGGCGCTTTTAATTCTGTGAGTGAAAACATCCCGATTCATATAGGGATAATCAACCCATCTAACGGAAACGCCACACATCTCTCCTAATTTTCTCCCTTCAACAGGCGGGCGGCCAATTCGGCTATGTGGCAAAACTTCGTTATAGATAAACTTAAACAAATCAATGTCCTTTATACCAGGACATGTATTTGCCATGACAGGATACATTAATTCATATATGTGAAGCTTCCGAAATTCGTCCTCAGTGCTGGCAGTCAACGTTAAACCGCCGTCACCCTCTGGGGATATTTTTATTGATTCTACTTTTCTATCCTTAGAATCATCCGTATATATTTGAATGTTATATGCAACACCTTCATACCCGCCGATTGGCGTCGGAATTATCCGCCGATTCTCCAGGAGAATTTCTGTATTCGGCCTGGAGAATCCGTTTATATTAGGCCTTTCGTCACCAAAAAAAGTTTTCATCTCCTCAAAAACTGGAGACATAACAATGAAATTCATTGAAGAAAAACTCGCAACACATTGTGCAGCAGCTAGTCCGATACATCCAGGGCTTTCTAAATGATCCCGAATGGCCACCACATGCTGCATCGTCGACTGAAATTGTGCATCCCCAGAAAATATCTGGGTAGCCGGGACAGTTTTAAAATCTCTATCGTGAACCGCCAGGCCAGGATATATTTTCTTCGGTGCTCCAATACCGGAGCACGAGGCAATCGCCACGGCGATCAACGAAAGTACCGCCGGCTTCTTTAGCTTCATTCACGCCCCCGTCAATTAGTCAAATTGCTAGATTGCGAAGTTCCGCTTTTGCCCACGCAGGGCAGCCACCAGCTTGTCGCCATGGCGATTGAAAAAGCTGGCGACATCACGGCTGTCCATGGCCTGGACGTTGAACGTGACACCGCCATCGCCGCTCGTCGCCACCTGAGCATTGGCATTGGCCGCGCCACCGCCCGGCAAGTTAAAATTGGCCGCCGCCAAGGCGGGCACCGCCAGCGATGGCAGCCTTTGGGCCGCCAGCATGGTACGCAGAGGCGAGGCGATACCGGCCGGCAACACCATCTCGTCCTTATGTAACTCCGTCAGCATGCCGTCCGCCGGCACCCGCCCCCAGCCGCCGGCGGCGCTGGACAGGCTGCTGGTCAGGCCGGAGATCGCCAGTTGCACAGCGGCGGAAATGGCTGGCGCCACCCACCAGGCCGGGCCTGCGCTGGCAGAGGCATAGGCATTGGCGGCGCCTGTAGCCGCCGCGTTTTTAATCTGTGAGGTCGCCGTCTCCACCGACTGCGCCATGGCCTTGTTGGCCGTGTCCTGGTCAGAGTTCAGCTTGATCACATTGCTCATGATCCAGGCCGTGGCCTGCTGCTCCGCCATGTCCACCAGTTCGGACAGGACCTTGTTGGCCATCTCGCTGACCGACTGGCGGACCGTCTTCGTGCCGGTGATCAGGCCCTGGACCATGCTGCCCATGGATTTGGTGATACCGCTGACCGTCTGCTGATATTCCTTGTGCTGGTCGCGGGCGGCCTGACGATTGATTTGGACGATCTGAGCGGCAGAGCTCTTTTCCAGATTATCCTTTTCCTTCAGGAAGCGGTCATGGATGACACGCCTCTGCTCATCGCTCGTCGCCGCGGCCTCTGTCCGAATCCTGTATTCTTCGAGAATCTTGAGGGTGGCGTCACGCTCAGCCTCGACCTCCTTGGCCTTGGCGGCGGCCATGTCCATGACGGACAGGTTCATCATCTGCCGCCGGAGGTCATTGTCCGCCACGTCCTCCTTCTGATCGGCCTTGCGTTGCTTATCCTTGTCTCGCGCTTGAGCCAGACCGGCTTGTGCCAGCAGGTCGGCATCCTGTTTCAAGGCGTTGCGGAGTTCTTCGGAGCCTTCGCCATAGCGTTCGGTTTGAAGGGCCTTCAGCCTGGCCTTGTTGTACTCCAGGGTGCCGTCATACTCGATATTGGCGGCCAGGCTCTGCTGCAGGTCCTTGATTTCCGCGTCCAGTGTCGCCTTGTGCGCGGCGGTGATTTCCCGTTGAACCCGCCGCGCCTCAGCCGGCAGGTCGGCGGAATGGGCCTGGACGAAGGCCAACTCGCCGGCCAGCGCTTGTTCCCGCTCCGCCATGCCCTCGCGGGTAGCCGCCACACCGTCGCGAATGCTGGCCAACTGATCAGTCAATGCCTGGCGGTCGCGACGCCGCCGCTCCGCCGCGGCGGCCTCCTCCTGGGCTTGGCGGGCCCGCGACGCCGCATCGGCCTGAGCCTTTTCCTCAGCGGCAACACGCGCCTTTTCAGCAGCCCGTGTTTGCTCGGCCTGCGCCGCCCTCTCATCGTCTTCTTTGGCCTTCTGATCGGGACCGGAGGCGTGCTTTAACGTGTCTACCCGGTGCTCGGCGGTGTTGACCTTAGCGTCCGCCTGATCTTGCGCCTGGGAAACACCGCCCCAGTCATACCCTTCCCCGACGTAGCGCGACCCCAGGGCTTCTCGTTCACGTTTTGCTTCCGCCAAATCATGTTCCGCCTGGACCAGCGCGTCGTATCTCTGACTCAAGGCGTGCATCAATATCGCGCGCTCGGCCATCAAATCATTGTTCTGCTTGGCGGCGCGCAACGCCTGTTGGTCACTGACCGTCAGGAAGTTCAGGGACTTGTCCAACTCCAGGATGGCATCCGCCCCACCTTTGAATGCCCCAGCCAGGGCCTGGGCGATCTTATCCGCCCCGCCCAGGGCCGGCGCCAGGCCGGCCAGCATGCCGGCATAGCCCTGCAGCTTGTCCTTTTCCTCAACCGAAGCCACGCCGATGGAGCGGATGCCATCCACGACGGCGGCGGCATCCTTCTGCGACAGGCCGAAATCATCATGCAATGAGTTGATCCAAGCCTTGACCTGCTCCGCTGAACCGGTGGCGCCCAGCCCAACCGCCGTCAGATGGCCGGCGATGTCCTTCGACAATTGTTTGAGTTCAACAAAGTCACCAATCACCACATAAGCAGCGGTACCCAACGCCGTCAGCCCGAGGCTGACAGCCACCCCCACAGGCCCGAATCCCGCCAAGGCCCCAACCACCGCCGGCGCTTGCTCGACAATAGCCAGCAAGGGATTGGTGCCGTCCCGGATCTCCTTGCCCATCGACAGGGACGCGCCCCCCAGGTCCTTGAACGCGGTGGCAACGTCCTTGAACTTGGTGCCCGCCTTCTCCTGCTCCTCTCCACCTTTTTTGGTCGCCTCGGCATGGGCATTCGTCTGCGCCGTGGCCTCCGTCAGGGTTGATGAAGCCGTGGACAACTGCCGAGACGTGTCCGCCATGCGGCTGGAAAGGCGCTCGAAAGCCCCCTCAAGTTCCCGGACACCGGCCTGCAATCCCTCCGTGGCGATTTTAATCTGCTCGGTAGCCTGACCGGCTTGTTGGGCCGCAGTGGCTAAGCCAGAGATATCACCGTTGAATTTGACTTCCACCGGTTCAACCATGAGCATCCTCACAGATAGAAGCCATCGCCACTAGAATAGTGGGCGGCCAAATTTGACGAAATTCTTAGTGCACCTTCGCCACACAGCCATATATATTACTTTGAAGTGTATGCTTTTTTCATTCCGTTAAATCTATTCTCGTCCAATTTTGAGAAGTATGACTGACAGAATTTGGAAACGTCACGATCATTTAGATTAAATTCATTCTGAATCATATTTATCCATGCAACTCTTAGCTTCATCGTCCCCAGACAAAAACCGGTCGCCTCTTTTCCGGAAAGTATATTATCAGAACATTTAAATAAATAATCTGACCACATTGCCGCCATGAGCGCTGCGCCAAAGGATCCCAGTTTCGATTCTATTTCATTATTCCCTCCTTTATTCTTATAATATAGGTTATTGACCGCCATTTCGGTCATCATGAAACAAGTGTCAACTTTTCCCACGTCCTTATTGTGATCCACACATTCTTGGATTTTATCTCCTCCACCGATCATTCCCTTTAAGATATTGGCCGGAATTTCTGCGCGGGCCATGTGTGTCGCCCCGACCAGAAATAGAGTCCCTATCAACGTAACCACGGTAAATTTGCTCATTGCTTCCTCAATGTGGGGGGTGTCCCGATGGGAGGGTTGCCGATACGGCAATATCCAACAGACCGAACAAAGCAGCAACAATTTCCACAACCTTCAGCCGATATTCCCCCCACCAAACATCGTCAGCAAGTCTGCCAATCCGACCTCGTCAACCGGCGGCGGCCCCTCCGGCTTGATGCCCAGATAGGCCGCCACCATCAGGTGAACGGGCGGATGGTGGCGCCAATAGCGCCACAGCGCCTGGTAGCGCGGCAGGGTGAACTGCCGCTCCACCTCGTCCCAGGCGCCACAGCCTGACGCCACCAGCTCCGCAGTCAGGTCGTCGATGTCATCGACGATCCCGCCTGCGGTATCGGCTCCCCCGTCGGGATCAGCCCCGACTCGCGCAGGATGCCCACCACCGCAGCTACCAGGGCCGGGAACTCGGTGGCGGCCAGTTTCTGCTCAATAACCTCAGCCGTCAGGTCGGGCACGGTGCTGTTCAGGGCGGCCGCCACGATGCGGATGCCGGCGGCCGCTTGGTCCACCGGATCGGTTAGCAGGGGCAGGCCCTTGATGTCGGCCCAAGCGGCCTTCAGGGCGGCGAAGTTCATGGGCGGCACGGGATAGTCCGTGCCGCCGATCACCACATTAGCGCCCATGGCCTTAGCCCTGCACGCTGAGCTTGCCCACCGTGCCGGAGGCATCGGCGAAAGCCATGAAGTCCAGTTCCGGCTGCATGTAATCGCCCTGCTTGGTCGCCAGTTGCAGCTTGCTGGAGGTGCAAGCGTTCAGGCTGAGCACGAAGTTCTGGCCGCCGAAGGGCGTGGTCAGCACGCAGGAGAAAGTGGGCGCCACACCCTGCAGCTGGTTGCTGATGGTGGTGACGGTGCCGCCGGTGGCGCTGGTGTAGCTGTAGCTGATCAGCAGGCCGGCGCCGGTGTCGGCGGCGGCGAAGGTGTAGGTGCCGCCCGACTGGCTGTACTGGCCGGTTGCCGGCGCGCTGGCCACCTTGGCCAGCGGCACACCGGTCGCGGCGAACACCACGCCCTGGTCAGCCTGGAAGCCGGTGCTGTTGGCCACCGTGATGGTGTACGGGTTGGTGGCCGGCACGCTGGCCGCCTCGTTCAGGGCCACGAGTTGCTGTCCCGTGGACTGGCTGCCGCCGAAGAACAGGTTGTTGAACAGGGCGCCCTGGATTTGGCCGGTCTTGGCCTTACCCTGGATCTTGGCCTGGCCCCGGGCGACGGACACCGGGAACTGGTTCTGGCCGTACAGTTCCTTGAGCGTGAAATCGATGTCCACAGAGACGGACTGCAGGGTGCCGAACTGGACAGGGGTCGCGTTGGCCACACCGATGGGCGTGCCGAACAGGGAACCGGCGCCGAAGGAATATTGGGGCATGGGATCAAATCTCCTGCAGAATGCGGGCCTTCAGCCCGTCCAGGGTGGTGACGAGGTGGTTGTAGGCGTCGGTCACCCGAGCCACGGGTGAGTTGTGGATCTCCTCCGCCAACCAGGCGGCAAGCGCCCGCTCCAACCGCAGGGGCCAGTCGCAGGCGGGGCCGGCTTCGGTGATGGAAACGGGCGCGGGGTCGGGGGCGGCGGCGGTATCGGCCGGCACGTCGGCATCGGTCATGACAAGCATCCTCGATAACGATTAGGGAATAAGCAGGTGCAGCGGCACAATGGCCACGGCCTGGGAGCCCAGGGCGCCCTCGTCCGTGGTCACTTGCCCCTCGATCCAGCAGTCGTAAACAAGCCCGCCCAGGGTCTGCTTGTCCTGGCCGGGCGGGGGGCGCAGGGCGGCCTCCACCGCGTCCAACAAGGGGTTCAGCACCACGGCGCCGGCGGTTTCGTCGTCCGGCGCCTGGGCGTAGAGCAGAACGTCCACGCGCAGCAGGCGGTGGGCCGGCAGGGTGTCGCGGCGCGTCACCTCCTCCCCCCGGCTCATCAGGAACAGGGCCGGCTGCTGCGCCGGCGACAGGTCGTTCCACAGCCGCACCCGGCGGCTGGCGGTGGCGAAGGGGGCCGCCGCCGTCAGCCGGGCAAACAGGGCGGCATGGATGTCCTCACGGGCCATGATCGATCCTGGTTTCAAGAACTGAGCTGATTGGTGACGGCCGTGCCGATGGCATCGGCCAGGGCGGCACGCATGCTGTCCGTGTGATCCGCTAGGGTCGGCGCCAGGAAGGGATGGCCGTCGTAGTCCACCCGGCGGTCGTAGGCGTGGACCGGGACGCTGACCGGGGAGATGGACCGGCCGAAAGCCTGGGTGATGGTCCGCAGGTGGGCCCGCACGGATTCCGTGGCGTGAAAGCCATATTCCTGGAAGGCGGCGTAAGCAGCCGCGGGTGAGGCCGCGTCCACCGTCACGCCCGCCGTCGCCGCCAGGCCGTTGACCGTCAGCGTGGGAATGAGGGCCCGGCTGAGCGTGCCGGTCCCCCCTTCACCTGGCCATCCAAGCGGGCTCCCGCGGCGGCGGCCAGCGCTTGCGCCTGGACCCGCATGCTGTCCGCCAGGGTAGCCGCGATCACCGCGGGCAGGCCGGCCAGCCTGTCCCGCAGCTGCTCCAGCCCATCGGCGTCGACGAACCCACCGCTCATAGCGGCACCACGCGGCGGTAGGGGGCCAAGGCCGCCGCCAGGCTGTCAGGCATTTCCTTTTGCAGGTAGCTGGTGGTTTCCCCGCCATGAGCCTTGGAAACCAGGCCGACCCGGTCGCGATCCCGGTAGCGCAGGGCCACCAGTTCCACGCAGGCCTGCTGCAGGATGGCCGGCACGGGATCGTAGCCCGCCGTCCAGGTGACGACGACCCGCCGTCGCCCCCGGGGGAAAATGCCGCCGGTCAGCACCAGGCAGGTGTCGTCATAGGCATAACCGTAGGCCAGAGGCTGGTTCGCCGGCTGGGCCGGAACCGGCACCCCATCCACCGCCACCGCCGCCACCCCGGTCACGGGATAATGGGGCAGCGGCAGCACGGCGTTGCCGCTGCCGTCCAGGGTTTGGGTGTAGGTGGCCAACGACGGGTCACGCCCCAGCCAGGCGCGGATGAAGCCGCTTTCCGCCTGGATCAACCGCGTCAGCAGGGCGTCGTCCGTCGTGCTGGTCAAGGGCGGGCTGAGCCAGGCCTTGACCGTGGCCACGTCGGTTAGGGAGACGGGGGTAGACGGCGTGGTGTCGTCCATGGGCAGCAACCTCCGAAGGGGCGGGGCTGGTGTGTCAGCCCCGCCCGGCCCGCGTCAGCCGTTGGCGATGTTGGTGATCACGCCGAAGGCGGGCGGGAAGTAGTTCTGCAGCACGCCGTCGCAGTAGACGCCGTACTCGTACCGCCGGGTGCGCAGCGGCCATTCGATCTGGTAGTAGTCGCGCCGCATGCGCATCTGCGTCACGTTGGTGACGTTGGCCAGGGGATAGGGTAGCCGCGTGGTGCGGAACAGGATGGTGCCCGCCGGCATGTTGGGGTGCACCTTGATGTCCAGCGTCTGCCCGCCGACCATGCTGTAGCGGTTGAGGTAGGTGCGGACCATGACGCCACCGCCCAGCAGGGCCTGGTCGGTGTTGAAGACGAAGCGCTGTGCGGAGTTGGTATTCCCCGTCAGGATCTTGCGGCTGATGGTCTGCGCCTCCTGGCTGCTGACCCAGATTTCCTGGGGCGACAGGCGGTAATTGTCCCAGAAAGCCTTCAGCGCCGTCTCGATCTCCACGATACCGCCGGCGCCATCGGCGGTCAGCGGGGTGCCGGTACCGGCCGCGCCCGTGGGCATGACCTGGACATAGGCGTTGGAGCCGCCCTTGAACGCCTGGTACAGCAGACCGTCGAAGGACAGGCTGTTCTGGCTGTTGTCACCGCCACCGAGGCTGGCGGCCGTCTGAGTGCCCGCCGCCAGGTCGGTGATGACGACGGAGTTGATTGTGGTGATGGCGCCCAGCTTCTCCGCCCCGGCGGCACCCCAGAACCAGGCATAGGCGACGGCGCCCGCCAGCGGCGCCACGGTGGCCGCCAGGCTGCCGGCCGAGCCGGTGGTGGTGCCGGTGGCGGCAGTGGACGGCTTGGCGGCACCGCCGCCGAACTGATCGCTGGAGCCGTCGGCGTTGGTGCGGGTCATCTGGCCCTGGATACCACCGGTCACGGAGCCGTTCAGATAGCCTTCCAGCGTCAAGCCGACGGCGATGATGGACCAGGTGCCGGCCGTCAGCGCGCCGCCGCTGTTGGCGGCCGTGACCACCGGCGTGGCCGTGGTGCCCAGCGCCACCGAGGCGTTGCCGCCCAGGATCATCTGCTCTTCCTGGATCATCAGGCTTTCCAGCAGGTTCTGCACCGCCAACGCCCGCACGTCGTCCAGGCCTTCGGCGGCGTAGTCGGCCTCGAAGTCGACGCTGGCCTCCAGGCCCAGGCCGCGATAGACGGCGTTCATGTCCTGGGTGCGGACGGCGATGACGCCGCCGCGGTTGCCACCGGACACGCCGGCCCGCACGCCGGTGGTGTTGACGCCGGTGATGGCCTTCCAGTTGGCCTGGATGCCGCCCCGACCAGAGACGCGGGGGATGCTGTTGCGCAGCGGCGTCAGCACCGGATAGAGCAGCTTGGCCCCGGGCTCCAGGTCATAGAAGGTCAGGCCCGAGGTGGGGCTGCCGGACTGGGTGAAGGTGGACTTGGCAAGGTCGTCGCCAGCCAGGCGCTGGCCCTGCGCAGCCTTGAAGGCCGCCAGGGTGTCCCCGGTGACGGTGTGGGGGGCGGCGGTGGGAATGCCGGTCATCGATGTCTCCAACAGGGTGAAAAAGGCGTGCTGCAGCCCACGCCGCCGTCAGGTGACGGGGCGGGCGAACCAGCCGGGGATGGATCAGGTCGGAAGGAAGGGGATCAGAAAGCCGGGGTCATGTGCGCCGGGTGGCGCTGGGCCTTCTTGATGGCGTCCAGCGCGGTGGCCGGGCCATCCAGGGCGGTCTTGGCATCGACGACGCCCGCCACGGCGGTTTTCAGGACATAGTCCTCGGCGCGGGGCTGTGCCTCCAGCGCCCTCACCCGGGCGGCCAGCGCGTCGCGCTGGCGCAGCAGGCCGGCACGGTCGGCCCGGGCGCGGTCCAGCGCCTTGCGCAGGGTGTCGACGCCCAGGCCGGCGGTCTTGTCGTCCGTCGTCTCTTCCTCCTCATCGGTGTCGGCATCGTCGTCCGGCGCCTCATCCGTGTTGGCCGCCTGCAAGGTGGACAGCAGGCTTTCCATGTCCTTGGCCGACAAGCCCGCCACGGCGGCGCTCAGCGCCTTGAGGATGGTGGCCAGCGGGGCACAGTCGGCCAGGGTGTCGCAACTGTCGCCGCCGTCCGACTTCTTGGGCGGGGTGTCGGTTTCGGTCATGTCGGTATCCTCCAGCTTGACCAGGGTGATGACGGCGTCGGGGTTGGCCGGGCGGTCCACCAGGCTGATTTCCGTGAGGCGCAGGGCGGTGATGGTGTTGCGGTCGTCCGGATCGCGGGCCACGACCTTGCCGCCGATGGAAAAGCCCTTGTAGACGCCCGCCTTGACCTTGCGGATGGCCACCGGGTCCACCACCGTGGCGGTGATGCGGGTGCGACGGTCGGCGCCCACGGCGGCGGCGTCCACACGGCCGGCGGCCAGGGGCTGATGCATCTCGCGCAGGGGCCCGGACCCGAGACGCAGGAAGTCGGGCAGCGCCGCCTTCACGGCATCGGCCTCCACCACCTCACCATCGCCGTCCACGGTTTCGGTGGTGGCGATGCCCTCCACCATCAGGGTGCCGTCGGCGCCCTCCTCCACCTTGGTGAAATTGCCGAACAGGCGCATGGCGTCAGGTCTCCTCTTCAGGGCCATTAAGGGCGGGGGTGGGGTCGGGAGTGGGTTCAGGGGCCGCCTCGGGCTCCTGCCCTGGCAGGCCTTGCGTCGCCTGCTCCAGCGGCACGGCCCCGCCACCGGTGTAGATCAGCGGCCGGTCGCCGCCGGGTACGGGGGGATAGCCGATGTCGGCCCGCACCTCGTTCAGGGTCTTGATGCCGGCGCGCACATGGATGTTGGCGATGGTCGCGGCCTTGACGGGGTCGACCTCACGGGTGTCGTTCCAGGCGAATTCCAGGTCGGCGGCGTCAAACTCGCGCTCCAGAACGTCGTCGATCAGTTCCTTGACCCACAACATGGTGGGCCCCAGCCCTTCCTCATGCGCGGCGTCGTGGGCGGTCTGGGCGGTGGCCCGGTTCATCTGCGCCACGAAGGCCTGAGGACTGACGGAAAAGGCGAAGCACGCCACCCGCGCCAGCCACTCGTCAAACACGCCCTTCAACTCCGGTTCCTTGATGGGGATGAAGGTGCGGGCGACGCCGCCGGGCACGAACTTGGCATGGCGGCGGCTGGCGGTGTCACCCTCATGCAGGGCGTCCCAATAGGTCTGGAACTGTCGGATCTGGTCCGGCGTCCAGGCATCAGGCACGCCGATCAGCGCCTCGGGGATGTTACCCTCGGTATAATATTGCAGCTGCCAGATCTGGCGGCGCAGCGCGATGTTGACCGTGGTCTCGATCTGCTCCACCGGGCTCAGCCCATAGACACGGTGCGGCCGTGGGTTGCGGGGGGCGTAGATCAAATCGTCGGTGGTGTAGTCCACCGCCGGCAGGCCCTTCAGCTCCTGCTGATACGCCACGGCGGGCGGCAGGGGCGTGCGGCCAAAGGGATCGATCACCCGCTTGATGGTGGCGCCGTCCATGACCTGCAGCGCCCGCGCCCGGCCGCCCAGCGTGCGCGCCACGTAGAGCGTGGGCGCGTCGATGACCAGCAAATCCTCCAGCAGCAGGCGCAGCCAGCGCGACCAGGAATGCACACCATCCGGCCGGCGCAGGAAAGCGGTCAGCGCCGCGATGCGGGCGCCGGGCCGGGCATCGGCGGCGTTGCTGGTTGGCGCCGCCCCGCGCACCCGGATGGTCCAGGTCAGGCCCGCCATCTGGTCCTTGCGGGTTTCGATCAGCAGGCGCAGCAGGTCCCAGCTGTCGGCCAGCGCGCGCAGCGCCTCGAACCGCGTGCCCTCATAGGCCTTGGGCCGTTGCAGCAGGTTGTAGCCGGAGGGGAAGTCGAACTGCCGCCCCGCCACCTCGGGCGCCGAGGGCGGCAACGGGTCCAAGGGCCCGAACCAGGAGGAGGCGTCACCCGTCACCGTGTAGGAGACGGCCGCCCCCAGGGCGCGGCTGGCGCGGGCAAGAATCCCCGGCGCCACAGCGCGCCCCTTGCTGTCGCGGTTGCTTGACATGCGTTTCGTCTTTCTTGGTGGAAAGCGGGCAAATGGGATTACGCCGCAGCGCTTTCGCAGCGGCATGTTTGACCTGAACCCGAAGGATAGGCCGGTGGTTAATGAACGATGTTGGGGCCGCGCGCCGGCGCCAACAGCTGTTTAGCCGTGGGCGACAGCGCCGCGATCGACGGCAAACCCGCCCGGCATCTCTTCAAAAGTGCTCCCACCATAGTCAGCAAGAGCCTCCCTTACCGCCGGGGTCACCTGGCATCCAAACACACTCAATCGGCGCCACGCGGGATGATGCTGGTCAATCGTATCCAGAAGGGAGACGAACGCGTTCTCCGGTGACGTCATATCCGCCCTGGTGAAGACCGTGACCTGGTGAGCCTGATCACCCTTGGCCCACAGTTGCTCGGCGGCTTCGCTATTCGCGGGTGATTGACATACCCAAACAGGATGCAGCCCGGCGATTTCGCTGAGCCGCTCACCGAAATCAGGATCGAAGGCCAGGACAACGTCGTCGTCTAAAAATGACATCTGCTCAGTCCCCTTCCGAGGCGCCTCTTTCCATCCTCGTCGCATCGAAACAGGTCGCCCGCCGCCCAAGCCTTCACCTGGGCCAAGGCTTGTTCCCCATTCGAGCCCGAATCCTGGACTCCAGCGCTGATGGGATTCTGAACCGAATCCCGATCCAAGGCCTGGAGAATGGCGACATGTTGAAACCTGAGCCCGACCATACTATGAGCTTGCCTCAAAGAACTTCGTATTCCCGTGCCGCCACCACCGCGTCACAACCCCAGGAGGGATTAAGAACACACAACAGGATGTCGCCCTTCTTTATTTTACTAACGTAATCATCGATTTCTTTTGTTTCGGAAAATTCCGCCCTATCCGACAGCGTCAACATCCACTTAATGAAGTGGGTTACGCTTTCAGCCACCTCATCCTGGCCGGAAAGAATCTTAATATCGTGCACGACATTTTGATTGATGAAGTCGACAAGACGAAATTCGGCGACGCCTGAGAATTTCATCACCTTCTTCTCTTTTCTCCCTTCGGACAAAAATTCAAGAGTCAGGGTCGCATCGACCGGATCCCAACCGACACCGATCAATTCTGCATCATGGAATCCTGATAATTTACGCATCATCACCCCCTATAAAGAATTTTTATTCTTTCTCTGTCTCTTCTTTCGGCGGCCTAGGATCATCGTCCCTCAGCTTACGCCCATCCTGCCGTTTCGTTCGCTTGCTGCCTGGGATGGGTAGCCAGTCATGAGCGTGCGGCACCCCCCAATGATCATGATCATAGTCTATATCGAGAACGGGATAGCCGTCAGGGCCATAAAGTCGTTGCTGGCCACTGCCAGGGTTGACTGCCCAGGTTCCAGGCTCCCCTTCGTTAGGCGTCTTCGTCTTCTGCGAGAAAACCCTGTCGCCACGGGCCAGCGCAGCGATGGCTCCCGGAGCCATCGCCAAACCATCGGGGCCTGCCTGTGCAAGCAGGACACCTTCAGGGGTTCGATATTGTCCATTAAGATCACCGCTACCATCGTAGATCAGGCGCGTGTGCCCGTCGCCGTCCTTGAACGTCAGAGTCAACTGGCCTTCCGCGTAGCCGTAGTCCACGTCCGTGCCCGGCACGCGGCCGCTGCGTGTCTGGCCGATATTGCCTGGGATGAGGATGGCGCCCACAAGCGTGGCGCGGCCCGCTATCGTTCGCGCCACCGCCATGGCGGCATCCAGGGCCGCTGTTCCACCGGCACCGATGGAAGTCCAGGTACCGGGCTTCGCATCCCGGGCACCGGCGGGAATTCGAGGCTGGGTCAGGTAATTGGCAGCTATCTGCTTGGCCAGACCATTCTCGTTCGCGCTCACAACAACCGCCCGTTCCGGCAATGGCGGTAGGCGGGCATGCAGCAGGGCGATGTGGGCACGGACCACGTCGCCCTCAGTCAAGGCTCTCGCGACCGCCGCGAGCGCAGGCATGCGGCCGACCAAGTCCACAGGCCCGCCGTAGTGACGCGACAGCGTGCTTTCCAGCGCCGCACGGTCGCGGGGCCGCCAGACGCCGGACGGCGACCGATCCAGCAACGGCAGGTCGCCTAGGCAGGCACCGGCCCTGCCATCCACGGACGCGTGCCGCCTGTCACCGCCCGGCGGCGCCAAGCGGTATTCGGTGATCCAGGGATGCATAGGGGCTTTCCTCAGGCCTAGGCGTGGGATGCTGTGGCGGAGGGAACAAGCCCCGCCGCCATCTCGGCGTAGACGGCCAGCAGGCCGGTGCCGTCGCCGGCCGGTTGGGCGTGGGCCAGCACAACGGCGTCGCCCTTGTCAGGGCTGCGGCCGATGCGGGCCTTGATGTCGTCCTTGGCCTCGATCTGGATGCCGCGCGCCGTCATTTTCCAGCGCGGCGCCACCAGATCAGCCAGCAGTTCGCGGTCCGGCGGCAGGGCCAAATCGGCGCCCAACGCGGGCTCCAGGGCCTCACGCAGGCTCCAGTACCATTCGGCGCGGCGGTTGACGAAGCCCAGGCGACCGCCCCGGTCGCGGGCGCCGCTGGCCGCCGCAGCGTTCATCGCCACCATGCGCAAGCCGTGCAGCACGCCCAGGTCCTGGACGGAGGCGCCGACGCCGATGGCGTCCACCTGCACCGCGACGCCACCGGGCGCATCCACGCCGACGACACCGGCCAGGCGCCGCAGGATGAGGCCGACGACGGCGGCGCCATCGGGTGTATCGCGCCCCGGCACCACGTCCAGCGGGGCGAACCAGGCGCCATGGCGGGCCGCTAGAACGGTTCGATCCCGCCCGCCGCGCGCCACGTCCACGCCCAAAGCCGCCAGCGGAGGGGTGGCCGCATCGGCCGGCTGCCAGCGGGCCATGGCGGCCTCCACCCAGGCGGTGGGGATGACCTGCCAGGGATGGTCCTCACGCCCCGCGCCAAAATCGCCGCGCAGCATCTTGCTGCGCAGCGGTTCCGGCAGGGATTGCAGGGTGGCGATGTAGCCCGCCCGCATCATGACCGGGTTGTCCTCCACCCGCGCCGGGATGAAGGTGCGGGACTTAGGCGTCAGCACGTCGCCATCGGCCAAGGCCACAGGCTCCGGTCCCGGCACCTCGCGATCCTGGCCCTGGCCGTCCGTCACAAACCAGCGCAGCTCGCCCGGCGCGGCCGGGTTGGGATACGTTGGGTCCAGCCAGGGCGCCCAGAAGCGGATGACCCAGGCGCCCTCGGCGTCGGTAGGTGGGTTGCCGGCGCCGATGACGCGGCAGTGCTGGGTCGGGTCCACGCCCGGGCCCGGGCGGTTCCAGCCCACCAGGAAGCGAAATTGCGCCTCCGTGAAATGCGGCAACTCATCGAAGGCGATCAGGTCATGGGGCCGGCCTTGGTACTTGTGCACGTCGTCGGCGTGCTGCACGGCACCGAATTCGATGACCCGGCCGTCATCCAGGCGCCATGTCCAGTCCGACTTGGACCAGCGACCCCGGCCACGGAACAACTGCTGCGCCCGATCAGTGATGCCCTTCAACTGCGGAAACTCGCGACGGAAGATGATGGACAGGCGATGGTGAGTATGGGCGGCGCCCAGCAGCAGGTCGGTCTTGCCGCCACCGGCGGCCCCGCCATAGTAGAGAAAGTCGGCGGCACTGGTCAGCGCCTGGGTCTGTGGCCCGGGAAAGGGCGCCCAGCGTGTGGCCGCCCGCCGCTCAATCTCCGCCCGAACCACCGTCAGGGCCCGGGTCAAAACCCGCCGCTTCCAGGCGGCGGAGAAGGGCTTCGAGTTGGGCATCGTTCAGGCTTTCCAAGGCAACGGGCTCGATGGGCGGCGAGGCGGCGCCACCACTGCGGGGGAACGGGCCGTAGCCCTCCCCCTCGCCTTCCAGCGGACCGCCATCGTCGGCTTCACCTGGCTTGCCCCCCCAGCCCAAGCGCACCCGGCACCAGAAGATGAGCGACGGGGCGTGGCCCTCCAACGCCTTGGCGTACAGGGTTTCCACGATACGGGCATGGGCGCGGGCAGCGCCCATCTCCAGCTCGCGCCCGAAATGGCGGCGCAGCGTGCGCGGGCTGATTCCCAACATGCGGGCGATGACGCCCCGGGGGACCCCTTTGCCCGCCAGGTCCGCCACCTCCGCCCGGCGATCATCGCTGATCACCAGGCGGGTGCGGGCGGCACGAGCGGGGGCGAGGGCGGGCAGTGCCTGACTGTCGGTTGCGGGAGGAGAGGATAGGGTTTCAGGTTCCGCCCCCTGGACAAGGGACGGCATGGGCGGCGTCTTGCGCGTCGGCACGGCGGCGCACCTCTCGAAGGCTGCGATGTCTGATGGATGCGATGGATCAGGCCCGCCAGCGGCACCGGAGATCCAGCCTGAAAAACGAAGCGCCCGGCAAGGCGTTCAGCCTTCCGGGCGCAAATCGGCATTTCATATTTCGATATATAACCGGACCAGAAAGTGGCGTCAAGCGTTTTTTACGTTCAATTTTTTCGGCACACAATGGCAGCCAATTCCGCGGCTCGAACGCCGACCACACCGCCACCGGCAACGTCCCTCACGCCTGACATGCCCACAACGGTGCTGCAGCCCGAGCAGGGACGACTCTTACCAATCCTTCAAACACAAAGGCCGCCACTTGGCCAAGTCATTGTACAAGCGACTTTCCGCCGCAGAGAAATTTATTTCCTTGAGGACCTTCTGGGCAGCTTGCAATTCCGGCTTCTTGACCTTTTTACATCTCCAAACATCCCACACATCGCCAGTCCAGGGATTCACGGCGACTTCAGCATAATGACCATTTCCGTGGACGGCATAAGCCCAGTAGCCGTAAAAGCGCCCGTCGTCGTCCAGCCCCCCTTCCAACCAACCGCGTTTGTCGACCATTGCCAGCGCGATATTTGCGAGCGCCTCCGCCTGCGTCAGATTTATCTTGTAGGGAGGCACATCATTTCGTTGGTCTGCAGCCAGAGTTCTACCTGGCGGCCAAGAAAGGGCCACCACAAAGCTTAAGGCTATGGCCCCGCCCCATGCCTTTGACATTTTCATGCTTCTCACTCCCCGCCATGTTCCGCAATAATAGGTCGCAATTTCCTGATGGTTCCCGCCACATCCCGAATGTAGGTGGGCATAGGGCTTCCGTCCGTAGCTATACCGAATCTATGAGATTCCTGCAATTTACGCGCGAATTCTTCCGGATCTCGTACTCCACGAATCAAGTCACCATGGCTTTCTGCAAAGGATCGGAACGAATCTTCCGGGCTGGCGAACGTCGACATTTCAATATCTCCCTCTTTGTTGAGCATCGTTCCATTCTCATATTTTGAGTGGGCGTGTTGTCCAAAGTAATTGTTCCCCTCTTTGGCAAACCTCGAATCCGGGTTCTGGCCACCCCACCCCGATTCCAGTGCAGATACTCCTAAAATATTCTCGACAGGAACGTTGAGTTTTGCGGCAATCTCGCGAGCGACTCCAATGGTGCGTTGAACGAACCGCCGTTTCTTTTGTGCGTTGTCGTCCTGAACCGGCCTGGCCGCGCCCTGCGCCTTAGTCTTCGCCGGAGGAGGCGTGCCGCCTCCTGTATCCGAAGAAGAGCAAAATTGACCGCCGCCGGGACCAGAGGGCCGATGATTCTGATTATGCTTCAGGACGACTTCATCATGGCCATAGCCGGCCACCTTCCTCAACGTCTCCAGCGCCATTCCCTGGTCCAGCAGCGTTTCCGCCAGGAACAGACGTCGTGCGGCGGTGTCGGCGTCCGGCAGGACGCCCAGGCCGGCATGGGCCAGGTGGATGGCCGCCTGAAGGGGCTCATCCGCCGCCAGGGCGCGGCCGGCGGCCCGCACCTTGGCCAGGATGCGCCGCGCCTGCTCCGCCGTGTGGGGGCGGTCATAGGCGATGGTAAGCAAGGCCAGCAGGCGGTCGGCATCGAAATCCAAGGCCTGCGACGCCCAGGCATCATCGGCGCGCTTGGCCAACAAGGTGCCGGCGCCCAGGATCAGGCCAGCCGGGGCCAGGACGGGGTGCCGGACGATGCCTCGGCACCGGCGGTCGCGCCAGGTGATTGCCAGGGGGGAACGGTCGAACGCCACGTCATCAGCGGAAGTGCGCAGGCTCATAGTGTGTTCTCCAAGGGCGATCAGTTACGGGGGATGCGGTAATGATCGGCCAAGGCGTCCAGCGCCGTGGTCAATGCCGCCCAGCCCTGGGGCCAGTCGCCGGCCCAGGTGGCCTCGAACCGGCGGGGCATGACCTCATCCGCACACACCCCCTCCACCAAGGTCAGGGCCAGCAGGCCATGGGGGCCGCTGGCCCGGATCAACGCGCGGGCCTGGGCCAGGCGATCGTCAGTGCAGGCCCAGCGGTCGGGGTCGACATCCGGGCGGGCCACGCCACTGCCGGACTCCGGCACATAGGCGTGGGGCTTGGGCGCCTCCGCCAAGGACAGCCAGGCGCGCCACAGGCCGCCCACGGCCTGCCCGGCATCGTGCTGCCGTTGGGTCAGGCGGCCGCGCAGCAACAACTGTCCCAAGGGCTGGCCCACGCGCTGGTCCAACAATTGGCCCGTGGAAAGCGATGGCGAAACGCCCAGCAGGTCGGCCCGCCGCTCCAGCGCCTGCGGCAGGATGGCGGCGTCGGTGGCCTGAATCAGTTGGCCGCAGGCATGGCGGGCGCCGGCCTTGCGCGGACGGCCGGCCCGGCGGCGGGGCGGCGCCTTGCGGGCAGTGGCGATGACGGTGGAAGCGGGGGCGGGCGTGGTCATTCCGAAGGCGTCCTTTTGCCGTAGAGGGAGGTGGCGATGGCTTCCACCGCCAGGCGATCGAATTCGTTGGGCAAATCCTCCAACCGGATCATGGCCACGCCGCGCTTATGCCAAGCGGCGGTGGCCATGGAGCGCAGGTCATCGGGCGTGGAGGGCGTGCGACCCAGCCGGCCCTGCAAGCTGGTGGTGACGGGCGCGCCCGCGGCGCGCGACGCCGCCGCGCCGGCCGCGCATGGACGGGGGGCGACGCCCCGGGAAGTGGGGGACATGGACTTCCTTTCCTATTTCGGGCTTCAGGACCGGCGGCCGCATTAGCCCCTGGTCATACCGCCAAGGATAGGGTAAAATTCTCCCGATTTCTAGGGTATAATTCCCCCACGACGCCGCTTCCGCCTCAGGGTAAATTTCCCCACATGAGCACCGCCGCCAAAATCATCCCGACCACCCCGGCACCCAGCCCGTTGGCTGAGCGGCTGGGCCGCCGCCTGTCGGCGTTGGGCTTGGGGTATGCGGAATTCGAACGGGCCGCCGGCCTGAACGAAGGCACCATCAAGGGCATCATGTACGGCAAGTCCGCCTCCCCCCGGGCGGACACCATCTACAAGATCGCCCGTGGCCTGGGCTGCCGAATTGAGGACCTGATCGGTGAAAGCCGGCTGGGCGGCGACTCGGGTGGTGATGACCACCATCTCGCCGCTCCAGCGACCACGCCTTTTGCCGGACATGAACCGCCACCATTGCCCGAGCACGCGGTGTTGGACGCGGTGCTGGACAAGGTGCGCGCGGCCTATCGCCAAGGGGACCTGGATCTGGCGGCCCAGCTGGCGCGCCTGTTCCAGCTGGACCTGGAAAAGCTGAAGATTGAACGCGAGATCGCGCGGCGTTGAGCCACCATCGGCATCAATCCCAGCGGCCTTCGCCGCGCGCATCAGCATGACACCCAGCCCAGGCTGGCCGCCAGACCGCGGCTGAGCAGCATATCGGCTGGCCCCCGGCTCGCCTCCGCCATCGCCGCAGGGTCGTCCGGCAAGGCATCCACCAGATAAAGGCGCACGCGCAGGCCGCCCGGGCCGTCGACAGGGGCTGGCGACGTTTCCAACGCGATCCAGGCGTCGGCGGCGATGGCCGCGCCCCCCGCCACCTGACGCAAGGAGGGCAGCATGTCGACCTGCCGATACCGGGCGAGCGACATCAGCGTCCATGGCCAGGTGTCGCTGACCACAGCCACCACCGGAACGCCACCCACCACCACCCGCAGCCGCCGCCCGATGGGCGACGGCTTGGGCGTACCGGGATAAACCTCCCCGGCCAGGGGCAGGCGCCGTTGCGACACGCGACCCGACATTCCGCTCCTCTATTCCGCAAGGCCCCGGTCTCATCCCCTGGGCTCCATTCCCTGACGCCGGGCCGCGCCCGGGCTTGTCCCGGTGAGACGAACCCAAGGCGTGAACCGCATGAAATTCATTCCATATCGATAAGACGCAGCCTGAAACTCCCGGTTAACGTGCGCCACCAGACATAAAGCGCCGCCCGGCGCCCCGGCGGTTTGTTCCCTGTACGTTCTCATTTCGGCGAAGAACGGTCAAGCGGCGGCGCCAGGAGGCCCGGCAGGGGATGCGTTCCCGACAAGAGATTTATCTCCAATTTCCATTGACAGGGTATTTTTCTCCTGCCAGGGTAATTCTTACCGGCCGGCACGCTCCCCATCGGCGCCGCCCGGCAGTCGCGACCCGCCCTCTGCCCCTCCCCGGGTGGGTCGCCCCTTCCCCCGGGGCGGGCAGGCGCCGATTGGCCGCCACCGCCCCGGGGGCTCCTTTTGAACCAATGACGGAGCCCGCCCCCATGTCGTCCGCGTCATCCGCGCCGCCCATTCCCATCACCGGACTTCCCATACGCACCATGGCCATGCCCGTTTTGGCCGCGCAGCTCCCGGCCCTGGCCCGCCAGGTGGCGCACGCCGCGCTGAGTGTCCGCCTGGCCAGCCGGCGGATGGACCAGGGGCACAGCCAATCGGCCCGGGATGAGCTCATGGAAACGGCGGCGCCGTCGCTGGAACGGGTGCTGGAGGGCATGGGCCGGCTGGAAGCGGCGCTTGAGGCCCACGGCCAGGTGCGGGAGGCGGATTTGCGCCCGGCCGCCACCTTGCGCGTGCGCATGGAGGCGGCGGCCAGCCTGCTGAAGCAGGCCGATGTGCTGGCCCGGGCCGGCCTGGCCGAGGAAGCGGGCGACAGCCGTGAAGCGGCACTGTGGACGCTGGAGCGGGGCTTGGCCCTGGTGCCGCCTTTCAGCCCGGCGCCTGTGGCGGATGTTCCCATCCGCGCCCTACCGCCCCATCACCCCACCGACACCAGGGTATAGCCCCAGGACCGGTCGCGACGGGCGTCAGCGGCGCACCACCGTGGTGCCGCCGCTGCCCCAGGCGCTGACCCCCAGCAGAAAGCCGAAGTCGTACCAGCGGCCGGGATTGGGATAGGCGTAGACCCGGGTGTCGGAGATCAAACTGTACAGGAAGCTGAAGGGTGCGATGAGGCCGTGCAGCAGGCCATACAGAAAGCCTGGCAACTCACGGCCCGCCATGGGCGGCGGCTGGGTCGCGCAGGCGCTGAGCAACAACCCCGCGCCCAGTATACCGACCCCAACCAACAGGGGCCTCAACCAGCGCCGACGGCGCGGCGCGGCCATAAGGGGCGTGATCTCAAAGGGCGTGATCGGGGGGGATGACGCGGACTGAACTGTGGACTGTTCCATCTTGGCCTCCCGGCAAGGACTCCGTCCCTCCACTGTCCGGGTGCCGGGGCCGGAGGCCAAGGCTCCTAAAAGGCGGCCCGGGGCCCTAGACATTGGTCAGAGGGGGCCCTGCCACCGGGATCCGGAAGTCGGGGCCAAACGGTGGACCTCCGGCGCGCCCTTCAGGACATGCCCGCGCCACCAAGGCGTCGCGACATGCGCGCGATAACGGTCGTAGGCCGCAGCGTCGGCGAACGCCTGAAAGATGATGAAGACCGCCTCCCCCTCCCGCACCGGCAGGCGGGGGAAATTGTTGGGTTCAGAATGAGTGACGAGAGCGGCCATAACGGGACCGCCCGCCGCGGACAGGGCCGGTGCCCCGTCCCGGGCAAAGGCGTCGGCCAATTCTTGCGCCGCGGCGGTGTCATGGGCTGGGAACGGGTAATAGAGGGTGGCGACCAACATGCCGTGCCCTGCCGGCGGCATACCGGGCGGCGGCGACGCGGGCGGCAGGGGCGCTGGGCTGGGCGTCACCGGCGTGGCATCGGCGAAGCCTGAACCCGCGATCGCCGGTCGCAGCAGCAGGACGTTGTCGGAATCCAGCATGGTGGCGTTCGCGGCCTCACGATGCGCCCGCCATACCGGGCCATCATAGAAGGCCGCCAGGCCGGCGGCGCGCGTCGGCATGTCAGGGAAGCCCCGCAGCCAAACGAAGCGGTCGGGATCGTCCAGATCGCGGAACTGGCCCACCACCTGGACGCCCACCGCCTCCTGCCCGGTCAGGAAATAGCGGTCGAACAAGTCGATCAACGCGTCCCGCTGGCCGGGTTTCAGGGTGTACTGACGCAGTTCCAGGACAGCGCAGCAGGCGGCGGCAGGGGGAACCGTCGTCGGCGTAGCCTTGGCCTTGGGCGCCGGCGCCTCCGCCCGCAACGCCGCCTTCAGGGGCAGGGCGTCGGCCGGCATCAGGTCGGGGGGCCAGGCCAGCGCCCGGTCGGCGACGCCGGCGCCGACCAACAGGGTCAGGGCCAGCAATACGGCGGTCTGCAGTCTCATGGTGGTTTTCCTTGTTCTTGTCGTTTGAGCTGTTGGTCACGCTAAAACCTCAAGAAGAGTTGAGGTCAAGCCCCGTCAAGCGCGGGTGAAGGCCAGGGTCCAATTGATTTCCCAGCCGCGGCCCTCGTCCGCCGACCACGCCTGCTCCCATAGGGCGGAGGTGGCGGTGATGCGCGACCAGATCACCCGCGCCAGAACCGGCCGGCCCAGCAACGGATCGAAATCCTGGCCGCGAAAGTCGCCCCGCCGGCCGGCGAACAGGCCCCCGGTGAAACGCCCGGTGAGGGGGGCCTGCAAGGTGCCGGTGCGCCCGTCCACCCGGTGCAGCGCCCAGTGCCGGGCCGCCGGGTCGTACAGCCGGAAGGTGACGGCTGCGCCCGGCTGGTCCGCCTGGACCGGCAGTTCCAGCTCATCCAGGCAGGCCAGGCCGCCCAGCATGACCTGGCCGTGGGCGCTGGCCCGCGCCTCATCCCAGCGGTCATCGCCCACCCAGCGGTTCAGCCGGCGGCGGCTCAGCACCGACCAGCGGCCGGCCAGGAAGTCGAAGTCGCCCGCCCCGGACCCGCCGGTCAGCAGGTCGGGCTGATCCGGATCGGCCGGGCGGCGGTCGACGATGGGCAGGTGCTCCGCCCCTGCCGGGGCGGGGGCGAAGGCCATGAGGCCGGCGCCCAACAGGGCGGCGCGGCGGGTGGGCGCATGGGTGTTGGTGGCGTGCATGGGAACGGTCCTCCGCGATGGGAAAACCGGGCGTTTTGTCCGGTGAGCGCACTTTACCGGACAAAACCTGACATCCTTTGTCAGGTATAATCTGCTAGTTTGAAATTCATGCGCGCCAGCCGTCTTCTTTCCCTGCTCATGCTGCTTCAGACCCGGGGTCGCCAGACCGCCCAGGCCCTGGCCGATGAGCTTGAGGTCACCGTCCGTACCATCTATCGCGACATCGACGACTTGAGCGCCGCCGGCGTGCCGGTCTATGGCGACCGGGGACGCGCCGGGGGATTCCAGCTGCTGGACGGCTACCGCACCCGCCTGACCGGCATGACGGCGCAGGAGGCGGAGAGCCTGTTCCTGGCGGGCCTGCCGGGACCGGCGGCGGAACTGGGCCTGGGCGACACCCTGGCCGCCGCCCAGCTGAAACTGCTGGCCGCCCTGCCCGAACAGGGGCGCCAGACGGCCGCGCGCCTGAATGCCCGCATCCACCTGGATCCGGTGGGCTGGTTCCAGGAAGCGGGCAAGGTCGACATCCTGCCCGACATCGCCCGCGCGGTATGGAATGAGCAGATCATCCGCATGCGGTATGAACGCTGGGCCGGCATCGTGGAGCGCACGGTGGAACCCCTGGGCCTGGTCCTGAAAGGCGGCGTCTGGTACCTGGTCGCCCAGTCCCACGTGGAGACGGCGCAGGCGGAGGCCGACAAGCCATCGGGCGGCCCCCGCACCTACCGCGTCTCCAATATCCTGGCCCACACGGTGCTGGACCGGCGCTTCACCCGGCCGGCGAACTTCGACCTGCCCTCCCATTGGCAGGAATCGCTGCAAAGCTTCGAGGCTGGCCTGTACACCGGCACCGCCCGGGTGAAGGCCACGGTCGCAGGCTTGAAATCCCTGCGCAACTTGGGCCCGGCCTTCAACGAGCGCATCACCGCCACCCTGCGGGCGGCTGACGCCGAGGGCTGGGCAGAGGCCGACATCCCTCTGGAAACGGTCGAATGGACCGCCCGGCAGTTGCTGGGCCTGGGCCTGACGGTGGAGGTTCTGGGCCCGCCGGCACTGCGCGCCCACATGGGGGAATTGGCGGCGGAGCTACACCGCCGCTATGCCATGCCCTGATATGCCGGCCCTGATACGAAAAGGGCACCGGCGTCGCCACCGGTGCCCCTTTCAGACTTGCTATGACCCCACGATCAATAGGTGACCGTCATCTTGGCGGAGATGAAGCGCGGCGGCGCCGGCTGGTAGCTGGGCAGGTTGGCCGCGACGCCATTGTAGGACTGGGCGTTGTTGCCGAAGTTGATGCCACCCAGGTAGCGCTTGTCGAACAGGTTCGTGACCGACAGCACCAGCTTGGTGGCGAACCGGCCGGTCAGCGCTTCCGGCAGGGTGTACCCGGCCGCGACGTCGAAGGTGTAGAACGACGGCACCTCTTCATCATTGGTCAGGGTGCTGAAGCGGTGGGCCGTGTACTTGCCCTGGATCTGGGCGAAGTAGCTGTCCCGCTCATACCGCAGCAGGGAAGAGACCAGCCATTCCGGCGTGTCCGTGAGTTGCTTGCCCGCCGTGGGCAGCGGCACCGTCGAGCCGTTGGCCAGGCCGACGTACAGATCGTTCTTCAGGTGGCTCTGGGTGTAGGCGGTCGACAGGTAGGCGGAGAAGCCGTCGATGGGCTTGGTGCCGACCTCGGCCTCCAGGCCCTTGATGATGACGCCGCCGATGTTCTTCGACACCGTGGTGTTGGCGGTGACGTCGAACAGCGATTGCTGCCGGTTGGTGTAGTTGGTGTTGAAGACGGTGACGGAGCTGATGAACCACTCACCGGCGTAGCGGTAGCCCGCCTCCAGGTCCACCGTGCTTTCCGGCTGGATGGTGGAGAGGTTCACGCCCGGCGTGTAGAGGGCGGAGTTGTCGGTGGCGCGGAAGGTCTGCGTGGCCGACGCGAAGATTTGGTTGCTGTCGTCGATGTGATAGACGGCACCGGCGCTGGGCACGAACTTGCCCTGATCCAGTTCCGGATGGGTCGGGGCGATGGCGCTGGCATTGGCGGTGCGCAAGCTGAGCGGCAGGTAGTTGATGCCGCTGCGGTTGATCTGCGAATGCTGCAGGCCAACGCTGAGCGCCAGCTTGTCATCGAACAGGTTCAGGGTGTCGACCACGAAGGGCCGCACCACTTCCGTCGTCGTCTTCTGGTCCTGGGTGCGGACCACGCTGCCGTCGGCGCGGAACACATGCTCGTTATAGAGGTCGGGCCAAAGGCTGACCGGGTTGCCGTTGGCGTCCACCGACAGCAGCGGCTTCCATTCGCGCAGCTTGCCGGTTTCGTACTGGAAGCCCACCACCAGTTCATTGTGGCCATAGGTCCACTTGCCACGGGTGACGAAGCCCGGGCGCATCTGCTGCTGGGCGAAGAGGTTGTAGAACAGCTTGTTGTCCAGCGTGTCGTGGTCGCCGTTCAGGTCGATGCCCTTGAACGCCTGGCCTGGAACGCCGAACTGCGCCGCGTTGGTCTCGGAGAAATAGCCGGCGGTGCCGCCGCCGCCGAAGCCGTACCAGAGGTAGGGCTGGACATCGAGACGCAGGCTGTCGGTCAGGGCGAAGTTACCCTTCACCGACACCACCAGGTTCTCGAACGGATTGGTCGCCAGCTTGTAGTAGTTGGAGCGCTGGGTCAGCAGCGGGCCGTTGTTGTCGTTCTGCACCGTGCCGGTCGCCGCCGGGGCGGTGGGGGCGAAGGCGGTGGCGAAGTTGAAGTCATAGCCGTACTGGGCGATCTGCGCCTTGGTCAGCGCCTGGTACGAATAGGTCTCAGCCGTGTTGTAGAAGGCGCTGAGCGCGATGCGGCTGCTGTCGCCGATGTCGTGCGCGATGGAGGCGTCGACATGCTGGCGCTTGGTCGTGCCCTCGCCGCGCCACACGTCCACCTCGGCGTTGGAGTAGGAGATGAAGGCCTTGGTGCGGAAGCCGATGTCGCCGGTGTCCACGCGCACGAACTCGCGGCGCAGGTTGTTGTCGCCCAGCGCCTGCTGCAGCGTCACATGGAAATCGTCGGACGGCTTCTGGATGACCATGCCGATGTTGCCGCCCGTCTCACCCACGTTGGGCGTGTCGGCGTCGCCGGCACCCTGCATGATGTAGACCTGGGACAGGTTCTCGGCGTCGATGTATTCCTGCGGGTAGACGTTGAAGGTGCCGCTGTCGTTGACCGGCACGCCATCCAGGATCAGGCCGATCTGGTTGGACTGGAAGCCGCGGACGGAGATGGCGCCACGGCCGGTGCCGGTGGCGTCACGGCCGTTGGAGTTCACGCCCGGCGCCAGGTTGATCAGCTGGAAGGGGTTGGCCGCCGCGGGCTGGTCCTGGATGAACTTCTGCGTGACGGAAGACGCGGACTTCGGCGCCTCCTGCATCGTGATCTGGCCGGTGGCGCTCACGGGGCGACCGCCGGTGATCAGGATGGTTTCCACGTCGCCGGCCGACGAGGCCTCCTGCGCCATGGCGCCCCCGCACACCATCACGTTGAGGGCGGCCCCCGCCAGCAGGATGCGGCGCAGGCGCGAGCGTTCGCGGGCGGCAACGCCGCCCGGCGTGAAAGTCGTCATGAGAATCCCCCGATCTTTTCCTACCGGCGCCCTGCTTCCCAAGGGGTCGCCAACCAATGTTTGTGCACCTGCACTAACATTGGAGTGTTGCAGTTTCAAGGCGCTGGGAGAAAAGGTCGGTTGCAGTACGTCCTTTGCGCTTCGCAGTGGCGAATTCGCCCAGAACTTGATCAAATGGTCAGGTTTCGTGACTGTTTTCTGACCGACCAGACAGACAAATTGTCGCACCGCCTGGGTGCGCGCGGCGCACGGAAAAGGCGAATCGGGGCAAAAACGCGACGGTTGCCGAATTGGAAGGAACGGGCGCTGATCATCCCGCCTTTTTCCCCTTGGCCTTGCGCGGCAGATCCGCCACCTCCAGCCGGCCATCGGCCACGGCCTGCTTCAACAGCCTGTGGTCAGCGGCGCTGATCTCGGCATAGCCGGCGGCGAAGTCGGCCACCGCGTCGTCGAAAGTCCCGGAATTGCCGAGATAGCCCGCGATCAACGCCGCGTCACCGGACCGGGCGTGGGCACGCGCCAGCGTCGTGCCGCACAGGGTGGCGTAGAAATCCAGCCGGTCGTCTTCCATCAGCGTGCCGGCCGACGCCAGCCGCCGGTCCTTCAGCTGGCGGATATAGAAATGGCGTCCGGCCTCATCCGCCGCCCATCCCAGGAACCCGTCGCTGACCGTCTGCAGGGTCCGCTGACCCACCACCACCCGCTGACCCTGGTTGGCGTAAGGCGAAGCGCCGGCGTAGGGCGCCAGCACCGACGCGGTCGCCTCCTTCACCTGCAGGAACAAGGGGTGTCCATCAGGATCGACAAACAGGCCGATGGCGCAGAAGGTGCCGACGGAACCGACCCCCACGACCTTGAAGGCCACGTCGGCCAGCCGATAGCGGTCGATGAGGAAGCGGCGTTCCTCCGGCAGGGTGTCCCGGTAGCGGGTGAACAGCGCGCGGGCGCGCAGCGCCGCCTGGCCCTGGCGGTCCGTCTCTTCATCAAAATGGTAGATGAGCGGCGGAGCGTCGCGGATGCGGGCCTGGCATCCATCACCCTGGGCCAGGCGGGGAAAGTCGTCGCCGGCGGACGGGGTGGCGGCCGCCTTGGCCAACAGATCCATCTCCTTGGCGCGTGTGGCCTCGTCGTTGATGCCCTGGGCCATGGCGGTGATATCCACCCGGCTGGACCAGGCGGTCAGGGGATCCAGCGCCGCCAGTTCCCCCATGCGCAGGCGATAGGCGGTGACGGCGGCGCGCGCCATGTCCTTGGCGGCACCAGGCGTATGCCCCGCGTCCTGGGCCGCCAGCACCAGCGAGGCGGCCAGCCGCTTCACATCCCATTCAAAGGGCGCCGACTGCGTCTCGTCAAAGTCGTTGAGGTCGAAGACGGGCCGGCCCTCGGGGCTGGCGTAAACGCCGAAGTTCATCAGATGGCAATCGCCTGAGGCTTGGACGCGAATGCCGCTGACGGGCAGTTGGGCCAGGTCGCGGGCCATGACCGACGCCGCCCCGCGCAGGAAGGTGAAGGGGCCGGCCACCATGCGGGCCCAGCGCACGGGCAGCAACGACTGGATGCGCGTGGCGGAGGTCGCCACCAGCAGCGCGACAGGGTCGCCCCGGTCCTTCAGCGGCGGCAGGGCGGCGTTGCCGGAACGGGGGGCGGCGTCGCGCAGGGCCTTGCCGGCCTCCTTGCGCTTGTCGGCGGGCAGGGCGCGCAGGGCGGCGAGATCGGGCATGGATGTCTCCGGGCTGATGAAGGCTCGGGAAAGCGGCGGATGCCGCCGAGGACCGTCCGAGTGTCGGAAGCGATTATGGCGCCGATGTGAACCTTCGCCACCATCGGCCGCCACCATCGGCCCGGCGCCATGGGCGGGGACTCACGGGTGCGCGGATTTTCCACCAGGATACCGGTGCCGTTCCATGATTGTTCATGGGAAACGACAATTGGCCGCGCCTTCGCCCTGATGGGCGACGCGAACATAAGTATCTGATTTTAAGGGAGGTTCGGATGGTGCTGCCAGAGAGGATTGAACTCTCGACCTCTCCCTTACCAAGGGAGTGCTCTACCACTGAGCTACGGCAGCGCCCGTCCGGTGGGCGGGGTAATTGCCACAGGGGCGGAGGGGATGCAAGCCTTTTGAGCGAAGAAAATGAAAGAATTTTGATCGGGGGGTTCCACGCCCTGCCGTCCCCCGGGGTCGAACCCCTTGGCGTCCCGCCATTCTGCGCCTATTTTCGGGACCCCGCGATAGGGCAAAGGCCAGGACGTCCACCATCAGCCTGGCCCCTTAGGAGTAACACCGCCCCATGACCGACAAGCCGCCCGCGAAACCCGGCGCCGATAAGACCATGACCCGGGAGGAACGCCTGGCCGCCGCCCTGCGCGAAAACCTGCGCCGCCGCAAGGCCCAATCGCGCGAGCGGGAGGACGCAACCGACGGCCCGGTGGCCGAAACCGAGTGAGTTCCCAGATGTGGTGGGTATGGCCCCGTACCGGCGCCCATTCCTGGTGCGTATCCCCGCCGCTCAAGGTGACAGAGTCACCTTGAGCGGCGGACGGGGAGGGTCTAAGAAGAGCAATACGTATTGCATCGCGCGATACATGGAACCCATCGACCGCAGGAGCGACGCCCATGGCCATCATGCCCGACACCTGGATCCGCGACATGGCGCAGAACCGGGGCATGATCGAACCGTTCGTGGAGGCGCAGAAGCGCGAGGGTGTCATCTCCTACGGCCTGTCCTCCTACGGCTATGACGCGCGGGTGGCGGACGAGTTTAAGATTTTCACCAACGTCGACAGCGCCATCGTCGACCCCAAGCGCTTCGACGACGCCAGCTTCGTGGACCGCAAGACCGACGTCTGCGTCATCCCGCCCAACAGCTTCGCGCTGGCGCGCACGGTGGAGTATTTCCGCGTGCCCCGCGATGTGCTGGTGATCTGCCTGGGCAAGAGCACCTATGCCCGCTGTGGCCTGATCGTGAACGTCACGCCGCTGGAGCCGGAGTGGGAAGGCCACGTGACGCTGGAGATCAGCAACACCACGCCCCTGCCCGCCAAGGTCTACGCCAACGAGGGCCTGTGCCAGTTCCTGTTCCTGAAGGGCGACACCATCTGCGAGACGTCCTATGCCGACCGCTCGGGCAAATACATGGGCCAGCGCGGCGTGACCCTGCCCCGCCTGTGAGCCCCGCCCGGCATTGACATCCGGCGGGGGACAGCCGCCCCAATTCCGCCATACGCCTACGCCATCACCCATTCAGCCGGCACCGCCCCCAAGACAGGGCCTAAAGCCGGCACGTTCGAACCGATCGGCCCTTCCCCATGGATAAGTTACGCATACGCGGCGGCGCGCCGCTGAACGGCAGCATCCGCATCAGCGGCGCCAAGAACGCGGCCCTGCCGCTGATGGCGGCCTGTCTCCTGACCGAGGGGACGCTGACGCTGGACAACCTGCCCCACCTGGCCGACATCACCACCATGGCCAACCTACTGGCCCAACACGGTGTGGACATGGTGTACGAGGGGGGCGCCACCTCCTGCGCCCAGCGCGCGGTGAACCTGACCGCCGCCACCATCACCTCCACCGAGGCGCCGTACGATCTGGTGCGCAAGATGCGCGCCAGCGTGCTGGTGCTGGGCCCGCTGGTGGCCCGCTTCGGCCAGGCCAAGGTGTCGTTGCCCGGCGGCTGCGCCATCGGCACCCGCCCCGTCGACCTGCACATCAAGGGCCTGCAGGCCATGGGCGCCAGGATCGAGCTTGAGGCCGGCTATATCCACGCCTCCGCGCCCGAGGGGCTGCGGGGGGCGGAATTCGTCTTCCCCCAGGTGTCGGTGGGCGCCACGGAGAACCTGCTGATGGCCGCCTGCCTGGCCAAGGGCGAGACCGTGCTGATCAACGCCGCGCGTGAGCCGGAAATCACCGATCTGGCCCACTGCCTGGTGGCCATGGGCGCCGAGATCAGCGGCATCGGCACCGACCGCCTGCACATCGTGGGTAAGCCGACCCTGCACGGCGCCCGCCATCGCATCGTGTCCGACCGCATCGAGACCGGCACCTATGTCATGGCGGCCGCCATCACCGGTGGCGAACTGGAGTTGGTGGGCGGTGAGTTGGAGCACATCCAGGCCGTGGCCACGGCCCTGACCGGCGCCGAGGTGGTCTTCACCCCCACCGACACGGGGTTCAAGGTGCGCCGCGCCAATGGCGAGGTTCTGGGCGTGGACGTGATGACGGAGCCCTTCCCCGGCTTCCCCACCGACCTGCAGGCCCAGATGATGGCGCTGATGTGCACGGCCAAGGGCGCCTCGATGATCACCGAGACCATCTTCGAGAACCGCTTCATGCACGTGCCGGAACTGGCGCGCATGGGCGCCAACATCACGGTCCACGGCTCGTCCGCCCTGGTGCGCGGCGTGCCGCGCCTGACCGGCGCGCCGGTGATGGCGACGGATCTGCGCGCCTCGGTCTCGCTGGTGCTGGCCGGCCTGGCCGCCCAGGGCGAGACCACCGTCAACCGCATCTATCACCTGGATCGCGGCTATGAGCGCATCGAGGACAAGCTGAACGCCTGTGGCGCCCAGATGGAGCGCCTGAAAGGCGATTGAGCCGGAAAGAAATCCGTGGGGCGGTGGCGTGCCGCCCCACGGATGAACTATCCTCATCCGACAATGGATGAGCCGCCGCCATGCCCTACCACCTGCCGCCGCTGAGCACCCTGCGCCCCTTCGAGGCCGCGGGCCGCCATCTCAGCTTCAAGCAGGCGGCGGCGGAATTGAACCTGACGCCCAGTGCCGTCAGCCACGCGCTGCAGACGCTGGAGGATTGGCTGGGCACCCCGCTGTTCATGCGCGGGCACCGCAGCCTGGCCCTGACGCCGGCGGGTGCGGCCTATCTGCCCGAGGTGCGCGGCCTGCTGGAGCGGCTGGCCGTGGCCACGGCCAGCCTGCCGGGCCGCGCACCCAGCGGCCGGCTGGCGGTCAGCGTGGCGCCCACGTTCGGCCTGCGCTGGCTTGTGCCCCGCCTGCCCCGTTTCCGCGACCGGCATGCGGACATCACCCTGACCCTGGACACCAGCCAGCGCCCGGCGGATCTGCTGCGCGACGGTGTCGACGTGGCCATCCGCATGCGCCAGGATGACTGGCGGCCGGACGAAGGCGCCGACTTGTACGCCGCCTGTCTGGTGCGGGAGGCGTTGGTGCCGGTCTGCGCCCCCGCCCTGGCGGCGCGCGTGACGGTCCCCACCGACCTGGAGTCCCTGCCCCTGCTGCACGTCGACAGCGTGACGGAGGAGTGGGCCGCGTGGGCGGCGCTGGCCGGGGTGGAGTCGAACACCCTGACCCGGGGTGCCCGGTTCGACACGGTGCACATGGCGCTGGAGGCCGCGGCCAGCGGCCTGGGCGTGGCCATGGGCCGCCTGCCCCTGGTGGACACCGACTTGGCCACCGGCCGCCTGGTGGCCGTGCTGGGCCCACCCAAGCCCATCCGCACCGGCTATTGGCTGATCACCGGACGGGCTGGCCGCAACCGGCCGGAGGTGGCGGCCTTCCGCGCCTGGATCAAGGCGGAGCTGGCCGCGCCCTCGGGCGTGTAGTCAGGTTCCTGTGTAGACGGCGGGACGGCGGGAGATCCAGGCGTCCAGCCCCTCCTCCAGGTCGTGGCTGGGAACCAGGGCGGCGAAGGCGGCGCTTTCCGCCGCCAGGCCCTCCGCGATCGGCATATTCACCCCGCGCGTCACGGCCGCCAGGATGGCGGCCACCGCGCCGGGCGCGTGGCGGATGATGCGGTGGGCCAGGTCGCGGGCGGCCGGCATCAGCTGATCATGCGGAACCACACGGTTGACCAGGCCCAATTCCAGCGCCCGGTCGGCGGGGAAGCTGTCGCCGGTCAGCAGCAGGTCCAGCGCCCGCTTGCGCCCCGCCAGACGGGGCAGGCGCTGGGTCCCGCCGAAGGTGGGCGGCATGGCCAACTTGATCTCCGGCTTGGCGAAAACGGCGCGGTCGCTGGCCACCGCCAGGGGTGCCGCCTCCGTGATTTCGCAGCCGCCGCCGTAAGCCAAGCCGTTGACGGCGGCGATGATGGGCTTGGAATAAGCCTCGATGCGGCTGGTCAGGGCCTGGCCCCGGCGCACGAAGTCACGCACCGCCACCGCCGCGCCCAGGCGCACGCTGCCGGCGAATTCCGGAATGTCGCCGCCGGCGGAGAAGGCGCGCTCGCCGGCACCCGTCAGGATGACGGCGCGGATCGCATCGTCCCCCTCCATCTCCTCCAGCGCCTTCAACAGGGCGTCAACCAGGGCGTAGCTGAGGGCGTTCAGCTTTTCCGGACGGTTCAGGGTCAGGGTGGCGATGCCATCGTCATCGACGGCGCGCAGCAGGACGGGAGTGGTCATGGGACACCTTTGCAAGGGAAGAGGCGCCACTGTCCCTGTTTCCCCGTGACTCCGACAAACGCGCCTTTCGCATTCTCACATGAGTGCGATTCACCTCAAGGTGATCAGGGCACCGCACCGGCGGGCAGAACCGGCGCGCCCAAATACCGTTCCGCGATTTGGTCGAACACGCCCTCGGCCCGCAGCTCGTCCGCCGCCCGCCGCAGGTTCTGCGCCGCCTTCGTGGAGGCCGCATCGCGGGAGCAGCTGAGCCACCCCTCCATGGCGCCCACCCGCAATTCACTGCCCAGCGTATCGGCCAGACCCAGACGGCTGATCAGCGCCTTCAGCATGACCTCCGCCCCCACCACGCCGTTGACCCGGCCGGCGCGCAGCATGCGCAGGGCGCTTTCCAGAGAAGGGGCCGGCACCACGGGAACGCCCAGCCGGTCCATGAGCCGCGCGACGCTGCCACCGGTGGTGCGGGTGCTGGCCACGGCGCCCAGGGCCTGCACGTCTTCCTGGCTGGCCAACCGGGTGCCGGTGCGGGCCACCACCGCCAACGGCATCTGCAACACCGGCACCAGGGGTACGAAGGCGACGGCGGACGTCCCGTCGCGGCTTGAGCCCTGGGCGCCCGGCAACTGCGTCCCGGACAGACGGCTGTCGGGGGGATGGCTGTCGGACAGGGCGAAGACCACAGTGCCCGCCCGCATCAGCTCATCATACAGGCGCAGCTGCGGCATCACCTCCAGATGGCCGGGCTGGCCGGCGCGGCGCAAGATCGCCCGGGCCATGTCGGGCATGGGGCCGGTCGCCCCATCCCCCTCCCCTTCCGTCCACAGGGGCAGGGCGGACAGCAGGAAGCGCACCGGTCCCGCCTCGGGGCCTGTATCCTCGGGCATGGCCCACGGGGCGGAGGCCCGCCCAGCCACCGCCAGTGCCGCGCCGCCCGATATGGCCCGAATGAACATGCGCCTGTCCAAGCCCATGGCGTGCTCCTCCGGCGTTCCCCGCCCCGTCTTTTTCGCGCCCGCGGGCCGGTCACACTCCGCTCGCGTACTCCACCCGGTTGCGTCCCAGGTGCTTGGCCCGATACAGGGCCTGGTCCGCCCGCTTGATGATTTCCGCCAACGGCGGCACGCCCGCCGACCCGTGGCCGGACGTCGGCCCGACCGAGATGACGCCGAAGCTGCAGGTCACCGTCACGCTCACGCCAAAGGCGTCGACGTGCACGTCCGGTGCCGCCTCAGGCGCCCCATCCTCATGGGCATAGACCACACCAGCTGGCACGTCGCCCCAGGCGATGGGCCCCAAGGCGATGGGGGTGAGGGAGATGGCGCCATGCAGACGGTTCAGCACATCACCACAGTCGTCCCGCCCCAGGCCGGGCAACAGGATCAGGAATTCCTCGCCACCGTAGCGGCCAACGGCATCGTAGCTGCGCACGGCGGCCGACAGCCGGCGCGACACCTCGACCAGCACGGCATCGCCCGCCGGGTGGCCATGGGTGTCGTTGATGCGCTTGAAATGATCGACGTCCGCCAGCACCACGGTCAGCGACGCGTCCTCACGCCGCCGCGCCAGCTCCAACTCCAGCAGGTCCAGGATGGCGCGGCGGTTCCATAGATGGGTCAGGCTGTCGTACATGGCCAGTTGGCGCAGCTGCTCACGCGAGGCTTCCAGCTCGCGTGTCCGCGCCTCCACCAGGATTTCCAAGGTGCGCCGCCGTTCCATGTCGGCATGGGTACGCCAGCGGTAGATGGCGACGCCGACCGCGACCACGGACAGGGCGCAGCCGGCGAAGAACAGCTTGGTCTGCCACCAGGGCGGCCGAATGCTGAAGGGCACCAGGATGGAGGGCGCCATGGCCTGCAACGCCGTGTTGCGGGCCACGATCTCCAGCTCATATGTCCCCGACGGCAGGGCGGAGTAGCGGATTTCCTCCGCCGCCGTCACGTTCCACTCGCTTTCCAGGCCGTTCAGGCGATAGCGGTAGATTTGCCCGCCACGGCTGCGGAAGCTGGGCGTGGTCAGGTGGAAGGTCAGGGGCGCCGTGTCCCATGGCAATTCGAAATTGCCATCCGTGGGCAAGGCCATGCCGTTGCGTTCGATGCCCGTCACCCGGGTCACCAGCGCCGGCCGGTTGAACAGCAGGTCCGGCCGCGTGATATGGGTCAGGCCCTTGCTGGTGCCCACCCATAGGGTCCCGTCATCATCCTCGATCAGGGCGCTCTGGTTGCAGTCGTTCCACACCAGGCCGGTATCGTGGCTGTACTGGCGTAGGGCGCCGGCGTTCCACACCAGCACCCCGCTATCGGTGGACAGCCATATCCAGCCGCGCCGGTCCTCCAGAAGTCCCAGCACCTGGCGGTCGCCCACCAGGTCCTCGGTCACGTCGCCCACAGGCTGCAGCATGCCGGTGCCGGCGCCCGGCGTGTTGCCTGGCGGCTCCTGCACGTGGGCCAGGCGCACGGTCTCCCCGCCCAGCCACAGGCTGCCGTCGCGGGCGCAGGCGATGACGTTGAAGCGGGTGACCGGGGGCACGCCGGTGATGGTCGGCGCCGTCCATTTGCCCCCGCCCAAGCGCAGAAGGCCGGCTTCCGTCGCGAACCACAGGGTGCCGGAGGGCGCCTGGCAGGCGCTGGAAACGGAGCTGTCGGGTGGGATGGGCAGGGCCGTGCCCAGGGGCGCCACCTGGGGATTGGGCCCATCCGGCTTGTCGATGACGTAGAGGCCCTTCTTCCGGGTCATGACCCACAACCGGCCCTGAGCATCGATGAAGACCTGGAAGATCAGGGGCAGGTGGGCCACGACCACGGCCGGCGGGGGCGCCGCCCCGTCCTTACCCTGATCCTGGTAGAACAGCAGGCCGGAGAAGGTGCCGCCCCACAAGCGGCCGGACTTGTCCAACGCCAGGCTGCCGACCTGATGGTTCAGGATGGGCTGACCGCCGGGCGCCGGAATGATGTGCGGGGGGGTATCGCCCCCTTCTTCCAGCCGGGCCAGGCCGCCGTCGGTGCCGATGAGCAGGCGTCCGGCGCCGTCACGGCGGAAGGACCAGACGGACTCATGGATCAGCCCCTGGCGCGCCGTCCAGTTGGCCCAGCTGCGATAACCGACCCAGTGTGTCAGGCCCAGGCCCGCCGAGCCCACCCACAGGTCGCCGTCGTGATCGACCAACAGGGCGCTGACCTCCCGCGCCGGCAGGCCATTGGCGTCGCCCAGCTGCTCCCAGTGGCTGTGCGCCTGTCCGTTGCCCGGGTGTGCCAGGCGCAGCAGACCCTGATCGCCGAAGGTGACGATATTGCGATCCATGTCCTGTAGCAGGGGCAGGAACACCCGAACGTTGGTGCGGGTGGAGGGCAGCGGCAGCTGCGCCGTGAAGCGCCCGTCATCGCCCTGAGCGGCGGCGGGCGCCAGCGCCAGCACCTGGTGCTCACCACGCGCCCACAACGTGCCGTCGACATCGCGCAGCACATTGCCCCAACGATCGGGGGCGACGCCCTGGTCGGGTCCCCATAGCTTCAGCTGGCCTTGACGCACCTCGCACAGCGCCTGGCCGCACCCCAGCCATATGTCGCCGCCGCCCTGTTCGCCCACACCGAACACACGCACGCTCTGGATTCGGTTGAGCGCCGGCTGGGCCGCTTTCTGGTCCGGCGTGAAATAGGGGCGGGCGACCCAGGCGACGGCGGTGGGGTTGGTGCCCGGCGCGGCGTCGGCCCTATGCGCCTCGACCACCAGCAGATCTTCGCGGCCCACCACCAGCAGGTGGCCGGCATCCAACGACGCCAGCTTCTGGCCCTGCCACACCGGCACCGGCCGCCCGTCCTGGGACACCGGGGCGAAGGTCCGGCCATCCCAGCGGTACAGGCCGCCGGTGGTGCCCACCCACAGCACGCCCGACGGGGTCACGTGAATCGCGCTGACATAGGGTTCCTTCAACCCCTCCGCCGGGCCGAAACGCTGGAACTTTCCGCCATCGAAACGATAGAGCCCGTTCTCGGTCCCCACCCAGAGGAAGCCCATGGCGTCCTGCGCCAGGGCGGTGATGGACAAGTTGGCGAGGCCGTCTTCCTGAGTGTAGGAGCGGAAGGCGTATTCCTGCGCCGCCGCCGGCGCCAGCAAGGCGCCGAGCCAGACCAGGGCCCATAGCAGGGCGGCCGCGAACCGGCGCTGCCCTCGCCCCAACCCTATGGCGGTCGTCCCCACGCTCACGACGGCGACTGATCCCAAAACGTTGCCCGTGCCTGTTCCCTAGTACCGGCCGGAATCTCCCCGAACGGCATACGTCCCAAGATGTGACGGGGTTGGGCGCAACAACGCAAGAGTCTTTAGGCGGCGGCCGGCGGGCAAGCCCTGGGGATGATTGCGCCGCCGATCAGCCGGCACCCTTGCTGCGCAGTTCGCCCGGCATGACCTCGAACAACTCGACCTTGAAAATCAGGGTGGCGCCGGCGGGGATGACGCCGTCGCCTGAGCCCTTCTGGCCGTAGCCCATCTCCGCCGGGATGACCATTTCGATCTTGTCGCCGACATGCATGCGCGGGATCACCTCGACCCAGCCCTTCACCACCTTTTCCAGCGACATGACGGCGGTCTCATCCCGCTGGTATGAGCTGTCGAAGACGGTGCCGTCGATCAGCCTGCCCTCGTAATGCACCCGGATGCGGTTGCTGGGGTTGGGCTGCTGGCCGACAGCCGGCTCCTTCTTGCGCAGGAAACGATAGGCGACGCCGTTGGTCGACATCTCCACGCCCGGCTGCTTGGCATAATCCAGGATGAACTGGTGCTGGGCATCGACCTGACCGCCGATCGCGGGGCGGGCGTTCAGCGGCACCTGCGCCTGGGCGGTGCCGGCCGCGAACGGAAGAGCCAGCGTCGCCGCCAGCAGGGTGGAGTAGATAAAGCTGTGCCCGCGCATCAAACCGCTCCTGCGAAGCCGGCCGCCCCTCCCGCCGCCCTTGAGATCAAGGGCGAGCGCCGGACGGGGCCGGTTGTTTTGTCCTGGACGGTGGCTTCCCCCACCCTGCGGGAATAAGGATTACGGCTTGGGCGCATCCCCGCGCAAGCCTTCCGGAACGGGCGCGTCGATTGGGCCGAAGTTCATCATGGTGTAGCCCTTGGGCAGTTCGAAAAGGGCCCCATCCTGCCGGCCGCGCTTCAGGTCGGCCAGGTCCAGACGGATGGTGACGGGACCGTTGCCGTCGTTGGCCGTGCCCTCGACCCGCATGTAGATGCCGTCCGCCGTGGACCAGACCTGACCTTCGAACCCGCCGCCCTGGTCATAAGTGCCGATGACGCGGTAGCGGACCACCGCCTCGCCCCCCAGCGTGTCCCGGCCCAGCGCCTCGGCATCCAGCTGTGACAGGCGGGTCAGGTCGGGGGCCGCCTCGGGATCCTGGGGCGACAGGGGGGCGGCCATGTGCGACTCCGGCTGCAGCACGAAGGCGGTGTCGCGATCGGGACGTACGATGAGGATGGTGCTGAGGCCGCCTTCCCTCATCTCGCGTCGTTCCCGCCCCTGGTCATGGAAGACGCGCAGGTCCTGGCGCACGCCATTGACGGTCAGGGCCTCCACCGCCTGGTAGTCACCGCCCATCCTGGGCAGGCCGCCCACGGGCAGATCCGCCCCGGGCTTGGACGCGGCCGGCTTGGATGCGACCGGTTTGCCGGCTGGCGCCTGCTGGGCCAAGGCGGTGGTGGACAGCAGCAGGGCGGCCAGAAGGGCGGGGAAGCGGCGCATGCGGCGGAAAGCCCTTTCAACGGGAAACGGATGGGCTGGGACCCTAGCGCCCGCGCGGGGGCCAGGCAACGGCCAGCGGCCCTTATACGCCGACGGACAGCGAACCTAGCGATCCGTTGGCGTGGGCCATCGACCGCCCCGAGGGCGGAGCTGAGGCGACGGGAGGCATGACGCCCGGCTGGTCGCCGACACCGCGATCACCGAGGCCTGCGACCGCATCCTGACCTTGGTCCCGGGCCGCTGAGACCGCCCAAGAGTTGCAGGGCGCTCAAGCCCTTGGGGTCGGCTATTGGTGATTCCGGCAAAGAGACAAGCTATCCCGGGGCGATGCTTGACAACCGTTTGGGCGCCTTCCAAAGTGCCGCGCGGCGCCGTTCAGAAGGGACGCGCCGGGAAGTGTTTTCATGTCCCGGAACGGGCAGAACGCCCACCCGGCAGGATTTCCTGACCGGCCACCGGATCGGAGGGGGCACTCTCCCGCGCCCTGTTTCCATCCTCCGCTCAACTTTTGGCACTTGGGGGTTTGCGTGTCCTTGAATATCCAGGTCCTCGTCGTCGACGATTATGCGACGATGCGGCGCATCATCAGGAACCTGCTCACGCAGATCGGCTTCACCAAGATCGACGAGGCCGCCGACGGCGCCGAGGCGTTGGCCAAGCTGCGCGCGTCCACCTTCGGGCTGGTCATCTCTGACTGGAACATGGAGCCGATGACCGGCCTTCAACTCCTGAAGGAAGTGCGCGCGGATGTCCGCCTGAAGGGTACGCCCTTCATCATGGTGACTGCGGAATCCAAGACGGAGAACGTCGTTGCCGCCAAGGAAGCCGGCGTCAACAACTACATCGTGAAACCTTTTAACGCCGACACGCTGAAGAAAAAGATCGAGAGCGTCATCGGCGCGCTGGGGTGATGCCTGTGTCGGATTTCTTTTCCGACCTGTCTGACGAGGAATACGCCCGTATCGAGGACGCGCTGCAGTCCACGGCGCGCGGGCGTGCCTTTCTGCGCATGCGGGACCGCCGGGGCCGCGTCGTCGCCATCGACGACGTGCGCCGCCTGTTGAAGGAAGCCAAGACGGGGGGTGAGGTCGACAGCTCCGGCGCCCACATTCGCATCCTGCGCCGCGAGCTGCAGGAGATGGCGTCGCACATCGCCCAGACGCGGCGCGAGATCGCGGCCCTGAAGCCGGACGACCCCTCGGCCAACCGCATCATGCTGGCGACCGAGGAGTTGGACGCCATCCTGCAGGCGACGGAACACGCCACCACCGAGATCCTGAACGGGGCCGAGCGCATCCAGTCGGTGGCCGACCGCCTGCGCGGCGAGTCGCCGGCCGTGGCCAGCGAACTGGACAACGAGGTCATGGAGATCATGACCGCGTGCAGCTTCCAGGACATCACCGGCCAGCGCATGACCAAGGTCGTGAACACCATGCGCTACATCGAGCGCCGGGTGCACACCATGATCGAAATCTGGGGCCTGGAAACCGAGGCGGCCGAGGCCATCATGGACGACCCGCAGGACGTCCGGCCCGATTCCCACCTGATGCACGGCCCCGCCCTGCGCGGCGGCATCGACCAGAACATGGTCGACGCCCTGATGGACGGCGGCGGCTTCGCCCCGGTGGCCGCCCCCCGCCCCCTCCACCGCCGCCGCCGCCCGCCCCGGTCGCGGCACCGCCGCCGGTGGCGCCCCCACCCCCGCCGCCCAAGCCGGCGAAGGCGCCGGAGCCGCCCAGCAGCGACGGCAAGCTGAGCCAGAGCGCCGTGGACGACATGTTCCCGTAAGACCGCCCCCGGATGCCCCGCATCCGGGGGTTCGCTTTTGCGGCCGGCCACCGATCCGCACTCAAAAATGCTCCCATGAAAGATTGCTGACGGGCCGAGAACCCTGGCGACAGCCCGGCCATCCTTTGCCATCCTGCAAGGGAACGAATGACGCCCCCAACGGTGCGGCCGGTGGACGGTCGGCCCGGGACGGTGGGCCGGATGGGGCAGATGAGGATGACGGCAACCGGTGCGAACGGCACCGCCGCCGGCGTGATCACGCGACGCAGCGTTCTGGGCAGTGCCCTGGGCGGCGCCGCGTTATGGGCCACGGCCGCGCGGCGGACGGGAGCGCAAGCGCCCGGCATCCGCATCGGCGGAAACCCGGCCTGGTTCCCCTACAGCTGGGAAGAGGGTGACCGGCTGCGCGGCTGGGGGCCGACAAGGCGCAGGCCGCCCTGGACCACCTCGGGCTGGCGGCCATGCCCCTGGCGTTCGGCCGGTGGCAGCGGGCGCTGGCGGCGCTGGAGCACGGCCGAGTGGACCTGCTGGTCTCCGCCCTTTGGAACGCGGAGCGGACGGATCGTATGCTCTATACCGCCCCTTATGCCGATGACGACGTGCGCGCCTTCGTGCGCCGCGCGGACGTGGGGCGCTATCGCACCGCCGCCGATTTGTTCGGCCGCGCGGGTGTCGCCCCGTTGGGCAGCGCCTACGGCGCCGAGATGGACGCGCTGGAGACCCGTGGGCTGAACCTGGAACGCAGTGGCACGACGGAGGGCATGCTGCAGCGTGTGCGCTATGGCCGGGCGGACTTTTGCGTCCTGGTGCACCGCAACGGACTGCACCTGCTGGAGACGCTGCATCTGGCGGACGAGCTGGCGCCCCTGCCCTTCGCGCTGGCGCCGGTGCAAATCCGCATGCTGATCCGCCGCGACGGCCCCTTGGCCGATCGGCTGGACGCCCTGAACACCCTGATCACCGCCGCGTGACGCGCCAAGGCAACGACATCGCCATGTCGCGCATACTTGTCTGGGTGCGCGACCTGTCTGTATTCTCCAAGGGATAGCCCCCGTCCGCCCAACGGATCCCCCATGCCCGGCAAACGCTATCTCATCGAATTCGTCGTCGCCCTGCTGGCCTATGGCCTGCTGATGACCCTCGCCCTGATGGCCCTGAACAACGGTTGGGTCCAGGGCGGCACCCGTACCGTGGTGGCCATCACCCCCATGGTGGCCTGCGTCGGCATCTGGTGGGCCGTGGTGCGCCACCTGCGCCGCAGCGGGCCGGAGGAGGGACGGGTGCAGCTGATCGCCATCGGTTTCGCCTTCGCCGGCACGGCCCTGCTGACCTTCACCTATGGTTTCCTGGAGGTCGCGGGCTTCCCGCGCCTGTCCATGTTCATGGTGTGGCCGCTGATGGTGCTGCTGCTGGTCGTCGGCCAGTTCCTGGGCCGATGGCTGCAGATGCCGGAGGGGGACGAGAATGACGAGGAGTGATGCCGCCATCCGCCATCACGAGGGGCCGCCGGCATGAACAACCGCCTGCGTGAGATGCGCGCCCGCTATGGCTGGACCCAGGCGGACCTGGCCCGCCGGCTGGACGTGTCGCGTCAGACGGTCAACGCGCTGGAGACGGGGCGCTACGACCCGTCGCTTCCCCTCGCGTTCAAGATCGGGCGGCTGTTCGGCCTGCCCATCGAGATGATCTTCCGCGACGACGCGACGTCCTGACCGGGCTTTCGGGACTGGGCCCGGGGGACGGGCTCAGGCCAGCGCTTCCGCCACGGCGCGCAGCACGTCCGGATTACGGCACATGGTGACATGGGCGCCGTCCACGGCGACCACCCGGCCTTGCGGTTCCGGCACCCAGCAGCTTTGCCAGGCGACGACCCCGTCGTCGCGGCTGTAGATGGCGGTGGTGGGCATGGGCAGGGGTTGGGATAACCGCCCCGGCTCCAGATCCTCGGGATAATGGCGGGCGATCAGGCGGATCAGAGGTTCCAGGGGCGTGGCCGTGGGCAGGCGCACGGGGCTGCCGATGGTGACCACGCGGCGCACCTGGTCCGGCCTGTGCTGCGCCAGATCGCGGGCCAGCAGGCCGCCCAGGCTGATGCCCACCACATCGATGGTCGCGCCCGTTTCGGCGCAGATCTCATCCAGCCGACGGCGCAGGCCGGCACGTGCCGGCGCGGTCGGCCCCCAGTTGATGCCCAGCCCCCACGTCCGGGGCGCATGGCCGCACCGGCTCAGGAACGTGCGCAAAGGCCGGGTGAAGGGATCGGCGGTCAGGAAGGCGGGTATGACCAGGACGGTGCGGTCGCCGGCCGGCAGGGGCGGCGGCGGCGCGGGACGATAGCTGGGCAGCGACCAGAGCTCGCCCCACAAGCCGCGATACGGCGGGCGGGCCACCGCCCCCGTACGATCGAAAACGTCCGTCAAATCCCGCATCGCCACCTCACCCCTTAAACGATTGGCGGTGAGGCGGACCGGTTCAAGCGCCAGAACGGTACCCTAACCCAAAAGACCGGGCATCAGATCAAGCCAGACCGGAAGCCGTCCCCACATGGGCGGACAGCGCGTCCGCCAGGGCGGCGACCACGCCGGGCCAATCACCGGGGCGGGCCTGGCGGAACAGGGTGGCGGTGGGGTACCAGGGGCTGTCCGTCCGCCGGGTCAGCCAGCGCCATTCCGAGCCCGTGTCCAGCATCAGCCATAGGGGCCGCCCCAAGCCGCCGGCCAAATGGGCCACGGCGGTGTCCAGGGTGATGACCACGTCCACCTGGGCCAGGATGGCCGCGGTGTCGGCGAAGCTGCGCAGACCGTCGCCCATGTCCAGGAAGTCCTCGCGCACCGCCCGGGGCAGATCCACCGTTTCCAGATCCCGGCGGCCGTCGTCCGTCTGTACCGACACCCAGCCCACGCGGCCGGCCAAGCGTGCATCCTTTAGCAGCGGCAGCAGGGGCGCCAGGCGCGGCGCCCGGTGGCGATGATAGGGAAACAGGGTCGAGCCCGCCCAGCTGAGCGCCACGCGCACCGGCGGCAGGGTCTCCAGCACCCCCGCCCAGCGCGCGGCGGCATCGGCCGGCGGCACCAGATAGGGCACCGTGTCCGCCGCCCAACCCAGCCCCGTGCCTGCCAGGGACAGCAAGTCCATGCAGTCCGCCTGCACCCACTGGTGCCCTGGCCAGGGCGGCGGCAGGGGGTCGCGCAGGGCGCCGACGTCCTCCACCAGGTCGGAGGCCGCCAACAGGTCCAGCAGGATGTCCATGCCCCGGAACACCACCCGCATGCCCGCCGCCCGCAGCGGCCGCGCATAGCGGATGAACTGCATCACGTCGCCATGCCCCCGGGTGGCGGTGATGACCAGATGGGTCCCGGACCTCACCACGCCATCCCAAGGGGGCACGTCGGCCAAACCCTGTCCCAGGCCGGGCATATGCCGGCGCCAGGCGAAATGGGGGGCGCCACCCACCACGTCCCCCTGCTGCAGCAGGGCCATGCCCAGCCCCTGGTGCAGCACGGCGATGTTGGCGTCACGCGTGGGCGGATGATGGTCCAGGGCCGTGCGGAAGCAGGATTCCGCCGTCACGGGGTCACCGCGCCGCAGCGCGAGGAAGCCCTGGTTGGCGTGCGCTTCGGCCGAGTGGGGGTCAAGATCCAAGGCGGCGGCCACATGGGCGGCCGCCTCGTCCACGCGGTTGGCATCGATGCAGGCGGCCGCCGCGGTCACGCGCAGATCCGCCCGTTCCGGCGCCGCTTCCACCGCCCGCAGGATGGGTGCCAGCGCGGCGTCGGGGTCATGGGCCGCCAGCAGGGCGATGGCCAGGTCGCGCCAGGCGTCAACCCCGGGCACCGCCGCCGCCCGCGCCTGTGCCACGGCCACCGCGTCGCGCGCCAGGCCACAGGCGCACAGCGCCCGGGCCAGGTTGCCCTGGACGCGGGGGGCGTCGACACCGGCGCCCCCTCCTTGGGCCTGTTCACGCGCCAGATAATCCAGCGCCAGCCGATACGCGGCGGCGGCGGCGAAGCTGTCGCCCTGCGCGAAGCGGGCGTCGCCCAATTGGGCCAGCAGGCTGGCGCGCGCGCCGATGACCGTCAGGGCGTTGTTGATCACCTCCGCCGCCTCGGCCGGCCGGCCCAGCTGATACAGGGCCGCGGCGTGGTTGCTGTGGTGGACCACGACCTGGGGCGCATGCCGCACCGCCGCCGCGAAGTGCGCGACGGCGGCCTCGTCCCGCACCTGCAGCGCCAGCACGCCCAGCATGTTCCAGGCGTCGGCATACGTTTCGTCGGCGGCCAGAGCCTCCCGGCACAGGGCTTCCGCCGCCCCCAGGTCGTCGGTGCGCAGCCGCTGCCGCGCCAGGGCCAGCAGGGCCACGGCATCCCCCTGCGGCGGCGCGGCGGGAACCGCGGGTACGGCGGCCAGTCGCGCCGCGATCTCCGGCACCCAGGGTGTGCCGGGTGCCGCCAGCGCCAGGGCGCGCCGCCAGCTGGCCGCCGCGTCCTCCAGCCGTTCCAGGTCCGCCAGCACCAGGCCCAGGCTGGCGTGAAGGTCTGCCATGGCGTCGAAGCGCGTCAGGGCCTGGCGGATGTGCGCCTCCGCCTCCCTCAGGCGGCCGGTCTGGGCCAGCAGCATGCCCAGCAGGTGGGCGGCGTCGCCCCGCCCAGGATCGCGCGCCAGGGCCTGGCGATAGATGGGCTCCGCCGCCTCGTGCTTGCCGGCCTTGTGCAGCCCCACGGCGTAACGGACCAGGTCATCGGTTTGGAAGGTGTCGGTCATGGGTGGCGGCTTTCCTTCAGGCTTTCCCGTCTTTCGAGACCTGCACGCACGATACTATCCGTTTTGTCGCACGATCCGCGCTAAAGGCTGTTTTGCAAGTATCGCCGCCTGCCCTTATCTTCCCCCTAGCCGGAGGGGCCGATACGGCCGTCACCCGGTCCCAACAGGAGGAAGGCCCATGTCTCAATCCCGTGTTTCGTCCGCCGTCCGGCAGGCCGCCGACGTTCCTGCCACGCCGCAGACGGCCGTGACCGTCGCGGCCGCCCTGGCCGGCGCCCTGGCGCTGGCGGCGTTCGCCGGCCCGGCCCACGCCGCCGACGCCACCGAGAAGTGCTATGGCATCTCCAAGGCTGGGCAGAACAGCTGCGCCAACGCCTCCGGCACCCATTCCTGCGCCGGCCAGTCCACCAAGAATTATGACGGCCAGGACTGGAAGGCCGTGAAGGCCGGCACCTGCGCCAGCATGGGCGGCAAGACCGAGGCCTTCAACGGCACCGGCACGCCGAAGGACGGCAAGTAAGGTTCCGGCGGCGGGGCGGGCCATCCAGGCCGCCCCGCCGCTATTCCGCGACCTGGGCGCGCAACGCCGCCGCCATATCCGCGACCACGCCCGGCCAATCGCCGGGACGCCGCTGCCGGAACAGGCGGGCGGTCGGGTACCAGGGGCTGTCCCCCCGCCCTGAGAACCAGCGCCATTCGCTGCCCGTATCCAGCATCAGCCACAGCGGGCGGCCCAGGGCCCCGGCCAGGTGGGCCACGCCCGTGTCCAGCGCGATGACCAGATCCGCCTGCGCCAGGATAGCGGCGGTATCGGCCAGATTGCGCAACCTATCACCCAAATCCAGGAAGTCCGCCCGGCCGGCCAAGGCGGCGCCCGCCGTGGCCAAGTCGCGCCGCCCGTCGTCCGTCTGCACGCAGACCCAGCCCACGCGGCCCGCCAACGCCGGATCGTCCAGCAGCGGCAGCAGGGGCGCCAGGCGTGGCGCCCGGTGGCGGTGGTAGGCCAGGCGGGTCGACCCCGCCCACACCAGCGCCACGCGGACCGGCGGCAGGCCATCCAGCACCCCGGCCCAGCGCTGGACGGCTTCCGCTGGCGGCGCCAGATAGGGCACGGCATCAGCCGCGAAGCCCAGGGGCGTCGCCGCCAGGGGCAGCAGCGCCAGGCAATCCGCCTGCACCCAGCCGGCATCCGGCGGCAGCGGCTGGGCCAACGGCCCCGCCCCCTCCACCAGGCCGGACGCGGTCAGCAGATCCACCAGCGCGTCCATGCCCCGGAAGATGACCCGCATGCCGGCCTGGCGCAGGAACGGGGCGTACCGGATGAAGTGCATGACGTCGCCCAATCCCTGGGTTGCCGTCACCACCAGCGCGACACCGGGCCGGACCACGCCATCCCACACCGGCACGCCGGCCAGCGCCGGGCCCAACCCCGGGGTGCGGCAGCGCCAGGCGAAATGGGGCGCGCCACCGGCGATGTCGCCCTGGCGCAGCAAGGCCGTGCCCAGGCCCTCATGCAGGGCGGCCAGGGTAAGACCGCCGCCGGCCGGCGTGCCGTCCAGGGCGGCGCGGAAAGCGGCGGCGGCCCCGGCGGGATCGTCACGGCGCAGCGCGATGAAACCGCGATTGGCGTGGGCCTCGGCCATGTCCGGCGCCAAGGCCAGGGCGGCCGCCACCTGCGTCGCCGCCTCATCGATCCGGTTGGCGTCGATCAGCACGGCGGAGGCGACGACGCGCAAATCGGCCCGGTCCGGCGCCAGCGCCACGGCGGCCAGCGCGGGTTCCACCGCCGCGTCCGCCTGGCCGGCGGCCAGCAGGGTATTGGCCAGGTCACGCCAAGTCAGGGCGCCGGGCGCCGCCGTCACCCGTTCCCGCGCCACCGCCACCGCCTCATCCCACCAGCCGCAGGTGGACAGGACACGGGTGAGATTGCCCTGGACCCGCGTCCTCTCCGGGCCAGGCGCGAGGTGATCCAGCCCGGCGCGATAAGCCGTGACGGCGCCGGGGGCATCGCCCTGGGCCATCCGCGCGTCGCCCAGGGCCGCCAGCAACCCGCCCTGGGGGCCCAGCAGGGACAGGGCGCGGCCGAGTGCCGCCGCCGCGTCCGCCGGGCGGCCCATCTGGTGAAGCGCGCCGGCAAGGTTGCGGTGATGTTCCAGCACCCGGGGCGCATGGTGGACGGCCTGGGCGAAGCACTCCGCCGCCGTCGCGTCCCGGTGCCGCAGCAACAGGGCGCCCAGCATGTTCCAGGCGGCGGCGCAGGCGGGGTCCTGGGCGAGCGCGTCGCGGCAAAACGCCTCCGCCCCCGCGCCGTCACCGGCCCCCAGGCGCTCGTGCGCCTGGGCCAGAAGCGCTTGCGCGCGCGCGGCGGCATCCGGCATGTCGGTCATGGGCGATCATGTCCTTGGAGGCAGGAGGGCTTGGAGGCAGAAGGGTCCGTCAATTCGCCGCACCTTACAGCCAGTGGGCGAAATTGGCAGCGGGCGGAATTGGCGGCGGGCCGAATTGGAACCGCCGCGGCAGCCCCCTTGGCCGCAGGCATGATGGGCGCACGGTCCTGCCGTCCCCTGATCAAGGTCAGGATCGGGTCGCCCCCGGCCGGATCATGGTCTAGGGTGCATCGACATTCCCGCCGTTCTTCCACACACAATTTCCCCAGAAGGGGCCCCGTCCCATGGCATTGGCAGCATACCGACGCACCCGCCGCCTGTGGCTTTCACGCGAGGGCTGGCAACGGCGGCTGGTGTTCTGGGGCGGCGGCGTGCTGGTGGGCCTGGCGGCCGTCGTCTTCGCCGCCCTGGCGGACAAGGCGCAGGAACTGTTCGGCGGAGCCATCGCCGGCCGGCCGTGGCTGCCCCTGCTGCTCACCCCTGCGGGGCTGGCGCTGTCGGCCTGGCTGACGCGGGCGTATTTTCCCAACGCCGGCGGCAGCGGCATTCCCCAGGCCATCGCCGCCCGCGAATTGCGCGACCAGCGGGAACGAACCGCCCTGGTCTCCATCCGCCTGGCGGTGGGCAAGATCGTGCTGACCCTGGTGGGGCTGGCGGTCGGCGCGTCCATCGGGCGCGAGGGGCCGACAGTGCAGGTGGGCGCCTCGCTCATGCACCGGGTGGGCGCCACCTTCGGTGGACGCTTCCCCGGACTGCTGCTGGCCGGTGGCGCCGCCGGCGTGGCCGCCGCCTTCAACACGCCCCTGGCCGGCATCGTCTTCGCCATCGAGGAGATGGGGCGCGGCTTCGACATGCGCACCGGCGCCTTGGTGCTGGCCGCCGTGACCGTGGCCGGCGCCGCCCCGCTGGCCATCCAGGGCGACTACCTCTATTTCGGGCAAAGCACGGTCCATATGGCCACCTGGCAGGATTGGGCGCTGGTGCCGCTGTGCGGCGTCATCGGGGGCCTGGCCGGCGGCGCCTTCAGCCGCGTGGTAGTCCGCATGGCCAGGGGTGTCGGCCACTGGCCCGGCCACGCCGGCCGCGCCGGCCGCTGGATCAAGGCCCATCCCGTCCCCTTCGCCGCGCTGTGCGGCCTGGCGCTGGCCCTGCTGGGCCTGACCACCGGCGGCGACACCTATGGCACCGGCTATGCCCAGGCCAAGGCCCTGCTGGAAGCGGCGTCCCATCCGCAAGCCGCCGCCGCCGTCTCCCCCTCTTCGGACCGGCAAAGTGGCTGGCCACGGCCCTGTCCTCAGTCAGCGGCATCCCTGGCGGCATCTTCTCCCCCTCGCTGGCCGTGGGCGCGGGTCTGGGGGCGGAACTGGGGCACCTGCTGCCCGGCGCCAATGCCGAGGTCGCGGTTCTGGTCGGCATGGTCGCCTATTTCGCCGGCGTGGTGCAGGCGCCCATCACCGCCTTCGTCATCGTGCTGGAGATGACGGGCAACCATGCCATGGCGGTGCCCATCATGGCCGGCAGCCTGATCGGCTGCGGTGCTGCCCGCGTGATGGGGGCGGAGGCCGTGTACCACGCGCTGTCCCACGGTTTTCTGGACAGGGCGCACAAGGCCATCGCCGCCCGCGGCCCCTCCGCCGCGCGCTGAACCTGTCGCGTTGGTGCCCGGCGAGGGTCATGCCCGACCAACGGAATATACCGGGTTGGGTGAAGGTCGCCGTATATTGCATACGATAAGAATCCCGCCTGGAGCCTTCACGCCATGATCCGATCCGCCGCCCGCGCCCTTTGCGCGCCCCTGCTGCTGGGCGCCGCCCTGCTGGCCGCCCCCGCCGCCCTGGCCGCCGAGCCGGTGAAGCCCGTCACGAAGGAGGGCGACGTGACGGTGAAGGATTTCACCTTCAAGACCGGCGAGACCCTGCCCGAAGTGCGGCTGCACTACACCACCCTGGGCGCGCCGCACCGCGACGCCAAGGGCCACGTCGACAACGCCATCCTAATCATGCACGGCACGGGCGGCACGGGCGCCCAGTTCCTGCGCCCACAGTTCAGCGACGTGCTGTTCCAACCGGGCGGCGTGCTGGACCCGGCGCGCTATTACATCATCCTGCCCGACGACGTGGGCCACGGTAAGTCCAGCAAGCCCAGCGACGGACTGCACGCCCATTTCCCGCAGTATGACTACGACGACATGGTGGCACTGGAACACCAGCTGGTGACCCGGCTGGGCGTGGACCATCTGCGCCTGGTCATGGGCACGTCCATGGGCTGCATGCACGCCTTCGTCTGGGGAGAGACCTACCCCGACGCCATGGACGCGCTGATGCCGCTGGCGTGCCTGCCGCAGACCATCGCCGGACGCAACCGTCTGTGGCGCCAGATGTCCATCGCCGCCATCAAGGCCGACCCTGCCTGGCAAGGGGGCGAGTACAAAGCCCAGCCCAAGGAGGGCCTGCGCACCGCCGCCGCCCTGTTGTCCATCGCCGGCAGCGCCCCCATCCAGATGCAGAAGGCCTATCCCACCCGCGAGGCGGCCGACGCCGCGGTGGAGAAAATCCTGGACGTGAGCGGGATGGAGGCCAACGACCTGATCTATCAGCTGGACGCGTCACGCTTTTACGACCCGTCGCCCAAGCTGGAAACCATCAAGGCGCCGGTGCTGTGGATCAATTCCGGCGACGATTTCATCAATCCGCCGGAACTGGGCCTGGCCGAGCAACTGGTGAAGCGCATCCCCAAGGGCCAGTTCATCCTGATCCCCGCCAGCGACCAGACCCACGGCCACGGCAGCCACACCTGGGCGGTGCTGTGGCAGGACAAGCTGGCCGACCTGCTGGCCCGCACGGCCGCCAAGAACTGAGAGGCAGGGTTACCGAGAGGCAGGTTACAGGGCGTTCAGCGGGATTTTCAGGTAGCGGACGCCATTGTCCTCGGGCGGGGGCAGGTTCCCCGCCCGCACGTTGACCTGGACCGAAGGCAACAGCAGGCGGGGCGCATCCAGGCCCGCGTCGCGCTGCCGCCGCAGGGCGACGAAGGCCGCCTCGTCCACCCCATCGCGCAGGTGGATGTTGTGGGCGCGCTGGTCCGCCACCGTGCTTTCCCAGACGTAATGGTCGCGGCCCGGCGCCTTGTAGTCATGGGCCGTGAACAGCCGCGTCTCCGGCGGCAGGTCCAGCAGGCGCCGGACAGAACGGTAGAGGGTGGCGGCATCACCGCCGGGGAAATCCGTGCGCGCGCTGCCGTAGTCCGGCTGGAACAGCGTATCGCCGACGAAGGCCGCGTCACCGATCACATAGCTGACGTCGGCCGGCGTATGGCCGGGGGTATGCAGGGCCCGCAGGGTCAGCCCACCCAGGGCCGCCACCTCCCCATCCTGGAACAGATGGTCGAACTGGCGGCCGTCGGTCGCGAAGTCGCCCCCCAGATTGAACAGGCGGCCGAAGATGGCCTGGGTCTGCCGCACCTCCGCCCCGATGCCGGTCCGGCCACCCAGCGCCCGCTGCAGGTAGGGGGCGGCGGACAGGTGATCGGCATGGATATGGGTTTCCAGTATCCACTGGACCGACAGGCCCCGAGCCCGCACGGCGGCGATGATCCGGTCGGCCGAGGCCGTACCCGTGTGCCCCGACTTGGGATCGAAATCCAGCACGCTGTCGATGATGGCGGCCGCCCCGGTGGCGGGGTCGGCGACCAGATAGGTCACGGTGTTGGTGGCGTCATCGAAAAAGGCCTGCACGTCGGGGGCCATGGCCGCTGTCCCTTCCAAGGAGATATCCGGCGAGCGCCGGAACGCTTGCCTGAAGCTGGTACGTTCCTATATATTAGTCAAGTCTAATTTATAAATTAGGAATGTATGATGAATCTGCCTGATCCCATCACCCTTGAGGCCCGCGCGGCGGAGGCGGAGACCTTCCTGCGGTCGCTGGCCAGCCGGCACCGGCTGATGGTCCTGTGCGCCCTGGTGCAGGGGGAAATGACGGTGGGCGCCCTGGGGCAACACCTGGGGCTGGCGCAATCCAACCTGTCGCAGCACCTGGCGAAACTGCGGGATGAGGGCCTGGTGGCTACCCGGCGTGAGGGGACGGTGATCCACTACCGCATCGGGTCCGACAAGGTACGCCCCATGCTGGAGGCGCTGTACGCCCTGTTCTGCGCGCCGGAGGAACAACCATGAGCGGCTTCACCCCCATGCACGCCCTGGTGGGTGGTGCCTTAATCGGCGCGGCGGCGGCCCTGCTGTGGCTGGGCCTGGGCCGCATCGCCGGCATCAGTGGCATCGTGGGCGGCCTGATGACGGCGGCGCGCGGCGACCGGATCTGGCGCCTGGCCTTCCTGGCCGGGATCATGGCGGCGCCGGTGATGTACCGGCTGACGGGCGGCACCGTGCCAACCGGCGCATCTGGGACCGGCCCCGCGCTGGTCATCGTCGGCGGGCTGCTGGTGGGGGTGGGCACGCGCCTGGGGGGCGGCTGCACCAGCGGCCACGGCGTCTGCGGCCTGGCCCGTCTGTCACGGCGTTCCGCGACAGCCACAGCGGTCTTCATGGCCGTGGCCGCGTTGACCGTCTTTCTCCACCGCCACGTCCTGGGGGGCTAAGCCCATGCGCCGTCTCATCCTGGCCTTGACCGCCGGCCTGGTGTTCGGGTTCGGCCTGACCGTGTCGTCCATGATCAGCCCGGCCAAGGTGCTGGCCTTCCTGGATGTGGCCGGGGGCTGGGATCCCAGTCTGGCCCTGGTCATGGCGGCGGCGGTGCCCGTGGCGTGGGCTGGCTTTTTCCTTGGGCGTTGCCGGTCGGCGCCCCTGGCCGCGCCCGCCTTCCAGCCGCCGGCCGCCCGCGCCATCGACCGCCGGTTGGTGGTGGGGGCCGCGCTGTTCGGCGTGGGCTGGGGATTGGTGGGGTATTGCCCCGGCCCGGCGTTGGCGGCCCTGGGCGTCACGGTGGCCGACCCCAGGGGGACGGACCTGGCGGGCGCCCCCCTGTTCGTCCTGGCCATGCTGGCCGGAATGGCCATCGTCGCCGTCATCGATCGCCGTATACATAAGTAGTTCTGGGTAAATTGTTTCCGGAATAAACCGCCCGTATTCTTCGGTATAGGTTTGCGCCACATCAATCACAGATCGATAAAATAAATGACAAAGGCCGGACAACGCAGCCAGCGCCAATAATTGGCAGGACAAATGACATGCGCGATACCGGCCCAGTGACCCAAAACGAAATCATGGTCGGCGAAGGGGAAATGCTTGTCTCCAGAACCGACGACAAGGGACGCATTACCTTTGTCAATCAGACCTTCATCGCCATCAGCGGCTTCAGCGAGGCGGAACTGCTGGGGGCGCCGCACAACCTGGTGCGCCATCCCGATATGCCCAAGGCCGCGTTCGCCGACCTGTGGGCCACGGTCCAGGCGGGACAACCCTGGGAAGGACTGGTGAAGAACCGCGCCAAGTCCGGCGACCATTACTGGGTGCGGGCCAACGTCACCCCGGTGCAGGAGGATGGCCGCATCACCGGCTACATCTCCATCCGCACCAAGCCCGGCCGGGCGGAGGTGGCCGCGGCGGACCGCTTATACACCGCCCTGCGTCAGGGTGGCGGCGTCCACCTGGCCGGTGGGCAGGTGCGCCGGACCGGAGCGGCGCACGCCGTGGCGCGCTGGCTGGGCGGCTTGAACGCCCGGCTGGCCGGCTTGGTGCTGGTGCCCGCCGCCGGCATGGCCGCCGCCGCCTCCGGCCTGCCCGCCGGGTGGGCGGCGGCGCTGGCGGTACCATTGACCCTGGCCCAGGGCCTGGCCCTGGCGCGGCGCCTGCGCACCATCCTGCACCGCCAGGTCCTGGATATCGACGCCCTGATCCAAGGCGATCATCTGCACGTCATCGACCTGCCGGCCTTGCGCGATTTCCAGGCCGCCGCCGCCCGCCTGCGCGCCCTCAGGGCCATCCTGGCCTATCAGGCGCGGGAGCGGGTGGAGCTGGAAGCGCGGGAACAGGAAACCACCCGCCGCACCCTGCTGGAAACCTGCCAGCTGATCGAAACCGACCTGGAGGCCACCTGGCGCGACATCAACCGCACCTCCGCCGAGGTCGAGAACGCCGTGACCGGCCTGCTGGGCAACATCCAGGAGGTGCAACAGGATACGGTGGTGGCCGCCGCCGCCGCCTCGCAGGCCAGTGGCACCGCCGCCACCGTGGCGGCCGCGGCCGAGGAACAGGGGGCGGCGGGAACGGAGATCGCCCACCAGGCGTCCAGGTCCAGCGATATCGCCCGCCGTGCCGTGCTGGATGCCCGTAACGCCGCCCAGGCCCTGCATCGCATGGAGCATGCGACCGCCGAGGTGGGCCAGGTGCTGGCACTGATCGGCGACATCGCCAGCCAAACCAACTTGCTGGCGTTGAACGCCACCATCGAGGCGGCGCGCGCTGGTGATGCCGGCAAAGGCTTCGCCGTCGTGGCGGGGGAGGTGAAGAGCCTGTCCGCGCAGACCGCCAACGCCACCGATCAGATCGCCCAGCAGGTGACGGATATTCGCAGCGCGGTGGACGGCAGCGTCGAAGCCTTGCATGCCGTCATCCACACCATCGAGTTGATCGACCAGGCGGCCACCGCCACGGCGGCGGCGGTCGAGGAACAGGCCGCCGCCAATGCCGAGATCGGTCGTGGCGCCGCGCAGTCCGCCGACGCCGCCACCCAGGTGTCGGGCAGTGTCAACCACATCCGCGGCCAGGCGGACACCGTATGCCTGGCCGCCGGCACCGTCAGCCGCCAGGTGGCCGCCACCAACCAAGCCGTCAGCCAGATGAAGACCCGCCTGCTGATGGTGCTGCGCCAGTCGGTGGCGGGGGACCGGCGCGAGTCCGACCGCATCCCCTGCGACTTGCCGGCGGGGCTGACCCTGGAGGGGCGGCGTCATCCGGCGCGCGTCCTGGACCTATCGTTGGGCGGCGCCGTGGCGGCACTGGCGGACGAGGAGGTGGCGTTGCCGCCGGACGGCGCCGCCGCCGTCCTGCACCTGGATGGGGTGGGCGACCTGCCCTGCACCCTGGCGGCCCAAAGCCCGGCAGGCTTGCATGTGCGTTTCCAGCAATTGGATGTCGCCGTGCGGGAGCGGTTGAAAGGCACTTACTACGCCATGATCGCCGCGGACGAGGGGCTGATCGCCGCCGCGCGGAAGGTGGCCGCCGACATCGCCACGGCCCTGACCCAAGCGCTGCGGGATGGTCGCATCACTCACGACGCCCTGTTCAGCGTGGCCTTGGAGCCGGTTCCCGGGACCTCACCGGAGCAATACATCGCCCCCTACACCGCCTTGGCGGATGAGCTGTTCCCGTCCCTGCAGGAACCGGCGCTGGCCCTGGATAGTCGCGTCGTCTTCTGTGTGGCTGCGGCCACCAATGGTTATGTGCCCACCCACAACGCCCAGCCGAACGGCGAGACCCGCAGCCGTCGCCGCTATCTGGATCGCACCGGCCTCGCGGCCGCGCGCAACAGCCGGCCGTTCCTGATCCAGGCCTATCACCGGGACATGGGTGATGGCCGACCACGGCGCATGAAAGAGATCGATTGCCCCATCGTCATCGACCGCCGCCTCTGGGGGAATGTGCGGTTGGGGTTCGTTTTCACCTAAGCTGGCCCAGTAACGGGGCGGATGGCCGGCCATCTGGCCCCCAAGAACGGACCGGGTGGGCGCCCATGTGGGGCGCCCACAGGTCATCAAACGGCCGGACGCACCGTCACCATGACCACGCCGTGCGGCGCCACCTCGACGGTGTAGCCGCCCTTGGACGTGCCCTGGTCCTTGGCCAGCCACAGGTCACGCACCTTGGCGGGCAGCTTGGCCGGATAGCCCAGATCCGCCCAGTTGACGGTGATCCTGGCCGGCGTCGTGCCCCGGTTCAGCAGCACCACGGCGCGGTCGCCGCTGGCCAGCGGCCGGGCCCACACTTCCAGGTCGCCCTGCTTGGCCACACGGCGGCCCTGGGCGCCCAGGGCATCCTGGTCCACGGCGATGACCTCGGCGTTGGTCAGGGTGGCCTTGGTGGCCGGACTCATGCTGGTCAGGTCATTGCCGGCGATCAAGGGGGCCGCCAGCAGGGCCCACAGGCTGAAGTGCGCGCGGTATTCCGTGTCGGTCATGCCGCCATTGCCGACCTCCAGCATGTCGGGGTCATTCCAATGTCCCGGGCCGGCATAGGGATAGAGGTCGGCCTCCAGATCCAGGATGTCCATGACGCCCAGGGAATAGTCCTTCTCGCCCTGCCAGCCGTCATAGATGTCGCCGGTGCTGCGCCACAGGTTGCCCACGGTCTGCGCCCACAGCCAAGGCTTGGCCGTGCCCCATTCGCACATGCTGAAGACGATGTCACGGCCAGACGCCCGGAGCGCGTCGCTCATCAGCGTGTAGGCCGCCTTGGCGTCCAGCGTGCCGGTGTAGCACCAGTCGTATTTCAGGTAATCCACGCCCCAGGCGGCGTATTGGGCCGCGTCCTGGTATTCATGACCGAGGCTGCCCGGCCGCTTGCCGCAGGTTTCTTTGCCGGCGTCGGAATAGATGCCGAACTTCAAGCCCTTGGAATGGATGTAGTCGCCCAGCGCCTTTAGGCCGGAGGGGAAGCGGACCGGGTCGGGCTGTATGTCGCCATGGGCGTCACGGGCGCCGTGCCAGCAGTCGTCGATCACCACATACCTGTAGCCGGCGCCCGCCATGCCGGAGGACACCATGGCGTCGGCCGCCTTGCGGATGACGTCCTCATTGATCTCGCATGCGAACTTGTTCCACGTGTTCCATCCCATAGGCGGGGTCAAGGCCAGGCCGTTGGCCTGGCGCGCGGGTTCCGCATCCTTGGTATCGTCCGCCTTGGCCGGGTGGGCCAGCATCAGCAGCGGCACGACAAGCAAGCCCGCCAGGGCCATAAGCATTCTTCGCATGGGACGTTCCTCGCGTGGTAGGCCCCAGCCTCCGGGGCCACTTTTTGAACGGCCCGTGCCGCCATGGGTAATTTATAAGATAAATAAGCCTTTTTTGAAAAATCATTCGACAGCCATGCGGTCACGACAAAACCCCCGGGACCGAGTCCCGGGGGTTTCGCACGACGCGCCTGAAGGGAGATGGACGGGTGCCTTGCAGGCGCGCGTCCGGCCGCACCTTACAGACGGGGATTGTCCGGCTGGCTGGTGGAGCCGGTGGTGCCGCTATCCGGGCTGGATGGCGCCGGGGGCGGCGGGGCGGCCTCTTCCGGGCTCTGGCCCGGATCGGTCTTCTTCTGCGCCGTGTGCTTGGCCGACTTCTTGGCATGGGCAGACTTCGCGGCCTTGCCCTTGTCGTCATTCGGGTCATGCGGCGGCAGCGGTTGCACCACCGGCGGCTTCTCGGTCACCGCCTGGCCGGACGAGGACGACGGGGACATGGAACCGCTCTGGTCCGACGGGGCCGGAGGCATGGCCGAAGGCGACGAGACGTCCGGCTGGTTCATGCCCGGCTGGCCGGGCTGCTGGCCCATCCCGGCGCGGTCGCCGGGCAGGCCGTGGGAATTGGACGGGCTGGGGCTGGTGGCATCCGGCGCCGGCGGCAGGGTCGACGGCGTGCCGCCCCGGGTGGTGTCTTCCGATTGCGGCGTGCCCGGCATGGGCGTGCCCTCGGGCGGCGCGGTCTGTGCCCAGGCGGCAGCGCTCAAGACGGGGGCGGACGCCAGGCCGGCGGCCAGGGTCAGCGCGGTCGCCGTACGGGCCCAGCCCGCGGTGGTCAACTTCGTGAACATGGGTCGTCCTCCATTCCTCGTAAGAAAGGCGTGACATCAGGGGACCGCCCAATGGTGGCGAAAAAACGTCGCAACACCGCAAACAATGTGGTCCGGGCGGGGGTATGCCCTTTGCCCCAACGGCACCCCTGGGATGGGCCGGCCTTTCTGAAAGGGGGCCGGCGGGTGGGCGGGGCGGAACGGATATGGAAACGCCCTGGGGACCGTAAAGTTCCGTCAGGGCGTTCCATCAGGGGTTTAATTGCGGCTCCAGGCCGGCCGATGAGCCGGGGTTACCCCGCAAAAGTGTCCGGCCTCGGGCCGCCATAACCCGGCCTTAGCCATGGGGATGATGCACCGGGGCGTGATGCGCCACATGGTGGACGTGGTGATGGTGGTGATGGTGGTGGCGGTGATGCACCACGCGGTGATGGACCACCTCGGCCTGGGCGCTGCCGGCCGTCATGAACGGCGCCAACGCCAGGCCGAAGGCCAGGGCCAGGGCGGCGACCCCGCGACGGCGCCAAGACTGGACAACGGAAGCCTGGCTGGCAGACGCTTGGCCGACGGACGGAGAGGCGCCGGTGGTGGGGCGGGTCAGGACGGGCATGGTCTCGATCCTTTCGACATGAACAGGTCCCGGCCTTGCCGGGCACTTTCATGACACCGCCCAAAGGTGGCGAAAAAACGCCGCCCCCCGGGATTTAATGAGACCTTCCCGGGGCGGCTCACTCCCAGCCGACGCAATGGGGCTCCGGCGCCATGTCCTCGGGCGCCGCCGGCCGGGCGGCGGGGTGCGGGTGCTTCTGCTTGAAGGTGAAGGCGTGGGGCGTGGCCCCGTGCCGCTCCAGATGGGCCAGACGCTCCAGCCCCTCCTGCGGGGTGGGGCGATGGCCGGCGGGAACCCACCACAGCACCTGGTACAGATCCACCGGCCGCTCGAACCACTCCCGCCGCCGGGCCATGACGGCGCGATGGGCGGATTTGTAGACGTAATCGAACAGCGCCTCGGCCGAGGCCCACACCGACATGTTCACCAGGAAACGCGGGTTGTCGCTGACCAGGATGTCGGTGGCGTTGCCGCTGTCGGACTGCAGGCGCCAGACGAAGCCGGGGCTGCCTTCGGCCAGGGCGTTGATCTCGTCCAGCTGGTTCACGAAATCGGCGATGCGCGGGTCGTCCATGGCGTAAAGCGCCGTGCCGACGTTCATCTGCGCCAACTGCCATCCGCCCGGCGCGGCACCCGTCTCTCCCCCGGCCTCCATGGCCACCCCCGCAAATTTGGTTCATGAATGCCTGAATTTATGCATCGGCCGTTGCGGCTTCCAGCCCACAGGCGACCGTTTGTTACAAAAGCCCCTCATAATTTTCACTGACGGCGGTCGGCGGCGGGCTGTACTGTCGGGCCCGTCCGTGATCCGAAGGAGTGGCCATGTCCGGCGCCGAGCACCCTGCCCCCGCCATTCATCCCGAACTGAAACGCCTGCGCGACAGCATCGACAACATTGATGCCGCCCTGATCTACATGCTGGCGGAACGGTTCAAGTGCACCCAGCAGGTTGGGGCGCTGAAGGCGCGCATCGACCTGCCCAGCAGCGACCCCGGCCGGGAGGCGGCGCAGATCGAGCGCCTGCGCCGCCTGGCCGAGGGCGCCCACCTGGATCCGGATTTCGCGGCCAAGTTCCTGAACTTCATCATCAAGGAAGTGATCCGCCACCACGACGGCTTCCGCGCGGCCGAACAGGCCTGAACCCCACCGCCGGCATCTGTGATGGGCGCCGTCAGTCGCGGTGGGGCTGACCGGGGTCGTTAGGATGGCCCGACCCCTGCTGATGCTGCTGCGGTTGTGGATGCTGCGGGGGCTGTGAATGCGGCGCTTCCGGCCGCGCCTGGGGCGGCGGCATGCGCTGCGGTTCGGGCCGGGGGGGCAGGTCCATATGGGGCCGGGGCTCTGGCGGTGACTGCGGCCGCATCTGCGGCTCCTGCGGCCTCGGCGGTTGATGGAACTCGTGCTGCGGCTGGGGGTGGTCGGCCTGACGCGGCGGCTGCGGCGCCTGCGGCTGGCGCCGTTCCTCGAAGTTCGGCGCGTCCGGCCGATGGCCCTCCCCATGCGGGACCGTGGCCGCCCCGTGCGGACGGTCAGGACCGGCCTGGGCGGGGCCGGATTGTTGGGCAGGGCCGGGCTGCCCCTGCGGCGGATGGCCCGCCGGATGGGGCGTTCCGCCCGCGCCCCCTTCCTGGTGGCTGGGTTGCTGGGGCGGGCCGCCGGGCTGCGGCATCCCGGATTGGGGCGCCTGAGCGGGGCCGGGGCGTTCCTGCGCCGCCTGGTGCACCGGTGGCGGGCCGGGCGGCTGATTATGATCGCGCAGGGTGGGCAGTCCGCCAGGCCCCCGGTTGGCCCAGGCGGCGCCCTCGGGCCGGTCGGGCCCTGCCTGGCCCGGATGGAACCCGGGCTCGTCCGGCCGGCGGTCCGTCGGACGGAATCCGCCAGGGTGGTCCGCTGCGGGCCCGTTGCCGTTGGGCCTGTTGCCGTTGGGCCTGTTGCCGTTGGGATGCAGGTCCCCGGGCCGGAACGCGCCGGCCTGCGGTCCCCTGGCAGGGGCGCCATCAGGCCCGCGCAGGTCCAGGTGCCGGGGACCGGCACCCTCGGCCCGTGGGTCGAACCGGGGGCCGGGGTTGGCGGGACGCGGGGCGGGAGTTCCACCCGGCGGGTCGGGCAGGTGCAGGCGCTGCGCCACCTGCGGCGTCACGCCGGCGGTGGCGACGGTGGGCTGCACCGGCGGCCGCCCCACGACGGCGCGGGCGTTGGCGAACTGGTGCTCATCCCACGGCCGGGCGCCGCCGTTATAGCGGCCGTAGCGGCCGGCGACCATGGCGTCCGCCGGCATCATCGAGGCGCCGCGCCGGTTGGCGTAGTTGTTGATGGTAATATTGGTGACGTTGTTCACGACCGTCAGGTTGCGGACCACGGGCCGGTTCACATATTCCACATAGCGCGGGCTGGCCCGGTACCAGGGATGGTACGGCTCCTGCCAGCTCAGCGGGCACCAGCCCACAGGCGGATGCCCCCTGTCGTCATAATGGGGGCCGCCGACGCTGACGCCAATGGCGACGCCGGCCCCGAAAAAGGCGACCAGTGCAGGGGCGTAGACCGGCGGCGGCGGCGGCCCGCCGACCACGACGGCGCCACCCGGCGCCCAGGCCCAGCGGCCATGGATATCCACCCACCGCCCGTAGTGGAAGGGGGCGAACCCCCAGGGCGCGTCATCGATCCAGGTCCATCCCCATGGGGCCACATAGGCCCAGTGGCCGTCGCGATAGGGCGCCCAGTCGGACTCGACCTGCGGATACCAGACCTGGCCATAGTCGGGCGTGGCCTGCCAGCTGCCATATTCGCCCAGATCGTCGGCGCCGGGCATGGCCATGACGTCCGGCGGGGGCGTGGAGGACCCGACGCGGTCGGTGCGCAGCATGGCCGTCAGGAAGGGGTCGTGCTCGGCCGGCCGCACATTGACGTTGGGCGGATTGTCGCCCGTGATCTCCCCCGTCTGCCCGCCATTGATCCGCAGGGACAGGCCCTGGCCGCTGAGTTGCGCCGACCCTTCCAGCACGGTGACGCGGGTGGGGGTGTCGGTATCGCCGGCCGAAACCTCGTACCTGCCGGGCCCCTCCAGCGTGACCAGGCCACGCGGCGTGCGCAGGCTGTAGCGTTCGCCGGGCAACAGGCCCCGTATGCGCACATAGACCTGGCCCTGCGCCAGGTCGGCGGTGAGATCGCGGTCGTCCAGGCTGTCGATATCCAGCTCGGTGGTGCCGTCCATGACCAGCCGGGTGGTGGAGACATCCACCGTGGCGCTGGCCCCCGGCTCGGTCCACAGCGCGTTGCCGCTGGTCAGGGGGTAATTGGGGGTGGCGGGGTCCCACTGGGTGCCGTCGGCGGTATGGAAGGAAACCGTGCCCTGCACCCGCGCCAGCCGCCCCACCCGCGCCGGCGGATCGCCGGCGTACTGGTCGCCGCCGTCGTCGTAGGCCGGCGCGCCCTCCTGGGCACGGGCCAGGTCACCCATGAACGGGGATATGGTCATCAGCAGCGCCAGGGCCGTCATGGCGCCGTGGCGTAGGCCGAGGCGCCGGGCCACAGGGCGTTCAGGTACCGCATAACTGGGCATGATGGCAGGTTCCACCCTGGTTCTCATCGATCGATGCCAGGCTGCGCGCGCAAGGTGGCATAACTGCGACGAATGATGGCCCCTATTTGGACGGGGGGCGAATCCTATTGCCCGGCGCCAAACGCCGCGCGCAGAGTGCGCCGGCCCGGGCAAGGAAACCGGGTTGCGGAAGGGTTTTGAGATCATGCAGAAGTCCCTGGATACCGTACGCGGCGCCTTCGAGGCCGACAACGCCCCCTTGGTCCCCCGGGTCCGGAGCTTCTTGGCCGACGTGTTGCGCACGCCCGCGTCCCACGCCCGCTTCATGAACGAGCTGTCGTTGATGGAACATATGGGCAGCAACAAGATCATGGCGACCCAGCATGGCGCCGGCATGGATCTGCCCACCCTGAAGCACCTGGCGGAAGAGGCGCGCCACGCCTTCTTTTTCAAGCGCCATGCCGAGGGCGCGGCCCGCCGCGCCATGGATTATGTGCAGGCCGACCTTTTGTCGCCGGCCGCCGGCCGCCTGTATTTCCAAAAGCTGGACATCGCCGTGGAACAAGCCCTGGCGGGCGAACCGCCCCGTTCCAAGGTGCTGTACCTGCACATGTCGCTGATCGTGGAATTCCGCGCCGTGTGGTTCTATCACCTGTATGAGACGGCGCTGCGCCAGGCGGGGTCCAAGATCTCGTTGAAAAGCCTGCTGGCGGAAGAGCAGGGCCACCTGTCCGACATGGCGGAGCGGCTGGGACTTCTGAACGCCTGGGACCCCGCCCGCCTAGCCCTGATGTGCCAGGCGGAGACCGTCCTGTTCGGCACCCTGCTGGGCCGGCTGGAACGGGCGGTCGCAGCACCCGTTGCCGTGGCGGCCTAGGAAATACCGTCCAGCAACAGCGGCCACGCCCGGGCATTGCGCTCGGCGAACAGGCGCAGATGGCCAATGGCCTTGCCCCCCGCCTCCGCCGGGGTGATGACCCGGTGACGGATGGTGGCCGCCGGGTAGAAATCCGCCAGGCGCCGCACCCGTTCTGGCGGCATCATCTCATCATCCGCGATGCCCACCAGGGTAACGGCGCCGGTCATGCGATCGGGCACCGGGTGGGGCATGGACCGCCCCCAATCCACCCGGTAGAAGCCGCGTGAGGTGCACCAGCGCCGCCATTGCCAGAACACGCCCTTGGGCAAGTCCGCCCCCAGGCCCAGCAGCCGCCCCGGCAGATAACCGCACAACAAGGTGGCCAGCGGCCCCAGCAGGAACCAGAAGGCGAGAACCGAGGGCATGTAGCTCAGCGGGTGCTTGCTCCAATGGGCGGGACCGGAGGCCACGGCGATCAGCCGCGCCACCCGCCCGGCATTGGCGTGGAAGGGCAGGCACATGCCGCCCAGGGAATGGCCGACCACCCAAATCTCGGTCCCCGGATAGCGGTCGCACAGCCAGTCCAGGGCCGCCGCCTGGTCGACCACACCCCAGGCCGCCATGGTGGCGCCGGATCGGGTGACCGGCCCGGCGGCCGACGCGCCGAAGTCGCGGTAGTCATAGGTCAGCACCGCCGCGCCACGCGCAGCCGCCAGCCAGGCGGCGAAACGCGCGTAGTAGTCTCGCGGCACGCCGGTGGCGCCATGCAGCACCACGGCCAGCCCGGGCTCGCGCCCATCCGGCGGCAGGGCCAGCCGGCCGGCCAACTGGGCCCCGTCCGCGGTGGTGATGCGCACCGCCTGGTCGCCCGTATCTTCGGTCATCCACCCCTCCCCCCGTCGGCCACGATCCGTTTTATGGTGATCGCCATAGAACGGGATATCACTAGACCGACCGACATACAATTGGCATTAAGGGGCATGCCGCGCCCGTCCGATGCCAAGAAGCATTTCGTCGATACCGCCGTGACCCTGTTCCGGCGCAAGGGCTACAATGGCGTGGGCCTGAACGAGATCATCGCCGTCAGCGGCGCGCCCAAGGGGTCGTTCTACCATCACTTTCCCGGCGGCAAGGAAGAGCTGGCGGAAGAGGCGGCCCGCCTGGCCGGGCACCGCATCGCCCGCCTGATCGACCAGGCCTTCACCGACGCGCCCACCTTCGCCGACGGCGTGCACGCCCTGGCCGACACCATCGCCGACTGGTTCGAGGCGTCGGACTGGCGCGACGGCTGCCCCGTCACCGCCCTGGTCATCGGCGCCATTCCCGACAGTACCCGCCTGTCCGCCGTGGTGGCGGAGGTGCTGGAGGACTGGGCCGTGCGCACGGCGGGCCACGCCGAGCGCCTGGGCGTCAGCGACCCACGTGAGCGGGCGGCGCGTTTTTTCATCGCGCTGGAGGGTGCCTGGCTGCTGGCCCGGGTGCAACGCACCCGTGCGCCGTTCAAGCTGGCGGCCGCCATGGTGCTGTGAGAGCGTTTCTCCCGCGCTGAGCAAAGGGGGCATCCACCATGCGTATGCTAGGCCTGATCGGGGGGATGAGCTGGGAAAGCACCACGCTCTATTACCGCCATCTCAACACCATCGCCCGTGACCGGCTGGGCGGGCTGCATTCCGCCCGTGTGCTGCTGTGGTCGGTGGATTTCGCCGAGGTGGCGGCCAAACAGCAGGCGGGCGACTGGACCGGCGCCGGGGCCCTGATGGCCGATGCCGCCCGCCGCCTGCAGGACGCGGGCGCCGAGGCGCTGATGATCGGCGCCAACACCATGCACAAGACGGCGGACGCCGTGCGCGCCGCGACCAGCATCCCCCTGCTGCACATCGCCGACGCCACCGGCGGCGCCCTGAAGGCGGCCGGCAGCACCCGCCCGGCCCTGCTGGCCACGCGCTATACCATGGAGCAGGACTTCTACCGCGGCCACCTGGCCCAGCACTACGGCGTGGATGCGCTGGTGCCGGATGCCGCCGGGCGGGACACCGTCCACCGCATCATCTACGAGGAACTGTGCCGGGGCATCGTGCTGCCCGGCTCCAAGGCCGCCATCCTGGCGGAGGTGGAACGCCTGCGCGCGGCGGGTGCCGATGGCGTCATTCTGGGCTGCACCGAAATCGGCATGATCATGGGTCAGGGCGACAGTGATCTGCCGGTATTCGACACGACGCGGCTGCATGCCGAGATGGCTATGGACTTCGCGTTAACAGATTAATATTTAAATGTTTTACGCCTATGGATTGCAATCCTCCATAGGAACGCTAGCATGGCGCCAGCGCGTCGGTTGGCGGGGTATGGGTGTTGACCAAATGGGTGAAGGGGGCCTTGGGCCTGGCCGTCGTGGCCATTGTCGTTGCCGGATGGAATCTGGTCAGCGTCACCCTGCCCGTGGCCCGTGCGCTGGACCAGGACCCGCGCAACACCCCCGTCCATGTCGTGGCCTATCACCGGGGCCTGGTGCTGCCGGGCACCCTGGTGGTGGACGTCTGGGGCGCGGCGCCCACGGCCACGCCGCTGGATGTGCTGCGCGTCCTGCTGCAAGCCGCCGCCACCCTGGATGAGCGCAGCTATGACACCGTGGTCCTGGCCTATCGCGGCCGGCCCCGCTTCACACTGCCCGGCTTTTACTTCCAGCAGTTGGGCCATGATTATGGCCGGGGCGAGAACGCCACGGCCCTGATTCGCACCTTGCCGCAGAACGTGCGCACCTTGGACGGCAACGCAGCGTTCGAAACGTGGACCGGCGGCATGCTGGGCGTCCTGGACCGGCAGATGGACGACGTGCTGACCTTCAGCCGGCGCTGGTGGATGGAACCCCACGCCTCTTGAGGCGTGCTATCGCTCGCGCACGAGGTGCGCGCCGCCAACGGTACGTTCCAGATTGGCCAGCACGTCCGCCGGCGGGGGCCCCGCCGGTGCCTCCAGTCCCGTCACGCCATAGCGGCCGGCCAACAGCCCCGGCGCCAGGCACCACCACACCTGATCGCGCGCCACGCCGGGATGATCGGCCAGATAGGCGTCGGCGGCCTGGTCGATGTCATCCAGCAGGGCCGGGGCGACGCCCCATTCCCGGTAGAGCGCCGCGATGGCCTGGCGCAGCCCGGCGGCGTTCTGGCGGCGAGCGGCCAGGATGGCCTCCACCGTGGCGCCCCCCAGGTCGGGCGGCGTCACGGTCACGCCGTCCTGGGCCAAGTTGGGGATCTGGCCGCGGATAGCCTCCATTTGCGCCGTCAGGCGGGCGCGGGCATCGGCCGTGTCGCGCGGGTCCAGGCTGTTGGTCGAATGGAATTCCACCACCCCGCCGGGCGCCACCGTCTTACGCCGGCCCGCCAGGAAGGGCAGCAGGGCGCAGGCCGAGGCGCAGCGCCCCTCGACCACCACGTCCAACTGCCGCCCATGGATCAGGCGGGCCATTTCCAGCGCCACCGCCACGTCGCCGCCCCCGGACTCCAGCACCAGGGTCCGCGTCTCCGGCGTCAGGTTGCGGGCCAGCAGGTCAGCGTCCCCGACCGGATGTTCGCCCGGCAGGAAGCGGCGGGGCAGGATTTCACCATGGAAGGCCAGGGTGGCGGCGTCCACCCGCTGCCACGCCTTGTCCTGGTAAGCCTGGGCGCAGACCGTCATCGGGTGCAGCAGGACCGCCGTCAGCAGGCCGGCCCACAGGAGCCGGCGGCTCACGGGGCGGCCGGCGGGGGAAAATATAGGCGGCGCGAAAGGTGATGCATGGACGGCCTGGAATGGTTGCGATCAGCGCATCACGGGGGTCGCCGCATGGAACTGACACGATAGCTTGCTACTCTACCCCCAGCGCCCAGGCCGTCGATAGAGCGGCCAAGGGTGTATTCCATTGCATCGAGGAGGATCGTCATGGCCCAGTTGAAGCGCACCGCGAACGCCGTCTGGCACGGGACCGGCAAGGATGGCGACGGCACCTTGACGACGCAGAGCGCCACGCTGTCCAGCGTGCCCTATTCTTACATCGCCCGCTTCGGCGATGGCAAAGGCACCAACCCCGAAGAACTGATCGCCGCCGCCCATGCCGGCTGCTTCAGCATGGCGCTGGCCTTCATGCTGTCCGGCGCCGGCTTCACCCCGGAGGAAATCAAGTCCGACGCGGTGCTGACGATGGAGGGTGAAGGGGGCGGCTGGCGCATCTCCGCCGTGAAGCTGACGGTGCGCGCCAAGATCCCGGGCATCGAGCCCGGCAAGTTCCAGGACTTGGCCGCCGAGGCCAAGGCCAACTGCCCGGTGTCGCGCGTGCTGAACGCCGAGATCACCCTGGACGCGGCCTTGGCTTGATGCGCCCTCAAGCGGCGGGCGCCGGCATCCGCCGGCTTGCCTTGTCCTCGATTTCCAGTTCGCTCCGCTCCCCGGAAATCTGCGGCGCCCGCGGTCGCGGGCTATCCCTGGGCGCGGTCGCCCATGCGCAGGGCCATTAGGTGTAGCAAATAAAACGGGCGGGGCCGTGAGGCCCCGCCCGTTTTCATTCCGGTATCGAAACAGCCCTTACTCGGCAGCCTCGGTCCGCCGCGGCTGGCCGGAGCGGGAGGCCTTGAGCCCCTCCGCCACCAGGAAGGCCAGTTCCAGCGCCTGGTTGGCGTTCAGGCGCGGGTCGCAGGCGGTGTGGTAGCGCTGGGCCAGCGCGTGCTCGGTGATGGCCTGGGCGCCACCAGTGCACTCCGTCACGTCCTGGCCGGTCATCTCGAAATGCACGCCGCCGGCATGCACGCCTTCAGCCCGGCAGGCCTCGAAGAAGCCCCGCACCTCGGCCAAAATGCGCTCGAAGGGCCTTGTCTTGTAGCCCGTCGCCGACTTGATGGTGTTGCCGTGCATGGGGTCGCAGCTCCACACCACGGTGCGGCCTTCGTCGCGCACGCGGCGCAGCAGCGGCGCCAGCTTATCGCCCACCTTGTCATGGCCCATGCGGGCGATCAGGGTCAGGCGGCCAGCCTCGTCCGTCGGGTTCAGGATGTCGATCAGGCGGATCAGCTCATCCGGGTCCGTGGTCGGGCCGCACTTCAGGCCGATGGGGTTTTTCACGCCGCGCAGGAATTCCACATGCGCGCCATCGGGCTGGCGGGTGCGGTCGCCGATCCACAGCATGTGGGCGGAAACGTCGTACCAATCGCCCGTGGTGCTGTCGACGCGGGTCAGCGCCTGCTCATAGGGCAGCAGCAGGGCCTCATGGCTGGTGAAGAACTCCGTCTCGCGGATCTGGGCGGTGGTCTCCGCCGTGATGCCGCAGGCGGCCATGAAGGCCAGCGCCTCATCCAGGCGGTTGGCCAGGTCGCGGTAGCGCTCGCCCTGCGGGCTGCGGTCGACGAAGCCCAGGTTCCACTGGTGCACCTTGTGCAGGTCGGCATAGCCGCCCTGGGCGAAGGCGCGCAGCAGGTTCAACGTGCTGGCGGCCTGGTTGTAGGCCTGCACCATGCGCTCCGGATCCGGCACCCGCGCGTCGGCCGTGAAGTCGAAGCCGTTGATGATGTCGCCACGGTAGGAAGGCAGTGAGACGCCGCCGATATCCTCCAGGTCGGCGGAGCGCGGCTTGGCAAACTGGCCGGCCATGCGGCCCACCTTCACCACCGGGGTGGCGCCGCCGAAGGTCAGCACCACCGCCATCTGCAGCATCACGCGGAAGGTGTCGCGGATGTTGTTGGGATGGAACTCGGCGAAGCTTTCGGCGCAGTCGCCACCCTGCAGCAGAAAGCCCTGACCCTTGGCCACCCGCGCCAGGTGATCCTTCAGGCGCCTGGCCTCGCCGGCGAAGACCAGCGGCGGATAGTTGGCGAGGCGAGCCTCCACAGCTTCCAGGCGCCGGGTGTCGGGATAGGCCGGCATCTGCCGCACTTCCCGAGACCGCCAGCTATCGGGCGCCCAGCGCCCCGCCTTTTCCAGTGCCATGACCCACCTCGTGAAACCCGAAAAACCGGCCGGAATTCCAAGACTTTAAGAGTAGCGACGGAGGTATCCGACGGTCGCGGGCGCGAACGCCCCTTCAAGTCTGGCAGCAAGCCGGTCTCGTTATGTACTGCCCCGTTTTATACTTTTCCAGTCTTCTTGAGGGCCTTTCGCGCATTACTGTTACCCGGCAAACGCGGTTGCCCGTCCCCGCACGTCTTGAACAAGTGGCCACCCTATCCAGATGGCCGAGTCACAGCCTAGCCGGAATGGCGTAGGCTGACCGCCATCGCGCGCCCAGAACGGGCCGTTCATCAGGCCCCAAAGGCGGCCGGGAGAGCATAACATGACGGCCCAGAACAGGCGCCCCCGCGCCCCCCTGATCCGCCTGGCCCGGCTGGGGCTGCTGATGGGCGCCGGCCTGATGGGTGCCGGCCTGCCCGGCGTCGCCGCGGCGCAGACCTACGCCACCGGCTACTCCGCCGGCTGGTGGTCGCAACTGGGCCTGACCAACGCCATCGAGGTGGCGGCCACCGGCGGCAGCGGCGTCACCATCGGCTTGGTCGATACCGGCGTGGTGGCGACCCAGGCGGACGTCACTGGCCGCGTGTCCACCGCCTCCGCCTGCGCCGCCCGCTCCTTCACCTGCCCCAAGGGCTACACCGACGATAACGGGCACGGCACCGCCACGGCCGCCATCGCCGCCGGCGCCGTCACCAGCACGGGGGCCGGCATGGCCGGCGTGGCGCCCAAGGCCACCATCCTGTCGGAAAAGGCGCTGAACGTCAGCGGCAGCGGGACGGATGCGGATGTCGCCAACGGCATCACCAAGGCCGCCGACGCCGGCGCCAAGGTCATCAACCTGTCGCTGACCTACCTGCCCACCAGCGGCATCGTCACCGCCATCAACTACGCCGCGGCCAAGGGCGCCGTGCTGGTGTTCGCCGGCGGCAATTCCGCCACCATCCTGAACGGCGGCGCCAATTCCACCGGCCTGTCGGCGGCCGCCCTGAGCCACCTGGCCTTCGCCGGGTCGGTCAGCGGCGCCAACAAGCTGTCCAGCTTTTCCAACACGCCCGGTGCCGGTTATGCCGTCGCGGGGACGACGCGGGTCAGCTACGCCTCCCTCTGGCTGATGGCGCCGGGGGAAAGCATCGTCGCCCCCGGCATCCAATACGGCAGCAACGCCCTGGCCTATTGGAGCGGCACGTCCATGGCCGCCCCCATGGTGTCCGGCGCCGTCGCCTTGCTGGAGGCCACCTGGCCCGTGCTGTACCGCAACGGCACCGCCACCGCCGTGCTGTTCGCCTCGGCCACCGACATGGGCGTGAAGGGTGTGGACAACACCTACGGCAACGGTCTTATGAACCTGACGGCGGCGTTCAAGCCGTTGGGCACCCTGTCGGTGGTGGAGGCCAATGGCAAGTCGTTGCCCGTCACCAGCCTGACGGGCAGCCTGATCACCGGCGGCGCCCTGGGCGCGCTGGGCAGCATCAGCGCCCAACTGGCCAGCTACACCGCCTTCGATGGATATCAGCGCAACTTCACCGTCAATCTCAGCGGCCTGATCGCCAAGCAGCCGGTCTCCGCCTCCTCCATCACCGCGGCGCTGCCCGCCCCCACCGTCACCACCAGCAGCACCAAGTTCGCCGATGGCGGCAGCCTGATGCTGGCCTACACCGGCAGCCCCGGCCTGGACGTCGTCGGTCGTCTGCAACCGCTGGCCCAACCCCTGGCACCACGCGATGGCTACGCCGGGCATGACGGCTGGGCCCTGGCCTACAGCCAGGGCGGCCTGACGCTCGCGGCCGGCCAGGGCTTCCCCGCCGCCGCCTCCTTCGCGCAGGCGTTGTGGGGCGACGGCACGCCGGTGGCGGACGCCGCCGGCACCCTGGGCGTGTCAACCGCGCTGACCGGGCTGGCCCAGGGCGGCGGCTTTGCGGCGCTGGGCGCCGACCTGGACGGCTGGGTGGGACGCGCCCTGGGCGGCGCCCATCTGGCGCTCAGCTGGTCCGGCGCGCCGGGCGCCGACGGCCTGTCCCGGCGCGACTTGGCGGGCGGCGACTGGAACCCCTGGCGCGGGCCCGTGCTGACCGGCGGCGGGCTGGATCGGCAGGCCGATGCCGTGGCCGCCGGCCTGAACTGGACCCTGGGGCCGGGCTGGACCACCAGCCTGTCGGCCAGCCTGCTGGATGAACGCGACGGCCTTCTGGGCAGCCGCTATCGCGGCGGCGGGGTGCTGGGCCTGGGCGACCATAACGACACCGTTTCCCTGGGGCTGGCCACCGCCGTCACCGTGTGGCGGGGGGCAGCCTGATGCTGGACGCCAGTCTGGCCCGCACCGGCGCGGCGGACAGCGCCCACGGCGTCATCAGTGGCATCGGGCCGCTGCTGGCCCGATCCTATGGCCTGGCGCTGGCCCAGCGCGACGCGGTGACGGGGGGCGACAGCCTGACGGCCGTGTGGCGCCGCCCCCTGCGCGTGGTCGCCGGCACCGCCACCCTGCTGATGACCAGCGTGGACGACCAGGGCTATGCCACCACAACGCCCACGCGGGTGTCGCTGCGGCCGGACGGGGCGGAAACCGACATGGCGCTGAGCTACGCCGCCCCCGTGGCCACCGGCAGCTGGGGCCAGACGCTGAGCGTGAACGGCAGCCTGGAGCTGCGCCAGGACGCCGGCAACATCCGGGGCCTGACCGACCGGGTGGCGCGCGTCGGCCTCAACCTCCGCTTTTAAAGGGCGTTCGCCACACCGGTCATGTAAAATTCAAGCGCAAGGGTGATCGGGCGCACATCCGTCCCATCGGGCGCCCGTATCTTGGCCGCCATTCCAACCCTATCGGAGTGCACCCGATGTCGCTTTCCATGTACCAGGCGTCCGTGCCGGTGTTCCTGCGCCTTCTGGGCAACCTGTCCGCCATCCTGGACAAGGCCGTGGCCCATGCCGAGGCCAAGAAGATCGACCCGGCGGTGCTCGTGAACGCCCGCCTGGCCCCCGACATGCACCCGCTGGCCCGCCAGATCCAGATCGCCAGCGACGCCGCCAAGGGCGCCGCCGCCCGCCTGGCCGGCGTCGACGTCCCCAGCTTCCCCGATACCGAGACCACCTTCGCCGACCTGCAGGCCCGCATCGCCAAGACGGTCGATTTCCTGAAGAGCGTGACCCCGGCCCAAATCGACGGCAGTGAGGAACGCACCATCACTCTGAAGATCCGGGGCGAGGACGTGCACTTCCCCGGCCAGGCCTTCCTGCTGTTCTTCGCCATCCCCAACTTCTTTTTCCACGTCACCACCGCCTACGACATCCTGCGTCACAACGGCGTGGAACTGGGCAAGATGGACTTCCTGGGCCGCCCGTAAGCGACACCCGGCTTTACCAGTGACGAAAGGCGGCGTCCTCGGGGGCGCCGCCTTTTTTCGTCCCCGCACCCATGCGGCAGACTATTTGTAAGGGACGCGCCTGCTACTGCCATATCCTGTCAGTAGCAGGCGATAAAGTCACTCCCGACACCAAACCCGGGAGGCACGAATGCTCACCTTCTTCCATTGCCCACATACCCGCTCGTCCAGCATCCACTACCTGCTGGAGGAACTGGGCGTGCCCTATGAAAGCGAGATCATCGACATACGCGCCGAGGGCGGCGCGCCGGAAAGCTATCGCGCCATCCAGCCGCACAAGAAGGTGCCCGCCATCCGGCACACCACATCCCATGGGGAGGTGGTGGTGACGGAGCGCGCGGCCATCACCCTCTACCTGGCGGACGCCTTCCCCCAAGCCGGGCTCGCCCCCGCCTTGGACGACCCGCGCCGCGGCCCCTACCTGACCAGCGTCATCTACGTCGATTCCGTGGTGGACCCCTGCCTGGTGGCGCACATGAACCAGTGGCCCTACGACGGCAAGGGCGCGGCCTACGGCAAGTTCGAGGACATGGTGGCCAATCTGGAGCGCACGCTGGGCGCCCATGACTACGCCGTGGGCGACCGCTTCACCGCCGCCGACACCCAGTGGGGCGTCATGATGTACTGGGCCCTGGACGTCATGGGCCTGTTCAAGGACAAGCCCATCTTCCGCGCCTATCTCAACCGCCTGGCCGAACGCCCGGCCTTCCAACGCTTCGCCAAGGCGATGGCGGTGGCGGCCTGACCCCACGGCGACCCAAAAGCCGACTTGGGGGCGCCGGGCCGTATCGGCGCCCCCTAAACACCCCAACCTTTTACGGTGAGAACCGCATCGGCAAATTTTTGGGGGGCTTCCCAGGGCAGGTTGTGCCCGCACTCGACGATCCGGTGCTCATGCCTGGCCTTGAACATCTTGGAATGGCCGGCGGTACCGCCCGGCTTGAGCGGATCTTGCGTTCCGTCGAGGGTGATGGCGGGCACGTTGATCGGCGGCTTGTCACGAAGCCGCCCCTCAAGACCGGCGAAGGCAGGGTCACCCTCGGCCAACCCGAAGCCGAAGCGGTAGGAGTGGATCACGACATCGACAAAATCCGGATTGTCGAACGAAGCCGCCGTCCGCTCAAATGTGGCATCATCGAACGCCCATCCGGGCGACCACTGCGCCCAAAGGATACGACATAGCTCACGTCGGTGGAGGTCCAGACATTCGCGGCCTCGCTCGTGCTGGAAAAGGTGTTGATACCAGACGGCTTGCTCCTGGGCGGGCGGATAGGCGTGACCGAGCCTTTCCACATCGATGATGTCGTATCCGGCGTACGAAACCAGACCCGTCACCCGTTCCGGCCAGAGCGCGGTCGCGACGCAGGAGGCCAGTCCCCCCAGTCATAACCAGCCAGGATGGCCCGCTCAATTCCAAGAGCGTCCAGCATCTGAACGGCGTCGTGGCCCAACGCCGATTGCTGACCGCTTCGCATCGTCGCGTCCGACAGGAATCGCGTCGGCCCGAAACCTCGGAGATAGGGCACGATGACCCTTGCGCCAGCACCCGCCAAGACGGGAGCGACCTCGTCGTAAGCGTGGACGTCATAGGGAAAGCCATGCGACAGCACGACCGGCCAACCATCGCTCTCGCCATATTCAAGATAAGATATCCGCAAGACATCGGTATCGATGAAATTCATGGGATTCCTTTCAGCATCTGGGCGCACCCCACGGGTCTAGGCGGAGGCGCACCGCAGAGGTGAAGCTTCGCCCACGTCGACCAGTTCCAGACCCGACACACCAGCGAATGGAAATCCCACACGGGAACGAAGCGCGCCTGTCGGCAAACGGTCGCGTCAACAGACGAACGGCAACACCGGATATGCCGGCGATGGATTGCAGCCCGGATGGTCCCGCTTCGCCTGGGCGGCGGCGAAGGCTTGAGACAGGCTGGACCAGAATACCTTAAAGCTCGACCTCTCGGCCCCGGTCGGAATCGCGATCAGGGTCGTGGCGCCCGCCACCGGCAAGCGCCTCAAGACGCGGTACCAACGGGTCGCGTGCCTGCGCGAGACGGCATCGAATGAAAGCGATGCGGTTTCTAATGGAGCGGTCGGAATCCTGTTCCAGCAAGGCCAGCAATGGCCCCCACATTTCCCAGGCAGCCGCATCCTCGCGCCCCAATGCTTGGGCCAGGGTTGCCGCCGCCAGACGGCGAACGACCACGGAGCGGTCGCGGGCTGCCTGTTCCAGGTAGTGGCTCTTGGAGGCTGGGCGGGCGACGGGTCTGGTCGCATACTGCCGAATTGGGCGGTAGATATTGAACGGCTTGTTGATCATCTCCCGATCCCACCCCTCCGGCCACGCGGCCTGCGCTTCGATCAGGGTGTGCAGGGCCACCATGCGCACGATGGGTTGAACCGCGTTCGTGGCGAGGGCGGGCAGATGGCTATCCATGTAGGGCTGACGCAAGGCCTGGCGCAGCACGCTGCCCACAGGCCCATGGGTGGCGCCGCCTATGCGGCGGGCCAGGGCATCGGCCATTTCCGGCCTCATGAGGAACAGGTTTTCCGGATCGCTTTGGGGTTCAAGCCGCCACCGCCCCCAGGTTGGCACGCGGGCCAACAGGAAAAAGGCGGTATCGGCCATACCTTCGGGCCCCACGTGGGCCGCCACTCTCGCGACACAACGGCGGGCGGCGGCCCGTACCGCCGCAACCCAGTCGTTCTGCCGGTAGGCGATCGCGGCGATCCAGAATACCCCTGGCGGCGCCTCGTCTATCTTGTGTAGTGCGGCTTCCCGTAAGTGCCCATCACGATGAAATAGAAACAGGTACTCAAGGCCCGGCGTTGTGCGAAGCAGGTCTCTTTCCCCTTGGACACCGCCCAGCCATCGCTGCAAGAACTTCAACGGCGCCGGTGGCACGGGCACGAGGGCGTCGCGAATAAATTGCCCCGCCGCCGCCAGCTTCTGGGGCGGTAGGTCGGCCAGCAGGGACACGGCCCGCCGCACGCGATCCTCACGCGCTCGGCCTTGCGTCAGGTCGCTCTCCAGACGCCATAGCGCCTCATCGATCGCTTCAGGCAGGCTCCACAGTTGCATGCCCCTTCCCCTCACGGCTTGCGATACACGACACCACCCTTCATGACGAAGACGACGTGGCCCACGGCGTCGATGTCCTGGGTGGGGTCGCCGTTCACCGCCACCAGGTCGGCCAGCAGGCCGGCGTGGATGCGGCCCAGGTGGTCGGCCTGGCCCAGGATGCGGGCATTGGTGGCCGTGGCCGCCGTCAGGGCCTGGGCCGGGGTCATGCCGTAGCGCACCATCCACGCCAGCTCGCGCGCGTTCTCGCCATGGGCGAAGACGCCCACGTCGCTGCCGCAGCCGATGGTGACCCCCGCCTTCAAGGCACGGCGGAAGGCGGCCTCCGCCGCCTGCATGGCCGGCGTCGGAGGGGACTGGCCGGGGATGTAGCCCTTGAAATAGCGGCTGGTGGCCTCCGGCGCCGTCAGGGTGGGCAGGTAGGCGACGCCCCGCCTGGCCATTTCCTTGAAGGTGGCGTCGGTGCCGCCATAGCCATGCTCGATGGTGTCCACGCCGGCCAGCACGGCCCGGCGCATGCCCTCATCCGACGCCGCGTGCGCGGCCACCGGGCGGCCGGTGTCGTGGGCGGCGGCGATCAGGGCCGCCATCTCCGCCTGGCTGAAGGTGGGACGGGTGCCACCGTCCGGCCCGGTGCGGTAGTCGGCGTAGAACTTGATCCAATCCGCGCCGCGCGCCGCCTGGCCGCGGGCGGCGGCGGCCACCGCCGCCTCACCGCTCGCCTCCTCCGCGCCTTGGGGCAGGTCCATGTCCTCACGGAACTTGGCAACGGAGGGGCCGTAGGCGCCGCTGGCGACGATGGCCCGGGTGGCGACAAACAGGCGCGGACCGGGGACGAGCCCATCCTCGATGGCTTTCTTCAGGCCGACGTCGGCATAGCCCGCCCCCTCCGTGCCCAAATCACGCAGGGTGGTGAAGCCCGCCATCAGGGTGGCGGTGGCCTGCCGCCCCGCCCGCAGGGTGCGGTAGGACAGGCTTTCGCGCAGCACCTGGTCGTCCCACGGCGCCTCGTTATAGGGGTGCAGGAAGAGGTGGGAATGCAGGTCGATCAGGCCGGGCAGCAGCGTGGCGCCCGGCAAGTCCAGCACCGTGACGCCGGCCGGCGCGCCCAGCGACGCCTCCGGCCCCACGGCCTGGATATGGTCGCCCTGCACCAGCACGGCCCAGCCGGCGTGGGGTGCCGCCTCCTCCGCCGTCCAGACCTGGGCCGGGCGGATCAGCAGCAGGGCATCGTCCGCCCGCGCGGCCAGCGGCAGCAGGGACAGGACAGCGGCCACACAGGCCGCGAGCAGCCGGCGCATCGGCTCAAGGTTCATCGGCTCAGGGTTCATTCTGGGGGTGGGCCTTGGCGGCGCCCTCGTCCTTGAAGATGCCGAATTCGGCCGTGCCGCCCTGCTTCACCCGGATGCGGTACATGCCGGTGGTGTTGAAGCCCCAAGCCAGCGTGCCGTCGGGGGCGGCGGCGATGACGCCGCCGTCGCCGCCCAGGGCCGTCAACCGGTGCTGGATGACCTCATCCACCGCCGCCTGCAGCTTCATATGCTGGTACTGCACCAGCGCGCAGATCTCGCGCGCAACGGTCAAGCGGATGAAATACTCGCCCGACCCGGTGGCCGACACGGCGCAGGACTGGTTGGAGGCATAGGTTCCGGCGCCGATGATGGGGCTGTCGCCGATGCGGCCCGGCCGCTTGGCCGTCATGCCGCCGGTGGAGGTGGCGGCGGCCACGTTGCCCTTGGCGTCCACGGCGACAGCGCCCACGGTGCCGAAGCGATGGGCGTCCGCCGGTTCGAAGTTCCTGAGGTCCAGCAGGGTGTGCTTGTCCGGTTCCGCCGGGGCGCCCTGCGGACGCGGCGGCACGGGTAGGCCCTTCTCCGTCAGTTCCTTCACCAGCGCCTGCCAGCGCCGCTCGGTGAAGAACCAGGCGGGGTCGGCCTGTTCCAGGCCCGCCTCCTTGGAAAAGGCGTCCGCGCCCTCGCCCGCCAGCATGACATGTGGCGTCTTTTCCATGACGGCCCGGGCCAGGCTGATGGGGTGGCGGGTGTGGGTGACGGTGGCGACGGAGCCCGCTTTCAGGGTGGCGCCGTCCATGATGGCGGCATCCATCTCATTGCGGCCGGCGGCAGTGAAGACCGCACCCCGGCCGGCGTTGAACAGGGGGTCATCCTCCAGCACCTTCAGCGCCGCCTCCACCGCGTCCAGCGCCGTGCCGCCGGACTTCAGCACGGCGGTGCCGGCCTCCAGCGCCGCGGTCATGCCCGCCTGGTAGGCGGCCGCCGCCTCCGGCGTCAGCCTGGCGGGGTCGACCGTGCCAGCGCCGCCGTGCAGCTCCAGCGCCCACGGGTGCGCCTTTTCGGCCGCCGGCGCCGCGCCGGCCAGCAGCGCCCAGCCCAACGTCACGCCCGCCAACAGCCGTAGCCGGTTCGTCCCCATATGCCCCTCCGTCCAACGCGATATCCCAAGCCCCCCGGAAGGGGGCCGCCGATAGTCCCGCAAAACGGACAGGGGATAAAGGCCCCAGTCGGCACGCGCTCAGCCGGCGGCCAGGCGGTCGCGCGCGCTCATGAACGGGCCGGTGGGGGTGCGGGCGGCGGCGAAGGTGCCGAAGCCGATGGGATCGGGCATGTTGACGTACACCGCCTCCATCCCGCCTTGGCGGCGGTAGGTCTCATGCCAGAAGCCCGCGCCGGCGTCCTTGGCCAAGAAATCCCGCCACCAGGTCTTGTGCGGTTCGCTGCGGGTGAAGCGCTCCAAGCTGTCCAGGTCCCGCCAATACTGCCGCATGCCGAGATGGCGCAGGCCGTAGAACAGCTGCTCATGTGCCAGCAAGCCATCGGGAAAATCCCGGGCGACGCGGTTCAGGCCACGCCCCAGCCGGGCCAGGCCCAGCAGCCCGCGCAGGCTGTTCACATGAAAGCCCAGGTAGATCACCACCAGGTCCGGATAGGCGGACAGGTCGACCGAAGCGCGGCGCTGTTGCATGACAGCCTCCCCTTGAAGTTTACTTCGTAAACATGCCAGCATTTAAAGTGAGGATGTTTACAGTGTCAACAGAGAAGGCGGGCTATCATCATGGCAACCTGCGCGACGCCCTGGTGCGCACGGCCCTGGCCCTGCTGGAGGAAAGCGGGGTGGAGGCCCTGACCCTGCGGGCGGCGGCGCGGGGGGCCGGGGTGTCGGCCATGGCGCCCTACCGCCATTTCGCCGACAAGGCCGATTTGCTGGCGGCGGTGGCGGAGCAAGGCTACGCCGACCTGCGCGACCGGCTGGCCCGGGCCGACATGGCGGCGGACCCACGCCAGGCGCTGGTGGAGCAAGGCGTGGCCTATGTATTGTTCGCGCTGGAGCGCCCAGCCCTGTTCCGCATCATGTTCGGGGCGCCGCTCGGCGACCTGCCGCCAAAGCCGCCCCCCGCCGGAAGCGCTTACGCCATCCTGGCCGCCCGGGTGGCCGGCCTGGTGCCGGAGGAGAAGCGCGAGGCCGCGGTAATGGCCGCCTGGGCCCTGGTCCACGGCCTGGCCTGCCTGATGGTCGATGGCCGCCTTAATCGCCAGACCGGCGCGCCTCCACCCGACGCCCTGGCGCGGCAGGTGACGGGGCTGTTCGCGGCCGGGCTGCCGGTGTGATGGCGTGAAGCCTGGACGGGGGCGTGCCGCGCAGGCGATGATGCCCCCTTTCAACATGTCATTATGGGATAGCGCCGCCTCCATGACCGCACCGTCGATTCCGCCATCCGCCGCACCCGCCGCCGGATGGACCCTCTGGCTGGACCGCCGGGTGCTGACGGTGCTGTTCCTGGGCTTCGCCAGCGGGCTGCCTTATTTCCTGCTGTTCTCCACCCTGTCGGCCTGGCTGACCGAGGTGCACGTCAGCCGCACCGCCATCGGCCTGTTCGCCATGGTGCGTAGCCCATTCATATTCAAACCGCTGTGGGCGCCATTGATCGACCGGCTGCCCCTACCGTGGCTAACGCAGTGCTTGGGTCAACGACGCGGCTGGGCCCTGGTGACCCAGGCGGCCCTGATGCTGGCCTTGCTGGCCATGGCGTCCAGCGACCCCGCCACGAATCTTTACTGGCTGGCTGTGGCCACGATCGCTACCGCCTTCGCTTCCGCTAGCCAGGACATCGTGCTGGATGCGATGCGTGTAGAATTGCTGCCCGACACGCTCATGGGGCCCGGAACCAGCGCCTATATGATCGGCTATCGCCTGGGCATGATCGTGGCCGGGGCTGGCGCCCTGTATCTAGCAACAGTGGTGTCCTGGCCCACTGTGTATGCGATCATGGCAGCGCTGGTCGCTGTAGGCATGGTGACGGTGCTGATCGCTGCGGAACCCACCCACCCACCGATTATGCAGCATCATGACTTTAAGGCTTGGGTCCGCGACGCGGTAATAGCGCCTTTCACCCGCTTCGCCACCCGGCGCGGCTGGCTGGCTATCGTGGTATTCGTCGCGGTCTATAAGATCGGTGACGTGTTTGTGAACGTCATGGCCACCAACTTTTATCTATCTGACGGCTATTCCAAGCTGGAGATCGCCACAGTCTCAAAGCTCTTAGGTCTAGCCTGCGCCATCGGTGGCGCCATCTGCGGCGGGCAGCTAGCAAGTCGGCTGGGTCACATGCGGTCGCTGCTGCTGTGCGGCTGTCTTATGGTTGGCACCAATCTGATGTATGTTGTGCTGGCTACCCAGCCGCATAACATCATTTTGCTAGCTGTGGTGGTCGGACTGGAATTCTTCGCCGGCGGCATGAGTTCGGCAGCCTTCACAAGCTTTCTTTCCCGCCTGTGCGACGCAGGCTTCACGGCCACACAATATGCTCTGCTGTCCAGCCTGGCCACCCTGCCCCTGGACATGCTGGCAGGAAGCAGCGGGATATTGGCCGACCGCCTGGACTCCTGGCCACTGTATTTCACCATTTGTGCGGCCATGGGCATACCTGGTCTACTGATGCTGGGGCTCATGTGCCGTCTGGCGGACATTCGCCATCGTCCAGCGGCAGAAGAAGCCGATCAGGAAGGCCCCCGCCCGATGCCGGCGTAAGGGGCGCCGACGTGATCGGCACGCGGCGCCGCCTCCATCGTCACGGCACCCAGGTCGATGCCGGCGTCCGCCCCCTTGCCTGACAGCCTGACGCTGCCGCCCACCAGGCTGACGGTGTTGGCCACGCCGGCGCCACCGAGGGTGCGGTCCACGCCCGCCAGCAGGCCGCGCAGATTGATGGGACGGTCGGCATAGATCACCGGGTCCAGCACGCGGGTGCGCAGGACCAGCCGGCCGCTGGCGAGGGAGGCCAGCGGGTCCACCTCCACCACCGCGCGGGCGGCGGTGATCGAGGGCCGGTCCGGCGTCAGCGGATTGGCCAGGCTGAGGTCATGCAGCACCAGGCGGGCGATGACGCCGCGCTGCACCTCCGGCTCCGCCCGCACCACCACGCCGCTGGCGGGGTCGTCGCTCACGCGCGCCATGACCGTCTGAGCCCAGCCGGGCAGATCCACGGCGTAAGGGAACACCACCACCAGCACGACCGCCATGAGGATGAGGAACCCCACCAGGCGGAACAGCACGCGGAAGGGGGCCGTGATCAGGGACAGCATGCGGGGTCTGGCGGCGTCCAGGCGGATAGGATGCGGCCGTGACTGTACCGGTGGTATTCTTCCCCGCCACCTGTTCCTCACCGCCCCGATCGACCGGCGCGGTGAGGATCGGGGGCCCGACAAGGGCCCGGTTGGGCGGCGCATCGGACCCATGCCGAAAAATGCGCCGTGGCTTGGGCGAGGGCCTTGACAGCGCCCGGTCAGGTGTCCTACATGACGGCCCTCACCAACGCCGGCCCGTCCGGCGGCGGTCTATGGCAGCGTAGCTCAGTGGTAGAGCAGGGGAATCATAATCCCTTGGTCGGGGGTTCAAATCCCTCCGCTGCTACCAATTCGGTGGTGTCTAACCCGCACCGGCCGCTTACACGAACCCCTGGGGTGACCTGCACGGACCCCAGGGGTTTGTTGTTTCGGGGTCAAATGCCCGAGGCGGCTATTGCGCCGGCACGCCGCCCACGGTGTTACCCACCGAGCCGGGCTCCGGCGCCTCCCCACCCAGGACACGCACGAACAGCAGTTCGTCGCCCTCGCTGCTGGCCAGGGTCAGCGTGTCCAGGTCGCGGCCGGGATCACGGTCGCGGGTCAGGGTGGTGGCGTTGGTCAGAACGTTCAGGTAGTCCTGCTCCAACTTGGCGCGTTCCGGCGACAGGCAGGCCATGCGGGTGGTGGCGGCCGGCAGCACCTGCAGGTACCCTCCGCCCAGGGTGTAGCCGCCGCGATAGCGGTTGCAGCCCGCGCTGCCCGACAGGATGTTGGCCGCCCCATCGCGGCTGAAGCGAATGCTGATCGGCCCGCCGTTGCCGCCGGGCATGAGGGGATAGGCGCCGCCGTTGCGCTGCTGCCAGTGCTGCAGTTCCCATCCCGTGCCGGCCAGATCCTCCGCCGAGACGTTGGACACGGGCGTGGGCATGGAACACCCCATCAGGGCCAGGGCCGCCAGGCACGTGATCGCGACGGTACGCAGCATCCTCTATCCTCCCCAGGAATACCGGCAAGCCCTTGTTCCGCATGCCGAATGTGGAACCGCCAGACTACGCGCGGGCAAAACCGCTGGCGATACCCCCCTTATGCGTGCACCGTCCGGCTAGGGGCCCTTGCCCTCCGGCCTAAGCGGGTCCGTCTTCCAGAACCAGGCGAAGGCGCGGGCGTATTCCGCCCCCGTCTCCGCCGTGCTGCCAGGCGTGACCGCCAGGCTGTGGTCGGCGCCAGGGATGCGCCGCAGGGTAATGTCGCGCCCATCGGCCAACAGGGTGGCCGCCGTCAGCTCCAGTGACAGCAGGGGCGTGGCCTGGTCCTCCGTCCCACCGGCCAGGTAGACGCGCGCCTTGGACCGCCGCAATTCCTCCGTGGCCGAGACGCGCAGGAAGGAACTCCACCGCCGGTAGGGATGGCCCCAGACGAAGGTGGTGGCGTTGTCGGGGTCGGCGTTGATGGCCCGCACCTGGTCCGCCAAGCCATCCAGCCCGTCGCGCCCGACATGGGCCCAGCCGCCGCCCAGGTAGGCGAAGGCGATGATGTCGAACAGCGGGGTGGGCCCGCCGGCGCCGAAGGCCGCGACGTCGGTGATGGTGGGGTCGCGCCCCGCCAGCAGGGCCGCCATGACCGCCCCCTCGGAATGGCCGAAGGCCAGGGTGCGGGCCGCGTCCACCCCCGACTGTGCCCGCGCGTCGGCCAGCGCCGCCTGCAGGGCGGTCAGCCAGCGCTCCGCGGTGAAGTCCTGGTTGAACCGGGCGTCGCAGCCTTCCGCCCCCGCGCCCTTCGCCCCCGCACCCTTCGCCCCCTCGGCCAGGCCGGCATGGGGCTTGTCCACCGCCAGCACGGTGAAACGGCCGTCCTTGAGGGCGGCGCCCAGGGCGAAGAAGCGGGTGCTCTTGCGCCCGTCCGTGTCGTGGAACAGCGCGGCGCAGCCGGACCCTTGGACGATGATGGCCAATGGACGGGGCGGCCCCTGGGGTATGGACAGGTAGTAGGTGATGTCGCGGCCCAGGGTATCGGTGACGTGGTGTTCCAACACCGGCCAGCCCGGCACCGCCGTTCCGGCCGAGGGGGCCGCCACCGCCGCCTCACATGCCATGCATGCCCAGCCCATCAGGGCCAGGCGAACCATCCATCCCCGCATCGTCCACCCCCATGCCACCTGCTTACCGGGGAGTGTATGGAATGCCGGCGTTACAATCCATGGGATGTTGGTGACGGCTCGGTAACGGCCGCATGCACCAGGCGGCTGACCCCGCCCAGGACCAGGCCATCGGCGCGGCCCGCGAAGTAGCGGGGGTTCAGCTCCGCCGGGCCCACGTCCTCCACCGCGCCGTAGCCCAGGCGGCGCAGGTCGGCCGCCAGCGCGTCGGGGGTGAAGAAGCTCCGCCACGGCTCGCCCTCCGCCGCCGCGCGGTCGGCCATGGCCTGGAAGGTGGCCCGGTGGACCTCGGTCAGGCGGTCGGGCGGCAGGCTGTAATCGAAAACGATCGCGCTGCCGGCGGGCAGGGTCGCCACACGACGCAGCGTATCCAGGATGGCGTCCCGTGTCAGATACATGGTGACCCCCAGCCAGGCGACGAAAGCCCGCCGGCCCCAGTCGAACCCCGCGCGGGTCAAGCCGTCCGCCAGGGTGTCGCGCTCGAAATCGATGGCGGCATAGGCCACGTCGGCGGGCGGCACGATGCCCGCCGCCTTCAGCGTTGAACGCTTCCACGCCTGGGTCGCCGGGTGATCGACCTCGAACACCCGCAAGTCGGGATAGGGATTGCGATAGGCGAAGGTATCGAGGCCGGCGCCCAGCACCACGTACTGGTCCACGCCAGCGGCCACGGCCACCGCCAGCCCATCCTCGGCGAAACGGCTGCGCGCCACCAGAGACGCACGCAGGAAACGGGCAGGCGGCGCGCGCAGCCGCGCCTCGTCATTCCGGATGCGTGCCTCGGCGTCCGGCCCCAGGATAGGCAGGGCCACGGGGTCGGCGAAGAGGGCGGGCGCATCCACCAGCTGGTGCGCCGCCCGCAACGCGGCGACCGCCAGGGCGGTACGGCTGGGACGGCCGGTTTCCATGGGAACTCCGGTCCAGAAGGAAGGGCGGCCAGACTACCATAAAGGGAAAGGGCTAGGCCGCACCCACGATCCAGCCACCGCCCAGCACGCGGTCGTCCTGGTAGAAAACGGCGGCCTGGCCGGGGGCGACGCCGAACTGGGGCTGGTCCAGTTCCACGATGGCACCGCCCGGGGCGCCATCCTGGGAATCCCCACCTTGGGAATCCAGGAACAAGCGCGCCGTCAAGGCCGGCTGGGCGGAGCGGAGCTTGACCGCCACCGGGATGCCCTCGGCCGGGGCGGCGCCGCCCAGCCAGTTGACCTCGCGCACGGTCACGCGGGTCCGGGCCAGGGCCGCGCGCGGTCCCACCACCACCTGGGCGCTGGCGGCATCCACGTGCACGACGTACAGCGGGTCGGTGTCGCCGCCCGGTTCCGCCGCCAGGGTGGCGTTGCCGCCCAGGCCCAGGCCCTTGCGCTGGCCCACGGTATAGTTGATGACGCCCTCATGCCGGCCCAGCACGCGGCCGTCGACATGGACGATGTCGCCCGGCGTGACGGCGCCGGGGCGCAGGCGGTTCACCACGGCGGCGTAGGAGCCGTTGGGGACGAAACAGATGTCCTGGCTGTCGGGTTTATCCGCCACCGGCAGGTTGTAGCGGTCGGCCAGCGCCCGGGTTTCCGTCTTGGGCATGCCGCCCAGGGGAAAGCGCAGGAAATCCAGCTGCGCCTGGGTGGTGGCGAACAGGAAGTAGCTCTGATCCTTGGACGGGTCGGCCGCACGGTGCAGTTCCGCCCCGTTGGCGCCCTGCACCCGGCGCACGTAGTGCCCGGTGGCCAGCGCCTCCGCCCCCAGATCCCGTGCCTGGTCCAACAAATCGCGGAACTTGACCCGCTGATTGCAGCGCACGCAGGGGATGGGCGTCTCGCCGCGTAGGTAGCTGTCGGCGAAATCCTGCATCACCGCGTCGGAGAAACGGGATTCGTAGTCCAGGACGTAGTGGGGGATGCCGATGGTCTCGGCCACGCGTGACGCGTCGTAGATGTCCTGGCCGGCGCAGCAGGCCCCCTTGCGCCCCACGGCCATGCCGTGGTCGTACAGCTGCAGGGTGACGCCCACCACGTCGTACCCCTCCTCTTTCAGGAGGGCCGCGGTGACCGAGCTGTCCACCCCGCCGGACATGGCGACCACCACGCGGGTGTCGGCCGGCGCCTTATCGAAGCCTAGGGAATTCATGGGCCCGCATATGGGCCAAGACGCGCCAAAGCGCAAGCGCGGCCTGGGGGTCATTCCCGCAAGGCCGGCCTGTGCGTTTGGAAAATCAATGGGACAAGCGGCGCGGGCGCCGGCTTACTTGGCGCCCGGCAGCTGCACGACCAAGCCGTCCAGCTCTTCGGAGATGCGGATTTGGCAGCCCAGGCGCGAGGTCTTGGTCAGGCCGAACGCCAAGTCCAGCATGTCCTCCTCATCTTCCTTGGCGTCGGGAAGCAGGTCATACCATTCCGGGGCCACCACGACGTGGCAGGTGGAGCAAGCCAGCGAGCCCTCGCAGGCGCCTTCCAGATCGATGTTGTGCCGACGGGCGACCTCCAGGATCGACAGGCCCAGCGGGGCGTCCACCTCGCGGCGGGTTCCATCGGTCTCAACGAACGTCATCTTGGGCATGGCACTGCATCGCTCTAACTAGGGGTTGGCCAACAATCGGGATGTAACCCTGGGGCGCTACGGACGCCCTGCGGATCAGCCTGCTTTGGTAGAGGGCGGCGGGGCGCTTGTAAAGATGGCGTCGCGCATGCCGGCCGCTAAAGGAGGGCGCCCTGCGGCGGTGCGCGTCATGGAATCGAAACGGCCGACGGCTGTTCCTGACCCCGTCCCAATCACCGCTTCCGCCAAGATCCGTAATGGCTTAGCTTGACGGCCAAACGGTTCGGGCGCCAGGCGCCGGACCTCCCGCAACGGGACTTGGCTGGACGGGGAATGGCATGACGATGGGCAAGGGCGCGGTGGGCAAGGGCGCGCGGCGCGCCGTGGTGGCGTTGGGCTTGGCGTTGACGCTGACGGGATCGATGGCGGCGCCGGTGGCGCTGGCCCAGGGGGCGGCCCAGGGGGCGCAACAGGGGCAGGACAAGCCCTACAGCGTGCCGGAGCACTACACCAAGTACGAATACCGCGTTCCCATGCGCGACGGCGTGGAGCTGTTCACCGTCGTCTACGTGCCCAAGGACCAGTCCAAGACCTATCCCTTCCTGATGGTGCGCACGCCCTATGGTGTCGGCGCCCGGGTGGGCAAGGAGCTGTGGTACGGCAGCGAGGCCTACCCCAAGCAGCTGGGCCCGTCGCCGGACTTCGACAAGTCCGGCTACATCTTCGTCTTCCAGGATGTGCGCGGCCGTTTCATGTCCGGCGCCAACTGGGTGGAAATGCGCCCGCACATCGACGTGAAGAAGTCCAAGACGGACACCGACGACAGCAGCGACATGCACGACAGCGTGGACTGGCTGCTGAAGAACGTGCCGGGCAACAATGGCAAGGTCGGCATCTGGGGTATCAGCTACCCGGGCTTTTTCACCTCGGCCAGCATCATCGACAGCCACCCGGCCATCAAGGCCGCCTCCCCCCAGGCGCCGGTGACCGACCTGTACATGGGCGACGACGCCTATCATGGCGGCGCCTACATGCTGGCGGCCAACTTCAGCTTCTATGCCGCGTTCAAGCCGCAGAAGAACCCGACGACCGAGCCGCGCGGCTGGTCGGATTATGATTTCGGCACCACCGACGGCTATGACTTCTACCTGAAGAAGGGCAGCCTGGCGCAGATCAGCGACCTGTTCAGCAAGGAGGACGGGATCAACTGGCGCGAAATGGTCGACCACCCCACCTACGACGAGTACTGGAAGCCGCGCGCCATCGCCCCGCACCTGAAGAACATCAAGGCCGCCGTGCTGACCGTGGGCGGCTGGTTCGACGCGGAGGACCTGCACGGCCCCTTCACCACCTACAACGCCATCGAGGCGCAGAACCCCGGCACGCCCAACAACCTGGTGATCGGCCCCTGGGTGCACGGCGGCTGGGCCCGGTCCTACGGCCGCAAGCTGGGGGCGGTGGACTTCGCGTCGGACACCGGCGACTACTACCGCAAGAATATCCTCTTCCCCTTCTTCGAACAGCATCTGAAGGGCGCGCCCGATGCCAAGCTGGCCAAGGCCACGGTGTTCGAGACGGGCACCAACGTTTGGCGTCAGTACGCGTCGTGGCCGCCCAAGCAGGCGCAGACCCGCACGCTGTACCTGCAGCCCGGCGGCGGCCTGGCCTGGACGGCGCCGGCCGCGGCCAAGAATGGCGCCAAGTTCGACGAATACGTCAGCGACCCGGCCCACCCGGTGCCCTACGTCGGTTATGTCACCACCGACGTGCCCAAGGAGTACATGGTGGCCGACCAGCGCTTCGCCACCACCCGGCCCGATGTGCTGGTCTACCAGACCGCGCCGCTGGAGAACGACGTCACCATCGTCGGGCCGGTGTCGCCGAAGCTGTTCGTCTCCACCTCCGGCACCGACAGCGACTGGGTGGTGAAGCTGATCGACGTCTATCCGCAGGACCTGCCGCCCGGCCAGGCCGGCGGGGCGGACGGCTCCAGCGACCCCAAGGCCGACGTGCCGCCGCCGTCGGTGGACCTGGGCGGCTACCAGCAGCTGGTGCGCGGCGACCCGCTGCGGGGCAAGTTCCGCAACAGCTTCGAAAAGCCGGAACCCATGGTGCCGGACCAGGTGACGCCCATCCGCTACGCCCTGGCCGACGTCAACCACACCTTCCGCCGCGGCCACCGCATCATGGTGCAGATCCAAAGCAGCTGGTTCCCCCTGACGGACCGCAACCCGCAAACCTTCGTCGACATCCCCAACGCCAAGCCGGAGGACTTCAAGGCCGCGCGCGAGCGGGTCTATCGCAGCCCCGACTACCCGTCGGCGCTGGAAGTGCGGGTGATGCCGGGGGTTGGCGCGCCCTGAGCCTCAACGCCGGGCGGGGGCGCGCCGCAGGTCGTCGATCAGCGGCACGACGGCCAGCAGCAACAGCAGCAGGGCCAGCGGCACCGTGACGGAAAAGCCGATGACCTTGAAGCCCAGGGCGCCCAGGACCCCGCCGACGAAGAACGACCCGACCAGGCTGGCCAGCAGGCGCAGCTTGGGCAGATCGGCCTGGACGCGGGTGGCGTCCTGCCCGACGGCCCTGACGGCGTCCGGCGCCCGCCGGTTCCAATAGAGCATCTTGCCCAGCTCGATCCCGATATCCGTCACCATCCCCGTCAGGTGGGTGGTGCGGATGCGGGCACGGGATATCTTGGTGATGATGGCGTTCTGCAGCCCCATGATGAAGCACAGCAGGGGCACGGCCACGTCCAGGAAATAAGGAAGGGCCGGGCGTAGGACGCCCAACGCGCCGAACAACAACAGCAGGGCCGCCTCCAGCGACAGGGGCAGGGCGTATTGGCTGGTGTTGGCCCGGCGGCGGCCCCAATTGATCAGGATGGCGGAACAGGCGGCGCCGGCCAGGAAGGCGCCCAGGGCGCGCAGCCCCATCAAAACCGTGTCCGTGGCGCCCAGCACCAGGTTGTCGGCCAGACCCGACACCACCCCCGACATATGCGAGGTGTACTGGCCCACCGCCAGGAAGCCGCCGGCATTGGTCATGCCCGCGACGAAGCACAAGGCCACGGCCAGTTGCACATCCTCCCGGTCGCCCCGTTCCGGCGCGATCAGGCGTCGCAGGTGATCGAGCGGCCCGGCGGGGCCCGGCCGTCGGGCGGCGCCGTCAAAGGAGGGAACGCCGGTGTAAGTCTTGTCCATGCCCCGCACCCGGTGGCTGCCGGGCGGCCCAGGCGCCGCCCATCCCCAACCATAGCGCCGGAGGGCGGGGGATGATCAAGGACGCGGATAAACGGCCTTTGATCAGTCGGCGTCGGGCGGGGTGACGGCGCCCAGCGCCTCCCCCAGCTGCTGGCACAGGGCCAGGCGCTCGGCCAACGCCGGCACGGCGGCCAGGTTGTCATTGTGGAAGGCGGCGGACAGGTCGACGAGGGTGCCGGCGATGGCGCCGATGACGCCCAGGGTCGCCTGCTCCAGCTGATCCTCATCCACCGGGTTGGCGGCGTGCAGCTCCGCCACCTGGGCCGCCAGGTCGGCCATGTCGGCATCCTCCGGCCCCTTGCCCGGCGTGCCCGGCAGGTCCCCGTCCGGCCGCACCAGGTCCAAAAGATAGCGGGCACGGGCCGCGGGGTCGCGCAAGGTGGCGTAGGCCTGTTCCACCGCCTGGCGGTGCCGGTCGGCCAAGGCGCGTTCCTGGGGGCCGCGCGACTTCAGCCGGTCGGGGTCCAGGATGCGGGTGAAGCCGGCGCGCTGGCGGTCCAGCACCGCGCGCTCCACATCGAAGCGGCGCTCCAGGTTCAGGCGCGCGAAGGCGTCCAGGTCGGCCGGCGGCTGGATCGAGCCGCAGTTGTGGCAGAACAGCGCCCGGCCGGAGACCGGCTTGCCGCAGGCCCAGCAATCGCCCATGCCGCCCGGCACCACGCCGGAGACACCCTGCCCGGCCCCATTCTGCGGGGCTTTGTTCCCACCACTACCCTCGGCCATGCGCCCGCCTACCCCTGCTTCACCCCGCCCCCGGGGAGTCATACCTTAGCCCGGCCGTCTCAAACCAGCCGGGGCGCAACCCTACTGCTGCCGCGCCGTCTGGGAAATGACAGACTGCCTATCCTGTGGCGATAGGTGCGGCTGCTGCGCCGCCGGCGGCGGCGCGCGGCGGCCATGCAGGGCCATCCAGGCTTCGGCGAAACGCCGCACCTCATCCTCGGTGGTCGACCAGCCCAGGCTGACACGGATGGCGCAACCGGCCAGATCCGGCCCCATCCCCATCGCCGCCAGCACGTGGGAGGCCGCGACCTTGCCGCTGGAGCAGGCGGAGCCGCTGCTGACGGCGAAGCCCGCCAGGTCCAGCGCCATCACCTGCGTCTCCCCCCGCCAGCCGGGGGTCACCAGGCAACTGGTGTTGGCCACGCGTTCCACCCCCGCGCCGGCGACCACCAGCTCCGGCGCCGCCGCCCGCAGGCGCGCCTCCAACCCATCGCGCAACGGCGCCAGGCGGTTGAAGGCGGCCGTGTCGCAGGCCGCCGCCGCCGCGCCGAAGCCGACGATGCCGGCCACGTTCTCCGTCCCCGCCCGGCGCCGCCGCTCCTGCCCGCCGCCGCGCAGCAGGGGGGCCAAGGGGGCGCCGTCGCGCACGGCCAGGGCGCCCACCCCCTGGGGCCCGCCGATCTTGTGGGCGGAAACGGTCAGGTAATCGGGGGCGAGGACGGCCCAATCCCAGGCCAGGCGGCCCACCGCCTGGCTGGCGTCGCAGTGGAACAGGGCGCCGTGGCGCCGCGCCAAGGCCGCCACCTCGGCCACCGGCTGGATGACGCCGGTCTCGTTGTTCACGGCCATGAGCGACAGGAAGGCCGGGCGCCCGGCGCCAGCCAGCATCGTGTCCAGCGCGCCCAGGTCGACCACGCCATCCGGAGTGACCGGACAGCGGGTGGCGCCGAGGGTGGCCTCCAGCACGCTGGCGTGCTCGAAGGCGCCGGTGATGACGGGGCGGTGTCCGGCGCTGGCCAGCGCCAGGGCGTTGGCTTCCGTCCCGCTGCCGGTGAAGATCAGGGTGGCGGACGGCAGGTTCAGCAATGCTGCCACCTGGCGGCGCGCCACCTCCACCCGCCGCCGCGCCTCACGCCCCTGCGCATGGACGGAGGACGGGTTGCCCGGCAGGGACAGTACCGCCACCATGGCCGCGACAGCCTCGGGCCGGGGCGGGCAGGTGCCGTTATGGTCGAGATAGATCGACGGCATCAGGATGAACCGGTTGGAAGGGCGGGCCGCTCAGCAGGGGGGCGGCCGGGCTGGCCGCAGTCCTCATCCCCGACACCGGCCCGGATCATCTGCGGGGCGAGCATATCGGGGGCGACCAGGGGGACGAGGGGGGCCGCCTGCTCCAGCTCCTCGATGCGGCGGCTGAGGGTGCTGACCTGGTCGGTCAGCGCCTGCAGGGCGCGGGCGACGGGGTCGGGCAGGTTGTTGCAGGGCGTGCCGTAGGCCAGGAACTGGTCCTTTTCCGTCTTGGCCTTGGCCGTGACGGCGCGGGCGGGAATGCCCACCATGGTGGCGCCCGCCGCCACGTCGGCCACCACGACGGCGTTGGCGCCGATGCGCGCCCCCGACCCGATGGTGACGGCGCCCAGGATCTTGGCGCCCGCGCCGATGATGACGTTGTCGCCCACGGTGGGATGGCGCTTGCCCTTGCTGAGCGAGGTGCCGCCCAAGGTGACCGCGTGATAGAGGTGGACGTTGCGGCCGATCTCCGCCGTTTCCCCGATCACCACGCCCATGCCATGGTCGATGAAGAATCCCTCGCCTATGGTGGCGCCGGGGTGGATTTCGATGCCGGTGCCCATGCGGGCCAAGTGAGAAATGAATTGGCCCAGCGTCGGCCAGCCGTTACGCCAGCAATGGTTGGCCAGACGGTACAAAAGCACAGCATGTAGGCCCGGATAGCACAGCAGCACCTCCAAGGTGGAGCGCGCCGCCGGGTCGCGGGCTTTAATACCCTCGATCTCTTCTTGAAGACGCTTGAACACCGATGCGCTCGCTGTGGTATAAATCGCGCCCGGAATGGTCGTCTGCCATCATCGCAGCCTGGCCGTCCCGAGAAACGGGGGGTCAGATTGTCCGATGCGTCCGCACATGGCTCCAGGAGGCCCAGCCTTGCGATATAAGATCGCGTGCAGGCGGGGTCAAGCGATGCCAGCGCCACGGGCCTTGACGCAGCTGTTTTCCCCCCATGCGGGTTCCAACGGTACGGGTACCAAGCCCCATACAGCAGCGGAAACGGAGCACGATGCCTGAAGTCATCATCAATGGACCGGCCGGCCGGATCGAGGGGCGCTACCTCCACGGCAAGTCGACCAACGCCCCCATCGCCCTGCTGCTGCATCCGCACCCGCAGTATGGCGGGACCATGAACAACAAGGTGGTCTACACCCTGTTCCACGCCTTCGCGCAGCGCGGCTTCTCCTGCCTGCGCTTCAACTTCCGGGGGGTCGGCCGCAGCCAGGGCACCTATGACCGGGGTGAGGGGGAACTGTCGGACGCCGCGTCGGCGCTGGACTGGCTGCAGACCTACAACCCCAACGCCACGGCCTGCTGGATCGGCGGCTTCTCCTTCGGCGCCTGGATCGGCATGCAGCTGCTGATGCGGCGGCCGGAGATCGACGGCTTCGTGTCGGTGGCCCCGCCCGCCAACATGTTCGACTTCAGCTTCCTGGCGCCCTGCCCCTCCTCCGGCCTGATCGTCCACGGCGACAAGGACGAGCTGGTGCCGGACGCGGCGGTGACCAAGCTGGTCAACAAGCTGTCCAACCAGCGGGACATCAAGATCGACTTCAAGAAGGTCGAGGGCGCCAACCATTTCTTCAACGATCGCTCCGACGCGTTGAATGAGGTGGTGGGCACCTACCTGGACAGCAACCTGGGCAAGACGCTTGCCGCCGAGTAAGGACGGCCCGGACTTTTCCCGCATACGTACCCGGCCCGGACAACGCGCCCTGACGGCGGTTTTCCGGGCCGTGGTCCTTCTATCATGCGGCGCCGCGCTGGGTTATGCGCCGGCGGCGTGGGCGGTCATCGATGACGCGCCGCCCCCCAACCCGACGCTGGTGATGGTTTTCGCGGAGCAGCCGCCCGTGTTGAACTGGAACCGCGAGACGCAGCAGCCCTATGGCCCCCTGGTCGACACCATGACCCGCGTGGCCGCCCGCGCCGGCCTGACCCTGGTGTGGCAGGAGCCGTGGACGCGGCGGCGCCTGTTGACCGACCTGGACGCCGGCCGCCAGCCGCTGTGCACCCTGAACTGGGCGTTGACGCCCGACCGGGCCCGTCGTTTCAAATTCACCGATCCCTTGGGGCCGGCGCCGGACTGGGTGCTGGTGGTCCGGGCCAGCGACCCGCGCATCGGCGCCAACCCGACGCCGGCGGACTTGCTGGCCCGCCCGGACCTGGTCTTCGGCTTTTCCGACGGGTCCTGGGCGGACGAACGCTACGTCCAGGCAGGGGGCCAGGCAGGTGGCCAGCCGGGGGGACAGGCCGGAACCCCTGACCGGCCAGGGGCGGCACCCGCGCCCGACGCCCCCAACCGCGAGCGGGTGCGCGGCGGCCAGAGCACCCTGGTGGCCATGGTGGCCAAGGGCCGCATCGACTTCGCCCTTATCAACCGCCTGGCGCTGGACCGCATGCTGGCGGAACGGCACATTTCCCCGGCGGACCTCCGGACCATCCCCGCGCCCGACGCCGGCCCCAGCCAGCCCGGCCGCGTCATGTGCACCCAGTCGACCGCCAGCGCCCTGATCGACCGCCTGAACCAGGCCATCGCCGAAGAGGCGCGCGTGCCCCTGGCCGGCGACTGAGGCCTGGGGCCTTGCGCCAACGGCATTTGACCATGACCGTTCAAATGCCATCCCTCAGTCGCCGGGCGGCCACATCCGTGGCCTGGGCTTCCTCGCGTTTCAGTCCGCTCACGCTCCCCAAAACGCTCCGGCGGACGCAGTCGCGTCCTACAGCGGCATGAGTCGAAATCTCATGCCGCTGGCATTACAGCACCATGCCGCCAGACACCTCGATGCGCTGGCCGTTGACCCAGCGGTTGGCCTCGGTCAGCAGGCCGGCGATCATGGGGCCGATGTCCTCGGGCACGCCGGGGCGGCCCAGGGCGGTCATGTCCGACACCCGCTTGTTGACCTCGGGATTGTCGCGGACGATGCCGCCGCTGAAATCGGTCATGACGGCGCCGGGGGCGACCGTGTTGGCGGCGATGCGGCGCTCGCCCAATTCCTTGGCCAGGTAGCGCGTCAACACCTCGACCGCCCCCTTCATGGCGGCGTAGGCGGCGCTGCCGGGAATGCTGACGCGGGTCAGTCCGGTGGACACGTTCACGATGCGGCCGCCGTCGTTCATGAGGGGAAGCAAGGCCTGGGTCAGGAGGAACACGCCCTTGAAATGCACGTTGTAGAGGGCGTCCAGCTCCGCCTCCGTCGTCGTGGCGATGGCGTTGTGGTGCGAGGTGCCGGCGTTGTTCACCAAGAAGTCGAAGCGCTCCACGCCCCAATCCGCCAGCACGGCCCGGACCTGCTCCGCGAAGCCGCCGAAGGTGGCGGCGGCACCGGTGTCCAGCCGCAGGGCCGCCGCCTTAGCGCCCAGCCCTTGGACCGCCGCCGCCACCTTGTCGGCCTCCGCCCCGTTGGCGTGGTAGGTGAAGATCACGTCCATGCCGTCGCGGGCCAGGGCCAGGACGGTGCTGCGACCCAGGCCGCGGCTGCCGCCCGTCACGATCGCCACCTTGCCCTTTGACATCACTGGATTTTCCGAAGTCATCGCTCATCTCCTTGAGACTGGGTGTTGACCTGGAAGATAGGCGCCGGCCCGTTTCGCTTGAATGCCGGAACCCTGCTCGTTCTTGCCTGATCCTGCTCGGCTTCCCACTTCCTTGGGCAACGGCCCTTTAGCGAGAGTATGGGACATGTTGGACGCCCTGGTTGAGGCGGTGACCCGCTACACGGACGCGCAAAGCGGCACCAGCCCCTATCCCACCGCCATCGACGGCTTCATCGTCATGCGCACCAACCAGCAGAAGCCGCCGTCGCACATCATCCACAAGCCGGCCCTGTGCCTGGTGGTCCAGGGCGCCAAATGGACGGCCTTCGGCGACCGGCGTTATCACTACCGCGCCGGACAGGCCCTGATGGTCAACGTGGAGATGCCGGCCTCCGGCCAGGTCAGCGAGGCCAGCCCCGACAAGCCCTATCTGGGCATCATCATCCAGCTGGACTTGGGCATCCTGCGCGAGGTGTGGGAGGGGCTGGACACCCCATTGCCCGTCAGCGACGCCACTAGGCCCGGCGTCTTCGTCACCGACTTCGACGGGCCGCTGGCCGACTGCGCGTTGCGCGCCGTGCGGCTGCTGGACCGCCCCCAGGCCATCCCGGTGCTGTATCCCGCCATCATGCGGGAGATCTGCTATTGGCTGCTGAGCGGCCCGCATGGCGCGGAGGTGGCGCGCATGACCCTGGCCCAGAACCATACCCAGCGGGTCATCAACGCCATCCACATGCTGCGGGCGCGCTTCACCGACGCCATCCGGGTGGACGAGCTGGCGGCCGTCGCCCAGTTGAGCCCCTCGGCCTTCCATCGGCATTTCAAGGCCCTGACCTCGATGACGCCGCTGCAGTACCAGAAGCGGCTGCGCCTGCTGGAGGCGCGGCGCCTGATGGTTTCGGGTGCGGCCAACGTCGAGGACGCGGCCTTCCAAGTTGGGTATGAAAGCCCGTCGCAGTTCAGCCGCGAATACGCCCGCATGTTCGGCGCCCCGCCCCGGCGCGACACGCAGGCGCTGCGCCGGCTGGAAGGCAGCCGCGCGGCTTGATATCGCCCCGCCATTTTCCGACGAAGAAGCCCGCTGGTTTTGCGGGCCGGCGTTTTATAGGAATGGGGGATGTGGTAACAGACGTCTTCCTTTTCGACAGACGTTTCCAGCTGGCAGAGTTCATCCATGAGCAGCGCGTCCACCCACGCCCCCAAGTCCGAGTTCCTGCGCGTCATGACGGAGCGCGGGTTCTTCCACCAGTGCACCGATATGGAGGCGCTGGACGCCGCCTTCCTGGCGGGACCGGTCACGGGCTATATCGGCTTCGACGCGACGGCGGACAGCCTGCATGTGGGCAGCCTGGTGCAGATCATGATCCTGCGCTGGCTGCAGCGGACGGGGAACCGGCCCATCGCCCTGATGGGCGGCGGCACCACCAAGATCGGCGACCCGTCGGGCAAGGACGAATCCCGCCAGCTGCTGACCAACGACGCCATCGCCCAGAACATCCTGGGCATCCGCAAGCCCATGGACCGGCTGCTGGATTTCAACGACGGCCCCAACGGCGCCATCCTGGCCAACAACGCCGACTGGCTGGATGAGCTGGCCTACATCCCCTTCCTGCGCGACGTGGGCCGCCACTTCACCATCAACCGCATGCTGACCTTCGATTCCGTGAAGACGCGGCTGGACCGGGAACAGCCGCTGACCTTCCTGGAATTCAACTACATGATCCTGCAGGCCTACGACTTCGTGGAGCTGAACCGCCGCTATGGCTGCCAGCTGCAGTGCGGCGGGTCGGACCAGTGGGGCAACATCGTCAACGGCGTGGAACTGGGCCGGCGCGTGTCGCAGGCGGCCCTGTTCGGCCTGACCGCCCCGCTGCTGACCACCGCGTCCGGCGCCAAGATGGGCAAGACCGCCAACGGCGCCGTCTGGCTGAATCCCGAGCGCTTGAGCGACTGGGACTTCTGGCAGTACTGGCGCAACACCGAGGACGCGGACGTGGGCCGCTTCCTGCGGCTGTTCACCGAGCTGCCGCTGGATGAGATCGCGCGGTTGGAGGCCCTGCAGGGGGCCGAGATCAACGAGGCCAAGAAGATCCTGGCCAACGCCGTCACCGCCCTGATGCGCGGTGAGGAGGCGGGCGCCGCCGCCGCCGAGACCGCCCGCCAGACGTTCGAGCAGGGGGCGATGTCCGAAGGCCTGCCCAGCATCGATGTCGGCCTGGCGGAACTGGAGGAAGGCATCCCCGCCTACGCCCTGCTGCTGCGGTCCGGCCTGGCGGGCAGCAATGGCGAGGCCCGGCGCCTGATCAAGGGCGGTGGCGCCAAGGTCAACGACATCCGCATCGCCGATGAGCAGGCCAAGATCACCGCCGCCGACATCACCGACGGCGACATCATCAAGCTGTCGTCCGGCAAGAAGAACCACGCCCTGGTGAAGGTCGTCCGCTGATGCCTCTTCACGTGAACGGGGGCCGGGGCATGATCCTGCGCCTGGTGTTGGTGGGCATGGCGGCCCTGGTCGCCCTGTTCGGCACGCTGGGCGTCGTCGTGGGGTTGCGGGTGTCGGCGGTCCTGCTGGGTATCGGCTTCCTGGCCGCCCTGCTGCGGGTGTGGACCAAGGTGAAGCCGGAGCGGCGCCTGCGCGCCACCCTGCGGCTGGTGCTGTTCTCCGCCCTGATCCTGGTGGTGATCGAGCGGCTGGCGGTGCTGGGCGGCTATGGCGTGCAACTGCATGAGGGCCTGCGCCTGGCCTTCGGCCTGGCGTTCTGATCACCGCCTGTCCATAGGACTCACGGGGCGGCGCGCGCGGCGGCGCCGCCCGTCCGAACGGTATAGGTGCGCCACCTTGCGGGCTGCCACGAACGTGCCAGACTGTGCCGGTGGGTGGTCACCGGGGGCGGCGCCATCCCATGGATAGGCAGGGGCGCCATGTCGGGGGACGGCAGCGATCAGGGGACGGCGACCGCGCGGACGGTCGATACGGCCACAACCGGGGCGGCCATAACCGGGGCGCCCGTAACTGGGGCGTCGGTTTCGGCACCGCCGCCGGCCGGCCCCGTGGCCCGTTCCGTTTACCGTGTCCGCGCCAGCCTGGGCCGGCGCGGAACCATCGCCTGGACCCTGGCGCTGATGTGGCTGGGCACCCTCCGGCACCGGGCGGACGCCGCCGTGGTCGGACGCATCCGCGCCTGGGGACATCGCCTGTCCCTGTTCCTGACCCTGACCGGCCCGCAGGCCGCCGCCGGCACCCTGCGCCACTGGCGCGACCGCATGCTGGACAACGCCGCGCGCCACATGAAGCACCCGCATGGCGCCGGGGCGCGGGCCCACCTGCGCCGCGCGTGGATCGCCCTGGCCGTCCGCGCGGGCTATGCCCTGGACCATCAGGCGAACCGCCTGACCTGGCGCCTGGCGCATACCCTGCGGGTGCTGGAGCGGCAAGCCGCCACCCCGGCCCGCTTGGGTCCACCGCCCCGCAGGGGCCAGGGCGCCCCGTCGCGCCTGGCCGCCCATCTCGCCGCCGGGGCCTGGGGTGTGCTGGAAAGGATGGCCAAGGGCCTGGACGGGGCGGGGCGACTGATTTGGCGGGTCAGCGCGGCCGGCAGGGCGGGAACCGGCCGGTCCGGGCGCGCCATCCTGCGCCTGGGTCGACCCTGGGGCACGGCCGGCCTCGCGCTGCTGCGCCGGTTCCACGCCCGACTGCGGCCGGCGATCGCGTCGGCCCGGTATTGGCTGGCGCACCGTCCGCGCGCCGGAGCTCGCATGGCAGGCGGCAGCCTGCGGATCGCCGCCCGCACCGTTTTGGCCCGCGTCCGCACGTATCCGTGGCGCCGCTTGGGTGCCCGCCTGCTGGTGCCCGCGCAGTGCGCCGCCGGTATCCTGTTCGGCCTTAGTCTGCTGCGCCGGGGCGACACCGTGCACATGCTGGCCGGCGGCCTGCTGGCCACCGCCTTTGTGTTGATGGCCGTCATTTACACGTGGATGCAGGCCCACCAGCCCAAGGCGGAGACGCTGGGGACGGCCACGGCCGAAGAAACGGCCACGCCGACGCCGGTGGCGGAGACGCCCGCCCATACTGCGGACGACCCGCCGCCCCTCGCGGCGCTGGAGGCGGTGGCGCCGCCTGAGATGTCGCCGCCCGAGGCACCCCCGGCCAAGCCCCGGCGCAAGCGGACACGGCGGAAGGCCACGGCGTCGCCGACGCCCGCGCCCGCACTGGTCGGCGACCTCGCGACGGGGGCCTGAGCCGGGGCGAGGCACAAGCATCGGCTGAAATTGGCCCCCCGCCATCGACCCATAATGGCGTTGATTTGCGTCGCCCCTGCAATACCATGAACGCTAACACCCTGATTCACAGGGATGCCCAACCTATGGGAACGAACGCGGGGGATACTGAAACCATGCTGCAGATCGACGGTCTGACGCACACCTATGCCAACGGCGTGCAGGCTCTGCGCGGCCTGACCCTGGACATTCCCCGGGGGATGTTCGGCCTGCTGGGCCCCAATGGCGCCGGCAAATCCACGCTGATGCGCATCGTCGCCACCCTGCAGCAGCCGACGAGCGGCCGCGTCACCTTCGACGGTGTCGACGTGCTGGCAAACCCCCAGCGCCTGCGCCAGGCCCTGGGCTATCTGCCCCAGGAATTCGGCGTCTATCCCCGCGTCTCGGCGGAGGACATGCTGGACCACCTGGCCGTGCTGAAGGGCCTGGCGGACAAGGGGGAACGGCGGGAGCAGGTCACCGCCCTGCTGCAGCAGACCAACCTTTATGATGTGCGCAAGAAGGCCCTGTCCGGCTTTTCCGGCGGCATGCGGCAACGCTTCGGCATCGCCCAGGCCCTGCTGGGCGACCCGCGCCTGATCATCGTGGATGAGCCCACCGCCGGCCTGGACCCGGAGGAGCGCAACCGCTTCCACGGCCTGTTGTCGGAAATCGGGGAGAATGTGGTGGTCATCCTGTCCACCCACATCGTCGACGACGTGGCCGACCTGTGCCCGCGCATGGCCATCATCGAGGGCGGGCAGATCGTGGCCCAGGGCGACCCCGCCGCCCTGATCGAGGGGATGCGCGGCCGCGTCTGGCGCAAGGTGGTCGCCAAGACGGAGGTGGAGGCCCACCGCCAGGCACACCAAGTCATCGCCACCCGCCTGGTGGGCGGGCGCAGTGTCCTGCATGTGCTGGCCGATGCCCATCCGGGCGACGGGTTCGAGCCGGTGCCGGGCGATTTGGAGGATGTCTACTTCGCGGCATTGTACGAGCGGCGCCACCCCGCCGTGCAGGCCGCCTGACCCCCCTTCCCGCCCTTTTGCAAACGGACAGGTCCCGCCCATGGCCGCGCTGTGCCTCATCGCCCGTATCGCCTGGTTCGAGCTGCGCTATCAGCTGCGCCAACCGGCGTTGATCATCAACTTCATCATCTTTTTCCTGATCACCTTCCTGGCCACCACCATCGACCAAGTCCAAATCGGGGGCCGCAGCAACGGCGTCCACATGGACAGCCCGGTCGTGGTCCTGCAGATCGCGGCCATCCTCAGCCTGTTCGGCATGACCATCGGCCTGCGCGGCCTGACCGACCCGGTGCTGCGGGACGCCGACACCGGCATGGCCGGCATCGTGGGGGCCACACCGGTGCGACGCCCGCTGATGCTGACGGGGCGGTTGATCGGCGCGTTCGCGGCCTGCGCCGTCGCGGTTTCGTCCTGCCAATGGGGCATCCTGCTGGGACGCCTGGCCTGGTGGGTGGATCCTGAGCATTTCGGCGCCTTCCGCCCGCTGGACTATCTGTTCGCGCTGGGCGTGTTCAGTCTGCCCAACCTGTTGGTGACGGGCGCCCTGTTCTTCCTGGTGGCGGCGTTCACCCGCCGCCAGATGGCCACCTATGTCGTCATGATCATCCTGATCAGCGGCTACGCCTTGATCAGCAGCGCGATGGCGGAGCCTGCCCGCCGCACCCTTGCCGCCTATATCGACCCGTTCGGCTTGGCGCCGCTGGCCAACGCCACCCGCTACTGGACGGTGGTGGAGCGCAACACGCAATTGCCCGCCCTGGCGGGGGAGTTGTTGGGCAACCGCCTGATCTGGATAAGCGCCGCGCTGGTCCTGTTCGGCCTGGGACTGGCGGCCGATGGCTGGGCGTTGCGCCGCGCCCCCCGCCAGGCCGCCCCAGGCCGGACCACGGATGCCCCCGCATCCCCGGTCCCCCTGCGACCCGTCGCCCCCCGCCTGGGTGCTGGGCGACTTGGGGCTAGGGCCGCCTGGCAAATGCTGCGCCGGCGCCTGGCGTTCGAGGTGGGCGCGACCTTGCGCAGCCCCAGCCTCTGGATCCTGCTGGCGCTCAGCGTCATCAACATGATGGCGACACTGCTGCTGCAGAAAACCTTCTACGGCACCGCCGCCTATCCTGTGACCCGGCTGATGGTGCTGGCGATCCTGGGCACCTTCACCATAGCCCCCTTGACCATCGCCGGTTACTACACCGGCGAATTCGTGTGGCGGGAACGGCAGGCGGGGGTGGCCGAGATCCTGGGTGCCACACCGGCCCCGGGCTGGGTCTTCACCCTGTCCAAGTTCCTGGCGGTGGCCATGGTGCTGGCCGGCCTGTGGCTGGTGGCCATGGTGCCCACGATAGGGATGCAAATCGCCCGGGGACCGGTGCCCATCGAACCCGGCCTGTACCTGAAGCCCCTGCTGGGCATGGCCTTTCCGGACATGCTGATCGTGGCGGCATTGACCCTGTTCGTGCAGGTGCTGTCCCCCAACAAGTTCGTCGGCTATGCCATCATGGTTGTCTATGTCGTCCTGACCCTGGTGGCGCAGCGCCTGGGACTGGAGGACAACCTGCTGCTCTACGGCGGCGCGCCGGACCTGCGGTTGTCGGACATGAACGGCTATGGCCGGTTCCTGCTGGCCCATTCCTGGTTCAACGTCTACTGGGGCATGGCGGCGCTGCTGCTGCTGTTGCTGAGCCATATGCTGTGGCCCCGCAGCCGCACCCTGACCTGGCGCGACCGGGGCCGGGCGCTGGTGACCGGCTGGACCGCCCCCACCCGCGCCCTGGCGGGCGTGCTGCTGCTGGCCTTCATCGGCAGCGGCGTCTGGATCCACCACAACACCCACGTCCTGAACGAATACCGAGACCGGCGGATGACCGAGGACCAGGAGGTGGCGTTCGAACGGACCTACCGCCGGTATGAGACCCTGCCCCAGCCCCGCATCACCAAGGTGTCGGTGGACGTGGACATCTATCCCGAACTTCAGGGTTTTGACGCCCGCGGGCATTACACGCTGGAGAACCGCACCCAGGCGCCCATTGGCCAGGTGCATATGGTGTTGCCCGTGCGCATCACGCTGGAAAAGGCAGCACTGGACGGGGCCAAGCTGACCACCGAAGACCACGCCCTGAATTATTACATCTTCACCCTGGACCAGCCGTTGGCGCCGGGGGAGACGCGCCGGTTGGACTTCGCCATCAGCCAGCGCAACCCCGGATTCACCAACGACGCCGTGGCCCCCCCTGTCGTGGATAACGGCAGCTTCATCGGCTATCGCCGCGCCCTGCCCATCATCGGTTTCGACCGCGCACGCCTGCTGGAGGACAAGTTCAAGCGCCGCCGCCATGGCCTGGATCCCATCGACCGCATGCCCAAGCTGGAGGACCAGAGCCAATGGACGGTGTCGGACCTGGGGCCCGACGCCGACTTCGTGGATTTCGAGACCACCATCTCCACCGTGCCGGACCAGATCGCCATCGCGCCGGGCTACCTGGAAAAGGAATGGACGGCCAAGGACGCGATGGGCTGCGAGCGCCGCTATTTCCACTATCGCACCGACAGCCCCATCGCCCATTTCGAATCCTGGCTGTCCGCCCGCTATACCGTGGCGCGGGACACCTGGGGCGAGGGCGACCACGCCGTGGACCTGGCGGTCTATTACCACCAGCCGCATGCCTGGAACGTGGACCGCATGATGCTGGGCATGAAGCGGGCGCTGACTTACGCCAGCCGGAACTTCGGGCCCTATCAGCACCGGCAGCTGCGGGTGCTGGAGTTCCCGGACTACGCCAGCTTCGCCCAAAGCTTCCCCAACACCGTGCCCTATTCCGAGGGCATCGGCTTCATCACCGACCTGCGGGACAAGACCAAGATCGACCCCGTGTTCTATGTGACGGCGCATGAGGTGGCCCACCAGTGGTGGGGCCATCAGCTGATCGCCGCCAACGTCCAGGGCGGCACCCTGCTGGTGGAAAGCCTGGCGCAGTACACCGCGTTGATGGTGATGGAGCACGAGTACGGGCCCAACCAGATCCGCAAGTTCCTGAAATTCGAACTGGATCGCTACCTGGCCGCCCGCGGGCACGAGGATCTGGAGGAACTGCCGCTGGTGCGGGTGGAGGGTCAGCCCTACATCCACTACCAGAAGGGCTCGCTGGCCCTGTACGCGCTCAAGGACTACCTGGGCGAGGATACGGTGAACCGGGCGCTGGCCCGCCTGCTGAGGGAAAGCAAGGCCCGTACCGATCGCTACGCCCTGTCCACCGACCTGGTGGCGGCCTTGAAGGCGGAGGCGCCGGACCAGACCGACCTGATCAGCGACATGCTGGAAAAGATCGTGCTGTACGACCTGAAGGTCACGGCCTCGCATGCCGAGGCCCTGCCTGACGGGCGGTACAAGGTCAGCGTGACCGTCAGCGCCGCCAAGTTCGAGGCGGACGGCCAAGGCAAGGAGGCGCCCATCCCCTTCATCGCCATGCCCATCGACATCGGCCTGTTCAGCGCCGAACCGGGGAAGGGAGCCTTCGGCGACCAGGACGTCATCCATCTGGCCAAGCACCCGCTCCATTTCGGTGACCAGACCATCGAGCTGGTGGTGGACAGGAAGCCGGCGTTCGTCGGCATCGATCCCTACAACAAGCTGATCGACCGCAATTCCGACGACAACGTGGCGCGCCTGGGCCAATGACGATGTGAACAACGGCGGTGACGTGGGGTCCTGGTGCCCCCCGTCACTGCCGTTTCCATTCCAGTCCGTAAAATGCCGACGCCATGCGGATTCCGCCCGCTGCGGGGTGGGATGGGGCGGCACGGCCTGCTAGGGTGCCCCCGCGAAACCGGGGCGTCCGCCCCCAAAACCATATCCGGAGGCCACCCCCCACCCATGATGCATGAGACCCCCCTGATCGCCATCATCGTCGGCGGCCTCGGCTGCGCCTTCGTCCTGGGCGCCATCGCCACCCGCCTGCGCATCTCGCCCCTGGTGGGGTATTTGCTGGCGGGGGTCATCCTGGGCCCGTTCACGCCGGGCTTCGTCGCCGATCAGCACCTGGCGTCGCAGCTGGCGGAGATCGGCGTCATCCTGCTGATGTTCGGGGTGGGCCTGCATTTCTCCCTGTCCGACCTCATGTCGGTGAAACTGATCGCCATTCCCGGCGCGCTGGCGCAGATCGGCGTCGCCACCCTGATGGGCATGGGCCTTGCCCACCTGATGGGCTGGGGCCTGGGGGCGGGGTTGGTTTTCGGCCTGGCCCTGTCGGTCGCCAGTACGGTGGTGTTGCTGCGCACGCTGCAGGAACGCCGGCTGATGGAGACGCAGGGCGGCAAGATCGCTATCGGCTGGCTGGTGGTGGAGGACATGGCCATGGTGCTGGCGCTGGTGCTGCTGCCGGCGCTGGGTGACCTGCTGGGCGGCATGGGCACGCCGTCCTGGTCACAACTGAGCCTGACCCTGGCGCTGACCCTGGGCAAGGTCGCCCTGTTCGTGGCCCTGATGCTGGTGGGCGGGCGCCGGTTGATCCCCTGGATCCTGCACCGCGTCGCCCAGACCGGCTCCCGCGAGCTGTTCCGCCTGGCGGTGCTGGCCGTGGCGCTGGGCGTGGCCTTTGGGGCCGCCGAGCTGTTCGGCGTGTCCTTCGCCCTGGGCGCCTTCTTCGCCGGCATGACCCTGGCCGAATCCCCCCTGGCGCACGAGGCGGCGGAGGAATTGCTGCCGCTGCGCGACGCCTTCGCCGTGCTGTTCTTCGTGTCGGTGGGCATGCTGTTCGACTGGCACATCCTGATCGACCATCCGCTGCCCCTGCTGGGCACGCTGGCCATCATCCTGGTGGGCAAGGTGGCGGCAGCCTATGTGCTGGTGCGCGCCTTCCGCCACAGCGTCCCCACGGCGCTGACCATCGCCGGCGGCCTGGCGCAGATCGGTGAGTTCTCCTTCATCCTGGCGGCGTTCGGCGTGGACCTGGGACTGCTGCCGCCCACGGGGCAAAGCCTGATCCTGGCGGGGGCCATCCTGTCCATCCTGTTGAACCCCCTGGTGTTCATCGGCCTGCAGCGCCTGGCCGCCCAGCGCCAGCGCAAGGCGGCGGTGACCACCGGCGAGGCGGAGGCGGCGGAGGCGGCGGCCAAGGCCAAGACGTTCACGGCGCCGGAACCCACCGCCCTGACCGACCACGCCATCATCATCGGTTACGGCCGCGTCGGCCGCCTGGTGGGCGAGGCCCTGCGCAACGACGGCACGCCCGTGCTGGTGGTGGAAGAGGACACCGGCATCCTGGAACAGCTGCGCGGCGCCGGGCAGGAGGTCATCGCCGGCAACGCGGCCCAGCCGGATGTGCTGGCCGCCGCCAACCTGGACGGCGCGCGGTGGCTGTTCGTGGCCGTGCCCAACAGCTTCGAGGCCGGGCAGGTGGTGGCCCAGGCGCGCAAGCGCAACCCCCAGCTGGACATCATCGCCCGCGCCCACACCGACGCCGCCGTGGACCATCTGCGCCAGCACGGCGCCAGCCTGGTCATCATGGGTGAGCGGGAAATCGCCCAGGCCATGCTGGCCCACACCCACGGCCTGCGCATCCCCGACCCCGCCCCGGCCCGGGACACGCCGCCGGACGGGGCGGTGGCGGAGGCTGTATAAAGGGACTTCGCGGAGAAAAGGGCGCGGATGATGGCCCGCGCCCGTCGCCACCACCTTACCGCCCCCCCTCCGGCAGCACCGGCTTGCGGTCCGGATAGGCAGGCCGCGTGAAGGTCTGGGGCGGGTTCTTGGCCAGCTGGTCCAGCGCCACGGCCACCGCCTTTTCCAGCTGCGGGTCGTGGCCCTGGCGCACCAGGGCGGGATCCTGCTCCACCTCCACATCCGGCGGGATGCCGATGTTCTCCACCTCCCACTCGCCATGGGTGCCGTAGAGCGCCCAGCGCGGCGCGGTGATGGAACCGCCGTCCATCAGCGGGGGATAGCCGCCGATGCCCACCAGGCCGCCCCAGGTGCGCACCCCCACCAGGGTGCCCAGCTTGGCCTTGCGGAACAGCCAGGGCAGAGCGTCGCCGCCGGAGCCCGACATCTGGTTGATGATCATGACCTTGGGGCCGTAGATGGCCTGCGCCGGCTCCACCATCTCTTCCCCCTCGCGGGTGGCGTCGATCATCTGCGGCGTCTTCTTCATCTGCTCGACGATGAAGTCCGCGATCTGGCCGCCGTGGTTGAAGCGCTCGTCCACGATGGCGCCCTGCTTGCCCACTTGCGAGTAGTAGTAGCGGTTGAAGTTGGCGAAGCCGCCCGCCGCCGTGTCCGGCAGGTAGACATAGGCCAGCCGCCCGCCCGACAGCTGGTCCACCTTGCGCCGGTTCTCCTCCATCCAGGTGTGCAGGCGCAGCTTGGTTTCCGAGGGCAAGGGCACCACCGTCACCTGGCGCGACCCGCTGCCGTCCGCCTTGGGGCCCACGGTCAGCACCGTCTGCTTGCCGGCCGTGCCCAGGAAATAGCGATACACCTCCTGGTCCGTCTTCACCTCGTTGCCGTTGACCGCCAGCAGCAGGTCGCCCACGGCGACGTTGACGCCCGGCTGGGTCAGCGGCGCCCGGGCGCCGGGCGTCCAGTTCTCGCCTTCCAGAATGCGGGCGAATTGGTAACGGCCGGCCACGACGCGGTAGTCGGCGCCCAGCAGGCCGACGCTGACCTTGTCCTGCTTGGGGAAGGCGCCGCCGCCCACGAAGGTATGGCCCAGGCCGATGTGGCCGGTCATCTCCGCGAACAGGGCGTTCAGATCCACGCGGCCGGCCAGCGCCTCCAGGAAGGGGGCATAGACCTGTTCGGCCTTGGCCAGATCCAGGCCCTGGGCCTTGGGATCGTAGAGGAAGTCGCGCTCGATGCGCCAAGCCTCATGGTACATCTGCCGCCACTCGGCCCGGGGGTCGACCCACACCTGCATCTCGTCCAGCTTCAGGGCGCCGGCCCCGGCGTCGGGCGCCTTGTCGGCCCCGTTCACGAACCAGCGGCCATGCTGGGCGTACAGCACCTTGCGCCCATCGGCGGAGACGAGGAAGCTGCCGGCGTCCACGCCGTCCACGAACTTGTCGGTCTTGCGCGTCTTCAGGTCGAAGCGCGCGACCTCCAGGCTGGGCGGGCCGTTCTCGTCGCCCTCCAGGTAATCCTCGTCCGTCAGGGCCACGGGCTGGGCGGCGGCGAAGACGATGCCCTCCGTCCCGACCTCGATGCCCGCCAGGTTCACGCGGGGGATGGGCAGGGCCAGGGTGCGCTGGTCCAGGCCGGCGAAGTCGATGAGGACCTCCGCAGCCTTCTTGCCGTCACCCTTTTTGTCATCCCCCTTCTTGTCGCCGTCCTCCTGGCCGGCCTTCTTGCCATCGGCGGCCGCTTCCTCGTCGCTCTCCGGTGCCAGGGGTGAGGGCAGGTCGCGGCGCAGCACCATGACGTAGACCCGCCCGTCGGTGGCGCGGCCCATGCTGGACATGTCCAGCCAGCCCTGGTCCAGACCGTTGTTGGTGAAGGCCACGAAGTACAGGTACTTGCCGCTCTTGTCGAAGCGGGGGGAGGTGGCGTTGCTGCGCCCGTCCGTCACCATCTGCGCCTTCTTGTCGGCCAGGCCGTAGACGAAGACGCCGTGCAGGTGGTTGGGCAGCTGCTTGGCATAGGCGATCCAGCGGCTGTCCGGCGACCAGGCGGGGTTCAGCTGGCTGGCCGGGCTGTCATAGCGGTCGGTATCCACCTTCACCGGCGTGCCATGCTCCACGTCGACCATCCACAGGTTCAGCCGCTTGTCGGTGTAGGCGATCTTCTTGCTGTCGGGCGACCAGAGCGGCCCGTAGAAATAGCTGGGCGGCTGGCCCAGGGCGATCACCTTCACCGGGCCCAGCCCATCGGCGGGGCGCAGGTGCAGGGCGTATTCCCCACCCTGGTCGGAGAACCAGGCCACGGTCTTGCCGTCCGGCGACCAGGCGGGGTCGCGGTCGGCCACGCCGGGGCTTTGCGTCAGGTTGCGCACGTCGCCCTTTTCCGCCGGCACGGACAGAATCTCGCCATGGGTTTCGAACAGCACCCGCTTGCCGGTGGGCGACAGGGCGGCGTGCAGGATCTGCCCCGGATCCAGGGTTTCCAGGTGGGCGCGGGTCTGCGGCAGCTCACCGGAGATCGTCACCGGCACGGCGTGCGCCTGGTGGGTCGTGGTGTCGTACAGGTTCAGGGTGCCGAACTGGTCATAGACGATGCCGCCCGGGCCGGACGCCGCCGACTGGATGTCGAAGCCCTGGGCGTTGCGGACCACGGGCGTGACCTTGGCCGTCTTGACGTCGTAGGCGTAGAGGGCCACCGGCCCCTCGCGGTCCGACAGGAAATAGACGGTGTCGCCCACCCACAGCGGGTTGCGATCGTTGGAATTGTCGCGCGGGATCTTGACCACGCTGCTGTCACTCAACGCCGCGATCCACACCCGCGAGGTCTGGCCGCCGCGATAGTGCTTCCACGCCGGCTGCCATTGCGAGAAGGGCACGTAGGCCAGGCGGCCGCCGTCCGGCGAGTAGCTGGCCTGGAAGCCGGAGGGCAGCGGCAGCTGGGTGGCCGCACCGCCCGTGACGGGGATGGTGTAGAGCTGGTCCAGGTCGCGCGGTGTGGTGCGCGGCGTGCGGAACAGCACGTTCTTTCCGTCCGGCGTCCAGCCCACCGCCACGTCGCGGCCGGGGTGCCAGGTCAGGCGCTGCGGCTGGCCGCCGCCCGCCGGCACGAGGTAGACGTCGGTGTTGCCGTCATAGGTGCCGGTGTAGGCGACCAGGCTGCCGTCGGGGGAGAACACCGGGCCGCTGTTCTGCCCCTGGCCCGCCACCAGCAGGGTGGCCTGGCCGCCCGCGCGCGGCACGGTCCAAATCTGGCCGCCGTAATCGAAGGCGATCAGGCTGGCCGACAGGCTGGGGTGCTGCAGCATCAGGGGTGGCGGGGCGGAAGCGGGCTTTGCCCCGGGCGGCGGCGCTTCGGGCGGCTTCGTCTGGGCCTGGGCGAAAGAACCGGCCACGGAAACAGGAACCAACAGGTACGCGAGCACCACGCCAAGCCAACGCATCAGACACCGCCGGGTTGTGAAAGGGCAGGCGGTAATTGTTCCATAACGTGTCGGTTGGCGCCACGGCGCTGAACCGGCCCGCGACGAATTCCGGCATCGGCGTCCGGGAACGATTTCATTTGTCAAAATACGCGCCGCAAATGGTGACGCATAAGGCAAGATCAGGGGCCACGCCGTCGCCGGGGGGATGCGGCACGGCCTGCGGGGGACGGTTCGATGGGGTGGACGCGGGTGGCCACGGCACTGTTGTGCACGGCCTTGGTGACGACGAACGCGCGGGGTGCCGGCACCGCCGCGCCGCCGGCGGATGAGGCGCACCCGGCGCCGGCGCGCGCGCAGAATGACGAGGTCTTCACCATCATCTATCCCCGCGCCACGGAAAGCGCCACCGATCCGCGGGACGAATACCCCCTGGGCCTGCTGCGCCTGGCCCTGGACAAGGTGGGTGCCCGCTACACCATCCGGCCCAGCGCCACGGTCATGGAACAGGCCCGCGCCGCCGTGGCCCTGCAGCAGGGCACGGAGGTGACCTTGCTGTGGAACGGCATGTCGGCCAAGCTGGAGCGGGAGCTGCGGCCCATCCGCATCCCCCTGTTCCGGGGGGTGCTGGGCTATCGCCTGTTCATCATCAACAAGGCGGCGCAGGCCAAGTTCTCCACCGTGCGCGGCCTGGACGACCTGAGGCGCCTGACCGCCGGCCAGGCCCTGGGCTGGCCCGACGTGGACATCCTGCAGGCGGCGGGCCTGCCGGTGGAGGCCTTCCGCTATGACCTGCTGTTCCGCCTGGTGGGCCTGAACCGCATCGACTATTTCCCCCGCGGCGCCAACGAGATCTTCGCCGAGGTGGCCCAGCGCACGCCCGACGTGCCCGACCTGGCGGTGGAAAGCGACCTGGTCCTGGTCTACCCCTTCGACAGTTTCTTCTATACCAGCAAGGCCAACGAGGCCCTGGCATCAGTGATCGAACAAGGCCTGCTGAAGGCCTATGAGGACGGCAGCTTCCTGAAGTACTTCAACGACAGCCCCTACATCCGCCAGATGCTGACCGAGGCCCACCTGGAAGGCCGCCGCCGCATCGAGATCCCCAACCCGCTGCTGTCGCCGGAAACGGCGGCCCTGCCGGACCGCTTCTGGTATGGGCGGGACGGGCACTGACCAAGCTGATCGTCAGCGCCCCTTGCCCATCGTGGCCACGGCCTTGGTGATGGCGGCGTGCCCCAGCATCCTCGCATGCCAAGCGCCCCTCACAACACCGGCACAGGCCCCAGCGGAAACCGCTGCTTGATGCGGGCCAGCAGGCTGTCGCGCACCTGGCGGTAGGCGGCCAGGCGGGTCTCGCGGTTGCCTTCGATGAAGCTGGGATCGAAGGTGTGCCAGAATTCCACGTCGCAGGCGGTGGTGCGGGTCATTTCCACGGCGCGGTGCTGCGCCTCCGGCGACAGCGACACCACCAGGTCGAAGCTGGTGTCCTCCAGCTGGTCGAAGGTCTTGGCGCGGTGGCGGCTGATGTCGATGCCCATTTCCTCCATCACTGCGGCGGCGAAGGGGTCGGGGTCGCCCTCGCGCACGCCGGCGCTGTCGACATAAAGGCGATGGCCGTGCAGGTGGCGCAGCAGGGCCGCCGCCATGGGCGAGCGGATGGAGTTGTGCGTGCAGGCGAACAGCACGCTGGTGATCTGGGCCGGATGCACGGCAGGGGCGAAGGCGGCGAAAGGATCCGGGCGCTCCGCCATCTTTCCCCTCAGCCCCGGATATGCAGGACGCAGATGAGGGTGAACAGGCGGCGGGCGGTGCCATGGTCCATGGTCACCTTGGCGGCCAGACGCTCGCGCAGCAGGTCGGAGCCCTCGTTGTGCAGGCCCCGCCGTCCCATGTCGATGGCCTCGATCTGCGACGGGCTGGCGGTCTTGATGGCCTTGTAATAGCCCTCGCAGATCAGGAAATAGTCGCGGATGACCGTGCGCAGCGGCGTCAGCGGCAGGGTGATGCGGTCTACCTCCGCATCCCCCTCGTCCCGCAGGTCGAAGACCATGCGGTTGTCCTCGATGGACAGGAACAGGCGGTAGGGCCCGGCGTCCGGATGGTCGACCAGCTGGAACTGCTGGTTCTCCTCCACCAGGTCGAACAGCGCCACCGCCCGCTCATGCTCCACCTCCGGCCGGCGGCGGATGGCCGACTGCTCCACCAGCTGGACATGGACGATGCGCTGGCGGCTGGCGTCCGACATCCGGGCGTCCCCTCAGCGGGCCAGCCGGACGCGGACCGACAGCGCGTGCGCGCCCAGGCCCTCCGCATCCGCCAGGATGGCGGCCTGCGGCCCCAGCCGGCCCAGGCTGTCGGCGTCGCAGCCCACCAGGGTGGTGCGCTTCATGAAGTCAAGCACGTTGAGGCCGGAGGAGAAGCGCGCGCTGCGGGCCGTGGGCAGCACGTGGTTGGGTCCGGCGATGTAGTCGCCGATGGCCTCGGGCGTGTAGCGGCCGAGGAAGATGGCGCCGGCGTGGCTGACCTTGGCCGCCAGCGCGTCCGGATCGGCCACCGCCAGTTCCAGATGCTCCGGCGCCAGACGGTCGACCAGGGCCACCGCCTCGTCCAGGTCGCGCACCAGGACCGTGGCGCCGTTGTTGCGCCAGCTGGCCCCGGCGATGACGGCGCGCGGCAGGGTCTTCAGGTGGGTGTCCACCGCCGCCCGCACCGCCTGGATGAAGGCGGCGTCATCGCTGATCAGGATGGACTGGGCGCTGCTGTCATGCTCGGCCTGGGACAGCAAATCGGCCGCGATCCAACTGGGGTCGTTGGCGCCGTCGGCCACCACCAGGATTTCCGAGGGGCCGGCGATCATGTCGATGCCCACGGTGCCGAACACCTGGCGCTTGGCGGCGGCGACATAGGCGTTGCCCGGCCCCACGATCTTGTCCACCGGCCGGATGGTCGCGGTGCCGTAGGCCAGCGCCGCCACCGCCTGGGCGCCGCCCACGCGGTAGATCTCATCCACCCCGGCGATGCGGGCGGCCGCCAGCACCAGAGGGGACAGCGCCCCCTCCGGCGTCGGCACCACCATGGCCAGGCGTTTCACCCCCGCCACCTTGGCCGGGATGGCGTTCATCAGGACGGAGCTGGGATAGGAGGCGAGGCCGCCGGGCACGTACAGGCCCACGGCCGACAGCGGCGTCCAGCGGGCACCCAGACGCACGCCCGCCTCGTCCACGTAATCGTAGGTGTCGGGGGTCTGGCGGCGGTGGAAGGCCTCGATGCGGCCGGCGGCCACCTTCAGCGCCTCGATCACCTCAGGATCGCAGGCGGCCACGGCGGCCTCGATCTCGCATTCCGCGATGCGCAGCCGGTCGGGCGTCAGGTCCAGCTGGTCCCAGCGGCTGGTATATTTGATCAGCGCCTCATCCCCGTGCAGGCGCACATCGCGCAGCACCTCGGCCACGGCGTCGGCGACATCGCTCTGGGATTCCCGCTTGGCATGCAGCAGCCGGTCGAAGTCCGCCTCGAAGCCGGCATCGGTGGTGCGCAGTTCACGCGGCATGGGTGACAACCTCCGTGAAACGGTTGATCCAGTCCTGGATCTCCGGATGGCGGGTCTTGAAGGCGGCGCGATTAACGATAAGGCGCGAGGTCACGTCGGCAATATGCTCGATTTCCACCAGGCCGTTGGCCTTCAGGGTGGCGCCGCTGGACACCAGGTCGACGATGCGCTGGCACAGGCCCAGGCTGGGCGCCAGTTCCATGGCGCCGTTCAGCTTGATGCATTCCGCCTGCACCCCGCGGCGGGCGAAGTGGCGGCGGGTGACCTCCGGATACTTGGTGGCCACGCGCACGTGGCTCCAGCGCGAGGGGTCGTCGCCCTGCGCCTCGGCCACCGGCTCGGCCACCGCCAGGCGGCAATGGCCGATGCCAAGGTCCAGGGGCGCGTAGATTTCGGGATAGTCGAATTCCATCAGCACGTCGTTGCCGCACACACCCATCTGGGCGGCGCCGAAGGCGACGAAGGTGGCGACGTCGAAGCTGCGCACGCGGATGATCTCCACATGCGGCAGGTTGGTGGCGAAGCGCAGCGCCCGGCTCTTGGGATCGTCGAACGCGGCCTCGGGCCTCAGGCCCACGGCCTCCAGCAGGGGCCGCACCTCATCCAGGATGCGGCCCTTGGGCAGGGCCAGGGTCAGCCGCTCCGGCGCGCCGGACGCGGCGGCGCTATGCGCGTGCCCGGATGTCGAAACCGGGGCGGTGGCGACCGGGGACAGCGGGGCGGATGGTGGCGGCGCGGCGGCAGGCATGGAAACGCGGGCTCCGAAGGACGAACCCCATTCCGGGTCCGGAGGGCCGCAGAATAGCAGATCGTCCGCCCCCGCCAACGCCTTGGGTTGGAGGGCAGCCCTGTCTGTTTGCACAGGGCGGGGCCGCCCGTGGACCCCCTTCCTACGGGCCCGTCCTTGTCGGCCCGGCCTTATTGGTTCTGGGGCGCCTGACCCTTGGCCGGCAGGGTGGCCAGCGCGGCCTTGCAGTCGGCCGACAGCTTGTCCTCATGCGCCTTCAGGCAGGCCAGGACGCGGCCACCGCCGGGTTGTTCATCCTTGCACAGTGCCTGGCGGTCGGGCTGGCAGGCCTTCATGGCGGCGCGGGCCGCCGGGTGGGCCGGCTGGCCATCCTGTGACTGGGCCTGGGCCTGTGACTGGGCCAGGGCGGCCATGGGCGCCAGGGCCAAAGACAGGGCGAGGGACATGCCGACAAGCGTCTTGGTCATCATGGGAGGTATCCTTGCTGACAGGGGACAGGGACGGCCAATTCGGCCGCCTGCGCCTGATACGCCGCCGCCCCGGCCAACTATTCGAACCTGTTTTTCCAAAATCCGGCCGACCCGCCCGAATACCCGGGGGGCCGGCCGCCGTATCAGCGCCGAATCCCCCGTTTCCCCGCGAGGTTCGGCCATGGCCATCCTGGGTGGCGCCAGCGTCCTTCCCCTGAAGTTCTACCCCTTCGTCGCGGCCGCCGTGGCGGCGGAAGTGGCCTGGTACGCCGCGCGGCGACAGCCCTACCCCTGGGCGGAAACGGCAACCTCCGTCGCCGTCTTCCTGATGCGCATACCCACGAAACTGGCGCTGGCCGGCGTCGTGGCGCCGGTGGCCTGGTACGCCTGGACCCACCGCGTCGCCACCGTGCCGCTGGACCGCGGATGGGGGCTGGCCCTGCTGTTCGCGGGAGAGGAGTTCTGTTACTACTGGGCCCATCGCTTGGGCCATGAGGTGCGCTGGGTCTGGGCGTCGCACAGCGTCCACCATTCCCCCACCGCCTTGCACCTGGCCAGCGCCTTCCGGCTGGGGGTGACGGACGTGCTGTCCGGCGGCTGGCTGGTCTACGTTCCCCTGTATTTCCTGGGCTTCAACCCGGTGGCGGTGGCGGCGATGCTGGCGCTGAACCTGTTCTATCAGTTCTGGCTGCATACCGAGGCGGTGGGCACCCTGGGCCCGCTGGAATGGGTGCTGAACACCCCCGCCCACCACCGGGTGCACCATGCCAGCAACCCGGAATACCTGGATCGCAACTATGGCGGCGTGGTCATCGTCTGGGACCGGTTGTTCCGCACCTTCGCCCAGGCATCGTCCGACGTGCCGCTGACCTACGGCCTGGCCCATGGCGCGCCCAGCGGCAACCCGCTGGTGGTGTGCCTGCGCGAATGGAAGGCCATGGCCCATGACGCGGCCCGTGCGCGGGGGGTAAACGCCCGCCTGCGCCAACTGTTCGGCCGCCCCGGCGACAGCCTGAGCGCACACACCGCGCGCCCGCGACAGGACATCCCGTGACGGGCCAGCAGCCCTGGAGCCGCCTGCCCGCCGCCGATGGGGACGACGAGGCGGACGACGACACCCTGATGGCCCGTGTCGCCCAAGGGGATGAGCGGGCGCTGCGCCAGGTGGGCCAGCGCCACTACGCGGCCACCTGGCGGCTGGCCAAGCGCCTGCTCACCTCGGAGGCGGAGGCCGACGACGTGGCGCAGGAGGTGCTGGTGCGGGTGTGGAACCACGCGGCGCGCTGGACGCCCGGCCGCGCCCAGCTGTCCACCTGGCTTTACACCGTGACCTACCGGCTGTGCCTCGACCGCCTGCGCGGCCGCCGCCATGCCCCGCTGGAGGCGGCGATGGACGTGGCCGATCCCAGCGAGGGGGCCGCCGAGACGATGGAACGCCGGTCGGAACAGCGGCGCGTGCGCGACGCCCTGGCCTGCCTGCCGGAAAAGCAGCGCGCGGCCCTGGTGCTGTTCTATTACCAGGAAATGCCGGGACCCCAGGCGTCGGCCGTGCTGGGCCTGAACCTGCGCGCCTATTGGTCGCTGCTGTATCGTGCCCGGGGCGCGCTGGAACGGGCGCTGATCAAGGACGGCAATGAGCTTGCTGGAAGGAAGGGTGAGCCATGACCATTGAGGAATTCGCCCAGTTGCTGGCGGCCCACGGGCCGGACATCGATCACTGGCCGCCGGGAACCCAACGTGCCGCCCGGCGCCTGCGTGCCCGGGACGCGGACACGCGCGTCCTATGGGAGGCCGCCTTGCGTCGCTGGACCCCCATTGCCGGTGATGGCTTGGGAGATGACGCGCCGGGCGCGGCCCGCGTCCAGGCCGGCATCGACGCCAGCCTGCGCCGCATCCGCCGGCGCCAGGCTCCCGCCCCTTCAACCCCTTGGCTGTCCTGGCGGCCGGCCGGCGCCATCTTCGCCACCATGGCGGTGGCCGGCTGGCTAGCCGGCACCTGGCTGACGCCCACGCCCGAGGAGACGGCCACGGCCTCTCTGGCCGCCCTGTTCACCCTGGCCGGCGTGGGCGGCGACTGGCTGGTGCAGTAACGCCCCCTTCCCCGTCCGCCCGATTCTTCATAAAAGGTTCGCCCCCATGCGGTCACCGGTTCTGCGCTTCCTCTTCCTCCTGTCCCTGGCCCTGAACCTGTTCCTGCTGGCCTTCGTGGGCGCTCAGCAATGGCGCCAGCGGGCGGCCCTGGGCGCCCTACCCCCCTTGCTGGCCCGCTCCGCCGCCGGCAACGCGCTGGCCACCGTGGTGGGACAGTTGGCGGAACAGCTGCCGGCCGGGGATCGCAGCCTGCTGCGCGGGGCCATCGCCAGCCACATGGCGCAGCTGGAGGCGGCGCAGGGCCGCTTCACCGCCGCCATGGACCAGGTGCGGGCGGAGATCGACCGCACGCCCCTGGACCCCGACGCGCTGCGCGCCGCCATGGCCAACGCCCGCGAACAGCGCCAACCCATCGGCCCGGTACTGGAGGACATCATGATGGAGGTGCTGCCCAAGATGTCTCCCGAGGGCCGGCATGTCCTGGCCCGATACCGCGGACGCTGACCCCACGGCCTCCATGCCTCACGACGCGACCGCCCGGTGCAGCTCCACCGCCGCGAAGGCCAGGAAAGCCAGGCCGGCGGTGACGTCCAGCGCCCGGGCCACGCGCGGCGCCATCATGCCGCGCAACGCCACCACGCCGGCCACCAGCACCACCCACCACAGCAGCGAGCCCACCGCCACGCCCGCCACCGTGGTGGCGATCCGCAGCCGCGCCACCTCCGCACCGGAAAGGGCCGCCCCCGAAAGGGCCGAAAGGGGGACGAAGGCCGTCAGCATGGCGGCGAAGACGATGATGGTGGGCGGATTGGTCAGGGTCAGCAGGAAGGAGGAAGCCCAGGCGCGCGGCAGGGACAGGGTTGAGATGGCGGACGGACGGCCATCGTCCTTGGGCGTTTCGGGGCCGGCCGGCTTGGGCCGCAGGGCGGCATAGGCCAGCCAGCCCAGGAACAGCCCGGCCAGCAGGTGCAGCGGCCGGCCATGGTCGGTGACGAAGGCCGAGACCTCCGTCAAGCCCAGGGCGGCGACACCGGCGTAGACGCCGTCGCCCGTGGCGATGCCGGCCCCGGTGGCCAGGCCCAGGCGCCAGCCCCCCGCCAGCGTGCGCCGCATGCACAGGAAGGCCATGGGGCCCACCGGCGCCGCCACGCCCAGGCCCAGCAGCATGGCCTTCAGGAAGATGCCGGCGAACGCGGCGGGCAAGAACAGGTTGGGCGCGATGGTGATCAGCGTATCCAAGTCCATGAGAACCATCCCAATTTTAAAAGGTCGTTCCCGCGCCACGCTGGGTCTGCCGGGTGGTGACGCCATCGCCCGGCACGGGGCGGGACGGCGGCATCGGCGGGATTGGGGCACAACAAAAAGCCCCGCGGGCAGCTGCTCGCGGGGCCTGTTATCGGGTGCGTCGGGGACGGCGCTTAGCCGTGATCCTCCCAAACCCCTGTCATAAACAGACAAAGCCCCGCCCCAACCGGCACAGCGGTTTGCTGGCTGAATTGGGTGACGAGGCGCATCGGAATATGACCCTTTGTTGTGATGGGCTGGAGGCTAAGCCGTCGGGCCGCCCGGCCACAACCTGAAAGTGCGCGATTGTTAAAGAAAAATGTGACCGGGTGGCTTTTTGAGCACACCCGGTCACCAGGTTCCCTGGTGCCAAGGCCGTTTCCCGATGGGGGATCACGGGGAAGGGCCGGTTTGGGGGACGGGCGCCAGGGTGGGATGGGTCAGGGAGGAGGTGTTGATCAGGGGATGGCCGTCTCCGGCCGGCCGGCGCCCTCGCCCTGGGCCAGGGCCCGGCGCACACCCGCCGCGTAGTCGGCGTGGACCAGGGCGAAGTGGCCCAGCTGGCGCTCCACGATGGCCTGCGGCACGCCTTGCATGGCGGCGGCGATGTTGGCGAACAGCCGGCCCCTCTGGCCCTGGTCCATCAGGGTGAACAGGGCGCGGGGCTGGCTGTAGTCGTCATTGCCGGCGCGGTGGTCATGGCGGTCGACCTCGCCCGACAGGCGCAGCGGCGGTTCGGCCACGCTGGGGTCCTGCGCCGGGCCGCCCAGGCTGTTGGGCTCGTAATAGGCGTCCGGGTTGCCGGTGTCGTTGCGGAAGAAGCGCATGGCCCCGTCCTTGTGATAGTGGTGCACCGGGCACTTGGGCTGGTTCACGGGCAGCGCCTCGTAATGCGTGCCCAGGCGGTAGCGGTGGGCGTCGGCGTAGGAGAAGATGCGGGCCTGCAGCATCTTGTCCGGGCTGTGGCCGATGCCGGGGACGACGTTGGACGGGCTGAACGCCGCCTGCTCGATCTCCGCGAAGTAGTTGTCCGGGTTGCGGTTCAGCTCCACCACGCCCACGTCGATCAGCGGATAGTCGGCGTGCGGCCACACCTTGGTCAGGTCGAACGGGTTGTAGGGCGTCTTGTCGGCATCGGCCTCGGGCATCACCTGGACCTGCAGGGTCCAGCGGGGAAAGTCGCCCGCCTCGATGCTGCCGAACAGGTCCTCCTGGTAGCTTTCGCGCGACCGGCCCACAACCTGGGCGGCTTCGTCATTGGTCAGGTGCTTGTGGCCCTGCTGGGTCTTGAAATGGAACTTCACCCAGAAGCGTTGGCCCTGGTCGTTCCAGAAGCTGTAGGTGTGGCTGCCGTAGCCGTTCATGAAGCGCGGGCTGGGCGGCAGGCCGCGATCCGACATCAGGATGGTGACCTGGTGCAGGCTTTCCGGCGACAGGGACCAGAAGTCCCACATGGCCGTGGGGCTGCGCAGGTTGGTGCGGGGGTGGCGCTTCTGCGTGTGGATGAAGTCCGGGAATTTCAGCGGATCGCGGATGAAGAAGACGGGGGTGTTGTTGCCCACCACGTCCCAATTGCCTTCCTCGGTATAGAACTTGACGGCGAAACCGCGCACGTCGCGCTCGGCATCCGCAGCACCCAGTTCACCGGCGACGGTGGAGAAGCGGATCAGCAGGTCGGTCTTCTTGCCCACCGCCCCGAACACCTTCGCGCGGGTGTAGCGGGTGATGTCGTGGGTGACGGTCAGGGTGCCGAAGGCGCCCCATCCCTTGGCATGCACCACCCGCTCCGGAATGCGCTCCCGGTTCTGGTGGGCCAGCTTTTCCATCAGCTGATAGTCCTGCATCAGGACGGGGCCGCGCGGGCCGGCGGTCAGGCTGTTCTGGTTGTCGGCGATGGGGGCGCCCCCGGTGGTGGTCATGCGGGGCGGCTGGCTGGTCATGACTATCGTCCCTCGTCGTCTTTGATTGGGTCTTCGATTGGCTGGGGCGTCCGTGCGCCCGACAAGGGAAAGGTAGGCCGGCCAGGCTTCATGCGTAAAATCGATTGTTCGTATTGTGACGATAGATCATGTATATGGACGTCCCATCATTCGGACGGCCAACCCCATGAACCTGCGTGACCTGCGATACCTGCTGGCGGTGGCCCAGCACCGCCACTTCGGCCGGGCCGCCGCCGCCTGCAACGTCAGCCAGCCCACCCTCAGCAGCCAGGTGGCCAAGCTGGAGGCGCGACTGGGCGCCCCCCTGTTCGAACGCACCAACAAATGGGTGGCGCCCACGCCGTTGGGGGAGGAGGTGCTGGTCCACGCCGCCCGGGCGGTGGCGGAGGCCGACGCCATCGTGGCCCTGGCGGACGCGCGCGACCCGCTGGCCGGCCCCCTGACCCTGGGCGTCATCCCCACGCTGGGGCCCTATCTCATGCCCCGGGTGTTCGCGCCCCTGCGCCGGCGCTGCCCGGCCCTGACGCTGGAGTTGTGGGAGGACACGACCGACGCCGTGGTGGAACGGCTGCGCCGGCGCCAGCTGGACGCCGCCCTGATCGCCACCCCGGTCGCGGGTGACGACCTGATGGAGCGGCCCTTGTTCCAGGAGGGCTTCCTGGCCGCCATGCCCCCCGACCACGCGCTGGCGCGAACAGTCGACGCCGTGGACGAGGCGGCGCTGGCGCCCGACCTGCTGGTCCTGGCCGATGGACACTGCCTGCGCGACCAGGCCCTGGCCGCCTGCGCCCGGCCCGACCCCGGCGGCTGGTCCCTGCGGGCCACCAGCCTGGAAACCTTGCTGAACATGGTGGCGGCCGGCTATGGCACCACCCTGGTGCCGGCCCTGGCGGCGGCGATCCATGCGGGCCGTCAGGACGTGGTCTTCCGTCCCCTGGCCGGGACGGCGACGGGACGGCTCATCCGCCTGGTCAGCCGTCCCACCTTCACCCGCCAGCCAGCGCTGGACGCGCTGGCGGATCAGGTGAAGGCGGTCACGGTCTAGCCGCCCTTACCGGCGCGGGGCCTTGGCCCGGCGGGGTGCCGGCGCGCGCTTGGGCACGGTCACCGGGGCCGTGGCCACGGGGCCGGGCTTGGGCTCCGCCGCCACATCCACGGGTGGGGAGGCCGGCGTATCGGTGATGATGGAGGTTTCCGCCGGCGGCGGTTCCTTGGGCGTGGGGGCCGCCTTGGCGCGGCGCACCTTGGCCGTGGCTGGTTTGGCCGGTGCCCTGGGTACCGCCAGGGGCTCTTCAGCCGGCTCCTCGGGCGCGGGCGGGGCGACGGCCGGCGGCGCGTCCAGCACCGGGTTGGACAGTTCGGTACCGGGCGCCGGGGCGGTGGCGGCGGCCGAAGCCTTGCCCGTAGCTTTGGGCGCCTTGGCGGCCAAGTCCCGGAACAGGGCCACCAGGCTGTCCAGCCGTTCCTGGCCCTTGGTGTCCAGCGGGCCGGCGGCCCCGGCCACCGTCACCAGCCCTTCCGAAACGCGGGTGATTTCTTCCGCCGTGGCGCCGGCCAGCAGCTCGGGCAGGGTTTCCAGGGCCGCCGCCGGGTCCAGCAGCAGCATCAGGAACTGGTCGCGCACGAGGTGCTTGAACTCCTCCAGTTCCATGCCGCGGCCATGGGTGTCGCGCAGGCCGCGCAGGGCGTTGAAGCCACGGGCGTCGGCCATGCGCTCCGCCAGGGCCACGTGCAGCAGGGCCCGCATGCCGGCCTCGCGCAGGCCGCCCACGTGCAGCCGCCGGCGCAGCTCCGCCCCCTGTTCCGCCAGGAAGCGGCGGTGTTCGGGGGTTTCACCGGGATGACTGCGGGGCGGGGCGTCGTCGGCGTTCAGGCCGAACAGCGCCTGGGTCAGCGGGTGCCCGTAGATGCCCATGAACAGCGCCTCCGCCGTCGCGTCGCGGCGGTCGCGGTAGACGTCCAGCGCCGTTTCCATCTGGCGGGCCAGCCGCTGTTCCAGGTTGCGCCACATGTTCTCCGACCCCACCGGGCGGCGGTCGCGCCGGGCGGCGGCGGCCAGCTCCGGCACGCCGTTCAGCCAGGGGTTGGTGTCGGAGAACAGTTCGTAGCTGAGGCGCAGGGGGTGCAGGCCGCGCAGGATTTCCGCCGTCGTCTCCCCCACCAGCTGGCGCACCCAGGGCTGCATGAAGTCGCGGTAGAGGCCCAGCGTCACGCGGGAGAGACGGGACACGGTGGCGAAGCGGCGCTCGTCATCCGGCAGCGGCTCCACATGGGCGGCCACGTCGGCTATGCTGCGCGCGGCGAAGCGCAAGACGTTGGGGTCGCCCTCCTGCCCCGATTGGCCCGAGGGCGCGGCCTCGGCCGGTAGGATCTGCGCCTCGTACAGGCCAGGGGGCAGCACGTCGATGAAATCGATGTTGGACGCGAACTCGCGATGCTCCTTCCGCGCCACGGCGGCGGAAACGAAAATGCCCAGGTGGCCCACGCTTTCATGCACGGCGTAGACGATGGTCTGGCCGTGGCAACGGATGTCGTCCACGCTTTCATACAGGTCGCAAATCCAGCCCAGCGCCTGTGGCGGGGGGAGATGTTGTCGCCCTTGGAGCAGAAGACGATGATGGGGGAGCGGATGGCCCGCAGGTCCACGCGCACCCCGTCCTTGGTGACGATGTCGGCGGTGGCCAGGCGGTTGCCCACGAACAGCTTGTCGACGATGTACTGGATTTCCTCGCCGTTCAGCAGGACATGGCCGTTCCACCACTTCTCGAAACCCAGGTAGCGCGGCGCCTCGGTGTCGACCTTGTCCCACAGGGCGTACTGCTTGCCCACCAGGGTGTTGGCGGGGTTCAGGTTCTCGAAGTTCTGCACCAGCCAGGCGCCGTCGAACAGGCCGGCGCCCATGTCGCTGGCGAAGGCCGTCAGCCAGCTGCCGCCCAGCAGGCCGCCGCTGTAACGCATGGGGTCCTGCCCGCGATGGCCGGCCCAGAAGGACAGGGGCGTGCCGGCGATGATGATGGGGCCGAACAGGTCGGGGCGGATGGCCGCCGTCATCATCAGCTGCCAGCCGGCCTGGCAGTTGCCGATGACCACCGGCTTGCCCTCGGCCTCCGGATGCAGCTCGATGACCTTTTCCAGGCAGGCGGCCTCGGCCGCGATCACGTCCTCCACCGTCTGGCCCGGCACCGGGCGCGGCAGGAAGCCGATGAAATAGCAGGGATGGCCGGCGGCCAGGGCCACGCCGATCTCGCTGTCGGACTTGAAGCCGCCGATGCCGGGGCCGTGGCCGGCGCGGGGGTCGACGATGACGAAGGGGCGCTTCTTCAGGTCCAGCTCGATGCCCGCCGGCGGGATGATGCGTTGCAGCGAATAGTTCACCGGCCGCGGCAAGGTGGCGCCATCCAGCACCGTCTCGCTTTCGAAGCTGAGCACCGTGGGCGCCGTCTGGGCCATGTGCTCATGGTACTGGGCGCCGCGCTGGCGCAGCACGTCCATCACCAGGGCTGTGCGCTGGAAGGCGTCGACCGTGTAGGCCAGCCCGTCCTGCCACAGGCGGAAAGGCCAATGATTGCTGGGGTCAAGAAAGCCCTCGGGCATCTCGAATGGCCCCTTGGGGCCGGTCGCGTCGGTAAAGGCCATCAGCTTTCCCTCTCCAGTCGGTCCCGCGCCGCTTGCCACCGGCGCCGGGATAACCCCGCGAGGCCGCAGTATAACCAACCGCTCTCGCAGGCGCGAAGAAGGTTTTGCGTCGCACAAAGGGAATAGGCCGCCGGGGGTCTGAACCGGCGGCCTACCCAGGGCGGGGTCCGCCTTCAGGCCACGCCGGCCAAAGCGGTACCCCACCCGCAAGACGCGCATGGGGAAGGTCAGAAGCTGAGGCAGCGGCTGCCCTCTTCGCCGGCGGCCCGTTCCAGCACCAGGGCCAATTCCGCCGCCACGGTGCGGGCCTGCCGCCAAGAGGCGCAGGGGATGCGGTAGCGCCAGGGCACCGGCTCCCCCGCCCACAGGACCACCTGGGCCAGCGCTTCCGGCCGGGCGATGTCGGCTGATCGGATGGGCTGCACCGCGACCTCCGCCAGGGGGAAGTCGCCCGCCCGACGGGGATCGCTGATCCAAACCCGGCCGGCGGCAACGTCGACGCGCACGGAGCCGCCGGCCGGCAGGTGGGCGGGCGTGGCGAAGGACCAGTCGGCCACGCGCGGCGGCTGGTTCGCCTTGGCGATGTCGGGAGCGGCGTCGGGGGTATGGGTGATGAGGTCGATCAGGGTGGTGAAGCCCAACATGGCGGTGTGTCCGGGCAGGGGTCGTTCAGGCGAGGTCGTCCAGGCCCCCATTGAGCCGCCATCAGCCCATTAAAATTCCATAGCAGAAGGGCACGCCGTCCATTAAAGCCCGGGAAAAGACCAGAAAGACCGGAAAGGGACTGGCGAAAAGAAACGGCCCGGACTCTGGGTTTCCGGGCCGCTGGGAAACGCGTCAAGGCTGGATCAGGCGGTCTTCACACCGGTGATGAAGCGCGACACCTCGGCGTTCAGATCCTCCGCCTGGTGCGACACGTCGCGGGCGGAGTCCTGCAACTGGCCGGCGGCGGCGCCGGTGGCCACCGCCGCCTGATGCACGCCGGTGATATTGCGCGACACGTCCTCGGTGCCCTTGGCCGCCTCGTTCACACTGCGGGCGATTTCCGAGGTGGTGGCCGACTGCTCCTCGATGGCGGAGGCGATGGCCATGGCGATGTCGGACATCTCGTTGATGGTGCGGCTGACGCTCTCGATGGCGGCCACCGCCTGCGACGTCAGGCCCTGGATCTCACCGATCTGGCTTTCGATGTCACCCGTCGCCTTGGCCGTCTGGTTGGCCAGGCTTTTCACCTCGCTGGCCACGACGGCGAAGCCCTTGCCCGCCTCCCCCGCCCGCGCCGCCTCGATGGTGGCGTTCAGCGCCAGCAGGTTGGTCTGCCCGGCGATGTCGCTGATCAGCTGCACGATCTCCCCGATGCGTTGGGCGCTGTCGGCCAGGCGCCGCGCGGTGCCGCTGGTGTCGTTCGCCTCCTGGATGGCCTTGGTGGCGATGGTGCGCGACTTTTCCACCTGGCTGCTGATCTCCTGCACCGTGGCCACCATCTCGTCCGTGGCGGAGGCCACGGTCTGGACGTTGGCGGAGGCCTGCTGGGCGGCGGCGGCCACGGCGCTGGACTGGGTGTTGGTCTGCTCGGCCGTGCTGGCCATGCTCTCGGCCGTGGCCTGCATCTCCGTCGCGGCGCCCGCCAGGGCGTCGACCAGCTGGGCCACCTTGGCCTCGAAGCCCTGGACCAGGCCTTCCAGCGCCACGGCGCGGCGTTCCTTGGCCTGACGCTCCAGCTCCTGGGCCTGCGCCAGGTCGCGGGCCTTCACCATGCCATCGCGGAACACCTCCAGCGCGCGGGCCAGCGTGCCCACCTCATCCCCCCGGTCGGTGTCGGTGACGATGACCGCCAGGTCGCCGGCCGCCATGGTCTCGACCACGCCGGTGGTGCGGGTGATGGGACGGACGACGCCCGAGACGATGACCACCGTGGCGCCGCCGCACAGCAGGGCGGTGATCGCGATGGCCACCCAGGTCATCCACACGGCGCTGTCGGACAGGGCCTGGCCCGCGTTGGCGGCCTTCTTGCCCTCTTTCCCGTTGAAGTCGTTGTCGGCAATGACGGCATCGCGCGCCGCCTGGTAGTGCTTCAGACCGTCGCCCAGATAGAGCGGCAGCGCCTGCGCCACCTCACCCTTGGCCACCATATCCTGGACCCGCGCGGCGATGGCCTTGTACTGCGCCCAACTGGCGTCGAACTCCTTCATCAACCGCTCGTCATCCGTGCCGGCGGTCACCAGCGGCTGGTAATCGGCGCGCGCCTTCTCCACGGCAGCGACCGCGCTGACGTACTGCTTGCCCGTGGCTTGTATCAGCGCCGCGTCGTTGGCGCCGGCGGCGATGACCACCCGCCCCTCGACCACGCGGGCGTCGGCCACCGCCACGCCCAGGCGGCCCAGCAGCGCCGTCGACGGCAGCCAATTGTCGCGCATGTCGGCGGCGGTGTTGCTCACGGCCTCTGTTCGGCTGAGACCGAACAGCCCCAGGCCCAGCGTCGCCAAGAAGACCACCAGGAAAGCCGTTAGGACCTTGAGGCGGATGGAGAGGTTGCGCCAGGCTGTCATGATGAGGGCCCTTTCCTGGATGCGGCTTGCTGTGGACGGCCAATGGCAGCCCGTTGAGACGACGCCCCTTGATCCCCCGCCCCCAATTAAAGAGGGATTAACAGACACTTGCCGAATCCCGCTGGGTCGGCGTTATTAATTATTTGATTATTATAGATAATTTTCGAATTTGCTTTATCTGTACTGTGGGATAGTCAGGGGGCGCGTGCGTAAATGTCGCACCCTCGCAAGACAGGCGCCGCCGATTACGCCGAATCCCGCCGGGCGGCCTAATGCTCAAGCCTTAACGACTGGCTAATCCTATTGCCGTAATCTTACCCACTTGAGGCAACCCTGGTCCCCAGGGATCTAGGGTCGCCCCGGGAGAAGGCCGCCGATAAGGTCGGCCGCACCAAGGCCCAGAAGGGCCCGCCACCACCACGCGACAACGGCCCCTTGGCAGAAGGGGCCGAAGGGATGTGTTCACACCATGGTCATGCCCGCGTCGCGGTTCGCTTTTCAGCCACTCTTTTTGCGGCGGGCCGCCCTGTGCCTGGCCCTCGCCCTCCTGACATCCCGGGCCGTGCCAGCCCTGGCCGCCAGCGACGATCCAGTCGACGCGGGCGGCCTGGCCATGCCCGGCGCATCAGTCCCAGCCCCGGCGCCGCTGGTGGTGCACGCCCTGAACCAGGGCACGGCCCCCGCCTATGTGCTGAAAGTGCTGAAGCTGGCCCTGGACAAAAGCGGCCGGCCCTATGTGCTGAAGATCGACACCCACACCCTCCCCACCGCGCAGGTGCTGCGCCTGTTGGAACAGCCGGACAACGGCACGGTGGATGTCTATTGGCTGCCCACCGCGCCGGCGCTGGAGGCGCACTTCCAGCCGGTGCGGGTGCCGCTGGACCGGGGGTTGATGGGCTATCGCCTGCTGGCGGTGAATGAGGCGGCGCAGGCCAAGATCAGCGCCGGCACGCCCCTGTCGCTGGCGCAGGGGCCGGGCTGGCCCGAAGCCCGTCTGCTGCGCGCCGCCGGCCAGACGGTGCATGAGACGGCCGGCAACCTGTACAACGAGGTCGCCACCGGCGGCGCCGACGCCGTGCCGCGCAGCAGCCTGGACATCGACCAGGAGGTGGAACGGGCGCGCGAGGCCGGCGTGCCGGTGACGGTGGCCCGCGATGTCGCGCTGCTCTACCGCGACTTCTACCTCTACTTCTTCGTGGCCAAGCATAACGACCGCCTGGCCGACATGCTGCAGGACGGGCTGTACCAGGCCTATGCCGACGGGTCCTTCATGGCGCTGTTCCGCAACGACCCTGAGATCCGCGCCGCGCTGGCCTACACCCATCAGGGCCGCCGGGTGCTGGCCCTGCCCAATCCCGACGCCACCACACCCACCCGCGCCATCGCCGCCAGCCTGACCGAAAGCCTGGACTAGGCGCGGGCTACTCCACCAGCCCCATGGAGACGATGAAGACCAGGTAGAAGGTCAGCGCCAGCAGGGCCACCCACAGCAGCACCATGGTGCGCCACAGGGCGCCGAAGGTGCCGAGGCGGTAGGCGCCCTTCAGGTGGGCGTACATGTGGACGGGCGGGACGAAGCACATGAGGCCGCCAATGGCGGCCGCCCCCAGGCCCGCGCGTGAGCCCAGGGCCGCCACCGCCGTCAGCACGGCCATGAAGGACAGGGAGTGGAGCGCGAAGACCACATGGTCATAGAGGTAGATGCCGCGCTTGAACAGGAACATCAGCCAGATGAAGGGCACCGACAGCGGCACCAGCAGGAAGGACAGCTTGGACGCCGATTCCTTCATCTTGTAGAGCGTCAGCTCCGGATTGCGCAGGGCATGGCGGATGTGTTCCTCCAGCTTGGGCATGCCAAGGTCGACATCGAACATCTCCTTGGAATCGGCCAGCCGCTTGGCCGCCCGCGCCCAGGACGGCTCATCCCCCGTGGCCGGTTCCTCGTCCGTACTTCCAAACAGCTTGGCCATCTGCTGCTGGCGATGCTCTTCCTTGGTGGGCTTATGGGATTGGGCCTCGGGCCCGGCGGAAGACGCCGCCGCGTCGGGGGCGGTCGCGGGCGCCGGAGGCGCCGCACCCTCCGCCGGAACCGAGGCGGGAGCCTGGGCGCCGGCCGAGGCCGGTACTGACGCGCCGGACACCGCCTGTCCGGCCTTCTCCGTCGCCTTCAGGCCGGCCGCGGCAGCCGTGTCGAAAGCCTTCAGCACGGCCTCCGCCACCTTCAGTTCCTGTTGGCGCTTGTCGCGGCGGGTGGTGGCCTTGTCGACGTTGCCCCCATCCTGCCGCGCCTCGGCCAGATCGTCTTCCGCCTCCTGCAGTTCCGCCTTGGCGTCGTTCACCGCCGATTCCAGTTCCACCCGGCCGTCGGCCATGGACTTGTGGTCCAGGTTCTTCAACGCGTCGCCGTTGATCACCTTGTTGGGCGTATCGATGAAGGACAGGGAGAAGAACATGAGGAAGACGCAAAATAGGAACAGCGCCAGGGGTGAGACATAGCGCACGCGGTGCCCGTGGACATAGTTGCGCGTCAGCTTGCCCGGCCGGAACGCCAGCATGGGGAAGGTGCGCCAGACCTTGCTGTCGAAATGCAGGATGCCGTGGAAGAACTCTTCCGCGATGTGCAGCATGGACCGGTGGACGTGCCCCGGCTGTCCGCAGGCGTGACAATAGGCGCCAGCCAGATGCGCGCCGCAATTGGCGCAACGGTGGTGCCCGTCCTCATGGCTGACGGCCGTGTGGTGCCGCTCGCCCTCGATGGCCCTGGCCACCAGGCCGGCTTCCACCAGGCCGCCGGCCGCGTCGATCTCCCCGCTCATCCCCGCCCCCCAAGGCATACGCTCCGCCGCCCCGCGCGGCGCTGGCCCCCGCCGTCGCGCGGGGTCGGGGCCGAGGATGCGGGCGGCCCGCTTTAATTGCAAGATTGACGGGCCGGCTTAAGGATTTAGGGGATGAAGTAGAAGGGATTGGCCAGCTTGAAGGTGCGTTCGGCGTGGCCGCCGGCCAGGTCGCTGTCCTGGTCGCCCATGTTGGCGATGATGGTGTAGCCCTGCGCCTCGATCTTGGCCCGCTCCGCCGCCTTGTAATCCGCCGCCGAGCCGTGGGCGCCGGGGGCGCGCAGCACCAGGCCGGCCCAGCCCTCATATCCGGCGGCCGCCAGGTTGCGGGCGGTGGCCTCGCGCTCCCCTTCCGGCCGGCCGGTGATGAAGAAGACCGCGACGCCGGCCGCGCGCGCCTGGCGGTAAAGCTCCAGCGTCGGGGCGATCACGGTGGCGCGGCCCATCATCTCCCACGCCGGGGCGGCGCAGGGCCCCCGGTCCAGATCGCAGCCGCCGGCCTTGATGTAGCCGAAGTCGTTGATCTTCAGCTGCGGCCAGTTGCTGAGCGAGGTCTCGTCGATGTCCAGCACCAGGGCGGGGCGGGAACCGACCGGCAGGGTGGCAACACGCGCCTTGATCCGGGCCCCGGCCTGCCCCGCCACGCGCGCCAGGTCGCGGTCATAGGCGCCGCTGTCGTGATAGGCCACAAGCTGGGTCTTCACCACGCCCAGGTTGGGCAAATCCGCCACCGGTGCCGCCTGGTTGGCGCAGCCGGCCAGGGTCGTCAGGAACAGGGCCAGAAACAGGACAAGGACGGGGGCGCGGACGAACATCGTTGCTCCTTCAAGGGGCCGGGCAGGCGCAGCGGGTGTAGGCATCGACCAAGGTGTTATCCAGCGCGCAGAGATACAGGGCCTGGTTATCCGGGATCATGGCCGAGGCCTGGGGCCGGGCGACGCTGTAGATGCTGCGGTACAGCGCCCGGGCGGGGCCGCTGTCACGGATATGGGCGATGACGGCGCGCAGGGTGTCGGGCGTCAGCGACTTGGCGCCCCAGGCCTGGGCGGTGTCATACTCAGGCACCCAACGCGCCGTCTTCACGCTGGGATGATCGCTCAGGTTGTTCAGATAGTAGGTCGTCAGGTGGGAAATCGAGCCATCGGTGGCCGCCTGGCCCAGCTTGAACGAGGGGCTCTGCTGATAGACCGGGCTGACGGCGGGCGTGACCAGCACGGGCACGCCGGCCCCCGGCGGCCCCACCAGGCGCAGATCGTCCATGTGGATGTGACCGGCGAACAGCACCTTGATGATGTCGTAATACTGCGCCAGTTCCGCCTCGAACCGCGCCTCCATGCCGGGGGCGAACAGTTCCACGGGCGCGGTGCAGGCGGGTATCGGTTGGCCGGCCGCGGCGGCCGCCTTGGCCGCCTTGGACCAGTTGTTGGCGGTGGCGAAGCCATCGACGCCCGGCACCACGTGGGTGATCAGCCAGACGCTGTCACCGGCGGCCTTGGCGTCCGCCAGGGCCTGGTGCAGCCAGGTCAGCGTGGTGTCCTGCGGCGTGTCGTCTGGCCGGCCGCAGCTGTTCTTGTACTTGCGGGTCAGCATCACCGTGTCGAAGGACAGGATGCGCACGCCCTTCAGGGTCGGGTGCGGAACGACGTAGTTGCCGGCCTGACGCCAGTCGCGCCCGATGCCGTCCTGATCGGCCCGGCCGATCAGGGGGCGACCGAAACCCCGGGTCAGCAGCGGCAGGGTGTCGCCCAGGAACAGGCCGTTGGGCTCCACGGCGTAGTCGCCGCAATAGCTGTCGTTGTTGCCCAGCGCCGTCAGCACCGGGACACCGGGAAAGGTGCGGCGCAGGGCTTCCAGCAGGGTGGTGACCGTCTTCAGGGTGAAGGCGCGGTAGGCGACCTCATCCCCCTTGTGCGCCGGCAGCGCCGCCTCGAACGTGTCGCGGAAGTCATGGGCCAGCATGTCGCCGGTGTGCAGGATGTAGGCCGGGTGCGGCTGTGCCTGGCGCATGGCGTTGAGGGCGGAGCGCAGCACGAACCAGTTGCTGTCCCGGCCGAAGGGCGACAGGCGGCGGCCCGCCACGCCGTCCAGGATGGCCGGCCAGTCCTTGGCCGGTGCGGCGTCCAGCCGGGCGGCCAGGCTGGCGTCGTCCAGCGGGTTGAAATGCATGTCGCTGACGATCAGGAAGGGCGCCGATTCCCCCGCCGCTCCCACCGGCTTGGTCGTGCCGGCCTGGATCGTGCCGGCCTGGGCCGCGCGGGCACCGGCGGCCCCCAGCAGCGACAGCCCCATCGCCACCACCACGGCCATGACCGGCCAGGTCCTTGCCTTCACCACCAACCGCCCCCTTGGTTTCGCAACCGCAGCACCCGCGCCCCGTTGATGGCGGTCCGCCCCCGCCCTGTCAATGGTCGCCGGCGGCATCGCCGAAAAAACATGACCAATTGGACAGGATTTAACCGCAGCACCTAATATTTATTTCGCGGAAGCCCTTGGCATTCCTGGTTGTATTCAGCCGGAAGGGTCGATACCGTTTCGTATTAACGCCGCGTTTCAGCACGGCGACCTTCCGGGGGGATGGGAACATGAGAGGGACGGGGCGGAGTCTGACGGTCGCGATGCTAGCCATGCTGGCGCTGGCGGGATGTGACAACGAGATGTCCAACAGCGTGCCGGCACCGCCACCCCCGCCCGTCATTGCCGCGCGGGCGCCTATGGCGGACAAGGCCGGCACCGAAGAGATCGTCGTGACGGGCGCCCGACGAGGAGAGGCCGAGCAGGGTAGATATCTGGCCATCACCCAATCCTACAGCCTCAGCCTGCCGGCCAGCGCGGTTGAGGCGGTGCAGAATCGCCATCTGGAAACCTGCGCCAAGCTGGGCTGCCTCGTTTTGGACAGCAGCCTGGACCATAGCTATGCCAACCGCATTACGGCCCGGACCTCCCTCCGCATTCCGCCGCAGCAGGTGGCGGCGCTGGTGGCCGACCTGACGGCAGCGCCGGTCCGCGTTACTGCGCATAGCACCGCCACCGAAGACATGACGACTACGGTGCTGGATACCGACAAGCGCCTGGAAAGCAAGATCGCCCTCCGCGACCGCCTGACGGCTCTGATGCATGGTCCTACCCATATGGCGGTCACCGACCTGGTGGCGGCGGAACGAGAGCTGGCCAACGCCCAGGGGGAAATCGAAAGCCTGACCGCGCAGCGCGACTATCTGCGCCGACAGACGGAGATGGTGAGGGTCGATATCGACTATAGCGGCGAGGCGGCGGTAGCCGGGAATACCGATCTCACACCCATCAGCAACGCGTTCAAGGGCTTCGGCCGGACCATGGTCCACGCCGCCGCCACGCTTATCGCTACCATCGCTGGCCTTCTACCCTGGCTGCCGCTGATCCTGCTGGCCGGTTGGGTCCTTCGTCATCCGCTAAGGCGCCTGCTGCGACGCCAAGATTAGCGTTCGGCTCATATAACACAGGCTCTCGCCCTGTCCGCCGTATCACCCCCGCCATGATCCGCCCGATCGCCTGCCTCCTCGCCGCCCTGCTGTTCAGCCTGCCCGCAAGGGCGGCGCCGCGCACCTTCCTCTACATGCCGGCGGATGGCCTGGCGCGAAACGACGCCGTCATCCGCCGGCCGGAGGTGGAGGGGGTGCAGGTGGTCTATTCCTGGAAAAGCCTGGAGCCGGCGCAAGGCCGGTACGACTTCGGCGCCATCGACGCGGCGCTGGCGCGGCTGGAACCCCTGGGCAAGGCGCTGGTCATCCAGGTGCAGGACCGTTTCTTCAGCCCCACGGCGCGCAACCTGCCGGACTATCTGCTGACCAACCCCGTCTATGGCGGCGGGCTGGTGGCGCAGGTGGACCGGCCGGGCCAGGGCAAGCCCCTGGCCCAGGGCTGGGTGGCCGCGCAGTGGAACCCGGCGCTTCGCGCCCGTTTCCAGGCCCTGCTGGCGGCGCTGGCCGCGCGCTTCGACGGCCGGGTTCTGGCCGTCACCCTGCCGGAAACCTCAGCCGACCTGGACCCACGCCAGCCCAACTCCGGCTTCAGCTGCGACGCCTATGTCGACGCCACGCTGGATAATCTGGCGGCCGCCCGCCGCGCCTTCACCCGATCCCAGGTGGTGCAGTATGTGAACTTCTGGCCCTGCGAGTGGGGGGACGACCACCATTACATGTCCCGCCTGTTCGCCTTCGCCGCCGCCAACGGCGTCGGCCTGGGCGGGCCGGACATCGTGCCCGGCCGCAAGGCCCAGCTGGCCAACGCCTACCCCTTCTTCAACCGTTACAAGGGCCGGCTGCCCCTGGTGGCCATGGCGGTGCAGGAACCCACCCTGACCTATACCGACCCCAAGACGGGCAAGCCCTTCACCAGGCAAGCGCTGGTGGATTACGCCGAGCGTTATCTGGGCGTGGACATCATCTTCTGGACCCCCGCCGCGCCCTGGTTGCGGCGATAGACGGATCGTGGCGATAACGCCACGTTTCCTCCGCACATCCGCCACCCTTGGTTTTTAGTCTGCGCCCATCACACAATTTGCCGATGGGGATCGCAAATGATGGGCTGTGTCCGTGGGCCTCGCCTGCCACTGGTCCTGACCGCCTGCCTGGCCGTCACCGCCTGTGGCAAGGCGCCGGAGAAGAGAGCGGAGGTCGTCACGGGCAGCGCGGCGATTGTCGCGACACCGCCGGCGGTGGGACCCGTCCACATGTCCTTCGCGGCGCCTGGCACCCCGTCGCAGGTGCCGAGCCAGCGCAAATATGTCGCCGTCAGCCATAGCTATACCCTGAGCCTGCCTGTCGATGCGGTGGAGGCGGCCCAGCGCCATCATCTGGAACTGTGTGCCTCCCTCGGTTGCGAGATTCTGGAATCGCGCCTGAACCGGGGTGGCCCACGGTGGGTGAACGCCCATACCACCCTGCGCCTGCCACCGTCGGCGTTCGCCACCTTCGCCGCCGGCCTGGCCGCACCGCCGGCGGAAATCACCAGCCATTCCGAAGTCAGCGAGGACAAGACGACGGTCGTCCTGGACCTGGATAAACGGCTGGAAACCAAGGCGGCGCTGCGCGACCGCCTGACCACCTTGCTGCGCGAGACGCCGTCCAAGAACGTGGGCGACCTGCTGAACCTGGAGCGGGAAATCGCCCAGATACAGGGCGACATCGAAAGCACCACGGCCCAGCGCGAGTATCTCCGCAGTCAGACGGACATGGTGAAGGTGGACATCCAGTATGAAGGCGTCGGCGCGGACGCGGCCCAGCCTGCCGGTGTGAACTGGCAACCCCTGAAAGCCGCCGCCAAGGAATTCATCGACATCCTGGTGGAGTCGCTGGCGAACGTCATGACCTTCACCGCCCGCGTCCTGCCCTGGACCCCCGTGGTGGTGTTGGCCGGCTGGCTGCTACGGCTGGTGTGGCGCCGCTGGCGGCGCAAGGCCGCCTAAGCCAGCTTGGCCACCAGTGACAGGGGCAGCAGTCTCAGGACCGGCGCCATGTAGGCCCAGGGCCAAGCGGGGACATAGGCCTTGGCCGGTTCCCGCTCGATGGCCTTCACCAGCAGGCGGCTGCCCACGTCACCCGAGACGGCGAAGGGCAGGCGCTTGGCGCCCTCGTTCAGTTCGGTGCGGATATAGCCGGGCAGGATGCTGCTGACCCGGATGGGGCTGCGCAGCAGGTCCGCCTGGATACCTTCGGTCAGGGCGGCCAGACCGGCCTTGGTGGCGGCGTAGGTGGTCAGGTGCCGGGGCAGGCCGCGCAGTGCGCTCATGGAAGAGATGACCACCAGGTGCCCCTTGTTCCGGGACCGGAACAATTCCAGCGCCGCCTCGCATTGCGCCAGTGCCGCCACGAAGTTGGTCTGGGCGGTGGCCAGGTTGTCAGCGAAGTGGCCGGTGCCGACGCGCCGGCCGGCACCGATGCCGGCATTGACGATGATGCGGTCCAGCCCGCCCATTTCGGTATCGAAAGCATGAAAGGTTTCAAACACCGCCGCGTGGTCGGTGACATCCAGCGGGCGGATGGCGACACGGATACCGGGCTGGGCCTTCAGCAGTTCGTCGCGCAGGGCCTCCAGCCGCCCGGTCCGGCGGGCGCACAAGGCCAGGTCCCGCCCGAGGGCGGCGAATTCCCGGGCCATGCCCTGGCCCAAGCCGGAGCTGGCACCGGTGATGAGGATGGTCTTGGCCGGCATCTTGGTTCCTCAGCGATAGGTCAGCAGGCCGTTGGGCCCGTCCAGGCCCGCCTGCTCGTTCAGGCTGGACAGCGACCAGCCCGCCCCCACCCTGCCCACGGCCCTGGATGGGGCCAGCAGCTTGGTGACGCCGCCGTTGACCAGGGCCCAGTGCACCTGGCGGGCGCCGGCGTCATCCAGGCCCAGCACGGCCTGCACCGCCACCATGATGGGCCCGCCGGAGGTGAAGACCAGGACGGTGTTGCCCCGCTGGGCCGCCCGGGCCAAACCGGCCAGCACCCGGTTGCGGAACACCGGCCAGCATTCTGCGTAGTCCCCGTCGTGTTCCCCGCCCATCCAGCGGGCCACCGCCTCGGCGAACAGGGCCTGGTAGGCGCGGCGGGGATCGGGCGCGGTGGCCAGTTCCGCCCTGAGCGCCGCGGCGTCGGCCAAATCGGGGCGATGGCAGGCGACCACGTCGGTGGGGTCGTATTCGTTCAGGTCGGGATCGATGGACAGGGCCACGCCGCCCCGGCCCATGGCCTCAAGGCAGGCGGCGGCGGTGTCGCGGTGGCGATTCAGACTGCCGCTGACGACGGCGATGTCCGCCGCCCCCAGCCGGGCGCCCAGCTGTTGCCCCACCACCCGGCCCTGGGCGACGCCCAGCGCCGACAGCCGGTCGTAATCATCCGCCCCGAAGGAAGCCTGGCCATGGCGGACGAGATGCAGCGCCACCATGGGATCACCGCCCCGCCCGGCGCAGGATGCGGCGGCACCGCCAATCCAGGTAGGTCACCAGCAGCCAGAAGCGCTTGAACGCCGGGTTGCGGGTCTGCCGGTGATGGTAGCGGTAATAGATCTGCTGGGCGATCACGGCCAGGCGGAACAGGCCGAACACCTCATAAAAGGTCCAATCCACCGCCTTGGCGTCCAGCCGGTCGCCCATGGCCGCCAAATAGTGCGCCACCACCTGGTCTCGCGTCAGCATGCCCGGCAGGTGGGTGGGCTGGCGGCGGATGGAGCGCATGAAGAAGTCGTCATCCGCCTGCACCCAATAGGCCAGGGCCCCGCCCAGGTCCATCAGCGGATCGCCGATGGTGGCCATTTCCCAGTCCAGCACGCCGATGACGCGGGTGGGGTCGGCCGCGTCCAGCACCAGGTTGTCGAAGCGCCAATCGTTGTGGATGACGCAGGCGGCGCTGTCGGCCGGGGTGTTGGCCGCCAGCCAGGCCCGCACCTTGGCGAAAGAGGGCACGTTCCAGGTGCGCGCCTTCTGATACCGGCCCGACCAGCCTTCCACCTGGCGGCGGCAATAGCCGTCGCCCTTGCCCAGCGCGGACAGGCCGGCCGCCTCCGGATCCACCCGGTGCAGGGCCACCAGCTTGTCCACCATGGCCAGGCACAGGCGGCGCACCGCATCGGGGCCCATGTCCAGGCCGCGCGGCAGGTTGGCCCGGGGGATGACGCCCGCGATGCGTTCCATGACGTAGAAGTCGGCACCGATGACCCGCTCGTCCTGGCAGAGCCCCACCATGGTGGGCACCCAAGGGAAGACCGGCTTGAGCGCCTGTTGCACGCGGAATTCACGGGCCATGTCGTGGGCGGACTTGGCCTTGGTGCCGGCCGGCGGCCGGCGCAGGATGAAGTCGCCCTCCGCCCCGTCCTGGCCATAGGCCAGGCGATAGGTCCAGTTGCTGGCCCCGCCGGAATACTGCGTCACGACGGGCAGGCCCCGCAGGTCCGGCCGCCGTTCCTTCAGCCAGCGGTCGATCACGGCCGCGTCCAGATCCTCACCCGGCCGGACCGGGCCCGCCCGGTCGGTCACGGGACGGGGCGGGGCGCCCCCCGCCACGGACGCCGCCGTCACCCGCGCGACCCGGGCGTGGTCGCGCCCGCCGGGGCTGGCGCGACGCCGCTGCGCGACGGCGTGGCCATGCTGCGCGCCCGCTTGTCGATCATGGCGACGTACCAGGCCCGCGGCATCAGCCGCTTCAGCAGCCAGAACCGGCGGCCTTCCTTGTGCGGCAGCAGGTGGCACCGGCCCGCGGCCACGCCCTGGAACACGTACTCGGCCACATCCTCCGCCGTGATGCCGGGGCGGTTCAGCAGCTTGTCCACCCGGGCGCGCAGGCGCGGGTCGGTGGTCCGCAGGCTGCTGGCCAGGTTCGTCTTGAAGAAGGAGGGGCAGATGACGCTGACGCCGATGCCGCTGGGCGCCAGTTCGTGCTGCAGCGTCTCGGAAAGGGAGACCACCGCCGCCTTGGTGGCGTTGTAGGCGCTCATCGTCGGCATATCGAGCAGGCCTGCCATGGAGGCGGTGTTCACGAAATAGCCGTGGCCCTGCGCCTTGAACATCGGCGTGAAGGCCTTGCAGCCCCGCACCACGCCCATCAGGTTGATGTCGATGATCCAGCGCCAGTCGTCCAGCGGCGTGTCGTCGATGTTGCCGGCCTGGGCCACGCCGGCGTTGTTGACGACGATGTCGACCCCGCCCCAGCGCTGGGTCAGCGCCTGGGCGGCCGCGTCCAGCGCCGCGTCGCCGCGCACGTCGCAGGGGATGGCGAAGGCGTCGGGCGCGATGGCCGACAGCTCCGCCACCGCCGCCGCCATGGCGTCGGGGTTGATGTCGCCCACGGCCACGCGCCAGCCCGCCCGGGCGTAACGCTTGCCCAGCGCCAGGCCCAGGCCGCTGGCCCCACCGGTGATGAAGATCCGCCCGCCCTGGGGCCCCGTCTTCGGTGTGATGCCCATGCCCTCAACCCTCCCCTTATTCTTCATCAGCCTTTGATCCAGGGATCAAAGCCCCCTCAGCCCGCGATCGCGGCCTCTACCGGCGACTGCCGATGGCTCATGCCGGTGTTTTCTTGTAGCCGCGCTTGGCCAACTCGATGCGGGCGATCATGGCCTTGTGCACCTCATCCGGCCCATCGGCCAGGCGCAGGGACCGCGCCTGGGCGTAGAAGCCGGCCAGCGGCGTGTCGCCCGACACGCCGGCGCCGCCATGCATCTGGATGGCGTCGTCCACCACCCGTTCCAGTACGCTGGGCGCCACCACCTTGATGGCGGAGATCTCGGTCAGGGCCGCTTGGGTCCCGACCTTGTCCATCTTCCAGGCGGCATAGAGGGTCAGCAGGCGGGCCTGGTCGATGGCCACGCGGGCCTCCGCCACCCGTTCGCGATTACCGCCCAGATCGATCAGCGGCCGGCCGAAGGCGGTGCGGCTGGTACCCCGGCGGATCATGAGGTCCAGCGCCGCTTCGGCGGCACCCAGGCAGCGCATGCAGTGATGGATACGGCCGGGGCCCAGGCGCCCCTGCGCGATCTCGAACCCCATGCCGGGGCCGGCGATCAGGTTGCCGGCCGGCACCCGCACCCGGTCGAACACCACCTCGCCATGGCCGTGGGGGGCATCCCAAGCGCCGAACACGGGCAGCATGCGCTCTATGCGCACGCCGGGAGTGTCCAGGGGCACCAGCACCATGGAATGCTGGTGATGGCGGTCGCGGTTCTCATCCGGGGTGCGGGCCATGACGATGGCGATGCGGGCGCGGGGATCGCCGATGCCGCTGGACCACCATTTGCGGCCGGTCACCACCACCTCGTCTCCCTCGACCACCGCCGTGGCCGCCATGTTGGTGGCGTCGGAGGAGGCCACCTCGGGCTCGGTCATGCTGAAGACGCTGCGGATTTCGCCGGCCAGCAGGGGCTTCAGCCACCGTTCCTGCTGCTCCTTGCTGCCGTACCGCCACAGCACCTCCATATTGCCGGTGTCGGGGGCGTTGCAGTTGAACACCTCCGGCGCCATCAGGCTGTGGCCCGTGGCTTCGGCGATGGGGGCGTATTCCAGGGTGCTGAGGCCGGCGCCCAATTCCGCGTCGGGCAGGAACATGTTCCACAGGCCCTCGGCCTTGGCCCGGGCCTTCAGCTCCTCCATCTTGGGGGGCACCCGCCAGGCGGTCCAGTCGGGGCCGTCATGGGCGGCGACGTCGCGCCAGTACTGCGCCTCCACCGGGGCGATGTGGTCGGCGATGAAGCGGCGGACACGGTCCAGATAGTCCTGGCCGCGGGCGCTGGGCTGGAAGTCCATCGGCGTTCTCTCCCTTTGTTAGGGCGGAGTGTAGCGCCGGATTGACATGAACGGATGGGAAGTTTATGCGCGATAAACCATGAATGATGTTCATGATATTCGCCTGCTTTCCCGGTTGGACCTGAACCTGTTGCGGGTGTTCGACGCCGTCTACCGGGCACGCAGCCTGACGCGGGCGGCGGATGAGCTGGCGCTGTCGCAATCGGCCGTCAGCCATGCCCTGGCCCGCCTGCGCGACCAGCTGGGCCCGCACCTGGGGACGGGGCCCACGGGTGCCGGAAACGAACCGCTGTTCCCCCGCGACGGCCGGGGCGTGGCGCCCTCCGCCCTGGCGCGCCGCCTGGCCCCCCGGGTGCGCGAGGCGCTGGCGGCCCTGGGCCGGGCCCTGGCCGACGCGCAGGATTTCCAGCCGGACCGCGATTTGCGCCAAGCCGTCATCGCCATGCCCGAGGCGGTGGAGCCCGCCCTGCTGCCGGCCATGATGGCCCGCCTGCGCCGGCATCTGGCGGAGGGTGCCAGCCCCCGGCTGGACAGCGTGCGGCTGGACCGGGCCACCATGAAGGCCGACCTGGCGCGGGGCCGCATGGACCTGGCGGTGGACGTGACGCTGGCGCCCGACCCCGACCTGCGCCATCTGCCGCTGTTGAGCGACGACTATTGCCTGGTCGCGGCCGCGGGCCGTGCCCCCGTTGATCTGGAGGGGTATAGGACGGCGGCGCACATCGCCGTCTCCTCCCGCCGCAGCGGTCCGGCGGTGGAGGACTACGCCCTGTTGCGCCTGGGCATACAGCGGAAAATTTCGCTACGCTGCCAACGGTATGAGACCGCCTGCCGCGTGGTAGCGGAGGCGGGCCTGAAAGGTGGTGGCCTGCTGCTGACCATGGGCCGGCACCACAGCCAGCCGCTGGTGGACGGCAGCCGGGGGGCCCTGGTCACCCTGCCCCTGCCTCTGGACATGCCGCCATTGGCGTTTAATCTCTACTGGCATCGCGCCAGTGACGAGGACCCCGCCAACCGCTGGCTGCGCGACGTTCTGCGCCCGACCTGACGGGCCTTCATTTTCGGCCAAGGACCATACCCCATGCCGCGATCCCCGCACCAAACCGCCCGCCCCCTGTCGAAGCTGGCCATGTCCCTGGCCGTCGTCGCCCTGCTGGCGTTCGGCGGAGGCACCGGGCCGGCCTGGGCCGACAACGCGTCCGACCTGGCCATGGCGCGGCTGGCCATGGCCAGGCACGACTACGCCGGGGCGCTGCCCACGCTGACCCAGCTGGCGGGCCAGGGCGACGCCGGCGCCATGGTGGAGCTGTCCAAGATTTATGGGCAGGGCCTGGGCGTGGCCGTGGACCAGGACAAGGCGCTGGCCTATCTGCGCCAGGCGGTGGAGAAGGGCAACGCCCAGGCCCAGGTGGGGCTGGCGGTGCTGTACGACCAGGGCAGCAACGGCCTGCCCAAGGATCCGGCGGAGGCCGCGCGCCTGTACAAGCTGGCGGCCGACCAGGGCAACGCCCGCGGCCAGGTCAGCCTGGGTTGGCATTACGAGAACGGCAGCGGCGTGCCCAAGAACGTGGCGGAGGCGGTGCGCCTGTACACCCTGGGCGCCCGCCAGGGCGACCCCGCCGGCCAGACCAACCTGGGCTGGATGTACCAGAACGGCGCCGGCGTGCCGCCCAACCCGACGGAGGCGGCACGCCTGTACAAGCAGGCGGCCAGCCAGGGCTTCGTCCGCGCCCAGGGCCAGATGGGAGCCATCTACCTGGCCGGCGTGGGCGTCCCCAAGGACCCGGTGGAGGCCGCGCGCTGGAACATGATGGCCGCTGAACGCGGCTGGGTTCCCGCCCAGTTCGCCCTGGGCTTCCAATACCGCCAGGGCGAGGGTGTCGCCCGCGACGACGCCCAGGCGCTGCACTGGCTGCGCAAGGCGGCGGACGGCGGCGAGCAGGGCGCCATAGCCCTGCTGGCGCAGATGTACGAGAACGGCGACGGCGCGCCCAAGGACCCGGCGGAGGCGCGGCGCCTGTGGGCCAAGCTGCCCCCGACCAGCGGCCGGGCCCCAAGGCGCGGTAGCGTCCTTCTGCTGCCAAATGCTTTTTAAGGGGGCGATTGCCGGGAATTGGCCAGCAGGTCGACACGGGACATGCGCACGATGTGTTCCGGCGTTTCCGTCCAACCGCCGATCAGGTCGCCGGCGATGAAGTCGGCACCCACGCGATCCGCCAGCCCCTCGGTCTCCGCCGAGTCCACGCCCTCGACATAGAGTTTCAGGCGATGGCGCCGGGCCTCGGCCGCCACCAGGCCCAGGTCGGTCGCCACCCGTTCCGGGCTGGGCCGTTCCGCCCCCGGGTGATCGACGGCCATCCTGTCGCCGGCGCCGGGCAGGATGACGCCCACGCCCTTCACCCCCGCCGCGGCCAGCGTGGCCATGTCCTGGCGCCCCAGGGCCACGCCCACCATCAGGTTGCGGCCGAAGGGGCGCAGGGCGGTTACGAAATCCGCCAGCCGGCCGGTGGGCGTGCCCTCGGGCAGGCCCACCAGATGATAGGTCAGGAAAGGGATGAGGTGGGCCGGGATACGGCTGGCCAGCGCCACGTAAGACCGGCGACGCTGCACCCCGGCCAGCGTCTCGTAATGCACGGGCAGCGACAGGAAGAAGCGGAAGCGGTTGTCATAGAGTTCCAGATAGGCGGCGATGGCCTGGCGCATCGCTTCCTCATCCAGGTCCAGGATGGCGTTCAGGGTTTCGGCCGACAGGGTCCCGCCGCCCGCCGCCTGGGCGCCCGCCGCCTGGGGGATGGTGTCGTAGCCATAGACGGCCTGGCCGCCCCGGCGCATGCGCCGCCCCCGGGTGATATACAGGCACAGGGCTTGGTGGTTGGCGTCCCAGACCGGGCGATAGACGACTTCCAACGGCCCAAGCTGGCCATGCGCGGCCCAGGCGGCCGTCACCTCACCCTGGCGGAAGCCCGCCGCGCCCGCCCGGCCACCCTGGCTGGGCAAGGGCATCCAGCCGGGATCGCCGGAACCGCCGGCCGCGTCCTGGATGAGGGTGCCGCCCCCGCCCCGGCCCGGCGCGCCGTGCAAGTCGGTCCAGCCGGGCGCGGCCTTTGCCAACGCCGCCTCCTCCCGCCCCTTGGCCACGGCCTCGACGCGGGCGGTGCCGGCCAGCAGGTCGGCCAGGCGGTGGGGCTTCAGCACCAGGTCGCCCGTGACCTGGCGCACGGCGGTGCGCACCACGATGGTGGCGGTGTCGGCATCGCCCAGCAGCAGGCGCTGCAGGTCCTGCAGCACGCGGGCGCACAGCAGGCCGGCCGCGCGTTCGTCCATCTGGGCGAAGACCACCAGATAGGTGTCGGGGCCATAGGGGAAGACAACATCGCCAGGGCCCAGCGACTGGTTCAGCAGTCGTTCGGTCAGCTGGTGCACGCGGTCGCGCACCGACGGCCAGCGGGACCCCAGCTTTTCCTTCAAGCTTTCCAGGCCCAGAAGCTGGACCGTGCCGGCGCTGACCCGCGCCTGATGCTCCAGGATGGCGCCCAGCCTGTCCTGGATATCATCCGGGCCGGCGTCCGGGCCGGCCTCGGGCGTGATGGGCTCGACGGCGCGCGAGCGGGCGGGACGGGACGACGTCGCCGGCTGCTCGTCCTCGCCCAGCCACCAGGTCGCGATTTTGTTGATCAGGTTGGGCATGCCGTCGCCAACACTCCGTTCGCTCAGCGCCAAATGGCTATGGTGCCGTTATGGCGGGCTGCGGAGAATTCAGACGGTCGGGGTAGCCCGCCGGAACAGGTCGCCTCACGCCCCGCCGGATTCCGCCGCCGCGGCCGTCGGCGGGGGTTCCGCATCCCGCCGGCCGACCCTTGTTTCCGATCCAAAATAGATGACCAGCAGAAGCGAGGCCGCCATCAGGCCGCAGATGGCCAGCGCCAGGGTCCCCAGGCTCGGCACCAGCGCGGCGATGGCCAGGCACTGGGTCACCAGGCCGCCGGCCTTGCTGCATCCGGCGACCCATCCGGTGGCGCGGCCGCGCAGACCCACGGCGTAGTTCTCGGCCGTGTAGGGCAGCAGCACGGCCAGGATGCCGTTGCTGCCGACGATCAGCAGCGCCACCGGCGCCACCACGTCCAGCAGGCCGGCCCCCTCGCCCAGGCGCATGACCCCGCCCAGGCCTGCGATGGCGACGACGATCATCAGCGCCAGCGTCCACTTCGTGCTCCAGCGGAAATAGAGCAGCGCCGCCACCGCGATGGTCGGGCAGGCGATGAGGGCGGACGCCGCCAACAGGCGGCTGGACACGACCACATCCATGCCCCGCGCCGTCAATTCGGCCGGCAGCCACAGCAGCAGCCCGAAATTGGTGAAGCTCCACGCCAGGGCGGTGACCGTCAGGGCCAGGGTGCGGCCGCTGAGGAAGTGGGTCTCGCCCCCCTTGGACGCGGGCGCGCCCTCCGCCTCGCGCGTCAGGGCGGCGCCAAAGCGGGCCAGCGTGCGCTGCGCCTCGCGCAGGCGGCCGCGCAGCAGCAGGAAATGGGGCGATTCCGGGATCTGGCCGTTGAGAAAGACCAGGATCAGGCCGGTGGGCAGGTTCAGCAGCCACATGATGCGCCAGCCGTACAGGGGCTGCAGCAAGGCTGACAGGCCACTGGCCGCCAGGTAGCCGCCGATGCCCCCCAGGCCGCCCACCAGCACCAGGTTCCAGCCGCGATGACGCAGCGGCATGGTTTCCGCCAGCAGGGCGTAGGCCACGGGCAACATGCCGCCCGCCGCCGCCCCCATGAGGAAGCACATGGCCACGTTCCACCAGAAATCGGGCATGGCCCCGCAGATGGAGGTGCCGACGAACATGACGGAAGACAGCAGGATGGAGGCGCGGCGGCCATAGACGTCGGCCAGCGCCCCCCAGATCAGGGATCCCACGACCGTGCCGGCCAGCGCCGCCATGGGCAGCCAGGCCACGGTCATCTTGTCCACGCCATACTCATCGCGCATGCCGGGCAGGACGAAGCCCAGACTGGCCGGCTTCATGACGTCGATGACCAGGGCCACGACGATGACCGCCATCAGCCGCCAGTGCGCCGCGCGCAGCGGACCGTCGTCATGCACCACGGCCAGGTCGACGGCCGCCACCGCCGTCTTGCGCGGCAGCAGGCCGTAGGCGGCGATGAGGACGCCCACGACGATCAGGCCCATGCCGATGGTCATGCCCATGTCCATGGGCATATCGGCCAGGCGATAGCCGACGTCCTTGGCCATCAGGAACATGGGCAGGTGCAGGACCACGCCCACGGTCACCACGGCGCACCCGACCCAGAAGGCCAGCACCGCCCGCCGGTCGGCCAGCACTCTGTCTCCATCCCCGGGGTCCCCATCCCCGGGACCAGTCTCGAAAAACGACGCCACCCGAACCACCTCGCCGGACAAAAGGAAGCGGCGCGCCCCCTTACCCAGGCGCGCCGCCCAACCTATAGCTGTGAGCGCTATCAACCGCCAGAAGGAATGGTCAGCGCCGGGCGCGGCCGAGGGCCGCCACACTGGACGGCGGAGCGGTCGATTCCCGCACCACCACCTCGAACTCCAGCAGCCGGCGCGGCATGGGGTGGGTCCAGGGCTGGCGCCGCACCGCCCGGTCGATCAGCAGGTCGGCCGCCGCCGCCGCCATGCGGCTGATGGGCTGGCGGATGGTGGTCAGCTGCGGCCAGATGATGCGCGCCACCGGCGTGTCGTCGAAGCCCGCGACCGACAGGTCGGCCGGCACCGACAGGCCCAGGCGCTGCGCCACCGCGACGGACGCCGCCGCCATGTCGTCGTTGCTGGCGAAGATGGCGGTGGGACGGTCGGCCAGGGTCAGCAGCTGCTCCGCACAGGCCATGCCGGTGCGGTAGGAGAAGTGGCCGTGACGCACCAGATCCGGATCCAGGGGGATGCGGTGTTCCGCCAGTTCATCCCGGAAGCCGCGGTAGCGCTGTTCGGTGGCGCCGTGGTCGGGATGGCCGAGCAGAAAGCCGATGCGGCGATGGCCCAGGCTGATGAGGTAGGCCGTCATCTGGCGGGAGGCCGCGTAGTCGTCCATGTAGACGAAGGGCGCCGTCTCGCGATCCGTGTCCGGCGCTATGCGCACCAGTGGAATGCGCGAGGCGCGCAAGGCTTCCAACACGCCGGCATGGTCGACCAGCGGCGGCGTCAGGATGACACCCTCCAGCCGCAGCTGGGAAATGAGGTTCAGGACCTGGTCACCCACATTGGGATCGGTGCTGTCCCAGGGCTCCACCAGCAGGTGGAAGCCGCCCTCGCGGCAGCGGGCCACGGCACCGGCCTGCACGTCGCTCATATAGTGGGCGCTGGGGTTGTCGTAGAACAGGCCGATGAGGAAGGAGCGGTCGCCGGCCAGGCCCCGGGCGTTCAGGTTGGGGCGGTAATCCAGGCGGGCGATGGCGTCCATGACCCGGGCGTGCGTCTCGTGGGAAACGCCGGCCTCGCGGTTGATGACCCGCGACACGGTCTTGATGGACACCTTGGCCAGGTCCGCGACCTCCCGAATGGTGATCGACCGCTTCTCTGGCTGGGCCAATGGGGTCTCCCAAATCAGGGGCGGAATCAGGCGACGTGACGCGTTGTCATCGTGGCGCCGAACAGCGATGGCGACAGGGGGATAAAGGGATGGGCGGTGCGGGGGCACCGCCCATCAAGGCGCAGGATTCGGGGAGAGTGTATCCTGCCAAGAAGGGAAAACACCGGGGCGCGGAAGGGGAGAGCCCCCCGCGCCCCGGGGGTCGAACAACGCGAACGAACCGGATCAGAAGCTGGCGTGGGCCCGCACACCCCAGGTCTGGGGCGGCTGGTACACGGCCGTCCACACCGGGGTCGCCGGGCCGCCGAAGGCACCGGCGTTGGTCTTGATGTTGGCGTTTTCCAGGTTCTGGACGAAGCCTTCCAAGGACCACTTGCCGCTGGGCGCGTCGTAGCGGACGGCCAGGTCGGTGCGGGTGTAGGCCTTCTGCTCGTCGTACGTGCCGGCGTTGAAGAAGGACAGGTAGCTGCGGGTCTCGAAATGGGTGGAGACACGCGGGGTCAGGGTGGCGCCGTTGGGCAGGTCGAACACGTGCTCGTACCCGACGGTGCCCGACAGGGCCGGGGCGTGGGGCAGCTCGTTGCCCTTCAGCTCGACCAGATGGGAAACGTCGCCGCCGCTGTACAGGCGGGCGTCGATGCTCTGCAGCTCTTCCATCTCGGTGTGCTGCGCGGACAGCGACAGGTTGATCGTGTCCCGCGGCGTGACCTTGGCCGCCAGTTCGGCTTCCAGGCCGTAGGCCTTGGCGCCCTGGGCGTTCTGGGTCACGATCTGCGAGCCGATGACATGGCCGGCGGCGTCACGGGTGGTGACCGCCTGGTTCACCTGGTAGCCCGTGAAGTCTTCATAGTAGGCCGCCACGTTGAAGGTGGCGCGGCCGCCGAACAGCGTCGTCTTGGCGCCGACTTCATAGTTGGTCAGCGTCTCGGGGCCGGCCAGCTTGCCGCCGTCCTCGATGTTGCCCGACTTGAAGCCCGTGCCGACGCTGGCATAGGTCATCAGCACGTCCTTGATGATGTCGGCGTCGGCGCGAACCAGCCAGGTGGCCTTGCTCCATTGGCCATAAACGTCGTTGGGCGACGCCGTGTAGCCGGGGATGGAGTAGGGGTCGCGGCCGAAGATGCCCTGGGTGCAGCCGTTGCAGGTGACGTTGCGGCCACCCACGTCTTCCTTGTCGTCACGGGTGTAACGCAGGCCGCCGGTCAGGCGGATGTCGTCGGTGACGTGCCAGGTGGCTTGGCCGAAGCCGGCGGCCGACTCGATCTCACGATCGGACTGGATGAAGCTGCCGGCCCAGCTGAAGGTGCCCAGGCGATAGCCGTTGGCCTGGTCGATGTCGAAGCGGATCTTGTTGGTTTCGTGCGAGTAGTACGCACCCAGGATCCAGTCGATGGTGTGCACGCCCGATGACTTCAGCTGCAGTTCGTGGCTGAAGAAGTCGTAGCTGGACCAGACGGTGCTGTTCTGCTCGAACGCGCCCGAGGGGGTGTTGGCGCCGGTAGGGGCCAGCACGCCGCTGTCGGCGTCGACCTGGTTGCCGCCGCCCAGCCAAGAGGCGCCGGCGACATAGGTCAGCTGCAGGTAGTCGTTGATGTCGTAGTCCATCTTGCTGTGGACGGACTTCGCGGTGCGGTCCTGGAAGGGCGCGGTGTCGGCCTGCACCGACCACAGGTTGGTGCCCGGACGCGGGGTCTGCATCAGCGGTTCGACCGGGGTGCCGGTGTCTTCATACCACTCGAAGTTCAGGTCCCAGCTGAAGCTGTCCGTCGGGCGCCAGGCGCCGCTGACGCGGAAGGACTTCTGGTCGCCGGCGTAGTACTTCGGGCCGCTGGTCACGTAGGCGGCCGGGTTCACGCCCGGCACGTTCGGGGCCGGCTGGTAGTCGACATAGCCGTCGTGCTTGTCCGTCACGAAGGCGACGCGGAAGGCCAGCTTGTCGGAGACGGGCAGGTTGAACATGCCGCGGGTGCCGAAACGGCCGTAGGAGCCGGCGACGACCTCGGCGTTGCCGTATTCCTTGTCGAAGGTCGGCTTGGCGGAGACCAGGTTCACAGCGCCGACGGTGGCGTTGCGGCCGAACAGGGTGCCCTGCGGGCCGCGCAGCACTTCCACGCGCTCCATGTCGTACATCAACACCGAGGCGCCCTGGGCGCGCGGCGAGTAGATGCCGTCGACATACATGGCGACCTCGGGGTCGGCCACTTCGGTGTAGGCGCTGTCGTTGCCGATGCCACGCAGGGTCAGGGTGATGGCGTTCTGGTCGCCCTGCTGGCCGAACTGCAGGCTGGGCACGAACTTGGACAGGTCGGTGATGTCTTTGACCTGCTGCTTGTCCAGGCTGTCCTGGCTGAACGCCGACACGGCGATCGGGGTTTCCTGCAGCTTGGTCTCACGCTTGGTCGCGGTAACGACGATTTCGGCAATGGTGTCGGAGGGACCGGCCGGGCCCGTCGCGGTCTGCGCATACGCGCCACCGGACAGGGCAATCACAGCCGCTGCTTGCAGATAGAGTCCGAGTCTCGCCTTCATCTCGCTTCCTCCCTTTTATTCTAGCCTGGTTGCTCTAGGCGGATATTCGACGGTCACCGCCACATCGAATAGGTGCGGCGCCGTTGTGGGTCGCATGTTTAGCGGGGCTGACAATGCTGTCAACAAAATTATGACAACGTTGTCGCACAGCGCTGTCATATGGCGGTAACCGTGGTATTCTGGCCTCATGCGCGGGTCGATGCCTGCGGCAGTGCGACAAACCGGCCGGCAACCCCTGGGTGAGGGGCGGGCGGGCACTGCCCCGGAATGGCACGGCCCGCCCTAACGGTTTGAGAAACATAAGAACCGCCGCCGTTCCGCCAAGGGGAACAGGTGGCCATGAGGGAGGAAGTGATGACCGCAGCGGAAGGCGTCCGGCGCCGTATCCTGATCGTGGGCGGGGGCACCGCCGGCTGGCTGACCGCCGCCTACCTGGCCAAGACACTGGGCGCCAATCTGTCCGGCGGGACAGAAATCACCCTGATCGAATCGAGCGACATCGGCATCATCGGCGTGGGCGAGGGCACCTTCCCCACCATCCGTTCCACCCTGGCCGCCATCGGCATCGATGAGGCGCGCTTCCTGCGGGAAAGCACCGCCACCTTCAAGCAGGGCGTTCATTTCGTGGACTGGGCGGAAACGCCGACGCCCGGCGCGTCGCCGACCCAGGCCCTGGGCGCCGTGCCCGGCCATACCCACTATTTCCACCCCTTCAACTTTCCTCATCAGGGCAACGGGCCGGAACTGCTGCCCTATTGGCTGCTGGGCGGGGCCGGGGACCTGCCCTTCGCCGAGGCCGTGACCCTGCAGAAGGCGGTGGCGGACGCCTCGCGCGGGCCCAAGCGGCCCGTCGACCCGCCCTATGCGGCGCCCTTGAACTACGCCTATCACTTCGACGCCAACCGCCTGGCCGCGCTGCTGCGCACCGTGGCCATCGAGCTGGGCGTCCGCCACCGGGTGGGCACCGTCACCGACGTGGTGCTGGACGGGAGCGGCGCCGTGGCGCGGGTGGAAACGGGCGAGCACGGCGGCCTGAGCGCCGACCTGTACATCGACTGCAGCGGCTTTCGGGCGGAGATCATCGGCCGGGCGCTGAAGGTGCCCTTCAAGTCCTATCAGGATGTGCTGTTCAACGACCGGGCGGTGGCGCTTCAGGTGCCCTATGACCGGCCGGACGCGCCCATCCCCTCCTACACCGTGGCCACGGCGCATGAGGCGGGCTGGACCTGGGACATCGGCCTGAACGACCGCCGGGGCACCGGCTATGTCTATTCCAGCCGCCACACCGACGACGCCCGGGCGGAAGAGGTGCTGCGCCGTTACCTGGGCCCGGTGGCCGAGGGCCGGCAGGCGCGCCTGCTGAAGTTCGACTCGGGCTGCCGCACGGCCCAGTGGGTGGGCAACTGCGTGGCCGTGGGCCTGTCGGGCGGCTTTTTCGAGCCGCTGGAATCGACCGGCATCATGCTGATCGAGGTGGCGGCCCACATGATCGCCCAGTACTTCCCCTGGGGCGAGATGGGACTGGACAGCGCGCGGACGGCCGCGTCCATGGCCGCCACCGCCCGCGCCTACAACGCGCTGATGGGCAAGCGGTATGAGCGCATCGTCGATTTCCTGAAGCTGCACTACTGCGTCACGCGGCGTACCGACAGCGCCTATTGGCGGGACAACGCCGACCCGGCCACCATACCGGAAAGCCTGCGCGACCGTCTCGCCGTCTGGGCCCACCGGCCGCCCGGGCGCTTCGACTTCGTGGCCGACCACGAGACCTTCCTGCCGGCCAGCTACCAGTACGTCCTGTACGGCATGGGCTTCAAAACCGACCTGGAGCCGGCGCGTGCCCTGTACCGCCGCATGGATGAGGCGCGGCACGAGTTTCGGGGCCTGCGCACCGTGGCCCCCCAGGCGGTGTCCAGCCTGCCCACCCACCGCGACCTGGTGGAGGAGGTCTATCGCAGCGGCTTCCGCCCACCCCAGGCCGCGACAGGACGGAGGTGAAGCCTGCGGCCGTCGTAGGACGCGACCGCGTCCGCCGCAGCGGGCACCGCAGGGCGCAGCGAGGAAGCCTAGCCGCCGGATGGCGGCGCCCGGCGATTGAGGAACGGCATTTTGAGCGGCGCGCTCAAATGCCGTTGGAAACAATTCACGCCTTGCCGGGCGGGCGGGCCGTGGATTGACGCAGCAGGATGGTGTGGGCCAGCACCTGGTGCGGCACGGGCTTGGGCCAGTCGACCTTGCCGCGCTGGGACAGCAGGCCGATCAGGATGTCGGCCGCCGTTTCCGCCATTTCCCGCACCGGCTGGCGCACCGTGGTCAGCGGCGGCCACATCATCTCGGCCAGCGGGGTGTCGTCGAAACCCACCACCGACAGGTTGGCCGGCAGGCTGAAGCCGCGGTTGTGCGCCTCCGCCACCACGGCGGCGGCCATTTCGTCGTTGCTGGCGAAGATGGCGGTGGGGCGGTGCGGCTGGTCCAGCAGGCGGCGGGCGCAGGCCACGGCGGAGGCGTAGGTGAACTCCCCCTGCTCCACCAGCACCGGGTCCACCGTCACGCCGGCGTCGGTCAGCGCCTCGCAATAGCCGGTGTAGCGCAGGATGGTGGCGGTGTGGTTGGCCTTGCCCTTGATGAAGCCGATGCGCCGGTGGCCCAGGGCCAACAGGTGCTGGGTCAGGGTGTAGGCCGCCTGCCGTTCATCGATGCGGACGGAGGGGGAGGTTTCCGATTCCTGCTGCGGCGTCACGCGGACGTAAGGCACGCCCGCCTCCTCCAAAATCCGCAGCACGATGGGGTTGTCGGTCACGGGGGCCGTCAGCACCACACCGTCCAGCCGCATCTGGTTGACGATGGCGCTGGCCCGCTGCTCCACGTTGGGGCTGCGATAATCGATTTCCTCGATCATCAGGTGATAGCCGTGAGCCCGGCAGCGGTTCAGCAGGCCCACCTGGATTTCCAGGGTGTAGGGGCCGCCGGCGTCGCCGTAGAGATGGCCGATGAGGTTGGAGCGCTCGCTGGCCAGGCTGCGGGCCATCATGTTGGGCTGATAGCCCAGCTCGGCCACAGCTTTCTCGATGCGCTCCTGCATGTCGGGGCTGACATAGCGTTCCTTGTTGATGACCCGCGACACCGTCTTGATGGACGCCCCCGCCAGGCGCGCCACATCGATGATCGTCGGCTTGCGGTCAGGCCCCGCCATATGTCCACTCCCATCCCTATATCGGTGCCGCTTCCCCATCCCTGGGGCCGGCGCGGGCTCACAATTGCCCAAAGCGCCAGGTTGCGGCAATCCTGCATCGATGGCGCAAAAAAGCGCGCCCGTCCATCATTTGACCGCCACCGTCCGAAAGGCATGCTGGCGTGACCGCCACCGGATGTTGTTTCCTGGGGGCGGCCTGGGGCGGAAGCGGGATGACGGCACCGCTGTCATTTCCGCCGGCGCCACCCTGGCCCCAAGAGAAGAATTCCCTGGGGGGAAGATGGCATACGGACAGGCGCCCGTCGCCTTGAAGACCAAGCTGGGCTACGCCATCGGTGATTTGGGCCTGAACCTGCACTGGCAGGCGATGACCCTGTTCCTGGCCTATTTCCAGACGGATGTGCAGGGCGTGCCCCCGGTGTGGGTGGGCGTGGGTTTCCTGGTGGCCGCCATCGCCGACGGCCTGGCCAATCCCCTGATGGGCGTGTGGGCCGACCGCACCAGCACGCGATTGGGCCGGTACCGCCCCTTCATCCTGTGGGGCGGCGTGCCGCTGGGCGCCGTCATGGCCGCCTGTTTCACCGCCCCCGGCCTGGGCGAGGGCGGGCTGATCGCCTACGCCATCCTGAGCCACATGGCTTGGCGCGGCGTCTACACCATCGTCTCCATCCCCTACGCCTCGCTGTCCGCGCGCATCACCCAGGACGCGGAGGAGCGGTCAAGCCTCACCGGTTATCGCATGACCTGCGCCTTCATCGGCGGCATCACCGTGTCGTTCCTGCTGCCGGCCCTGGCCGCCCGCATCGACCATATGGCGGCCGGCGGTCATGGTGGCTCACCGGGCGGCGGCCTGGGCTACAGCATCAGCGGCCTGGTGGTGGGCACGCTGTCCGTCGCCCTGTTCTGGCTGTGCGCCAGCGTGGTGAAGGAAAAGCCGTACCCGGCCCTGACGCCCGCCTCGCGCGCCACGCTTGACAGCGATGTCGCCGGCTTCCTGCGCACGCTGGGCCGTTCCGGCCCGCTGATGCGCTTGCTGGTGTCCATCGGACTCATCCAGGTGGCGGGCGCCTTGCAGTTCCGCAACCTGGTCTATTTCTTCAAGTACGACGTGGGTGACATGGACCTGGCCGCTTACGCCATGCCCGCCTTTTCCGCCGCCAGCGCCGTCAGCGTGCCCTTCTGGGTGTGGCTGTCCCGCCGCACCAGCAAGAAGGTGTCGTGGCAGATGGGAACCGGCCTGGCGGCGCTATCCTCCCTGGCCTTCCTGATGGCGCCCAGTGACCAGCCCGCCCTGGCGGTGGCGGCCATCGCCGCCCTGTTCGTGGGCTGCACCGTCCACGCCGTGGGCTTCTGGGCCATGCTGCCCGACCTGGTTGATTACAACGAATGGCGCTTCGGCCGCCGGGACGAGGCCAAGATTTTCGGCGTGGCCTCGCTGGCGCAGAAGGTGGCGCTGGGCCTGGCCGGCGCCCTGCTGGGCTGGCTGCTGTCCGCCATCGGCTTCGTGCCCAACGCCACCCAGTCGGCGGAAACCTTGAACGGCCTGCGCCTGCTGATGTCCCTGCTGCCCTGCGGCCTGTTCGCCGCCACCCTGGCGCTGATGGCGGGCTACCCGCTTGATGGCGCCCTGCACCGGCGGGTTGTGGAGGAACTGGACCAGCGGGCGGCGGGCGACGTTCCGGCCCAGCCCGCCCCGCCGGTCGCCCCCCTGCCTACCTCACCCTTGCCAGCCAACCATCCAGGTGCCGGCGGCTCAGCCCTTGGGCGGCCGGGGGTCGAACACCAGGCACGTGGTGGTGCCGTGGGCTAGCAGCCGGCCGTCGGCGTCTACCAGGCGGCCTTCGGACGTGGCGGTGCGGCCGCCGGCATGGATGATGCGCCCCTCGGCCCGCACCGGGCCGGTGGCCGAGGTCACCGCGCGGATGTAATTGATCTTCAGTTCCAGCGTGGTGTAAGCGCGACCGCCGGTCAGCGTGGTCTGAACGGCGCAGGCCATGCAGCTGTCCAGCAGGGTGGCGATCCACCCGCCATGGACCGAGCCGATGGGGTTGTAATAGGCGTGGACCGGCGTGCCGGTGAAGACGGCGTAGCCCACCTCGGCATGGGTCAACGTGAAGCCCAGGGTCTGGTTGATGGGCGGCGGCGGCAGATCGCCCGCCATCATGGCGCGCAGGAAATCCAGCCCGTCCATGCGGGCCAGCGCCGCCATGCGTTCCGCCTCGCCCATCTGCTTGTCGGTCTCACCCGGGGCAACCATCGTTGATCCTCTTGATCGTATCCGTGTCACCGCCATCTTGACCTCGTGACTTTCATTATGCAATCCGCATAACCGAAGGGCGCATTGACATGGCGCAAGGATGGGGTGCCCCATTCAGGGACAAGGTGCTTGGCAAGGAACCGCAACGGTTCACCAGCGCATATGAGTGGCGCGCACATCACGGGGAGGCCTGAGACGCCATGGCCGGCAAGTCCAAGAAGCATGCGAATCAGAACGCGCAGCACACGAATGGCGCCGCCCAGGGCGGCGAGGTGGGCGAGCCCACACCGGAAGAGATGGCGGACATCAGCCCGGCCCCGCCGCTGGACGGCGAGATCCTGCGCAACGCCAGGGAACATAAGCGCATCGAGGACCGCTGGAACATCCTGGGCCCGGGCAAGCCGGGCCGGCCGCCCAAGCACTACAAGTACATCGATGAGCTGGCGCGCCTGCAGTTCGAGCTGCTGAAGCTGCAAGAGTGGGTGCGCATTCAGGGCCTGAAGGTGGTGGTGCTGTTCGAGGGCCGCGACGCCGCCGGCAAGGGCGGGGTCATCAAGCGCATCACCGAAAGCCTGAACCCCCGCATCTGCCGCGTGGTGGCCCTGGGCACGCCCACGGAGCGGGAGAAGGGCCAGTGGTACTTCCAGCGCTATGTCCAGCATCTGCCGGGCCCCGGCGAGATGATCCTGTTCGACCGCAGTTGGTACAACCGCGCCGGCGTCGAGAAGGTCATGGGCTTCTGCACCGAGGATGAGTACCAGGAGTTCCTGCGCGCCTGCCCCCTGTTCGAGGAGATGCTGGTGAAATCCGGCGTCATCCTGATCAAGTACTGGTTCTCCGTCAGCGATGAGGAGCAGGAGAAGCGCTTCGTGGAGCGCATGCACAACCCCATGAAGCGCTGGAAACTGTCGCCCATGGACCTGGAGTCGCGCGGCCGCTGGGTGGAATATTCGAAGGCCAAGGACGTGATGCTGGCCCACACCGACCATGCCCACGCGCCCTGGTACATCGTCGACGCCGACAACAAGAAGAAGGCGCGCCTGAACTGCATCGCCCACCTGCTGCACCAGATCCCCTACAAGGACCTGAGCCCGGTGGAATTGCCCCTGCCCCCGCGCCAGCCGGACAACGGCTACAAGCGTCCGAAGAAGTCCACCCAGCATTGGGTGGATGAGGGCTATTGATGGGGGGATCTGGCCTGGCGAAGGCCTACCCTGCGGCTTGTTCGCGCAAGGCCGATTGATGTTCCGCCGCTTTTCTATAAAATGGATTGGTCGATTCGACTGGTCGAAAGCGAAGGTCATGCGCGAGGTTCAATCGTCGGAAGCGAAAACCCACCTGCCCCAAATCCTGGATGAGGTGGAGCGGGGGGAGACCATTATCATCACCCGGCACGGCCGCCCCATCGCGCGGCTCATTCCTGAAGCGGAAAGCCGGCAGGAGGAGATCGACCGGGCCATTGAGGGCATCCGCGGCCTTCAACAGAAGACCGGCCCGATTTCGCTGGACGATTTGCTGTCGGCCCGTCACGAAGGGCACAAATATTAATGCCCTTCGTGATCGACGCGTCGGTCGCCGCCTGTTGGGCCTTCAAGGATGAAGACCATCCTATCGCCACGCGCGCGCTTGAGCGAATTCGCACGGACCGCGCGCACGCCCCCAGCCTTTGGTGGTTTGAAGTCCGCAATACCTTAATCATCAGCGAGCGCCGGCGGCGGCTTACTCCGGAGGATACGGCGGCCTTCCTGTATCGGCTCGCCAAACTGGGCGTGATGGTGGACCGTTCCCCGGATGAAACCGCCGTGCTGACCCTGGCGCGCCAGCACCGGCTGACCGTCTATGACGCGGCCTACCTGGAACTGGCGCAACGACAGGCTCTGCCTTTGGCCACCCTTGACCACGCCCTTACCGAGGCCGCCCGCGCCATTGGCCTGGACCTGATTTCCTGAGCCGTAGCCATTGCCTAGCATTGTCCAGGATCAGTCCGCATACCCCGGCATCTGCCGCGCCAGGCGGCGCAGCAGGGCCGGCCAGACCAGCAGGTTGGCCGCCTGGGACACACCCATGCGGCTGATCTGGATGTTGCGCTCGATGGCCTCATGCGGGGCGGGATAGAGCGGCCGGCCCATGGTCAGGGTGCGCACCTGCATGGTGCAGGACCGTTCCAGGAAATACATGCGGGTGAAGGCCTCGGCCACCGTGCGCCCCACGGTCAAGGTGCCGTGGTTGCGCAGCAGCATGGTGTTCTTGGCGCCCAGGTCGCGCTGCAGGCGCGGGCGCTCGTCATGCTCGAACGCCACGCCCTCGTAATCGTGGTAGGCGAGGTCGTCGATCACCAGCTGCGCCGTCTGGTTCAGGGGCAGCAGGCCTTCCTCCAAGGTCGAGACCGCCGTGCCGTCGGCGGTGTGCAGGTGAAGCACACAGCCCGCGTCTTCGCGCACCTGATGCACGGCGGAGTGGATGGTGAAGCCCGCCGGGTTCACGGGGAAACCGGTGTCCAGCACCACCTTGCCGTCCATGTCCACCTTCACCAGGCTGCTGGCGGTGATCTCCTCGAACAGCATGCCGTAGGGGTTGATGAGGAAGTGGTGCTCCGGCCCCGGCACCCGGGCCGAGATGTGGGTGAACACCAAATCGTCCCAGCCGAACAGGGCCACCAGGCGGTAGGCCGCCGCCAGATCAACACGCAGCCGCCATTCCTCGGCCGAGACGCGGTCGCGTAACGGCGGCTGGTCGGCGGGGGCCAGCGTGGGCGCGGTTTCGAACATGGAATCCTCCCGGTGTTTTTATGATGAAGGCAGCCTACGCCCGGATGGCTTTTAAGAATGTCGCGGATTTGACAATCTAAGCCGAACCGTTTGAGGGGGGGCGAAGGTGGACAAGCATGCGGCGGCCCAGGTTCTGGAAACGCGGGGTTGGCTGGCGGAGCAGCCGGCGGACCTGCGCGCCGAGATCCTGGCGCGGGGGCGGCTGCGGGCCTATGCCGACGGCCAGGCGGTGTATCGCGGCGGCGACGCGCCGGATGGGCTGTATGCCCTGGTCGCGGGCCGCATGCGCCTGGCCACGGTGCAGGAGGATGGGCGGGAGGTGGTGATCCTGCACGCGGGGCCGGGCCACTGGTTCGGCGAGGTTTCCATGGTCGACGGCCTGCCCCGGGGGCAGACGGCGGTGGCGCGGGGGAAAAGCGTGGTGCTGCACCTGGCGGCCCAGGCCTTCGCGCGGATCGTGGATGCCGACCCCCGTCGCTGGGCCAACTTCGCCGGCATCCTCAGCCGTCATCTGCGCCAGGCCACGCACTACTTGGGCGAGGTGCTGGCCCTGCCCACGCCCCAGCGCACCGCCCGCCTGCTGGCCCTGCTGTGCCGGCTGGAGGAGGCGCCGCCAGGGGATACGGGAAGCGCGCCCGTGCTTCTGCCGTTGTCGCAGGAGGATCTGGCCGGCATGCTGGGACTCAGCCGCCAGACGGCAAACCGCGCCCTGGGCCGGCTGGAACGGGCCGGCCTGGTGCGCCGGGGATATGGCGGCATCGAGGTGCGCGATGCCGGCGCGCTGGAGCGCTTTGTCGATTAGGGATGGGCCGACTGGGGGCGGGAACCGGATATGGAAGTGGCGTGGCTGGAGGATTTCCTTGCGGTGGTGGCGCACGGCGGCTTCTCCCGCGCGGCGGAGAACCGCAACATCACCCAGCCGGCGCTGAGCCGCCGCATCCGCGCGCTGGAGGACTGGGTGGGCACGCCCCTGTTCCACCGCACCACCCACACGGTGGAGTTGACCGCCGCCGGCGAGTCCTTCCAGGTGACGGCGGAGGAGATCCTGCGCCGCCTGGCCAGCGGGCGGGATGAGGCGCGGGAGGTGGCGCAGGGCCATACCGAACTGCTGCGCTTCGCCGCCACCAACGCCCTGTCGCTGACCTTCTTTCCCGCCTGGCTGCGCCGGGTGGAGACGACGCTGCCCTTCAACATCAATGTCCAGATGGTGGCCAACCATATGGAGATCTGCGAACGCATGATGATCCAGGGCCAGTCGCAGTTCCTGCTGTGCCACCATTATCCGGCGGCCAGCACCCTGCTGGCGCCCGCGCAGTTCCGCTCCGTCCATATCGGCGACGACGTGATGGTGCCGGTCAGCGCGCCGGACGCGGACGGTCGCCCCCTGCACAGCCTGCCCGGCAGGGCCGACGCGCCCGTGGCCTACGTCGCCTATCGCCCGGAGTCCGGCATGGGGCGCATTGTGGCGGCGGCGCTGGAGACGGCCCTGCCCGCCACGCATCTGAAGCCCACCTTCACCTCACACCTGGCCAAGCTGCTGGTGACCATGGCGCTGGACGGGCGCGGCCTGGGCTGGTCCCCCCTGAGCCTGGTGGCGGAACATCTGGAGCGGGGCGAGCTGGTGCGCGCCGGTGACGCCAGCTGGGACATCCCCATGGAAATCCACCTCTACCGCTCCCGCGCGCGCCAGTCCCCGGTGGCGGAAAAGTTCTGGGCGCACGTGGCCGGGGGTGCCCCAACGGCATGAGACACAGGCTCATGCCGTTGTAGGCCCCGACCGGGGCCGCCGCAGGTTTCTGGGGAGCGAAGCGGACTGGAAACCACGCTTGAGGGGACTTGCATAAGCTTATAACCACACGGCATTGGGCGGGTGGCGAGCCGGCTTTCATAGTGCGGTCATAGGGAGAAGCCCATGCCGCGCACGCTGTACGACAAGATCATCGACGCCCATACCGTCTGCCGCCTGGATGACGGCGGCCCCACCCCCGACACTAGCGCCGACAGGGGGCGGGCGGGTGAACAGCTGCTGCTGTACGTCGACCGCACCATCCTGAACGAGTACACCAGCCCCCAGGCCTTCAGCGGCCTACGCGAGGCGGGACGGCCGGTATGGAACCCGGCGGCCGCCCTGATGGTGGTGGACCATGTCAACCCCACCGCCAGCCATCGAACCCTGGAGGTGGCGGATAAAGAGGCGGCGGCGCAGATCGCCTATTTCCGCGAAAACGCCCGCGATTTCGGCATCGAGCTGTTCGACATCCTGGACCCGCGCCAGGGCATCGAGCATGTGGTGGCGCCGGAGCAGGGCCTGGTCATGCCGGGCATGGTGGTGGCGGCCGGCGACAGCCACACCACGGCCTATGGCGCCCTGGGCGCGCTGGGTTTCGGCATCGGCACCTCGGACATCGAGCATTACCTGGCGACCCAGACGCTGGTGTACCGGCGGCTGAAAACCCTGCGCATCGTGGTGGGCGGGGCGCTGGCCCCCGGGGTGACGCCCAAGGACCTGGTGATGGAGGTCATCCGCCGCGTCGGCGCCGATGGCGCCACCGGCTATGCCGTGGAGTTCGCCGGGCCCGCCATCGACGCCATGGGCGTGGAGGGGCGCATGACCGTCTGCACCATGATCGTGGAGGCGGGCGCCCGCGGCGCCGTCATCGCGGCGGATGAAAAGGTGCTGGCCTATATCCACGGCCGGCCGCGCGCGCCCAAAGGCGCGCTGTGGGACCGGGCGGCACAGGCCTGGCTGGCGCTCAAGACCGACGAGGGCGCCACCTTCGACCGCGAGGTGCATCTGGCGGCGGAGGACGTGGCGCCCATGGTCAGCTGGGGCACCAGCCCCGACCAGGCGGCGATCATCACCGCGACCGTACCGGCGCCGGAGGCGGAGGCAGAGCCTGGCCGCCGCGCCGCCCTGGCCCGCGCCCTGGACTACATGGGCCTGGCGCCGGGGACGGCGCTGGACGGCATCGCCATCAGCCACGCCTTCATCGGGTCCTGCACCAACGCCCGCATCGAGGATCTGCGCGACGCCGCCCGCATCCTGCGCGGCCGGCGGGTGGCGGCGGGCGTGCGCGCCATCATCGTGCCGGGGTCGACCCAGGTGCGGGCGCAGGCGGAGCGCGAGGGGCTGGACCGCGTCTTCATCGACGCCGGCTTCGAATGGCGGCAGTCCGGCTGTTCCATGTGCCTGGCCATGAACGACGACGTGCTGCAACCCGGGGACCGCTGCGCCTCCAGCACCAACCGTAATTTCGAGGGGCGCCAGGGCAAGGGGGCCCGCACCCACCTGATGAGCCCCGCCATGGTGGCCGCCGCCGCCGTGGCCGGCCACCTGGCCGACGTTCGCCAGTTTACCAGCCAAGAGGAGGTCGCCTGATGCAGCCCTTCACCAGCGTCACCGGCCCCGCCGCCCCCCTGCCCCAGCCCAATGTCGACACCGACGTCATCATGCCCAAGCAATTCCTGAAGGGCGTGGACCGCACGGGGCTGGACCGGGGCGTGTTCCATGACCTGCGTTTCGCCGCCGATGGCCAGCCGCGCGCCGACTTCATCCTGAACCGCCCCGGCTGGCGGGGCGCCCGGTTCCTGGTGGTGGGGCCGAACTTCGGCTGCGGCTCCTCCCGCGAGCACGCTGTCTGGGGCTTGGCCCAGCTGGGCGTCCGTGCCCTGATCGGCACCAGCTTCGCCGGCATCTTCAACGACAACTGCCAGCGCAACGGCATCCTGACCGTGACGCTGCCGGCCGATGTCCTCAAGGATTTGATGGCCCAGGTCAGCCAGCCGGACGCCAATGGCCTGACCGTCGACCTTCCCGGACAGACCATCACCGTGGAGGCCGACGGCCGCACCATCCCCTTCGCCGTCGAGGCCCTGCGCCGTGACGCCCTGATCCAGGGTCTGGACGGGGTCAGCGCCACGCTGGCCCGCCATGCCGAGGCCATCCGCGCGTTCGAAGCCGGCCACCGCCAGGCCAACCCCTGGTTCTACTGACCTATCGACCACCGCCCGTCCTGCCGCCCGCGTCCCACCGCCGGGGCGCGGCGTCGCCCCCGCTTTGCCAGAACAAAACAATATTGGGAGGATACGCCCGTGACCGAGATCCCCGCCATGCCCGGCACACCGTCAATGCCGGGGCGCCTGGCCGCCCTGCGCATCGGGCCGCTGCCCCTGCCGGTATATGTCGCGCTGTGCGCCGTCACCGTCCTGGCCGCCGTGTCCGGACGCCTGCCCAACGACGTCATCGGCGGCCTGTCCGTGCTGATGCTGACCGGCTTCCTGCTGGGGGAACTGGGCACCCGGCTGCCCGTGCTGCGCCACATCGGCGGCACCGCCATCCTCTGCCTGTTCGTGCCGGCGGCCTTGGTGGGCACCGGCGTCGCCGACCCGGCCATGGTCAAGGCGGTGACCACCACCTTCAAGACAGCCAATTTCCAATACTTCTACATCGCCTGCCTGGTGGCGGGCAGCATCCTGGGCATGCCGCACCGTGTGCTGGTGCAGGGGTTCCTGCGCATGTTCGTGCCCCTGCTGGGCGGCACGCTGGCGGCGCTGGGCGTTGGCATCTGTGTCGGCCTGGCCTTCGGCTACGGCCCCGCCCACACCTTTTTCTTCATCCTGGTGCCCATCCTGGGCGGTGGCCTGGGCGAGGGCGTGCTGCCCCTGTCGGCGGGCTATGCCGAGATCCTGGGCCGGCCCCAGGCCGACCTCATGGGCATGATGGTGCCGGCGGCCCTGCTGGGCAACGTGGCGGCCATCATCGGCTGCGGCCTGCTGAACCGCTTCGGCCTGCGCCACCCCCGTTACAACGGCAACGGCCTGCTGGTGCGTTCCGGCGCCGACAGGGATCTGCTGGCCGAGCGGGGCCCCGACCGGCCCATCGAGCTGCGCCTGATGGGGGCCGGCCTGCTGCTGGCCTGCGGCCTGTTCATCCTGGGCACGCAGCTGGCGCCCGTGACCGGCATTCCCGCCCCCATCCTGATGATCGTGGGGTCCGCCCTGCTGAAGCTCACCCGCATCCTGCCGGCGGAGATGGAGCTGGGCGCCTACCAGATCAACCGCTTCATGTCGACCAACCTGACCTTCGCCATCCTGGTGGCCATGGGCGCCCTGCTGGTGTCGTGGCCACAGCTGGTGGGGGCCTTCACCCTGGGCTATGTCGCCATCTGTACCGCCACCGTGGCCGCCATGATCACCGCCGGCTTCTTCATCGGCCATAGGATGCGCATGTACGCGGTGGAGGCCGCCATCGTCACCGCCTGCCACAGCGGGCTGGGCGGCACCGGCGACGTGGCCATCCTGTCGGCGTCGGACCGCATGGGCCTGATGCCCTTCGCCCAGATTTCCACCCGCATCGGCGGCGCCGCCATGGTGGTCATCGCCACCGTGCTGCTGCGGGCCCTGGGCGGGGTGTCCTGAGGCGCGGGGGAATGGGCCGCGTAAGCGTCATCCTGACCGTGTAAGATCGTCGGCGCCGGCCAGCGGACACCTGGCCGGCCACGACACCGAACCGGGAGGACACCAGCCATGACCGAGCCCAATCCCCGCCATCCCCTGCCCCATCTGACGGTCGACAACGCCGCCGCGGCCATCGACTTCTACACCCGCGCCTTCGGCGCCACCGAAGCCAGCCGCCATCTGACGCCGGACGGCAGGGTGCTGCACGCCAGCCTGGTCTTCCCCGACGGTGGCGTGCTGATGCTGAACGACGACTTCCCGGAATTCTCCGGCGGCCGCAGCCGCGCGCCCAAGGCGGTGGGCATCTGTTCCATCACCCTGCACATCACCGTGGCCGACGTCGACGCCGCCTGGGAAAAGGCCGTGGCCGCCGGCGCCACCATCACCATGCCGCTGGCCGATCAGTTCTGGGGCGACCGCTACGGCAAGCTGACCGACCCCTTCGGCCAGGACTGGTCGCTGTCCAGCCCCCGCCGCAAGCCGTCGGCGGAAGAGATGGCCGACGTCACGGCCAAGATGTTCGCGGCCAAGGGCTGACCCCGCCCCGCGACTCCCTGGCGCGCCGGGGCCGTGCCGTACTATCCTGGCGCCAAAGAACGGCGCCGGGGGTGCGCCGGCCCCGGTGGACGGGGATGGGGGGCGTTTATGGTTCTGACTGTGAGGGGTGCGGGTCCGGCCGGGGCGGCGGGACCGGCGATGGCGTGGCGTCGGCTCGCCCTGCTGGTGACGGCCGGGGGCCTGGTGTGCCTGGGTTTGGCGGCGTCACCCGCCGCGGCGGAAAAGTCGAAATGCCAGCTGCAACCGGTGAGCAACCTCACCCTCACCATGGACCGGAACATGCCCCTGGTGGACGTTGGCATCAACGGCCAGCCGGTGCACATGCTGCTGGACACCGGCGCCGACACCAACTTCATCACCAAGCCGGCCGCCGAACGGCTGAAGCTGCGCCACGGGTGGGAGCCCGGCATGCATGCCGAGGGTGTGGGCGGCCACGTCGCCCTGTATTCCACCCAGATCGACGACATGACGCTGGGCAACTGGCTGGTCCACCGGGTGGAGATGCCGGTCTTGAGCAACCACGACGTTGGCGACGGGCCGGACGTCGTCGGCGTGTTGGGTGAACGCTTCCTGTCGAACTTCGACCTGGACATCGACATCGCCCACAACCGCCTGGTCCTCTTCCACGCCGAGGAGTGCGAGCACACAGCCCTGGCCTCCTACTGGGGCGTGCCTTACGACTACACGAAGATCGAGCGCATGCGGGAGGACGGGTCGCCCATCTGGCTGACCGTCCTGGTGAACGGGCAGCCGGTGCGCGCCATCCTGGACACAGGCGCCGAGACCTCGGTCATGACCTTGCAAACGGCGGCGCGGGTGGGCATGACGCCGCAAACCCCAGGCGTCACGCACGCCGGCAAGTCCAGCGGCATCGGCAATGACGCGGTCGACGACTACGTCGGCCTGTTCGACAGCTTCAAGCTGGGGGATGAGGAAATCCGCCGCGTCCACCTGCGCTTCGGCGAAATGTTCGGCACCGGCGGATGGGACGTGCCCGAAATGCTGCTGGGCCTGGACTTCCTGCGGGCCCACCGCGTGTTCATCTCACACAGCCAGCACCGGCTCTATTTCGCCTATGTCGGCAGCGGCCCCATCTTCCAGGTCATGGGCCCCCGCCTGCCCCGCGCCGACCAGGCGGCCGACACGGCGGCGGAGACTCAGGGGCGCTGAGGTCCACAGGCCGGAACTTTACGAATCAGAAGAGCGGAGGCGTTACCTCCTGCGGCGCGCGGCGGTCGCACGTCATCCTTCCCTGGCAAGGAACGATGGTGATCGGCTTCCCGCCCACGATTCGGTAGGTTCCATCTTCCACAACCACCGAGCGTCATGGCATTGTTTGCGCAATGGCCGCGCGTGGGGTGACGGCCCTGGGGATGTCTGACGGTGATGATGGGAAGACCGGCCCCGGTTGGGGATCGGCATGGTTCCGGTGCCGGGGGGCGCCGGGCCGAACGCTTGACGGCGGTGCCGGCGCGAACCCGCCCGGTGATGAAGACCATCGACGCGATGGCCAGCCCCGGGTGCTCAGCCACCCGATCAGACCGCCCGCAGCCTTCGATGCAGAAAGAAGCATGACCATGACGACGCAACGCCGTCGCACCCTTCGCCGCCTCATGGCGGCTACCCTGGGCCTGACCCTGACCTGCGCCACGTTCGGCACCCACGGCGATGCCTGGGCGGGGGAAGACAAGCGCAAGTGCCAGCTGCTGCGCGTCGGCACCCTGGCCTTGACCATGGACGCCAACATGCCCTTGCTGGACGTGGGCGTGAACGGCCACGACGGTTACCTGATCATGGACACCGGCGCCACCTTCGGCACGATCACCAAGCCGGCGGCGCAAAGGCTGCAGTTGTCCGGCCACTGGGTGCCCGGCATCTATATGGAAGGCGTCGGGGGACGGGTCACCGTCGAGGAAGCCAGGATCGAGGAATTGCGGTTGGGGGACTGGAAAGCCCACCATATCGACTATCCAGTATTCACCAACCACGACCTGTCGGACAACCAGCAAATCTTCGGCTTGATGGGGGAGAACTTCCTGTCGAAATTCGATCTGGACATTGATATCGCGCATAATAAGGTCAGCTTGTTCCAGCCGAAGGATTGCGAGGATGTCGCCCTCGCCTACTGGACGGACACTTTCAATGAGGCGGAGTTCAGTCGCTTCTCGAAAGAGAATCCGAAGATTTGGCTCAACGTCTTGATCAACGGTGAGGAAATACGCGCCATCCTGGATACCGGTGCCTCCACATCGGTATTAACCGAACGGGCGGCGGCACGGGCCGGATTGACACCGGAAAGCCCCGGCGTGACGCGCAGCGGCAAAGCCATGGGCGTCGGTGACGATCAGGTGCAGGACTACATCGGCGTCTTCGACAGTTTTCGCCTGGGGGACGAGGAGATCAAGCACGTCCGTCTGCGCTTTGGCGAACTGTTCAGCCATGGCGGGCGCGAGGTGCCCGAAATGCTGCTGGGCCTGGACTTTTTGCGGGCTCACCACATGTTCGTCTCCCACAGCCAACGCAAGATTTATTTCTCGTATGTCGGCGGTCCGGTTTTCCAGGTGATGGGTCCGCGCCTGCGCCGTGTGATGCCGGAGGCCGAACCTGCGGCGGACGGCGCCACCGGCGGCCAGCCGGACGATAAAAAGCAACCCTGAGTCCTATACCGGTCATTACGCCAGGGGCGTGCCCGCCCCAGGCGATTACAGCGAGCTGCCCGCGGCATGCCTCAATGATTGAAATGTGCCGACCCGACGCCCCCTGGCGTTGCGCGAGTTGTCACAACTCGTCACAAGTCCACACACAGTCAACAAATCGTCACGCTCACCCCCTTGCCCTATTGGGAAGAGGGTGATAAGAGTCGCCACACAATAATCACAGCGCCATTTACTTGGGATGAACGGCCAATTAACTCGGCACATCATCCTGATTTAGCGTAAACGGCGTTTTAATGGCGATAATATTTCAGGCACTGCCGCCGCCTTCACCGGCCCCGTCTCATTCAAGACGGTGACACTTGGTGTGGCGGCATTGTCCTCATGCTCCGATGGGCCTACCCTCATGGACCCGCCCCTCAACCAAAGGACAGAGGGTTCATGAGCGTCGAGACGACCGCCCCCGCCCTTCCCTCACAAAACAGCGCCATCCCCGTCGGCTGGACGTACGGCGGCTTTTGGCGCCGCGCCCTCGCGGCCCTCATCGACATGTTGATCTTGTTCGTGGCCTCGCTGGCCGCATCCTTGACCTTCGGCTATCCCCTGAGGACCCAGGCGACCGCCGCCGGCGAGGCATACCAGGGCGCGTTGGGCCTGCCCACGGCAACCGTGGTGAATATCGCGTTGTACCTCACATACCATACGCTGTTCGTCGCCGGCGGCATGCGCGCGACGCCGGGCAAACGCTTCATGACATTGGTGGTGGGGCGGCCCGACGGCGGGCGGGTGGGCCCGGGCATCGCCTTCGCCCGCATCGGCGTGCAGGAGCTGTTGCCCTTGCCGCTGCTGCTGATGCAATCCCAGGCCAAGACGGCACCCCTGTTGTACCTGGCGGTGGCGGTGGTCGTCGGCGTGGCCCTGTTCGTCAACTACCTCATGGTGGCCTTCACCGATCAGAAAACCGCCGGCCACGACCACATCTGCGGCACCCGGGTGTTCAAGACCCCGGACGAGGGGATATGACACCCCACCTTCCCGCTGGTTTTCCCCGCCCCCGCCGCTAAGGTTAATGGCTGTGGGGAGAGACCCGCGTGGAGGAAACGTGAATGGCAATCAATAAGATGGAAAGCGCCGGGGCGGGCGACGAGGGGATGCTGGCGCGCGGTGCCATCGCCTTCACCCGCTGGGCGGAGACATGGTTCCCCGACGCCTTCGTGTTCGTGGTCCTGGGTGTCATCATAGTCGCCGCCGGCAACCTGGCCACGGGCGCGCCGGTGGGTGCCGTCGCCGCCGGCGTGGGCGACGGGTTCTGGTCCCTGATCCCCTTCACCATCCAGATGTCCATGGTGGTGATCACCGGTTATGTCGTGGCCAGCTCGCCGCCCGTGCTGCGGCTGATCGAGTGGCTGGCGCGGGTGCCGGCCACCGGCCGGGGGGCGGTCGCCTTCACCGCCTTCGTCAGCATGGCGGCCTCCTACCTCAACTATGCCCTCAGCCTGGTGCTGGGTGCCCTGCTGGTGCGGGCCCTGGCCCGGCGCCAGGACATCCGCGTGGATTACCGGGCGGCGGGGGCGGCGGCATACCTGGGCCTGGGCGCCACCTGGGCCCTGGGCCTGAGCTCATCCGCCGCCATGCTGCAGGCCAACCCGGCCAGCCTGCCCAAGGCGGTGGCCGACATCACCGGCATCATTCCCCTGAGCCAGACCATCTTCCTGTGGCAGTCCATGGTGATGGGCCTGGTGATCCTGCTGGCGTCCGTCGCCATCGCCTATTACTCCGCCCCCGGCGACGCGCGGGCCCGCACCGCCGCCGACCTGGGCGTGGACGTGACGGAGGCCGCCGCCGAGAAAGCGGACGCCACCCGGCCGGGCGACTGGCTGGAGCTGACGCCCATCCTGCCGCTGGTCATCGTGGCGCTGGGCGCCGGTTTTCTGGTGCATGAGTTCCAGAACAAGCCGGCCCTCAGCGTCATCTCCAACCTCAACACCTACAATTTCTTCTTCATCATGCTGGGCCTGCTGCTGCATGGGCGGCTGCGCAGCTTCCTGGCCGCCGTGTCCAAGGCGGTGCCCAGCACCGCGGGCGTCCTGATCCAGTTCCCCTTCTACGGCGCCATCGCCCAGTTGCTGACCCAGGTGCCGGGATCGGACGGGCAGTCCATTTCCCACCATCTGGCACACCTGTTCGTCAGCCTGGCCAGCGGCGGCACCTTCCCCGTCGTCATCGGCGTCTATTCCGCCATCCTGGGCTTCCTGGTGCCGTCGGGCGGCGGAAAGTGGATCATCGAGGCGCCTTACGTCATGCAGGCCGCCATCGACGTGAACGCCCACAAGGGCTGGGCGGTGCAGGTCTACAACGCGGCCGAGGCCCTGCCCAACCTGATCAACCCCTTCTGGATGCTGCCGTTGCTGGGCGTGCTGGGCCTGAAGGCCAAGGATATCGTCGGCTTCAGCTTTACCCAGCTGCTGTTCCACCTACCTTTGGTGCTGTTCCTGCTATGGCTGCTGGCGCCGGCGGCCTGAAACGCCCTCGGCCCAGTTGCAAGAACGTCGCAGGGTCGCCATGAAATTGAAGGAGGGCGCCGGCCTGGGCTATCCTGCCGGCGCGCCTCATCTTGCCAGGGACATCGCCCATGAAGACCGCCGCGCTGCTGCTTCTCGGTTCCACGCTTCTCGCCGCCGGCTGCGCCACCCAGCCGTTGACCACCGAGGACGCCATCCACTACGCCGCCGCCGTGGCGCCGGACGTCTATTCCGACACCTACGTCCTGGACGTGGTCGCGACCGGCCGGCAGAACGGCCGCATCTTCCTGAATTCGCAGGAGGACTACCGCGACCCGCACACCCTGACGATCGAGATCCTGCCGGGCGCCGTGCCGGCCTTCAAGCAAGCCTACGGCGAGGATGCCGACGCCCATTTCAAGGGCCACCGCATCACCGTGCTGGGTGAGGCGCGGCGCGTCACCATCTGGTACCTGAACCAGAGTGGCGAACGCACCGGCCAGTCCTATTACCAGACCCACATCGTGGTATCCGACCCGGACCAGATCAAGATCGAGTCCTGACGGCCCCATATCGCACTCGCAGTCCGCCTTACGCCTTGCCAGGCCCGCGTCCCTTCGGGAAGGTGGACGCGGGGACCTGGTGATGGAAGGATGCCTGCATGGTGGATGCGGATGCGATACCCGCCCCGATGATCGTGCCCACCCTGGACGACGGCGTCGTCATCCTGCGGCCCTTGCGCCTGGACGACGTCGCCGCGCGCCTGGCCCTGGGCCGTGATCCGGAAATCCACCGCCTGATGGGCTGGGACGGCAGCGGCGCGCCCCCGGGCTATACCCAGGCGGATGCCGACCAGTGGATGGCCGACCAACTGAAGTTCCCCTACAGCTGGGCCATCGCCCTGCCGGAGCGGGGGGTGGAGGGGCCGGACGGCCCCCTGCCCGACCGCATGATCGGCAGCGTGCGCCTGGGCGGGGTGAACGACGCGCTGGCGCCCGGCCTGCGCACCGCCAGCTTAGGCATAGGGCTGCTGGATCCGGGCGTGCTGGACCGGGGCCTGGGCATGCGGGCCATGCGCCTGTTGTTGCGCCATGCCTTCGGCCCCTTGGGCCTGCACCGCATCGGCCTGCGGGTGCTGGCCATCAACACCCGCGCCGTCCATTGCTATGAAAAGCTGGGCTTTCGCATCGAGGGGCGGGAGCGGCAGACCTATTCCCTAATGGGCCAGTGGCACGACAGCCTGGTCATGGGCCTGCTGGCCGGGGAGTACCGGGGCTAGGCCGAGTGGGAAAACCCCGCGAATGCGGGTGCCGAGCGCCCGGGGGCGTTAAGCGGCAAGCGCCGCCTGGATGGCCTTTTCCAGCTGTTCCGGCTTGGCCAGGGGGGCGTAGCGCTTCACCTTGCCGTCCTTGCCCACCAGGAACTTGGTGAAGTTCCACTTGATGGACTTGCTGCCCAGGAAGCCGCGGGCGCGGCCCTTGAGATGCTCGTACAGCGGCTCGGCCTTGTCGCCGTTGACCTCGACCTTGGCCAGGACCGGGAAGGTGACGTCATAGGTGAGGGAGCAGAAGTTCTGGATTTCCTGCGCGTCGCCCGGCTCTTGCTGGCCGAACTGGTTGCAGGGAAAGCCCAGGATGACCAGGCCCTGGTCCTTGTACTTGCGGTACAGGGCTTCCAGTCCCTTGTACTGCGGGGTGAAGCCGCACTTGCTGGCCACGTTGACCACCAGCAGGACCTTGCCCTTGTAGGCCGCCATGTCCACCGGGCCGCCGGCCGCGTCCCGCACCGTGTAGTCGTAAACCGTCGCCATGGCCTTCCCCCCGTTTCTCCGCTGGCGGGACGGCCCATGGCGGCGCCGTGGGGTCCCCGATCATGCCCCGAAGCTACAGGATGAATTATATTGCGCGCAAGGTAATTTGATTACACCAGCATGTTGACCGAGCTGATCTGCCCGCCCTGGCTGCTGCTGGTGCTGGCATCGCCATCGCCGCCTTGCCCCAATCCGCCCTTGCCTGATGCGCCGTTGGCGCTGGCCGACTGGGTGGCCGGCGTGGTGGTCGTGGTGGTGGACCCGTCGGAATAGGTGACGGTGGTGGTGGTCGACCCGTCCGGTGCGGTGGTGGTGACCGTGCTGGTCACGGCCTTGGTCGAGGTGCTGCCGCTGGCGCCACTGGTCGAGCCGCCGCTGTCGGACGAGGAGGCGCCGGTGGATGACGCGGTGCCGGATGCCGCACCGCCACCCTGCAGCAGGGTGGTGAGCGAAACGGTCATGTTGGTGCCGGACGTAATGCTGGTCATGACTAAACCCCCGTTCAGGACTGGGATGGGCGCAGGATCGATCCCGCGCCCGCAGGACGCCAGGGTGGTGCGGCCCCCCGCCCGCCGCCAGCGGCAAGAGGGCATGCGGTCCGCCCGCAAATCGCGCGACAGCCTTGGGCCTGTGCGCCGTTGCGGACGGCCATGGTTCGCAGGATTGCAACGATATGGGATCGGTGACGGCGAAGGTTGCGCGTGGCGCCAGCTTCGCGCGCACGCTATATTCATCGAGATATAGCGTCAACCTGACGGCAAAGGGCGAAACATGCGTGGGATGTGGAACCGGCGGATGCTGGGCCGGCTGGCGGCGGCCGGCGCGATGGCGGCGGTGATGGCCCTGGGTGCCACCCCCGCCCTGGCGCAAGGCGGGGGCCCCCTGGTGTTCGCGGCCGCCAGCCTGAAGAACGCGCTGGATACCGCCAACGCGGCCTTCGTGGCGGGCGGCGGGGCCAAGGCCACCGTCACCTATGCCGCCAGTTCCGCGCTGGCCAAGCAGATCGAGGCCGGCGCCCCCGCCGACCTGTTCATCTCGGCCGATGAGGATTGGATGGACTATCTGGCGGGCAAGGGCCTGATCCAGCCGTCCACCCGGCGGGACCTGCTGGGCAACGAGCTGGTGCTGGTGGCCGCCGCCGATACCAAGACCACCGTCGAGATCAAGCCGGGCTTCGCCCTGGACCAGGCGCTGGATGCCGCGCAGACGGGGGGCCGCCTGGCGGTGGGCGACCCGGCCGCCGTGCCCGCCGGCAAGTATGCCAAGGCCGCCCTGCAGACGCTGGGCGCGTGGGACAAGGTGCGGGACCACCTGGCCCCGGCGGAGAACGTGCGCGCCGCCCTGGCCCTGGTGGCCCGGGGGGAGGCGCCCTTCGGCATCGTTTATAAGACCGACGCGATGGCGGAGCCGGGGGTGCGCATCGTCGCCACCTTCCCGGCCGACAGCCACGCGCCCATCCTTTACCCCATCGCCCTGGCCAAGGAGGCCACCAGCGCCCAGGCGCGGGCCTTTCTGGATTTCCTGGCCAGCCCCAAGGCGCGCCCCCTGTTCGAGGCGCAGGGTTTCACCGTACTGTCGGCGCCGTGATTCCTTCCTGACCGCTCGGCCCTCATGAACGACTTCGGTTTTGGCCCGGACGAGGTGGCGGCCATCCATCTCAGCCTTAAGGTGGCCATTTGGGCCACCCTGGCGTCGCTGCCCCCCGGTATCGCCGTGGCCCTGGCGCTGGCCCGCGGCCGGTTTTGGGGGCGCGACCTGCTGAACGGCGTCGTCCACCTGCCCCTGATCCTGCCCCCGGTGGTGACGGGCTATACCCTGTTGCTGTTGATGGGACGGCAGGGCTGGTTGGGCAAGCCGCTGTCCAGCATCGGCATCGTCTTCGCCTTCAATTGGACGGGGGCCGCGCTGGCGGCCGGCGTCATGGGCTTCCCCCTGATGGTGCGGGCCATCCGCCTGTCCATCGAGGCGGTGGACACCCGGCTGGAGCAGGCGGCGGGCACCCTGGGCGCCCCGCCCCTGTGGGTGTTCGCCACCGTCACCCTGCCCCTGATGCTGCCCGGCGTGCTGGCCGGCGCGGTGCTGGCCTTCGCCAAGGCGCTGGGCGAATTCGGCGCCACCATCACCTTCGTCTCCAACATCCCCGGCCGTACCCAGACCCTGTCGGGCGCCATCTACGCCTACACCCAGTCGCCCGGCGGCGACGCCGGCGCCCTGCGCCTGGTGGCGGTGTCGGTGGTGCTGTCGCTGATGGCGTTGCTGCTGTCGGAAGCGTTAGCGCGCAGCGTCAGCCGGCGCATCGGCGGGATGTCATGATGAGCGCGCCGCCGGCCCTTGAGCTTGATGTCACCTTGCGCCAGGGCGCCTTCGACCTGCGGGCGGAGGTGACGGCCGGCCGGGGCCTGACCGTGCTGTTCGGCCAGTCAGGCTCAGGCAAGAGCACCCTCATCGACCTGGTGGCGGGGTTGAAACGCCCGGACCGGGGGCGTATCGCCGTGGATGGCGTGCCGCTGGTGGACACTGCGGCCGGCCTGTGGCTGCCACCCCACCGCCGCCGCGTCGGCTATGTCTTCCAGGAGGCGCGGCTGCTGCCCCACCTGACGGTGCGGCAGAACCTGCTGTACGGCCGTTGGTTCGCCCGCCGCCATTTGACGGCGGAGGCGCCCACGCTGAACTCGGTGACCGATCTGCTGGGCATCGCCCCCCTGCTGGCCCGCCGCCCAGCCGGCCTGTCGGGGGGTGAGAAGGCGCGCGTGGCCCTGGGCCGCGCCCTGCTGGCCGCCCCGCGCATCCTGCTGATGGATGAGCCGCTGGCCGCATTGGATGAGGCGCGCAAGGCCGAGATCCTGCCCTATCTGGAACGGCTGCGCGACCATGCCGGCCTGCCCATCCTGTACGTCACCCACGCGGTGGCGGAGGTGGCGCGCCTGGCCACAACCGTGGTGATGGTGGACCACGGCCGCGTGCGCGCGGTGGGCGCCCCGGGCACCCTATGGTCCCGCCCCGACCTGATGGACCTGACGGGCGGGGCGGAGGCCGGGTCGCTGCTGGACGCGGTGGTGGAGGCGCGCACCGGCGACGGGCTGTTCCAACTGGACACCGCCGCGGGCCGCATCTTGGTGCCCCACCTGCCGCCCCACCTGGCGCCGGGCGCCCGCACCCGTCTGCGCATCCCCGCCCGCGACGTGCTGCTGTCCGACAGGCCGCCGCAGGGCCTGTCGGCCCTGAATATCCTGCCCGGTATCGTCGCCGACGTGCGGGAGGACGCGCACGGCAGCCGGGTGGTGCGCCTGGACTGCGTGGGCGTCCCGGTGATGGCCCGCATCACCCGCACCAGCGCCGACGCGCTGAGCGTCACCCCCGGCCAGGCGCTGTGGGCCATCGTCAAGGCGGTTGCCCTCGACCAGGGAAGTTAAGGCATGGGTTCGTAGCTGACGAAGGCGAAACGCTGGCTGTCCGGCGACCATGAATTGACGTTCAGGGAGCCCTGGCCGCCGAAAAAGGTCAGCAGGGTCCGAATGGGGGCGTCGGCCCGGGGCGCCGCGTCGCCCGGCAGGGCCATCAGACGCAGTTGCACGCCGGGGATGCGGCCGTCGTGCGTCTTGGTGCCGGCGGGGAAGGACAGCATCAGCAGGTGGCGCCCATCCGGTGACGGGTGGGGGAACCAGTCCTCCAGCGCGTCCTGCGTCACCCGCTGCGCCCGCGATTCGTTGGGACCGGCGCCGTCGGCCGGCAGGCGCCAGATGTCCCAGCCGCCCTGCCGGTCGGAGTTGATGTAGATCCAGCGCCCATCGGGGCTGTAGTCCGGGCCGTCGTCACTGGCGGCGATGTTGGTCAGGCGCTGTTCCGCGCTGCCATCCACGGGGCCGTCCACCGGCACGCGGTAGAGGTTGTAGGTTTGGGCGCCGTCGCGCTTGGCGACGAAAGACAGCCACTGGCCATCCGGCGACCAGCCATGGAAATAGCTGGGTGTCGCGGGCGTCATGCGCCGCGCGTCCTCGGTCCGGGCCACGCCGTCCTTACCCACGACATAGACGAAGCTGTCGCGCATGGACCCCACGCCGCACGACGCGGCGATCCTGCCGCCGTCGCGGGTGTAGGCCTTATCGTTGTTGCAGCGCAGGTCGCCCATGGGGATGGCCGTGGGGTGGCCGGCATCCGGTCCCGCCACGGGGATGCGGTAGAGGATGCCCTGGCTGTTGGCCAGCAGCGACTGGCCGTCCGGCGCCCAATTCGGCGCCTCCCACACCGTGTCGTCGGTGAACAGCACCGTGGTCTTGCCGCTGGCGACGTCGAACAGGGTGATGCGGCTGCGGAAATGGTCGTTGTCGGCCGCATGGGCGATGACGGCCGTGGCCAAGGCGGCGACGAAGGTCGTGAAGCCGGCGAAGCGCATGGGGTGTTCCTCCTGCCAATTCTTATGGTGGGAGGGATAGCACGGGGGCCGGTCCGGCGTCTTCTGACAACGTTGTCCAGACGGCCGCGCGCGACCTTAGGCGCCGGGTGGCCGCAGGCGGCCGGCCAGGCTGGCGCGGACGTCGGCCGTGGCCTCGGCCGCCGCCTTCTCCATGGTGCGATAGGCCGCCACCAGCTCATGCCCAAACTCCGTCAGGGCGGCCCCGCCACCCCCGCCGCCGCCCACCTGGGTGGTGACCGAGGGCTGGGCGAAGGTTTGGTTCAAGGCGTCGACCAGCTGCCAGGCGCGACGGTAGGACATGCCCATGGCCCGCCCGGCGGCGGAGATGGAGTGGTGCTCGGCGATGGCTTCCAGCAGACGAATCTTGCCGGGGCCGACGGCGCCCTGGTCACCGAAATCGATGCGGAGGGTGAGGCGGTTCATGGTGCGCATTGAATCGCGGGCGGCGCCCGCCCGCAAGGGGGATGCGCAGGGCCGAACGGAAAACCATCACGCCCATAAAATCCGGGTAAAATGCCGATTGATAGTTTAATCCAACTATATTAGTTTGTTTAAACTATGAAAGCGGAACTCCTCATCCTGGGCGTGCTGCAGGGCGGCGACCTGCACCCCTATGAAATCAAGCGGCGGCTGACGGCGGCCCACGTCGACCATTACATCGACGTGGACGTGGGCACGCTGTACTACGCCGTGCGCAGCCTGGCGCGCGACGGCCTGATCGAGGCCAAGGGGGTGGAGGCGGTGGCCCGTGGGGGAGAGCGCACCACCTATGGGCTGACGCCCGCCGGCCGTGCCCGGTTCCACGCCTTGATGGCGGAACGGCTGGCCGACGTCTCGCCCCGTTATCACCCGCTCTATCCCGCGCTGATGTTCCTGCACCACGCCGATCCCGACGCGGTGGCGGACGCGTTGCGCCAGCGCCTGGCCGTGCAGCGGGACTATCACCGTCCCCTGAAGGCGCTGGCGGACTATCTGGCGCCCGTCCAATCCACGGGCATGCGGGCCATCCTGGAAAACGGCCTGGCCCACCTGGAGACGGAGAACGCATGGCTGGCCAAGCTGGTGGAAACCATCGAGGCCGGCGACATCCGTCCGCCCGACTATGACCGGGCGCGCCTGATGGGCCTGTTTCCCGCGGGCCAGCCGCCCCTGCCCCCGGAATACGCCCAAACGCCGCCGCCGGTGCCGCCGCCACCGGCGGCCAAGACCAGACGTCCCCGGGCGGCCAAGCCCGCCAACCCCCCGTTGTCCTGAGGCACGCCCATGTCCGCCACGACAAAGCCGAAGCGCCCGCCCAATCCCCTGATGCGCAACCGCAATTTCCTGTGGCTGCTGGGTGGCGGCGTCATTTCCATGCTGGGCGACCAGTTCAGCCTGCTGGCCATGCCCTGGCTGGTGCTGGCCGTGACCAACGACACCCTGGCCATGGGCCTGGTGCTGGGCCTGATCAGCCTCCCGCGCGCCGTGTTCCTGCTGGTGGGCGGCGCCCTGGTGGACCGCTATCCCGCGCGCAGCGTGCTGCTGCTGACCAAGTATGTGAACGCCGTGCTGTTGGGCGGATTGGGCGTGGGGGTGCTGACCGGCACCCTGACCATTCCCGTGCTGTGCGTGGTGGCCTTCGGCATCGGCCTTGCCAGCGCCTTCAGCATCCCGGCCGGCACCACCATCCTGCCCCGCGTGGTCCCGGGCGACCAGTTGCAGGCCGCCAACGGCATGATGATGGGCTTGCGCCAGGCCACCCTGCTGCTGGGCCCGCTGATGGCCGGCGGCCTGATCGCCGTGGTCGGCGGCAGCGGCAAGGCCGCCGCCGGCGCACAGGTCCCTGGGGCCCCCGGCGACCTGGCCGGCCTGGGCGCCGCCTTCCTGGTGGACTGCGCCACCTTCGTCATCTCCGCCCTCACCTTGTACCGGGTGCGCATGCTGACCTTGCCCGGTGGCGCTCCGGCGCGGACGGGGGAAAGCCTGGGCGCCGTCTTCCGCTCCATCGGCGACGGCATCCGCCATTTCTGGCGGGATCCGGAGCTTAGGGCCCTGTGCCTTTATTTCTCGGCCACCACCTTCTTCATCGGCGGCCCCTTGCAGGCGGTGCTGCCCGTCTTCGCCCGCGACCGGCTGGCCGACGGCGCCGACGGCTTCGGCCTGATGATGGGGCTGCACGGCGTGGGCACCCTGGTGGGCATGACGGTGTCGGGCGCCCGGCCCAACTTCCGCCTGCGCACCCTGGGCGCCACCATCCTGCTGATCGACAGCCTGGTGGCCCTGGTATTCATGCCCATGGGCCTGGCCCAGCACACCTGGCAGGCGGCCCTGCTGATGGCCATCGCCGGCTGCCTGGCGGGCTTCATCCAGATCGGCGTCTTCACCTGGATCCAGCGCCGCATCCCGCCCGCCATGCTGGGCCGGGGCATGAGCCTGTTCATGTTCATCGTCATGAGCCTGGCACCCCTGTCGTCCGCCTTGTGCGGCTGGCTCATGCGCTACACCCCGCCGCAGATCATGTTCCTGGGCAGCGGCCTGGCGCTATGGGGTATCGTCGCCCTGGGCTTGACGTCGACGTCGCTGCGCGCCATCGCCATGCCGGTCCGCACCCCGCCGGCGGCGGCGCCGGCGGAGACGCCCATCGAAAACCCCGCGGCGGTGTAGCGACCACCCGGTGGGCGGCTGGAGCGGATCGCGGACAGTCTCGAGCCATAGCCCGAACGGCCCTCTCCGTTTGGCAGCCTCCCCCGCGCCGGGGGCCGATGTTAGGGTATCCGACGTCCCGACCGACCTCTTCTACCCCGAAGGAACGGCCAGATGACGCCACCCGATATCCCCGATACCGACCTCCAGGTCACCGACCCGGCGCGCCCGCTGTACAGCCAGGATCCCGATGGGGCGGCCGCCCGCATGCGCCATCTGTTCCAGGCCGGCACGGCGGGCCAGGCGGCCGACTGCCGCGCGCTGGCGGAACTGCTGCTGAACGCCGCCACCGACATGACGGCGGGCGACGCGCTGGCGGTGGAGGCCATCCTGGACCGCCAGCCGCCGGAAATGCGGGGGTGGCTGTTGCAGCGCGCGGCGGCCCTGGCGGCCGCCAGCGGTGTGGTGCGGCACAAGATCGCCAACGCCGCGAACCTGCAATGAAGCGGGCGGTTGCCGCACCTTCACCATCGTTAAGAAATTGGCGTTAAGAAATTGGTAGGTAATCCGGCGGACAATGCCCCACTCCGCCCGGCCCTCCATTCGCCTCTTCCCGGCGCGGATCTTCCCCGCAGCGCCGCCGCCAGGAAGCGATGTCCCATACCCCCGCCGCAGTCCGTACCCCCCATGCGCCCCGCCTTGTGCGGCTGATAGCGCTGTGTCTGGGCGCCTTGCTGGGGACGGCGCCGGCGGCCCTGGCGGGAGAGGCGGCGGTGTCCCTGACGCTGATCACCGAGGAAAACCCGCCGCTGAACTATACCGACCCCGCCACAGGGCGGCTGACGGGCATCATGGGCGATCTGCTGCCGTCGCTGATGACGGCGGCGGGCATCGCCTACCAGGTGCAGGTCATGCCGTGGCGCCGGGGCTATCACACGGTGCAGGAGGTGCCTGGAACCTGCCTGTTCGCGGTGAACGAGACGCCGGAACGGCAGGCCCAATTCCAGTGGGTGGCGCCCATCGCGCAAGGCGGCGCCGCCCTGTTCGCCCGGGCGGACTGGCTGCACTATGATCGCGCCCATCCCGACGGCACGCACACCCTGGCCAGCCTTGACGAGGTGAAGACCCTGGCGGCCGAGGCCCAGGCGCGGGGCACGCCACTGTCCATCCTGGTGCCGGTGGGCACCATGCTCGCCACCACCCTGCGCGATCAGGGGCTGGACATCACCGAGGTGGCGCTGGCCAACCAGATGCCCATGCTGGCTGCCGGGCGCGCCGACCTGGCCGCCGCCGGCGCCATCAGCGGCCGCTGGCTGGCCCGCCAGGCGGGGGTGGCGATCGAGCCGGTGCTGACCTTCGCCGTGGCCCCCGTGGGCATCGCCTGCAACCTGGGCACCGACCCTGCCCTGGTGGCCCGCCTGCGCGCGGCGCTGGAGGGCCTGCGGCGCGACGGCACGCTGGACCGCGTCATCCGGAACTATCAGTAAAGCTTGGCGGTTTCCCCCGTTGCCCTGCCGCCCGCGTCCGTGTCATTGAGGCGGAATCCAGGGCAGGCACAAGGAAGCGGACATGGCCAAGATCGTGGTGACCGGGGCCACCGGGTTCGTGGGCCGCGCCCTGCTGCCCCGGCTGCTGGCCGGCGGGCATGAGGTCATCGCGGTGGTGCGCAACGCCGGCGTGGGCCTGCCCGCCAGCGTGACCCCAGCGCCGGTGGGCGACCTGGCCGGCCCGGTGAACTGGGCCCCGGTGCTGGAGGGGGCGCAGGCCTTGGTCCATCTGGCGGGCCTGGCGCATCAGCGCAACGTCACGCCAACCGCGCTGCAGGCCCTGAACGTCATCGCCACCGTGCGCCTGGCGCAGGCGGCGCAGGCGGCGGGGCTGCGCCGCCTGGTCTATGTCAGCAGCGTCAAGGCCCAGGGCGACCACAGCCCCGGCCGGCCCCTGACGGAACTGGATCCGCCCCTGCCGGAGGACGCCTACGGCCAGTCCAAGCGCGCGGCGGAAGAGGCGCTGGCCACCCTGTGCCCGCCGGACGGCCCCCTGTCGCTGGCCATCCTGCGGCCGCCCCTGGTGCATGGGCCGGGGGTGAAGGCCAACATGGCGGCCTTGTTGCGCCTGGCCACGCGCTGGCCCGTGGTGCCCCTGGGCGGCATCGCCAACCGGCGCAGCCTGGTCAGCCTGGACACCCTGGCCGATGCCATCACCCGCGCGGTGGAACGGGTCGAGGTCACCGGCACCTTCCTGGTGGCGGACCAGCCCGCCCTGTCCACCAGCGGCCTGGTGGCCACCCTGGCCGCCGCCGCCGGCAAGCGGCCCTGGCTGGTCCCCCTGCCGGCGGCGTTCTGGAGCCTGGCTGGCCACCTCCCCCGCCTGTCCGGCATCGCCGACCGCCTGACGGGATCGCTGGAGATCGACGACACGGCCTTCCGCGCCGCCTTCGATTGGCATCCGCCACTGAACCAGAACGAAGCCCTGGCCCGCACGGTCCAGGCCTATCTGCGCGAGACCCGGCCTAGCCTTTGAACAACCCCACCGCCCAGTCGACGAATACCCGGACGCGCGGCGACAACTGGCGGTTGTGGGGATAAAGGACGGAGACGGGAATGGGCGGCGGCGGATAAAGGGGCAGCACCTCCACCAGCCGACCCGACGCAAGGTCCGGGCCCAGGTGATAGCGCGGTGTCTGGATCAGGCCCAGGCCCAGGCGAGCGACCTCCGTGAAGCTTTCCGCGCTGGCGACGCTGATCCGGCCCGGCAGGGTCAGGCTGCGCCTTTCTTCCCCCACCATGAAGTCGAAGGGGAAGGGTCGGCCGGTGGTCGAAGAGACGAAGTTCACCGCCTGGTGCCCGTTGGCCAAGTCGTCGGGCGTGGCCGGCGCGCCGTGGCGCTCCAGATAGGCGGGGCTGGCCACCGTGGCCTGGGGCATCAGGCCCACGCGCCGGGCGATCAGGGCGCTGTCGCGCGGTTCACCCGCGCGCAGCACACAGTCCACGCCCTCGCGCACCAGGTCCACCAGGCGGTCGCCCTCGCTGATGTTCAGCTCAAGGCCGGGGTGGCGGGCCAGGAAATCGGGCAGGGCGGGAAACAGGAAGTGCCGCGCCAGCTTGCCATGCACGTCCACCCGCAGCAGGCCTTTGGGATCGGTGGCGCGGAAGGCGCCCTCCGCCTCTTCCACATCGGCCAGCAGGCGCAGGCAACGCTGGTAGAACGCCTCGCCATCCAGCGTGGGGCTGACGTGCCGCGTGGTGCGGTTCAGCAGCCGCGTGCCCAGCCGCCCCTCCAGCTGTTGCAGGGTGTGGGTCACGGTCGCCCGGGGCATACCCAGATCCTCCGCCGCCGCGGTGAAGCTGCGCCGTTCCACGATGCGGGTGAAGACGCGCATGGCGTCGAAGCGATCCATGGGACATCCGGCTATTGTTTATGTTTTTTGGATAATGATGGCAGATATAACCCATTTATCCAGAAACGGCCAGGGCGCACCTTTCCTTCATCGAATGCAGCGGCCCGCGACGCGGCGCCGAACCGAAGGAAAGGAACACGTCATGACCACGAACACGAACCCCAAGAAGACCGCCCCCAAGGTCGCGCTGGTCACCGGGGCCGCCCGCGGCATCGGCGCCGCCATCGCCGAACGCCTGGGCCGTGATGGCCACACCGTCATCGTCAACTACGCCGGCAGCGCCGCCGCGGCCGAGGCCGTGACCGCCAAGATCGAGGCCGCCGGCGGCCGCGCCCTGACCGTGCAGGCCGACGTGGCCGACGCCGACGCCGTGAAGACCATGTTCGACCGGGTGGAGGCCGCGTTCGGCGGCGTCGACATCCTGGTCAACAACGCCGGCATCATGCCCCTGGGCGCCATCGCCGACATGGCCGACGACGCCTTCGACAAGCTGATGGACGTCAACCTCAGGGGCACCTTCAACACCCTGCGCGAGGCGGCGCAGCGCCTGCGCGAGGGCGGCCGGGTCATCAACTTCTCCTCCAGCATCGTGGGGCTGTACCCGCCCACGTACGGCGTGTACGCCGCCACCAAGGCGGCGGTGGAGGCCCTGACCGTGGTCATGGCGCGGGAGATGCGCGGCCGGTCCATCACCGTCAACGCCATCGCCCCCGGCCCGACCGCGACCGAGCTGTTCCTGAACGGCAAGCCGCAGGAGGTGGTGGACCGCTTGGCCAAGCAGGCCCCGCTGGAGCGGCTGGGCCAGCCCGAGGACATCGCCGCCGCCGTCGCCTTCCTGGCCGGCCCGGATGGCGCCTGGATCAACGGCCAGGTGCTGCGCGCCAACGGCGGCATCATCTGAACCGGCACCCGAAGGAATGAGGAGCACCCGATCATGAGCCAAGTCATCGTCATCACCGGCGCCTCCAGCGGGTTCGGCGCCCTGGCCGCCCGCGCCCTGGCCCAGGCCGGCCACACCGTCTACGCCACCATGCGCGACACCCGGGGCCGCAACGCCCCGCAGGTGGAAAAGGCCAAGGCCTACGCCGCCGAACACGGCGTGGACCTGCGCGCGGCGGAGATGGACGTGCAGTCCGACGCCTCGGTCGAGGCCGCCGTCGCCCAGATCATCAATGAGGCCGGCCGCCTGGACGTCATCGTGCACAACGCCGGCCACATGTCCTTCGGCCCGGCGGAGGCCTTCACCCCGGAACAGTACGCCCGGCTGTTCGACATCAACGTGCTGAGCACCCAGCGACTGAACCGCGCGGCGCTGCCCCACCTGCGCCGTCAGGGCAAGGGCCTGGTGGTGTGGGTGTCCAGCAGCAGCACGCGGGGCGGCACCCCGCCCTACCTGGCGCCCTACTTCGCCGCCAAGGCCGCGATGGACAGCCTGGCCGTCAGCTATGCCTCGGAACTGACCCGCTGGGGCATCGAGACGGCCATCATCGTCCCGGGCGCCTTCACCAAGGGCACCAACCACTTCGCCCACTCGGGCTCGCCGGCCGACACTGCCCGCGCCGCCGAATACAACCAGGGGCCCTACGCCGATGTGCCGGACCGGGCGCTGAAGGGCCTGGCGGCGCTGGAGCCGCCGGACGCCGACGCCGCCAGCGTGGCCGACGCCATCGTGCGGGTGGTGGACCTGCCCCACGGCAAGCGCCCCTTCCGCACCCACATCGATCCGTCGCAGGACGGGGCGGAGGTGGTGAACGGCGTCGCCGACCGGGTGCGGGCCGAAATGTTCCACCGCATCGGGCTGGAGGATCTGCTGTCGCCCAAGGTGTCATGAACTTGGGGCGCCTAATCCGGCGCCGTGGCTTCTTAAACCAACCCGTGTAGACCGGATGGGGGTGCCTTAGTACTAGGGCACCCCTTTTCGTCGTGGGGAAGCAGAGCCCCAGAATTCACCCGCCTTTCCGCCTACGTCGGACTGCTTCATGACAGGTGGCGGTGCCCATGCTAGCGTTCCACCTGTGATTGGTCATTTGCAGTCCCATTTCCCGATCCGTGAAAAAGACTTGGGGGCGCCGTTCAAACCCTTGCTGACCGGAGGAAATCTTGAAGAATAATCGTCACCGCTTCCTGTGGCGCGGCCTGCTGGCCGCCGCCGCCCTGACCACCGTCGCCGCCTGCGGGTCGTCCCGGCCCGAGCGTGTGGACCTCAGCCACAGCTACCGCATGGTGGATGAGCGCGGCCGCACCGCCGGCCAGGTGGTGTTCTATCCGGCCGGCGGCGGCGCTGTTTACGACGCCGACAACAATCTGATCGGCAGCGTCGCCCCGCCCAATTCCACCACCATGGCGCCGCCCCCGGCGCCGGTGCCGCGCAACTATCCCTAAAGCTCTCCCAGCCCTCAGACACGTGGTTCCCCTCCCGCCTGAGGCTCCTTGGGTGGGGACCGGCCGCCCCGGTCCCCACCCATTTTCTTGCGCGCGCCGTGAAAAATTTCTGGGCGCACGGCAGTGGGCTGCGCCTGGACTTTCACTCCGCCCGTGGTTTTTGGCCTGCCGCCCCCGCATTGACGGGCCCCGGACCCCATGGCATTCAGGCGGAACCGGCCGTGCGCGGCCGAGGAGGTTCAAGCCAAATCCAGGGCCAAGAACCAAGCCAAAAATACAGGGGAGACGCCGTTCCATGAGCCTGCCGCCCGTCCTTGCCCAGAACCTGGCGCTGCCGGTCATCGCGTCGCCCATGTTCATCGTGTCCAACCCGGATCTGGTCATCGCCCAATGCCTGGGCGGCATCGTCGGGTCCTTCCCGGCGCTGAACGCCCGGCCGAAGGAGGCGCTGGACGATTGGCTGACACGGATCGACACCACCCTGGCCGACGCCCGCGCCGCCCATCCGGACGCCAAGATCGCGCCCTATGCCGTGAACCAGATCATCCACCAGTCCAACGACCGGCTGGAACACGACATGGAGGTGTGCGTGCGCCACAAGGTGCCGATCATCATCACCTCGCTGCGGGCGCCCGGCGACATCGTGCCCCACGTCCACAGCTACGGCGGCCTGGTGTTCCATGACGTCATCAGCCTGCGCCATGCGGAAAAGGCGCTGGAGGCCGGGGTGGACGGGCTGATCCTGGTGGCCTCCGGCGCCGGCGGCCATGCCGGGGCGCTGAGCCCCTTCGCCCTGGTGGGGGAGGTGCGACGCTTCTACGACGGCCCCATCATCCTGTCCGGCGCCATCGCCACCGGCGACGCCATCCTGGCGGCGCAGGCCATGGGGGCTGACCTCGCCTACATGGGCACCCGCTTCATCGCCACGACCGAGGCCAACGCCGCCGCCGGCTACAAGCAGGCCATCGTGGACGCCAGCGCGTCCGACATCGTCTACACGCCCTTCTTCACCGGCGTCGCCGGCAACTACCTGAAGTCCAGCATCGTGGCCGCCGGCATGGATCCGGACAACCTGCCCCAGGTGGACCGCAGCAAGATGAACTTCGGCGTGGCCGCCTCGGGCGCCAAGGCCTGGAAGGACATCTGGGGCGCCGGCCAGGGCGTGGGCGCCATCGGCGACGTCTTGCCCACCGCCGATCTGATCGCGAAGCTTAAAGACGAATACGCGGCCGCCAGGAAGCGCCTGCTGGGCCTGTAAAAGTCCTCATGAACGAAGAAGGGGCGCGCCGGCCGGACCGGCGCGCCCCTTTTCTTGGCAGGGGGCTTAGTGGTCGGAACCGTGCAGGATCTGGCCGCGGATGCCGGTGTCGTAGGCCAGGCCCGCCTCGGTCACGATGGCGGCGTTGGGGAACTGCGATTTGATCAGGCCCTTGCGTTCCAGCGCCACCCAGGCGGCCTCGTTGGACAGGCCGGTGGCGTCGGCCGACATCACGGTGTAGGGGCCCAGGTGGAAGTGGTTGCCGTGCGCGTGCGGGAAGCGGTCGACCATCACGCCGCCCTCGACCACCGGCTGGCCCACGCCCTCGAGCCCCGCCAGGACCTGCAGCAGGGTCAGGGTCTTCAGCTGTAGGGCGTTCAGGTTCAGCGGGTTCTTCTTCACGGGCGGCATGGGCGGATCCTCAAAGGAAGGGCGGTTGGGCAATGGATATGGGGTTGCCATTTACCCCCGCCAGCCCGCCGGGGGCAAGCCGCCAGCAATGCTGCCCCGCCCGCGTCAGGTCTTGCCGGCCCGCGCCCACCATCCCGCCGGCAGGTTCAGTTCCAGCAGACCCGCCGCCAGCATGATGCCGCACAGCCACCAGGTCTGCCACACGCCGTAGGAGAAACAGCCCACCGCGACGGTGGCGGCGATGGCGGCCAGCGCCGTGGCCTGGGCATAGGCCGGTAGGCGCCGCGTGCCCCAGGCCAGCCCGACGCCCAGCCAGGTGTAGAGCAGGCTGCCCACCACCCCCAGCTCCAGCAGCACCTGCAGGAAGATGTTGTGCGGATGCAGGGGGATGATGGGGGATTCGGGGTGGAACTTGGAAACCTCGCCCTCATCCGGGATGTTGCGGGAACTGTCCAGCCCCCAGCCGACGAGGGGCTTTTCCAGGATGCGGCGGGCGGCCACGTCCCAGATTTCCACCCGATGGCGGAAGCTCCACGGCATGCGCGCCTCCTCCGTCAGGCCGGCGCGGTGCAGGGCCAGCGAGATGGGGATGGACAGGGTGGGACCGGCCACCAGGGCCACGATCAGCACCACCCGGGCCGCGCGGGCGGAAAGCCGCGCCAGGCCGTAGAACACCAGGCCAACGCCCAGGCCCACCTTGGCCGAGGCGCTGGTGCCGCCCAGCGCCGCCAGGAAGAAGGCCGCCGGCATCACCCAGGCCCAAGGCATGGCCCGCCCCGCCGGGGGCACCCTCATCGCCGCCAGCGCCGGCAGGCGGGCGACGGCGCCGCAGCCGGTGACCCAGGCCAACCGCGCCAGGCCCAGGCCCAGGGGCCAGGCCAGGGTGGCGAACAGCACGGCGGGCCGGTTCAGCGCCCGGTCATGGTCGACCTTCGTGCCCTCAAGCGCCTTTTCCAGACGGTAGATGGGCTGGTCGCCGACCACCTCGATGGCGAAGATGGCCAAGCCCACCAGCATGCCGATGACGGCCCAGCGGATGAGCAGCCACCGCCGCCGCTCATCCACCTCGCGCAGGGTGCCCATCCAGAACAGGAAGGGCACGACGGTGTAGAGGAAGGTCAGCAGCTGCCCCACGCCATCCTTGCGCACGGGCGTCCACAGCACGGACACCGCCCCCAGCAGCAGGCACAGCGCCAGGGGCAGCAGTGGCGTGGCGCGCCAGGTCGCGCGGGCGGTCAGCAGGGTGGGCAGCCGGCGGGCCGTGACCACGTAGAGGATGCCGCCGAGGAAGGACAGGCTGATCAACGCGGGCGCCGTGCCCAGGGGCAGCAGGGCGCAGACAAAGCCCAGCACGGTCAGCAGGAACAGCGTCAGGCCGGTCCATGCCAGGCTGAAGGGCGGCGCCTCCCGTGCGGCGGCGGGCTCGGCCGCCGGCTGGGCGACGGGTAAGGGGGACATGACCGGTGCACTGGTCCGCAGTTCGCGCGTGGTCTGGGTTGACGACATCTTGCTCCAGCGTATCTCTGCGGTGGCCCAAGGCCCCCCAGCCTGGCCACCAAGGGCACCAACCTTTTACTCGGGAACGGCGCCGGTCCTAGCGCTTTTTCGTCAGGTCACAGGATAGGCATTCAATGGACCGTCCCCAGGGCCAGCAATTCGGTCGCGGCGTCCGCCACCTGGCCGAGGGAAAGCGCCGCCATGCGGGCCTCGGGCGATGCGCCCGGCGCGCCCGCCGGCGCCACCACGGCCCGGGCCCGGGCCCCCCACGGCGCATAGAGGTGCGAGGGTGTGGGCCCGAACAGACCCAGCGTGGGGGTGCCCGCCGCGGCAGCCACGTGCATCAGGCCGCTGTCGTTGCCGACGAACAGCCGCGCCCGTTCCAGGCAGGCGCCCGCCAGCAGGGGATCGGTGCGACCCACCAGGTCGATGACCCGGCCGGCGCCCAGCGCGGCGCCCAGCGCGTCCAGCACCGGCGCGCAGCGCGGCCGTTCCGCCTCCGCCGCCAGGACCATGACCCGCGCGGGATGGGGGCCGGCCGCCAGCGGGTCGGCCACCATCCGCAGGGCCAACGCGGCGAAGCGATCCGCCGGCCATTCCTTACCCGTCCAGTTGGCGGCGGGGCCCAGCGCCAGGATGGGGGCGCCGTCGTCTGGTCCCAGCAGGACGCGCGCCTCGGCGCGGATGGCGTCATTCAGGAACAAGCGGGGGTTGGGCGGCGGCTCCAGCCCCAGCACGCGGCCCAGGGACACGACCTTGGGCTGGCGGTCGTCACCGCCCCGGAAGGTGGCGCGACGGCTGGCCAGGACCAGGCGGGACACGGCGCTGTCGCGCAGGTCCACCACCCAATCCCAGCGGCGGCCCGCCACCTGCAGCCACAGGTCCAGCCAGTGGCCGGCCAGGCGCCGCTTGGGCATGGCGATGATCTCGTCCAGGCGGGGCACGGCGCGGAACAGGGGTGCCGCGATGGGGCCGCAGGCGATGGTGAAGCGGGCGTCGGGCATCTGGTCCACCAGATGTCCCAGCAAACCGGTCGTCAGCACCGCGTCGCCCAGACGGGTGGAGGTGATGAACAAAACCCGCAACAGACTGGCCCCCAACCCACGGCATGACCCCGGCGACCGGCCCCTTATACAAGCGCCGTCAGACGCTTGCCAATGCGGCGATGGCGGTCGACCCTTGCGTAGGGTCAACCCTGGGGCCGGGAACCCTTGCGGCGGGACGCGCCACGCCTTACCTGTTGAGGCCACCCCTCGGGCAAACTGTTCAGGTCCGGCATCATGACTGAAGGCGTCGCATTTTCCTGGCCGCTGGCCGCCCATGCGGCGGCAGGCCGGCTGGCCGACCGGGGCGTTCTGGCGCTGACCGGACCCGACGCCCGCACCTTTCTGCAGGGGCTGATCACCAATGACGTTCGCCGCGTCAGCCCCGGCCACGCCATCTACGCCCTGTTCCTGACCGCCCAAGGCAAGTTCCTGCACGAGCTGTTCGTGATCGCCCAGGTCGACGTCGACGGCAACGAAACCCTGCTGATCGAGACGGAGGCGGCGCGGGCGCCCGATCTGCTGCGCCGCCTGTCGATGTACAAGCTGCGGTCCAAGGTGGCCTTGGCCGACGCCAGCGCCCAGTGGGCGGTGGGCGTGGCCCTGGATGGGGCGCCGGCGGACGCCGCGCCGGGTGCCGGCGGGATCATGGAAACACCAGAGGGCCCGGCCATCGCCTATATCGACCCGCGGCATGCCGGCCTGGGCCTGCGCCTGCTGCTGCCGCGCGCCGTAGCGGAGGGCCTGCCCGACGCGGCCGTCGCCTACGCCCGGCGCCGGCTGGATCTGGGCGTGCCCGATGGCAGCCGCGACCTGGTGCCGGAGAAGTCCATTCCGCTGGAGAACGGCATGGACAGCCTATCCGCCGTGGCCTTCGACAAGGGCTGCTACATGGGCCAGGAACTGACGGCCCGCACCCATTATCGCGCCCTGATCCGCAAGCGCCTGATGCGGGTGACGGCAAGCGACGGGCAAGCCCTGCCCGCCGCCGGCACGCCGGTGACGTGGGGGGAGCGCGAGGTGGGCGAAATGCGCAGCAGTCTGGGGCCCCTGGGCCTGGCGGTCCTGCGGATCGAGGACGTGGAAAAGCCCGACGTGGCCCTGAGTTGCGGCGGCGTGCCGCTGACGGTCAGTGGCCCGGTGCCGGCGCCCCGGCCTTGAGCGCGGCGGCGGCGGCGGCCTCGGCCGAGGCGAGCAGTTCGGCGTAGAGCCGGTCCAGCGCCTCCAGGCTGGTGGCCTGGTTGTAGGCGGGCAGTTCCGGCCGGTGGCGGAGGCGGAGGCGAGTCCCACGGGCCTGCGCCATCGCCTCCAGCGCCACGCTCAACTGCTCCGCCAAATCATCGGCGTCGCCCAAGGCCGCCAGGGGGGCCAGGGCCAGGCCGCCACCCGTTCGTGCGCCATAGAGCGCGGTGAACGGGCCCCCGCCTTCCTGCGACGGGGGTTGCAGGATGGTGCGGGCCCCTTCCGAGGCGGATGCCACCACCGGCACGCCGGCGTCCAGCGCCTCCAGGAACACCAAGCCGAACGGTTCGAACCGGGAGGGGGAGCAGAACAGGTCGGCGGCGTGATAAAAATCCTTCACGTCACCCCGGAAGCCCAGGAAGCGGATGGCCGGGCAGTCGGCCGCCTGCTGGCGCAGGGCGCCCATCTCCGGCCCATCGCCGACGATAGCGAGCTTGAGATGCGGGTGGTCCAGCCCGCGCACCGCGCCGACCAGCAGGTCGAAGCCCTTTTCCCGGATCAGCGGGCCCACACCCAAGGCCAGCACGTCACCCGGCAGTTCCGCCCCCATTTCCGCGCGCAGCGCCGCGATGCGCCCGGCATGCGGGACGGGGTGGGGCTGCCGCCACAGGTTCACGCGGGCGATGCGTCCCTCGAACCCGCCCAGCTTGGCCTCCTGCGCCTGCCAGTCGGTGGTGGCGACCACGGCGTCGTGGTTCTGGTACCAGCGGCGGCGGTAGTCGGGGTGCATGGTGGCCAGCAAAGACGGGCGACCCGGCAACAGCGGTCGCAGCCGGCCGACGGTCTGGCCCGCACGGCCGCCATGGCAATGGATGACATCCGGTCGGAAGCGGCGGATATGGCTCCAGATCCCCGGCGCCATGAGGCCGGGGCCCACCGTCACCACCCGCAGCCCCGGCAACGCCCCCGAGGGAGGCAGCTGGTCACGGATGGAATGGCCGCCCGCGTCGGCGCAATCGGCCCGGACGATGAGCAGAACGTCGTGATGGCGGGCCTGGGCCGTCGCCAGTTCCGCGACGTGGCGTTCCGCCCCCCGGAACCCTTTGGACAATATAATCTGGACGATACGCATACAGGCCCTCGATACGAAACCCGCGCAGCCACAACGGCGCAGACAACCGGGCCCCTTCACCCAGGATCCAGGCGCACCAACCTCGCCCGACCTGATCCTTCCTACGCCCTGCCCGGCGTGGGGGCAAGCCCCCGCCCCGCGCCCGGCATTAAGGTCGCAATCGGCCGCACATGGTCACACGGTCCTGGTACGCGCCTGACGACGCCAACCCATCACCGCGCCAACCGGCGCAAAGTGCTTAAGTACAAAGTCATTGACGAAGGCGGGGCGCCCTCTCACACCATGCGCCTTGGGCCGGCGCCGGCGTCGCCGGAGCGGGGAATGGACGACAGGCGGGTGGGGGTATGAGGTCAGGGGTCAGTTCATCGCACGGCGCCGCCAGAGGGGGCCATGCCGGCAGCCTGCGGCGCGCCAGCGGCTGGATCGCCGCCCTGGTCGTTGCCGCGTCGGTCGCCCTCGTGGCGGCCGCGACCTATAACATGGCCCTATTCAGCCGCGTCGACCGGTCGTTGGATGAGACGCCGGCCACGGCCGCAGCCAAATCCCGCGCCCTGGACGAGGCGCGGTCAGCCCTGGGCAACGGCGGGCTGCTGAACGCGCTGGCCGTCTATGCTGAAACCGGCAGCGCCCAGGCGCGGGCCGACATCGCCCAGGCGCTGGAAACGGCGGACCGGAACATCCGCGCCTTCGAAGGCAACCGCCTGACCACGGCCGAATCAGACCTGGCGCGCGACCTGCATCGCCTGATCGACCGCTACCGCGCGGCGGTGGCCGCCGCCGGCGACAAGCCGCAGGCCCTGTCCGGCGCCACCGGCCTGTCGCTGATGACCCTGCACGCCGCCGTGGCCGACCGCATCGCCCAGCTGCGCCGGCAGGAGGTGCAGACCACGGCAGACGTGCTGGCCGGTCCGGCCCGCGCCGGCTTCTGGCTGGGCATCGCGGCGGTGGGCGCCATGCTGGCCACCGCCGCGGCGGCCCTTTGGCTGATCCGCCTGCGCCTGCTGGTGCCGCTGGCCCAGTTGCGCGACAGCGTGGGTGGAGTCGCCCGGGGCGACTGGCGCGTGCCCGTGGCCGGCACCGACCGCGCGGACGAACTGGGCGACATGGCCCGCGCCATCGAGGGCTTCCGCCGCCAAGTGGCCGACCTGCCCGACGTGTCCATCATCACCGAGAACGGTCGCGTGCGCCTGAAGTTCGACGGCGACGCCGGCGACCTGTTCGACCAGCTGACCACCCGCCTGCGCAGCGCCGGCGACACCCTGGCCGGCAACGGTGACGCCGTGTCCACCCTGGTGGCCGACACGCGACGCGATCTGAGCGGCCTGCTAAGCGGCACCCAGCGCGACCTCACGGAATTGCTGGGCGACACCCGGCAGGAACTGACCGACGGCGTGCGGCGTATGGGCGAGCTGTGCGGCGTCGTGGCCAAGGCCGCCGGCGACAGCAACCGCGAGATCAAGGAGGCGACGGAGCTGCTGAGCCGCGCCGCCCTGCAGGTCCACGCCTTCGACGACCGGGGCGGCGGCGGCGGGCTGGACAACCTGGTGGAGGCGCTGCGCCGCAACGCCGACCTGGTGGCCAACACGGTGCTGACGGCCGGCGAGGACGTGGGCCGCGTCGTGCGCGGCCTGTCGGAGACGGAGGGGGAGCTGCGCCGCGCCACCAGCGAGGCGCAGCAGGCCAACGACCGCATGAACAGCGCCATGGGGGACCTGCAGAACAAACTGCTGGCCTCGGTCAAGCTGCTGCGCGCTTCGGGCGAGATGCTGGCCAGCAGTTCCGCCGAGGCCACCGCCGGCCTGACGCGCGCGACGGAGGCGGTGGGCAACAGCGACCGCAACCTGCAGGCCGCCTTGGCCCACGCCGGCGATCGGCTGGAACGGGTGACGGGCCGGGTGGAAGGCTCCGCCGAATTGCTGCGCGGCACGGCGGACGAGGTCACGCGCAACCTGTCGGGCGCCCTGGACGGCCTGAACCGCGCCAACCGCCTGATCGAAACGGCGGCCGAGGCCAACAGCACCCGCCTGGAGCCGGTGGCGGAAAGCCTGGCGGCGGTGCAGCGCGACCTGGCGGGGGCCGCCGCGGGCGTGGCGCTGCGCGCGGGCGAGATGACCCGCACCCTGGACAGCCTGGGCAAGATATCGGAGGCCATGCGCGCCGAGCTGGAGCGCCGCAGCGCCGACCCCGACCAGAAGGCCGCCGCCGACGAGGCCATCGCCCGGCTGGAGGCCACGGCCCACGCCCTGGGCGACCGGGCCGGCAGCATCGGCGACACCGCCACCCGCCTGTCGGATATGCTGGCCGCCGGCCTGGGCGACGCCGGGACGCGGGTGGAAGAGGCGGTGCGCGACCTGCGGCGCGAGGCCGCGACCCTGGCGACCGACGCCGGCGGCGCCACCAACGCCCTGAACCGCGCCCTGGCCCGCCAGGATGAGGCGACGGAGTCCCTGCGCGCCCTGACCGGCGGACTGGCGGAAGCGTTGGCGCCGCGCGTCGATCCCAACCTGGCCACCGTGCAATCTCTGGCCGACGGCCTGCGCATCCGCATGGAGGCGGCCGATCGCACCATCCGCGGCCTGCTGGACCTGACCGGTGACCTGAAGGCCCTGGTCGACAGCAGCCGCGCCCACGAGCAGGCCAGCACCGCCGCCACCAAGGACCTGGGTGACCGGCTGGCCGCCATCGCCGAGCAGTTGCGCGCCACCGCCGGCGGCTGACGGCCGTCCGGCACCGTGCCACATGAAAAAGGGCGACGGCCATAATGTCGCAGCGGCGAGTCGCCCCAGCCTTCACACGCCAGGCCCTCACACGCCGTCGTAGTCGCCCGACGCGGCGTCATAAGCCCGCCGGCTGGCGCGGATGGCGGGCTGGTGCAGGGCGGCCCACTGGGCCAGGTGCGCCAGATGGGCGGAGAAGCTGCGGCCCAGGTCGGTCAGGGCGTATTCGACTTGCGGCGGCGTGGTCGGAAACACGGTGCGGCTGGCCAGGCCGTCGCGTTCCAGCTTGCGCAGGGTTTGGGCCAGCATGCGCTGGGAGATGCCGTCGATGGCGCGGCGCAGGGCATTGAAACGAGCGGGGCCCCCGTCCAGGTGACGGATGACCAGGACGCTCCACGCGTCGCCCAGGCGGTCCAGCACGTCGCGCACCGGGCAGACGCCATCCTCCGCGTCGGGGCGATATCCGGCGGCCACCACGTCCTCGGCGATGACGGGTTCCACGGCTGCTTCGGGCGTGCGTCCGTCCATGAGTGTCTCCGTCCTGACCGTGCCAACTGATACCGGCGCCGGTGGTAATGCCGCGGTAACCAGGGCACCGGAACATGCCTTCTTCAAACCTGGCGGCTAAAATGGCATCTGGTTACCGAACGTAACCTAGTCCGCTGCGCGACGGTTCGCCAGCGCTTAAACCGGAGACATCCCATGAAGATCGCCCTGATCGGCGCCACCGGCAATGTCGGCACCCGCATCCTGGCGGAGCTGCGCCGCCGCGGCCACACCGTCACCGCCATCGCCCGCGACGTGTCCAAGGTGCGGCCCCAGGACGGCGTGACGGCCAAGGCCGGCGACACCGGCGACGCCGCCGGCTTGGCCCCCCTGCTGGCCGGCCACGACGCCGTCATCAGCAGCACCCGGTTCCAGGGCCTGGACCTGTCCTCGCTGCTCAGCGCCATCAACACCGCCGGCGTGAAGCGCCTGCTGGTGGTGGGCGGTGCCGGCTCGCTGGAGGTGGCGCCGGGCGTGGCCCTGATCGACACGCCCGAGTTTCCGGCCGCCTACAAGGCGGAGGCGGGCGCCGGCCGCGACGTGCTGAACGCGCTGCGCCAAGGCGACACAGGGGTGGAATGGACCTTCCTGTCGCCGTCCGCCTTCTTCTTCGCCGGGGAACGGACCGGCCGGTTCCGTCTGGCCGACGACCAGCTGCTGGTCGACGCCACGGGCAAGAGCCAGGTCAGCTACGAGGATTTCGCGGTCGCGCTGGTGGATGAGGTGGAGAGCCCGGCCCACGCCAACCGCCGCTTCACCGTCGGTTATTGATAAGACTGGGGAAACGGGGTGCGGCCATCCGCCGCCCCCGCGCCCCTTTGTTTTGATGCGGCGCAACAAAAATTACTCGGACAGGGAATGGTTTTCCGGGAATGCATCCGCCATCCTGGTCATCCCTTCGTCCGGGTATCGGTCCGCCGCCAAGGTCCAGCAACCATCCCGCTTGTCGACCGATCCCGGTGCTTCCCCCCTTTAGGCCCCGAATGCCTGGGAGTAGTGCCGACATGAATCGTGACGAGATCCTCTCCGCCAGTTCCATGCCCCTGTTCAGCCCCAGCTATCCCCGGGGGCCCTACCGCTTCATCCGCCGCGAATATCTGATCATCACCTATGAAAGCGACCCGGAGGCCGTCCGCCGGGCCCTGCCGGAACCGCTGGAGCCGGCGCCGGGCAACCTGTGCTTCTATGAATGGATGAAGATGCCGGACAGCTCAGGCTTCGGCGATTACGAGGAGAGCGGCACGGGCATCGTCGCGCAATTCAATGGCGAGCCGTGCAATTTCTCCGTCCAGATGTACCTGGACGATGAGCCGCCCATCACCGCCGGCCGTGAGATCTGGGGCTTCCCCAAGAAGTACGGCATCCCCCGCCTGAAGGTGCAGAAGGACACCCTGACCGGCACCCTGCACTATGATGAGGAGCGGGTGGCGATGGGCACCATGACCTACAAGCACTTCAGCCTGGCCGACCGGCTGGATGAGGTGGCCAAGGGCATCGGCAAGCTGAACGTGAACCTGAAGTTCATTCCCGACGTGGACGGTGGCCCCAAGGTGGCCCAGCTGGTGGGCTACAACCTGACCGACGTGCATGTCCACGGCGCCTGGGACGGACCGGCCCGCCTGCACCTGATGCCGCACGTCAACTGCCGCGTGGCCGACCTGCCGGTGCGCCGCATTGTCGGCGGCCGCCACCAGGTGGTGGACTTCACCCTGCCCTTCGGCCGGGTGCTGCACGATTATCTGGCCTGACGCGGCGCGGGTGGGCGCGTCCGCGCCCACCCGTCCCCTACTCAATTACGGCGTCAGCGCGCCAAGGCCGCATCGCGCACGGCATCGGCCATCAGGCGCAGGCCCAGCGCGCCCATGACGGTGCCGGTCACCCGGTCGATGCCGCCCTTGGCCCTCAGGTAGGCGCGGCGGGGCGCCTCCAGCGAAAAGGCCAGGGCCACGACGCTGTACCAGCCAGCCTCGATCAGGAAGATGACCGGCGGCAGGAACAGCAGCAGGAGGGGCGGCCCCTCGAACTCGGGCTGGGCGGGCAAGAGGGCGGCGAAGATGCTGGCGTAGGCGATGGCCGTCTTGGGATTGCTGAGCTGGGTCGCCAGCGCCACGACGAACGCCCGGGCCAGGGACGGCGCGCGGCCGTCGGCGGGCATCCCCGCGCCCGTGGCCGGGGGTCTGCCCGCAGCCGTACCCAGGGGCGTCCCCGCCCCGCGCCACATGCGCAGGGCGAGATAGAGCAGATAGAGGCCGCCCACCAGGCGCAGCGCGATGTTCAGCCACGCCACCTGGGTCAGCAGCGCGGTCAGACCCAGCAGGGCTAGGGTGCCGAAGAAGGCGCCGCCCACCCCCATGCCGGCGGCGGCGGCCAGGCCGTTGCGGCGGGACTGGGTGACGGCGGTGCGGGTGACCAGCACGAAGCTGGGCCCGGGGGCCATGGCCCCCAGCAGCAAGGCCACGAGGATGGGGATCAGGCTGGCAAGCATGGCACGCCCCTTTCCGTTCAATACGGGTGGATGGCCCAGGCGTGCGGCACGGGGGTGCGTCCGCGCTTCCCGATGGTGCCCCATCTCGCCCCCGTTCCGGGGCGCGACGCCAGTCACGCGGATAAAAAGAGCGTAACCGCCGCGGCCCTATCCCGCAACCAGGGTATGCCGGTCCGCCCGACGGCCGAAGACCAGCGCCATGCCCAGGATGATGGCGCCACACGCGGCCATGACCAGGGGCGTGGGCAAAAGGTTCAACACCGTGGGTGCCGCCGTCATGGCCACCAGGGTTCCCAGGCAGTCCAGCACCAGGAACAGGCGGAAGACGGCGGCGATCTCACTCCCGCTGAAGCGGATCTGGCGAAGGGTGGTCAGGGGGATTTGGGCCAGCGGCCCGCCCGTGGCCGTGGCCGTGGCCGACAGGGCGATGGCGAGCAAGGTCCAGGGGGCGGGCACGAACGTGGCCAGCGCCATGAGGACGAAGCCACCGCCCACCAGAACGTCGCCCGCGATCACCAGGGCCATGGGCCGGCGGGTCAGCATGCCCCCGGGCGGCAGGCTGCCCACCACCAGGTTGCTGACCAGGTTGCCGGCGCCGTAGGCCGAGAACAGCAGGGCCAGGGCGGACAGGCCGCTGAGGCCGAATCCGGCCAAAGCCCGCTGGCTCACCAGCAGCGGCAGCGCCAGCCAAATGGTCAGCGTCCACAAGCCGCCGCTCAGACCGCTGCGCCACAGCAGATAAGTGAAAGGCGGCTCCCGCCGCACCAGGCGCCAGCCGGCCAGCAAGCGCCCCGCGAGGGTATCCATCGCCGCCGCCGCATGCGCGGGCGCCCTCTCGGCGGGGTCGGCGATGTGCGACCGGACACTGAACACGGCGCAGGCCGACGCCAGGAAGCTGAGGCCGTTCACGCCCATCAACGCTACCGTCGGCATCAGCGTCGCCAGGGCGCCCGCCAGGGTGGGGCCGACCAGGCGCGCCAGGCGCAAGGTGCCGTCGAACAGGGCGTTGGTGGCGGCCAGCAGGCTGCGGTCCGCCGTCAGCCGTGGCAGAGAGGCCTGCAGCGCCGGGTCGAACAGCCCCGCCAAGGCGGACAGCGCCACCGACGGCACCACCAAGGTCCATAGGGTGAGATGCCCGGTCAGCGCCGCCAGCACCGGCACCGCCGCCAGGCCGGCCCGCGCCAAGTCGGCCGCCATCATGACGCTGCCCTGGTCCCAGCGTTCGACCCAGGCGCCGGCCAGCAGCGCCACCGTCATCAGCGCCACCGTGTCGGCCGCCGCGACATAGCCGGTGTCGGGCCCGACCAGCCCGACGGCCAGCCAGACCAATGCCATCTGATGCAGCTGGTCGCCCACCGCCGACAGCGACAATGCGCCCCATAGACGGGCGATGGGGCCGTGGGCCAAAGGTTTCAGCAGGCGCATCGGAAGGACGTCGGGGATGGGGGCCGCGAGGGGTCCCTTCCTGCTTACAGCAAGCGTCCGGCCTGTCCAGTGCCGTTCCCCACGGGGCAGCCCTTCCCACAGCCTAAAGCTTCACAGGACCGCCGCGTCTGCACAGCTTTGCGGCAACATGCCTGTAACAATCCTGAATTGCCCAATCACTGTGCGCCCCGTTCGCCCCCACCTCGGCCGAAATGCTTATATCGCAGCCGCGAACGAATTGGCCCGGTTATTGCTGATAAACTCTGACAGAGTGAAAACGGTCTCATCCCGCTGAAATGGCGGGCTGAGATCGGAGTTTTGGCAGTTGGGTCGATAAAAGAGAGACGTGAGCAGAGTTTCATCCACTCCTTAATTTGACAGAGACGCATGACGAAACGGGCCGTCACCATCGTTGTCAAAGATATTTGCCGGACTCCGGGTCACGTTGATCTGGGCGTGGGCCGGCGCACCGGAAAGATTCCTCCTCACGACACTTTCCATTTCGAGAATGGTATTGCGGTTATGGCCGTCCACGTGGGCGGCCATTCGTATTTTCAGCGGCCATTTCCTTTCACATCCCCGTCAACCTAAGCATGAGGACAGGCCCCGGGAGCCGCGCGCGGCGCTGACCCGGCAGCGCACCCCTGTACCGGCGACTTCTGGGAATTGTGCGATGCACACCTCCAAAGCCGCCGCCGACTACCCCACTCCGCCCGCCGGGCCCGGCCCGGCGGGCCGGAGACGACAAGTCCGGCCGCTTGAAATCAAAAGTGGCACCGGCGCGCGCCGTCAGAAAGCGGGCGTCCGTTGATGCAGGACCATAAAAAACGGAACAGGAGAGCCTTGCCTTGACCACCCATTCCACCCGCAGCCCCGAGCGCCGCATGGCCCGCTTCCTGGGCGCCCTGGCCCTCACCGCCGTGCTGGCCGCCATCATCACCGAAGCCGGCATCATCTCATCCAGCGGAACGGCGACGGCCAAGCAGCCCATCACCCGCACCGACGCCGCCGGCGGCTTTCCCATCTCCGCCGCCGTGACCGTGCCGGCGGGATCGGACGTGGTGTACCTCAGCGGCATGACGCCGTCGGTGGCCGACCCCAGCGCGCCCAAGGGCAGCCCGCAGGCCTATGGCGACACCGCCACCCAGACCGTCAGCACCCTGAACAAGATCAAGGAGGCGCTGGCCGCCCAGAAGCTGACCCTGGGCGACGTGGTCATGATGCACGTCTACCTGGTGGGCGATCCGGCCCATGACGGCAAGATGGATTTCGCCGGCATGATGTCCGGCTACACCCAGTTCTTCGGCACCGCCGACCAGCCCAACAAGCCCGCCCGCACCACCGTGCAGGTGGCGGGCCTGGCGGCCCCCGGCCTGATGGTCGAGATCGAGGTGATCGCCGCCCGCGCGCCCTGACGCCGTTCCGGCGGCCGAGGGGGCCTGGTGACGCCCGCCGCGATCCGGTGGGCCGTCCCGCGATGCGGATAAGGAGGGGTGCATATGCCTGCCATGACGGACCTACCCCGCGCCGGGGTGACGCGGCGCCATTTTCTGGAAAAGGCGGCGCTGCTGGGCGGCAGCGCCATGGTGATGACGGCGCTGAACGCCTGGGGGGCGGGCATCGCCTCCATGACCAGCGCGCCGCCGGCCCTGCGCGGGTCGGGGGCGGGGCACAAGCTGTTGATCCTGGGCGCCGGCGTCGCCGGCATGACGGCCGCCTATGAGATGTCCAAGCTGGGCTACCAAGTCACCATCCTGGAGGCCCGGGCCTTCGGCGGCGGCCGCTGCCAGACCGCCCGTAAGGGCTTCAAGATGACGGAGCTGGGCGGGGAGGAACAGGAGTGCAAGTTCGATGAGGGCCTGTACCTGAACCACGGCCCCTGGCGCATCCCGTTCTGCCATCGCTCCACCCTGCACTACACCAAGACCTTCGGTATCCCGCTGGAGGTCTTCGTCAACGAGAACGATGCCAGCTACGCCCAGTTCGACACGGGCAAGGGCCCCCTGGCCGGCAAGCGCGTGCGCCAGTTCGAGGTGCGGGCCGACATGCGCGGCTACACGTCGGAACTGGTGGCCAAGGCCGCCACCTCGGGCAAGCTGGACACCGGCCTGGCCAAGGACGACGTGGAGCTGTTCATCGAGTACCTGCGCGGCGAGGGCTATCTGGAGAGCGACCTCAGCTATCGCGGCACGGAAGGCCGCGGCTACAAGGTCAACCCGGGCGCCGGCATCGACGACCCCGGTCCCGGCGTGCCCAGCACCCCCTACGCCTTTCCTGACCTGGTGCAGTCCCGGCTGTGGCGCATGGTCCAGTCGGTCGGCACCTTCGACCAGCAGCACACCATGTTCCAGCCGGTGGGCGGCATGGACCGCATCGCCAAGGGCTTCGAGAAGCACGTCGGCCACCTGATCAAGTACAACGCGGAGGTGGAGCGCATCCGCCAGTCCGACAGCGGCGTGACGGTGGACTACCTGGACACCAAGACGGGCAAGCGCGCCACGGTCAGCGCCGATTATTGCCTGTGCACCATCCCGGTCAGCGTGCTGCGCAGCATCGATGCCGACTTCTCCGACGCCTACAAGCAGGCCATGGGCCAGCTGTCCTACGACCCGGTTTGCAAGATCGGCCTGCAGATGAAGCGCCGTTTCTGGGAAGAGGACGACGCCATCTATGGCGGCCATGTCTACACCGACGCGCCCGGCATCAATTTGATCAGCCTGCCGTCGTCCGGCTGGCAATCGGCCAAGGGCGTGCTGCTGGGCTATTACATGTTCGGCGCCGACGCGACCGATATGAGCGGCAACACGCCGGCGGAGCGCGCCGCCATCGCGCTGGAGGCGGGGCAGCGCATCTTCCCGCAATACAAGGACAGCTTCGAAACCGCCTTCTCCGCCTCCTGGCACCTGATCCAGTACAACCTGGGCGGCTGGGGCAATTGGAGCGCGGACGCGCGGGCGAGCGCTTACCCGGTGCTGGTCAAGCCCGACCGCCGCATCTACCTGGCGGGGGAGCACATCAGCTACATCGGCGGCTGGCAGGCGGGGGCCATCGAGTCCGCCTGGCACCAGATCGCCCAAATCCACCAGCGCGTGGCGGCGTGAGGAGGAGCGGGATGCGCCAGACCATCATCCTCACCGCCGCCATCGCCGGCCTGGCCACGGCGGCGCCCGCCCTGGCCCAGGACGTGGCCAAGGGCCAGGACCTGTTCAACCACAAATGTGCCGCCTGCCACCAGAAGACGGGCTTGGGCGTGAAGGGCGCCTTCCCGGCACTGGCCGGCGACCCCTTCGTGCAGGGCGATCCCGAGCCGGTGGTGCGCACCGTGTTGCAAGGACGCGGCGGCATGCCCACCTTCGCGGCCCTGCTGAGCGAGGAGCAATTGGCCGACATCATCAGTTATGTCCGCCAGGCCTGGGGCAACAAGGCCCCGGCCGTGGATCCGGGCTTCGTCGCGACCGTGAAGGCGAACGCCCATCCGCAGGACAAGGCGCCGACCGTCACCCACTGAGGGGAACGGCCGGCCCATCATGCAACGGGTCTTCAAGGATATCTTTCCTGGCAAGGGGGTCGGGAAGCCCCCAGGCCGGGAAAGACATCCGGAGGAACCAAGACAAGGGAAAGGAGCACGCCTGAAAGTCAAATTGCCTTTTAAAAGGGCAAATATACTTGATCCTCACAATCGATGAGGATTTGAAAAGAAGCGGCCGGGGCAATGAGTCGCTTCAATTCAGAAAAATATGCGGGGAATCGCGCCATCAAGCTGCCGTGATCTAACAAAACATCCAAAGATCAGGGGGCCAACATGACGCTTACGAACAACACCAACGCCATAAATGGGCGTAAAGCCTTGAGCATCGCCCTGCTGTGCACGGCGGGCTGGCTCGCCATGGGCACCGCCAACGCCGCCACGGCGCCGGCGCCGGCGGCCGACGCGGACGCCCTGTCGGAAATCGTGGTGACGGGCAGCCGCCGCGTCGACCGCTCGGTCGCGGACAGCCCGTCGCCCATCGACGTGTTCACGCCGGAGGATCTGTCGCGCCAGGCGGGCGGTGACACCAACGACCTGCTGCGCCAGCTGGTGCCGTCCTTCAACGTCGCCCGCTTCTCCATCTCCGACGGGTCGACCTTCGTGCGCCCGCCGACGCTGCGCGGCCTGCCGCCCGATGAGACCCTGGTGCTGATCAACGGCAAACGCTTCCACCGCTCGGCCCTGGTGCAGATCGGCGCCAACGGCCTGACGGTGGGCTCGCAAGGTCCCGACCTGGCGCAGATTCCGGCCATCGCCATCAAGCAGCTGGAAGTCTTGCGCGACGGCGCCGCCGCCCAATACGGCTCGGACGCCATCGCCGGCGTGATGAACTTCACCCTGAAGGATAGCGCCGACCAGGGCACGGTGGTGGCCCAGTGGGGCCAGACCTATGCCGGCGACGGCGGCAGCGCCCACATCCAGGCCAATTCCGGCCTGCCGCTGGGTGACCGCGGCTTCGTCAACATCAGCGCCGAATATGTGAAGAACGACCCGACCTCGCGCGGGACCCAGCGGCCCGACGCCGCCAAGCTGGCGGCCCAGGGCCTGACCATCCCCAACCCGGCCCAGCGCTTCGGCGACCCGGCGGTGGAGGCGGAGCGGCTGTTCATCAACAGCGGCGTGGACCTGGGCGACAATTCCAAGATCTACCTGTTCGGCAACTTCGGCCACAGCTACGCCAAGGAAAGCTTCAACTACCGCAACCCCACCACGGTGTCGTGGCTGATCACGCCCATCACCCTGGACAGCGGCGCCAGCTTCAAATGGAACAGCGTCTTCCCCAACGGCTTCACGCCCTGGTTCTACGGCGACATCCTGGATAGCAGCATCACCGGCGGCTACAAGACGACGCTGAAGTCCGGCCTGATCATCGACGCCAGCGCCAGCTACGGCAAGGATGAGCTGCGCTACAGCATCCGCAACACCGTCAACCCCTCGCTCGGGCCCAGCAGCCCGCATCAGTTCTATGTCGGCACCCAGATCCAGGAGGAAACCAACCTGAACCTGGACCTGACCTACCCCATCAACCTCAACTGGCTGGCCAGCCCCCTGACACTGGCGGGCGGCGGCGAATACCGGCGTGAGACCTACACCATCAAGTCGGGCGACGTGGCCTCGTACCAGGCGGGCAAGTACTACACCTACGGCATGCCCATCGGGTCCAACGGCTATCCCGGCTTCACCGCCACCGACGCCGGCCAGTATCCGCGCGGCAACTACGCCTTCTACGCCGACGCCGAAGCCGACATCATCAAGGACCTGAGCGCCGGCGTGGCCCTGCGCTACGAAGACTTCGACGATTTCGGCGACACCACCAACTGGAAGATCTTCGGCCGCTATCAGCTGACCGACTGGGTGGCCGTGCGGTCGTCCATCAACACCGGCTTCCGCGCGCCCACGCCCGGCCAGTCGCACATCAGCAGCACGCAGACCACCTTCAAGGCGGGCAGCCCGGAACCCATCGTGCTGGGCACCTTCCCGGTCGACAGCGTGGTGGCCCAGTACTACGGCGCCAAGACGCTGAAGCCCGAGACATCCTTCAACATCGCCGGCGGCCTGGTCTTCGACCTGCCCGGCGGCGTCAACCTGACCGTCGACTACTACAACATCAAGGTCGAGGACCGCATCGGCATCACCAGCGACTTCACCGTGTCCGCCGCCGACCAGATCAAGCTGGCGGCGCTGGGCGTGGTGGGCGCCAACACCCTGGGCAACGTCAACTTTTTCACCAACGCCTTCGACACCCGCAGCCAGGGCGTGGACATCGTCGCCAACAAGACCTTCGAGGTTTATGACGGCGACCTGCACCTGACGGCGGCGGCCAACATCAACCACACCGACGTCACCAAGTACGACGCCAGCGTGATCGACGCCAACCGCAAGGCGGACATCGAGAACGGCCTGCCGCATTACCGCGTGAACCTGACCGCCAGCTACGACATCGGCGCGTTCAACTTCATGTATCGCGGCAGCTACTACGGCGCCTGGCAGGACAACTCCAGCGCCGGCCAGCATTATGACCCCGCCTGGATCTTCGATGCGGAGGTCGCCTACAAGGTGACCGAGGATCTGACCGCCACCGTCGGCGCGCAGAACCTGTTCGACAAGTACCCGCAGAAGAACCGCAGCGCCGGCCGCCTGAACTATGGCGACCAGTACCCGGACACCTCGCCCTTCGGGTACGACGGCGGCATGTACTATTTCCGCATGGCCTACAAGTTCTGACGGGCGCGACCATCGCCAGGGGAAAGCCGTCCGGGAAACCGGGCGGCTTTTTCTTTGGGCGACGGCGGTCTTTCCCGTCATAGTGGTGGCCATAACAACTCAAAAAATGGGGAACGTCCTTTTCATGAGCATGATCGCGAACATCCTGGTGGCCGTCGTGGCCCTGCTGCACGCCTGGTTCCTGGTGCTGGAGATGGTGCTGTGGACCAAGCCGCTGGGCCTGCGCACCTTCCGCAACTCCCCGGAAAAGGCCGCGCAGACGGCCGTGCTGGCCGCCAACCAGGGCCTGTATAACGGCTTCCTGGCGGCCGGCCTGCTCTGGGGCCTGGCCTATCCCGACCCGGCGCCGGCGCTGCACATCAAGACCTTCTTCCTGGTGTGCGTGATCGTGGCCGGCGCCTACGGCGCCTGGTCCGTCAGCCGCCGCATCCTGGTGATCCAGGCGATGCCGGCGGCCGCGGCCCTGGCGCTGCTGTGGCTGGCGTGAAAGGGCCGGCCGGCGTCAGGCCCCGGACTTGGCCGGGCCTTGCGTCGCGTCGGCGATGACGCGGCGGGCTTCGGCGATGGCGTCCGGCGTGCTTTTGCCGCCTTTGGCGATGGTGTCGGCCAAGCCCATCAGCGCCTTGCCGGTGACGGAGCCGTTGTTGGCCTCCTCCGCCACCGTCACGCCCTGCTGCCGGGCGATGACCTGGTCCCAGGCGGCGCGCACGGCCGCCCAGTAGGTCGCGGTCTTGGCCCAGTAGTCGTCCGCCGCCGCGATGGGGAAGTCGCTGAAGCGGACGTAGGTGTTGACCACCGCCTCATGGACGAAGGTCACCAGGGCGCCGTCGCGGACGCCCAGCTTGGCGTTGTCCTGCTCATGCACCCAGCCGGCGGGCGTCAGGGCGTGGCGGTTGGTGCCGTTGTAGCGATCGTAGGGCGGGTGCCGGGTGGCGTCGCGGCGGGCCAGGGGGCGCCACGTCTCGTCACTGGTCCAGCGTGAAACGCCGTCATCATGGCGCCAGCGACCCACCCCGCCATAGCGCGGCGAATCGTCCGTCTGCCACACGGTCTGCGACCAGGCGCCCTTGCCCACGGCAGCGTCCACCGGGGTCAGTGACCAGTGGCCGGTTCCCTGGTAGGTCAGCACCGCGGCCGGCTGGTGGACCCAATCCTGCCGCCAATGCTTGACCACCACGGGCAGGCCATCCTCGCCATCCACCACCAGGATGTGCTGCAGGCGGATGACGGAGCCTGAGTCCTCCACCACCCGCACCACCTCCTCCCCGCCGCTGACCTTGGGCGGGATGGGGGTGTAGTCGGGCAGGAAGGACGTGGTTTCGCGGAAATCGAACGTCACCTTGTAGGTGCCGGCCATGCCCAGGATGGCCTTCCGGTCCCGCTCCGGCGCCGTGCCGGCGGTGGGCGCCATGTCGGCGGCGGATGCCGCCAGGGGCAGGCCGGTGGTCAAACCCAGCAGGGCGGCGCCGGTCAGGAAGGCGCGGCGGCCGGTTTCAAGCGTGTCATGCGTCATCATGGGATGGCCTCTCGGGGCAGGTCATGCGATCGGGGAGGAAAGTGGCGGCGGGCACGGGCGGGCCCGCCGCCACCGGGATCCGGCCTGGCATCCCCCCGCCGGCCGGATCGGGACCAGAGCGTCGGGATCAAAGCTTCAGGGTCAGCGAGGCGCCGAAATTGCGGCCCGGCTGGGTCCAGGCGTCCAGCACGTTCGACGTGGAGGCCTGGCCGCGCACATCGCCCCACCACCAGTACTTCTCATCCGTCAGGTTGAAGACGCCGGCCCTGATGCTGGCGTTCTCCGTCACGGCCCAATAGGCGGTGGCGTCCAGGATGGTGAAGGCCTTGGGGATGAAGTAGGTGGCGCTGCTGACGTCGGACCGGTCCTTGGCCCCGGAATGGGTCATGGTGACCTGGCCGCCGAAGCGGCCCGCCGGATCGCGGTAGGTAACGCCCAGCACCAGCTTCCACGGGTCCACGCTGTCCAACGGCGTGGTGACGCCACCCGACGTGCTGTCGCCGTGGGTGTAGGAGAAGGCAGCCAGGGCGCCGATGCCCGAGTTCAGGGTGACCTGGCCCTTGGCCTCCGCCCCCTGCAAGCTCACCCGCGACAGGTTCACATACTGGTAGACGGCCGGGTTGGCGGCCGTGAAATTCCCGCCGACCTGCACCTGGTCGATGAAGTCGCGGTAGCGGCCGGCGTAGCCGGTGAGGCTGGCGTCCCAGCGGCCGCCGCCCAGCACGGCGTTTTCGCCACTGTTGCCCCCAGCCTTTTCACCCCAGCCGCCCCAAGAACCGTTGAACTTGAACCCGCCCTCGATGGTCTGGCTGGTTTCCGCCTTCAGGTTGGGGTTGGAGACGGACTTGTAGTTCTGCGTCGGGTTGGCGAAGCCGTTGTTGACCTGTGACGGCGCCGGGGCCTTGAAGCCCTCGGCAAGGTTCACGAACACGCCCACGTCGGGCAGCAGATGATAGAGGACGCCCAGCTTGGGCGAGACGTGGCTGTCATCCTTGGAGATGGGCGCAAGCGCCGTGAACAGCGGGTCGTCCTTCTTGGGCGACAGGTCGTAATAGTCGAAGCGCACGGCGGGATAGAGCGTCAGCCGCCCGTCGAAGGCGCTGATCTCATCCTGCAGGAAGATGCCCGCCAGCGTGTAGTCGGTGGTGGGGTAGGCCCGCGACGGGAAGGCGTCGCCGGCGGAGGGCACCGTGCCCGCGCGCAAGGATTCCTGGTGCGTCACCGAATAGTCGCCGCCGTACACGAAGGTGTGCGTCAGGTCGTGGCCCAGCGTCTTGCTCTGCGCCTGGATGTCGATGCCGTAGACGTTGGTATCGAAGGTGCTGTCGCGCGTGCGGTCGGCGGCGGTGTTGCGATCCTCCGCCCCGTACTGGGTGGCGTGGGTTTCCTGGTAGTAGGCCGTCCAGTGCAGGCTGTCGACGATGTCGGCGCCGATGTCGTAGCGGTGGTCCAGGCTGACGCGGTTGCGATCCTGACGATCCCGGGCGATCAGGCCCAGCACGCTGGTTGAGGCCAGCGGCGGCTTGGCGATGGCGCTCAACACCGTGGTGTTGGTGTGGTTGTCGTCATGGTCGAAGGTCAGGCGCAGGCGATGGGCGTCCGACGGCTCAAACACCACCTTGGCCAGGACGGCGTTGGACTGGAGGTCCTGCGGATTGGCGGTGGTGCGGTCGGTGTTGGCGGCGTTGTTGGAGCCGTCGGTCGCGGTCTCATTGCCGTCGCGGCGGGTGTAGGCCACCAGCGCCTGCAGCTTGCCCAGCCGCCCGGCGGCCAGCGCCCCCTTGGACCAGGCGCCGTCGGCGGAGGTGTAGCCCACGCTGCCCTGGGCGGCCCAATCCTTACCTGAGGTCAGGAAGTCGTCCGGGTCCTTGGTGATGAAACTGACGGCCCCGGCCACGCCGTCGCTGCCGTAGAGCGCCGAGGCGGGCCCACGCAGGATCTCCACCGACTTCAGCAGGCCCAGGTCGACATAGTCGCCGCGCCCCATGTTCTGGGCGCCGAAGCTGTAGGCGTCGGGCACGCGGATGCCGTCGGTCAGCATCAGGACGCGGTTGCCCTCCAGCCCCCGGATGTTGAAGCCGCTGTCGCCGTCACGGCCGGTGGACCCGCCGGCCAGGGTGAAGCGCGCCGGGCTTTTGCGGACGGACACGCCGGGTTCGTACCGGACCAGATCCTTGATGTCCGTCACCAGCTGGTCGTCGATCTGCTGGCTGGTGATGACGCTGACACTGGCCGGGACGTCGCTCACGTCCTTGGCCGTGCGCGTGACGGTGACGGTGACCGTCGCCGCCGGATCACCATCGGCGCCATCAGCCGGCGCGGCCCCAGGCACGACCTCCGCCGGCGCCGCATGGGCCAGCGGGGCGCCCCCCAGCGCCGCCAGCAGCCAAAGTGGCGCGGTCGCCTTCAACAGCGTTCGCCGCATTGTTGTTTCCCCCATCAGGTTGGTTCCTGGTGCAGCTATATGACGCATGATATTAAGAATCAATATCATTCTCAATGCCGACCCGGGGGCGGCGCAACCCCGCCCTGAACAGGCAGAGGTTTGACCCGGCGGCGGGAATCCGCCAGAAACCGCACATTCCAGCGTTGCTCGTGACCAACCCCACCCGCGCCCCTCGGCGGCGGACAAGGGGGGCGGTCCCGCCCTTTCAGGATGACAGTCCCGTGATGATTTCCCGCCGCCGACCCACCCGCCTGTTGCAGTCCGTGGCGGCGATTTCCCTGATGATGGGGGGTGCCGCGCACGCCGACCCGGCCGACCAGCCCAACACGGTGATCGTGACGGGCGTGCGCGACCAAGGCTTCCGCGCCACCGACACCCAGTTCGGCGCCGCCGGCACGGTGCTGGACACCCCGGCCTCGGTCAGCGTCGTGACCCGCGACCTGATGGACGATCAGCAGGCCCGGCGCCTGAGCGATCTGATCCGCAACGACGCCTCGATCGGGGAGAACTACGCGCCGGAAGGCTATTACGAGGACATCGCCATCCGGGGCTTCCCCCTGGATCTCGCCACCGGCCTGCGGATCAACGGCCTGACCATCGCCGGCGAGCAGCCGGTGGCGCTGGAGAACAAGGAACGGGTGGAGTTCCTGAAGGGCCTGGCCGGGGTGGATGCCGGCGTGGTGGCCCCGGGCGGCCTGGTCGTTTACGTCACCAAGCGGCCGGCCGATGTGGCCAGCCTGATCCTGGGCACCGACAACCGGGGTGGCCTCTACAGCGCGGTGGACGTCGGTTCCGTCTTTGGCGAGCGCAAGCAGTACGGCCTGCGCCTGAACGCGGCGCATGAGGACATCGCCAGCTACGTCGATCACGCCGACGGCTACCGCAATTTCGGCGCCATCGCCGGCGACTGGCGGGCGACGGCGGACGACACCGTCAACCTGGACCTGGAATACCAGCGCCGGGTACAGCACTCCGTCTCCGGCTACCAATTGCTGGGCGGCACGGCCCTGCCGGCGCTGGACACCGTGTCGCCGTCGCGCATGCTGGGCGCCCAGTCCTGGACCAAGCCCGTCACCATCAACGCCCTGAACCTGTCCGGCCAGTATGAGCACCGCTTCAGCGACGATTGGCGCCTGAAGGTGCAGGTGGGCCACAGCCGCACGGTCATCGACGACAACGTGGCCTTCGCCTATGGCTGCTATTATGTCGCCAGCTGCGCCGCCGGCGAGTCCCCCGGCTACTACTTCGCGCCCAACGGCGACTTCGACGTCTACGACTACCGGAGTCCCAACGACGCGCGCGAGGATGACCAGGCCCAGGCCCTGCTGCTGGGCAAGGTGGCGACGGGCGCCATCGGCCACAGCCTGAGCCTGGGCGCCAGCGTCTTCCGCCGCACGGTGACGCAGACCGACTACGTCTATGACTATGTCGGCAGCGACAACATCTACAACCCCACGCCCCTGGCCTTCGCGCCCTCGCCCAACAATCCGGGCGCCAATTACGAACGGTTGGACAGCCGCCAGTACGCCGCCATCGCCATGGACCGGATCGACCTGGGCGCGCTGGCGACGGGGCTGGAGCTGGATGCCGGCGTGCGCACCGTGTTCCTGCGCGAACGCGCCTATGACATCGACCACACCACCATCCGCAACACGGCGGAGACCCTGCCCCTGCCGCAGGTGGCCCTGGTCTACAAGCCGCTGTCGGCCGTGACCCTGTACGCCAGCCATGCGCGCGGCCTGTCCCTGGGCGGCCAGGCGCCGGCCTGGGCCACCAACGCCAGCGAAATCCTGTCGCCGTCCCTGTCCTGGCAGGATGAGGTGGGCGCCAAGTACGACTGGAACGGCCTGCTTCTGGGCGCCAGCGTCTTCCGCCTGAGCAAGGCCTATGAGTACGCCAAGCCCGACGACAGCGCCTACGGCTTCACCTATGTGCGCCAAGGGACGGAGCGGCACGACGGCCTGGAACTGAACGCCGCCGGCCAGGTGACCGAGGCCCTGCGCCTGACGGCCAGCGCCACCTTCATGCACGCCGTGACCTATGGCACCGGCACCCCCAGCTATGACGGCCACCAGGCCATCAACGTGCCGCATGTGCGCACCGCCCTTTACGCCGACTACACCCTGCCGCATCTGGACGGGCTGGCCCTGCTGGCCGGCTGGCAGTACGTGGGGGAACGGGCGGCGGCGCGCGACGCCGTGGCCACCGCGCCGGCCTACAATCTGTTCAACGCCGGCTTGCGCTACGCCCCCAGCGCGCTGGACAACAAGCTGACCCTGCGGCTGTCGGTCGACAACCTGCTGGATCGGCGGTACTGGAAAGATGTTGGCGAGAGCGCCGGCGACGCCTATCTGCATCTGGGGGCGCCGCGCACGGCGCGCTTCACGCTGCAGTATTCCCTATAAGGTCATTTCCCCGCTTCATGAGCGCCTCCCCCGCCCGGTCCACGCTAGAGAGCCTGCGCCCCACCCATGGCATTGTCGCCCATGGCATGGGCGTAGGCGCGGTGCTGCCCGACTGGCCACCCCTGACGGTGGCGGAGGTGGCGGGCCTGCTGCGCCATTACCCGGACGCGGGCACGGTGCGCGGCATCCTGAGCCACAGCCCGCGCCCGTTCTCCGCCGCCTCGGTGGTGGCGACGGTGGGTGGCGCGCGCACGGCGGTGTTCGTGAAGCGCCACCACGCCCGGGTGCGGACGTCCGCTCAGCTGGAGGATGAGCACGCCTTCATGGACCACCTGCGCCGGCGCGGCGCGCCCCTGGGCGTGCAGATCTGCGACGTGCTGGCGACCGCGACGGGCGACCGCGCCCTGACCCTCGGCGAATGGACCTATGAGGTCCACGGCCTGGCGCCGGGCCTGGACCTGTACCGGGACGCGCTGTCCTGGACGCCCTTCCGCGACCTGGGCCACGCGCACGCCGCCGGCACCGCCCTGGCCCGGCTGCACCGGGCGTCGGAGGGGTTCGACCGGCCGCATCGCCGGGGCCAGGCCCTGGTGTCGGGCTTCACCCTGTTTTCCAGTGACGACCCGCTGGCGGCCATGGCGGACTATGTGGCGGCCCGGCCGGCGTTGGCCGACTACCTGTCGACCCGCCCCTGGCGGCGCGACACCCAGCGCCTGCTGCTGCCCTTCCACGAGGCGCTGCGGCCCCACCTGGGCGACCTGCCCAGCCTGTGGACGCACAACGATCCGCACGCGTCCAACCTCACCTGGACGGGCACCGGCCCCACGGCCGGCGTGTCGGCAGTGCTGGACTTCGGCCTGGCCGACCGCACCACGGCCCTTTATGACCTGGCCACCGCCATTGAGCGCAACACGGTGGAATGGCTGGCCCTGACGGAGGGGCGGCAGCCCGCCGTGCACCTGGACCAGGTGGCGGCGCTGATGGCGGGCTATCACGCCGTCAGCCCCCTGGACACGCGCCGGCGCCAGGCGCTGGCGGCCTTGCTGCCGGTGGTCCACGCGGAATTCGCCCTGGCGGAGACCGACTATTTCCATGGCATCACCCGGTCGGTGGAGAACGCGGGCCTGGCGTATGAAGGCTATTTCCTGAGCCATGCGGCCTGGTTCCACGGGGCCGACGGCCAGGCCCTGCTGGCCCACATCCGCGACCTGGCCCTGTAACCACCCGACGTAACCACCCGACCGGCGGCCCCCCCCATGTCCCCCTTGGAAATCATCGCCGTCATCGTCAGCGCGCTGGCGGTCTGGACCACCACCCGCCGGTCCTTGTGGTGCTGGCCCCTGGGCCTGGCCTCGGTCGCGCTATACGGCGTGGTATTCCTGGAGGCCAAGCTGTATTCCGACATGGCCTTGCAGGCCGTGTTCGGCGCCTTCCTGGTGTATGGATGGGTGTGCTGGTGGCGGGGAAAGCGGGACGATGGCGAGGTGGTGGTGGCGCCCCTCGGCCTGAAGGCCGCGGCCTTGAGCCTGGTGGCCGGCGTCCTGGCCAGCGTCGTTCTGGGCTGGGGCATGGCCCGCTGGACGGACGCCTCGCTGCCCTACCTGGATGCCACCCTGGCGGGCTTCAGCCTGGTGGCGCAGTACTGGACGGCGCGCAGGCACATTGAAAACTGGTGGCTGTGGATCGCCGTCGACATGGTCTATGTCGCCATGTACGTGGTGAAGGACCTGTACCTGACCGCCGGCCTCTACGCCGCCTTCATCGTGCTGGCCATCCTGGGCCTGCGCAGCTGGCGGGCCGGCACGGAAGCACCGCCCGCTGTGCAGCCGTTATAGACTGTTCCCTCAAAAGCTCCGGCGGACGCGGTCGCGTCCTGGTTTTCTTTCCCTTAAACCGACCCCGCGACCGCGTGCACGCCCACCACGCCGCGGAACAGGGCGGCCACGCGCTCGCTGTACGCCGACGCGGTGTCGGGCAGCTGGATGTCCACCTCCAGCATGTCCTCGCCCGGAAGGTCGGCGCGGCGGCGGGCGTAGACGTGCAGGGGTACGATGTCGAGACGGGCCAGCGTGCCCATCAGGCGCGACAGCAGGCCGGGACTGGCGTCGGCCGCCACCGACAGCATAACGGGGCTGGTGGTCGGTGGCGTCGCGGTGGCGGTCATACCCGCGTCTCCGGCAATCCTGCGACCGGCACGGCGGCCACGGCCACGGCGCGGCGCACGGCGGCCTCGGCCGCATCCCCCTCATACCCGACGACGACGGCATGGGCCGTGGCCCAGGGCCGGCCGGCGCGGCGGTCGGCTTCGCCCCGGTGGCGGGCCACCGACAGGGCGTAGTCGATGGCGGCGTCCAGGCCGTCGGTGTTCTCCAGCGGGTCCAGGCGGCTCCAGTCCAGGGTTACGTCCACCGGGCCGGCGCGGTTCACGGCCAGGGCGACGAAACCGTCGCCGCTGCGCACCAGCGTCAGGGTGGGATGCAGGACGGCATAGTCGGCGGGGGAACAATCCAAGGGGGACATGGCGGCGGCTCTTCAACAAATCGTGTTCCGATGAGAGCAACAATAGCGATCGGGGCGCGCATAGTCTTTGCGAAGATCGCCGGAAACGGCCATCATCAACATGACTCATGTTCTACAATGGCATATTGGAGATGAACCATGCGACACAAGCTGGATGGGCTGGATTGGAAGATCCTGGACGTGCTGCAGCAGAACGGCGCCGCCTCGGCCGCCGACGTGGGCGACAAGGTGGGGCTGTCGCAATCGCCCTGCTGGCGCCGCATCCAGCGGCTGGAGGAAACGGGGCTGATCCGCCAGCGCGTGGCCCTGCTGGACCGGCGGGAACTGGGCCTGAACTTCCTGGTCTTCGCCCACGTGAAGCTGGAGGCGCACGCCGGCGACAGCCTGGACGCCTTCCGCCGCGCCATCGCCGACATACCGGAGGTGCTGGAGTGCTTCGTGCTGATGGGCCAGGTGGATTTCCTGCTGCGCATCGTCGCCAAGGACGTCGAAGCCTATGAGGCCCTGTTCTTCAAGAAGCTGTCGCAGCTGCCGGGGGTGCGGGAAATCAATTCGATGATGGCAGTGTCGACCGTCAAGGAAACGACCGCGTTGCCGTTGGGGCAGCTGCGCGCCGAATTGGGGTAGTCCAGGCAGGGGACCTTGACCATCTGACCGGGCAATTCCCCCCGCCGGGCGTGCCACACCATGACCCCCACCCGCCGCACCCTCCTGTCGCTTCTGCTGGCGCTGCCCGCCGGGGCCATGGGAAGGGGCATCGCGGCGGCGCAGACGGCGCCCGAGCCCATCCGCGTGCTGGTGCCGGAACTGCCGGTGCTGGGGGAGCGCGCCGCCGACGGCCAGGCCAGGGGCCTGGTGGTGGAGCAGGCGCAGGCCATCCTGGACCGCGCGGGCATCCACGCCACCATCGAGCTGCTGCCGGTGGTCCGCGTGTATGCCGAGCTGGCGCGGGAACGGCCCCCCGGCGGCCCCAAGGTCTACGGCATGGTCGCCGTGCCCATCCGCGATCCTTACAAGGCCCTCGTGCCGCTGGCCCTGACCATGGCCGTGCGTCTGGTGGCGGTGGCGCGGCAGGGCGTGTCGCTGGCGAAGCCCGACGACCTGCGGACCGTGGGCCCGGTGGCCGTGACCGCCACGGGCACCCAGGCCCTGGTCCCGGTCATCCAGCGCTACGGACTCACCGTGCAGACGGTGCCGTCCATGCTGAACGGCCTGCGCATGATGGCGCACGGCCGGGTGAACGCCGTCATGGGCATCTCCTCCGTCATCGACGTGGTGGCACGGGAAAACAACCTGACCGACCAGCTGGGCGACCGCGTGCAGGTCAGCACCATGGAGGCCTGGCTGTCCTGCGACCCCGCCACCCGCGACGCCCCCGAAACGGCGATCCTGCGGGACGCGGCCGAGGCCCTGTACCGCGAGGGCCGCCTGGACGCCATCGCCCGCCAGCATTTCCAGAAGGCGGCGACGGGGAGCTAAGCCGGCGCCCCAGACGCCTCAAAAATCAAGGGCGGCGGGGTCACCCCTGCCGCCCTCGAACCCTCTACCCTCAAACCCTCGGCGCGGAGAGTCGCCGCTTACGCCTCGCTGGCCGGCTTCTCGCCCATCAGGGCCGCCTGCGCCGCCGCCAGGCGGGCGATGGGCACCCGGTAGGGGGAGCAGGAGACGTAGCTGAGGCCCACCTTCTCACAGAAGTAGACGGAGGCCGGGTCGCCGCCGTGCTCGCCACAGATGCCCAGCTTGATCTCCGGGCGGGTCTTGCGGCCCCGCTCGGCGGCGATGGACACCAGTTCGCCCACGCCTTCCGTGTCCAGGGTCACGAAGGGGTCGTGCTCGAAGATGCCGGCCCGCTGATAGTCGGGCAGGAAGCCGGCCGCGTCGTCGCGGCTGATGCCGAAGGTGGTCTGCGTCAGGTCGTTGGTGCCGAAGCTGAAGAACTCCGCCGACTGGGCGATCTCCGCCGCCCGCAATGCCGCGCGCGGCAGCTCGATCATGGTGCCGACCAGATAGTCGATCCGCACGCCAGAGGATTGCTTCACCTCGCCAGCCACCCGGTCGATGACGGCCTTCAGGATGTCCAGCTCCTTCTTGGTGCCGACCAGGGGGATCATGATCTCCGGCGTCACGGTCTGGCCGGCCTTGCCCACCTCGACCGCCGCCTCGAAGATGGCGCGGGCCTGCATCTCATAGATTTCGGGGTAGGAGATACCCAGGCGGCAGCCGCGATGGCCCAGCATGGGGTTGGCCTCGTGCAGCTGCAGGGCGCGGTGGCGCACCCGCTGGATGTCCGTGCCGGCGGCCTTGGCCACCTCGTCCATCTCCGCCTCGCTGTTGGGCAGGAACTCGTGCAGCGGCGGGTCCAACAGGCGGATGGTGACCGGCAGACCGGCCATGATGCGGAACAGCTCAACGAAATCCTGGCGCTGCATGGGGGCGATCTTGGCCAGGGCGGCGCGGCGGCCGGCCTCGGTCTCCGCCACGATCATCTCGCGCACGGCGATGATGCGCTCGGTGTCGAAGAACATGTGCTCGGTACGGCAGAGGCCGATGCCCTCGGCCCCGAACTTCACCGCCGTGCGGGCGTCCAGCGGGGTTTCCGCGTTGGTGCGCACCTTCATGCGGCGGAAGCGGTCGGCCCAGCCCATCAGGGTGGCGAAGTCGCCGGACAGTTCCGGCTGGATGGTGGGCACGTGGCCCAGCATGACCTCGCCGGTCGAGCCGTCGATGGTGATGACATCGCCGGCGGCGATCTTCTCGCCCCGCACGGTCATGACCCCGGTCTTGTAGTCGATGCGCAGCTCACCCGCGCCCGACACGCAGGACCGGCCCATGCCGCGCGCCACCACGGCCGCGTGGCTGGTCATGCCGCCGCGGGTGGTCAGGATGCCGGCGGCGGCGTGCATGCCGTGGATGTCTTCCGGGCTGGTCTCAACGCGGCAGAGGATGACCGCCTCACCCATCTGAGACTGGCGTTCGGCCTCGTCGGCGGAGAACACCACCTTGCCGCAGGCCGCACCCGGGCTGGCCGGCAGGCCCTTGGCGATGATCTTACGTTCGGCCTTGGGGTCCAGGGTGGGGTGCAGCAGCTGGTCCAGGGACTTGGGCTCGATGCGGCGCACGGCCTCGGCCTCGTCGATCAGACCCTCCTGCGCCATGTCCACGGCGATCTTCAGCGCCGCGGCAGTGGTGCGCTTCCCGTTGCGGGTCTGCAGCATGTACAGCTTCTTCTGCTGCACCGTGAACTCGATGTCCTGCATGTCGCGGTAGTGCCGCTCCAGCTTCAGGCGCACGGCGTCCAGCTGCTGGAACACCTCCGGCATGCTCTCTTCCATGGCCGGCAGGTCGGAGCCGTTGGCCTGGCGGCCGGCGACGGTCAGGTGCTGCGGCGTGCGGATGCCGGCCACCACGTCCTCGCCCTGGGCGTTGATGAGGTATTCGCCGTAGAAGGCGTTCTCACCCGTGGACGGGTTGCGGGTGAAGGCGACGCCGGTGGCGCAGTCGTCGCCCATGTTGCCGAACACCATGGCCTGGACGTTCACAGCCGTGCCCCAGCTGGCTGGGATGTCGTGCAGCTTGCGATAGGTGATGGCGCGCTGGTTCATCCAGCTGCCGAAGACGGCGCCGATGGCGCCCCACAGCTGTTCCTGCACATCCTGCGGGAAGGGGCGGCCCAGGGCCTCCTGCACCACCTCCTTGTAGCCCTCGATCACCGCCTGCCAGTCGCCGGCGTCAAGGTCCGTGTCGTAGTTCAGGCCCCGGTCGCGCTTGTGGCTGTCCAGGATCTCTTCGAAATGATGGTGGTCCACGTCCAGGACGACATTGCCGTACATCTGGATGAAGCGGCGGTAGCTGTCATAGGCGAAGCGTTCGTCGCCGGCGCGCTTGGCCAGGCCCCGGACGGTGACGTCGTTCAGGCCCAGGTTCAGCACCGTGTCCATCATGCCGGGCATGGAGGCGCGGGCGCCGGAGCGGACGGAAACCAGCAACGGATTGCCGGCATCGCCGAAGGTGGCGCCGATGATGCCCTCCACCGCCTTCAGCCCGGCGGCCACCTGGTCCTTCAGCTCGGCCGGATACTGGCGGCCGTTGTCGTAGAACCAGGTGCAGACCTCGGTGGTGATGGTGAAACCGGGCGGCACGGGCAATCCCAGATTGCTCATCTCCGCCAGGTTGGCACCCTTGCCACCCAGAAGGTTCTTCATCTCGGCCCGGCCCTCGGCCTTGCCATCACCGAAGCTGTACACCCACTTGGACACGCTCATGGTTCCTCACCCGATGAGTTCGGCGGAGCGGCGGCCGGTTCGCTCATGGGCCGCCACGCGCCAGTTTCCCCGAAGTTTTTCACTGCGATTTGTGTTTTTTCGAGGTCCGGCCAAGACCGGCCCCGGTTTGTCACGCGTACTGAAATCAAAGCCTTGCAAACATTCCCGGCCAACGGAAGGGCCAAGATTGTGACCGCCCCCAAGGTCCCGGGCGCCAAACGAAAACGGGGGCCGGTTTCCCGGCCCCCGCGACTCACCCCTCGATGACCGAGAAGTCCGCCACATGGTTCAGCGTGCGACGGATGCCGGCCAGCAGACGCAGCCGGTTGGCCCGCAGGGCCGGATCGTCGGCGTTCACCGTCACCTTGTCGAAGAAGGCGTCCACCGGGCCGCGCAGGGAGGCCAGGGCCGCCATGGTGCCCACGTAATCCTCGGCGGCCAGCGCCGGTTCGGACGAGGCCCGGGCGGCATCCAGCGCCGCCGCCAGCGCCTTTTCCTCATCCACCTGCAGCAAGGCGGCGTCCGGCAGGCCGTCATGGGCGTGGCCGTCCTTCTTCTCCTCGATGCGCAGGATGTTGGCGGCGCGGCGGAAGGCGGCCAGCAGGTTGGCGCCGTCGTCGGTGTTGACGAAGCCGGCCAGCGCGTCCACGCGGGCCAGCAGACGGACCAGGTCGCCCTCCGCCCGGCCCGCGAGTGCCGCCGCGATCAGGTCGTGCCGCACGCCCTTCTCGCGCAGGGCCACCACCAGGCGGTCGGCGAAGAAGGCCAGCAACTCGCCGTCCAGGGCGGCGTTGTCCAGGGCCAGCTGGCCGCGCGCCACCAGGAACAGGTCGCTGAGATCCACGCGCAGGCCGTTCTCCACCACCAGGCGGATGACGCCCAGGGCGGCGCGGCGCAAAGCATAGGGATCGCGGGAGCCCGTGGGCTTCTCATCGATGCCGAAGAAGGCCACCAGGATGTCGATCTTGTCGGCCAGGGCCACCGCCACGGAGACCGGGGCGGTGGGGCAGCTGTCGCTGGGGCCCAGGGGCTTGTAATGGTCGGCGATGGCCTCGGCCACGGCGGCGCTCTCGCCCTGCTCATAGGCGATGTAGCGACCGACGACGCCCTGCACCTCGGGGAACTCGCCGACCAGGCCGGTCACCAGGTCGGCCTTGGCCAGGCGGGCGGCGCGGCGGGTGGCGTCCACGTCGGCGTGGATGGCCCGCGCGATGACCGCCGCCAGGCCTTCCACCCGGTGAACCTTGGCCGCCGTGGTGCCCAGCTTGGCATGGAAGGTGACGTCGGCCAGCTTCTTGGCCTGGTCTTCCAGCGGCACCTTGCGGTCCAGGTCCCAGAAGAACTTGGCGTCCGACAGGCGGGCGCGCAGCACGCGCTCGTTGCCGGCCACCACGGCCCGGCCACTGTCCTCGGTGGTGCGGTTGGCCATCAGGATGAAGCGCGGCGCCAGCTTGCCATCAGCCGTCTCCAGCGCGAAATAGCGCTGGTGCGTGCGCATGGAGGTGGTAAGCACCTCCGCCGGGACGTCCATGAAGGCCTGGTCGATGGTGCCGATCAGGCCCACCGGCCATTCCACCAGGCCGGCCACTTCCTCCAGCAGGCCGGGGTCGTCGCGCAGGGTAAGGCCCTCGGCGACGGCCAGCCTGTTGGCCTGTTCCAGGATGCGGGCCTTGCGCGCCTCACGATCCAGCACGACGAAGGCGTCGGCCAGCTTTTGCTGGTAGTCGGCGAAATCGGTGATGGTCAGCACGTCGGGCGCCAGGAAGCGGTGACCGCGCGTGGTGTTGCCCAATCTGAAAGTTTGACTGCCTGGATTCTCGGAAAAGTCTCCAGCGTAAATCGTGCTGATAACGCCGGAACCAGAATGGCTAAAATCGAACCCGCCTGGAATGGTCTGACCATCAAACACAGCCAAGATAGAATGGAGAGGTCTTACCCACTTTAGCCCACCGGTACCCCAGCGCATAACCTTAGGCCACGGAAAATTCCAGAGCACATAATCAAGGGCGTCACGAACAACATTTGCAGTAAGTTCCCCAGACTTTTCAGTTACTGCAAACCAGAAAACTCCTTTACCAGTGTCGCGCTGTTCGCACTGGTCTAGGCTGGTAAGGCCGGCACCGCGCAGGAAGCCCTGCACGGCGGCGTCGGGAGAACCGACACGAGGCCCCTTGCGCTCTTCGCGTTGGTCCTGCCCGCGCACTGGCAGTCCAGTGACGGCCAGGGTCAGGCGGCGCGGGGTGGAATGGGCGATGGCGTCCTGGAACGCCAAACCGGCCTCGGCCAGCTTGGTGGTCACGAGGCGCTTGAGGTCATCGGCCGCGCGCACCTGCATGCGGGCGGGGATTTCCTCGGAAAACAGCTCGATCAGCAGCTCGGCCATGGCTCAGGCCCCCTTACCGGAAACGGGCCCAGGCAGGGTCCAGTCCACTTTCTTGTCTCCCGCCACCCAGGCCTCGCAGCAGGCCTTGGCCAGGTTGCGGACGCGCAGGATGTAGCTCTGCCGCTCCACCACCGAAATCACGCCGCGCGCGTCCAGCAGGTTGAAGTTGTGCGAGGCCTTGACGCACTGCTCATAGGCTGGCCAGGCCAGGCCGCGCTTCAGCAGCTCGGCGCACTCATGCTCCGCGTCCTCGAAATGGCGCAGCAGCATGGCGGTGTCGGCGGCCTCGAAGTTATAGGCGCTCTGTTCCCGCTCATTGCGGTGATAGACGTCGCCGTACTTCACGCCCTGGCCGTTGAAGTCCAGGTCGTACACGTTCTCGACGTTCTGGATGTACATGGCCAGGCGTTCCAGGCCGTAGGTCAGCTCCGCCGCCACGACCTCGCACTCGATGCCGCCCACCTGCTGGAAGTAGGTGAACTGCGTCACCTCCATGCCGTCGCACCACACTTCCCAGCCCAGGCCCCAGGCGCCCAGCGTGGGGCTTTCCCAGTCGTCCTCGACGAAGCGGATGTCGTGCTGCGCCGGGTCGATGCCCACGCGGCGCAGGCTTTCCAGGTAAATCTCCTGCACGTTGGCCGGCGAGGGCTTCAGGATCACCTGGTACTGGTGATGCTGGTGCAGGCGGTTGGGGTTCTCGCCGTAGCGGCCATCCTTGGGCCTGCGCGAGGGCTGCACGAAGGCGGCCTTCCACGGCGTGGCGCCCAGGGCGCGCAAGGTGGTGGAAGGATGGAAGGTGCCGGCCCCCATCTCCATATCGTAAGGCTGGAGGATCAGGGCACCTTGCTCCGACCAGAACTGGTGGAGCGTCAGGATAAGTCCCTGGAAACTGAGCTTCGCCGCGCCTGAGGCCGCCATTGCCTGACCGTCTTCACCCTGGAAGGGCGGAAAAGGAACTTTTGGGGTTCGAAAACCCCTCCTCCCCGGCCCTTTGTTGCGTTGCGGCGCACCTTACAAGGCGGGTGAACCCCAAATCAAGGCGGCGACCGGCGCGTTTCCCGCATGCGCGCCCCGTTTTGACGCGGGTGTGACACGCGTGTTCCGCAATGGGGCGGGTGTGATTCCCCCGGCGCGGGTTCCGCAATGGAACGAGCGCGCCGCCGCTTGATCCCGCTCAAGGCGGCGGAACCGCCGGGGGGCCTATGCTTTTCCCCAAGAGAGCCTGCGGCACGCCGTGGCCCGGGTTCCGCCTTTCCGCAATCAGGGAGTCTGCCGCCATGGACGACCAGACCGAGACGCTCGCCTTCCTGGCCCACCCGGAATCCTTCGGGGCCCGGGGCCGGGTGGAGCGTATCGACACCCACATTTCCCACGTCTTCCTGGCCGGCGACCGCGCCTACAAGCTGAAGCGCGCCGTGCGCTATTCCTATCTGGACTATTCCACGGTGGAACGGCGGCGGCACTTCTGCCTGGCGGAGCTGGCGGTCAACCGCCGCTTCGCCCCCAACCTGTACCTGGGCCTGCGCCCCATCCTGCGGACGCCCGACGGTCTGTCCCTGGGGCCGGAATGGGCGGCGGGGGAGGATGAACCGCCCCTACCGCCCGATCAGGTGGTGGATTGGCTGCTGGTCATGCGCCGTTTCGACCAGGACGCCCTGCTGGACCGCATGGCGACGCAGGGCCGGCTGACGCCGCAACTGATGCTGGACCTGGCCGACCGTCTGGCCCGCCTGCACCGGGCGCAGCCCGGGCGCACGGAAGGCGGTGGGGCCAAGGGCCTGGGCGAGGCCATCGCCATCACCCGCGCCAACCTGAAGCCGGGTGACGCCTTTTCGGCCGCCGACATCCGCGCCTGGAACACGAAGGTGCAGGCGGCCCTGTCGGCGCAGGGGCACCTGCTGGACGCCCGGCGCGACGCGGGCCGGGTGCGCGACTGCCACGGCGACCTGCATCTGGGCAACGTCTGCCTGGTGGACGGCACGCCCACGCCCTTCGACGCCATCGAGTTCGACCCCGCCCTGGCCTGCACGGACGTGTTGTACGACCTGGCGTTCCTGCTGATGGACCTGTGTTTCCGCGACCGCGTTGACCTGGCCAGCCTGGTGCTGAACCGCTACCTGGACCTGACGGGGGAGGATATGGCGGGACGGGAAGGCCAGGCCCTGGGCGGCCTGCCGGCCCTGCCCCTGTTCCTGTCGGTGCGGGCGGCCGTGCGGGCGCAGGTGACGGCCGCGGCCGCCCGGCGCCAGACCACGCCCACGCAGAAGACCGCCGGCGCGGTGGAGGCCGACCGCTACCTGCAACTGGCGCTGGACTTCCTGCGTCGCGACCGGCCGCGCGTGGTGGCGGTGGGCGGCTTCAGCGGCACGGGCAAGTCCACGCTGGCCCGCGCCCTGGCCCCCCTGCTGGGTACGGCCCCGGGGGCGCGCGTGCTGCGCACCGACGTCATCCGCAAGCAGCTGTTCGGCGTGGCGCCGGAGCAGGCGCTGACCCATGAGGCCTACAGCCCGGCGGTCAGCGCCGCCGTCTACGACCGCCTGCGCAGCCAGGCCGCCGCCTGCCTGGCCGCCGGGCGCAGCGTCATCCTGGACGCGGTGTTCGCCGACCCCGCCGAGCGGGCCTTGGCGGCGGAAGTGGCGGCGCAAGCCCATGTCCGTTTCACCGGCCTGTGGTTGCGGGCGCCGGAGGCGGTGCTGGCGGACCGGTTGAGCCGGCGGGGCCAGGCGGCGGCCCGGGATGCCTCGGACGCGAATATGCCCGTCTTGCTAAGCCAGATGCGCAAGGGCGCCGGCGACGTGCGCTGGGCTATCCTGGACGCCGGCCCCACCCCGGCCACGGTGCTGCGCCAGGCGGAAGCCCTGTTGCCGCCCCCGGCGGGGGAGGCCGGCCGTCCCACCGCGGGAGGCCCGCCGACCGGTCGCCCCAAGGCCGGCCGCATGATCGCATCCCCTGGTCCCTCCCCTGGAATGAGGTAGCCTACGGTGGATCCCTATGCCCTGCTGGGCGTCGCCCGCGACGCCGATGAGAAGACCATCCGCAGCGCCTATCGCGCCCTGGCCAAGAAGCATCACCCGGACCTGAACCCGGGCAAGCCGGAGGCCGAGGCCAAGTTCAAGGAGATCGCCGCCGCCTACGCCCTGTTGTCCGACGCGGACAAGCGCGCCCGCTTCGACCGGGGGGAGATCGACGCCACCGGGGCGGAGACCACCGCGCGCGGGCCCGCCGGCGGGGGTGGTTATTATCGCCAGTACGCGGGGGATCCTTTCGCCAGCGGGCATGGCCGCTATTCCGCCGGCGCCGCGGACTTCGGCGGCTTCGATCATGACGACCTGGAAAGCCTGCTGCGTCGCGCCTTCAACCAGGGCGGCGGCACCGGGGGCGCTCGCGCCGGTGGGTTTCCGCTGAAAGGCCAGGACGCGCACTATTCCCTGACGGTGGATTTCCTGACCGCCGCCCGGGGCGGCACCCGCCGGCTGACCCTGCCCGACGGCCAGGTGCTGGACGTCACCATCCCCGCCGGCCTGAAGGACGGCCAGGCGCTGCGCCTGGCGGGCAAGGGCGGGCCGGGCATGAACGGCGGCCCCCCCGGCGACGCCTACGTGGAGGTGGCGGTCTCGCCCCACCCGCTGTACCGCCGCGACGGCGACGACATCATCATCGAACTGCCGGTGACGCTGAAGGAGGCGGTGCTGGGTGCCAAGGTCAAGGTGCCCACCATCCACGGCAGCGTCATGCTGGCCATCCCGCCCCGCTCCAGCAGCGGCACCCGCCTGCGCCTGAAGGGCCGAGGCATCCGCGAGGGCCACCAGATGGTGGAGCTGAAGGTGGTGTTGCCGCCGGGGGAGGAGCCGGAGCTGGCGGCCTTCCTGGAAGGCTGGAAGCCCCGGCATGACGCCGATCCGCGCGCCGGCCTGGCCGACCTGCATCATGAGGGAGCTTGAGCCATGGGCACGCTGACCCTGTTGACGCTGGAGGCCGTGTGCGCCCGCTTCCCCGACGTGGGGGAGCGGGACATCCACTGGTGGGTGACGCAAGGCTGGGTGCGGCCCGATGGCGCCCCGGCGCCGGAACACGCGGCCGACTGGCGCTTCCACCCCGTGGATGTGGCCCGCGTGGGCTTGATCCGCGACCTGCGCCACGACATGGGCGTGGCCGACGACACCCTGCCCCTGGTGCTGTCGCTGATCGACCAGGTCTACAGCCTGCGCGCCGCCCTGCGCGGCGTGGCCGGCGTGCTGGACCGCCTGCCGTCCGAGGTGCGCCAAACGGTGCTGGCCGTCACGGAAGGGGAAGATCCGCCCGGTCCTTGACCCATCTCAAGGCCGCGGGCGGCCCGGCGGTATCTTCTGTCGGCGAACGAACGGCCACCGCCGTTCGCCCGACAGGAAGGACCGTTCCCCATGTCTCTGCCCCGGACCATGAAGGCCGCCGTCGTCCACACCCTGGGTAAACCCCTGGACATCCGCGAGGTCGCGGTGCCAGAGGTCGGCCCTGGCCAGATCCTGGTGCGCATCCAGGCCAGCGGCGTCTGCCATACCGACCTGCACGCCGCCGACGGCGACTGGCCGGTGAAGCCGCAGCCGCCCTTCATTCCCGGCCACGAGGGCGTGGGCTACGTCGCCGCCGTGGGCGCCGGCGTCACCAACGTGAAGGAGGGCGACCGGGTGGGCGTGCCCTGGCTCTACACCGCCTGCGGCCACTGCGAACATTGCCTGACGGGGTGGGAGACGCTGTGCACCGCCCAGCAGAACACCGGCTATTCCGTCAACGGCGGCTATGCCGATTATGTCCTGGCGGACCCCAACTTCGTCGGCCACCTGCCGGACAGCGTAGGGTTCGAGGAGATCGCCCCCATCCTGTGCGCCGGCGTCACCGTCTATAAGGGCCTGAAGGAAACGGAGGCGCGGCCCGGCCAGTGGGTCGCCATCTCCGGCATCGGCGGACTGGGCCATGTTGCCGTGCAGTACGCCAAGGCCATGGGCCTTCACGTGGCCGCCATCGACGTCGCCGACGACAAGCTGGACCTGGCCCGGAAGCTGGGCGCCGACCTGACGGTGAACGCGCTGAAGGAAGACCCGGCCAAGCGCCTGCACAGCGACATCGGCGGCGCCCACGGCGTGCTGGTCACCGCCGTTTCCCGCCCCGCCTTCGCCCAGGCCGTTGGCATGAGCCGCCGCCACGGCACCGTGGCCCTGATCGGCCTGCCGCCCGGCGAATTCGGCCTGCCCATCTTCGACGTCGTGCTGAACCGCATCACCGTGCGCGGCAGCATCGTCGGCACCCGCGCCGACCTGGCCGAGGCCCTGGCCTTCGCCGGCGAGGGCAAGGTGAAGGCGGAGGTGGAGGTCCAGCCGCTGGACGCCATCAACACCATCTTCGACCGCCTGCGCGCCGGCACGGTCAACGGCCGGGTGGTGGTGACGCTGTAAGCAAAGTATCCGGCGGCGCTGGTCACATCCGTCAGCGCCGCTGCGGGCACTCGGGCTTGCCGCAGGGGGTGGAGCCCCGGGCGACGTAGGCGCCGCAGACGGCGCAGGCGTGCAAATCCTCGGCGGCGGGTTCCGGCGCCCGGGGGGTGGCGGCGCCACCGGACGCGCGGGGCGCGGGCGCCCCACCGGCCATCTTGCGCCGCTGGGCCAGGGCGCCCCACTGATAGGCCTTCCACACCAGGACGACCAGTCCGACCAGGACCACCAGTTTCGCCAGCATCAATGGCCCCGCATGGTGGTGAAGGGCGGGGGGAGAGGATGGTGGGTCATGGATGGCGTGTCTTGGGGCAACGGGGCAAGGCGGCGGAGCTTAAGCCCCCGCCGCCTGGGCGTCAAAGCGGCATGTCGTTGCCGTCACAGCACACCCAGGCGCGCCAGGCGGGACAGGGCGTCGGGGGGCATGACCATTTCGCCCGCCCAATGGGCGGCCAGGGCGCCCATCTCCTCCACCGAGGCCATGACGCCGCCGCCGGTGACGGCGGAGGCCAGGCGTTCCGGCAGGCGGGTTTCGGGGTCCGGCGTGCCGCCGGCCATCAGGCTGTCGGCCAGCAAGGCCTGGTTCAGCCGCCGCACGCCGGGCAAGGCCGCCTGGATCTGGGCGTCGGCCAGACAGGGGGCCAGCACGTCGCCCGCCACCAGGATGGCCAGGGCCCGCAACAGCCAGCCGGCGCTGTCGGGGCCCCAGTCCGCCACCGTGCGGGCCAGATGCTCCACCAGGTCCGCCAGGGTGGCGGGCCCGCCGGCCAGCACCGCCAGCACGGGGTGGAACAGGCGTGAGACCTCCGGATCCGGCGGGCCCAAGGGCAGGGTGAAGTCCGGCAGGGCGGCGCCCGGTTCGCCCAGGGCCACCAGGCGCAGGGCGCCCAGGCGGGCCACGCGCTGGCGCGCGTCCAGCGCCAGCGGGCCGCGCACGAAGATGTCGCGGCGCAGCGGCTGGTTGGTGACGTAGTCCTTCACCGTCTCGGCCAGGGCCCGGGTGGGGGCCGCCGCCGCCATGTCCTGCTGCGCCCGGGTCATCATCAGGTCGGGGAAGTTCTCGACCCAGGCGGCGCTGCCGGCGTAGCTGAGCTTGGCGGCCGCCAGGTCATCGGCCACCTGGGCATGGTAGGCTGGCCGCCAGCCGCTGTGCATGTATTCGTGCACCAGATAAGGCGCCGTGGCGCCGCGCAGCCGGTCCGCCCGGGCGCTGGCGGCCGCGTTGCCGCTGAAATATCCCGCCCCCTGGTTCAGCAGGTGCAGCAGCAGGTCGCGCGCCTGGTCGCCGGCGGCGGCCTTGGGGCCGGGCAGCGCCTGGCCGTAGGCGTTCAGCAGGAACTGCACCGGCATGGCCGCCGCCCAGCCCGGCAGGCAGTTATAGCTGAGATAGGCCGCCCCGCCGGGCTTCAGCCGCCGGGCGATGAGGCGGGCGATATGCCCCCGGCTCTCATCCCCCACCCAGGTGTAGACGCCGTGCAGGACGACGTAGTCCAGGGGCGGCAGGTGGCCGGCGGCGTCACCGGCCCCATCGGCCACCAGCTCGGCGAAGTCGGCCTCGATCAGGCGGATGTTGGCAAGGCCGGCGGCCTGGGCCAGGCGCTGGGCGCCATGGATGTGGGTGGGGTTGAAGTCGACGGCGATGACCGTCATGTCCGGCCGCGCCGCCGCCAACGCCAGGGCCGAGAGGCCGTGGCCGCAGCCCAGCTCCAGCCACACCGGGCCACGTTCGCCCGGTTGGGGCGGCGCCACGCCCGCCAGCACCAGGGCGGTGTCCAGCCACAGGGGCGACAGCTCCCGGTACCAGCCCCGGGTATAGTCGATGTCGGAGGCGTAGCCCCGGGTCCAGTCGGTGGTCATGCGAAGGAAACTCTCAGCGCCTGAAACACGACTGATACGGCGCGGCCCCCCCGGCGGCAAGCCCGGCTTTAGGGGTGCGGACGCCGCGTCAACCCCTGCCACAGCCCGCCGGCGAAGGCCGCCAGCTTGGGCAGGCGTCCTTGCTCCATCACCGCGATCTTGACGGCGGTGGAGGCCAGGATGCGCAGGGTCCAACCGGTCAGCGCCGGCACCGCCCGCCGGTGCAGCCGCCAGGTCCACAGCGCGTTACGCGCCTGGAACCAGCGGCGGCGGGCGGCGTGATGGGTGACCGCCACTGCCCGACCGCCCGCCTGGACGTGGGTGACGGCGCCCAGCCTGTGGTCCACCAGGGCGTCGCGCACCGCCACCAGGCGGAAGCCGGCGCGGCGCAGGCGCAGGGCGTATTCCACATCCACCCAGTCGATGAAGAAATCATCGCGCAGGGGGCCGCAGGCCCGCGCGGCCCTGGCGCTGACCAGACTGCCGGACGCGGGGGCCAACAGAAGGTCGGGCAATAGCGGGTCGTCGAGTCGGCGCACCACCGCGCAGCGCCGGCCATCCGGGCTGACCACCCAGGGCGAGTCGGGGCCCCCATCCGGTTCCACATTGCGGGCGGCCAGCAGGCCGGTGCCGGGCGGCGCGGCCGCCAGGGCGCCGGCATAGGCGGCGCGCAGGCCGGGGCGCGGCACACTGTCCTGGTCCAGGAACAGCAGCCAGTCGGCCCCCTGGGCCAAGGCCTGGTCCACCAGGCGATTCTGCGCCGCCGCCAGTCCGATGTTGGCTGGGTCCGCCAGCAGGACGGCCCCGGTCGCCGTCACCGCGCGGTCGACCCGCGCGTCGCCGCCGACATCCCGCCCCCGCTCCTGCTGGAACAGGTGGACGCGGTCGGCCACGCCGGCGGCGGCGGCCAGGCAGGCGGCCAGGCCGTCGTCGGGCCGGTAGGCCACGACCAGGGCGGCGATACGGCCGGGAAACGGGGCGGCGGAGGCAGGGGGGGAACGTCCATGGCCGTCTTGGATAGCAGCCGGCCCCGGCCTTGGCGACACCCCTTCTGCGGTGGCGGGTGGCGGAGAGAGGCACCCCGCATTGCCGCTTGACCCGGGGCCGGGCTGTCCCCCATGAATCGCCTGATAACGACATGGGCGGCCCCGATGGGATGGGGGACCGGCCGGTTGGGGGAGCGCCGATCAGTGCCGGGTTGAACCCTGGCGCGGGGTTGGCGCTTTGTTGTTTCTGGGGACCGGGGCGCCTGGGGCGTCCGACGGGACCGAGGCTGTTTTCCAAGAGGCGGGGCAACCGGCACGTGGATCAGAAGAACCCGGACCACCCCCCGGCAAGGGGATCGCAAGACGCGGTGGCCGCGCATGACCTTGAAGGGGCGCCCCTGGGCGCGCACCCCGGCAGCATGCATGTGCCCGGCACGGCCATAGACGCGGCCCCGCCCCCGCCCACGAAGCCCTTGCGCGGCCCCACGGGCATGGCCCTGGTCCGGGCGCTGAGCCGCATGGTGGCCCATGGCCAGTTCGGCGACGTGGCCAGCCGCCTGTGGCAGTCGCTGGCGCCCCGGTCGTTCTACCGCGCCTGGACCCTGCGCCGCGACGGCCCCCGCCGCACCGAGGCCGGCGAGATATCGGTGGCCCTGGCCCGCCTGCCCGCCCCGCCGCGCGTCAGCCTGATCATGCTGGGGCCGGAGAACAGCGGCCTGAAGCCGGCCGCCTGGGCCATCGCCGTGCGCCGCACGGTCGACAGCCTGACCCGCCAGATCCACGACAATTGGGAGCTGTGGCTGCCGGCCGACACCGCCACGGATTTCCGCGACCCGCGCGTGAAGCGCCGGGGCGCCGGCCTGCCCGCCCTGGGTCAGGTGGAGGGCGACACCGTCGCCCTGCTGTCACCGGGTGACCTGCTGCCCCGCCACGCCCTGGCCCTGTGCGTGCTGGCCATGGCGCAGAACCCGGACACCCAGATCCTCTACACCGATGAGGAATGGACCGACCGCCTGGGCCATCCCCTGCGCCCGGTGCTGAAGCCCGCCTTCGACCCCGACCTGCTGTACGGGTCCAGCGGCGTCTATCCCGGCCAGTTGCTGCTGATGCGCACCGCCCTGGCGCGCCGGGCCATGGCGGTGGGCCAGCAGCCGGGCCGGCTGGATCGGTACCGCCTGCTGTTGGAGGCGACGCACCTGGCGGGACGGCAGCACGTGCGCCACATGCCGCGCGTGCTGATGCGCCGCCGCCGGCCCCTGCCCCTGGGCGGCCTGCCGGCCCTGCAGTCCTTCCTGGCGACCTATCATCCGGGTGCCGTGGCCGAACCGGTGACGGAGAAGGATCCCAAGGGCGAGGGCCACACCGCCCGCCGCGTCATCTGGCCCCTGCCGGACCGCCAGCCCGTGGTCAGCCTGCTGATGCCCACCCGCGACCGGGTCGACCTGCTGCGCCCCTGTGTCGAGGCCATCCTGGGCGAGACGCGCTATCCCGCCTTCGAACTGCTGGTCATGGATCATGAGAGTCGCGACCCGGAGGCCCTGGCCTATCTGGAGTCGCTGCGCGACCGCCCGGGCGCCCGGGTCATCCAGCATCGTGGCCCCTTCAACTTCGCCGACATGATGAACCGCGCCGCCGTCGCCGCCGCCGGCGAGGTGCTGGTGTTCCTGAACGACGACATGGAACCGCAGCACCCCGAATGGCTGCGCGAGCTGGTGTCGCAGGCCCTGCGTCCCGACATCGGCGCCGTGGGCCCCAAGGTGCTGTCGACCAACGGCACCATCATGCACGGCGGCATCGTGCTGGGCCTGGGCAACGGCCCGGGTGCCGCCCGTCTGGCCGGGTCGCGCTTCGCCGGCCGGCCGGGCGACACCGTGGGCGACCTGGGCATCGGCCTGTGCGCCCACCGGGTCAGCGCCGTGGCCAGCGCCTGCATGGCCATCCGTCGCAGTTGCTTCGAGGCGGTAGGCGGCTTCGACGCCGACACCTTCCCCATCGCCTTCAACGACGTGGACATTTGCCTGCGTCTGGAACAGGCGGGTTACGCCACGCTGTGGACGCCCCATGCCGTGCTGACGGCGCTGGAACCCTACGCGTCGGACCGGCGGGAACGGGTGGAGCAAGAGCGCCTGGCCTTCCTGGAGCGCTGGGGTGCGGCCATCGGCCACGACCGGTCCTGGAACCCCGGCCTGTCGCTGGACGGTCCGGAGGACTGGCTGGCCCTGCCCGGCCTGGTGCATGGGCCGGTGACGAGATAGCCATTCGGCGGCCGTCAGGCGCCAGGCGCGGGCACGTCCAAAATCGTGAATGGCCTGGTATCGCCGGCCTTGATCAG